>CAYTPW010000015.1:0-77543 GCA_964439935.1 uncultured bacterium | reverse complement strand
TTTTAACCTGACAGTCGTGAGTTTCTCAGAGACACTCCGAAGCTCTCTTTCCGCATCGCCAATTATTTCCTGAATTATCTCATCCACGGTTTGAATTTTATTAACCAATCCAACAGATTGCCCTGCCATCAGTGATCCGTAATCCACATCGCCGTTAACCACTGCCCGGCGCAAGGCTCCAATCCAGAATTCCTCTACCTTCAATTGAGCATCCATCCGACCGATTTCGCCAGCGTCCAACTTTTTCAGCAGATCCAGTTGTAGTTGATTAAACTGCTCGTGACCATTATTCTTCAGGGCGCGAACAGCAACAACTGGCAGACGGCTGTCAATCTGGGGTGTAGCAATCGCGTCTCGTGCATTGGCACTGATAAATCGTTCTTTGAATTTCTGATGGGTATTGGCTTCTTGAGCCACGGCAAAACGCGTTCCCATCTGGATACCGGATGCCCCCATTAATAACAGGTGGGCACACATTTTCCCGGAACCGATGCCGCCGGCAACAAATATCGGCACGTCTTCTACTTCAAATAAAACCTGTTGTAACAAAATTGAAAGGCTCACATGACCAACATGCCCCCCGGCTTCCATCCCCTCCAGAATCAGGGCATCGGCACCATAACGAATCATACGCTCAGCAATCGATTTTGTGGAGGCAAAACACATTACTTTTGCGCCGGTTGCTTTTACACGTTTTACTTCGTTGCCCCGAGGGAAACTACCCGCAAATATGACAAAGTCCGGCTTGGATTCTTCTACCAGCTTAATATGATCTTTATATACCGGCGCAAGCGTAATCAGATTAACGCCGAAAGGTTTATCGGTCAATGTGCGTGTCTCCTCAATCTGCTTATGCAGAATATCAACCGGCGTGTTTCCGCCGGCCAGACTGGCAAAGCAACCAGAATTACTTACAGTCGCTACTAATTGGGGATCACTTACCCAGGTCATGGCCCCACAGATAATGGGATATTTGACTCCCAGAAATTCAGCGCCTTGCTTAAAATATCTTTCAACAAACAGTAAGTCAGTCATGCAATTCCTCTAAATTATGCTCCCCATTGCTCATCTCAAATTCGCTTTAAGATTATGCATAATGCAACAGTGATAATTTATTTGACCGAAAATTGACTGGATCCTCAATTCAAGAAATGCAATTTAATTTGCAGGATTAGTAATAATCGTATTGTTACAGTTGGAAGGATGTATTGAGTTTGTATATTAATAGTAATGATTACTATTATTGACAATAATTGTTTTAATGCTTAATTTCGATTATGCAAAAAGGAAATCTTATGCGTTACAGTAAACAACGCGCCACGATAATGCAGATAGTACAAATGAATCCCGTTCACCCCACTGCTGACTGGGTCTATTCGAAAGTACGTGATATTATGCCGAATATCAGTTTGGGGACGGTTTACCGAAACCTAAATCAATTAGTCGCGAACAAAACATTGCAGGCAATCAGATTTGGGAATGTTATTCATTATGACAGTAACACTGATCATCATCCCCATTTTTTCTGCAATAACTGTAATCAAATTTATGATCTGGATCATCCTGTCAGCGATTTGATTTCCGATCTAAATAACAATTGCGAACACAATATTACCGGAGGAAATTTTCAACTTACCGGTACCTGTCAAAATTGTATAACCGTCAATTAATATGGAGTAAATAATGTTAGTAACTAAACCAGCACCGGATTTCAAAACCCAGGCAATAATGCCTGATAATACTTTTAAAGAAGTTAGTCTGTCAGATTATAAAGGCCAGAAAGTCGTTCTGTTTTTCTACCCCCTGGATTTCACCTTTGTATGTCCTACGGAGATAATCGCTTTTGACCATCGTTTGGCCGAATTTGAAAAACGCGGAGTCCAGGTTTTAGGTTGCTCGGTGGATTCCAAATTTAGTCACTGGGCCTGGAAAAACACCTCGGTCAACAACGGTGGGATCGGTGATGTGAAATATCCGCTCATCGCTGACATTGATAAAAATATTGCCCGCGCTTACGATGTATTAAAAGATTCCGAAGAAGCATTTGTTGCAACCGACGAATCAGAATACAATACTACCGTTGGTGGTGACGTTGCCCTGCGAGCTTCATTTCTGATAGATGAAAAAGGCATTATTCGTCATGCCGTAATCAATGATCTGCCCTTGGGCCGGAATATAGATGAAATGCTGCGCATGGTGGATGCCCTGGAATTCAACCAAAAGCACGGTGAAGTTTGCCCCGCTGGCTGGCAGGATGGTGAAGACGGAATGGCCGAAACCGCTGAGGGCGTTGCTGGTTATCTAAATGACCATGCCAAAAAATTATAAATCGATGCTTGGATAGTTAGCAACTTATTTGGCAGCCTGGTAAAACAGGCTGTTGTTGCCACATCCGAAGGAATGTTGCTCACTTTTTACAAGGATAAATAAATTCAATGTCGTAGAAGCTAAAAAGCGACTATAATTAAATCACAGGAGGTACACCATGGAACACAAATTACCAGAACTACCCTTCGCAATTGATGCATTAGAACCGCATATCTCAAAAGAAACACTTGAGTTTCACCACGGTAAACACCATAATGCCTATGTCACCAATTTAAATAATCTGATCGCAGGAACTGAATTTGCTGACCTCAGTTTGGAAGAAATAATTAAAAAGGCGCCCACCGGCGGCTTGTTTAATAATGCGGCACAGGTCTGGAATCACAGCTTTTACTGGAAGTGTTTATCACCGGAAGGTGGCGGAGCACCAACTGGCGATCTAGCAGAAAAAATAGTTCAGGAATTTGGATCATTTGAAAGCTTTAAGGAGAAGTTTACAGCTTCTGCCATTACTAATTTTGGTTCAGGCTGGACCTGGTTGGTAAAAAATAAAGCCGGTAAACTGGAGATAGTGAATACATCCAACGCTGGCTGCCCGTTGACCGATGGCTACAGGAACCAACCATTGCTCACATGTGATGTCTGGGAACATGCCTATTATGTCGATTACCGTAACGCCAGGCCAACTTATCTGAAAGCTTACTGGGAATTAATTAACTGGGATTTCGTAAGCTCAAATCTGTAATCGGTTTTGCTATCGTTTGAATTCAACGGGTAATGCAGTCAAATAATGAAGACTGCATGAATCAAAGTATCAGCTGAACCAACGCTTGGTAATTATAATGCCTCAATTTGTCGCGAGGATGGCAGCAACATCGAGGTCCCAATCGCCAGGTTCCTCATTATCAACAACACGGATGGTCCGTCCCATACCGACGGCCAAATTTATATCGTACTGCCTGGTAGGTCTGTTCTTCGTAATATCGTGAACAACCCGGACGGTTGGTGTCGTTCGGTTAGCCTCAATCACCACTCCGATTTTGCCATTATCCAGCCTGACAACGGTACCAACCGGATATATACCGATAAAGGCAATAAACTTATGGACCAGTTCAGAGTTGAAATGGAATTTTCCCCACTCATATAATTTTTTAACTGTCTCGGCCGGTGACAATCCTTTGTGATAAATACGATCGGAGGACAGGGCGTCATAGACATCGACAATTGCAGCCATTTGACCTCCAAGGCTGATTCCATCTCCACTCAGCCCGGCCGGGTACCCGGTACCGTCATAGCGCTCGTGATGCTCACCAGCCACCTGCAAGATTAGTGGGTCAAGATCGGAATTTTTTTCCAGTAGCCGGTGACTATGTACGACATGATCTTTAATCTGCTGAAATTCTTCATCGGTCAAACGGGCCGGTTTATTCAACACATTGATCGGGATCTGCATTTTTCCAATATCATGGAGCATTCCGCCAATTCCAATATTTTTTATCTCTTCGTCATTCAATTCAACATGTTTCGCAAAAGCAATCAGCAGCGCACCGACGCTCATGGAATGCATAAAAGTATATTCATCCACTTTTTTGACCCGCAGTAATGAAATCAGGGCATTTTCATTCCGAGTGATTGACTCAACCATGTTATCAACCATTGGTGCAATTCCTTCAAGGTCAAGTTTCTCACCGGTAGCTGCATTTGCCAGAACTTTTCCCATATGCTCCCGAGCCTGCTCCTTCACCGTGTGAGCTTTCTTGATCTCCTCGTGATAAGTTGTTCGGTTAACCTCGGAAGTTGACTGGGTGGGGTGTTTGACGGTTCTTTTAAAACTTTTTCTAAGATCGGAATTCAGTTTTCGGTTGGCTTCAGCGGCCGTTGGGGCGGTCGACAGATCTTTCCCCTTAGCTGTATCGATGTATATTTCATGAATGCCTGTTTTTATGATCTTCTCGATCAATTGATCATCCTTGATTAACATTTGCGACTTATAAAACGGGTGTGATAACCAGCCACAATTGAAATCGTGGACATACATCCCAATCGATAAATCTTTTACTTTTACTTTTTTGATCATTGAATCAACTGTTTGCTACTGAAGTTCCGGTCTGGATGGAATGGACAATTTCCATTTTAGCCATTCTACCAGGCACGAAATTAAACAAAAATCATTCCAAATCAGTTAATTGATACAAGCATAATTTGCCTTGGTATATTTCGAGTAGGTCATTGATGTTCCGAATCAATTTCGGTGAGTATACTCCATCGGTAAATCAAACTAAATATTGTATGCTTGGAAAAACGGAATTGGAAAAACTGATTCCCGGTTTGGGACCAGTTCTGTTTGAGCACAGTACCCGGGCGCGCCGGGTGGTGATTTCAGTCCGGCCCTTCCGGGGAATCCGGGTAGCTGTACCGGCCGGTATTTCATTCGGAAAAGCCGAAAAAATGCTTATGCCCCGCCTGGCCTGGACCAGCAACCAACTGAACCGCGTCAAACAACAAGAGCAGCGGCTACTGGAACTGCCTGATATCCCGGTTGAACAAGCGAAAATTTGGCTGCGGGATCGAGTTACTGTCCTGGCTGAAAAGCATGGCTTCCACTATAATCGCGTCTATATCAGGAATCAAAAAACCCGTTGGGGCAGCTGCTCAACCAAAAATAATATCAGCCTGAATATCCAATTATATAATCTGCCGGCACAATTGCGGGATTATGTGATTCTGCATGAACTGGTGCATACTGAGCACCGGAACCACGGACCGGCTTTCTGGCGCCGTTTGGATCAACTGGTGGGAAATGCCCGGGATCTTAATCGGCGGCTGCGACAATTCGGACTATATTAATCATCAATTTCAGCTATCGGATGGTTGTTTCAAGTGAAAATTCTACTGTAATTTATTATCAGGATCACCATGGCTTCACAGACGGTTCTGCCCTTCGTAGTTTCAGGGTAGATGGTGCTTTCTGGGTAAGCGGGTAAAAAATGCAGAATCAAACAATCACCAGACCTGTCCCGACCATCGTCCTGGCCGGTGGGCGCAAGAATATTCGCTGGCATGATTTAGTCACCTTCTTTACTGATATGTATCGTTATCGTGAACATTATCTGCCAACCAAGCGCTATAAAACAACCCGGGAAATTTCCGGTACAATCAATGGTCAGCCCGGAAAATATCCCCTGATACTATATGTACTGAATACTTTGGCCAAATCACCATCGATCGATCAAGTAAAAATTATCGGACCGGAAGCGGAACTGCAAAAGGCCTTGACTAAAGCCAATTTTCCAACCGATCAATTTGAGATAATACCGCAGGGAGGATCGTTCGGGGAGAATGTAATGCGCGGTTACGATTCAATTGGCGGGCAAGGGCACGCGTTGGTGGTCATGGGTGATTCGCCACTGACAACCGTCCGCAGTATCGAAAATTTTCTAACAATCAGCCAGTCCTACCTGGAATATGATTTTATACTGCCGGTAGTGAAAGCGGCTGTTTTAGAGGAGCTGGCGCAGTATATGCCCCGTCCCTATATGCGACTATTGCCGGCCGGATTGGAGCCTGAACCTTACACCAAACCTGAAGATTTGGATAAACGGGGCCGGATCGGTGTTCGGCTTACCAGCCTGGCTCTGACCGATTTAAATGGTTTCACGGCCGATCAGATAAATCATCTGCGGGCATTGCGAAAACTGCTCCGCCCGGCAACGCAACGTCTGGTACGTGAAGACCTTGGCTCAAATGTTCTGATCCAGTACCGTCGCGGCATTCCATTCAGCTGGATCACTGGAAAATTCGAGCAGTTATATCATAAATCGTTGCAGGTGGTAGGAATATCGCACGGTGGTACTGCCATCGATGTGGATTCCAGCGCCGATCTTCAGATAATTGCTAAAATATTCAGTTACCGGAGACGGAAAAAAGCTAATAAGCAATCACCGGAAAAACGGCTTAAGTAAAGTATATTCTAAATTCCGTTTTAGCGGAATCAACGCGATCCAGTGTAAACCGGAAACCATGGTTCATTAATATTTCCCTGACCAGGGTCAATCCGATACCTTGACCATTTACTTTGGTACTGAAAAATGGCGTGAACAACTGCTGCTGGACAGCTGCTGTGAATCCACTGCCTGTATCTTGAATCACCAATGTTTTTACCGGGCGCAACGCCGTTATAGCCGTTATAGTCCCAGTGGATTCTATCGCTTCCACGGCATTCTTAATGATATTGACCAGCACCTGTTCAAACTGCTGAACATCGATCGGCACATCGAATGTTTCTGACCCCAGTTGCCACTGCCAGACAATTTTTTGTCGGTTACATTGGACTTGCATTAAAGTTTCCACTGTTTTCAGCAGCTGGTGCAGATCATATTTGACCCGGTCCGGTTTGGGCAGTCGAACCACCTCGGCATAATTGGTCATAAATTGATTTAAATGTCGGTTGCGGGTAATGGCAACATCAATGGCCTGTTGAAAATCACCCTGATCATCGACAGGTAAAAATTCTTTATAGCCCAAGAATGAATCAAGAATTGAGTTGACGGCACCGATCGAATTATTGATCTCATGGGACATCAGGCGAATGATTTTTCCATAGGCCCGTTTTTCAGATTGATAAATTTCATCAGTCAATTCTTCGATCAGAATAAAATGATGGTAAAATCCCTGGCTCCTGAATTGCGATTTGCGACATTTATAAGCTGACACACCACTAATCCGTATTATTTGCGCTTCGCCAGGTACTAATTCTGCCAGCAGGGGGGCCAACCCTCTTTTAAAATCCCCCAGATTGGAACCAAGATACTGATCGGAATTCCAGCCAAGTGCCTGCCTGGCGGCAGGATTTAACTGGGTAATTTTCCCATCGAAATCCAGGATAATAATCCCGACCGGCGACGCAGCCACCAGCTTTTCCAGGAAAAAATTCTGTTCGCGCTGGCGTATCCGCTCCTCACGCAGTTGATCGATCATCCGGTTATATACATTAATCAACTGATCCATTTCAAATTGACCAACCTTACTGAAGGTTGTACTAAAATCACGATCATTCAGTGTTTCAATACCAGCTGTTATCAGATTGACCGGCCGAATCAATGACCGGTACAGCCCAACCGATATCGAGATTGAAATCAGAATCAGGATTTCACTGGCTAAAAACCACCAGCGGTGCATTGTCAATAACTGGAGTGAGAGAATGAAAAATATACAGTGCAGTAAAATAATAAAAATAATGTATTTTGTACGCAACCTCATCAATTCAGGCTATATTTTTCCAGACGGCGATACAGGGCTGCGCGACTCAATCCAAGGGATTGGGCCACCTGCTTGATGTTCCGGTCATGAAATTCCAGGGCTTTTTTAATCATGGAAATTTCCACTTCTTCCAGCGTCATTTCACCCACCTGCGGCAATGTTAAACCTGATTTTGGTTTAGGTCCGGACTCCAGCTGTTCGGCAAAATCCGCCTGTTTGATAATTTCCTTGTCAGAAACCAGTACCGTACGCTCAACCAGGTTTTTCAGCTCTCTGACATTCCCGGGCCAACTCAGTTTCTTCAACCATTCCAGCGCTGATGGTTCGACCTTAAGTTCAGCGCGGCCATATATTTTCTTTAGATTATTGATAAAATGACCGGCCAGGATCGGGATGTCGCCCGGACGTTCTCGAAGGGCCGGTAATTTCAGGGTGATCAGGTTGATCCGATAAAAAAGATCTTCACGGAAATCACCTTCTGATACCATCAGATTCAGATCCCGGTTAGTAGCACAGACCAAACGAACATCAACCTGCTGCGTCTGGCTTGAACCCAGAATTTCAAATGATCGATCCTGCAGTACCCGCAGCAGTTTTACCTGACTGGTGCGATCCAGATCGCCGATTTCATCAAGGAAAATGGTACCCCGGTTTGCTTTCTGAAACCGCCCCACTCGATCCTGGCGGGCATCGGTAAAAGCGCCTTTTTTATGCCCGAACATTTCACTCTCGAATAAGGTAGTGGATATTCCCCCAAGGTTGACTTTAACAAATGGTTGATCCTGACGCGGACTATTTTGATGGATTGCTTCGGCGATCAATTCTTTGCCAGTCCCGCTATCACCCAGGATCAAAACTGCTGCATCGGTGGCGCTTACCTTTCCGATTGTATCCAGAATATTCAACAGTTGCTGATCTTCACCAATCAGCTTTGCGAAATCAAATTCTTGATCCAATTCTTTCCGAGATAATGTTTGAGTTTTAGTTGCCTGTTTATTCTGCGATAGGTTTAAAGCCGTCTCGATCGATCGGAGTAAATGGTCATTTTGCCAGGGTTTATTGATGAAATCAACCGCACCGGTTTTCATGCCTTGCACCGCTAGATCAATGGTACCCCAGGCTGTAATCAGCATTACCGGTATTTCCGGTTTGACGCGACGTAACTCTGCCAGCAGTTCCAATCCTTCCGCGCCACTGGTGGCACGGGAAAAATTCATATCCAGCAAAATCAAAGCCGGGTTATTTTTATCAACACTGGCCAGCGCCTCGGTTGGATTCTGGGCCAGCAGGGATTGATACCCGGTGCGTTTCAACAGCAGTTCGAGCGAAGCTCGCACCGCCGGATCATCATCTACTATCAGTATCTTTGACATCTATTTCCAGGCAATTTATAAACGTGGCAATGCACATTCAATCATTCATCATGCAGTGCAATCGCCGGCTGCAAACCAGCTGCAAGATTACTTGGGTACAGGGCGCAAAGGATTGTTATCAGGTATATCACTACAATCGACAACAGGATTGAAACGGTATAGGTGGCTGTGCTTACAAACGGTATCAGATCGAGCAATGGAAACTGTACAGCGAAAAAGATTCCGACGCCCATACCGAAGGTTGACAGCACCAGCGCCTCCCCGATAATCTGGGAATGAATCTGGCGGATTGTGGAGCCCATTGCCCGGCGCAATCCGATCTCTGCCCGGCGATGATTGGTATTGTACCAGATCACGCCGAATAGACCCAAGGCTACATTTATTATCAGAAAACCACAGATTATTGCCAGAATTATTGGTACAATCATCGATGTTCGATTGGCGGAACTGCGCACATCTTCCAACCGATGAATTTTTATTGTCCAGTCCCTGGCCACGCTCGATACATTTTTTAATATTCTTTCCTCGGTAACTATGCCGGTACCTGGTCGGATTTTCAACAATAATCGTCCGAACTCGTTAGTGGCAAATCCTTTCCAGCCCTTTTCATCATTCATGTCCACCCGCGTAAACAAGACGTTTTTAGTCCCTGTGAACTGGCCACTGTTGCGAAATTCTTCGACCAATCCGATTACTTCAAGCTCCTCATCTTCATTAATTATTATGGCCCCAATCGGTTCTGTGTCTCCTAAAAGTTTTTCCTTTAACTGTCGATTGATCACAACTGGCCGGCGCAGGGCAATATTATCCTGTTCGCTGAACCAGCGCCCGGCGGTCAGCTTGATATTCAGGATATCCGCGTAATTGTCGCCGGCTTCCAGAATATGGGAATTTAGAGTGGTACCATCATAGCTATACTCATCCATCGAGATTACCATCGGCGCAAAAAGAAAACTCCGTGAATAGGTAAAAGCTTCTATTTCCGGAATTGCCCGCAAGGCATGATTAACCTGTTCCATTGTGGAGGTCACCTGTTCAACTGACTGTGTTTTCCAATCAACAGTGATATACCAAACATCATGATAATCAAAACCCAGTGGTTTTAGATAATTACCTAAATTATAATTAATCGTTGTAGTCACCAGGAAAAGGGCAAAAAATGAGATAAATATCCCGGTCATCATTAGAAAATTGCGCTTCTTCCGGTTCCAGATTAGTTTGAACATCTGCTTGATCATTGCTGACCTCCTCGCAAAGCATCAACGGGATTGAGCCGTGACATTTTATAGGCCGGGTAAACACCGGATAATAATCCGAAGCAAAGCGCCAGGACCAGGCTAATCAAAAACACCCGGAAATTGATCGTCATATGAACATGAGGAATAAAACCGCTGTTATTAATCATAGTAATCACTACCAGTGACAGCAGAATACTGATAAAACCACCAATAAAAGTGATTATTATATTCTCGATGATAAACTGCCCGATCAAGGTAGTAGAAGTTGCTCCAAAGGCCCGGCGAATCCCAATTTCCGATGATCGTTCCAATATTCGACTTAAATTGATATTAACCAGGTTGACCGTCGGCAAGATCATGAACAGGATAATTATAATAATTATAAAGGTCATCAGCGGTGTAGTGCTGTCTTCCTCGTTGCGGAAAATATTCCTGGTGAATGCTTCGCTGTAAGTCGAGGTACCGGTAATGATTCTTTCATATTTACCGCCTGGAAACTCAACCAGCGGCAGCCGGTTATCGAATTCACGTCGGATAATTGGTAGATCTGCCTTGGTTCGCGCCAGCACCATCGCGTACCAGCCGGGGAATTGCATCACGGTAGGTTTATTCAAATCAACTTTCGACAGCGTCAGGGGTACCCACATATCGGCATAGGGCATGATCCTGATTAAAGAAACATTTTTCACTACTCCCACGATCCGATAATTGGTTCCGTCCGCGGTCAATGTTTTTCCGACCGCCGGGATATCCCCGAAATACGCTTGTTTCAATTCCTGATTTATCACCGCCAGTGGAGTATGGTTTTCGACTGCACTGACAGTGAAACCAGTGCCTTCGATGAAATCGAAATCCAAAATATCCCAGAATTCGCCATCTACATATTTCATGTCGAAATTGATCCGACGTTTGTCCCGGTATTCCACCACTGGATTATGGAAAGATGAAATTGAAATTTTCTCAGGCGTCTGGAGACTCTTGACGTATTTATTCAAAAAATAATAACTCAGGACGGGGCCGTTAGCCGTTCCACCACTTTTCGACTTAAATACAGCAGTGGTCACCGACAGCGTGCGATCGAGTTTTTTCTCCGGGGATACCGGACCAAAGGCATGATCGACAAACGATGCAGCCACTACCAGAATCAGCAGGGTAAAGCTGATACCGAACAGACTGATGAAAGTAAATAGTTTATGACGCCACAGTACTTTGAGCGCTGTCTTCAGATAATTTTTTAGCATTTCAATCCCCTAATTGACCTGACTGCCATCGAACAGGCGGATTATGCGATCAGTCTGATGGGCTATATTTTCATCGTGAGTAACCATCGCAATGGTTGTACTGTAATTGGTCACCAACTTCTGAAGAATATCCAGTATCTCGGCTCCCATGACACTGTCCAGATTTCCTGTAGGCTCATCCGCCAACAGTATCTCCGGATTACCAACGATTGCCCGTGCAATTGCTACCCGCTGACACTGACCTCCAGATAGTTGTGTTGGAAAATGTTTTGTCCGGGCACTCAAACCGACTTTATCTAATGCTGCTTGAGCCCGCTGCCGTCGCTTTGAACCGGACATAGTTCGATAAATCAGCGGTAATTCTACATTATCAAGCACAGTCAGATCATTGATCAGATGATAACTTTGAAATACAAAACCGATTTTACGATTCCGTAAATAGGCTCGTTTCCGATCCTTGAACTCATCCGTAGACTCACCTTCCAGATAAACCTTACCCTTGGTTGGTTCATCAAGCAGGCCCATAATGTTCAGCAGGGTACTTTTGCCGCAGCCCGACGGTCCCATCACCGATAAAAATTCACCTTTATTTACTTCAATATTGATATCATGCAAGGCTAACGTTTCAATCTTTTCAGTCTGGTAAACTTTGTCTATTGCTTCCAATCTAATCATAATTTTCTCCTGGTGAATTAAAACACGTTCCTTAATTATTTCTGATTTTTAATACATCCCGATGACGATATTTTTCCATATCGGAGATGATGATGCGTTCTCCGGCTTTTACACCTTCCTCAATTTCGATGAAGTCCAGATTTGTAGCACCGATTCTAACACTTCGGCGATAAGCCTTATCTTTATCAATGACGAATAATTGCTGCTTTCCGGGACCGCGGACGAATGGACCATATTCAACCCGGATGATATTTTCCTTATAGGCTGTGATCACGTATACGTCGACACGCAGGTTAGATCGTAAGGCCTGATCAGTTTTATTTTCCAGTTCAACAAAAAAAGTTATGATCCCATTCCGTATTGTTGGTTGAATACCACTTATTTTTCCTGTCAAGGCACGTTCATTGATCCGCACGTTTACCGGTATACCAAGCTTTAAGTGAGCGGCATGAATATCAGAAATCTGACCCTCTATTTTGAAGCTGGACAGATCGGCGATTCTAACAACTGCTTCCCCCGGTTGAATCGTGGAACCGATATTATCATTCACCCAGGTGATAACTCCGTTGCGTTCGGCTCTAATTTCAGCCCGGTCCAGCCGGTGTTCCACTTCGGCAATCGACTTCTCCTGAATCGCGATAGTCAGATCAATCTCCCGCAAATCTGCACCCAGTGTTCTCTCCTCATTGGCAATTGTCTGTTCCAGTAAAACTAATTCCCGATTGGCGATTTCCAGGTTGAGCCTGGCTTGATCCAGATGATCTTTGCTTCCGGCACCGATATCAAATAAATGTTCGGTCTGTTTTAATTTTGATTGCAGCAGTTCAAGATTCAGGTTTTTTATATCCAGACGTGCCTGCAACTCAGTGCGATTACGTTCCAGTGCAAGATTCAACTGCACTTTTTTATTCTTATGCAGTTTTAACTCCTCCGTCAATCGGTCCAGATCTAGATGGACAATCTCCGTATTCAGTCGCATTACCGGTAAACCGGCAAGTATCTCCTCACCCGCCTGATGATAAACTTCCTCCACAATTGATAAAATCGGACTAGTAATCACCTGTTCAAATTCCGGGATGACCTTCCCAATAGCGGTAATCGTGTCTTCAATCCGTCCCTGTTCAGCTACAGCAATCATCAGCTGGTGAATATCAACGGCCGGATTTAGAATTTTACGCAGTCCTGTAAAACTGATTAGAATAATCAGTACGATCACGATGACCGGTAAGATCATTTTGAGTTTTCTTCTTAGTAACTGGCGGTTTGATAATTGACGATCCATAGCTATCTCAATTTTATCTTGTTGAATTTCAAGAACCATGCCATTCGCTATATTGTTGATATACATAATATTACAAATCGAAGACTGCTTTTTTCAGTGTCCAGAATCGGACACTGTGTTCGGTTTTGCTTAACAGTTAGTTATATAGATTATCAGTTTACACAGCATTCCCTGCCTGTCCGGCTTTTGTAGCTAAAACCAATTACTGTCGGTACAAAAGTTATAGCTGACGGGTGGAGCAGGTGGATAACACGGATTCTACGGTTATTCAGAAAATGTATCCTGCCAGTGATTCAATCAAGCAGGTCTCGTACTTTAGCTGCCAGGTCTACATGGCGAAACGGTTTTTGGAGGATATCAACACCCGATTCATATGATTGTTTAACCAACATACTTTCTGGTCCATATCCGGTAATAAATAAAAATTTCAGATCGCCATTGCAACCGGCAATTTCATTGTGTAGTTCCAGACCATTCATACCCGGCATCACAACATCCGTTATCACTAATGCGATCATAGCAGCATTATCATTGTAAACTCCCAGTCCCTCTTGACCGCTCTTGGCAACAATTATGCGATATCCGAGTTTAGCTAGCGTAGAACTAATTATTTCCAGCAGATATTTATCATCTTCAACCAACAAAATTGTTTCCGTGCCACCTTTCACCGGTTTTTCACGATGATCCTCTATATAAACTTCACCACTGGTTTTATGGGGGAAATGGATTATGAATGTCGTTCCCTGATCCGGTTCACTTTTACATTCAATATGACTTTCATGCTGCTTAATCAAACCAAATACCATTGAAAGACCCAGACCAGTTCCTTCATCAACTTCCTTGGTTGTGAAAAATGGATCGAAAATACGTTCCATAATTTCCTTATCAATGCCCGATCCGGTATCTTGAACGACAAGTTTAACATATTCACCAGCAGTTAGATTTGATCGATTACGGCAGAAACTGGCATCCAGTTGCACATTAGTGGTCTGAATCAGCATCTTCCCCCCATTGGGCATAGCATCGCGGGCATTGATGCACAGGTTTAAAATAATCTGATCAACGGCAGTCAGATCAGCCACTATTGTTTTCAATGCATCATCAAGTTCAACCGACAGTTCGATATTCTCACCGATCACATTCTGCAGTAGATTGACTGAGTTGGAAACAACAGCATTGAGGTCAAGGGTTTTAAAATTTAAGACCTGCTGACGACTGAACGCCAGCAACTGCTGGACCAGCAATCCCGCTTTCTCGCAACGGTCAAGAATATTCTTTAGGTTGTTCGCAACCAGATCCGTATTCTCAACGTCATACAATGCTAATTCAGCGTACCCCATAATACCACCCAGTTTATTATTAAAATCATGGGCTACACCACCGGCCAGCTGACCGATCGCCTCCATTTTCTGAGCCTGACGCAGCTGATTTTCAAGTCCAGTGCGCTCTTTAATTTCAGTTAGCAGTCGGTCATGAATTTGGGCGTTACGGATCGCTGTAGAAGCGTAGATCGCAAATGTATCCGCCAGTCTGAGATCATCTTCATCAAAAGGCGCTCCTTCGCGGTTAAGCAGTACAACGCCAATGGCTTCATCATCAATGATCAACGGTGAGGCTATAATCCGTTCATTCGTCCCTTCACTGGTACCGGGTATCAGGAAACCTTCATCTTCGTCATCCACTGAATTAAACACCAAGCTGGTTTTTGATTTGAAGGCCTTCCCGGAATAACTGGAATCAATATCGACCCGGGCAGTCATAATCTCCTTTTCATATTCAGGATCAATGGCCACAACCGGCTTAAGATATTTCTTGTCGTCACTGATCATGGAGAGGACACAACTGAATGTATCGAGTAATTTAGAAGCATTTGATACAATTAATTTCAAGACAGAATCAAGCTCCAGGCTCGATGTTAGTTGCCGGGCTGTTTCCAATAACTGCTCGCGGTGCTTGGAACGGAGGTGTAGTTTTTTCTGTGATTCTTCAAGCAGGATTAGGTTACGGCGAAATTCAGTTCTTCGCACCACTAAAATCCTAACCAGTACCGCAATCAGAGCTGGTATTATAAGGCTGAATACAGGTATCAGGTACTTGATGATACTCCTGTGGGTAGCCATTAAAGCAGGCTTGCCAAATATTGTAACTTTCCATAGGCGATCAAGAACACTGATCTCGTAGGTACTGCTGATATTAAATTGCTCAATCGGGATATTATCAGTATAAGAATAAACTGGATGTGTATCATCGACAATAATGAAATAAAACTTATCTTTAGCACCCTGTCGAAGGCTGTATTCAATGAAATGATTGATGCGGAAAACGCCGTTTAAATAACCGAGATTTTGCCCATCTTTAATGATTGGAAAATAGGTCGCAAATCCACGGCCGCCTTGCCATAAATCAACCGGTCGCGTCACAACGTCGTTCCCGGTTGATTCTGCTTTAATAAAAAACTCGGCCGCACTGGGATGTAAGTGCAAATCCTTATCCTTGGCCGGTAAATTTGATTCTTCAGGCACTACCCAACGGATATAACCCTGTGGATCAATATAGTTTATCGCCTGGAATCCGCCAAATTGATCCTTGATTGTCAAGACATGTTGCTCGAATGTTTCTACTTCATTGATTGTTCCGTTTTGCCATTCCCGGCGAAGGTATTTAATTGCCGCCAGGTGACTGGATATTTTTTCTTCGAGCCTGATCGCCACCTGTTCAGCGGCAATATATGCCTGATTCTGTAATTCCTCAATATTATCTGTATAAATACTTCTCCAGATAAGAATAATGCCTAATGAGAATCCAAGAAATGTAAATAAAGGATAAAAAATATTACGTTTACGATGAAGATATTTCATATTATCAATTGTATGACATGCGGTAGAATCGTATTAACTATTCTATATAGTTCCTTTTCTGTATTAGGCGTAATGCAAACACGTGCAAAAATCATGCACAAAGTAACATTTCATGAAGATGAATAAAACTCACCCGGGAAGCGATCGCTGGTGTCGATTCGAGACCCTTCAACTCTTATCTTTTTGAACAAATTACAACAATACTTAAAAATCTGAATGTTATCAGCGCCGAAATTGTTAGTACTATTTAGACGATAGCTATACTAAAAACTACTCCTTTTTATCCATCTTCTGCCGTAAATCAGGTCATCAAAAAAGAGTGCCGGCCGATGCGACCAGCCGAATTTCATGATCAACCATCGCACCAAGTTGTGGAATCGGTTGTTGCGGTGCGAAAAGGGGCAAACGGCCATGCAAATCCCACAATCTGTACCAATCTGACGCCAGTAGGAATAGCACTGTTCAATCTTAGTTGGCCATTTGGAGATACCATTAACGCCAATTTTGTCACTCAATTCCAGAGCATGTGATGGACAATTAAGGGCGCATTTCTTACAAATTCTGCAAAAAGTATCAACTCCAAGATCAACCGGAGAATCAGGCTTCAGGCTCATGTCGGTTGTTATGGCACCGATCCGTACCCGGCTACCATATTTATCAGCAACCAGGATATTGTTGCGGCCCAGCTCTCCCAAACCGGCTTTAATGGCCAGGGGTGGTAAAATCAGATCATAATTGGCATCATAATGAGCATTTGCCGCAAAACCTGCCTTGATCAATACTGCCGCCACTGTCTGAGAAATAACCGCGGCACGATAATACTGCCGGGCCGACTCCAGGATTGTTGCGGCCTGGGGAGCCTGCTGCATCCGTTCGAAATCCATCTCCACCAGAAAAACAATGGCAGTACTGTGCTCTAGACTAATCCGGTTACCGTAGTCCGTGTCATGGCGCCCTTTATGACTATATATAAATTCTTTGCCCAATTCAGTTATTCCAGTTGCAATGGCACCCAAGTCCCTGACAATTTCCAAAATGCTATTTTTCACTTCTAGATCACCGGCCAGCCGTGTTACAGCATCCGAGACAAATTCATTATCGATCTCAATATCCTTTATGGCATCGAAATAATACCTGGCTTGTTCGGATAATTGCGGATTATACAATTTACCTGTGGGACTCATTAACCGAGGCATATTGCGCAGGCGATCATCTAGCTTTTTCAAATGCGGGCGACGGGTATAGTAGTCTTGGTAGGCGCTAGTATTTTTACGTCGGGCCATCCGGGCGAACATGGTATCCCGCTCATCCACTTGTTGATTGGGCAGATTAAATTTCATCGCCATTCGACGTTAATTCAAAAAAATATATGACCCCTATCTAATCAATAACATCTTGCGGGTCCGATTGTAATCACCGGACGAAAAATGGGCAAAATAAATACCGGTAGATACTGGTTGATGGCTGTCGTTGGTACCATCCCAGATCACCTTATGGGCGCCTTCATTTCTTATTCCCTGGACCAGCGTTTTCACTTGTTGCCCCAGTAAATTATGGATCGACAATTTTACCGAACCCCGAGTTTCAAGTTCGTATTCCAAAACCGTTTGGGGATTGAATGGATTGGGGTAATTCTGCTTGAGATTGAATTGTGCTAAATTGTTTATAATTACCTCTTGATCGGATGACAGGCTGATAAAAGTTACTTTTAGATCATCCAAAAACAATGTCCCGGTATCTTTTTTGGTATCGTCAATTTCCACGAGATAAATTTTCTTCCAGGTGATAGGGAAATTCAGCACGGCATTGGGATTACCCCAGTGCAGTATTGCATCCGTAAAAGGAACTTCCAGATAATGCCAACTGCCGGTCCAGTCAATCCCCGGTGCCGCTGCGGTAAAATTTACCAGGAATTTTTCACCATCCTCATCCTGAAATTCACCACGAAGCCAATGCTCCCGCCCGTCGCCATACACGTAAATTCCAATCGCTTGTGGTGTACCTGATATGGGAATCGAACAATTGAGATATAAGGCGCTGGTTCCTCCAGTAGTCAAACTGTAGTCTAGGCGTCCGGCGGTGGGGGTTGAAATGGAAACGGAGTCATCTACTGCAAGATTACAGCCTGCCAGGTTTACATTAACACTAGATACACTCCAATTAGCAGTAGTAGTAAAATCGTCTGCTACAATATCTAACGAGATCCCCACAGAAACAGCCGTGCTGCCTACAATAGTATGATACACTGCCCAAATAAATCCAGTTCCGGGGTGGGTTGCCAGATAAGTGCCCGAGTTGGAGATCTGCCCGATCGAATCAGTTGTTGACCACCCATACTCAGTAACCGGCATTGTTATTAGATTTCCATAAGTATCCCGTGCTTGAGGTGTGATTAGTTGATCCTGTCCAACTTCTAAAATAACGGGGGATGGACTTAATTCAATTGTGGCTATATCGGTCACATACACACGGGATGAATCAATGACCGATCCATTCGCAGCGTAAATATTCCCCTCTCCTTCAACCGCACCTGCCAGAAATCTACCACTGCTATCAATCGTACCAATTGCCGGATCGCAGGTCCAAACAACTGAGTCATTTATCACGAGGACTGGATTGTAATACTGATCAAATCCACTTACGGTGAATTGAGCTTGTGATCCGACAATCACGTAGGCCTCCTCAGGGCTGGTTCGTAGAATTGCAAGGGGTCCGGTTGGCGCTCTGCTTATTACCATCAATGCGTTTGCTACTGACCGTTCACCACCTCCATCGGAGGGACTATTCACAACATTTCCACGAACGACCATGGTCGTAGAGCCACCACCATCCAGGTTGATACCCTCGGTTACTCCCCATTCCAGCATATAATCAGCTAGTTCAAACAATGACATACCGGTGCTGTATCCGGGCTGGCGTCCATCTACAGTAAATAAATATACCTTGCTTGAATCACGATTAAAACCGACTGCCGTTCGGGGATGACGGTCATGGGCAAAGCTATAACTTGTTCCTTCCGAATCCCATTCAACTGTAGCCACACTGTCACGGATCAGGCGCGGCATTCCTCCGATCATTTCCAGCAGTGGTGTGCTAAGGGGAGGCATATCGATCCGATAGCTTATTGTATCCCCGATCGACATAAACTGATTCAGGTAGGTTGCGGCTGATCCATGACCGGAGAAAACCAAGCCGTTTACTGGAATCTGGTTATTGCCATGACCCGTTTCATTGATACTATCAATGGCGGTGACAATCACTGGGATCGAACTATTTACAATCGGGGCTGTACTTAAATATTCGACTGTGATTTCAGTACCCCAATAATTGGTTGCGGTGGAGGTGCTGAAAAAACGATTATACATTACCAGGTAATCAGTTAAGCGCTCCCCGTTAACACTAGATATTCCGAAAGCCGAACCATCATCGGCAACCAGTTCCCCGGTTAAACTGATAATGTCAATAAAGGGATGATTATCCTGCCCCATGGCAAATACGGATCGTGGATAGGGATCTTTTAGAACTCTACCTTGAATTATCTGGGTGCCAATCGGGATGCCACCGGTTGCATAAAAATCTCCATTGGTACCACCGATCACCCGGTGCTCCACATAATCCCTGCGCGCCGCCATGGCAGAGGTACGCTCGTAACCACTGATATTGTCACCGGCTTTAACGGTCTCCAGATGGATCAGGGTATCAGTCAGATCAATTTCCAGAACCTGAAAATGCCAGGGACCACCGACCCGATACTCATGATGATGAATCACTCCCGGTCCCACTGGTTGACTGTCAATGAAATTTGTCGGATCGGCGCTCAATTCCACGAAACTGAGCATAATTATTCCGGTTATCCAATTGTATTTAATCTGCATTATTCTTATCCCACACAATTTGCCATTCGATTACCAATGATCACTTGTGAATTTAGTTCGTCATTAACAATATTCCTGTACTGCATCCCACTGTAGAACCAGTACTAGGAAATAATTGGCACCAGAAAAAAATCCTAATCTGCATAATGTTTTAAGGTGCTGCTCCCCAAAAACCGCCCCAGCCAACCAACTGTTTCGCCGTGTGTCAGATTTACGGCGTGGAGAAATAGAATCCGGTTTTCCAGATCACCTGCAACCACCACTTCTTCTGCCAGTAGTTTATAGGGTACATTCCGTCGACTAAGATTTTTCATCAGGGTCACATTTTCAGGAGCCAGATGATCGGTAAAAATACTGCGTAGCCGCACCCCTGGATCATCCGAAACCCAATTCTCAAAAATAACCAATTGAGCATAGGTAGCATCCAGGAGATATACTTCCTTGATTATATCTGTCAGTCCACCTTGTTTCAGAATTTGACCGATCACTAGGTATGCACCACTATGACCGGAAAGTAGTATTCTGTTAACAAAACTCTGGTTTATTACACCGTCCGCTTTTAAAGAATCCAGTACCTCAATTACCAGGTTTTTGAAACCGTTCTCTACTTCCAGTTTACCGCAACCTGAATCCCGACTGTCCTTCGGTCCCTGGGGAAATACCAGGATCACATTCCTTTCGCTTTCAGCCACCATCTGGCGTAGATCAAATTTCTCCAGCGACTTTCGCACATTATTATTATGACCATGGAAATAGAATAAAAGGTTGATGTCGTTTTCGGTTCGGAAATGCCCGGGAATGAAAACGGCCACACTGGGATCGCTGTAATGTATTTCCGGCGGATAGATATCATTGCCTCGAATAAATCCTTCAGCCCGGCTGGTATCGGGATAGGGGGCATTGTCCATTTGGTAAAAAGTTGTGCGACCAAACATAGAATTTTCCCGATCACTTGCAGCCAGGTTTTCAGGTGCACTAATAAAGTAAAAAATTGACAGTGTAACTTGAATAATCGGTGCTATATTTTTCATGGCATAACGCTGTTTCTTTTACTGGAAATTAGCGCCCGCCAGTAACCACTGAAAGGTAATAACATGAAAATCAGCATTTTTTCCAGGCGCCCGCGATTTACGTGGGGAAAAATGGCACTTTGGATTTTACTGATTCTATTTCTTGGGAGTTGTAAGGAAATGAAAGATAACGGGAAGGCCTCAATAATAATTACCAATGCTAATATCTGGACCGGTAACCCTGAGCTACCCCGGGCAGAAGCAATGGCAGTGCAAGGCGGAAAAATTATGGCAGTCGGCAGCTCAGCGGATATCAGGAAACTGGCAACGCCGGAAACCAGAATTATTGATGCTGCCGGGAAATTCATAACACCCGGTTTCAACGATTCGCACCTGCATTTTCTGACTGGTGGCCTTAACCTTGCTTCGGTTCAGTTGCGCGACGCCGCTTCCCCGGAAGAATTTATCCGGCGTATTGCCGAATATGCCAAAACAGTCGCGCCCGGTACCTGGATATCTGGTGGCGACTGGGATCATACACTCTGGGGCGGCGAATTGCCGACCAGGGATTGGATCGATGCGGTAACACCTCTCAATCCGGTCTGGATCAACCGCCTTGATGGGCACATGGCCCTGGCTAACAGTCTTACCCTGGCGGCAGCCGGAATCGACGCCAATACGCCTGATGTGGATGGTGGAACAATCGTTAGGGATGCCGCCGGTAAACCAACTGGCATATTGAAAGATAACGCTATGGACCCGGTTTATGCCGTGGAACCCGAGCTACCGGATTCGTTGAAATTCCGGGCTCTGAAGGTAGCGATGGATTATGTAGCCCGGCAAGGAGTCACTTCCGTTCAACATATGGGCAGCTGGGATGATCTGCGAATCTTTGAAGCCGCTCGGAAAAAAGGAGATCTGAGGACACGAATCAGCGCTAATGTGCCCTTGACCACCTGGCAGAAACTGGTCGACAAAATTGAGCAGGAAGGTCCTGGAGATGAGTGGCTGCGTTGGGGTGGTTTGAAGTCTTTCATGGATGGATCATTAGGTTCCCATACGGCAGCCTTTTTCGAGCCCTTCATTGATGACACAACTAATACCGGGTTACTGGTAAATGATCCGGATGAACTGTACACTTTATTACTGGCAGCAGATGCTGCCGGATTACAGCTATTGACCCATGCAATCGGCGATCGTGCCATCAGTATTTTAATGGATCTCTATCAACGCATAGTAACAGTTAATGGTGATCGGGATCGCAGGTTCAGAATTGAGCATTCCCAGCATATTCATCCTAAGGATATTATACGTTACCACGATTTGGTAGTGATCGCCTCCATGCAACCCTATCACTGCATCGATGACGGCCGCTGGGCGGAAGGGTATATCGGCTATGAACGCTGTAAAACGACCTATGCTTTCCGGTCACTGGCAGACCATGACGTAAAAATGGCTTTCGGTAGCGATTGGTTTGTTGCCCCACCAACGCCATTGGAGGGCATCTATGCCGCCGTTACCCGCTGTACCCTTGATGATAAAAATCCCGACGGCTGGATACCTGAAGAAAAGCTGACAGTTGATGAAGCACTGCGAGCCTACACGATAGACGCAGCTTATGCATCATTCGAGGATAATATCAAGGGTTGCCTGGAAGCAGGTAAGCTGGCCGATTTTGTGGTCATCGACCGGGATTTAACCGCCATTCCCCCAGAAACAATCCGCGATGCCACAGTGATTATGACCGTAGTTGGGGGGATAGTTGTTTTTGAGAAATGACCAATAAAGCCGTTTTGTGAAGAACGGCATCAATCAATGAAACCAGTGACCTGACAGCTTACAACCGTAACTACGAAGGCTTAAACCCAAATATGAATATCACCTACTACGTTGCTACCAGTATCGATGGCTTCATCGCCCGATCCGATGATAGTATTGACTGGCTCCCGCAACCTGAGCTGGGTGGTGAGGATTACGGATATACCGTTTTCTACCAATCCATCGATGTCCTGATTATGGGACGCAAAACATATCAACAAATCCTAAGCTTCGGCGATTGGCCCTATCCCGATAAACCAACCTATGTCCTATCCAGCAGTTCACTGATGATCGATCGTGGTGACGTAAAAATTGTAACCGCTATAAATCAATTAATTGACGAGTTAAATCAACACGGGTATAAACACATCTGGCTGGTAGGCGGTGGAACCACCGCGGGGGTATTACTTGATAACCAGTTGATTGATCGTGTAATCCAGACTATAGTTCCCATCGCCTTGGGGGAGGGTATTCCACTCTTTGTTGGGCATACGATCGAGCGGGAAGCGCAAATTGAAAACACTTGTCAATTTGCTGATGGGTTAGTGCAAATATCTTATAGAATGAATAACAAACTTCGATGAATCCAGTCGCAATTATACCAGCACATCAATATGATCCACTTCTGCATTTAGGGATCAATCCTCCGAATTAACCTAATTGGCCATAAAAAACTTGATCTATATACTACTGGGGCTGTATTATTGCATACCGGTTTGCATTACAAACTAGTATGTTTAGCAAATGATAAAATAATTAAACTATGAAAATTGATTAATCGCAGTGGAGGAATTGCAATGAATGCTTTCCCTGATCTAAATAAACTGGAGCGGTCGGCCTTTCGGAGCAAATTCAACGACGGTTTGCTGGATATTACTATCGGATTTCTATTTTTCACTTTCAGTCAAATACCCCATCTAACCGACTTGGGCTGGGGTGATTTCTGGAGTTCGATGGTTCTGCTGCCCGCATTTTCGATTGCCTGGTTATTCTACTGCCTGATGAAAAAATATGTTACCACTCCTCGGACCGGTATATTCAAGTATGGACAAGATCGCAAACAAATGCTGATGCGGTTGAATATATTCAGTCTCGTCGTTTTATCAGTCAGTTTAATCCTTGGATTTATTTCTCTGGTCAAATTCAGCCCTGGTGGGTGGAATATACCCTTTAAATTCATTATAGTTATTTTGATCGGGTTCTCCATAGCTGGATGGTATTTAAGTCTGAAACGGCTAATAATATATGGAGTCTTAATTGCCTTAGCGTTTGTCGTTGGCGAACTACTTTTCAGGCAGGGGCTGGCAACTTATCATGGAATCCCTCTAGCACTAGGCTGCGCGGCCAATCTAATCATCATTACTGGAATCATTTTGCTTCTACGTTTTATTACCAAGCACCAACCGACAGACGCGGAATTATAAAATGTCTACCGAATCGTCCAAATCCGAAACACTGGGATCGTTGGCAACGATTGATCGGCTGGTACACGAACCAGCCCGTCTGTTGATCCTGGCCTATCTTTATGTGGTAGAAAGTGCCGATTTTTTATTTCTATTGCGGCAGACTGAATTGACCAAGGGTAATTTGTCTTCCCACCTCAACAAGCTGGAAGCAGCCGGATATGTGGAAATCAATAAAGAATTCGTAGATAAAATTCCCCACACCCTTCTTAAACTTAGTGATCATGGTCGAAAGGCATTTCAGAATTACCGCGATCGCATGCAAGACATGTTAAAAAATCTACCAGAGTAATCTACCTAACTTGTGGACTTTTAAGCACAATATTATTTCATCAATCCATTCCATCTTAATCGGTGGATTGATGACCGGTCAATCGGACTGAAAGTAATGACCAATCCGACCGATAATCATCTCAGCCAGATCCTTTCTGCGGGGATTCACTTACGTGCACAAAAAGTTATTGACAATTTGGATGCGGTGCTGGTGGATCCTAATCCACAGGCAACTCACGATTTAAGTACTTCGTTACGACGATTACTGGTAGCACATCAGGTTTCTGTTAGACTATTTAACTGGAACTTATTCCAGAAGCATGACCTCGACCAGATAAAGCGTTTTCGCTTGAATTTGGGAAAAGTACGGGATGTCCAAGAAATTTTTTTAAAAGTAAAAGCACTCGATGTGACCGACAAATTAATTACCGCTTTCCTGGTCGATCTGACTAGCCGTGAAATAACCGCCCGAAGACTTATCCAGACCGCCATCAAGGACTTTGACCAGTCGTCAATTTTATCTTTAGCACAGGTCATACAGAACAAACATTTGGATAGGATGGAGCCGCAGGTTACAATCGAAGATATGGTATTAAAATATTACCAGCGAGTGTCCGGATTATATCAACAAGCAGTCAGCGAACAGAGCGATAATTCTCTTCACCGAATGCGGCTGCAGTATAAAAGAATGCGGTATACCCTAGAATTACTAGCCCCTGTTATAAATGCATTAGATAATAATCAATTGACCTATTTGAAAACATTTCAACAGATGATGGGTGAAGCGCACGACTGGTATTTAATCGAAGCTGCTTTTAAATCATTTAGTTCCAAATCTGGTACAGCTGAAGAATACCGGGGAAACCAGATCGAGCGCGCGAAGCTTGACTACTACGAAGCTGCGCGGTCTTATATTGAGGCAGAATGGAGCCGATTGAAAACACTGATTAGCTCAGTAACCGGCAGACACTGAAACACCCCGGGAACTTGAATCAATAATGACAAAATTCCAACTGGAATCAGATCGCTTGTTTTTAAGACCAATCACCAGTGAGGATGAATCATTGTTGTTCAGTTTGGATAGCGATCCTGAGGTTATGCGTTACATTGGTCCGGTAAAAACCGACCGTGAAGAAATTCGAACAATGATCATCAGGTTGCAGCAGTATTATACACTCAATCCGGGGCTAGGTATATTTGCCGCAATTACCAAGCAAGGCGGGGAATTCATCGGCTGGTTTGAACTGGCCCACCTCGATAAAACCACTGAAATCGAACTTGGCTACCGTCTGCTGAAACAGCATTGGGGAAAGGGCTATGCCACTGAGATGAGTGCTGTCCTGCGGGATTACGCTTTCAATCAAATCGGGCTAAAGCGGATCGTGGGCATAACCCATCCAGACAATGGCGCCTCACAATGTGTATTGCAAAAAACCGGATTGGTATATCAAAAAGAAGCATTCCACTATAATCTGGATGTTAAATATTTCGCACTAACCAGATTGGCCTATTCCACCGTGATTCGAAGTGAGAAACCAGCCGACTATTCCGCTATTACAAAGATAAATGATAGTGCTTTCGGCCAGAAAAATGAAGGGCAACTGGTGATTGACCTGCGAACCCAAGATGTCTTCAAATCTAAATTATCGCTCGTAGCAGATCTAAATGGTAAGCTGATCGGACATATCCTATTTTACCCCACCACTATTACACCAAATAACGAACATACCTCATTGATATTAGCACCGTTGGCGGTTGATCCGGATTATCAGAATCAAGGAATCGGGAGTAAGCTTGTTGTGGTAGGAATTGAAGCTGTACGCGAATTCGGTTATAGCTCAATAAATGTGCTGGGACATCCCAAATATTATCCCCGTTTTGGATTTCAGAAAGCCAGTAAGTGGAACATTCGTTTACCATTCGACGTTCCTGACGATGCTTACATGGTCCTGGAATTACAGCCCAACGCGCTGGCCAGGATTTCGGGAACCGTTACATTACCGGCAGCATTTGAAAAAGTTTAACAGGTTGAAATATGAAACAGATCAAATTACCTAAACCACAAATTGATCCAGAGGCACGACTGATTACTGCTTTAACTCAACGCAGGGCTGTCCGGAATTTTAAAGCTCAAAAAATAGCGCTTCCGGTCTTATCCAACATGCTCTGGGCAGCCTGGGGCATCAATCGTCCCGAAGACGGACGCCGTACCGCGCCAACAGCATTTAACTGGCAGGACACTATAATTTATGGATTGACGACTGACACTGTCTGGCATTACGACGCAGCACCCCATGCTCTGCTTAAAGTCCGGGATGGGGATTTCCGCAGATCGGCTGGTACCCAGGATTTTGTTTTTACTGCGCCACTAAATCTGATCTACGTCTCTGATTTCTCTAGAATGCACCATTCGCGGGATAAAATTGATGATGAATACCGTACTAAAATGGCCTTCTGCCACGCCGGGATCATCTCCCAGAATGTCAGTTTGTTTTGTTTTGCCAATGGACTGGGTGCTGTTACCCGCGCCTCAACACGTCAAAAATATCTGGCTGAACCACTTATGTTAACAGAGCAACAAAAGGTTATAATCGGACAGACAATCGGTTATCCAGTATAATAATATTTTGAGTTCTCTAAAAATATTAATAAATTATTGAGTGACTACTCAATCACATATCAACAAAAGAGCCAAAATACTGGACGCTGCCCTACACCTGTTTGTAGAAAAGGGTTTTCACGCCACACCTACTTCGGCCATTTCTAAAGCGGCCGGTGTTTCAGCGGGAATTCTCTTCCATTATTTCAAGACTAAGGAAGAATTGATTTATACCCTTTTCCTAGAAACTAAGCTGGAATTCTATCAGGTGATGATGACCGGCCTGGACAAGGTCAAATCGCCGGAAGGAAAATTCCGCCTACTCTGGTCTAATGTGTGGAATTATGGCGTGGACCAGCCCCATAAATTCAAATTTGTCCAACAGATTCACAATTCACCTTTTGAGGAAAAAATCAAAGAGGATCGTGCCATTCTGGATATGACCGCTCAGATGACACAGTCTATCCAGGCAGCTATCGATGAGCGCATTCTAAAAGATGCACCGATCGAACTGCACATGAATAATTTTTATTTTCTAATCCTCGGGCTGGTGGAATTGATCTGGCAGAAACCTGAATTACGGAATGACAATACCTTTATTAAACAGGCCTGGGAAAGTTTTTGGGATTGCCATAAGGCATAAAATTTTTTACCAATATAACTGAGTGACTACTCAATCAGAATTTACACTATGAAACAAAGGAAATTAATGATACTGATCATTTTGATACTGGCTGCAAGCGTGCTGTCAGCAATTGGAATCCGGCATTACCGAGCACGGACGTTGGTTCCGATAACTCTCGTAGATGGTAACGCCAATTACAAAGGTAGAAAGTTCTTCAATCACCTGCCTTCTGATGAACTCAATTTTACCAACATGTTAAAATCCACCTATAAATTTATTCGTGGTGGCGTAATTGATAAATATCCGTCCAAGCCGCTACCGGTTATCCCAATTACCGATCAGTTTGATCAAGCGCCAACAGCAAACCTGCGATTCGTCTGGCTGGGTCATTCCTCGGTAATCCTTGAAATCGAAGGCAAACGACTATTAATCGATCCGATGTTGTCGGAACGGTCGTCATTTGTGCAGTGGGCTGGTCCCAAACGATTCCACCCAGCACCGGTGAGTGCAGCAAATTTACCCAAAGTTGACGCGGTTTTGATCTCCCATGACCATTTCGATCACTTGGATAAGATGGTCATTAAAAATCTGGCAGATCGCGACTTATTATTTCTTGTCCCGATCGGCGTTGGCCGCCGGTTACTAGATTGGGGCGTTGCTGGTGAAAAAATAATTGAACTGAACTGGTGGGGTGAATTTAATCTGCCAGACTTAAAAATAGTTGCTACACCAGCCCGTCATTTTTCCGGGCGTGGTTTACTGGACCGGGACATGACGCTTTGGACATCCTGGTCAATAATCGGAGAAAATCAGCGTGTATTCTTCAGTGGTGATACCGGTTTGACCCCGGAAATGGCTGAAATTGGCCAACAGTATGGTCCATTTGACCTGACTTTTATCGAGATCGGCGCCTACGACGAAGCTTGGGATTCGATCCATGCCGGACCAGTAAATGCCGTCAAAATCCACCAGCAGCTGAAAGGTGGCAAGCTGGTACCGATCCACTGGGCCACATTTGATCTGGCGCTTCATAGCTGGTACGCTCCAATCGGAGAATTAATTCAGGAAGCAGCAGTAAATCCGATTAAACTGATCACACCCCAGATCGGAGAACTTGTAAATCCTACTAATCATGAAAATAAATTCTGGTGGCAGCAATATATAGACCACCATCAAACATCAAATAAATAATAGGAGTAACAAATGGAGTTGAATTTTGAAATACCGGATTTGACCGGAAAAATTATAATTGTTACCGGTGCCAACAGCGGTATAGGATTGGAAACTGCCCGTACTTTTACTGCCAATGGTGCAACGGTTGTAATGGCTTGTCGCAGCCTCGAGAAAGCACAATCGGCAGCGACCGAAATCCTCAATACCGATCCCGCAGCCAAATTGGATCTAATGGAATTGGATTTGGCCAGCCTGGAATCCATTAGCAAGTTTGCAGAAGATTTTAACGCCAAATATGATCGTCTTGATATCCTGGCCAACAACGCAGGCATCATGTCCCCGCCAGAACATTATAAAACTGTTGATGGTTTCGAGCTACAGTTCGGTACCAATCATCTGGGACATTTTGCGCTCACCGGCCATCTTTTACCACTAATCAAGAAAACACCAGCAGCTCGCGTCGTAACCGTTGCCAGCATGGCTCACAATATGGGTAAATTTGACCTGGACAATCTGAATGCTGAAAAAGGTTATAAGAAATCCTCAGTCTATGGTTTGACTAAATTGTCCAATCTCCTATTCACATATGAGTTGCAACGTAAATTCGAACTCTATAATATTGATTCCATTGCCGTAGCCGCTCATCCGGGCTGGACCGCTACTAATCTGCAGCAATACATGAGTTTCTTTAATTTCATGAATAGATTTGTTGCCCAATTACCCCCCATGGGTGCCTTGCCTACCATTCGTGCGGGAGTTGCCGCGGATGTAAATGGTGGCGATTATTACGGTCCTGAAAACTGGGGTGGCTGGCGCGGACAGCCTGTTAAAGTCAAGTCCAGTACTGCCTCCCTTAATGAAGCTGATGCGGCCGCACTGTGGGCCGCGTCGGAAAGACTCACCGGCGTCAGTTATAACTGGGAAACTTAATCCACCGCTTATCATTAAATGCAAATTAAATCCAAAAATAAATGTAAAGAACACCGATGATGTTTCTGTTTGTGGTACTGGCAGTTCTGGGATTGATACACGGCTACGTGGGTCTGCGGATTATCCCGACCCTGGGACTTAGTACACTCTGGGTTGTAGCGCTCTGGTTATTGATCGTAGTTCTGGCCCTGCTTTCAATCGCAGGACCGGTCCTGCGCTTCAATGGTGTTGAAAACCGGTTCACTGATCTCATTTCATGGATTGGTTACACCAGCCTGGGGTTCTTTGTACTGACCTTGGTGGTAGTAATCACCCGTGATTTGGGCTGGGGGATGTTGTTAAGCGGCACCAAAATCACCGGCTGGGTTAGGGGATTGTTAGGCACTAATATAGCTTCAACAATTGATCCGGACCGACGCCAGTTTATTATTATGGCAATGAATCTGGGTTTGATTAGCCTCACCGGCGGATTCACTGCTTATGGTTTTTTGCAAGCCCGGCGTAAACCGGATGTGATCGAAGTTGATATACCAATTAAAAATCTACCTAATCAATTGGACGGATTACGGATCGTTCAGATTTCCGATATCCACGCGGGACCTACCATCAAACGCGATTTCGTTCGTCAAATTACCAATCAGGTGAATGAACTGAAACCAGATCTGATTGCCCTAACCGGCGACCTCGTGGACGGTTCGGTCAGCTACCTGTCCAATGATGTTGCGCCCCTGGCCGATTTGCGGGCACCGCTCGGAAAATTCTTTATCACGGGTAATCATGAATATTATTCTGGTGTTGAGCACTGGTTGAAGGAAACCGAGCGAATCGGTTTCACAAATTTGGTAAACGAGCATCGTTTGGTCAACATTAATGGCGCAACATTGACCGTAGCTGGCGTCACTGATCAGGAAGCCGGGCGGATACTACCTGAACAAAAAACTGACCCTGCCAAAGCTCTAAGAGGTACACCTGCAGATTCAATCAAGATATTATTAGCTCACCAGCCTGCCAGTATTAATGAGGCCAGTCGATTGGGAGTTGATCTACAGCTTTCCGGGCATACCCATGGAGGACAATTCAAACCGTTCCACCTGGCTGTGAAACAAGCCTACCCGTATGTCGCAGGTCTGCATTATCATGAGGGCACCTGGATTTATGTCAATTCTGGCACCGGCTATTGGGGTCCGCCCTTACGAATTGGGATTCCAAACGAGATTACTGTTATTAGGTTAACTAAAGCAGATATGAGTCAATCACTAAGTCGCAAAGACACAAAGATCACTGGTTAAATATTATAGTATAAACTACCCGAACCACAGATTACTCGAATAACTCAGATTACTTAATAAATGTTGGTTAATGCAGCTTCAGTACGCTGCCACCGATGAATTCCCGCAGCAGATTATCTGATGGAAGAATTGATTCATCATTATATTGATCAATATTAGAAAATAATTTATAAATCCTCTCAGCCCGAATAAAGGCATCCCGACGGGCCGGATCATGCTCCCAGGATTCAATTATGGCTGGTAGATAATGAAACAGATGTTTTTTCATATATGGCAGTTCATAGGGTAAGGAACCATTCAAAATAAAATCAACACGGTGAATAAATGGGATAATATGCTTGAGTTCGCTACGGCGTACATAATGCCAGTGCCCGACTGTTTTTATCGGATCATAAGCCCGTTGCTCATTATCGCGCACCATTCGGCGCAACAACCTGATATCAGCCCAGCGAACCCATTGCCCGTCCGGATCCCGCAACTGGGCAATCGTTTCAATATAAATCTTGAATTTGGCACTGTCCGGAATACTGCGGGTCAATGGTTCGTGGAGCCCATGAAGCGTATCAAGTAAAATAACCTGGTCCGGTTTAATTGAGATTTTTTCGCCATCATCAAAACGCCTGCCCTGATTAAAATCATAGCGGGGCATCTGAATCGTTTGGCCACCAATCAATTGTTCCAGATGCTCGTTAATCAGGGAAATATCCAGGGCGACTGGTTGTTCGAAATCATAATCGCCATGCTCATCTTTGGGATGCATCTCCAGGTCAAAGAAATAATGGTCCAGGTTCAACGGTACCGTATCAATACCCAGCTGATTCAGATTAGCTGATAATTTGGCAGTGGTAGTGGACTTCCCCGATGAAGATGGTCCGGCTACTATGATCAGACGGATTTCGTCCCTTTCATTCGCTATCGCCTGAGCGGCTTCCAATAAACTCGTATCATATACCTGATCTGCCTCTTTTACCAGGTCTGGAAAGCTGTTTTCCCTAATCCGCTGATTTAATTTTTCCGTGGTCTCACAGTTGTGATCAATATTCCAGATCAGGGTTTCCAAAATCATCTTATAGGGCAGGGAATGTTCCTTGCTGCGTCGTTCCGAGCGGCGATGGCGCTCACGGCGCCGATAATCACGGTAGAGAATATAGGCTTTGGCAGTGGCGGCATTGCCATTCTCGATCAATACTTTTTCGATTATATCCTGGATTTCTTCAACCAGCGGTATGTGGGATGGTGTGTAGTACTCGTTCAATAGGTGGACTACTTTTCGTCCAATTTCCTCACTCAATTCCCGGTCACGACCACCTACCTCCAATGCGGCCCGATAGACCGCGCTGACAATCTTTTCTGCATCGAAAAGAACCGTACGTCCATCCCGTTTGATTATCTTTTTGATTCTATTATCGATAGCCATTCCAAACGCTCACAAGTAATAATGTCGGTTGAAGTTAGGGTGTAATTAGCTCGAGCGCAAGATTCTTAGTCTGAGCGTCTTTCCACAATTTTAGCAATATACCACAATACTCCAGCACCAATCATCATTGTGATGCAGAGTACCTGCCCCATCGACAAGGAGCCTAAAACAAAACCGAGATGCTCATCGGGTTCACGGTAAAATTCAATGAAAAAACGGAAGAAACCGTAACCGAAGATGTATAATCCGGATATAAATCCGACGAACAGCTTTTTATTGCGCAGGGGCCAGACAATCGCAAACAGAACCAGTCCTTCGAAAAATGCTTCATAAAGTTGCGATGGATGGCGCAGTATGCCAGCCGTTGCTGAGGGGAAATGCATACCAATTGCGGCCTCGGTAACGCGGCCGTATAATTCACCATTGATGAAATTGCCCAATCTTCCAAACATGAATCCCAGCGGAATCGCTGGAATAATCAGGTCGGCAATTTTAAAAACCGATATTTTATTTTTACGGGCAAATATAAGCCAGGCAACAGCAATACCGATAACGCCGCCATGATAGGACATTCCGGCAATACCGGTGAATTTTAATTCACCACGGATTCTGGCAAAGGGAGAAATGAGGCTCAGGGGATCACTCAGGAATGATTGAAAATTATAAAACAACACATATCCGAATCGTCCACCCAGCAACAAACCGAGAATTGCCCAGGTAATTACATTGCTGACAAATTCTTTGCTATAGTTCAGTTGATCGTGTTTTAGACGCCAATTAGTCATCAAATAAACAATCGTAAAAGCTACAATATACATTGTACCATACCAACGGATCGGGAAATTCCCAATCATGAAAATAGTCGGGTTCATCTGCGCTGGCAGATGTTGCCACCAATCAATAAACCAATTCATCTGTTCTGTTCGGTGTAAGTATTAGTTACAATCTTAATTAGCTGTAAAAACCAGTTTATAGAGGCTATTACTTTCCACAAGCTCACGCGAAAAATAAGCCTGGTGGTACTCATTTGCCAGATAGATCGCGGTCTGATCGCAGTAATGTTTGCTGGCGGGTACGCCACAAATACCGGTCGGAATCACCACCCAGGATTCATCCCAGTCTGATGTATCAAAAATATGCCGATGGGAAGCACCATGGTTTACTTTGTACGGATTCGCAAATGAATAGGCATAGGGTCCCACCGTATGGGATGATCCCTTAGCCTCATAGGGACCACGGTTAAGGCCAAACAGTCGATCAAGAATTTTAACACTGCCCATCGGATGTTCCAGCGTCAAAGTGTGGGCGACACCCCAGCGCCAGGCAGCCGGTTTTGCACCATATTGCTGACTTAACTGGCCGATAGCTTCACGAAAACTCGCTTGGATACAATCAGTAAATGTTTCGGTCCGGCCATCAGTACTGATGTCATCCCACCAGCGCGAACCGGGATCATTACTGATATCATTCAAGGCAAACCGCGACAGATAGCTGGTGGAAATATATTTATTAAACAATTCGTCCCCCAGTTCATCCCATATTACTTTCCGCAACAAGGCGTTATAAAACTGTTCGAATATCAAAGCTGCTGAACTGTTACGAGTGTAAACACCGTCCCAATCAATCAGCAGCCGCAATGCTTCCTCTTCGATCACGGAACGATCTTCAATTAATTCAATATTTTCAACGTAAATCGCTTTCAATTCCTCAACCAGTTTGGATCGGCTATCGCCATGCATCCGTGAGAAATCGTCAACACCCAGAACATCCTTTTCGTTCAACATTTCGCGAATGCGGTCAATCCGGTAATGCAGAGCAGGCCACTGGGCAACGATAGTTAAAGCACTGTCACTGACTGATTTATTATTAGCTGAGGATACATAGCCACTGGCGGGATTGTATTCATGGGGAAGATTTTCGAATGGAACCAGACCTTTCCAGTCAAATTGATCGGTGTTACCTGGCACCAGATCAATCCCATTCCAGCCTTCACGCACCGGAACACCGGCACAGCAATACAGACCAATATTTCCATTTACATCGGCATAGGCGATATTCTGACTGACTGCAATAAATGTACTGACAGCATCCTTGAAATCATCCCAGTTGGTAGCTCTATTTAACAGGTAGATCGAGCGGACTTCATTACTGTATTCGTTGCCGATCCAGCGCATAGAAATCGGTTCGTCAGTTTCAGATTTGAATCCGGTGACAATCGGTCCGCGATGGGTGAATCTGGTTTCTCTACTTACGGTGCTGCCATCTTTCAACTTGATTTGCTCAACCCGCACTTCCATATCGCGCCACTCACCATTGAATTCATATTGATTGGGATTATCAGGATTGATCTTTTCCAGATAGAAGTCCATATCATCGAGCATCACATTGGTCATTCCCCAGGCAATATGGTCATTATGACCAGCCACCACAAATGGTTGGCCGGGCAAGGCAACGCCAGTTACATTCAATTCACCTTCGATCACCTGGTGCATCTGGTACCAGATTCCCGGCGACCCGAATCCCAAGTGCATATCATTGGCAAATAGGGGCCGCCCGGTAGCACTTTTTCCGCCATCAACTACCCAGTTATTACTACCCCGGAAAACGGTCAGACCCAACTCTTCCAATAACCTGGTTTGAGCTACCAGCAAACCATCAAAATCCATGTCAACCGACTTGGCTGAAAAATCAGGATATGCGACTGAGTTTTGAGATTCCAAATCGGGAAGTAATTGCTGATATTTGGCCTCGCCAACTCTTTTACGGACATTGTGCAAAACGACTTCAATCGACCATGGCATGGTCAGATCCCAGGCCATATAGCCAACCAGATCTAGGGAATGTTCGGGCAGCCAATCATCCGGCTTATAACCAAGAATTGAAAATTCCAGTGGTAGTTTATTTTGATGAGATGCAACATACTGATTGACTCCTTCGCTGAAAGCCGTAGCATAAGCTAACAATTCCGGGTCCAGCCCGGCTAGAACCTGACGCGATTTATCAGGAATTCGGAGTGCCCGCAGCATGTGATCAGCATTTATCATATCTGAACCGAAGATTTCTGACAGACGACCGGCCGTTGCCCGGCGAATCAAATCCATCTGCCACAGGCGATCCTGCGCCATACAGTACCCCGTTGCCCGGTACAGGTCGGCCTCGTTTTGGGCATAAATGTGCGGAATAGCATATTGATCCCTATAGACAATTACTTCTTCAGTCATGTTCTCCAGCATGATTACTCCATTATAATCCGGCACTCCGCGAGTTGCGAGTGACCGCAGAAACAATCCTGCCCCAGCAATGACTATCAGGATTAAAATTACCAGACCAATAAATATCTTCCGACCAGTTGACATGACTTACCTCCTGGAGTAATTAATAAATTAAATTAGACTGGAAACAGGTCTGCAAGACAGTAAAAAATGGATTAATTTTAAATATCAATAATTGTGTGATAACTATACCTTCCACGGTTATTCGATAAAACAAATATCCTGATGACAGATTAAAATCGATTTGGAATACAAACTTGGTTTTTCACGACCCGGAAATCATCGAAATCAGCTTGGCTGACAATGAGCGGAACTACCGCAGGGCTAGCCGCGAATTCCATATCAGCCGCCAGTCTCGAGACAAATTTGAGATCAGCAATCTCCTGTTTGCCCTGGATGGTAATGTAATCTTATCCAATAATTCCGCATCCCAATCCATCGTTGGTAAAATGAATGCCGACCGCGATCTGAAACGATATCCCGAACAAGCTCTTCAGGCTTCGGATTTGAATGCCATGGGTCTAATCGATGAAATTCTGCATTATATATTCAGACAATATCGTCGTGAGGTACAGACCGATATACTTGGAGCTGTGCTGGTCTGGATGGATAATAAATATGGCACTGACAGTGTAAATCATATCCTAATGGATTTCATTGACCTGTTCCCGCCGGTAGCTGTTTACCAAGATGAATTGGAGCCTGCCAGCTACTTGAAGAGAAAAACTGCAGGCGAATCTAACCGCGCTTTAGCCCTGGAGGAGTTGATCCTGCATTGGCTGGCAAATATAAATCCTGCCTTTCAACCATTCCACGAGTTATTTGATGATACTGAGTTGGAACAACGGACCGGCTACCGTCAGATTATGTCCGATCTGACAGATTTTTTTGATACCCAAGCACCATTCGGCCCGAACCTGGATAACCTGATCAAAATGCTGCACAAACCGGCGCTGGCAGCCGGGAATTCACTGGCTGATCAGCTACGGTTTATCCGCGACAACTGGGGTAATCTGCTGGGCAAATTCCTGCTGCGCATGCTGCGCGGTCTGGACTTTATCAGCGAAGAACAGAAAGTTCGTGGGATAGGGTCTGGTAAAGCGGAAGTTCTGGAATTCGGCGTGGATGAAGAGGAATACGAGCGCTTCAGCCCCGACAGCGACTGGATGCCACAGGTCGTAATGATTGCTAAGAATGCGCTGGTCTGGTTGGATCAGCTATCTAAGGAATACGGCTATCAGATTGAACGTCTGGATCAGATACCGGATGAGGAATTGGACCGCCTGGCCCGGTATGGTTTCACCGCCCTGTGGTTGATTGGCCTCTGGAAGAGAAGCCGTGTTTCTCAGAAGATTAAACAATGGTGTGGCAATCCCGAGGCTGAATCTTCAGCCTATTCACTCAAGGAGTATATAATTGCCGATGCTCTTGGGGGACCAGATGCGTTTGAAAATCTTAAATATCGCTGTCAGCAAAGGGGAATCCGACTTGCCAGCGATATGGTTCCCAACCATACCGGTCTCGATGCCAACTGGATCATCGAACATCCCGAATGGTATGTACAGACCCGGCATACTCCATTCCCAGCCTACACATTTGAATCGGAAAACCTGGCTGAAGAAGACCAAATCAGCATCCAGATCGAGGACAATTATTACAATCAATCGGATGCGGCTGTGGTGTTTCGGTATGTGAACCGGCAAACCAATGAAGAGCGATTTATCTATCATGGCAACGACGGTACATCAATGCCTTGGAATGATACCGCTCAGCTCAATTATCTGCTACCGGAGGTTCGTGAAGCTATCATTCAGACTATTCTGCAGGTAGCCCGTCAAACACCGATAATTCGATTCGATGCGGCCATGACGCTGGCCAAACGTCATTTCCAGCGCTTGTGGTTTCCTGAGCCTGGTTCCGGTGGAGATATCCCTTCACGTGCTGAGCAAGGTCTATCAAAGGAAGAATTCAATCGACATTTCCCACAGGAATTCTGGCGGGAAGTGGTCGACCGGGTGGCAGAGGAAATTCCACACACCCTGCTATTAGCGGAAGCTTTCTGGATGATGGAAAGCTATTTTGTCCGCACCCTGGGTATGCACCGGGTATATAACAGTGCCTTCATGAATATGCTCAAAATGGAGGAAAATACCAAATACCGCCAGACGATCAAGAATACCCTGGAATTCGATCCCCAGATTCTGAAGCGTTTCGTCAATTTTCTTAATAATCCCGATGAAGAAACAGCAGCAATTCAATTTGGCACCGGTGACAAGTATTTCGGCACGACCATGCTATTGTGCACCATGCCGGGTTTGCCAATGTTCGGCCATGGCCAGATAGAAGGTCTACGGGAAAAATATGGGATGGAGTTCCGCCGGGCATACTGGGATGAACAACCGGACCAGGAATTAATCCAGCGCCATGAACGGGATATTTGTCCGGTGATACGCAAACGCTACCTATTTGCAGAAGTAGCAAATTTCAGGTTGTTCGATTTATATCAAAATGATGGAACGGTAAATGAAAATGTATTCGCCTATACTAACCGCGTTGGAGATGAACACGTGCTGGTATTGTACAATAATGCTTACCAGCAGGCTGTCGGCTGGCTACGGATATCGGCAGCCTTTAATAATAAATCCGATGGTAGGCAGGCGGACCTGCAACAGGTTGATCTGGCAACTGCCTTTGGTCTGCGCGCAGCTTCAAATTCTTATCTGATCTATCGTGAGCACATTTCAGGACTGGAATTCATCAGCCGCACCAGTGATATACACAATCGCGGACTTCAGGTGGCACTTAACGGATACCAGTACCAAGTCTTTTGGGAAATGCGGGAGATATTGGATAATGAATTAAACCAGTATGGCAACCTGCATGATCTATTGAATGGCCAGGGAGTACCAAGTATAGAAGAAGCGATCAAAGATATCTTTTTGAAGCCAGTTCGAGAAAGCTTCACTGAAATAGCACAGCAGTTGCCTCTGAGTCAGCAGAACGAACTGGAAACAGCCGTGCATGCTTTCGCTGGTGCAGTATCCAGATTAACCGACACTACCTTAGAAGCGAAACTGGCCAGCGATATTCTGGCTAGTATTAAAATAACCCGGGAATTTATCCTAAATACTACCGACAGTAAATCAAGCCTACCAGATTATCTGACAGAGCAAATGGAAAAAGAGACTAACATTCTGACATTGCAGATCTGGGGTATCCTGCGCTACCTGGGTCGGATTCAGAAAGCTCCTGACTATCCCAAACACAGCAGACTTCTGTTAGGTGAATTGGGTCTGGAGCAACCAATCGGGAATATTTTATCGGCGACCGGATTAGCGGTTGAACAAATCGAAAGCCGGATTCTGTTAATTAAGATCCTTTGCCGTTATCAGCTCCATTTATCCAATACCAAGATGGATGATCCGCGCCAATTATTCCGCAGTCTGCTGGATGATGCACAGATTCACCATTTTCTAGGTATCAATCGTTTCGAAGGTATTATTTATTTCAATCAGGAAGGTTTTGAAGACCTGGTCCGGTGGCTAACGATAATCACCAGCATGGAATTAATCAGTGCTAAACGTCCGTTGGGCGATCTGTTAAATCTATTCCAGCATTGGACTGCGGCGGCGGCTAATTCGGAGTTTCAACTGGAAAAACTGCTTGAAGAATTGAACTTGCCTTTATCTCGATAGCGGCATTGATTAAGATCGTCACGGGCGCCTTGAGCGTTCATGACGATAACACAATAGAAAATTAGCTGGTATTAACCAGTATCAGGATGATGGGCGATATGCTTCCTGTCGTGCCAAGTAACCCGCCTCCAAATTTTTTATAGTGGCTTCTTCATACGGACGTAGCCCGGCCAGAATCAGTTTTTTGAATCCGGTTCCTACTGATTTGCCATATTCATATACTTGAAAATGCAGTCGGGCTTCAGTGCGCTTACCGGTGATCTCCAAGGTGGTTTTAGTCAAGTCCAGGCGGGGTTCTGTAATCATTAAATGATCAAGAGCAAAGGACATACTGTCGTATATCACCAAAGGGCGGGCAGGATTGATCATAACCTGGTGCTTGGCCATCAAAGGGACCAGAATATGAGGAAAGTTCTGGCCTGAGAAAGCGACATAATTACGGATAAACTGCTCAATCAGGATAGTATCGGTGTTAGTTTCCTCATGTTTTTCAACCTGCAGATAGGATCTATCTTTCAGGTCAGTTATTACAAATTGATCGTTGGGAAGAACCGGGAATCGCAGCTTTACGCCATCACGGACCATGCCGGTAAAACCGAACCGCATCTTCCGGCTTAATCCATACTTTACCAAGACCAGGGCAAACAATAAATCTCCCGGTACGCAATAACTTTTATTGCCCGGATCGTGGATCGGATTAAAGTCGCTGGAGATATCCTTGGCAAAACTGCTGGCTTGATTAGCACTAATGTTTATCACATTATTTTTCTCAGTATAAAATCGATTTAAAAACATAGGGGATATTAATACACGATCATCAATAGTGGCAGGCTTTTGATAGACCAACGCATTTGGGATTAAAGTGGAGCAACACGACTTTGCTGTCATGGTTTTCTGAGCTGACTGGTGTTAGCAAATACCGAATCCTTGTTGAATTCCTGGCGCTAATATTACCAGGGTATTGTTACTTACAGATTACTCGTGTAACTTTTAGTGAATTAATCGCAGGAGGAGGATAATTCAATCGGCAGACTGTTATGAATATTAGATATTTCAATTGGTGAATTTCCTTTCTACAAAAATTCATGATTAAATCAAAAAATTATTAAGAGCCAAAGAAGATGTATTCATTGCTATGGAATTTCCCTAAAGCTGGTTTTCAGGAAAATAAGTAGTGTTGCCACAGGTACAGCCTTCTCAGGATAGGAGGTGGTCAGATTGATGAAGAACAAGTTAGTGGATCGCTTGCTTGTGTATATTAATCTTAACAATGCGATATCCTGGATAGTATTGATCAAAGAATTCACTACGGAAGTCAGAGAATACTTTAAAGATTATTTAACAATGTCCAGGACCGAGGAGAATAAATGAACGAACCTAAAATTCTGATCGTTGAGGATAATGACCCGATAGCAAATTTAATTAACAAACAATTAGAGGTGTCCGGCTATCGTATCAGTGCTATTGTGCGCTCTGGAGCAGAAGCAATTGAAAAGGTTAAAAATGAACCCCCTGATTTAGTATTAATGGATATTCTGTTGGAAGGAGATATGGACGGGATACAAGCGGCGGAAATTTGTAATCAATATAACATCCCAGTCGTTTATATTACCGCTTTTAAGGACAAAAAACTATTTAACCAAGCCAAAGCGACAAAACCATTCGGGTATTTAATTAAACCATTTAAAACACAAGAATTATTCACAGCCGTTGAGGTTGCTCTTGCCAAGTATAAAGAAGAGCAAGTTCTAAAAGAAAATGCGGAACAATACCGTCAGTTGATCGATCTTTCCCCGGATGCCATTATTTTGACAGATTTAAAGGGTGTGATCCTGATGGCGAATAAACAAATGGCACAGACTTCCGGTTGTAATAAGGCTGATGATCTGATTGGTAAAAATATATTTAAGATGATTATCCCTGAGGATCTCAGCCGGGCTAAAAGAAACACTCAAAAACTATTAGAAACTGGATTCGTTAATGATATCGAGTATCGGTTATTTAGGGCGGATAATTCAACTTATCCGGCGGAATATAATGCTTCGGTTTTAAAGGATAAAACCGGGCAGACATCAACAATTATCATTGTGATTAAAGATATCACGCAAAGAAAACGAGCGGAAGAGGAGCTGAGAATGGCTCAAGAATACGCTCAAAATATAATTGACAGTTCTTTGGATATGATTATTGCTTGTGATGATGAACGGAAAATTACTGAATTCAATAAAGCAGCTGAAGAAAGTTTCGGTTACACCCGGGATGAGGTGCTGGGAAAACATGTTGATATATTATATGCCGACAGGAAAAATGGACAATCGATACATAATAAGACCATTGAAAATGGCCGTTGCGTGGAAGAAATCCAAAATCGTCATAAAAACGGCACACTTTTTCCAAGTATACTGAATGCTTCGATTTTAGTGAACTCAAAGGGTGAAAAAGTCGGTGTTATGGGTATTTCACAAGACATTACCGAACTCAAGAAAGCCCGTACAGCGCTGAAGACATCACTGGAATATTCAAAGAATATTATTAACAGTTCGATGGACATGATTATTGCTGTGGACAGCAAGCGAAGAATTACGGAGTTTAATAAAGCAGCCGAAGAAGCCTTGGGCTATACACGTGCTGAAGTGCTGGGGAAACATATAAATATGATTTACGCCGATACGAAGTTAGGATTGGATATTCACAAAACCACGCTGAAAGACGGAAAAGTCCTTCAAGAGATAAACTCCAAACGGAAGAATGGTGAAATTTTTCCCTGCTTTCTATCAGCATCTGTCCTTCAAAATGAACAGGGCGAACAGATCGGTGTTATGGGAGTTTCCCGGGATATTACCGAACTTAAACGCGCCCAGAATAATTTAAAAAGATCAGAAGAATTATATCATCTTCTCTCCGACCAACTGGCAGAGTCAAACAATCTAAAGGAAGTATTATTGGATGTCATTACCCATGATTTAAAGAATCCCGCCGGTGTTATCAGTTGTATGGCGGATCTGATGTTAGCGGAATTTCCAGACAACGAAATGATACAGATCATTAAAGAAAGTTGTGATGATTTACTGCGGGTTGTCGAAAACGCCGCCACCCTGTCTCAGGTTACAATAGGAGAGGAAATTGAAAAGGAAACAATCAATCTGGGAGAAATTATTCAGAACGTAGTTAAAGGATTTTCATCACAATTGGAGAGTGCAGGAATTACTTTGGAACTGAAACTTGAGAAAAACCTGCTTACCAAAGCAAACTCGATAATAGCCGAAATATTTAATAATTACATCAGCAATGCAATCAAATATGCTGCCGACGGCAAGAAGATCATCATTGCGGGTGCAACTGTTAAGGATATTCTAAATATCGAAGTCCGGGACTTTGGGAAAACAATCCGCAAAGAAGATCGCACGCAAATATTTTTAAGGAAGTATCGGCTTGAAAGCGGTAATCAAAGGGGACGTGGTTTAGGTTTAGCAATCGTCAAACGAATCGCCGAAGCTCATGATGCGGAAGTGGGTATTGTACCAAATAAGCCCAAAGGTAATAATTTTTATTTAAAAATTCTGAAAAATACTATATAGGAAATCCATTGATCAATTGATCACTTGGTAAACCAAGCTGATAATCGTATTTTTTTCCTTATAAACTTCTATTTAAACAATCAATTGAGAATCAAAAACAACTTAAACAAGCATCCGCGGTATTGCTTGTTTTTTATTTTCCTTTGGACTTTTCTCACCGCTTCAGTTCACAACATCCGATTTGAACATTTTACGACGGAGGACGGTTTATCATCAAATAATGTTTTTTCTATCCACCAGGATCGGTATGGCTTTATGTGGTTTGGCACAATGAATGGTCTCAATCGATTTGATGGTTACAATTTTAATAATTACTACCCCGATCCACAGGATTCGCTCAGCCTGTCACATAATAAAGTACAGGCAATCTGTGAGGACAACGATGGCAATCTATGGTTCGGAACTGATGGTGGCGGGCTGGATCGATTCAACCCGGTTGACCAAAAGTTCATTAACTACAGCCGGCAACCAGACCAAGTTGGCTCCCTGAGCAATAATCACGTAACTGCTTTATTATTTGATTCCAGGGGCAATCTTTGGGCTGGTACCAAAAATGGTCTCAACTATTTAAGTAAAGATTCTCTATCATTTACAAAATACCATCAGAACACTACTGAAGGCCTGGCTGATGATAACATTACCTGTTTGACTGAGTTTCCCTCAGGTATCCTCTGGATTGGCACTGGTAGCGGATATCTGGTAAAACTTGACATTGCCAGCAAGCGCTTTACGACAATTCGCCCTGATCGATTGCACCCCAATCCGCAACAAAATAATTTTGTTGCCGGATTAAGCTACAATCCTATTGACAGCACAATCTGGTTTGGTTATTTCCCACATGGGGTACGAAAATATGATCCGAAAAAAGATATTGTAACGGTCTACAGTATAAAAACAATAGATCCCGACATGGCCAGCATCAATGCTCCTACAGATATTGTTATTGATTTGTCCGGGATAGTGTGGATTGGCTCTGTTTACGGGTTAACCAGACTTGAGCCCGCACAGGAATCCTATACTTATTACCGCACTGATCAGAATAATCCACGCAGTATATCGAACAATGTAATCAGTTGTCTTTTCATTGATAATCAGCAGACGCTGTGGATCGGTACTGACGCAAAAGGAATTAATAAATATGACCCGGACCTGATTCGTTTTCAGCATTTCAATCATGATTCAGATAATAATCTCAGCCTGTCCGGTAACAGGATCTACGGTATGGCCGAGGATTCATCGGGTACTATCTGGATTGGGACAGTGACAAGAGGGCTAAATAAAATGCTGAACGATAGTGGTAGTTTTAAACGTTACCAGTCAGATGACAGTGACCCAGATGCCTGGAGCACCAATCCCGTAATGAAAGTTATCGTCAGCTGGGATAATCTGGTCTGGCAGGGCACCTGGGGGTGCGGACTGTTCAGTTTTAATCCGGTAACGGAACAATACCAGCATTACCGGAATTTCCCTGGTGTTTCTACCAGTATCAGCGGTAACAAAGTGATGTCTTTGTATGAAGATCATCTGGGTAATATCTGGGCCGGAACACTTGAAAATGGTTTGAACCGGTTTGATCGCGAATCAGGAATATTCACTCGTTACTACCATGATCCGTCCGATCCAACCAGTATCAGCGGGAATACCATCTATGCGATTACAGAGGATTCCAGCAATCAATTGTGGATTGGTGTTCTGGGGGGTGGATTGAACCGTTTTGATCCTGAAAGCAATTCCTTCACCAGCTATAAAGCAGAGGTGGGTAATCCCAATTCCATCAGCAGTGATAATGTAGTTACGATAATGATTGACTCCCACAACCGATTCTGGCTTGGTACCAGAGGCGGTGGTTTGAATCTGTTCGATCCCGAGACCGAGTCATTTAACAGTTTTGGAAAAAATGATGGTTTCCCCGATAATGTGATCTATGGGATTCTGGAAGATGATAATGGCTATCTATGGATCAGCACTACCCGCAATATAACGCGTTTTCATCCAGATTTATTGACATTTGCACATTATTCTGTCGAAGATGGCCTGCAAAATAGAGAGTTCTACTATGGTGCCTGCCTGAAAAGCAGCTCCGGTAAAATGTATTTTGGCGGCGATAATGGATTCGGTGTTTTCCGGCCGGAAGAAGTGCAAAACAATCCTTACCTGCCGCCAATTGTTCTAACCGATATTCAAATTAATTATCAACCCTACGAAGCAGCCCTATACACTGCTCCCCATTTACTGCAAAGTTTGCCTTTGACCTATAAAGATCGCGTGATTACTCTTGAATTTGCCGCACTGGATTATTCTGCACCCCAAAAAAATCAATATTCCTATCAATTAGAAGGCTTTGATCAAAACTGGGTCCAGGCCGGGACCAAACGTCTGGTCACCTATACTAATCTTGATCCCGGTTCATATACTTTCCGTGTTCGAGGTTCCAATAACGATGGCATCTGGAATATGGCCGGAATGCAGTTACCCATCACGATTGCCCCCCCCTTCTGGCAGGCAAGCTGGTTTCGAATAGTTACATTATTGATAATATCCGGTGTAGTTATCGGCATAGTGCAATATCGTCTGAATCTATTACGCCGGGCCGATCAGCGTAAAGCTATGGAACGTGAGGTTCAGTTGAAGCTTGATCACCAGCAGCGTGAACTGGTTACCAAATCAATGGATTTGATCGAGAAGCAGGATATTCTGGAAGAGATTCTTACCAAACTGAAATCTATTGAGAAAATACCCAACGAAAAACGAACAGCTGCTACACGACCTTTGGTAAGGCGCTTGACGGAACTGGTTTCATTTAACCATGTCTGGGAAGAATTCGAAAAATGGTTCTCGGCAATTCACAGCGGATTTATCAGTAACCTACGAACAGACTATCCTAAATTAACCTTCCGCGAAATTAAAGTCTGTGCCCTGCTGCGATTAAATTTGATGTCCAAGGAGATCGCCAGTTTGATGAACGTGGAACCAGCCTCGGTAGAAATATACCGCTACCGGATTCGTAAAAAACTCGGGTTGAGTAAAGGTGATAATCTAACAGAATTTCTAAGTAAGTATTAACTGAATCATTGTTTGTCGACGGCAGATAGAATTACCAGACTATTAATTGTATAGGTTTTGTATAGGTGACAACTCCCTGTTTTATCCTGTATTTTCGTGCCAGGTAAAAACCAAAGGAGCTATTAAAATGTCAAGTCAAAAAAAATTATTATTAAGTATTCTTTTTCTGCAATTTGCTTTCGCGACAACAATAAACGTGCCCACCGATCAGGTAACAATCCAGGGTGCAATTACTGTCGCGGTTGCTGGTGACACAGTACTGGTTCAACCTGGAAACTATGTTGAGAATATCAATTTTATTGGTAAGGATCTGGTAATATTATCTGCTTCCGGCCCCGAGATCACGATTATCAACGGTAACCAGAATGGCAGCGTGGTACTGTTTATCAATAACGAAACAGACGCGGCCGTTCTGGATGGATTTACAATTACCAATGGGAATGGCTGGGATGGCGCCGCCTATACCCCGCGGATGGGCGGTGGCATATTGGTCCGGAATGGTGCTTCACCAATTCTGAAAAACCTGGTCATTACAAATAATACTGCTGACGGCGCTGGTCAGTCTCCACCGGCGACAGGATCAATAGGTGGCGGGATATTGATTTCCAGAAATTCTAACCCCCTGCTGGACAATATTATTATCAGTAATAATCATAGTAACATGGGTGGTGGGCTGGCGGTATATCAATCAGAACCAATTCTGGAAAATATAACAATCATTGAAAACGAAGCCTCAAACAGTGGTGGTGGTGTCTACATCCAAAACTCGTCCCCCCAGTTTAACAATACACTGATCGGTGACAATTCCGCAATTAATTATGGTGGTGCTGTTTGGGTACATGAAAATTCGACACCGATCTTCAATCGTACTACAATAGCTTATAACACTGCTGTCCAGGGAAATGCCATCGTATTGAGCGATAACGCAAATCCGGTGATAATTAATTCTATCATCTGGGGTCCCGATTCAAATCCAAATGATGTTTATTCATACATTGAAGTCGGATTTGATCCAAATTCTATCACTTTCATGTACAGTGATTACCAACTGGGAGAAAATGGAGTCCTGGGCCAGAGTATCACTGTAAGTTGGCTGGAAGGTAACCTATCTGCCGATCCCCTCTTTGTTGCCCCTGCAACTCAGGATTACACATTACTGGCCAATTCCCCCTGCATTGACGCCGGTATCAATACATATGTGCTTGATGGTGAGACGATTGTTGAACTGAATCCCGATCAATACAGCGGAGCTCAACCTGATATGGGTTGCTTTGAGTACGTTGTAGTTGGTGTAGAACCAACAGTAGCACTTCCAGCTGAATTAAGGCTCGGCCAGAATTATCCTAATCCCTTTAACCCGGTTACTTCAATTCAATATGAATTGCCATTAGGTTCATTTATCAATTTTGCGATCTATGACCTGCTTGGCAATCGGATAATTACACTGGTTAATGAATACCAGGCGGCCGGTGTGCAGACAGTCAAATGGAATGCCCGGGACAGATATGGAAGACCGGTTAGTGCCGGAGTCTATCTGTATCAGCTGAAGGGTGAGAATTTTTCAGAATCACGGAAAATGATACTACTGAAATAGACACTTATCTTAGTCCGCTAAGTACCTAATTAAAATAAATGTGGTTGCCATGCGCTTCAGATTGACAATCAAATACTGTTCACCTGTCATCCTGGTTTGTCTAGCCTGGCCCCAAACCCCCGGCTACTTCAAAGACATATTCATGGACGGTGGTGTATTTCTAACATCGCGGTTGACTCTACCAGCGGCGGATTCGCTGGGATTATCTTTGGAGGCTCTGGCAACCGAGCTGGTAACCTACCAAACAACAGTCATAATTGGTGATACCAATGACAGCAACGGACGGTTGCTGTATCCCGATGGATTGCCAAGATTCAGAACAATTTACACTAATGGCGGACTGGCAACCAGCCACGGTAGTTCATTGGGAGAAGAAGGGCGCGCTCGCATCCGTCAATTTTTCTATAACGGTGGTAGTTATACCGGATCATGTGCGGGAGCTTTCTTAGCCTGTTTGAGTTATGAAGCAATTGGCAGCATCCCGGAATACTATCATATCTGGCCGGGCAGGACGGGTAGAACACAGCTATTGGAATCGTACACCGGGCATTTCGTACCACATAACTCTCCGCTGCTTGATTATTTCGATTTTGGCGATGATTTCTATATTCCGAATATTCGTCATAATGGTGGCTGCTATGCCCGTGAGACTCCTTTTTATCCCAGCGGAACCGAATTTTTACTACGTTATGATTATCCGGGCTTGCCGTTTCACGAGAAAGCAAGTTGCTGGGCCTACAAGGAAGATGAATTATCCGGTCGTGTGGTGGTGATCGGTTCGCATCCGGAGGGTTTAACGTCCGGTGAGGGATTGGGACTGATGGAAGCCATTTTACTGTATGCGTTGGATGGGATCGGCTCAACCACGCTTAAAGCTGAATTGCTCAATGCCCAGACCCGTGTAATGGATCAGGCTACCGAAGATTCCCTGCCGGCTTTCACTAAAATCGGTGACAAACAGTATCACCATTTCACAATTGACCTTCCCCAAGAAGTCAGCAGCTTCACCCTGTCAATTGATGGTGAGGATGGTTTCGACTTGTTCCTTTATCTGGATGCTGATACGTTTGCATTTGAACCTAACGCGGACTATCTAAGCAATCAATCGGGGGGCAATCAAACTATCACAATACCAGGCCTGGCGCCCGGATTGTGGTATGTAGGTGTGGAATGCACCTCAACTGTAAATATTGCCGGTAATTATTATTACGGCGATCTCAGCGTGCTCAATGGGGTAGCTTATTCCATAACCGCAACCTGGGATACTGCGGGAGTCGGTACGGAAACCGATCTGGCCTCGGTACCGGATGAATATCAATTGCATCAAAACTACCCCAACCCCTTCAACCCGACTACGACAATTCAATACGAGCTCCCCCGGAAATCAAATGTCCAAATTACCATTTACGATTTGCTGGGTAGAAAAATGAATACACTGGTATCCGAAACACAGGATGCGGGTTATAAATCAATCCAGTGGGATGCAACCAATGATTATGGGCAGCCAGTGAGTGCGGGGATGTATTTCTACCGACTCCAAGCGGATGGATTAACCCAAACGCGGAAGATGATTCTGTTGAAATAACCTGCCAGCCAAACAAATCATAGTAGGGACAATTCTGAGAATTATCCCTACCTTCCATATTGTGCGCAGTCCGGTACGCTTGATATGTCCCTGACTGTGTACTATCCATAACGTTTAAAATAATAAAATCTTGTTTGTTTCCAGCCATTCCTCTACTATCCCGGCTAATCCATTCATAGTTTTCGAAAAATATCCTGTGAATAACAAATCTCAGCTCACTCAATTCAGCGAGGCCACCGATTTAAAACGCGACCTGGGATTAATGGAATCCGTTTCCATTGTTATCAGCCGGATCATCGGTTCCGGTATTTTCCGTACGCCGGCGCCGATCATGGCTTTAGTGGGCTGCACATCATTGTTTGGCCTGGTCTGGGTGCTTGGCGGATTGGTCACCATCTTCGGAGCCGTCATTTACGCTGAACTGGTCGCCATGATGCCCCGTTCGGGCGGGCCCTATATTTACCTCCGAACGGCCTATGGTCCCTTTTGGGCTTTCCTCAGGGGCTGGGCCATGTTCTTTGTGTCAGAGACCGCCGCCATTGCGGCCGTTGCCCTCATATTTGCCGAATACCTGAACGCCCTGTTTGTGATTATTACGGGAGAACCATTTGGACGGCTGGCGACTTTTCTGATAGCACTGGTAACAATCTGGATATTGACCAGTGCTAATCTTTTTGGGGTCTACTTAAGCGGTAAAATTCAAAACGTATTTGGCGTGATCAAGGTTGCCGCTGTCGGGTCGATCATCGGCGTCGGTTTTACGTCTATTGATACCGGAACTATGTCGAATTTCACCAATCCATTGTGGCCGGAGTCATTCAATGGCTCCACAATCCTGGCGGTGGGAGCGGCCCTGCGTTACAGTTTCTTTGCCTTCAGCGGCTGGGAAGGGGCAACCTATGTAGCGGAAGAAGTAAAAAATCCGCGCCGCAATCTGCCACTGTCGCTTTTTCTCGGTATTGCCGGAGTCATGGTACTCTATGCCGGCGCGAACGGGGCTTATCTTTTCCAATTGTCACCAGCAACCATTATTGAATCTAAATGGGTAGCTACAGAAGCAATGCGAGTAGCAATTGGAGCAACCGGTGGCGTAATGATCTCCATCGCAGTGATGTTGAATACATTTGGCAACATCAGTACCCAGATTCTCTGCAAAGCGCGAGCTTGGCAGGCCATGGCGCGCGATGGCTTATTTTTCGACAGTTTTACAAAACTGCACCCAAAATATAAAACACCGAATGTCGCCCTCTTGGGCCAAGGAGCTTGGGCAACAGTCCTGCTGGTATTTGCTTCAATGGCAGCCAATTCTTATGAAACGATAATCGATTTTTTCACCGGGACTAGTACGATTTTTAATATCATGACGTTTAGCGCTATTTATATCCTTCGTAAGAAATTTCCGACTGTTACCCGCCCCTATAAAGCCTGGCTATATCCCTATAGCCTGGTTGTGATTCTTATAATCTACACGGTGTTCCTGGGCATTACCATCATCACCGCCTTTATACCAACCGTGACAGGTATCGCTCTATCCTGCACCGGCGTCATCTATTATTTCTATAAGAAAAACGCATAGTGCTGAAATTGGTTGATAGCTTCCAAATAGCAAAAAGGGCAGCCCAATGGCTGCCCTTTTGTTTTTAGCAAATAATGTGATTTACAGTCCCGCGAACTGGACCCCTTCAAACACCATTGTGGGCGTCCGCCAGGATGAGTATTGGTAAGGATCATTGCCAACCTCAACCAGCTTATTGAGCAGGTCTGAGAAATTGCCTGAGATATTCATCTCGTTGATCGGGGTGGTGCGCTGACCATTTTCGATCAGCCAGCCGGAAATACCCAGCGAGAAATCGCCGGTGGTATTATTGGCGTTGCCGCCCAGGAATCCGGTCACCAGGATAGCTCTATCGATGTCTTTTTCAATCTCCTCACCGGAGCGTTGTCCAAGTTTAAAGGTGACATTGGATGAACCGCCAGCGGTGGGCGCCATCTCCATTTTACGACCGTAGTAAACATCGATGTAATAGTTCTTCAGTACACCGCCCTCGAAGATCGGCATGACCTTGGCGGCGATGCCGTCACCATCGTAATAACGGCTGCCCATTCCACGGACGATCGTCGGATCATCAATGACCGTGAACAGGTCAGAGGCAATCTTAGTATCCAGCTTGTCTAGCAGGAAGGAATTTTTCTGCTGGAGGTTGCCACCCCGCAGAGCACCCCAGATACGTCCGACCAATCCACGAACCTGGTTATTCTGCAGGATCATCGGCATGGCTGCCGATTCGATCTTGGTCTGTCCCACCGAGTCCTGGGTGCGTTTCAACGCTTCGTCTGCGATCTGGTCCAGATTCGGCAGGTCACCCAGATGCCGGGCACTGTAATAACGCCAACTCTGGGGTTTTTTACCGCTGCCATCATCCAGGGATACTTCTGCGCCAGCCCCGAAAGTCGAGCTCTCGTAGGAACCTTCAAACCCGTTCGATTTCAGATGAACATTCTCGTAATGACTATCGCTGAAATAGGAGGTGACCGATATGATCCGGTCATCCTGTCCCTGGATCCGATCGAAAATCCGCTTGGCGCTATCGACCCGCTGCTTGGTCTCGACCTGGTGGTAACCGCTATCAAACAACTCCAGATTGACATTATGATGTCCCTTATATAGGGCAGGATCCGGCAGGGCCTGAAAAGGATCTTCGCCCAGATAGCCGGTCATGACCAGAGCATTCTGTACGAATTTTTCCAGGGCTGGTTTCCGCAGGTCATTGGTGCGATGAGAGGAATATTTCCCATTGGCAAATAATTCGATTGACAGCGAATTCTCGGTCGATTCGGTCAGCTTATCGATATTCTTGTCGCGGTATTCGATATCGATCGAACGGCGGTTACTGATCACTATCGAAGTATCGTCAGCACCCTGCTGTTTGGCGTAATTCTGCGTCCAGTTGGCTAATTCAATTTTATCCATCGTTTACCCCTTTCCACCAACGGTTATCGATGAGACCAGCGCGCTTGGCAGACCCATAGAGACTGGTATTGACTGACCATTTTTTCCACAGGACCAACCCCCTTCGGTCATGGCAAAATCATCGCCCACCATGGTAACCCGTTCCAGTACCTCGGGACCATTACCAATAATATTGACATCTTTGATCGGGGCGGTGATCTTACCATCTTCGATCAGTGATCCGGATTTCACATAGAACGTGAAATCACCCGGACCGATATTGACCTGACCATTCGTGAATTGATCAGCCATTATGCCAAACTTGACACTGGCAATGATCTCTTCAAAAGTATGGGGGCCATTCAACATATAAGTGTTACGCATTCTGGGCATTGGATAATACTTGAATGATTCGCGGCGGCCGCTGCCAGTTGGTTCGACACCGTAATGCTTGGCAGAAATCCGATCATGCAGGTAAGTCCGTAAAACACCATTCTCTACCAGCATGGTTTCCTTGGTGTCACCGCATTCATCATCCACATTTATCGATCCGCGCACATTGAGATTCAGGCCACTGTCAACGATATTGACAAAATCCTGGGCAATCGGTTGATTAAGTTTATCGGAATAAATGGAAGAACCAATTCGATTGAAATCCGCTTCCATTCCGTGACCGATCGCTTCGTGTAAGAGGATTCCGGAACTGCCCGCGGTTAAGACTACCGGCAATTCACCGGCCGGTGCCGGCTGGGCATCAAACAAACTGATGGTTCTTTTGACGGCTTCCCGGGGCATCCGCTCCAATCGCTCAGGAGTCAGAAAATTAAAGTCATCCCGGGCGGAATAATCAAAATAATTTGATTCACGCTGATCGCCTTGTTGAGCAGTACAGTAAACAATGAGCCGCAGCATGGGCTGGTAATCGGTACTGAACTTTCCTTCGGAATTGGCAGTCAGGATATATTTTTCGGTATCATGTAAACCGACATAATTCTTGATGATCCGTTCATCCTGGGCAAAGGTCGCATCATCCAGGGATTTAACGATCGCCACCCGTTTATCGATGCCGACATCCTCCCATGATAATTCGACTGGGTAATAATTCGGCAAATTCATCGCTTCATATTCCTGGGGGGGAACAATCTTGGTCCCGGAAGCAATATTAGCCGCTGTGCGGGCTGCCGCCTGCATACTGGCCAGATCTAGATCTTCCGTGAATGAATACCCGGTCTGGTCACCTTTAAGGACCCGAATTCCAACTCCTAATTGAACCCTGGTACTGGCAGAATTTACAATCCGATCCTCCAGACGGATCGAATTACGGATCGAGTGCTGGAAAAAAACATCCGCATATTCGCCACCATACACCAGTGCTTCCGACAGAATTTTGCGGATCGTTTCTGAATCAATTCCAAAACGGGAGAAATAACCGGCCTGGAGTTCCTTGCCACTGGCGCATCCCATTAATCCCGGTAGCATACCGGACATGGAGGCCAGAGCTAGCCCGGAACCTGTCACTTTAACAAATTCTCGACGTGTAATATCTGACATAGGACTCTCAAAGTTTGGGGTTTATTATTAAATGGAATAAAGTACAGTTTATCCCATGTAAGGTAGTTTAAAAATTGCAATACTTATCCCTATTGTTCACAAGCAATGAGCTTTAGACGTTCCATTTTAAAAAAAGTTGCCTGGTAATATCAATCGGTAAATAGAGTCTACCTTAAACCTGTAATCTCGAAAAAATATTGTTGTAAATTTTCATATGCACAGTTAGACTAATCAATTACTTAACTGCAGTAATCGATCATTAACTTAAATTGCTCGGAGGGGACCAATGAGCACAAAATCAAATTATGGCACCAAGCCATGGCTATCCAATTACGAGCCCGGTGTATCAGAAAATATTAAATATGAAGATGTTACTTTACCGGAGTTTTTCAGCCGAACCGTCCGGGATTTTCCTGATCATATCGCCCTGGTATTCCAGGGTTACAAAATCAGCTTCAAAGAATTAGACAATATGGTCAACCGGATGGCGGCTGCGCTGGCCTCCTTCGGCGTTAAAAAAGGTGATAGTGTAGCTATTGTTCTCCCTAACCTTATACCCTGTATGGCTGCCTATTACGCCATCATGAAGCTGGGCGCTGTGACAGTCATGAATAATCCGCTGTATTCCGACCGGGAGCTGGAGCACCAGTTTAATGATTCCGGTTCCAAGGTGCTGATCACCCTTGATTTGCTGGCCAACCGGATGATCGATCTGCGACCGAAAACCGGTATCAAGCAGATCATTTACACCTCGATCGGCGATTACCTGCCGTTTCCTAAAAGCCTGCTATTCCCGCTGGTTGCCAAAAAGAAAAAGCTGGCGGCTGATGTAAAACCGGCCGACAATGTCTTTAAATGGAAATCTATAATTGAAGCCAACCAGCCCCTGGCAAGCACAACGGAAATCTCATTTGATGACCCGCTCAACTACCAGTATACCGGCGGAACGACCGGTGTTTCCAAGGGCGTTATCCTGACACACGGTAACATGAGCAAGCAGGTTCAGCAGATTGCCGCCTGGTTCCCCACCTTCAATAAAGGTGAAGAAACAATGCTTGGTGCCCTGCCATTTTTCCATGTCTTTGGTTTGACAGCGGTAATGAATTTCGCCGCCTATATGGGCTGGACTACGATCCTGATTCCAAAGCCCCAGCCGGATTCACTGATTGAAGCAATTCAGAAATTCCGACCGACTTTTGCGCCCATGGTACCGGCCATGTATATCGGATTGCTCAATCACCCCAAGGCAGCTAAGGTCGACATGACCTGCATTAATGGTTGTTTCTCTGGTAGCGCTCCCCTGCCGGTGGAAGTGATCCAGGAATTTGAAAAAACCACCGGCGCTACGATCGTGGAGGGATTTGGCCTGACTGAATCATGTCCTGTCACCCATATCAATCCTTTCGCTGGCGGCGAAAGGAAGATCGGCAGCGTTGGGATTCCCGTATCTGATACGGAATGTCGGATTGTCGATATCGAAGATGGAATAACTGACGTACCAGTTGGCGAGTCAGGTGAACTGATCATCAAGGGTCCCCAGGTAATGCAGGGTTACTTGAACCGGCCTGATGATACGGCGGCCACATTACGCAACAACTGGCTGTTTACCGGCGATATTGCCACAATGGATGAAGATGGCTACTTCTTCATCGTTGATCGTAAAAAAGATATGATAATCTCGGGCGGCTTTAACGTCTATCCCCGGGAGATTGACGAAGTTTATTATGAGCACCCCAAGGTTATGGAAGCCTGTACTATTGGTATTCCCCATCCCCAACGTGGTGAATCCGCCAAGCTATTCATCGTGTTGAAGGAAGGTGAAACAGCAACCGAAGAAGAACTGCTGGCTTTCTGTGAGGACAAGCTGGCCAAGTATAAATGGCCGATCAAGATCGAATTCAGGGATGATCTGCCTAAATCAGCAGTGGGCAAAGTGTTGCGCAAGGAATTACGGGCGGAAGAATTAGCGAAAAACTAACAATCTAAGGATACAATCCAGAATTGGTATAAAGATTTTCCAAAACCACGCAAATCGAATCGACTGATAAAATCATTGCACAGTAACTATATTTGATTAAAATTCGCCGTCACCATGAGCACTAAGAATCATACCGCTCAAATATCAGCCATTCACGGCTGGACCTGGTGGCCCACCCGGGCCAATTAATTTTTCAGCGCCCACGGGCGTATTATCGATCTATATACCAATAATCAATAATTAACCGAGAAACCGGTCTGTTAATTACGATCGGACTTCTCCAATTAAGGATTTTGAAATCATGCAACAAACCAAGATTTACCTATCTGAAAATGAAATGCCACGAAGCTGGTATAATATTGCCGCCGACATGCCTCATCAACCACCGCCCACTCTGCATCCCGGGACGCTCAAACCACTCGGACCAGAAGACCTGGCACCCCTTTTCCCCATGGCATTGATTATGCAAGAGGTCAGCCAGGAACGCTATATCCCAATCCCGGAACCGGTGCTGGAAGCGCTAACTCTCTGGAGGCCGTCACCCCTCGTTCGGGCGTATCGCCTGGAAAAAGCACTCGCCACACCGGCAAAGATCTATTATAAATATGAGGGCGTGAGTCCTACCGGCAGTCATAAACCGAATACTTCCGTAGCCCAGGCTTATTACAGTCAGCAGGAAGGTGTGAAACGATTGGCGACCGAGACCGGTGCCGGTCAATGGGGCAGCTCATTAGCGTTTGCCGGAGGACTGTTTGGGCTACAGGTAAAAGTATATATGGTCAAAATCAGCTTTGATCAAAAACCGTATCGGAAAGCGATGATTGAGACTTTTGGTGCTTCGATTGTAGCCAGTCCCAGCCCGGATACTGAATCGGGCCGTAAAATTCTGGCTGAAATTCCCGATACTCCCGGAAGTTTGGGAATCGCAATTTCCGAGGCAGTGGAAGATGCCGCCGGTCGAGCCGATACCAGATATTCACTGGGATCAGTCCTGAATCACGTACTGTTACACCAGACTATTGTTGGCGAAGAAGCCGTCAAACAGATGGAAATCGCTGGCGATTACCCCGATGTAATCATTGGCTGTGTCGGTGGCGGTTCAAATTTCAGCGGGTTGGCCTTCCCCTTCTTACGGGATAAAATCAATGGCAGGGAAATCGATTTTCTGGCTACTGAGCCGGCTTCCTGTCCGACCCTGACCAAAGGTGAGTACCGCTACGATTTCGGAGATACAGCCCAACTGACACCGCTGAGCCCCATGTACACCCTGGGACATAATTTCATCCCCGAGGCGATTCACGCCGGCGGACTGCGTTATCATGGTGATGCACCCCTTTTGTGTCAACTTGTGAAAGACGGCTTGATCCGGGCTAAGGCATATCCACAGCTGGAAGTCTTTGATTCAGCAATCAAGTTTACCCGCAGTGAAGGCATAATACCAGCCCCGGAATCCGGTCATGCGATCCATGGTGCTGTACTTCAAGCCCTGCAGGCCAAGGAAGAAGGAAAGGAAAAAACGATCCTGTTCAACCTTTCGGGCCATGGCTATTTTGATATGTCGGCCTACACCAATTATCTGGCCGGGAACTTAGCTGACCATGCTCTTGAAAACGCAACACTGCAGGAAAGTCTGACTAAGTTAAATGGTCTTCCGTTAATAGGTTGATTACAGACGAATAAACAATACCCTGAAAAGCCACTCATATTGGGTGGCTTTTTTATTGGTACGGCCGTATTTCCATTCAGGTCACCTGCAGATATCAAACAAATTAGAGTGATCGATGTGGATGACAGGTCTATATTTTCCTGAATATCGACAACATTTTTTCATTGTTGGTTCATAAAAAATATTAATTTCCCGCTTGAAATAATCTAAAATGGAAACAAATGAATACCGTTATACTTGATAGTGTTACCAAATCATTCGGCCGGGTCACCGCCGTAAACGATTTATCACTGAATGTCCCCCAGGGCAGTATCTATGGTTTCATCGGACCAAATGGATCTGGTAAGACTACCACCCTGCGTATGATTATGAATATTTATTATCCGGACAGTGGAGAAATTCGCGTATTCGGAGATGAAATTCACGGTGCTTCTTCAGATCGCATCGGTTATCTACCTGAAGAGCGGGGATTATATAAGACCATGAAGGTGCGGGAAGTCCTGCGATTTTATGGTGACCTTAAAAACGGCAGCAACGTGGCCCAGGAAGTGGACAACTGGCTGGAACGGCTGGACCTGGCGGAGTGGGCTGATAAAAAAGTACAGACCCTTAGTAAAGGGATGAGCCAGAAGGCTCAATTCATTGCTACCATTGTAGCCAAACCCGAACTGGTAATCCTGGATGAGCCTTTCAGCGGACTGGACCCGGTCAATATGGATATTCTGAAAGATGCTATTTTGGAATTGCAGACCCAGGGAACCACGGTGATTTTTTCGACACATGATATGGCCGTAGCAGAAAAAATGTGTGATTTTATCTTTATGATCTTCAAAGGAAAAAAGGTTTTGGATGGTACGTTAAACAGCATTCAAGACAAGTACGGCAATGATACAATCCGGATTCGCATGGAAGATGATCAGCCACTATTGAACGGCATAAACGGGGTGGAAAAAGTCAATAATTACGGCCGGATGAAAGAATTGCGCATGTCTCCGGGGACAGATCCACAGGATGTTCTGACGGAGATTATCAGGCAGACCCGGATAACCAGCTTCGAAACAGTCCGGCCATCATTGCATGATATTTTCATTCGAATAGCTGGCCCAGAGGCTGAGGAGCTTAATTATGGTTAAAGCTCTGAAAATCGCCCTGCGTGAATACATAGCAACGGTAAAGACAAAAGGATTCATCATTGGCCTGGTCATCGCGCCCATCTTCATGAGCGGCAGTTTTCTGGCTATAACCTTTCTGGAAGGGCAGGTCGATACAACTGATAAACGGGTTGCTGTGATTGACCATTCCGGAATAATTGCTGAATACATGATTAACCTGGCTGAGGAAAGAAACGCTAAAACAGTTTATGATCAAGAAACAGGGAAGAAGATTCAACCGGCTTATCTGCTGGAGGAAATCGAACCTGACCCGGACGATCCGCTGGCCCAGCGCCTGGAGTTATCGAACAAAATACGTAATAAGGAATTATACGCCTTCCTGGAAATCGGTCCCGATGTTGCTCACCCCGGGGAAGACCGGAAGCGGGCACAGATCTCTTTCCACGGTGAAAACACAGCTATGGATGACCTGCGGCGCTGGTTGCGGCAACCCATCAATGACCGACTGCGGCGCTACCGCCTTGAAGAAGCCGGAATTGCGGAATCCGATGTTACCGACCTGTTTCACTGGATCAATGTTGAAGGGATGGGTCTGGTAACCCTGGATGATGAAACCGGCGCGGTCAAAGATGCGGAACATACTGGTGAACTGGAGGCGCTGGGGGCTCCGTTGATCATGATGATGTTGATGTTCATTATGACAATGATGGGTGCCGTGCCACTCCTGAATTCCGTGATGGAAGAGAAAACCCAGCGAATCGCTGAGGTTATCTTGGGGTCTGTCCGTCCATTTCAATTTATGATCGGCAAGGTACTTGGTGGCCTGGGTGTAGCTTTAACCGGGGCAATTGTCTATGTCATCGTAGGTCTCTTCGCAATAACCAAACTGGGCGTGGAAGATCGTATACCGCTGGATGTCCTGCCCTGGTTCTTTACTTTTCTGATCCTGCACATCACCATGATGGGATCAATCCTGGCCGCCTTCGGTTCGGCCTGTAATGATGCTAAAGATGCTCAAAATCTGACCATGCCGGTGATGCTACCCTCTATGATCCCCATGTTCATCATGTTTCCGGTTTTGAAGGAACCACTCAGTGCCTTTGCTACCTGGGCAAGTCTATTTCCACCATTTACACCGATGCTGATGGTCCTGCGGATGAGTACTCCGATGGCTATCCCGTCCTGGCAGCCCTGGGCTGGAGTTCTGATCGTTCTGGCTTTTGCCATATTCAGTGTCTGGGCCGGAGGACGAATCTTTCGCGTAGGTATCCTCCTTCAGGGAACACCTCCAAAATTACGTAATATTGTCCGGTGGATTGCCCGGGGTTAATCGCTGATCGCTACCATAATTGCCAGCGATACCTTTTTTATATTGCCACTGAATTAATTATACAGATAATATTTTTTTACCCGCTCCCTGAATGATTCCACATCCTTATTCAGGAAATCCTCGATGTCACTGTAACGATAATTCTGATTGAACAATTCCCGAACCTTGTTCGTCCCCGCCACCTTATCAAACATGCGCAGTCGATTTTGCTTGGCCAGTTCGAACGGATTTTTATCCGGGTACAGCTTAATCAGTGCTTCCAAATAGCGATACTGCAGACTCAGGAGATTGACTTCAGCCGGATCAATGATATGAACCTGAACACCACCCAGATAAGTCCCCATATCACGTCCGTAATACGGTTTGTAAACAACAGGACGGAAGATTATCCCGGGGAGAGCTAAAGCATTCAATTCCGCTGCGATCGCATCAGGATCCACCCATTCTGCGCCGATCAACTGGAAGGGCGCGGTATAACCAACTCCTTCAGAGATAACACCTAATTCACCCATAACTCCGGAGCTGACATAATGGAGCGGAGAATATTTGTGCGGGATATGCGGCGATGTGGGCACCCACTCCAGGCCGGTGTTTTCATAGGTCATCGTGCGCCGCCAGTTTTTCATTGGTATCACGGCCAGGTCGCATTGAATACCATCTTCCAGCATCATCTCGCCATTTAACATTCGTGCAAATTCACCAACAGTAAGACCATAGACATAGGGCACTGGAAATTGACTGACAAATGAAAAATAACCGGTCTCCACCAGATTCCCCTCAATCCGATTGCCCCCCAAGGGATTGGGGCGGTCCAGCACCATAAATTCAACACTATTCTCAGCGCAGGCTTCCATGCACACGCCCAGAGTACTGATGAAAGTATAAGAGCGGCAGCCGATTCCCTGGATATCATAAACCAATACATCCACATCCTGTAACATTTCCGGGGTCGGTTTGCGAGTCTTGCCATACAACGAGTAAACCGGTAAACCGGTTCTTTCATCAGTATAAAAAGTGACATGTTCACCGGCGGTCTGGGCTCCGCGCACGCCGTGTTCGGGACCGTATAATGCTACCAGATTTACATTATTCGCTTCATACAGCAGATCAACGGTGGAACGCAGGTTCCAATCAACACCGGTGGCATTGGTCACCAGACCCACGCGCTTGCCCACAAGCATGGTGAAATCCTGGCGCTTTAATTGTTCAACACCGGTTACCACCCTGGCTGGCTCTTCGGTAATTTTTACGCCAGTCCCAACAGGAGCGATAGCAGCACAACCTGAAAGAAAAATTGCTAGCACTACGCCTGAAATTTTCAAAATCAGCCTATTAAACATTGATTATCTCCCGATTACCAAAGCGAATTTCCATATACAGTCGTTTAATAACAATATTTGTGACCAGGAGTAGTGAACTTCAATATCAAGCACGCTACAACTTTTAGGGTTAATAGGTAGACTGCTAATTGACTGGCAATAAGACAAATTCTAAATAAAGTACAATAGCGATCGGATTCTTGATATGTGAAAACGAACTACCTCTACCCTTCAGCCAGTTTGACCTTTAACCAAATTTCTGTGGATTCGGGCATTTGACGGTTGCTGCCACCCGGAGGACGACCACCCATTCCACCTCGGCCACCCATGCCACCGCGAGGTTGACGGCCACCCCGACCGCCGCGACTGGCCAACTGATCTCGAAATGCTTCCCGATCAATTTCACCTGCCACGAAACCTATTCCGATCTTTGCTCCTGGGATAATCGTTTGGTTGGCCAACTGTTGAGTAATGCTCGAGAAAGGAATGCTCATTTCAATGATGAATTGCCCCTGGCTGTACATCGAATTCAGTTTTATATCATCAACACCGGGCAATGAAATACGGTCGATTAAAGTATTGTCCTGACCATAAATTTCAACCATAGTCTGTAATCCCATCAGTATCCGAATTTGCTCCTCCCGCTCATCGTATCCAGCCACCCGGTGGCGCATAAATCTGCGCATTTCACCAAATCCAGCACCTGCCGGATATTTCACACCAAATGATTTACGCTTACCACCTTTGGGATCAATCCAGATTGTAAATCCAAGGCTTAAGGCTCTGATGATCGTCGGTTGATCGGCGGTACGAAATGAAAGATACAACCGCGCTTCATCATTCATAATTCCGAGAGCGATCTTCTCTCCTTTTGGCACGATCTGAATTGATCGCCATTCCTGATCATCTCCGTCAACCACGACTGTTCCACCGGACCAGATGCTATCCAACCTGGACTGGTTGCAGCCGGTGAAGAGAACGATCATAAAAATCAGTGGTGTTACTTTGGTTTTAATAAAATTTTTCAATTGTGAATCCCTTTATTTCAGAATAAATCGTGACACTAATTTGACTCGCCAAAATGCAAATGGTAAAAAAAGAATTTAAGCTAAACGAAAAAAGTGATTTGTGGGTCATTAGACTCGATTAACAGCATCAGTTATTTTATCCCTTCAACTAATCTTACCGCCGTGCCACCACCGGGAGCTAGATCCAATATCAGGCTATCTTCATGATCTACCGCTTTCCGCTTAATTTCGTAGGCATACGGATTAGTCTTCCAATCAGCGTCCGGTGCATCAGTATAAATTTCAGCTAGATATCCGCGTTTGGGATCCAGAAATTCCAATTTAATCTCCAGGGACCGGCCATTTTCATTGGTAATGCTACCGATGTACCAGTCACCGCTATTTCGATCCTGACGGGCAATGGTAATGTAATTACCAATTGTTCCATTCAGAACTTTGGTGGTTTCCCAATCCGTGGGTACATCTTTAATGAACATAAAAGCGGGATGGTCGCGGTAATTTTCCGGCAGGTCGGCTGCCATGTGCAAGGGGCTGTATAGCACAACATAAAGGGCCAGTTGCTTGATCAGAGTAGTATTAACCCGGTTATCCGGTTTATTCGCCTGTTCAAACAGGAGGTCAAATATACCCGGTGTGAAATCGAATGGGCCGCTCAGACAGCGGGTGAAAGGAAGAATCGTCGTATAATCAGGCGGATTACCGCCATCGGGTCCCCAGGCATTGAATTCCTGTCCCCGGGCACCTTCACGGGTCATCATGTTGGGCCAGGTCCGGCGAATGCCCGTATCCTTGATTGGCTCATGTACGTCCAGCATAATGCCGAAGCGCGCCGCCGTCTCAACAACTCTCCGGTAGTGACGCACCATAAACTGTCCATGATGCCATTCCCGGTGTTCGGTCGGTTTACCATCCTCATACCGGATTATATTCTGCCCATGTCCAACATAGCCGGTTTTAACGGTATTGATTCTATTCTTTTTATAGAGCGAAAATGAAGCTTCCAGTTGTGCTTCATAATTACCAACACCAGCACTGGTTTCGTGATGACCTATAATCCTGACATTTTTAGAGGCGGCGTAGGCGCTGAGCTGTGGCAGATCAAAATCGGGATGCAACTCGGTGAAGCTGAAGATATCACCGTTGGCTACATAATCCCCGTCCCAACCGGTATTCCAACCTTCCACCAGCACCCCTGAAAATCCGTGCTCGGCAGCGAAATCAATGTAACGCATCACATTCGCGGTCGTCGCACCATGTTTATCACCAGATCCCCAAGTGTAAGTACCAATATGCATTCCCCACCAGATTCCGACATATTTACCAGGCCTGATCCAGGAAACATCCTCCAGTTGATTGGGTTCGTTAAGATTCAATATCAGGTAGGAGGTGATCAGGTCGCCTGGTTTTTCTGCAATCTGGATCGTACGCCATGGAGATGCATGGGATGTCGCTGCTCGAACTTTATCACCCTCAGCCCAGGGCACCAGATCGCATTTCAGGCGGTTATCTCCCCGGTTTTCCAGCGTCATGCTGGCATAATCCGTCAGGGCAGCTTCATGGATAGACAGGTAGAGACCGTCCTCCGTTTGCATTGTGAGTGGGGTATGAACTGTATCTATTGCACTAACCGCTGTCTGCGTGTACAGATATTCATAGCGGTTGTGCTGGTAGGCCCTTATCCACCACGACTGGTGGTCAGCGCTGAGAGCAAATTCAGTCAATTCATCCTGAATCACGAAATCCTGCAGATGATCCTGCTCCGGAAATTCATAGCGGAAGCCAATTCCATCATTGAAAGCCCTGAACACAATATTCATCAATCTGACCGGCTCTCCGGTGGTAGTTAATTCCACCTTCAGCTGGTTATAATGATTTCGGATTTCCCGCGCCTCGCCCCAGGGCTGTTCCCAGATTTCATCGAAGGTGGCATGGGTGACCTTTTGAACGGTTAAATTACCATTCAGTGACGGTTCTGTGGTGAGCTGAATTCCCAGCCGGGACCATTTGATTATGTCATCTTTAGCTTTACTAACCCGATAATAAGGCCGTCCATCCAAGAGTCGAAACTCAATTTTATTGGAACCATCCGGCGATTTGACATTAGCTGCCTGGTTGCTATCAGATTCGGCGATACAATTATTTATCATGAAAAAAATGAGTGTTAGTCCTGTTAGCCAGGAATATTGGTTATGAATCTGCGACATGTTATGACATCCTGGTATACCGACAAATTGCAGTCAAATGTAACCAGATTTATATAAAAAGGATAGAGCAGAAGCGCCTTGTTCACAAGGCGCCTCCGGTGTCATAAAAACATCACAAAAACTGCTGTTCAACAGGCAGGATTACTAATTTCTATTTATATCCTACAACAGTAATACTGGCTATCCCAAAATCACTGGACTGGAAAACAGCAAATTCCTCTGCGGATAAATACTCCTTTAAAAGCGCTGCCGGCAAATCAATCAGAGATCGCTTTTTTATTTCGACATTCGAAAAACCGGATTGTTTAATTATCGCCAGATAATCCTCTTCCTGTAATGCACCTGCTACGCAGCCGGCATATAATTCGGCTGATTTACGCAACTGGTCCGGCAATTGGCCATTTAAAACAACATCGGATATACAAAAATGGCCACCAGATTTCAATATACGGTGGATTTCACCATAGGCCAGTTTTTTATCCGGTACCAGATTCAGTACACAGTTACTGATCACTACATCGGTAGAATCGGAATCCAGTGGCAGGTGTTCGATCTCACCCAGCTTGAATTCAACATTATCATACCCCAGTTTCCGATTATTCTGAACGGCCAGGTCATTCATTTCCTCGGTCATGTCAATACCAATTATCCGCCCGCTGTCACCAACAATGGAACGAGCCACAAAAACATCATTTCCCGCACCCGAGCCCAGATCCACTACCGTTTGCCCTGGTTTCAAACCGGCGTGTTCGGTGGGCAGACCACAGCCCAGTCCCAGATCGGCTTCCGGGACGTAACCTTCCACTCCGGTATACTCATCTCCGATGATACTGTAATCGGTTCCTTCAACCGGTCCACAGCAGGATGGTGAATCGCTGCAACAGGAGGAAGCAACTTTTTTAGCTATGTCACCGTATTTTTCCTTTACAACAGCTTTAATTTCTGCTTGTTCACTCATTTTATATCTCCTTATTTGCACCCGCTACCGCAACAGACCTTTGAAAATAGGTCGCTGAACTGTTTTCGGGCACGCTCGATGAAAGTATTATTTACACAATAACAGGTTTTAGGTCCCTCGATATTCCCCTTGATCAGTCCCACCCGTTTCAATTCTTTTAAATGCTGGGAAACGGTTGCCTGGGATAGCGGCAACTGATCGACGATATCTCCACATAGGCAGGTATTTGCTTCTGTCAGGATTTTCAGGATCCGGACCCGGGCCGGATGAGCCATGGCCTTGGCTATTTCGGCTAATTGAATATCAACATTGTCGAATTGGTTTGATTTGGTAATCGCCATGATAGTTTATTATCGTATATCGTAAATATACGATTAAGCCTTAAATCAATGCAACAAATTTTTTCCCATGGTACAGCCGATTGGAATTCATGAATCGGAATCAGGCATCCCCTCTCACATCCCGCAGCTCCTTGATTAGCAGTATTTTTTACGCTAATTTGCGGCTGGATTTGAGAGGATAGACATGGAAGCGCGTAAACTTTACCGGGAGATTGTTGAATATTGCCAGGCCAATGCCGACCCGGCTATGGTTACCAAATACGCCCGCTATTTTACCGAAGGCTATGATGCCTACGGTCTGGGTAAAGGAGTACTTGAAACTAAGGTAAATGAAATTCTGGCCAGTGAGAATATTACCCTTGACCTGGTTTACCAGTTGGGTGATCTGCTGGTTGCCAGTCACAAATACGAAGAAACCTATTTCGCCACGCACCTGCTGAAACATTTTGCTAACGAATTTACTACCGATACTTTTACTGCGGTGGAGTGCTGGTTCGAACTTGGCATCGTGAATTGGGCCCACTGTGATGTGGTCTGCCGGGACGTCACCGGACCGCTGCTCAAAAACCAGGTTGTAGGCCTGGCAGCACTGGAATCCTGGCGGGAGGCAGCCAATACCTACCAGCGCCGGGCGGTACCGGTAACCCTGATCGAAATCCTGCCCTTGAGCAACGACTTCGGTCCGCTCCTGGACCTGGTCGAACCACTGATGCATGATCCAGAAAAGAAAGTTCAGCAGGGTCTGGGCTGGTTCCTGCGGGAAACTTGGAAGCTCCAACCCAAGCCAATCGAAGATATCCTCCTGAAATACAAAGACTACGCGCCGCGTGTGATCTACCAATACGCTTGTGAGAAAATGGAGAAGGAACAAAAACAATTGTATAAAAAGAGAAAAATCAAATGAATATCTACTTCCTAATCTCCGCTCTACTGCTCTTTATGCTGGCTTTTGCCCATGGTTGGTGGGGTGAAAAGAAAGTATTTCCTAAAATCAGGAATGTCGACCTGGCCGCTTCCACCTACCTGTCAGTCTACGTGCCCTGGCATCAGTTAACCTGGATTTTGGCTTTAAGTGCCTTTTTCCTTTTTCTGGCAGCTTTCTGGAAGGAAGGACTTACCAGTCTGGTAATTTTCATCCTGCTGGTACTGATCGGCAACCTGATCGTCTTTACCACATTGTGCCTGAAACGAGGTGAGGTCAAGTTGATCACCAAGTCGGCACCCCAGTATCTCCTTTTTGGACTGACGATTGTCCTGATTGTAATTGGCCTGTTTCAGGGCTGAATATTACTGTGCCCAACCTGATCCGGATTACCCGCAATCTATCCCTGATCCTCCTTATAGATCTGATTATCTGGGTGGTGTTGATGATCGCTACCGGCGCCCGGGTCCGGCCAACCTGGACTAATGCTGACTATCTGGCCTATTCCTCCTTGCCTGGTGCCGTTTTCACACTGAATTATATAAATGCAGTTGTATTCACCGGACTGGTAATCGCCCTCTTCGGCCTGCTCTACCTGCTGGTGAAGGATGACTACCCGCTGTTAGCTCTATTGGGGTTGTTGTTTGTACCGGTTTACGGCTCGCTGAATCTGCTGGTCTATGTTTCTCAGGTCACGATCCTGCCGGTCCTGTTCAATAATGGAGCGTCATCCGCAACAATATTGCAATGGATTCAGCTTCACCCCGGTTCGGCTATAGGAGTGGTCAACGGACTGGCTTATGCCGTTCTAGGGGTGCCGTCGGTATGCTATGCCATCGCTCTGCGTCAACGTAGTCGAATGGGGCGCATCACCGGATATCTATTAATTATAAATGCCGTCCTATGTTTGCTAGGGCTGGCGGGTGTCGTTACCGACAACAGTCTACTGTCAATCGGCACTTTGGCGGGCGGCCTCGTATTCACCGGAGCTGTTCTAACACTTTATCTGATGCTACGACAGGAAAGCCAATTGAATATTAAATCACTTTAATATATAATATCTTGCGATTGTAATCGCAAAATATCATAATTATTTGCGATTTGGATCATGAAACATAGATTTGATACAGCCTCCCTGCTGATCTCTGGCCCCTAACCATGATCAGCCAGCCAGCGGCCACAGCAGCGGCAGGATCAGCACAGCAATTAACAATAGCAGAATAACTAATGGCAGGCCGACCTTGGTATAATCGGTGAAGCGGTAGCCGCCGAGACCCATGACCAATAAATTAACCGGGTGTCCCACTGGACTGAGAAAAGCACTGGAGCTGCCTAAAGCCACCACCATCAGCAGGGCATGGGGAGACAGACTAAAGTCAACCGCGGTATTCAAAGCCAAGGGCGCCATGATCACCGCCACCGCCGTAGTGGGCATGATCTGAGCTGAAATGCAGGTAATGATAAACAATCCGGCTATAATTCCAGTTGGTCCCATGAAATCCAGGGCACCCAGCAGGTTGTGAGCCAGGAAGGCAGTAGCGCCGGTCTTCTGCATGGCCAATCCCATTCCCAGCATTCCGGCGATCAGAATGATGGCTTTCCATTCGATGGCCCGGTAGGCTTCGTCCATGGAGAGACAGCCGGTCAGCACCATCAGTGTAGCTCCCACCGGCGCGGCGATGTAGATCGGCAGCCACCCCAGTGCTACCGTTAGCAGAACACCGATTTCGATAGCTCCCGCAATCGGTGCCTTTTCCTTCTGGAAAATTTCCTGGTCGATCCCGGTCAGCACCAGGAAATCCGAATCCTTCTGCAGGCGGGCCAACTGTTCGTGTTTTCCGTAGACTAATAGGGCATCCCCCGCTTCCAGCTCCTGGTCCCTTAGGTTGGTGCGGTAAGCTCGATCCTTGCGCCAGATCGCCAGGACGGACAGGCCGTATTTTTCCCGGAAAAGCAGCGAACCCAGAGTTTTACCGAGCACCGTTGTTCGCGGAGACAGAATTATCTCGGCCACACCGACCTGGTCCGATTCAAGTTCATCCAGGTTAATATCCAGCTTTTCCTCCATCTCCATAGACTGCAGACCATGGAGTGTATCAAGTACTTCCCGTTGTCCCAGCACAATCAGAGTGTCGCCCGCTGCTATCAGAAAATCCGATGCCGGCATGAAAAAAGTCTCACCATTCCGCTGGACTGCCAGTACATTGATACCGAGGGTATCCTTCATGCGACTCTCGGTAATTGATTTCCCGTTCAGGGCTGAGTCCTCCGGTAGACTGATGCCGATTACCTGGCGATGTATTTTATACTTAAGTGTCAGATCGCGTGGCGTGAGTCGCTTGAAATCAGTGAATTGATGATCTTTTTTTAGCTCTTCGATCTCAGATGATTTACCCATTACTATCAGAGTATCATCCTCGTTCAGTCGATACTGGGATAACTTGGTGACCTTGGCACGGCCGTTCAGGTCGACGCCAAGAATATTGACACCGAACTCCTGCCGGAAACCAGCCTCTTTCAAGGTTTTACCAAGTTTGGTAGAATGGCTCGTCAGACGCATGGTAGTAAAATCCAGGGCGGCAGAAAGCTCTTGCTCGCCAATCAACCAGCCCGGTTTTAAGACCAGATGCCGCCACTCCCGCAGCATTTCAAGATTTTCGGTGCGGCCTTCGACCAGCAGTTGGTCCTCAGCATGGATTTCAGCTTCCGGGCCCGGAGCCAGGATAGTGGCATCCTTGCGCATAATCGCCAGTACATTGAATCCCAACGCCGCACCCAGCCGACTACCGGCCAGATTGTGCCCCGCTAACGGTGATCCATCGGGTAATCGAAGCGTTATCAGCCGTTTGTGCAATCCGTACTGACTGGTCAGCATATCAGCCAAGTTGGTATCGCGCCCCAGATCGCGATCCGGCAACAGATGCCGGCCGAAAAATACCATGTAGATAATACCGATCACCAGCACGATCAAACCCAGGGGTGTAAAATCAAAAAGGCGGAAGGATGCGTAGCCCTGGTCCTGCAGGGCTGTGTTGATCAGAATATTTGGTGCAGTACCGATCAGGGTGGTAAGCCCGCCCAGCAGCGAAGCAAATGCCAGCGGGATCAACAATTTTGATGGTGACTGACGGGTGCGTTTAGCAAGCTCCAGAACAACCGGAAGCAGGAGTGCGGCCACGCCGATATTATTCATAAAACCGGAAAAGATGCCCACCGTGGCCATCATGATGATCAGCAGACGCAACTGGCTGTTCCCGGCCAGCTTCATAATATTATTACCAACGATGTGGGCAATGCCTGTGCGGTGCAATCCGGCGCTGAGAACCAGGATCGCAGCAATTGTTACTACCGCCTTGTTACTGAAACCGGCCAGAGTTTCGTTGTGGGTGATGAAACCGGTCAGCGCCAGAATCAGCAGTACCGAGAAAGCAACCAGGTCCACTCGTAGCCACTCGGTTACGAACAGTAAAACAGCCAGTCCAAGAACTATTAGAACAAAGCCAATTTCAAATGTCATGATCGGTTATTCCGCAAGCTACCGGTAAACTGAAGGATTGATTTGGACAATATCGGATTCTGCATGCTGGTGTAATAATAAAATTACTGTCCCGGATACTTAACTCCAAACTGACAGACTCTCTGGATGGTAACTTGGAAACCATCACTTATATCAAAATGTGAGTAATTTCCTGGTAAACAGGCAGGGAACTACATGGATAAACAAAATGCTGTGATCATTACCGATTGGCTACTGGCCGGTGATGTGGCCATCCAGTATCAGGTGCACCGTGACCTGCTGGACTCGGATCAGTCAACAGTAAAAAAACTCCAGGAGCGAATTACCACCGAAGGCTGGGGATTCCGCTACCTGGCATTGCAAAATCCGAACGGTCACTGGGGCCGCGGTTACTACTTTCCTAAATGGACTTCTACTCATTATTCCCTGATGGACCTGAAGAATTTTGGACTTCCTCGGAAGCAACCCAAAACAACGGCCGCCGTAAAGCGGTTACTGGAACAATGTCTGGGTGATGATGGCGGTATCAATTATTCCCGGACCCTGCCAAACAGCGATGTCTGTCTGGGAGGTATGGTTCTGGATATCGGGTCCTGGTTTCAACCGGAACACCCAAATTTGGAATCAATTATCGATTATCTCCAAAACCGGCAAATAACCGACGGTGGTTGGAATTGCGAATACTTGAATGGTGCTACCCACAGTTCGCTACACACTACTCTATCAGTACTGGAGGGTTTCCTGGAATATCGCCTTGCTGGTGGGAGTTATAAATCAGACTATATTGCTGAAGCAGAGCGTAAAGGAATCGAATTTGTCCTGCGACACAAGCTGTTTCAGTCCCATCGCACCGGCCGGATCATCAAACCGCAGTTCCTGATGCTGTCCTATCCCTGCCGCTGGCATTACGATATTCTCCGAGCCCTGGATTATTTCCAGAAGGCACGCGTCAATTATGACAAACGAATGCAGCCAGCCCTTGATATACTATTGAAAAAGCGTCGCAGGGACGGTACCTGGCCAGTTCAGAACAAACATCCCGGGCAGGTCCATTTTGATATGGAACAGTCTGGAAAGCCCAGTCGCTGGAATACTTTACGGGCGTTGCGTGTCCTGAACCATTTTATTCAAGAAATCCACAGCTAGGAAATCGATGCTCCACTACCCACCTCAGTTTTATCCAGAATAATCAAGCTGAGCTTTTTTCCTTTTGCAGCAGCCAGAAGCATACCTTGAGATTCTAGTCCTCGTATCTTAACCGGCTGGAGGTTGTAAACGACCACAATTAATTTCCCGACCAGTTCTTCTGGAGTATAAAATTCGGCAATACCAGCCACGATTTGGCGTTTTTCATTACCGATTGCAATCTGCAACTTCAACAGACGGTCGGCCCCATCCACTTTTTCCGCCTCGATGACCTCCGCCGTTTTCAATTGCACTTTAGCGAAATCATCGATGGTGATAACGTTTTCCATTTTGACCTCCTTAGCCGCTTGCTGCTGTACAGCCTGTTTTTTCAGATCGATCCGTGGGAACAGAGCATCATGCTGTTCAAGTTTTGTGCCGGGTTTTAATTCACCCCATCTCAACCCGCTATCTTCCGCACCCAGTATCTTCAGGACAACTGTGGTCCGGCTGGGCATGACCGGGTGCAGCAATACCGCCCCGATTCGTAGAGCTTCCGCCGCCGTGTACAGAATCCGCCCGGCTGCGCTCTTATCTTCACGTACCAGCTTCCAGGGAGCATTTTGTTCCATGTAACGGTTGACGCTCCGAATAAATTGCATCGTTTCCTCGATTGCCTCGTTAAGACGCATTCTCTCAATTAATTCCTGGACGGTATTGCCAATCCGCGTTGCTGCCTGAGTAACGGCACATTCGGCTGGCGTTATTGTACCGGGATCCGGGATACTACTATTAAAATTCTTGCCGATCAATTTGCTGACCCGGCTTAAGAGATTGCCAAAATCGTTGGCAAGATCGCTGTTATACCGTTTCACAAATGATTCCATTGTAAAATTGGCATCCTGCCCCAGGACCATTTCCCGAATCAGATAATAGCGTACCGGATCAACACCGAATTCGTCGATCAGGTCCAGTGGATTGACAATATTACCGAGGGATTTGCTCATTTTGGAATCGTCTATCAACCACCAGCCATGAGCAAAGATCGTTTTTGGCTGGGGTATACCGGCGGAGAATAACATTGTAGGCCAGTACACCGCATGGGTCGTAAGAATATCCTTACCGATCAGGTGATAATCGGCTGGCCACCATCTAGCAAATTTCTCTTCATCGGAAGCATATCCCGGGCTGGTTACATAATTCAACAGGGCATCGAACCAGACGTAGGTGACATAAGCAGAATCAAAGGGAAGCTCTATTCCCCAGCTCATCCGCGACTTAGGCCGTGAGATGCACAGGTCTCCCAGTTCTTGCCGTAAAAAGCCTAAAACCTCATTGCGCCGATGGCCAGGCTGAATGAATTCTGGATTGTCGTTGATATAATCAATCAGTTGTTGCTGATAGTTACTCATTTTAAAGAAATAATTCTTCTCGGCAACATATTCCAGCGGTTTTTGATGCTGGGGGCAATTACCATCATCAAGCTCTTTTTCAGTATAAAAACGTTCACAGCCCACGCAGTAGAATCCACCATATTCACCGTGGTAGATATCACCTGAATCAAATACCTTCTGCAGCACTTCCCGCACAACCAGTTCATGGCGTTGCTCGGTCGTCCTGATAAAATCATCGTATTTGATATGCAACTGATCCCATAATTTTAAAAATTTCGGCGCCATGTTGTCGCAGTGTTCCTGGGGGCTTATGTTCTCAACCTCCGCCGCTTCCTGAACCTTCTGTCCGTGCTCATCCAACCCGGTCAGGAAGAATGTATCCGCTCCAGACGCGCGGTGGTAACGGCTCAGAACGTCAGCCAGAATTGTGGTATAGGCATGTCCGATGTGGGGCTTATCATTCACATAATAGATTGGTGTTGTAACATAAAATTTCTGCTTATCGGCCATTATTTAACTCGTGTATTTTTATGGTTTCGCCGGTGAAAAAGATCAGCTGTTCGACATTCGGCGCTGTACGGTCGTCAAAAAATTAGTTAAAGTTAACGGAATATGATAATTATGTGCCAGTGCCTCACTGGCCTCGGCTATTGCAGTGTGGATGCCCAGATAATCGATATTGGGGCGGGACTGATTCAACTGCTCCATCAATTGTAGTAATAGATCATTCTGAAGCGGGTCCGGTAGGTTTAATCGCTGACGATAGGCTCCCCGGAACCATAATTGGAGCAAATACAGATTAAATCGATACTCGGCCGGCTCATTAATCGCTAAACGAGCATTGGCATTAACAAATTGACGCCAGTTATTCCCATCTTTCTTCACCACCTGTTTCACCAAATCGGCAATCCTCTGCAATATGTCTTCCGGTTCCAGATCGGCCAGCTTTCGGGCCAGGTGAATGTTACCTAAGGATAGACCGGTGACCAGATCTGTATTGGCAATACCGATATACTTGGCGATAATCTCGGTCGCCAGCGGTGGAAAATCAATCTGTTGACAACGTGATAAAATAGTGGGCAATAGATTATTTTTGTGGTCACTCACCAGAATAAAGCTTGTCCCGGCCGGTGGTTCTTCCAGTATTTTGAGCAAGGCATTGGCAGCTGCTCCTTCACCAGTACCGAGTAAATGCGCATCAAAAATAATAATAATCCTTCGACCGGTCACTGCTGTTTTCAGGTAGGCCGATTTCCTGATTTCCCTGACAGCGCTGATCGGAATTGCATTAGCGCGTGGAATAATAATTTTGTTGAATAGATCGCGCGCTTTCAGGGCGATTGCCTCATTTATCGCTGCCAGTGTTGGTTTACTGAGACCCTTAAGCGGATCATCGCCACCGCTCCCGCCACCTTCCCTGGGCAGTGGAAAAACAAGGGTTAGATTTTCATGCTGCAATACATTAATCCGCTGACAGGATGGACAGACACTACAGGGCTGATCAGTAGCAGCCTCACAATTTAGCAATTTGGCAAAAGCAATGGCGATGGCTTCCTTGCCGGAACCTTCCGGGCCGGCGAACAGATAAGCGCTGGCGACTTTATCCTGACGATGGTATCGTTCCAGCCAGTTCCAGATATCGGGCTGGATATCCAGTGGATCGATATCAATTACTTTGTCAGCCACTGCTCTGGATCAAGTTTTTGCCCCTGGCCCCAGATTTCAAAATGCAGCATCGCCCCGCTGACCGAACCTGAGTCACCCATATACGCGATAATATCACCGGCCACGACCCGATCATCAACATTGGCCATGATGTTATTAACATGACTGTAAACCGTATAATAGCCACCACCATGATCAATAATCACGGTCGTTCCAAACCCGCGAATATAGGTTATGGTTGTTACTTCACCATCCTTTATCGAACGGATCGGGGAACCAGGCCGGCCTTTGATATCAATACCAGGATTATCCGTGCGGGTTTTCAAATCAGCATTCCATTGGTTGCCGAATTTAGTAACAACCCGGCCCTCGGCTGGCCAGGACAATTTACCTTTGAGGGCTGCGAAATTAGCTAACTTCAATTGCTGTTGCTGACGTCGTATCCTTTCCGCTCGCTCAATCGATTCTACCGCTTCCTGAAGTTGTTTCTGGATTTCTTCCAGCTGCTTGATACCGGCGGCCTGCTCTTCGTACTGTTTTTCGAGCTCGCTGCGACTGTTCCTGATTGTCACCAGTTCTTGTTCCTTCCTACGACGTACCGAACGCAAGTCGGACACATGACGCTCCCTATCTGATTTCAGTTGATTGCCCTTCCGCAATGACACCCTCAGGGCAACTTTCTGCCGTTCAATTTCGGCAATTATTGCCTCAAGCTGAACAAACAATTTTTTATCATAATCAGAAATAATTTTGAGGTACTTGGCACGGTAAATGGCCTGACGCCAGGAGGTAGAGCTTAAAATCCGTTCCAAAGATGAAAGTGTTCCACGCTTGTATATATTAACAACCCTTTGGGCATATCTTTCCCGCAGTTGGTTTAATTTATTTTCATTGGTCGCGATTTTATTTCCCACCAGATCCATTTCACGAACGGTTTTCTGCTCCTCCCGTTTAAGCTCGGAAACCAGACGATCGACAATCGAAATTTCCTGCTCCAGGCTGGAGACCCGTTGTACGGCGGACTGTTCTTTTTGAATCTCGGCCCGGATCCGCCGCTGGGTAGCTTCCAGTTCCTTTTTCAGATCCTCAATAGCCTGAGATTGGTATTCGATCTCCTCCTGATAATCCTGGATACTGGCCTGTTCAGACTGGGCTGCTAGTCCGACTAACAAAACCGGGATCAAAATATTTAAAATATATTTATTCACGACCAATAAAAATAGGGCTCTTTTCAACGAGGCCGCAACGGGTTTCGGATTCCCTGACACAATTAGATTGACATCTGCATTAACACTAGTTATTTTCTTACGATTTATTATAGGAGAGAACCTTGGAAAACGCATTCTGGGAAAATATATTTCGCGGCTGGCAAAAAGAGGAAAGCGCCACCGTACTTACACTAAAACAAGTACCTATCTTCAGCGATTTTACCAATCGCGAATTCCGTGAAATCGAAAAATTAATTCATCAACGGACCTATAAACCAAAAGATTTTATTTTCAAACGCCTGGCACCCGGCGAGGGTATGTATATTATTCTATCAGGCAAAGTGGAAATTTTCGCTGACGATGCGGCGGGTGATCGAAATGTTTTTGCGGTCCTGGGAGATGGAGATTTTTTTGGAGAAATGTCCTTACTGGATTCTGAACCCCGTTCCGCTGCAGCAATCGCCGTTGACCATTCCGTTTTATTGGGTTTTTTCCGTCCGGACCTGATGTCATTGTTGGACCGCAACCCCGATCTGGGTAACCGGATTCTGCTTAATCTGGCTAAAGTTGTGGTAGAACGATTACGACACACCAACAATCTGTTAACCGAAGCACAGAAGCAGGTCGGCGATGGCTAAACAAGTCGATTCCTGGTCTCAGTTTTACCGGCTGATAATCGGCCTCCTGCTCCTGGGCGCCTTATACATAATCTGGCCCTATATTTCTTCCGTAGTGATCATGCTGGTTTTTGCATTTCTATTTACCACCGTTCTCCTCCCCAGCGTCGATCTGCTGGAACGAAAACTTGGTAAACGTGTCTTCGGTGTTCTGATTGTAACTATAACGGTTACCGGTGGTATCAGCATTTTTATTGGCAGTTTTATCTCACAGTTTGCCGGTCAAGCAAGAACATTTATTGAGCAGGTATCAAAATATAATTTTGAAGAAATAATCAGGAACATGGTAGCCAATCTCAGCGCTAAACTACCGGATTTTATAACTACTAGCTTACCACAAGGTGATGAATTAACGTCACGGCTAACCGGTTTTGTCAGCAATATAACTTCTTATTTCCAAAATTTGATTTCTTTGGCTGGTTCCCTGGCAGGGTCTATTGGCAGCGCCTTTTTCACGGCTGTAATGGTGCTCATTTTCACAGTGATCGTCATGCAGAATTATCACAATTTCAAGCGTTCACTAGTTCATTTCATTCCCAATAAATATTTTGAAGTTGGCCTGCGACTAGTTTACAACGTGGAGCGTTCCGTATCCAATTATTTACGTGGTCAATTCATGGCTGCAGCGAGCGTGGCCATCATGTCCATAATTGGACTCTTGATCCTGAACGCCATTGGGGCCAACTTGACCCTGGTAGTATTTATTGGGATTATCGCCGGTTTGGCAAATCTTATTCCTCTGGTTGGTCCATTTGTAGGTATGGTTCCTGCAATTCTGATAGCAATAATGAACAACCTGGGTAATGAAGCGGCAATCGCTCATAAATTGATTGTAATACCATCACCGTTTTATTTCTTCGATATTATTTTAATGTTCATCATCGTCCAGCAACTGGATAATAATATTGTTACCCCTAAGTTGGTGGGTGAAAGTGTTGGGCTACATCCCCTGATGGTAATGATCGCCCTGCTGATCGGTGGAACACTGCTCGGGCCCTTAGGTATGTTGCTGGCGGTGCCGGCTGCCGGTATTATCAAGGTAGTCGGGCAGGAAGTATCTTTCGTGTCCAGAAATGCCCATTTATTAT
>CAYTPW010000014.1:0-84033 GCA_964439935.1 uncultured bacterium | reverse complement strand
ATAAAGCTAAGAAATGATCCTGCTATTGCCCTAGCATCCTAAATATTATAGTATTCACAACTACTGGTTGGAGATTGAGAAAAACATTTCTGAAGCTATTTCACCGCTGCAGATTTTACTAACCGGGCCAGTCATTATAATCGAATAATCTGGATCAATTTCTATCATAATTTTACCACCGGCATTATTAACAGTGATCTGCTGATCACAGTAATCCAACCGGTGAGCAACTGCAGCCGCCGCACAACTGCTGCTGCCGGAAGCCAGGGTGTAACCTACGCCCCGTTCCCAAATCTCGATTCGGATATTGTTGCGATCAATCACTTCCAGGAACTGCACGTTGGTACGATTCGGGAAGCGGGCAGCTGTCTCAAAGACCGGACCGACTGATTTCGCTAAATCAGCGCTCACTTTATCAGCAACAACCACGCAATGGGGATTACCGATTGAAGCGGTGCAGTAACGATAAGTCCGGCCATCAATTTCCAGTGTTTCATTTATTACTTCCCGGTGCGGACCTTCCACCGGAATAATAGTACTATCAAAACTGATCTGTCCCATTGCCACTCTCACTTGGCTACCGTTTTTCAAAATCCCTACCTGAACAACACCACCGGGTGTATCTACAGTAAATTCATGTTTACCGACAAGTTTCCGGTCCCACAAGTAGCGCCCGAATATGCGCAATCCATTGCCACTTTTTTCAAACTCACTTCCGTCGGGATTGAACAGCCGCAGCCCGTATGTGCATCGTTCTGATTTATACGGTCCGATCAGTAAACCATCCGAACCTACTCCGTAATGGGGGTGACAAACGCAGATAATCTGTTCGGGTGTCAGTTCGGTTACCAAGTCCGACGGATCGATAACGATATAATCATTGCCTAGAGCAGTGTACTTATAAAACTGCATTTTACAGTTTCAATTTGGTTTTCATACGGTTGTGAAACGACAATTTGATGTTGCCAAAATTATATTTTCAATCGGTAATCTTCAAATACACCTTGCGAGTACGGGGACCGTCAAAATCACACAGGAAAATACCCTGCCAGGTGCCGAGTACTAATTGGTTATTCTCAATAATTACTGTTTCTGAAGCGCCGACCAGACTGGTCTTGATATGACTGTCTGAATTTCCTTCATAGTGCTGATAACCGGCATTGGGCGGCACCAGCTTTGTCAATTGCATTTTGATATCCCGAACAACGTCCGGGTCTGCATGTTCATTAATGGTGATGCCGCAAGTAGTATGCGGGACGTAAATGATTATTGTACCACTGGACACATTAACTGTATTGACGTAAGCCCGGACTTCACCGGTTATATCAATAAAATCGATTCGTTCGGAAGTATTTACCTGAATGGTTTTCATATTTAACCTTTGCGTTTATCCATTAAAGTTTAAATGATGTCGCCCTGGCAACCAATAAAAAAGCCGGACTCTTATCCGGCTGGTTTTGATACTATAAATCTGAATCAGGTATTGTTATTAGTGGTATTAATTTTCAGAGGCACATAAAGAGCACACCAGCAAAACAGTCCGGTTAGAAGGGGTACTAATCCTATGATACCCAACCAATTATTAAAATATAATCCTAATCCGATTAGTACAATTCCAATTGTGACCCTTAGCAGTCGATCGATTTTCCCTAAATTGCATTCCATGATTCAGCTTCCGTAGTTATTTCTTACCTGTCTACGTGTCGAGCAGGAAAAGGTTTCAGTCTGTTGTGATCAGGTCTTGCGTTCTTTTTTACGTGCTGCGGGGAACAGAACATTGTTCAAAATCAATCGGTACCCGGGAGAATTGCGATGCAGTGATAAATCGGTCGGCGGGTCCCCTACGAAATGCTGGTAATCTTCAGGGTCATGCCCACCCAAAAATGTAAATGTTCCCTTGCCATAATTACCGTGCAGGTATTTGACTTGATCCGAAGCAGGATCTTCCCCCATAATGACAATATGTTTTTTGACTTTTGATCGGTGAAACCCGGTTGACTGCCCCATGAACCCTTTTACTGCTGCCACATGATCCTGAGTTAGCATGGTTGGCACCGGATCATATTTGGCTGAAAATTCAAACAGGGTAAAATAATCACGCTCGGCCCCCCGCGTAACAGGATTATTACTGGGGGGGAAATCAATATCGGAATATTCATAAACCAGTGGATCAATGATTATTTTGAAATCGGTGAAAGCAAATGTTTTGGTATAATCCAGCTTGGCTTGTGCCTGTGGATCGGGCGGCGTCCCGTCATATATGCTCGCGACGCCATCGAAACCTTCCATGGCAAGCGCAATATCATAGGAATCAGTTGCAGAGCACATGGCGAAAAGAAAGCCTCCCTGGCGCACATAATTTTTGATGGCTATTGCAACAGCCTTTTTTTCTTCATGAACCGAAGCGAATCCCAGATTGACTGCCATTGCTTCAAAATGTTGCTGTTGTTCGATATACCAACCTGCATTACTATAGTTGCGATAAAATTTTCCATACTGGCCAGTGAAATCTTCATGATGCAAGTGTAACCAGTCAAATCGGTCCAATTGCGCGGACAGTACTTCGCGATCCCATAATGTTTCATAGGGGATTTCAGCATACGTCAAAGCGAGGGTTACCGCATCATCCCAGGGTTGTTTACCTGGTGGTGTGTATATGGCGATGCGGGGTGCTTTTTCCAGTAAAACGATATCCATATTACTATTTTCGATTTCACCGTAAATGTTGATCAGTGCACTTGGATCTATCGCTTCAAATGAAACACCCCGAATACGACATTCCTGTTGGATTATATCATATGAATCGACTAAAAATGAACCACCCCGGTAATTGAGAAGCCATTCCACATTGATCTCACGTTCCAGTATCCAATAGGCAATTCCATATGTTTTCAAATGGTCTTTTTGGATCTGATCCATGGGGATCAGTAATTTTTGAGAGGACAACAAATTAACCAGCATCAAGCAAGTAATTATGTATCTCACATCAACTCCCGTAATTTTGATTTAGTTCGCGGATGCGAAAGCGTACCGGCTCTACCATGATTGACAGAGGATATTCTTCCAATAGTCGATTATAATAAATCAAAGCTGTTTCTATATTGTAAGCCTTGGTTTCATAGATCTCACCAGTCAGGGTTAGCCCGAGATCAGCCAGCGGTGTTTCATTTAGAGCCTGTGCCAGAGCTAGGGCAGGTTCGGTTTTTTCCAGGCTGGAATTTATCAGCGCGGCTCGCAGGGTAACCCAGGGGATAATTGTCGATTGGGAATACCCGTTTCGTAAAGCATCGAGCAAATCGGCGGACTGGCTGAGTTTATTTTGGCGGATCAGATTTTCGGCCTCCATGAATATTTTAAAAGCTGCTTGATCGGCCTCAGGGCTATTAGCGAAATGGGTTGTAATCAGATCCTGAATTTCCATCAGGTCATTGAAAAAGGGTTGGTCAGGAGATGCGTTCTGTAATGTTGTTTCCGTTAGAGTCAAAGCCGATTCAATATCACCGGCCAGCAAATTGGCCTGGATCAGTCGAAGAAGAAAAGGACTGATGCTGTTCTGTTTCTGATCGGTTGACAGCTGTTCCAGATAATATTTCTGGGCTAGGGCGGTATTTCCTTTAGCGAGTTTGATATCACCAATCCGTAATTTTATTTGCGGTATCAGATCGCGTTTAGGCTTCGCTTTCAGCGCAGCTTGATATGCCTGGGATGCACCATCAAAATCTCTGGTTATCCTGTACTTTATTTCACCCAACCGGAAATAAACACTGGCCATGACAGCGGAACTGGGTAATTCCACCAGCACTGAATCATATAGGCGAAATGAGTTTTCTAGCGGCGCTGTAGATATTGTTGGTGCCCCGTAAAAATGATTTTCAAATACCAGATTATCCGGGTAAAACCGGACCAGCCTGTCGCGGGTATTGTATGGAATGATTTGATCTTCGAAACACTGTCCCATTCCCAACAAGGCTGCCCCAATTACTTGAGGAGGTATCGCCGAACGATCATTTCCCAAAATGGTTTGGTAGCTCACAATGGCAATTTCATATTGGCGCTCCGAGCGCAGATCAGCGGCAAATTTCAACCAGCGGTCGAAATCTGTGGGCCGTATTAAACCCAGTTCCAGATGTTGTTCATAAGCGGAATGATAGCGTTGAATTTTAAAATAAAAACCGGTCAGAATTTTTCGAATTTGGGCTTCGTTATCATTAATACGATTCAGTAATGCGGTCTCGATCTGAACCTGGTTTTCCGATTTATCGCTCAGCAATAAAATACGATCCATCACATATTTCTCTTGCTTTGGCCGTGCCAGCAGATGATTGATAAACTCATCGGAGGCCTTGGCCGCGGCTCCCCTGGAATGATAATGATTAGCCAGATCAACCGCCAGAAATCCGGGATCGTTGAATTGTTGTCTTGCCTTTTTAGCCAGTGAATCCATTTCGGCGGTCAGCGATAGCCGAGCCAGGGTATAGATCAAAGTCCGATAATAATTCTGGTTAAACTGGAATTGCTTTTCCAAATCAATCCAGTATTGAAATGCAGACTCTTTTTGACCCATTAGATAATAGATTTCGCCCAATGCAATCTGGCTGGAAATATCTTGGGGATTATGATTTAAATAAGATTTAATTATCTGAATCGCATCGTCATGCAATCCGGAACTCATCAGGTTATTTTTCAGATTCTGGTAAGCTTGACGGTGGCGGGGATTGGATTCGAGAATGTCGTAATAAATTTCACGTGCGCCCTCGGGATTACCCTGGCGCTCCATATTCTGAGCGCGCCGCAGAGCATCGCCACCACGGGGAATCACTTTGACTTGAGCCGTTAAGCTTGAGAACACCAAAATTATCAGAAATAATAATCGTCGGATCATTTATTGTTCCTGTTCTGGTGGGGTTTCTTCCTGACTAATGGTGTCAAAATAGCGCCGAATCATATTCTGATAATCCCGGGGATATCCCGATTTCATTGCTCGATTGAGCGCTTCCAGGACCAGGCTGCGGCGCTGACCCAGATCGGCCGGCAGACCGGCTGGACCGGAGTAAATAATTTGTCTGGCCACCTGGGATTTCCGTTCCTGTTTGTAATCACGCTGTGTCAGGGATCGCTGGCTATCCAGCATCCGCGACAGAATTCGTTCCTGACGTTCCTGAGTTTGCCGGGTATACCGGCGGCGCTGGAGATCCTTGATGACTTCATCCATTTCCTGAGCGATCCCATTCAGATCGCCCAAGCCCTGTTTCCCACCAGATTGTTGCATTTCATTCATCACCTGTTGCAGCGATTTCCGCACTTGCTGTTGTTCTTGTAAAAGCCTTTTCATCAGGGATTGTTGGGCAGCAGCCGCCATCTGTCCCAGGGCCAATTGCATTCCCTGGTTGTTGATACCCTGCTGCTGTTCGCTCATCTGTTGCATGCGCTTCAGAAATTGCTCGAAACCACTGGCAGAACCAGATTGCTGCATATTTTGCATTGTATGGTGAATGGCCAGGGCTGCTTCGTTCATTGATTGCATGGCCGACAACTGTTGTTTCCGGGCTCGTGATCCGTTACGTTGTTCCAGGCTCTGCTGGGCTTCCTGCATCCGTGCGTTAGCCATCCCAATGGCTTTACCTATTTCCGGTGTTACAGCAAATGTTTCCCGCGATAGATCCATCAGCGAGGCAATAGTTTGTTTCAATTGATCCCGGAGCATCAGCTGCAGGTTGGCAGCCTGTCCCAGTCGGGGTGAATTGCGCGACAGGTTGGCAGTGGTATTATGTAGTTTTTCCTGTGATTTTGACAAGGTCAGTAAATCGCGCATTATTGCCTGGAAACGTGAGGCCATTTCATTAACGGTTTGATCCTGAAACTGTTGTTGAATAGCACTGAATTGTTGCTGAATCTGTTCCAGATCGGCGATAGCCTGCTGACTATGGGGCAAGGCTGCGAGGATCTGTTGCTGTTTCAATTCGGAAGCAGCATTTTCCAAATCACTACTGGCATTTTCCGCGAGCTGTGATTCACTCAATTCCATTAATTCTTGCGAGGTCTGGGGGCTGAACTGTTCCATAGTTTCAGCTGCTTCCTCCATTACATCCCGGATGTTCTGAAATTCTGAATGGTTACGTTCTTCATCAAAAGCCAGGCGGGCCAAGTCTGATGGATCACTGGTCTCGGGAGTGTTTTGTAGTTTTTCATGTAATGCAGTCTGCTGTTCCAGCAGCTGTTCCATTCTTTCACGAACCTCTTCCAGTGATTGTTCGGCGCGGATCCGTTCAAATATATCTATGAATCGATCGAGCTGCTGCTCGAGCTGTTCCAGGTTACCGGACAAATCTTCCAATGCGGACAATATATCTTTTGAGTCGAGGTTTTCCAACGCCTTGTTCATCCGTTCAATACTCGCTAGCATTTCTGGCGTAATAAGCTCAGAGACAAGTTCCTGGAGTTGCTGAAATTTATTCAGCATATCCTCGGAGAATAGTCCGTGCTTGTCTGCCGCTTCAGTCAACTGTTCCATTGCCTCCAAGAATTCCTGGAATTGCTGGATCTCTTTTTGTGTTTTCTCCAGAGTCTGCTGTAAGGCCTGCTGTTGCTCCCAGTCAATTTCATCGCTTTTCAATAGGTCTAACTGTGCCTGTTCCAGTTGGTCGGTAATGGCCTGCAGTTCATCTGCTTCCAGTTCCAGTTCATCGTACAATTCTGTTTCGCTCGCTGCCATGGATTCAAACAGGTCGGCCAGCGATGGTAATCGTGCTATGAAATTGGCTGATATAGATTTTTTCGGACCTGATACGTCGTCGTTGTCATACAACTCGAAATGGTAATGCACTTCATCCTCTGGAAAAAGGTCCATGTCAATGAGGTCCCAAACGGAATAGATTTCTTGCGAGGGGACGGAATGATCCAGCTCGCTGATTGTGAATATTGCGGTGAATGGTTCGGTGTCTATAAATGCCGGTCGCCTGATCTCGTAACCAACTTGTAGATTGGAGAATCCGAAATCATCGGCAATTGACAAATGAATCGGGATCGATTGATTATCACCCAGTTCCACCAATGGGGGCGGTTCGATAACTTTTAGATCTGGTGCCAAATCAGGAATAATCTGCAAATGGTATGGAATTGGATCACGATTGGTAATTCCACGCTGGTCCTGAATATTGACGGTGAATGATCCTTCTTTTTCCAGGATGAAATTGCCTTCTGCGCGCCTACCATGGATCGACAACGGATTAATGATATCATCTAATTGAATAAATGCCTTGGACAGTACATGATTTGATTTCAATAGAATACTGATTGTCGAACCCGGTAAACCCTGCACATTTGCCTGATTACCTTTTTGACTGTGTAGCGGTAAGCGGGTATAAGCCGGGGGTATAATTTTTATGGTAAAGTCCTCAAAATTTGGTCGATCAGTAACTGACAACCGATATGTTTCGGATGATACTTCCTTCCAGGGTTGCCAGAAATATGTGGCCGGGACTATACCCCGGTATATATAATCCTGGTAAATATCAGTTAATTGTAAAACAAAGTTACCCGGTGATTGGGCGCCAATCTTATGATAGATTACCGTTGGAGCTATCCGATTGGGAGTATCCATTGTTACCATGGTAGTCAGCAATTCAACCAATACCGAATCTGGTGTAGCCCCGATACTCTGGATTACAATTTCCACATCTTCACCACCGAGTATATCGACATTTTTAGTTTGACTGATCAGATGAAATGGTTTGGGAACCGGGAATTCAATAGACGGATGAGCCCAACGGTAAAAGGCAGCCGTAAGCGGAGTCCAGAAGGTCAGAACCAGCAAGATGAAAACTGTTAATAATCCTAAGGTAATATTTTTCCAGAATTGGATCTTTGTCCGGGGGAATATGCTGCCGGGAATCAATTGGGACAGAATTTGTTTTACCTTATCAATATAAACCCTGCTGAGTGGTTGGGAATGGCTTTTGGCGAGGGAACGTTCCAATTGAAGGGCATTGATCAGAGTGTCTGGTTTAGGTAGACTTGGCAAGTTCAGCTCCCCAACACGGCGGGCAAGTACAGCAGGCTGATAACGGATTAATCGATCAATTCTATACAGCAGGAACAGGATTAAACCGGCAATTATCAATATTAAACCAATACCAGCGGTTATAGCCAGCACCTGCGAACGCAAGGCGGCGGATAAATAAAATATGGATTCAACAAGAATAGCACAAAGGATTAATACCAAGCACCCACTGTAGCCAAGCCAGGACAGGTATTGCAGATCAGATTTTATGGCTGCCCGTTTGATCCACTGGAGATGCCGGGTGATCGGCTTGGTCATTGTGTCAAATAATACCAGATAATGTTCACACCCATTTGAAGAGCGGCTTCCCGGATTTGAAATGGATCATGATGAACCTCCTCATCCTCCCAGCCATCACCCAGATCGCATTCATATGTATAGAACACGATCAGGCGGTCTTCATCAAATATTCCAAAGCCCTGGGGTGGTTGATTGTCATGCTCATGTACTTTAGGCAAACCAGACGGGAAGTCGAAATAGCTGTGAAATATCGGGTGGTCGTGGGATAATTCCACCAGGTCGCGATCGGGAAACAGACGATGCATTTCTCGTCTGAAGGATTCGTCCAGGCCATAATTATCATCAACATGTAAAAAGGCTCCCCGCAACAGAAATTCCCTTAAACGAGTGATTTCTTCATCGGTGAACCGGATATTGCCATGCCCGGTTAAATATAGATACGGATGATTGTATAATTCTTTGTCGGTCAGTTTAAGTTGGACTTCCTCAAAGGCAGCATTAAGGTTGGTATTAGTATTGACATAACGCAGTAGATTTGGCAGACTGCTGGGGTCGCTGTACCAGTCACCGCCACCGCCGTAATGTATACGGGCAATGGTGAAATTTTGGCCGTTAACCAACACTGGTATTACGGTCAGCAGTAGAACGATCACTTTACGAAAAATGTTCATTGTTAAAACAAACTTTCATTACTTTATTTTATTTGTTGCAAGAATGCCAATATACCTTCTGAGTTCAGATTGAAATTACAAAACCATTTAGACTAAGTTTGTATTTTCAATTAGCGGTATTGTTCCTGGCAGGCCGGAATAGTATTGCTAAGAATTCTGGAGCATATTTCTACGCTACTCTAAATCCCTGCTACTCTGCAATTCTACTGTGTCGATGTACGATTCGCCTCCAGATTGCCCATAATCCATAATTCATTATCTATTTTCGCTTAATTTTCAGCTATGAAAATTGCGGGACCTTTACTACTCGGACGGTTTTTTGAACGGCCGAACCGCTTTATAACCAGGGTGGAGTTAGATGGAGTTGTAGTTGAAAGCCATTTGCCGGACCCGGGACGGTTGCAGGAATTATTAGTTGAAGGGGCTGAAGTCTATCTTCGTCCAGCACCGGATAATACGCTACGCAAGACGCGGTATTCTACCGTGATGGTTCGGCAGGGCAGCGAGTTGATTTCGCTTGTTTCAACGTTACCCAATCGTTTTGTGAAACTGGAGCTAGAGAGCAGGGGACTGCCCATGCTGGCCGAGTATGAATTGGACCGGTCGGAGGTAAAACATGGGCGTCATCGATTCGATTTTTTGCTTCGGAACCAGGAATGGGTGCCCTTTTTTCTGGAGGTGAAATCGGTTACTTTTGTCCAGCATGGAGTTGCCCAATTCCCAGATGCGATGACCGCCCGGGGAACCCACCATGCCAATGCGCTGGCTGAATTAGCTGAGCAGGGAGTCGCTGCTGGAATTTTGTTTGTCTGCCAGCGTTCTGATGCTGAAAGTTTCCGCCCAATGTACGAGCGTGACCCGAATTTCGCTAGCGCCCTGCAGGCTGCAGATCTGGCTGGTGTAAAAATATGGTGTGTAACAACGAAAGTTACCTTGGATGAAATGACCTATTATCGGGAAATTCCCTGTATCCTGAATGCTGAAATATCGACATAATCAATCGTTACTGTTTTTACAGATTCCGATTCTGACGGCCGTTTTAATGGTTTTGGTCTGGCGCTGCGCTGCGGTCGGCCCACCTACTGGTGGACCGAAAGATACAACACCTCCTTTTTTGATTTCAGCCGATCCACCCAGTGAAACTCTACGAATATCCAGTGGAACGGAAATAACGCTAGAATTTTCTGAATATATCGATGAAAATTCAGTTGATGCGGGTTTTACTCTGTCACCTGTGTCCGAATTATCATTGGAGTTGGAATACAGGGATGATGTAATTATTGTAACCTTACCCGATTCACTGATTGTCGAACAAACTTACATCCTTACAATCGGCCGTCAGTTAAAAGATGAACATGGAGTTGAGCTGGCCGAACCGGTTCACCTGGCCTATAGTACCGGCGATAAAATCGAACAAGGTATAATCGAGGGTTATGTATATTTTAATACCGGTCCTGCCGCAATTCATTTATGGGACTTGTCACTTGTTAATACTACCGATTCTATTTTTGCCGAGAGACCACATTTTATTACTGACGCTGACGATAACGGGCAATTCGGATTTCAGTTCTTAAGGCCGGCGGTTTATCAGATTCTGGCGGTAAGCCGTTCCGGTGCTGGACTGGGGCTAAATACGGCACGCGTGGAATATGGTGTTTTCAGGGATAAGCAGATTGATATGACAATTGATAGCCTGGTTACCGGAGTGAATCTACCAATGTGGAAGGAACCACAACCGTTGCGGCTACTGCGAGGAGAGTGGAACGGCAATCGCTGGGGTCGCCTCTCCTTCAACAATGATCTCCAGCAGCCCTCCCAGCGGATCATGGCTACCGGGGATGACAGTATTACTACAATAATTCCTGTTGATAATTTCATTGATCCGCTGGACAGCAGTGCACTGATTGTGATCAGTCGTGATTCTATAATTGCTTATAAAATAACTTTACGGGTCGATGGGATGGTCGATATATTTGACCAGGTATTGGATTCGGCTGTGATTATGGTCAGAGTACCATCCGAACGGGATACTGCCCACCTGGCTTTGATCAAACCACCATCCGCTATTACCATAAAATCAAATCAACGCCAGGTTGATATGGTGTTAAATAAACCGGTGGCCAACTGGCCCGGCTCAAAAGCGTTAGCGATGGTTTATGATGATAGTATTGCAGTAGCGGTAATCATTGATTCTGTCAATGCATTACAAGCTGGAATAATGCCCCTGGATGGTTGGCTTTCCGACCATATATATAATCTGGAGTTGACCGGTGACAGCCTCACTGCTCACGATGGAAATCCGTTGGCTGATTCCCTGGTATCGATAAAAATCAAAGTTGGAAAGCCAATCGGGCGTGGTGGCATTGAAGGTATCGTTAATTTGGACAGAAAACCGGTTGTTTTACGGCTCACTGCCGTGGAAAATTCATCGTACAACCAGATATCTTTTGTAAATTCAGGCTCGTTATTTAGATTCGATAATATTCCTGAAGGCTATTATAATTTAATGGTTTTTCAGGACAGGAATCAGAATCAGCGTTTTGATCATGGAACTGCTTTCCCATTTATGCATAGTGAGTGGTTTTATCTTTATCCTGACACGGTCGAAGTGCGAACCAATTGGATTATTGAATTACCAATGATTGAATCCAAGGAGGTGCAATAAGCATGTATTGCGTAATTATGGCCGGAGGAAGAGGAACTCGGTTTTGGCCGTATAGTCGTGAAGCACGACCTAAACAATTGTTAAATATTATTGGTGATACATCAATGTTGCAGATGACGGTTGATCGTCTGAAAAAAATACCGTCAGTTAAAGATATCTATATAATTACTGGCGAGCAATTGGCGGATACCATTCGAAATGAAATTAAATACGTGAAACCGGAAAATGTATTGGTTGAACCCAGCGGAAAGAATACGGCGCCCTGTATCGGTTTAGCAGCTCTGCGCATTCGCATGGAACAAAATGACGGCATCATGGGAGTATTCCCGGCGGATCATTTGGTTGTCGGGCATCGTAAGTTTGAAAAATCATTAACAACTGCCTCCCATTTGGCACGCAAGAGACATTCGCTGGTAACGATTGGAATAACCCCGACCTTTCCGTCAACCGGATATGGCTATATCCAGTTTGATCAGAACAGTGATGATGATCACCTGGATGCTTACCAGGTAAAAACATTCGCGGAAAAACCCCCAGTCAGCCTGGCCCGTAAATTTCTGAAGAGTGGGGATTTTCTTTGGAACAGCGGGATGTTTATCTGGGAGATTAAAACACTTTTTAACGAACTCCAGCAGCACATGCCCGATCTGTTCCATAACCTGGATTTAATTCGGAAACGATGGAAAAAAGATTCCAGCTCAGCCATTTATGATATCTGGGATGAAATCAATGCCGATTCAATCGATTATGGATTGCTGGAAAAATCACGCAATATTTACGTCATCAAGGGTCAATACGAATGGAGCGATGTAGGTTCCTGGAACATGGTACATGATCTGGCACCAAAGAATACTAATCAGAATGTTATTCGTGGGGACGGAATGATTCTGAATGGGAGTAACAATTTAATCCAATCCGATGGAAGGTTTACATCAATCATCGGTATCGATAATCTGGTGGTTGTAAACACTAAGGATGCTACCCTGGTTGTTCCCAGCGATAAGGTTGAAATGATAAAGGATTTAGTAGAAAAACTCAAAACCGAAAAACGAGACGAATTGCTATGATGGGACGTTGGAATGAAACCGGAACAGCTTTATCAGCAATTTGAAGCACTGTCCGAACGGCTGGGAATCAGGCTGATCGAAGATAAAGGGAATTTTGTAGGTGGTGGATGTCGGATTGATGAAGAAACCTGCATTGTAGTGAACAAGCACCGACCAATTGAACAGAAATTAAGAATATTGGCTTCAGCGTTTAACGAATTGGATTTATCATCGGTATATCTAATGCCGGCTCTGCGGGATTATATAGAAAAAGTCAATTTGTCCTTGTTGAGCACACAGGATTTGAAAAAACCTTGAATCACAGATATACAAAGATTACTATTAGGACTGAATCTTATCAATAAATAAGCTGAATAATATTTTAAACAGTAGAAATCAAATTAGTCAAAAAGGATAATTTTATGATCGAATATCAATCAAGTGATTTACGCAATTTTGCCGTGGTTGGACACGGCGCCAGTGGAAAAACAATGCTCAGCGAATCCATCCTGGCCACTGGTGGTGCCATCAATCGGTTGGGTTCAATTGCCAATGGCAATACTGCTTCTGATTACCATGATGACGAACAGGAACGGCAAATTTCAATCCACTCTACACTACTGAGTACCGAGTGGGAGGGTAAGAAATTTAATTTTATCGATACACCGGGGTATGCAGACTTTACCGGTGAAGCACTGGCTGCCCTCAGCGCCGTTGATTTTGCATTGGTGGCGATTCATGCCAACCAGAACGTTGAAGTGGGTACGGAACAGGTCTGGAATTATGCTACCCAATTTGGGATCCCCAAAATTTTAGTGGTCAATGCCCTGGATAAAGAGCATACCAATTTTGACGATGTGTTGACTAAAGCCAAAGCACGGTTCGGAAATAATGTTTTTCCGATGCAAATACCTATCAACGCCGGACCTGCTTTCAACCAGATTTTGGATGTACTGCGGAAAAAGGTACTGACCTTTAAGACTGATGGCAGTGGTAAATATGATGAAGCTGATCCCACAGGAGAATGGGTTGATAAGGCCGATGAAATGCACGAAGCGTTGATCGAGTATGTTGCCGAGTCCGATGACAGTCTGCTGGAGAAATTTTTCGAACAGGGTGGACTCAGTGAAGATGAAATGCGCAATGGAATTCACGCTGCCCTGCGATCAGAGGTGTTCATCCCAATATTCTGTGCGGCTGGAATTAGCAATATTGGCGTGAGCCGTTTAATGGACTTTATCGCTAAATATGGTTTTACACCGGATGACCGCGCAACAATCATGGCCAAGGATAGCAAGACTGATAAGAAAGTTGAAGTTAATTTAAGCGATCCCGATCCGGTTGTGCGTATTTTTAAAACTATCAGTGAAGCTCATGTGGGCGAATTATCGTTTTTTCGTATTTGTAGCGGTGTGTTGAAAACTGGTATTGATCTCAGAAATTCGGTGCAGGGTGGTTCCGAGCGCTTCGGCCAGTTTTTTGTTATGAATGGGAAGAACCGGACAACCGTGAACGCCCTTCATGCCGGGGACATTGGTGCGGTTGTGAAATTGAAAAATACACATACCGGTGATACTTTGTGCGGTGCTAAAAAATCAATCGTCATTTCACCGGTAGAATATCCCAAACCGAATATTCATACTGCGATTCGTCCTAAGGCAAAAGGTGATGAAGAAAAAATCGCAGTGGGCCTGTCCACCCTTCATGAGGAAGATCCCACCTTTGTGTACCGCGTCGACTCAGAATTGAAACAAACTATCATATCCGGCCAGGGGGAGCTGCATTTAACAGTAATTGCCAACCGATTGCAGAATCGTTTCAATGTCGAAATCGTCACCACCGAACCAAAGATTCCCTACCGTGAAACAATCAAAAGTAAGGGTGGATCAAAATATCGTCATAAGAAACAATCCGGCGGTGCTGGACAGTTTGCGGAAGTATGGATGCGGATCGAACCCAAGCGGCGGGGTGAGGGAATTGAATTTTGCGATTCCTTGGTAGGTCAAAACGTGGATCGAGTTTTCGTTCCTTCAGTGGAAAAAGGTGTTAAAGCCGCCGAACAAGATGGTGTGCTGGCAGGCTGCCGTGTCGTTGATCTGAAAGTCGATTTCTATGATGGGAAACAGCATCCGGTGGATTCGAAAGATATTGCTTTCCAAATTGCGGGGAAACAGGCCTTCCGGGAAGCATTCATGAGTGCCAAACCCTGCCTGCTGGAGCCGATCCTGACGATTGAAGTCAAAGTACCGGACGAATTTATGGGCGACGTAATGGGTGATATTTCCGGCCGACGCGGTAAAATTCTGGGTATGGATTCCGATGGTGGTTTCCAGATAATCAAGGCGCTGGTTCCCCAGGCTGAACTCTATCATTATTCCACAACTATCCGATCTTTAACCGGTGGTCGCGGAATTCACAGTGAAGAATTCAGCCATTATGAGGAGCTGCCCAAAGACCTGGAGAAAAAAGTGATCGCAGCGTCCAAGAAAGAGGACGAAGAATAGGAGTGATGGTTGATGGATGAGAGGACACAGGAATTGCTAGACCGGACATTTTTATTTAGTTGCCGGACGATAAAATTTTTGTATCCCTTTTCTAAAGACCAGCTTTTATATCATCTCGTCCCACAGTTAGTCCGCTCGGCTACTGCAATAGGTGCCAATTATGAAGAAGCCCAAGCAGCTGAGTCGAAACGTGATTTCGCTCATAAAATAGCTATAGTAAGTAAAGAATGTCGTGAAGCACACTACTGGTTACGAATTTCTAATGAATTTGTTGCTGCTGACAAAAGAGCCGAACTAACTGAATTCATTAAGGAAGTTTCGGAGTTTAAGAAAATATTTGCTTCGATCAGAATTAGCTCCCAAAACAGTTAAAGAATATAATTATGATCCAAATCCCTCAACCCTCAACCATCAGCCATAATCATGGATAGACTCTGGGCGCCCTGGCGCATGGAATACATCAAGGCCCCTAAGGAAGCAGGCTGCATATTCTGCGATAAGCCGGCCCAGTCCACTGACCGTGACAATCTGGTCCTTTACCGCAGTCAATTTTGCTGTGTGCTGATGAATCTATATCCATACAATAACGGACACCTGATGATCGCACCCTTCAAGCATTGTGATAATACCCACGAGTTCGATCAGGCAACTAATATTGAGATTATGGAGCTGGCGGAGTTATGTATGGGTATATTAGAAAAGACAATGCAGCCCCAGGGATTCAATTTTGGAGCGAATATCGGTGAGGCTGCCGGCGCTGGAATCAGAGAACATATCCATTATCATGTTGTGCCGCGCTGGGTGGGGGATACGAATGTGATGCCGGTTATCGGCCACACCAAGGTAATGGTTCAAGGTCTGCTGGAAACCTACGATTTGTTAAAGCCGGAGTTTGACAGGATTAAATAATTTGCATCGGATTACAGTTGTAGTTTGAAATAGAGATTTGTAATCTTCAACTGATATAAAACAGGTAATCAGATTATGCTAACATTCCAACACACATGGCTGCCTTATTTGTATTTATATATCGTTGGTGGCCTGTTTTTTCTACTGGGTATGATAATAATCCGCAAAAGCGGAGCGATCAATCTGCAGATTAAGAAACATCGCTTCTGGAACCGGGTGCTGATTTTCGGTTTCTTCTGGTTCGTAGTGATGCATGGACTATTAACCGTAGCAGCAATATACTGGTGATCTATGGAAACGTATCATAATATCGGAACCTCCACCGACTGGATCGTCATGGTCCTGTATTTTATAGGCATCATGTTGTTTGGCAGTTATTTCGGCCGCTATACCCGTAATACATCGGATTTCTTTTTTGGTGGTCGCCGGTTTGCCTGGTGGCTGATTGCCATGTCAATTGTCGCCACCGGGGTCGGTAGCCATAGCTTTGTAAAATATTCCGCCAAGGCCTTCGAACACGGTTTCTCCTCAACCATGACCTATATCAATGATTGGTTCTTCGTGCCTTTTTTCTTATTCGGCTGGTTACCGATCATCGTTTATTCCAAGGTGCGATCGATTCCTGAGTATTTTGAAAAAAGGTTCAGTCCTTCGGCCCGCTTCCTGGCTACAATTCTGCTGATGATGTATATGATAGGTTACATCGGAATTGGTTTTTTAACACTTGGTAAAGCAGTACTGCCCATGTTGCCGGAAGCATTCAGTATCATGGGAACAGCGGTGGACATAACCCTGATGCGGGCAGTGATTGTAATTGCCGTCATAACCGGTATTTACATTACCTATGGGGGGCAGACAGCGGTTATTTTTACCGATTTGCTGCAGGGCTTTATCTTGATATTCGCCGGTCTGTTTCTATTTTTCCTGGGAATAGATTATATCGGCGATTTTGGTATATTCTGGAATCTGTTACCGGTGGAATGGAAATTACCACTGGCGCATTATAATAATCCCGCGAGCTTTAATTTTGTGGGTATATTCTGGCAGGATGGTGTGGCCGGATCGATTGGTTTCCTGTTTATGAACCAGGGATTAATCATGCGGTTTATGGCGACTCGCAGTGTCAATGAAGGCCGTAAAGCGGCTGCATTCAATATTCTTTTCATGCTGCCTATTTCTGCCATAGTAGTTGGCAATGCCGGTTGGATTGGTAAAGCAATTTCCTTGGCCGATCCGTCGGTGGTATCGCCCAATACTTCCCCGGATCAGATATTTGTTGTTGTGGCCAGTATTGTTGCGCTGCCCGGTGTGTTCGGATTTATCATGGCGGCTCTGACTGCAGCCTTAATGTCCACAGTGGATACGTTAATTAATGCTACAGCTGCGATTTTCATCAATGATGTTTACCGGCCGACTAAGAAATTTCTCCAAAAAAGTCGGATATCCGCGCCAGCTAACGAGAAAAAGGAATTATTTGCTGCCCGGATCGTATCGATCGTTATTACCGCGACCGGTGTATTGGCTGTACTGGCTTTCAAGAATTTCCCCACTGTTTATGAAGCCCATGGCTTTTTCCATTCCACGCTGACACCGCCATTGGTGATAGCTATCTTCCTGGGTGTATTCTGGAAAAAATTCACTCCCGCAGCCGTGATGACCACTTTTATTGGCGGAGTAGCATTGATGATTCTTGGAGCCCGTTATCCCGGTATCTTGATTGCCCCGGTAGATCACGGCATTACTATGAATCCTGATCATCCATATTCCTATATCCGGGCATTGTATAATATGCTGGTATGCTTTGGCGTTGGAGTACTGGTTACTTATACCACGCACTTTCAGAAAAATGTTGTCCAAAAACTTAAAGCAGCCAGCAATCACCGGCAAATTGCCTACGTATTAATTGGACTGGGCGTGGTTCTTTTCATAATGATCGCTCTGAACTTCGGATCATTTTCGCTATTGATGATTGATGCCATGCTGTTGATCTTGACTGTGCCGGTGGCAGTAACCTATTTCGGACATTATGATGAAGTCTACAATACGGTAGGTCTCACTTCTTGGTCACTCGAAACAGCTCGTGAGCGGTTTAAAGGCAGCAAAGTTAACGATCTGGAAGGCGAAACTATCGTAGTGAATTGGAAAATTGTAGAAGGTGAGGGCAATATCATTGGCATGTCACAGAATGATATGCGCAAGATGAAAGCTCGGGAAGGTGATCTGCTGTACATCTGTGATAAACGCAAATGGCTGGGCGGTTTAAAGTCCATCCATGCTGTATTTGGCAAATCGCATGATGCAGACGGTATTATCCATATTACTGATGAACAGCGAAAAGGCGGTTTGTTTGCTGATGGCAGGCAATTAACGGCTGAAAAGGAAATGTAGCCCTTTTACAGGCAGGAATTTTTAGCTAAATTCGCCCCGCTTTTTTAAAGAATTGACCTCAGAGTCACTGAAGTCATGGAAACAATTCCGGAGTAGCTCAATGGTAGAGCGGGTGGCTGTTAACCACTAGGTTGGGGGTTCAAGTCCCTCCTCCGGAGCACATTAAGCCCCGCGCCCCTCCGTGATTTGCAGTGATATTTTATAATTCTCTTATAAGTGATCCTATAATAGTTTAATCGACAATACCAATCAATTGATCTAGATTAATCAACCAATCCTTCGAAAACCTGCTGCATACCCGCTACATAGTGCTTAAAAGCTTCGCGTCCTTTCTTGGTAAGGGAAATGGTTGTCCGGGGCCGTTTTCCTGCATACCCTTTTTCGATCTCCACATATTCCGCTAGCTCCAATTTATTCAAGTGCCCCGACACATTACCCTGGGTCAGTCCAGTCTGTCGCATAATAAAGACAAAATCTGCACTCGCGACAACATATAATTGGGCCATGATTTTCAAGCGGGCGGGTTCGTGGATTAATTTGTCGATATCCAGTTGTTTCAGATTGATTTTAGATTCCATTTTATGTTGTTCCTTATTTGCATTTGTAGTGTAATATAGTTTGTATTGTAAACTGGTTTACAACAATATAATTGATATATTTTATCAATGCAATACTTTTTTCAATAATTATTCTAATAATTAATAGATGAGTTTTCATCAATGCTGAAAGGGACTTTATCCTGTAAATTGCATTTAATAATCATGTCTGAATACAATCAAAAAACAGCAGCCGATTGGTTTGACCTGGTTCCCAAACTGGAACTCCATATCCATCTTGAAGGCGCCATTCCCCTGAATACCCTCTGGCAACTGGTGCAAAAGTATGGAGGTAATAGTGAGGTGCCCAATGAGACAGCATTACGTGAGAAATTCGTGTACGTGGATTTCCCACATTTCATCGACACCTGGGCCTGGAAAAACCAGTTCTTAAGAGAATACGAGGACTTTTCACTGATTGCGGAAGCAGTGGCGCACGAGCTGGCCAAACAGAATATCCGGTATACCGAAGCTTTTTATTCGCCTCCGGATTTCACCCGTTACGGGCTCAGGACACAAGAACTTACCGAAGCTATCAGGAATGGGTTTGCAAAGGTACCGGAGGTTGATATAGCCCTGGTGGCCGATCTGGTGCGAGACTTTGGTCCGGATAAAGCGGCCGTGACACTGACTGAGGTCCGGGAAGTGCGGGATCTGGGTGTAATCGGTATTGGCATCGGTGGTTCGGAACAGGACTTTCCACCGGAGGTGTTTGAACAGGTATTCAAGAAAGCCCGGGACATGGGATTCCGTACCAGTGCACACGCCGGTGAAGCTGCCGGTGCCGCAAGTATCCGGGCGGCGATAGATTATCTTAAGGTTGACCGTATTGGACATGGTACCAGTGCGATAGAGGATCCAGCACTGGTTGAATATCTGGCTGAACGACAGCTTCCGCTGGAGGTTTGTCCCACCTCAAATGTCTGTACTGGTGCTGTCAATAGATTCCGGGATCACCCGGTGGGCAATTATATCGATGCCGGATTGATGATAACTATCAATACCGATGATCCAGTCATGTTCAATACCAGCCTGGCACAGGAGTTCAGACTACTCGCAAGTAAGTTTGATCGTGATTATGATGACATTCGCAACCTGATTCTTCAAGCAATTGAATCATCCTGGATGCCGCTGGATCAGAAGCGGTTCATCCGTAGCGAATTCCAGAATGATCCGGCCTGGCGCTAACCACCGCTGTAGACCGGTTATTTGAGAAGCGTAATTCTTGTCATGGATTTGACGCCATCGATTGTTAAGGCAACAAAATATATTCCGGTAGTGCAGCCAAGACCATTCCATTTATAATGATAGTCTCCCCGGTTTAAATGCTTCTGAATCAATTCTTCAGTAAGCCTACCCTGAAGATCATAAATTGCCAGATCAATATTTGCATCATTAGCGATACTGAAATCTATTGAAACAGTGGCGTTGAATGGATTGGGGTATGGTTTCAGAACCGTGTAATTCGTCGGTTGATGATAATCATCCACAGCGGTTGATCCTGGCGAATAGGTAGTGAAAAATCCGGGAATGGCACCAACCATATATTCTTGCAACACTGTTCCTTGGGTGTTGATAACCGTTACCGTATCCGGAGCGGTGTAATCTGTGGAATGGCCGATGAAAATATAATTTTGGTATACACTGGCCGAATAAACGCCGGCCAAATCGCCTAATTGTCCGGTGGTACCGATTGCTAGATTGGCATCCAATGGTGCTATACCCCGAAGTACAGTACGATAGACATTACCATAGATATTGACCAATCGATTTTCACCAAGGTCGACAGCATAATTATTTGTAGTGACGGAACCAGTGGAGTGCAGTATCAAAGAAGTACCTGAATTAGCATTCCAATTAAGATCATAATACCGGCTGGCGACAAAAATGGAATCACCAACGGCCAGCAGTGCTAAAGGACCGGGAACCACTTGAAATGTATCGGCCGCTACGAAGGGATTCGCAAGATCATATTTCAACACTATATCGTTCGTGCTCCAATCCAGGTACATGGGACTTGAAACATACAAATAACCGTCGTGAACTATAATACCCTCGGTCATTAAACCAGTTGTTGGTATCGGTTCCAGCAGACTGAGATCTGACAAATTATATCGTATGATTTCACCTGCATTCCAGTTGGTAAGATACCCGGTGTTATCATCAGTCGTGAAATTCCTGGGGCTGACACCGGCTACATCGATTGTGGCAACCTCTTCGAAATCATTTAACAAATTGACCACCTCAACAGTATGAGAATTGTTCAGCACTATGAAAAGGAGATCGTTAGCTATATGCAAAGACTGACCCGTATCGCCCAGTGGATTAGTATTAGGGTCCCAGTGAACCGGGCCTTGAATCGGTCCAAGTTGATCATCGAATTTCCATAGAGTAGAATTTGGGGTTTGGAAATTCCCTTCACAGAGCACGTATATATCGGTTTGTGCGAACAGTATGTTGATTGTTAGTAGGATTGCTATTAAAACAGATTGTATTTTCATCAAATTTCCGCTTGTTTATCGCTCGTAGGTTAGGGTGAATCGCCACGTTCGTCCCGGTTCAGGATACCCCTGCACCGATTCATATTTTTCGTCCGTTAAATTTTCTAGTCCGCACACGAAATGCAGTCGACCGGAAAATAACTGCAGTTGATATCCCGTACTGATTTGCTGCAGGGTTATGGCCGGTAAAATGATATCTTCCGGCCAACTGTAACGAGAAATCATTTCAGATGTATGATGTGCCTGCCAGTGAAAAGTCCACTGATTGGGCGACCAGGTTAAAGCTCCTGTCACCATACTTTGTGGAGTGTACGTCATTTGCTTATTATAGTGATCTCCGGGTTCCAGATAGCTTGCTCTTACACGGCCAAATGATAGAAATCCATCCACAGGTATTCTTTCAAATACCCACCGCCAGGATACGCGCCAACCGCTGCGGGATACTGATTTGATATTTTTAGGAGACCAGTATGAACCCTGCGGAACCCACTGGATTAAATCTTTACTTTGCTTTGTAAATAATTGCGCATTGAGCTGCCCCCAATTGCTCATGATCATTTCACAGATTATTGAATGATTGGTTGTGTGCTCAGCCTTTAGATCTGTATTGCCACCTGGCACCCAGTATAATTCATTGAAAGTTGGATAGCGGATTGAATTACCAGTACTGATCGTAGTTGTAAAATTAGTTAGTGATTCTGGTGACCATATTGTGGCCAATTGACTGACAGATTCATCAACCTGTCCGCTGATGGAATAATGTTGCCAATCAGGTTTGATTGAAATTGACGGTAGTGGTTTCCAGGCGAATCCAATTGAATTGATCAATGAATAGCGCTTCTGATAACCAGCCTCACGACTGTCTAACTGATTGATGTTGTATTTTAAACTGAAGTTAATCGTCAGGGATTGACCAAGTTCAGTGAATTGATCGAAATTCAAGCTATACGACTTTAGAGAATGAGTGCTGTTAATATTATATGTTTCATCCTGATAATGATCCTGTGATGACCTGCCGGAAATGCGAAAATGTCTTTGACTTTTGGTTGTTAACCATCCGGAAGTAATACCCCAGAATAAAATATGATCGTCTCGCCAGGCACTGGAAGGAGAATAAATCAGTCCTGCAACACCACGTTTTTGATCCGAGTAGAGAGCTATGAATTTCATAAATAACTGCTCTGAAAGGATCAGACTGCTTTGGGTAGCAGCATAGGATTGTTCAAATTGATTGTTTTGACGATTAAAAGTATTACCGCGCCAAGTGACGGGGTAATTCCCGGCATCATTTCGGTTACCTACTAAAAATCGACTTGCCCATTTTGACCTGGTTATTGTGGTCGCAATACTGGAAGCAATATGGCCGTAACTACCGCTTGACAATTGTATTCTATGTCCGGACGACCACGGATCAAGCAATATTAATCCAACACTTGCTCCGATCTGTGAGCCGGTGGACACCGGGATAAAACGGGCCTGTTCGATAAATGGTAGCGGTAATTGAGAGATATCAGTCTCTCCATTCTGGATATTTGTAATATCAAAGCCCTGGATCAGAATTTTTGTGTGAGATGCTGGTCCGCCATCCAGACTGATTGTTTTAATACTGGCTGGACCTCCATAAGAGCGAAGAGACAAACCAGGAATCCCCTGCAGAAGTTGATTGTATTCAACTTCTCCAAGGCTGGCCGGCTTGATTACTGTGAAAAATTCCTGTTGCGAGTCAGGTTTAATTCTGTCAGCTACTCCACTGATTGGCGGTAATTTTATTGGCTTTGCGGATAGTTGAATTGAAAATGAAGATTTTAGTGGCAGTGCCTGCTTTTCAGTGTGATAACCATAGCGGCTGACAGTAATTGTGTCGCCGGTATTAAAGGCTCCAGTAAAAATAAAATAACCATTTTCATCGCTGATAGTCCATTTTCCAGTACTATTGTGTTGAACAACTGTATAAGCTACCGGATCGCCATCTTTGGTAACAACAGTACCCAGCCATTGCGACTGGGCAGTAAGGCATCCCCAGAGGAGTGCCAAAGAAAATGTTTTACGCACGCCTAAACCCGAATTCAATCGGGATCAGAAGGCGTGAACGATTTTTTTTGAGGAAAATTGCTATGAATCGTATCATGACTTTTAACCCGCAAGCCGGTTGATCGGGATCAGCTGGCAGGTATCCTGACTCGCGCCTCTGTGGCTGGCATCCGCCTTCTCGTCCCGATGGATCGGGGCAATGGCCTGCTGGATGCGCCTCCGCGCTTACAGTAGCGGGAACTGTGCCCGATTTTCACGGGCTTCCCTGCCGATACTGATCAATCAAAGTATTAAATAACTGGTCAAGGTTACATCATATTCAATCAATCCAGCAATTGCTAATTTTTATAAGGAGCTGCGGTTTTTCCGTGATGATAATGAATTGAAAAAAAGTTTCTGACATCTGAAATAAGATTCATCGCGCTCAATTTCCCTGGATAGTATTTGGTATTGGTATCATTTGAAAAAAAGAGACAACCATTTGGGCGCTATTTAGGTCTATATACTAAAAACCGGAGAGAAGCCATGTCACGCTTTTTAATTATCGTTGTTTTAATAATTTCAGCACGTGCTGATTATTCCACTTTTGATCCGGAGAATTATCGTGAGCGGGAAATTTGTGCCAGTCGCTTGACTGTGCCATTGAAAGTTGATGGTTATTTAAATGAGGATTTTTACCGGAAACAATGCAGCTCTGATTTTGTTCAGATCCAGCCGTTTAATGGCGATCCGGCCAGTGAAAATACCGATGTTTGGATCGGCTATGATGCCGAAGCAATCTATGTCGGCGCCCGGATGTGGGACAGTCAGCCCGATTCGATAGTAACTCGTGTCGCCCGGCGGGATGAGCATTTCAATTCTGATTTGTTTGAAATAATCATCGATTCCTATAATGATAAACGCAGCGGTTTTTCCTTTCAGATCAATCCATCCGGAGCAATCCGTGATGAGACCTACTTTAATGATAGCTGGTCCGATGATACCTGGGATGGAATCTGGGAAGGTAAAACCCGGATCGATGATAAGGGCTGGACAGCCGAAATGCGGATTCCACTGTCACAATTACGATTCAGTGAACAGGATGAATATATCTGGGGTGTTATCCCGGCACGATTTATCCAGCGTCGTGATGAATGGGATTATTTTGTATATGTTCCACGCACCGAAAGTGGATTGGTCAGTCATGCAGCCAAACTGACTGGTATCTCTGGTATTAAACCACCCCGGCGGCTGGAATATATACCTTATATTACATCCGGTGCCGGTAATCTACCGACCAGGGCCAATAATCCATTCTATAATGGCCGGGATTCTAATTTTGGCGTTGGTACCGATATCAAGATCGGGATCGGCGGCAACCTGACTGTTGATGCCACTATCAATCCCGATTTCGGCCAGGTTGAAGCTGATCCATCGGAGATTAATCTTTCGGCATACGAAACCTATTATTCAGAGAGACGACCCTTTTTTGTGGAAGGTCGCAGCATTTTTAATTTTGGGATTGGTGGTCCAACAAATCGCTGGGGTTTTAATTCCAGTGAACCGGATTTTTTCTACAGCCGCCGGATTGGCCGGACTCCCCAGGGATCAGTTGAAGCTGATAGCGATTCACTGGATGTCCCGGCCGCCACCAGGATTCTGGCAGCGGCTAAGCTCAGTGGTAAACTGGCCAATAACTGGTCCGTTGGCGGCCTGTTGGCTGTGACCGATCAGGAATATTCCGAGTATTATGCAGGTGATAAAATACAAAGTTCGCTGATTGAGCCGTTGACCTATTATAATGTTATGCGGGTTCAGCGCGAATATCAGGAAGGCCGATACGGCCTGGGATTCATGGGTACAATGGTGAAGCGCGATTTCAAAGGCCTGTCGTTTTTAGGCGACACTGATGGCGATCTCGACTTGGAAGAAATTCTTAATGACCAAGCTCTGGGATTTGGAATTGACGGCTGGTCGTTTTTCGGTGCAGATAAAGATTGGGCTTTAGGCGGTTGGACTGGTTTTTCCAAAGTGACGGGAACCAAGGCCCGGATCAGTAGCCTGCAGCAAAATTATAGTCATTATTATCAGCGCCCGGATGTCAAGCATATTGATCTGGACACAAATCGTACAGCCCTCACCGGATTTGCCGGCCGTTTGAATTTGAATAAAGAAAACGGGAATTTTATGGTCAATGCAGCTCTGGGTTTTGCAACACCGGGCTTTGAGACCAATGATCTGGGAATGACCTGGTCCACCGACTATATCAATAAGCATGTTGTGGTCGGTTACCGCTGGACAGAACCAGGTGATTTTTATCGCCATGCCAGAACCGATCTGGTATTTACCAACAATCATGATTTTAGTGGTGTTAAAACCAGTGAAATGATGATGTGGATGGGTTACCTGGGCTTTAATAATTATTGGAGTATCAACTGGGATACCGGTTGGGATTTTGAAACACTGAAAAATAATTCATTGCGTGGGGGTCCCCGGGTAATCGAACCGGCCGGCGGCTGGTTCGGACTCGGTTTTGAATCGGATAACCGCAAGGATATTTCATTTCACCCGGCCTATGAGTTCAGTGAGGATCGGGCGGGTAGTAACTCGCAGATGACTCATATCTGTTCACATATGAAATTCGGCCACCGGTTTGCTTTAAATTTTGGTATTAATTTTACTACTGCTACCAATATGGACCAATATATCGATACAATTGAAGATGCTGCCAATACGGCCATGTTCGGAAATCGCTATGTGGTAGCACGTCTTGATCGGAAAACTCTTTCCACCAATCTTCGCGCCAACTATACATTTTCGCCAACTTTAACATTACAGGTTTATTTCCAGCCCTATATTTCAGTGGGTGAATATTCACGGTTTAAGGAATTTACCAAACCAGAATCATATGACTTTCTGGAATATGGCCAGGATGGTTCAACTATCGGGATCAATGATGAAGATGAATATCTGATTGATCCTACCAGTGGTGACGACAGCGATGCGTTTACTATATCGAACCCGAATTTTAACAGTAAAGCCCTGAACGGTACGGTCGTATTGCGTTGGGAATTTTCACCGGGTTCTACCTTTTACCTGGTGTGGACCCACAGCGGATCCAATAGCGATAATCCGGGGAATTTCCAGCTGGACCGCGATCTGGGCGACCTGTTGACTGCCCAAGCCGATGATGTGCTGGCGCTGAAGGTGTCCTACTGGCTGGGCAGGTAGTCGACAGAACCACTCGTTGTCAGGATCCGGCCTAATCAGCAGGAAGATCAGGCAGTGTTAACAAGCTGATCAAATCAGTCGTTGAGCCGCTATTAGCCCAATCTAGGTTATAGCTGGTGGTCATGAGTATGACGTCTCGGTATTTATTATATTTCGTAACCTGGTTGCTGAAATAATTTGTTTTGAAAACGAGGCAGTGAGAACTTCCCTCCCTTATAATCCGTATATTAGATCAAATAACTCAGTTTAACAGGAATTCCATATGCGATTTTATTCCAGAATTATTAGTATTGTAGCGATTGGTCTGGTTCTGGGTGGCTGCCAACAAAAGACCCAGCCACCGGTACATGAACAGGTCCAACCGGTTGAGGTATCGTCAAATCTGATCACCGGAAAAGTAATGGAAACAATGGATAGCGGGGGCTATACCTATGTTAAAATTATCGCTGGCAATCAGACCATTTGGGCAGCAGCCAACCAGTTTGAGGTGCAGGTCGGTGAGCAGGTGTCTTTTCCACCGGAAATGTTGATGGAAAATTTTGAAAGTACCAGCCTCGAACGAACTTTTGATAAAATCTATTTTGTTACAAATATTGACAAACAAAAATTAGATAAAAAACCGCTGATAGCTCCCCATGGTATTCCTTCTGAAGTAAAAAAAGGAACTCCAGCACCAGTTAAAAGCCGGGTTACCGGAATAACCAAATTGGAAGGTGGCGTTACAGTGGCTGAGTTGTTCCGCGATAAACATAATTATCAGGAAAAAACAGTCCGTTTGCGTGGAAGGGTGGTGAAATTCTCACCGCAGATTATGGGTAAGAACTGGATACATATTCAGGATGGGACTGACTTTGAAGGATCATTTGATCTGACAGTGACTTCAAACTCAACCGTAAACGTCGATGATAATGTGATCATCGAAGGTAAGGTCATTCTTGACAAGGATTTTGGCTTTGGTTACAAATATGATGTGCTTATTGTTCAGGCTGCAGTTACAGTAGAATAGGTTTTCACGGTCAGATTCCCCTTTTTAATTATATCATAAAGGATCATTATAACATTATAATATGTAGTTTGAATACCATTAGATTATTTATATAACCGGATAGCATATCGATTGCGCTAACCTCGGTATCAATAAATCTTATCTGATTTATAGAATGCTTTGAAAATAAACGTAAATTTTAACCGTCCAGGAGTTAAAAATGCGTGAAAGAATATTAAACAAGCTGGCCTCCTGGCACGCTGAACATCCATGGTGGATGCTGGGGATTTCACTGTTGATTACGATTGTTATGCTGGTACTATTTTGCTTAATATGTTTATGTTAAACATTAAATATGGGCAAGAAATATATATTAGGAGCATTATATAAAGTTATTTCAGTAAGAAAGGAATTCCTGATGAAGACAGCATTTCATTTACTGATAGCATTTATTCTGTTAATGATGATCGGTTGCCAGGAAAACATTACCGATCCGGATAAGATGACATCCGATGAGCTACTGATTTTAGCTATTCAAAATGCTAGCGATAAACAGGATATCACCATTGAGCAATTACCCGCCTTATCCCGTACTGTACTTGATCAGGATTATTCCGATTATGCCACTATTAGTGCACAACTGGCATCTCGTTTAGGCTATGAAGTTTCAATGGGTGGTCAGGGCGACAGAATGGGCAAACAGGCTGAGGTGTATTTTAATATTGAAGGCAGAAAATTAAACTATAAGGGAGATGGCCGCGATAAGGACGGCTGGGATAGAGATGATGATGGCAATCGTAAATGTTTTAATCTGGTCCTGCCCGTCAATTTTATAATGCCCGATGGGTCAACGATTACTGTTGCGAATGAAGATGATTACAGCACCCTGAGAACCTGGTACTCAAACAATCCGGATATAGAAGAAAAACCTGAATTACAGTATCCGGTTGAAATCTCTTTTAAAGGTATAATTAAAACCATTAATAACGACCGTGAAATGCATGCTGTCTACAAGCATTGCAGTGATCGCAAAGGCAGGGACAAAAAGAAATGTTTTGGGTTGGTTTATCCGGTGGTATACGTAATGCCTGACGGTTCTACAATCACCGTACCCACTAACGATGAAGATGGTTGGACCGATCTGAAAGCCTGGTACAACGATCATCCTGATTCCGATGAGCGACCGGCATTACAATATCCGGTGGATATTGTATATCGAGACGAAACAATAGTAACCGTCAATAATGATGACGAAATGCGGCGTGCCAAAGCCGGCTGTGACCGTGATGGAGATGGGGATGGTGATCGTGATTGCTTTGATCTGGTTCTGCCAGTAACGTTCATTATGCCAGATGGTTCAACCATAACTGTTGAAGATGAAACCGGTTATATGACTCTCAGAACCTGGTATCAAGATAATCCCGTCACAGATGTGCGGCCTGCATTACAGTACCCGGTGGATATTGTATATCGCGATGGAACAACTGTTACTATCAATAATGATGACGAAATGCGCGCTGCCAAAGCCGACTGTGAGCGAGATCATGATGGTGGTGGTCGACCGTAATTAATCTGTCAGAGTTTTACCTCCTGATCAAGTATTCTAAAATAAAAAGCTCTGCCAATAAGCAGAGCTTTTTCATTCCTATTGCATTGAAGTTGAATATAATCGTTAAAAATCAGACGGGCTCAAAATCAGTTGGGTACAGTTATATAAAAAGAAAATATCAGCGGGATCCCTGCCGGCATTAATTTTTGGAATTAGGATTGGGTTCTTTATTCGTATATGCTGGTATAACTATTACTCAGAATCAATATCCCTTACGCAGCGAAAACCAATCGCGAAATCGACCCAGTTGGCAGACATACTACTGCGGTAATATACTTTTTTGCAACCCGGTCCGGAATGCCAGCTGCCTCCGCGAATCACTCGACCGGTACCATGGTCCGGACCCGGCGGATTTATTTTCGGGCTGGTTGAATAATAATCTCCCTCGTAGTTGTCAGCGGTCCATTCCCAGACATTTCCAGCCATATCATGCAGGCCAAATCCATTCGCTTCAAATTGTCCCACTGGTTCAATTCGATTGATCCAGTTTCCCGGTTGGTTAGCAGGTGAGGATTTATTCCAGTCGTTGCCATTAGGGTAATCCTTTCCTGTCAATCCACCGCGCGCGGCATATTCCCATTCAGCCTCGGTGGGCAGACGTTTTCCTGCCCATTTGGCGTATTTAGTGGCATCGGACCAATTCACCCCGACAACCGGATAATTGGTATATTTTTCACCGCAGCGAAAAATGTCAACATTCCAGAATTCTGGTAGCCTGTGGTCGGTAGCGGTGCAAAATTGAAGATATTCACCGTTGGTAACTTCATGCCGGTCAATCAGAAATGAATCCAGGATCACCTGATGCCGCGGTTTATAATTAGTCTTACTGATGCTGCTCTTCCCCATGCTGAATTCACCACCTGGAATAACTACCATACCTGTTTCCTGCCCAGGGAGTAGATTTAAGCTCATGCTCATTACCAGCAAGAGGAAAGTAAGTATACGAATTTTTGTTGACATTATTAACCTCACAGTACCAGATGGAAATTGAATTCCATAATGGATATTTAAATTTTTAATGCAGTAAATCACCTGCTCAGAAATCCTTCCAGCTAAACATATACTAGAGGAATTTACTCCAAATCAACTATTGTCATTTATTAATTTCAATTATTAATCAGTACGGAGCATTCTGACCCACATGGTTTTTTGTATGATATGAAGGCATGAAACTTGCACAATTCATATTATATGATTGTATCCGCCAAATGAGTGAACCTCTGGGTGAGCTGACGAAACGCTTCACAGTATTGCTCGGTGATAATTTTTCACTAGATGAGGAAGGGTATTTTGGCCGGGCGATAGCAAATCGCAGCTTACTGAAAGCATTATTTCATTGCGAACAGATCGAGCGCATTCTCACAACTACCCCGGAAAATTTTTTCCGCTGTTTGGATTTGCCGGTCAGCATAAAAAATAAATTATATGTACTCAATTCGCTTCCTGATCTGATCGAAGCGGGAAAAAAATTCAATGTCCGGGCTATTTTTTGTTCGGATTTTATTGCGGATTTTCCCGATTGGATTGATTTCAGGAATCGGCAGGGACTTACAGCAGCGGTCTACGGGTGGACTCATAGCCTGAGTTATCAGCGCTATACCGCTGATATTTTCCGAATACTGGCAGCCGGTCCTACCGAGCGAGATGGTATTTTATGTACTTCATCGAGCGCGATTACTGCCATAGAAAATATGTTTGCAAAAACCGGTTCTGCTCTGGATGCCTCTCCCTTGGGACCGGCACGGATTCTATTTCCACTAACTTATGAAACTGAAGAGCAAAATGCCATCCGACCTGAAAAACCGGCTGAACCTTTTCAGGTTCTGTCGCTGGGACGACTGGATTGGCAAACTAAAGCCGATCTGCTGGTGCTGGGAGGCATCATCAACCATTTGCCCAATCCGAACAACATTCGGTTTGTAGTGGCGGGTGGTGGTGATAACCAAGCCTATATCAATTTACTTCAAAAAATACTAGTCCCCCTGGGAGTTGACATCCGGGTTTCAGTCAGCGAGGCCGAGAAAGCGCAACTTTACCAGGAAAGTCATGTTATGTTCCTGCCGGCGGATAACTACCAGGAGACATTTGGACTGGCAGTACTGGAAGCAAAGCATCATGGTTGTGTTCCGGTGGTGGCAGATTGGAATGGGTTTAGATCTTTAGTCAGGCATCAGGAGGATGGTATTCTGTTGCCCACCCTAGCGACAGTAATACCGGATAGATTATACCAGGCACAGAATATTGTAAGTGAAGCCACCTATCATGGGTGGTGGGCTGCCGGGGTTAGTATTGATCCGCGGCAGGCAGCCGAACATCTGCTGTACTTATATAATAATCGTGATAGCTGGCGGGAATTGAGTAATGCTGCTGTGTCGGCTGTCGCTGCCTATTCATCAACCGCTGCCAGTGAGCGTTTGGGGCAATTGCTGTGCGATCGACTCAATACAGGAAAAACCGGCTTTCGTGATTTTACCAGTGAAGATTATCCCGGCCACTGGAATTTACTCGAATTATTTTCTGATCATCCAACCGCTGTTTGGAAAGACCAAACTGTGAGTCTGACCGCAGCTGGGAAAGACTATCTTTCTGCGCCATATTCACTACCCCAGATGGCTCTGCTAATGAAATCGGTTAATCCTGTAATGCTGGTTCGATTGTTAAAGCTTGTCCGGGATACCGGTACTGCAGCAGCTTGCATGCAAGCGGATATTCCATCGATCTTGCTGTCGCTGGCCTTGAAAAACGGATTAGTTTTTGTAAAACAAACCTGACTGTTTTGGCAAAAGGAAATTCAAGAACTACTGCATTATTGAATCGTGGCATCTCAAGCCATAATTCAGGTGATATCCCTGCAGCCAGGGACTATTATCGCAAAGTACTGCTCCTTGATCCTAAACAGGCCGATGCCCACCATTTGCTTGGTGTAAGCGAATATCAATCAGGTAACAATGAGCAGGCTATTCGTAAAATATTGCGGGCAATTGCCCTGAAACCAGGTATATCGATTTATTACCAGAACTTGGGTAATGCCTATTTCTCAGCCGCAGACTATTCAGAAGCCTTAAAATCCTATCGCCTGGCAGTCCGACTCGAACCCGATAACGCTGACATCAAGTATAATTTGGGTCGTGCTTTTCAGCGTTTAAATTGCTATCCAGAAGCGCTCGAAAATTATACGATAACTTTAAAAAACCAACCTGATCATTTCTGGGCAACTCATTATAGCGGTGAAATCTGCCAAGAGCTAGAGCGTTATCCGGAAGCAATCCTGTTTTACAACCGGGTGATTGAAATGCAGCCAGACTTTGCCGATGCCTACCATCGATTAGGAATTGTGTACCAGCTCACCAATGATTTTTCGACTGCCCTGATCAATTTAGAGAAAGCACAAATGTTTGATCCGGATAATCCGGTATTATTGGCGCGGACAGGAATATTATTACAGAATATGAATCGGCTGGATGAAGCAGTTGATATATACCAGCAGGCCATCAAACTAAAACCTGATTATCACGAGGTTCTGGGTAATCTTGGCGGTGTCTATCGCGAGCTTGGGAATTTTAGCAGTGGGTTAAAAATGGTTGAGCGTGCCCTGGACTTCGAACCGGGCAACCCTGTTTATCTGAATAATTATGGAAATCTATTATTGAAATTGAACCGCTTTGCTGAAGCCAAATCCACTTTTCAACAGGTGCTCAAAATTGATCCTGATTTCAATATGGCCTATGTTAATATGTCTGCCGTATGTCTGGCTGATCATGACCTGAATGGTGCGGTAAAATATAATCACCAGGCCTTATCGAAGTACCCAGAAGATATTCACGCCAACTGGAACCAGGCCTTACTTGATTTGTATTCCGGCAAACTAAAGCGTGGATTTGAAGCTTACGAATGGCGGTGGCAAAAAAGTGATTTCAAAAATATCAAACGTAATTATACTCAACCCGTTTGGGATGGCAAACCACACCTAAACAGTACGTTGTTTATCTGGGCGGAGCAGGGTTTTGGTGATACAATTCAGTTTATCCGCTTTATCAGTCAAGTTAAACTATTTTTTAAAAAAGTTGTTGTTGAAGTACAGCCGCCGCTGGTAGCGCTGATCCAATCAATGTCTGAGATTGATCGCGTTATTGAAGCAGGATCGGAATTCGATGATTTCGATTATCAGATACCACTGCTCAGTATTCCCCGCTACTTCTTATCTGACAGCGGATCAATCCCTACGACAATACCTTATATAGCTACCACTTCCGGTAACACGGAATTGGAGGCAGCGCCTATTAAAAACAGTAACGGTTATAAGATCGGAATCAGCTGGGCTGGTAGTCCCAGTCATGAAAATGATCATAACCGCTCCATACCATTATCGATGTTTAAACCGCTTGAGGATAATGATGGAATCCGCTTATTCAGCTTACAGTTGGGCTCTCGCCGGGCTGATTTGAAAGACATGCCAGGTAGTTCTAAGATCTATGATATGGGAGATCACCTGACTGATTTCATGGCCACTGCGCAGCTTATGAATAAGCTTGATTTAATAATTACCGTCGATACTGCGGTGGCTCATCTTGCCGGTGCACTCGGCCATAAAGTGTGGGTCTTGCTACCCTATCAGTCTGACTGGCGCTGGTTGTTCGAACGGGAAGACAGTCCCTGGTACCCTACGATGCGTCTCTTCCGTCAATCCCGTGATTGTCAGTGGGAGCCAGTGATCCAGTCTGTAATTGAAAGTCTTCGACAAGAATTCTAATCTTTAAAGCCGGCACCGGTAATGAAACCGGGACTGGTAAATCTCATTTCCAATCCGTCATTAGCTGCAATTGTAATGATTACCGAATATTATTGTATTCCTCGATTGTCACTGGTATTTAGGGAATTCCGGGTAAATATTATTCATTATTATCATTTTTTATTAAAGATATACCAGGATTAACCGATAATGTATATGAAATAGAAACGAATTCTGGTTTTGAAAAACCTGGAATGCAGATTGACCAGCGTGGTCATGGTCAATCCAAGACACATACAGACCACTTAACATTGCAAGGATGCAAATTAAATAATACACGGAGGTTATTATGGGAGATCTCTCTCGTATAGGTGCCAATATTCAAGCTATGCAGGCGCTTTCATCCCTTTCTCAAGTAAACAGCAAGATAGCTGTTCACCAGTTACGTCTGGCAACGGGTAAACGGATTAATTCTGCTGCGGATGATCCAGCTGGCTATCAGATAGCACGTAGTTTGGAGTCTAGGCAGCGTGGCTTAGCCAAAGCTCTGGCAAATGTGAGCAGTGCACGGAACGTACTGAATATTGCTGAAGGTGGCTATCAGACGATTATGGATCTGTTACAGACCATGAAGGAAAAATCTACTCAAGCTGCCGATGGATCGCTTTCCGATTCTCAACGGAGTGCTTTGCATAACCAAGTCTCAGCACTGGTCTCGGAAGTGGAAGACATTGTGAGTGAAACAACCTTTAATAGTATAAATCTGATCAATGGATCAAAAGCGACCACCGGGATCAAATTCCATACCGGAACCGGTTCTGGTGATGAGTTGGAGGTCAAGCTGAGCAATGCCGATTCCAGTGCTCTGAGCATTAGTTCGGTTAGCCTTACTACGGCAGCTGGTGCCAGTGCCGCAATTGATAGTGTTGATTCGGCGATCACAACTCTGTCGACCGCCATTCAGAAAGTTGGTGAATATCAAACCCGCCTGGGAGCAAAAGAAGAGAATCTGGCTACGGCGATCTCAAACACGGAGAATGCCCGCAGCCTGATTGAAGATGCTGATTTTGCTGCTGAACAGATGGAGGTGATGAAGCTGCAGATCATTCAGCAGACCGCGCTGTCGGCATTAGCCCAGGCTAACCAGCAACCACAGGTAATACTCTCATTATTCCAGTAAACAACCTTAGCGCCTGGTAATTGACCAAACAGTTACCGGGAAGGAGGATAAACCATGTCTAATGGAATAATGGATATCAAAGATGTTGCCGGTTATTTGAAAATCAAGGAACAGACAGTCTATCGCCTGGTTCAACGCGGTAAAATTCCGGCCCTGAAAATCGGTGGCCAATGGAAAGTAAAGCGCGAGCATATCGACCGCATGTTTGATGAAATACTCCAGGAAAAACTAAAGCAAATCGGCTAGACTGAACTGAGCCTAGTAAAAGTACGAGCGAGCCCGTGGCAAAAACCATGGGCTCGTTTGCTTATATATAATATACTGTGTATCAAAGCCCAATCATCACGGGCATTATCCCGCCTTGCTGTATTTTATCGTTTTTCAGTAAATATTGCTAAAGTTTCCTGAAATTTAGCCGATATTATGAGTGAGATGAAAAATCACAGACAAAGCAACAAGAGAATTCAGATGAACCGGCAGTGGTCCTGGTTCAATTATATCTATTGCTTGACAATAATATTGCAAGGATGCAAATAACATAATACACGGAGGTTATTATGGGAGACCTATCAAGAATCGGAGCCAATACACAAGCACTGCGCGCTTTAGCTTCATTATCACGCGTAAACGCAAAAATAGCTACCCACCAGTTACGACTGGCAACAGGTAAGAAAATCAATTCAGCTAGTGATGATCCGGCAGGTTATCAGATTGCTCGCAGCCTGGAGAGCCGTCAGCGGGGATTGACCAAAGCTTTGAATAATGTCAGCAGCGCTAAAAATGTGCTGAATATCGCCGAAGGTGGTTACCAGACAATTATGGATCTGCTGCAGACGATGAAGGAGAAAGCCACTCAGGCAGCGGACGGATCACTTTCTGATTCCCAGCGCTCTGCGATCAATAACCAGGTAACGGCACTGGTCGCTGAGGTAGAAGATATCGTAGCCGAGACAACTTTTAATGGTACCAGCTTAATCAACGGTGCTCAAGCAAGCACCGGAATCAAATTCCATACCGGAACCGGTTCCGGTGATGAACTGGAAGTCAAGTTGAGTAACGCCGATTCCAGTGCGTTGAGTATCAGTTCGGTAAGTCTTGCTACCGCAGCTGGCGCCAGTGCTGCGATTGACAGCGTCGATACGGCGATTACGACCTTGTCGACTGCTATTCAGAAAGTAGGTGAATACCAGACCCGGCTGACAGCCAAGGAAAATAACCTGGCTACGGCAATATCAAATACAGAGAATGCACGCAGCTTGATCGAAGACGCGGATTTTGCTGCCGAGCAGATGGAAGTAATGAAATTACAGATCATCCAGCAGACAGCCCTGTCAGCCTTGGCTCAGGCCAACCAGCAACCACAGGTGATCTTGTCTTTATTTCAATAAAACCGGATTAACTTAGTCGAGCTGACCACAAAAGCGAGATAGTCTCCGATGGATTTCGGAGGCTATCTTGTTTTTCATTACCGGGCATAAGCCGAAGGGTAGATTGTTCAGTTTTGTTCTTTTTTATCGAATTTTAAACAATATTTTTCAAGAAAAATTTACTTAGGGAACTATTACTTCAATTTTTCAAGCTAACTGTTGCCAAACCGATATTGTAGATGAAAAGAAGTTTGGTTAGTTGGTTAGCAGGCGGTTCCCAATGACCAAGAAGTACCAAAACCGCCCAATTTGGCAAGGATGCCACACTAAACACGGAGGTATAACATGGGTGATTTAACAAGAATTGGTGCCAATGTTCAAGCGTTACAGGCACTGTCATCCCTGAATAAAGTAAACAGCAATATTGCTATGCACCAAATGCGGCTGGCAAGTGGTAAACGAATCAATTCAGCTAGTGATGACCCGGCAGGTTATCAGATTGCCAAGAGCCTGGAAGCTCGCGGACGTGGACTGCAGGCAGCCCTGAGTAATGTTGGGAGCGCCCGTAATGTATTGAACATTGCCGAAGGTGGTTACCAGACGATTATGGATCTGTTACAGACCATGAAGGAAAAATCCACTCAGGCTGCCGATGGTTCACTTTCCGAGTCCCAACGGAGTGCTTTGCATAACCAGGTCACAGCACTGGTCTCGGAAGTGGAAGACATTGTAAGTGAAACAACCTTTAATAGTATGAATCTGATCAATGGATCTAAAGCGACCACCGGGATCAAATTCCATACTGGTGCCGGATCGGGCGATGAACTGGAAGTCAAGCTGAGTAACGCTGATTCCAGCGCGCTGAGTATCAGTGCAGTAAGTCTTACTACGGCAGCTGGCGCCAGTGCCGCAATTGACAGTGTCGATACGGCGATTACGACCTTATCGACTGCTATTCAGAAGGTTGGTGAATATCAGACCAGGTTTGCTGCTAAAGAAGAAAATCTGGCTGTTGCGATTGCCAATACAGAATCAGCCCGAAGCGTGATCGAGGATGCTGACTTTGCTGCGGAGCAGATGGAAATCATGAAACTGCAAATCTTACAGCAAACAGGTTTGTCTTCGTTGGTTCAGGCAAACACCCAGCCACAAGTAGTACTCTCACTCTTTGGTTAAATGGTAAAAACGGTTCGGGGTGGGAAATTAATTCCCACCCCGAATTGTTTATAGTAGTGAGATGCAAGGCAGCGGTGAAGAATTACAGGGAAAAAAATATGACCTTCCTGTTAGTGAAGTAATGGCACAGTAGTTGAACAAATGTTAGGAGCTAGGATTAATGTACCCACAATCAATGACACAGAAGCGCAATAACGTCAATCCATACTTGATGCAGAAGGTGATGACTGCCAGCCCGGAACAGCTCATCTCCTATATCTATGATATCGCCATATCATCATGTGCCAAAGAGGACCGGATAAAGGCTGCCCAGGCCGTGCAGGAATTGATCAATTCACTGAATTTTGACTACAAGGAACAGTCGCTTACATTCTTCAAGATTTACCGTTATATCCTAAATCAGATCCATAAAGACCAGTTCAAAGATGCGCAAAAATTATTAACCGATATTAAAAAGACCTGGGCGTCTGCCATGCAGGTCGAATAGAATTACGATGGCGATCGACATTACAACAGCATATAATTCATCTGAGCAGATCGATTATCTGGTTCAGGTTTATATGCAAAATGAGCGAAAGCCAAAAGTTGCACTGGAAACCCGCCGGGATGATCTGGAAAACAGACGATCAACCCTGACGGACCTGGACTCTAAATTAACAGCCCTGCAATCTAAAGCTGAACTGTTGACAGACGAAATAACCAATTATTTTGCGACCAAAAAGGCAACAGTCAGTGACAGCGATAAATTCACTGCCAGCGCCGGTGCCTCGGCTGAGCTTGGCAATCATTCCCTGTCTGTAGATCGCCTGGCGGCCTCCGATACACGGGTATCAAATCAGTACACTGACACTGATACCAGTTTCACCGGTTTTACCACCGATCAGATCTTCAGTGTTGAAGTAGGACATCCAACAGATGCTGATGCTGATAACCGTGAATCAATATCTGTGACAGTGGACTCCACCACTTTTGCTAAAACTGATGATGAAGTATTACTGGACATTGCCAATGCCATCAATACGGCCATGTCCGATGCAGTTGTTGCTGAAACTATCGACAGTGACGAAGTAATTCATGTAAGTGTAGTAACAGAAGAAAGCGGAAAATCACGGCTGGTATTCAGAAGTGAGAATTCAGGTTACACATACCGGATGGATTTCACCGACAGCGGCGATTCGCTGCTGACAACAATGGAAGTCAACAGTGCATCTCAGACCAGCGGTACAGCGGGGGGTTGGATCACCCAGGTTGGAACGGGTACTACCGATAGTCTCTTGAATGCGAAAATGACGATTGATGGTTTGACGTTCTATCGCAATTCAAATAATGTTACCGATGCGATCAGCGGCGTTACACTGCAATTACTGGATACATTTGCTACGACCGAAACAGCAACCATTAATGCTGATGTTGAAACGGTGAAGGGAGAGGTGAACGGTTTCCTGGAAGTCTATAATGAAAGTCTCAGTTATCTTAAAGATCAAACATCCGGAGCTATCGTCTCAGACGATAAGGGACAATTAGCTCGTGATTTGATCTACAAGAATATGATAGTTGATTTACGTGATATCATCCGCCAGGAGGTAACCGGTGCAGCCTCGCAGTCTTTTACACGTTTGTATAATATTGGAATTGAAGCCGACGATTCGGGAAAATTATCAATCAAGGACTTGGAAAAGTTTACCGAAGCCCTGGAGTCAAACTCCAATAATATTGCCGATATTTTCAGGGCATCCGATGGAATTGCTACCCAGACGGAAAGCTATTTAGAGAGTTTTGTTAAAACTGGTGGCACAATTGATGGCAGTAAAAATAATATCGAGACGCAACTGATTTATCTTAATGACAGAATAGAATTTGTTGAAGAACGCCTGGTTAAAAAGGAAGCCCAACTGCGCGATGAATTTGCTCGTTTGCAGGAAATGATGGCTAGAGTAGCATCACAGCAATCCTTTTTTACCTCATTTACGGCGGCTAGCTAATTGTAAGTTGAGAGGTCAGATATGGAAAAAATAGAATCCAGTACAGTCGCATCTCCACAATGGGAAGGAAAACCAATTCGACCCGTGATCCCGGCCGTACCTAAACCCGGGGGAGAAAAACCAAAAAAAGCTCAGGATGGGCAGGTTGCTCAGTCAGTAGATTTTAATGAAGTAGTGAATAATATTAATGAATTCACCAAAACGATGAGCACCGATCTTTCCTTTTCAGTTGATAAGGAAAGTGGTAGGCAGGTGATAATTGTGAAAAATCGGGAAACTGGCGAAATGATCCGTCAAATTCCCCCAAAAGAAATGATCCGCCTGGCACGGACAATGAAGGCGATGGTAGGAATCATCTTTCACCAGGAGATTTGAAACATGAACCCGGAACATTCAGATTATAAATTGGCCGATCTCCTTTGGCAGGAACGGGAATGCTTTCAGATCATTTTAAGTGAATCACAGAAAGTATTGGATCGATCCTGCGATCTGACAACCGAGTCGATTTATGATTTACTTGTATTCCGTGAACAGAAGATTGCTGAATTAAAAGAATTGGATAAGCATGCCCGCGGTTATTATGACGGCGACCCATTTTCGTTTATTGGGCCGGATGAGATTAAAACCGAGATCAATGATCTGGCAAAAATGCTGGTTGGCATTGATGCAAAAATTATGGACACTCTCCAGTCATTAAAGGTAAAATGTGTCCAGGAATTAGGCTCATTAAAAGAGAGCCAGAAAGATTTAGCTGCTCTGGCGGATAAGTCCCATTCGAAGAGCAGAATTATTAATATTCTTCAGGAGTAGATGTTTTGACGCCAGTAAAAAGTATCACCGGATTGCCACTAGATCCCAAACGTCTGGAACGGGAGGATGCCAGCAAACGCGTAAAGTCTGACCGATCCGATAAGTCCGGAGAGAGTCGGAAATCCAGTGATGGTTTAAAAATTAAAGATACGGTCGAGATCTCATCACAGGCCCGAAAGATTTCCATTGAGAAATCCGAGATTCAACGTTATCTGCTGGATTTGGCACAATCGAAAACGGTAGATGAGAAAACAGCCCACGTGATCCGGGAACGAATCAGTTCCGGATTTTATTCTAAACCGGAAACATTGAATAAGATTGCCGATGTTCTGGCAACACTGCCCGGATTTTCCAATATCAAACTCACGTCAGAACGAAAATCCAATCTGGAGCGTAGAGCCGCCGCAGATGATAAACGCCTGGAAGAAATCAAACATAAAATCCGGAATGGCGAGTATGAATCTGATGATGTTCTGACCGAAATAGTCACTCGGTTATTGAACGATATTCGCAGCACCGATTAATATTTTTTACTGTAGCTCGAACCGCTGTTAGAGGAAAATCCGGTATTCTTTACAATTACAAATCTTAACCAGGCCGGAAATTTTTTCTGTTAACTTTATAATCCATCCCTAACCACCCTGAATTAATTCCAGATCGCATCAAGCCTTAAACTGAAGTAATTAATGAGCTTAATTCCAGCAATAGCTATTACTGACACAGAACTATATTTGGTTGGTCTAATGGCATAGTATTTGTCTCTAATATATTAAAAAGCATCTTACAACTTTTTACATCGTTATTTGATAATTTAGTTTCCACGCAATAATTGAATCTGAGCTCCGGTAATTGTCAATTTCGTAGAGCACTGGTCTCTGCCTTGACCTTCCTTATACCCCTCCCAAATCCCCAATTACCCCAACAAGGTGCCGGCCGGAGTAAATCTATGCAATTACAGATGAAGCCCGCAGGTTATCACGACTAATTAAAGATAACTGATACCGGAGCTCGGATGATCTTTTTTTTATTCAGATTCTAAAAATCGAGTAAAATTTTTATGAATAGCGTGGCACAACTGATAATAAATAATATTCACATTCATTATTATACAAGTAAGATCGATCCCCAAACAAGATATTAATACGGTTTGTAGAAATTCAGCAGATTCTGTCGACGAGTGCGGCTACTATTGATCCAACAATTTTCTGATTTTTTGGGCGATGATCGATTTACGATAAGGTTTCTGCAATAATTCAATTTCCGGTCGGTTTGCATACTGGATGTAAGCAGCGCTGGGGGCATAGCCGCTGATGAACAGGAATTTGATTTCAGGTGCCTGATTATGGATTTCATCAAAAAGTTCTAATCCACCCATTTCAGGCATGACAATATCGCTGATTACTAAACTGATATCCGTTATTCCACGCTCAAATTTATGTAGGGCTTCTTTTCCGTCACCCGCCGCTATCACTGTATAACCGAATTTTTCCAGTGCGGTTTTAGTAATCTTGAGCAAATCAATATCGTCCTCAACTAGTAGCAGTGTTTCATTCCCGCCCCGAGCATCGTCCTCCTCCCAAATTTCCTCTTGTAGATAATCATCGGTTACGGCGGGAAAATACAAATCGAAAGCCGATCCCAACCCGATATCACTTGTACATTCGATATGACCGTTATGTTGTTTGACTAATCCATAGACCATTGCCAACCCTAAACCGGTACCCTGCCCCATGGTTTTAGTAGTGAAAAAAGGTTCGAATATATGGATTAAGGTTTCTTCATCCATCCCAACGCCATCATCGGCTATTGATAGAGATACATAATATTGCGGTTCAATTTCAGGCAGGTTGAGGTTGGATATTTCGCTTGAATGTACATTTTGCGTGGTAATTTTTATATTCCCGCCATCGGTCAAGGCATCCCGGGCATTGATACACAAATTGGTAATTATCTGATCAATAGCTGTAGGATCAGCGTTAATAACTGACAGGTTTTCTGCCAGGTTCATGGTAACCTTAATATGTTCCCCGATAACGCGCCGTAAAAAACGCATGGAATCATTTATGTTTGAATTCAGGTTCAATTGACTGATATGTAATACCTGGCGACGGCTAAAAGCAAGTAATTGACGGACTAGAACTGCTGTATTGTCGCATTTTTCGATAATATATTTTAGATATTTATTGACTGATTCATGATCATCGATCCGGCTGAGAGCCAGTTCGGTATAGCCGATAATACCGCCCAACATATTATTAAAATCATGAGCTACACCGCCAGCCAATTGACCGATTGCTTCCATTTTCTGAGCTTGCTGCAACTGAGCTTCCAGGTTGGCTTTTTCGGAAACGTCCCGCAACACTCCCTGGACAGCTGGCTTTCCCTGGTAGATTATTCTGCTTCCTAATGCTTCAACTTCGAATTCAGTCCCATCTATCTTACGAGCACGAAAAGTGTAATGGGCAATATCTTCTTCTCCGGTTATACGTAATTTCACGGCCCGGTTGACCTTTTCCCAGCTATTCTTGCTGACCAGATCCTCAATATTAAATCCAAGCGCTTGTTTATAATGATCGAAACCAAACATTTGAGCAAATTGCTGGTTGCAGAATTGGATTCTATTATTCTGATGGATAAAAATGCCTTCGAGAGAATTGTTGATCACCTGCCGGTATCTGGCTTCACTTTCAACCAGGGCATTTTGAGCGTTTTTTTGATTGGAGATATCGATGATATACCCAAGATAATTTATCACTTTACCTTTTTCATCTCTGATAACAGTCGTATAGTCGGCAACCCAGATATACTGTCCGTCCTTTTTTTGAATACGATAGGGAGTTTGCTCAAAACTGGTTGACCGCCGCTCCGTGTGAATCTTAACCTCCGCCGAAAGTTTTTCCCAGTCATCTTCCGGGACTATGTCCTTATAAATGACCTGGCCGGAAATTAATTCATCGACAGTATATCCCAATACGTCTTGGACGTTTGCCGAGACATATTCCACCGGTTCTGAACCGCTAGTCTGCCATTTAATAATTACGGCAGGACCGCTGATGAACATATTTCGTTGTTGAATAAGTTCCCGGTTCGATTCGGCCAATGCTTTTTCCGCTGATACTCTTCCGGTAATATCAACAACAATTCCGCGTAAACCCGTCGGCTGGTCCTCCTGGATTATGGATGAGGAATACACAATAACCGGAAAAGAAGTGCCATCTTTTCGTATCGCAGTATATTGCTCGGGCTCAATCTTTTCACCGTCTATAATACGAGTAAAACTATCCTGGGCTCTATCCCGATCCTCCGCTATTAACATTTGAAAAACATTAAATTCAGATTCCATATCTTCGGATATATAGCCGAACCTCAATAAGGCGGCTTCATTGAAAAATGTTAACTTGCCCTGAAGATCGCATTCATAGATTGTTTCCGGAAGGAGTTCGGCCATATCACGGAATTTTTGTTCACTATGGCGAATTGTTTCTTCAACCTGTTTTTGTTTAGTCACATCTAAAAACATGGCTGTCATTTTTCCGGGTGAAGTTTGAAAAGCATGTACCTCGAAGGCGCCTTTAACCTTGCCCTTTTCATAGTCAATCTGGTCGGTGTGCCAACTTTCACCTTTCTGAGCCGCTAAGCTGTATCGTTTTGGCACCTCCGTATTAATTAGCGGCGGGAAAGCTTCTTCGATTGTTTTGCCAATAAACTGCTGATTGTCAATGCCCAGAATCCTGTTGGCGGCCGGGTTAAATCCAACAAACACTAGTTTATCGTCATTTTTTAGCTCATAGAAATGCATTCCCATTGGAGCGGATTCGATAATATTTTTCCAGCGGGTTTCCAGATTAATCCGCACTTCCTCAGCCTGCTTTTGCTCGGTAATATCCTCCTTTATAGCAATGTAATGGGTTATTTCATTCTGATCATTAATTATTGGCGATATTGTTGCGGCTTCCCAATAAATTTCACCGTTTTTCGTTTTATTGGCAAATTCTCCCCGCCACTTTTCTCCACGGCTAATCGTATCCCACAATTCCTTATAATACTCATTTGATTGTAAACCGGACTTTAAAAATCTTGGACTATTGCCAACTGCTTCTTCAAATGAGTAGCCGGTTAATTCTTCAAATTTTGGATTAACGTATTCTATGATCCCATTGAGATCAGTAATTATTATTGAAACCGGACTTTGTTCAACAGCTCTGGAGAGTTTTCGCAACTCATCTTCGATCTGCTTACGTTGAGTTATATCACGGGCAACACCTAAGATGACTTTTTCACCATCCATTTCCAGGACATCAACTCGTATTTCTACCGGAAAATCATAACCGTCTTTGTGTCGATGGGTACTTTCAATCGTTACCGGTTGTCCCGGGATTAACTTTTCCCAGATCGTTTTTTGCTGGTCATAATCGATCGGTTGCTGATCTAAATCACCAACCTTAAACTGCAGTAATTCTTCACGGCTGTAACCCAGGCTTTCACAGGCACGTTTATTAACCTCAATAATATTGCCGTTAAAATCAGCCATGATCAGGGCATCACCGGCGTGTTCAATAATCATATGATAACGCCGTTCACTCTCAGATAGTGCTTTCAGGGTATCGCGGTCTTCAGTTATGTCCCGAATAAAGCCGGTTATACCTGCTTGATCTGCTGAAATATGCACGGATATTTCCAGAATTTTTTCTTGGAATGTTAATTCAAATTTATCTATCTGTTTACCAGATAGTGCTTGCGTAACCAGAGGAACAATCGAGTTAAACTGGCCAGACGTTAAATAACGCTTTACCAGATCAATGGCATTTTTACCGATTAGCTCTGTGTCAGGGATTCCAGTGATATATGAGAATTCCGAATTAATATTCAGAACGATTCCGTTATTATCGGTATAAAAAATCCCATCGCTGGAATTGTTGAATATTGTTTCATAGCGCTCAACCAGGTTTTGTAAATGTTTGGTTATATCCTGCTGGTTGTCTAAAGCCTTTTGCAGATCGGCTATTTGTTTTTTGGCAGTAGAACTATGGACGGATTGCTTTGATTCAGCCGTGGTACTTTTCTTCATCTATATCGACTTCATTCAAATTATCGCTCCAGTATCTCCCGTACCTTTTTAGCGATTGCTTCTTTTCTGAATGGTTTATAAATCAGATCAAGGTGTTCTTCTTTGATATTTGAATTGAATGTTTTATCCAACGCGTAGCCGGTTATGAATAAAAATCTAATATTCGGGTCTTGGGTGTGAATGTTATTGTAGAGTTGGGCTCCACCCATACCTGGCATGACGATATCACTGATTATCAATTTGATCACAGCCTTATTTAAATCATATTGCTTAATGGCTTCCATTCCATTCTTCGCTGTCAACACCTGATAACCGTAATCTCCCAGGATATCCTGCATGATTGCCAGTAAATCGCTATCATCCTCCACCAGCAATAATGTTTCCGAACCACCCGGAATTACTGCTTCGCTATCCGGCATGGCTTGCGTTACCTCATCAGTCTGGACTGGAAAATAGATTGATATGCTGGTTCCTTTTCCCGGTTTACTTTCACACTCAATGAAACCATTGTGTTGTTTTACCAGGCCATAGACCATCGACAGACCCAAACCGGTTCCTTTACCAGTCTCTTTGGTGGTGAAAAATGGTTCGAAAATGATTTTAGCGGTTTCACTGTCCATACCGATCCCGTCATCGGTGATCTTCATTAGGACAAAATCCCCGGGGCTGGCCTCTGCGTGATTGCGACAGTAGTGGTTATCGATGGTCACGTTACGGGTCTGGATCAGGAGGTTACCGCCATCAGGCATGGCATCGCGGGAATTCAGGCATATATTGGTAATGGACTGGTCCAATGCGGTCAGATCGGCGTGAATAATGGAAATGTTGTTATCAAAATCCTGAGTAATAACAATGTTTTCCCCAATCACCCTTTGCATAAATTTCAACGATCCGATTATTACCGAATTGAGGTGCAAAGGCTGAATGTCCAGAATCTGCTTGCGGCTGAAAGCCAATAGCTGCAGTACCAGTTGACTGGTATCATCGCATTTACGAATAATATTCCCCAGATGAGTACCGACATATTCTGTATCGGAAATATGTTTTAAGGCCAATTCAGCAAAACCGATAATACCACCCAGCATGTTATTGAAATCATGGGCGATTCCACCGGCCAGATGGCCAATTGATTCCATTTTCTGTGACTGTCTGAGCTGTTCTTCCAGACTAATTTTCTCCGATATATCACGAACGACTCCCTGAATTGCCGGCTGATCATTATAGATTATATAACTGCCCTGCGCCTCAGCATCGAATGATTCACCCTCAATCGTTTCCATCTTGCAGATGATTTGAACAATTTCCGTGTCAGCTGAATTTTTTGATTTCTGGAGATCATTGATCTTATCTATATAATCATCGCTGAGCATCAGTTCAATCTGGTCACTATCTAGATCACCCGGATTCTTCAAATCAAACATTACCGTAAATTGATGATTACAAAATTCGATTTTATTATTCTGGAAGATGAAGATTCCTTCGCGGGTGTTTTCAATGATCGTACGGTATTTTTCCTCGCTAATCTGTAAAGCCTCTTCAGCATGGGCGCGTTCGGATATTTCACGTCGTGCTTTATCAAATAATTGTGCTCGATACCAGGACGCAGCGATCTGGCGTGCGAATATGGAAACCGCGGGAATATCTTTTTCCGTTAGTTTGCTGGACATTACCAATAAAATTCCTCGCACCTGTTCCTCAACTATTAACGGTGCCGCGATGGCCAATGAAGCCTTGAGAATTTTAATAAGTTTACCGGCTTGGTGGCTGCGTCTCTCCGGTAGTGTCTGAGCCAGACCACCTTGAGTATCGGTGATAAAGATGGTTTGTTTTTTCTGAATAATCTGCTTTAGAATATCTGATTGTTGGACTGGCACTTTGTACCCTAATGTCTTGAGACCCAGTAATCGCTCACCGATTTTAACTACCTTCGAGTTATAACGATGATATTTTATCTGAAGATAGGAGCTATCCGGTGCATTCTCAAGCAAGATGTAGTGAAAGCCAAGCTTTTTAAATTCGATATTTACCGTATTGAATATTTCATCAAGATCGAAGGTTAATTCAACTGCAAGTGCAATCTTATTTAGTACCTCGAATAATTGCTCTCGATGCTTATTTGCAGTAATATCCTCTACTGTTCCTTCAAAGTACTTAATGATTCCGTTTTTATCTCGGATAGCGCGGGTGCTTTCACGGACTTGAAAGCTTAAACCATTTCGTTTAATCCAAGTGGATTCGTATCCCCTGATTTCCCCTGATTTTTCCAAACTTTTTTTAAAATCAGCCCGCGTTTTGTAACGAAAAAAAGAACCGTCCTCAAGATTACTCTTCTGCAATTCAGCCAGAGTATCGTATCCCATCATATTAACTAGAGTGGGATTAGCCAATAAGATTTCTCCGGCAGGGGTGGTACGATAAAGGCCAATCGTAGAATTTTCATACAAGGAACGAAACCTGCCTTCACTTTCTGACAACGCCACATCGGCCTGTTTTTTGGCGATTGTTTTTGAAATCTGACCGGCTACAAATTCAAGTACTTCCCGATCATGATTAGATATAGAAATTTTACTGTCATAGCGGTAGATAGCCATGACACCGATGATATCATTATCTATCTGTAAAGGAACCCCCAGCCATAAAGTTGGAGAAGAGCCGATTATTTTCATTTCCCCTTTATCAGCCAATGATTTGAGGGTCTTTTTTGTTAATAGTTGTGTACAACCTTTTTTAATTACATAAGCTACAGCACCTTTTCCTGGTGGAGTTGAATCAGGATGTTGATCTTTTTCATCAGCCCAAACCGGAAAGGAAAGTAAATCCTTACCTTGATCGTATAGAGTTATGAAAAAATTAGATGTATCAAATATCACTGATAATTCTTTATGCACAACCTGAAACAGGCTTTCTAAGTTGGGCGCTATTTCAGAAGCTTGCACGATCTTGAATAAAACCGACTCAATTTTAATTGCCTGTTCCAGTTTTTGTTCGGCTTTTTTTCGCTTGCTTATATCCAGATACAGGGTGCGTGTACCACAAGTATTACCATCTTCATCTAAGTCTGGAATAGAGCGTATAAGCGAGTGTATGATTTTGCCCTGATTTGTAATGAAATCCCTTTCTTCCAAATCGAAATCGCCATTCAGTGCGCGCTGGTAGCCACCTCCGGTGTATAATTGCTCGGTTGATGCAGCCGTATAAAAAATGTCGATTTGCTGTCCGATAACCTGTTCGCGGGAATAGCCCAACTGGCTGATGAAAACGTTATTACATTCACTGATTATTGGCCAGCCTCCAACATTAATTGTTGTAACATACATTATCGGTGCATTTTCAAACAGCGAACGATACAAAGCTTCTGTCTTTTGCAGTTCGGCTTCCCGTTGTTTCCGTTGGGTAATATCGCGAATAATACCGGTAATTCCATCAATATTTGCTTCGTACCGGGCCGATATTTCCAGAATCCGATCCTGAAAGGATAGTTCAAATGCATTAATCTGCTTCCCCGATAAAGCATCTTTCACCATCTTGGTGATTGTTTTTACTTGCTTAGGCTGTAAAAGTTGTTTTATCAGTGTAAAAACATTTTTTCCAATCAGTGAATCAGCCGGAGTATTGGCGATTTTATGGAGTTCCTGATTGGCATTCAGTACCGTTCCGGTCCGGCTGACATAAATAAATCCTTCGTTGACATTAAGTAGGATCTGTTCATAGCGGTCGACCAGTTTGCGCAGCTGCATGATTTCTTGCTGAGCTTGTTCTGATGGAGTGGTTGGACTTATCTCCGAATCGGTATTAGGTGCAGTCATTTTTCACAATTTCTAAAGGTTAGCATGTAGAAAATTGATCGTGTGATAATACGGCTTTTCCCAAACAGGTCAAAGTGAAATTATGTTTGCCACAGACTTATCATATTGTTACTGGCTGTTTGTAGGGCAATTATCTTGAAAAAGCGGGCAATTCGGTATAAAACTTTTCAAAGAATAAAATTGAAAATACATTTCTTGATTTACTTTAAATTTGGACGTGTGTTAATCTGGAATAACCGGTAAATATTTCCCGTATCACGTAAAACCGGAAATTATTTCCCAGGCTGGAAAAAATGTCCTTGCTGAATGTGTTTGTTATTTGGTCTAGAATCGTTTTTACAATTGACACTCAAATGATATCGCAATTTTTTCCATTATCATATTATTATTGATTCTTTAGGATTGGTACAATAATTGTTGATCAATTGCAGGATGCGTGTGGCCGTCCCCGGAAGGGGATGTAAAATTCAACTTTGTGGATTCATACCACTGTTAGGTTGGTTACGCGTTTGAAACAACAATCTGAAAAGGAATTAACAATTGCCCAGATTTTGCTTCCAACCAACAGAGCTGGATTGCTAATGGTTCATAATAAAAATGATAATATAAATTGAATTAAACGATAAAAATGGCACAACATTCTCCAGATTTCTACCGCGAGGAGGTGCTCTCACTGACCCGCTTACCGACTCTACCCGCGATCGCTTCCGAAATACTCAAAATTACGCGGGATGATCGCTTATCAGTTCGGCAGATGCTTCCAATTCTTGAAAAGGATCCCCCGCTGGCGCTCAGAGTGATAAAGACCGCCAATTCTGCCTATTACGGCGTTCGGGAGAAAGTCGAATCATTGGGTAGGGCAATTGTAGTAATTGGAATGGAAGAATTAAGTTATATTGCACTCAGTTTCTCGGTGATAAAAATGTTAACCCCAGAGGGGAAACCAGGTGCTATCAACTGGACGAAATATTGGGAGCACTCGGTAGCCTGTGGTCATATTGCGCGAGTGATTAATAAACGTTGGCGAATCACCAAGGCAATTGGCTTATATGCCATGGGATTAATGCATGATGTTGGAAAATTGATTCTATTTCGACTTGATCCGGAGTTGTTCACAAAAACAATAAACCTGGTCAGATCAGAACAGTTGACCAGCCTGGAAGGAGAACAAGAGATTTTTGGTATCACGCATCAGGATGTCGGCGACTGGATTGCCGAGAAATGGGAAATACCTGATTCCTTGCGGTTTGCCCTTGCCACTCATCATTCACCAGAAAAAATCGAGCAACCGGATTTGCGAGGGTCGATATCTATAATCCGTGTTGCAGATATTTTATGTAATTACCGGGCCTTTCGTTTTGGAACCGGTTTTCTGAATGATTTTCCCGAGGATGAAAGTGCAATAATGTATATAAAGTCTCAATTGGGAGCAGAAAGTGACATAGACCAACTAACTATGATCATCGATGAAGAGATTGGAAATATTAAAGAATTAGCAAAATTAATGGAGAATTGATGGTAAAAGCGTTTTTTCCATTGCAAAACTGGGTTGAATGTTTAACAGTTGATCATCCTGAAGGAATGAATACAAATGGATTTTGAAGAAAATTTCGAATCGATTAAAACAGAGGATGAACTTCCTGCCAGGCAAAAGATCATTCGCGATCCAATCATAAAAAATAGTTTGGCTCGTGTTTCACAATCAGTAACCGTAAAAAACGCATCCAGCAGTCTGGATTCTAACCAGATTGATTTTGTTCAGCCGATTATGCAGGAACAGGATATTATTGGGATCATTCATAATTGCTCCTGCGGTCGGTCGACAGAGATCATGTTCGAATTTGATAATCCGGAAGATACATCTGATATATCCGAAGATATTGATTAAGGAGAAGTAGGGCGCACGTGAGCACTGTGGATATCACTCTATCGGATGACTTAATGCAAGCTTGTCTGAGTATTCCTGGGGGAGGTCAATTCAACCGCGATGAACTCCTGCGGGAACTTACCTCGGCGGGTATCACATATGGTATTGATGAAGCTGCAATCGATAAAATCGTGCAGGAAGCTAAACCGGTTGATAAATTACTGGTGGCAAAGGGTAAGGAATCAGTGCCCGGTGAAGATGCCAAACTGATATGGAATGTGGACTTGGAACCTTCATCCCGGCCTCAGATAACCGAAAAAGGCCAGGCCGATTTTAAAAAGTTAGCCCTGGTTTTACCCGTTGTGAAAGATCAGATTCTGGTGTCCAAACTACCCCTCACTGCGGGTACAACCGGCCGGACAGTGACCGGCCAGGAAATAAGTGAGCCGGGTAAGGATATTTCGCTACCTGAGGGAATTAATACTTGTTTATCCGATGATAATTTGACCATACTGGCCGGGCGTGAGGGACATGCCTACTGGGAAGCCGGAAAGTTGAAAATTGATCCGCTGCTGGCGATTGATAGTGATGTGGATTATGGTACTGGTAATGTTCAATATGACGGCTCAATTCTAATTAATGGCGATGTCAGAACCGGCTTTCGGGTCGAGGCTACCGGCTCCATATTTATTGGTGGCACGGTGGAAGCAGCTACTATCTATTCCGAAAATGGTGATGTTAATATTGCCGCCGGTATTCTGGGCCGTGGGAAAGCAAAAATTTTTGCTGGCAAGAATATGTCTTGCTCGTTTGCTCAGGACACCACCATCGGTGTTAATGGTGATTTGTCGGTCGACCGCTATTTAATCAATTGTGATATTTCTGCCGAGGGAGGAATTGATCTGGGATCTGAAGTAGGCTTGATACGGGGGGGGAAAATAAAAGCGGACGTATTAATTCATGCCCGAGAGATTGGGACTGAAAAGAATATTCCTACTGAAATAATTGTTGGTTCTCAGCACAACCCGAAAGGCAGTTCAGCGAAGTGGGGAATTCGGGAACAGCGGAATCTGCTAGAAAATGAATTGGCAGCCAACAATCAACGGCTGCAATTTATCGAACTATTAAAAAACCGGCTGCCGAAATTGACGCCAGACCGGGAAACTGAACTACAGGAATTGACTGTTGAGATTAAAACGCTTGAGCAGCAATTAGCACTGCTTGTGGAGGAAGAATCAAAGCTTCAAAACGACTTGGAACAACATGATCAAGATAAAATGATCAAGGTAACCGGGCAATTGCACCGTAATGTATTAATCGAAATTTGCGGTGTAGCACTTAAAACCGATCGGGAGTACAATGGAGTTATGCTATCTCGACACGGGGATGAAATCAGAATTGCTAAACTTTTAACCTCAAAACAACAGAGTTAGAAGGCTAGAATGAACAATAAAAAGGATTTTTCAATCTTAATTATTGATGATGAATTAGACATCATTGAGCCGCTTACAATTTTCTTAACCGGTAAAGGTTATACCATCAAAGGTTTCACCGATCCACGCAAGGCTTTAGAGGATTTAGAACAGAATACCTATGATTTAATATTTACAGATCTGAAAATGCCGCATGTCAAAGGGATGGATATCGTAAAAGCGGTCAGAAAACGAAATGTTGATACTAAAATTGTGATATTTACTGGTTATGCTTCAGTTGATTCATCGATTGAAGCGTTAAAATTACGGGTCTATGACTTTATACGTAAACCATTTGTTCTCAGAGATATCGAACGTATAGTACAACATGCCAGTGATCAGTTATCACTGGAACGCGAAAAAGCTGCTTTAAATAAATATATTGATCAGATGTATTCAAATATCTCGATCCTATGCGATATCAGTACGATTTTGTATCAGGTATCTGACGTCGATACGGCTCTGGACATGGTATTATACACAATGACCGACAGTATCGGGGTGCGGAAAGCCGGTCTGTTTGTCCAGGATCCGGGGCTGGGTAAATTCACTCTGAGAAAATCCAAAGGATTATCAACCGAATTTAACGATTCGTTTATATTTAACAGTGACGATCTCATCAATCAGGTCAATATTTCAAGCAAAGAGCCAACCATCATCAATGAGTTGGATGATGGTATAACGGTTGCCGATCAGACAATCCCGGGCAGTAGCGAATTGTCACATTGCATTTTGATCCCGGTGCTGTATCGTGAGGAAGTCTGCGGATATATTGGTATTTTTGAGATGGATGATCCGAAACCATTGAGTATTGATGATAAATTAAAATTGGTGCGAATTCTGGCAACGCAAGTCGCGCCAATTATGTATACATCCAATAAAGGTAACACCGATAATATTACTTTGCGCTCAATCGATATCGCGAATATGGAGATGATCAATTCCAAGTTGGCAACTGCCAATCTGATGAAGAGTATCATTTCATTCGGTCTATTGAAAATCAATAATCTAAGAGGATTCAGCCAACCTGATTCGCTGGAAGAATATTTATCCGGGTTGAAAAAGGAAGTGCAAAACGAACTCGGAATTGGGTCCGATCATGTCTGGCTGACAGTGGATACACTATTATTGATTCTGCCTGGTATTGACCATGTTACAGCCGAATTTACCTGCCTAAAGCTACAGAAAAAAATTGAAGTCTATAGCAGTCAGTTCAATCCGGATGACCAATTGAACATTAATCATGCTCTTGTTGCCTATCCCGAAGAAGGGAAAACAGTATCGGAAATTCTACTAAGCCTCTGGAATAAATTCCTGGTCGAACGAAAAAAAATGGTGGCTTAACTTCATAGCAAAAAATGGAACTTTAAGTATGCAACCATTAAATTCCAATGCACGCACTATTGACTACAGACCAGAAAAACTGATTAGCACTGCGGGTGTTTTTTCTAAACGAATTCATAACTAGAATGGAATCTTAAATATGAAAACGCTTTTAATTGTAGATGATGACTATAGTCTCCGTACTGTTCTGTTGGAAGCATTAAAAAGCAGTGGTTTTAATACACTTGGTGCGAAGGATGGGAAGGTAGCACTAAAAGTGATGGAAACGGAAAAAGTCGATATGGTGATTTCCGATTTAATGATGCCGAATATGAATGGTTTGGAGTTGCTCGGAATTATCCGGGAAAAATATCCAGATGTCGGATTTCTTATTATAACTGCCTATGGTACGATCGAAAAAGCGGTCGAAGCAATGAAAAATGGAGCTTTTGATTTTATTACAAAACCATTTTCGATATCACAGATCGAATCACGTGCTAATCGATTTTTTGAATTTATTTCCTTAAAACAGGAAAATATCTTTTTAAAACGGCAATTGTCTTATACACAGAAATACAAGCAGCTGATCGGTCAGGGCCATGCCATGCAAAATGTTTTTCACCTAATTGATGTGGTGGCCGGAAGTGATGCCACCGTTTTCATTAACGGTGAAAGTGGTACAGGCAAGGAATTGGTCGCCCAGGCAATCCACGAAAATAGCAACCGTGCTGAGAAACCATTTATTAAAATCAACTGTTCAGCAATTCCGGAAACATTATTTGAAAGTTCGTTATTTGGCCATGAGAAAGGTGCCTTCACCAATGCTATAAAATTGCATAAAGGCTTTTTTGAGGAGGCCAACGGAGGTACTCTGTTATTGGATGAAATCAGTGAAATCCCAATGACCATGCAAGCAAAATTATTACGTGTATTGCAGGAGAATACGATTACCAGGGTAGGCAGCAGCACCGAAATTTCAATTGACGTCAGAATTATTACCACTTCAAACCGTAATCTAAATGAGCTAATCTCCAAGAAGGAATTCCGCGAAGACCTATTTTTTAGACTTAATGTTTTCCCAATTAATGTACCACCACTGAGGACCCGGCGCGAAGATATTCCGTTGCTGGTAGATCATTTTGTTAAAGTCTTCAGTAAAAAATATGGACAGAAGAAGAAGAGCATTAGCCAGGAGGTAAGCCAGGATCTGATGCAGTATAAATGGCAGGGCAATGTACGGGAACTTGAGAATCTGGTTGAGAGAGCAATCCTGTTTTCAAGCACATCTGATGTATTAACCCGTGATCATTTCGCGATTGATCCACTCACGGAAAATGAGGATCCAGGACTGACTGAATCTCTGGTATTAACTTCTTTGTCGGAAATGGAAAAAAAGATGATCCAAATAGCCTTGAAAGAAACGAAGAATAACCGAACCCAGGCCGCAAAAATTCTTGGAATAAGTGTCCGTACTCTGAGGAATAAATTGAATTTATATCAAAGTGAAGGCGATACAGAGCTGGCTGATTTTTATTGATTAAGTTTTTTTCATTACCGGGCCATTCCGATTGCTGGTGCATTCATTATTTGCCTGATTAACCATATTTTAATTATAAAGTAATCCAGAAAAGATAGAGCAGTACCACCCTTATTTTGGTGATTGAGTTTTAGTAAATCAGACAATTTTTCCAACGCTAATAATTCCATGGTAATTATTTCCCACTTGTGTTAGCTGAATTTTACCACTTCACCGGTAAATTATTTTATGCTGGTGCTATTCCATCATCTCAGTAAGTATATAATATTGTAGGTAATACGTACACTGACAGCCTAACAGTATTTCATTGTTCTGTGAGATGGCACGGCAATTGAAATTGGTAGGACAGCATGAATATCAAACTGTTTTCCAGCAAATATTCTCAGGTAATGAACAAAGCCCTTGATGTCTATACTCGCCAGCATAAGGCAATTGCCCAGAACATCGCCAACGGCAGTAATCCTGACTCCAAACGGATAAACACAGATTTTTCTATGGCATTGCAGGATGCGGAAGCAGCGCGTCTGCGGTGTTCAGATCCGCGCCATATAAATTCGACCAGCTTGACTGGCATGGCTGACCTTAGACAGGAGAGTATATCTGATGAATCAGTCGATTTGACCCGGGAGATGGCTGAACTGGCCGAAATGCAGATTCGCTATGATTTTGTCAGTCGCGCCTTAAGCCGGTTTTACCGCGGAATAAGTACTGCCATTACAGGTAGAAATAGTTAAGGAGATAAGAATGGCAACTGATGGAATTTTTTCAGTATTGCGCTCAACTCTGAATGGTCTTTCGCAACAGATGAAAAGAATGAATACCATTTCTCAGAATATCGCCAATGCGGAACGGTCACCGGATTCTGAAAATAAATGTTATCGAAAAAAGATGGTAGTCAGCACGAGTCAGAAGTCTGACTTGCGATCCAGTTTTGCTGATCAATTCCGACTCAAGATGCGCGGCAGCCGGGCGGGACATATCAGTGGAAATGCGACTGTACATAAACAAGCACAACATCAGGCTGAACAACCTCAGTTTGAAGTAGTCGAAATGGATTCCACCAAATTAGTATACAATCCTTCACATCCTCAGGCTGATAAAAACGGCTATGTGCAGATGCCAGACATCAGTGTTATTGAGGAAATGATTGAACTGGTCTCGGCCAGCCGGGCTTACGAAGCAAATATATCGGTTTTGAATTCCGCCAAGCAAATTGCCAAACGCGCACTCAATATTTAGAGGTAAAAATGAAAGTTGTAAATCCAGCAAGTGATTATGCAAAAATCGATAGTCTCTACCGCAAATCGGAACGGATCGCTAATCCAAAAGATACCGAGAATAATCAAAGTAATATAGTACGGACTCTGGCTGAAAAACCAGATCAGGTCGCTCTGGCTACCCATGAGATTCTCAGCCAAAATGAATTACGGACTCTGGCAGCGTTATTTGGAGCGCAAATTGAATCGGATTATACCTTATACGGGCATAACCAGGTACACCAATCAAATGCAGGACATTTACTGGATATAAGAGGATAAGGCAATGGATATAATAACCAAACTATCATCGGTAGTACAGCCACAGCAATTCAAACCATCATCCATTAACAATTCCAAGGTGGATGCAAACGATAGTAAGCCGCATAAAACATTCAAAGAGACAGTGCTGGATTTTGTCAAAGCAACCGATGCAACTCAAAAAGCAGCCAGTGCTGAAGTTGAATCGGTAATTCGAGGCGATAGTGAAAATCTCCACGACGCGATGGCTGCTTTGGAAGAATCCCGTTTGAATTTCCAATTGATGATGGAAATCCGCAATAAATTGATGGAATCCCTCAAAGAAATTCAGCGGATGCCAGTTTAACAGCAAAAGGGTAAAGGACTAAGCTATATGAACCAGCTTTTTGAACAAATAGGCCGATTCTTGCAGGGCTATTCTTTAGGACAAAGACTCGTACTTATCTTTTCATTTATTGGACTGTTAAGTGCAATAATAGCATTGGTAGTGTGGGCAAATCGCCCCGAATTTGGTTTATTATACTCAAATTTGGATCCTACCAACGCCAGCAAAATTGTTACCGAATTGCGGAATGAAAAGATCCAATACCAACTGCGCGACGGTGGTACAACTATTTATGCTCCCCGTGAAAATCTTTCTGAATTAAAGTTGCGTTTTATTGAAGCAGGTTATGCCGGCGACGCCATCAAGGGCTACGAAATTTTTGATGATTCCAAGGTTGGAATGACCAGTTTCATGCAAAAATTAAATATGCGGCGTGCGCTGGAGGGGGAATTGATGCGGACAATCAATCAATTTCCTGAGATTGTCCAGAGCCGTGTCCACCTGGTGCTACCAGAGGGTAAACTGTTTGAGGATAACGTAAGCGGCTCGGCTTCAGTTGTATTATACCTTGAGAATGGTGCCTTTCTGAAAGCAAAACAGGTTAAAGGTATCACCGCGCTGGTGGCTAACAGTGTCGATCAGATTAGTGCCGAAAATGTTGTCGTTGTCGATTCAGATGGTAATCTGATGACTGATAATCAAGGTGCAAGCGGTGTGTTGGGGAATGTGGGCAGTCAATATGATCTTCAGGCAGTTCTCGAAAATGAATTGCAGCATAAAGTCACGGAAATACTGGAAGGTGTCGTCGGTGTACATAATTCAGTTGTTAAAGTAGCGGTCGAATTGAATTTCGAACAGATTGAGCGAACGACAGAGGAGTACGACCCGGAAAATGTTTCAATACTAAGTGAAGAGAGTCACAGTGAATCTTCCACCGGACGCGATTCGACCGAATATTCTAAAGAAAATAATCTTACCAATTATGAGTTGAATAAAACTGTTGAGCGCTTTGTCAGTAATACGGGTGATATTAAACGTTTAAGCATAGCCGTGCTGGTAAATGGACGTTATCAAACGGTAAATGATGAAGATGGGACAGAAGTTAAAACATATACTCCCCGCAATTCCCGTGAGCTGGAACAGATTGCTTCCCTGGTAAAAAGCGCAGTCGGGTATAATGAGTCGCGTGGCGACCAGATCGAAGTGCAGAATCTGGAATTCGAGAAAGCTCAGTATGCTACGGATCTGGCTTATTTTGCCACAATGAATAAACAGGAGATGTTTGAGAATATTATTCTACGTGTCCTGATGGGGGTGGGCTTGTTAATTGCATTTTTCCTTGCGCGAAGATTATTAAAGGGTGCCGGGAGTATGCTGGCCCTTCCTAGCCAGCAACCGGCCAGTTTACCGGGTGCACCACCTCAGCAATTAGGTGATCAGACGGCTGCTCCCTTACCACCGTTACAAACGGCGGTTGAACGGGATATTTCAGAGGATTTTTACATGAAAAAACTTAGTCCCGAGGCACGGGCCAAGTTAAAAGCCCATGATAAAATGATGACAGAAGTGGTTGATCATGCTAAAACCAACCCTGAAGATGCCTCCCGATTGATCAGATCCTGGTTGACCGAGGATGTGGTCGATAAACGAGTGAAAGTTGCTAGCGATGGCCAGGAATAAAATCTCCCCGACACAGAAAGCAGCCATGATTCTAATCGCAATGGGGGTGGAGTGCGCTGCGGAAGTAATGCGGAATCTAACGGATTCGGAAGTTGAGTCAATCACTGTTGAAATTGCCAAGTCCAAGAATGTGACTTCCGAGCACCTGGCGGAGGCCATTGAAGAATATTACGAATTGCTGGCGGCCAATAAATATATTACCGAAGGTGGTATTGACTATGCCAAACAAATCCTTGAGAATGCCTGGGGTTCTACGCGCGCGGAAGATATAATAAAACGTGTTGAGGCTGCCACAGAAATCAGTGCCTTCTATTTACTACAAACGGTTGACGATAAGCAGTTATTAAGCTTTCTACAGAATGAACATCCTCAGACTGCAGCCTTGATATTGGCTAATCTTAAGCCCAAGCAATCAGCCAGTATCTTGTCGGAATTACCGGAAGAGGACCAGCAAGAAATCACCTATCGACTGGCAACAATGGAAAAGACTTCCCCAACTTTGATCGAGGATGTAGAGAATGTACTTCGGGACCAGGTGGGGACTGTTTTCGGCGGTGACTTAAGCAATGCCGGCGGTGTAGAATCAGCCGCGCAGATATTAAATGCAGCCAGTCGATCAGCTGAGAAGAATATTCTTGGATCCTTGAGGGAGCGCGACCCCGAACTGACCAATGAAATCACCAGTCTAATGTTTCTGTTCGATGATATTGTTGGTTTGGATGACAGTTCCGTTCAACGAATCGTTAAAGAAGTGGATTCAAAAACAATTGCACTAGCTCTGAAGGCTGTCCAGGGTGATCTTAAGGATAAAATTTTTAAGAATATGAGTGAACGGGCCGCCGAAATGTTGCAGGATGAACTACAATTTCTTGGACCAGTCCGGGTAAAAGAAGTAGAGAATGCTCAGAAATTGATTTTGGATGTTGTCCGTGAGCTGGAAGAAGCGGGCGAAATCAATATTAGTCATGGCAGTGAAAAAGAAGAAATCATTGAATAGGGCAATGGAAAAAGTAGCATTTCGTCTAAATCGTCCTGTCAGAGGCATCACCCGTAATGCTCAAGAAGCTGGTTTTCAGGATTTTACTGCCTTGGCCGGAATTTCGGTGGTTTCCGATCAGGTGTCACCTGGTATTCCCAAACGTTTTAATGGATTCACCGATATTCTTGAATACACCCGCAAAGCAGCCTACCAGTCCGGCTATGAAGCAGGACTGGCAGCCGGGCGCCTGAAAACAAGCCAGTCAGTCGAACTGATGCGACAGGAATTTGTCAGTTTGCTCCAGTCCTATGAAGATCAATACAACGATGTCATTGAGAAACTGCAAGCCCCTTTTCTGCATCTGGTAATCCAAATTGCAGAGAAAATCATCGGCTCGACCATTACCAAGGATTATCAGTATGAATCGTTTTTAACCAGCCAGATCAATCGTATCCTGTCGGATTTCAGTGGTCAGCGCAGCATAACCTTGCGCCTTAATCCGACTAACCTGGAACGGCTGCAAACAGAACAATTTTTGAGCAAATTACAATTGCCACCACAGATTAAAGTAAAAATTATCGAAGATTCAACTATCCCGGAAATTGGCTGTATTATCGAATCCAGCGACTATATAGTGGATATTACTTTAAATCGGCAGCTTGAGCTTCTGTATCAGGAATTATTGAACCAGGGTCAAGAATGGAAAACCTGACACAGAGCTTCAATGAAAGCATTGATCGCTTAAAGCTGTTTAGCCCTATTAGGGTAGACGGCCGGGTTTCCCAGGTGATTGGTTTGGTCATTGAAGCTACCGGACCATCGGCTACGATTGGTGATCTGTGTGAGATTCATCCTAATTCTGGTGAAAAGATACCGGCTGAGATTGTTGGATTTAAAGGCAAGCATATATTACTGATGCCATTATCGGAGATGATTGGAATTTCGCCTGGCAGCCGGGTAAGCTTAAGTCCTCGCCCGTTAACAGTGCCAGTGGGACCACAACTATTAGGAAGGATTTTAGATGGACTGGGTAATCCAATTGATGGAAAAGGACCGATTGAAACCAAGGAATTCCAGCCTGTTTTTAATGTTCCACCCGACCCACTGACTCGGCAGAGAATTAAACAGCCGATGCCCACTGGTGTTAGGGCAATCGATGGATTGGTGACCATTGGTAAAGGACAGCGGATTGGGATTTTTTCTGGCAGCGGTGTTGGTAAAAGTGTCTTGTTGGGAATGATCTCGCGTTACACTGATGCACCGGTTACGGTAATTGGATTGATCGGTGAACGAGGCCGTGAAGTGCGTGAATTCATTGAAAAAGATCTAGGTGAAGAAGGTTTGCGTAAATCGGTAGTGATTGTGGCAACTTCCGACCAGGCAGCAATGATTCGCATCAAAGGTGCCTTGATAACAACCGCCATTGCTGAATACTTCCGTGATAAGGGAAATGATGTTATGCTCTTGATGGATTCCCTCACCCGGGTTGCTATGGCGCAACGAGAAATTGGACTGGCTATTGGTGAACCACCAACAACCAAGGGTTATACTCCTTCCGTTTTTGCTCTTTTACCACGCCTTTTAGAGCGTGCCGGTAACAGTACACAGGGGAGTATTACCGGACTGTATTCGGTATTGGTCGATAGCGACGATCTGGATGAACCCATCAGTGATGCCAGTCGTGCGATCCTGGATGGACATGTTGTACTATCACGCAAACTCGCTACCCTGGGCCATTATCCGGCCGTCGACGTCCTGAGCAGCATCAGTCGTGTAAAAAATGATGTGATTGTTGATAATCACAAAAACTGGTCCCGAACATTTCTTGAGTTACTGGCAACGTATCAGGAATCGGAGGATCTGATCAATATCGGTGCCTATTCAAAGGGTAGTAATCCCCGGGTCGATCTGGCAATTGAACATATTGATGATTTTAATCAATTTTTGCGGCAGGAGATAAACCAGGCTTCCGGCTTTAATTCTACCCTGGATCATTTGAGTACGATTGTGAAAGACCTGTAGGCATGGCTAAAGCATTTCAGTTCAATTTGCAAAAGGTGCTGAATCTCCGTCAGTTAAAGGAGGAAATACAGGCAGTACAATTACACCAGGCTCAGGCAACTTTGTACTCCAATAAACAGCAGCTTAATTCGCTTGAAGGTGAAAAATCGGATGTTTTACTGACCGAGGTGGATTCCGAAAGTATTGCCCTGTCTCTGCACCAGCTACAAGTATCAACCGACTATGTTTATCAGCTGAATGAAATGATCGATGATCAAAAGCGGGAAGTGAATAATTCACGGAACATGGTTGAAGAATGTCGCACTGCTCTGCAGGCAGCCAGCAAAAACAAAAAAATAGTTGAGAAATTGAAAGAAAAGGAACAGTTGCAACATAAAAAGCAACTTAATAAAAGATTACAAAAAGAAGAAAATGAGGTTGCTTTACGCGTAACTCAACGGTCACGTAAGTAGGATTAGTAATGATAAAAAAAATATTGCTCATGGTCATCGGTATCCCACTATTATTTATTATGACAGTGGGTACCATATTCGCAGGGATATTCTATTTCACTTATGAAGAAGTCAGTACTGAAGCGGTACATCAAATAATATCTGAAGCCGCCCAGGCAGATCTGCAAGAATTAAATAAATATATATCAAAATCAGAAAAGTTAAGCAATGAACTTGACCAGGCGTTGAATTCGATCAAACTCGGCCAAGTATTGGCGGACAGTCTGAATTCTGAATTAACATTTAGAAAACTTGAAGTCAGTACCATGAAAAATTATCTCGAGGATTCCAACCAACAGACTTTAAATGATAATCTTGTTAAGACCAGCATTAAAGAACTGGCAAAGACCTATGATACAATGAAGCCTGACGAATTTAAATCGATACTTACAAATGTTGATGATGAAACACTAGTTGCTTTATATAAAAATATGAGCAGCCGAAATCGAAAGAATATCTTAATTGCCCTGTCAAACGATCGCGCTGCCCATATCACTCAATTACTGGCAGGGTTTGTGGATTGAATAACATGAATAATATCATTGCAAAAATACTATCGGGAGTGTCTGGCAAACCACTAGCCGCGGAACAATCAACGCCCGCGTCGGTCACACCAGCATTTTTAAAACAATTTTTCGCTGCCTGGGTAAGGAATAACAGTTCTCAACCAGGTAGGTCTGCCAACGTCTTCAGTAGTTCGGTGCGGAAAACAGGTTTGAAAAACGCAGGTACAAACAGTCAAGTCAGAGTCGGCCATTTAGCTATTAATCAGGCTGCCCGGAATAATATGAATCCCAAGATTTTGCCGGTTCCGACACTAACTGGAATGCAGTCTGGAAAAGCAGTGGTGTCAGGTCAGAGCGGCAAAGGCCAATTATTTGGTGTAAAACCGGATCGTGAGGCCAAAACAGTCAATCAGAATTGTAAAGTAAAGCAAACTGCAAGTGGGTTAAAAAAAGGTAAAAAATCTTTACCTGGCGCTGGTGAGATTGCCCATGCTGATGTGGGCGCTCAGGTAGTCGGAATATCAAAAATTATTTCATCGGATAAAGCACCAATCTCAAAAACATCCGACAAGATCAGAGCGACTGATATTATCCTGCCCCGAGTAATTAAAACACGGTCACCAATTATGCGTACAAAACCGGTTTCAATTACAATGCCGTCAGTGAAGGAAAAACAGGCTCGGCAGACCGGTCAATTGACACCATCCGAACCTAAAATCAATGACAAAGTGGGGCATGGTAAAAAACAGCAAATTTCTTTTGGACAGGCCGGTTCCGGTAAACAATTAAATACTTTAAGCGGTAACAAGGTGCTAGACGGGTCCACTCAGTTGCGTAATTCTTTACCGTTTGGTACAAACCGGATTGCACCTGAGGAACCATCGTTAACTGGGAAATCAAATATTGGTAACTCATTGCTATCGGCAGATGACCAGCCTCAAGCCACAAAAAATCCTGTAAAGACCGGCGAACATACCGGTTCCAGCAAAGATACCAACCAAACATTACCTGATGAAAAATTAACTGGTGAGAATATCAAAGGAAATGTGGGATCAAAATCTGAAATCAGCAGGCCAGTAAGAAAAGAAAATGGCCTGCGACCACTGCAATCTGCTGTACCCGGATCGAAAGATAAAATATCAGGTAAATCAGTTGATCTCAATGTGACTTTCAAAACGGCGAGTGACGTAAATGGTAAGAAAGCCAGCATTGTCCCTGAAAAAAATAGTCGCCGCATAGCAAAGGGTAATGAAGCAGGTTCCAGCACAAATATGTCACAGCCGTTGGATAATGTGGTCGATAGTAGATCAGACAAGCTAGGAACTGATACCGCTCACAGTCGGATTGAGTCCATTCCGGGGAGCGAATCAATAGCTGATCCAGCTAATAGCCAACCGGTTCAGGCTCGTGCGGCACTGGCTCCAAACCAGGTATCATTACCACGGCTAGTTCAGCAGATCACTCAAACAATTATCGATTCGGCGTCAGGTACCACTACTCAGACCAATTTCCGGATCAATGGTGGTAATCTCGGAACATTGCAGATACAATTTCAGAATAAGGCCGGACAGAGTCAAGCCACCATATTTGTTGAATCGGAGTCAACCCGGTTGACAGTCCAAAAAGTTATCGTTGATATCAATGAAGGACTGATTCAAAAAGGAATTTCATTAACATCCCTGGATGTGCAGGTCAGCCCGCAATCGCGTAAGCATGGTAATCCGGCCGGTCGTGCCACCCGGGGTAATAAACGCAATACAATTGACGAGGAATCATTATCTAATGATGATACGCCAGAAGTTAGAAGCGATCATAGAGACTATGGTTATAATACGATTGAAGTTCTGGCATGATCGTTGAAAGGAGATGCCTATGAGTGTGATAAATGGCGTGTCGAGTTTCATGCCGACAAACGCCAGCACAAATGTATTACAAACGGGTTCCGACCAGGATCTGTTCATGCAGCTATTGGTGGAACAATTAAAGAATCAGGATCCATTATCACCGATGGATAGCCAGGATTTTGTAGCTCAAATGGCGGAGTTTTCATCGCTGGAAAAACTATCGAGTATTGATGTAAATGTGGCTGAAGGTACCAATATGGACCTGATTTTAACCCAATCGATCAATAACACCATGGCAGCAACGCTGATTGGTAAGGAGATTAGTGCCATTGGTGATACGGTCGCATTTGATGGTTCGAACGACCAGGAACTGCAATTCAGGTTAGATGATAGCGCTGATAAAGTTACCATTACGATAAAGAATGAGGACGGCAAGGTTGTTCGGATACTGGATGAAGAAGCAGTAATGGAGGAAGGCGATCATTCACTGGTCTGGAATGGTAAAGATTCAGACGGCGTTCTCCTGGAAGCGGGAATCTATCAGTTTGAAGTTACGGCAAGTAAAAAAGATGGTGCCCCCGTGATATCAACCACGTTAATGAACGGGTTGGTTGAGGCCGTGCGTTTTGATGGCGGCAGTGCCATGCTGATCGTTAATGGAATGGAAGTTACTTTCTCGAACGTACTGGAAATCAGTCTTGACAATAGTTAGGAGTCAATCATGACGATTGCCGAGTTACAACAAACAAATCACGTTCATCCCCTGAAAAACAGGACGGTTGAACCGACCAAACAATTCCCTGAAAAACCTACAGAGGTAGAAAAATCATTTGGTGATGTATTAAGCCAAAAGATATCTGATCAGGGAGTGCGATTTTCGGCTCATGCCATTCACCGGATGGATGAACGCAACATTACACTGAGCCATGCTGAAGTAGAGCGCCTGAATGCAGGTGTGGAACGGGCTAAAGCCAAAGGTTCCAACGATTCTCTAGTTCTCATGGATGAAATGGCCTACATCGTCAGCGTAAAGAACCAAACGGTGATTACGGCGCTGACCAAGGAGATGTCGAAGGATAATGTGTACACCAATATCGACAGTGTGGCCATTGTTTAACAATTACTTTAATGGGCTGGTCCCGGTTAGATCCTGGAAGAAGATAGACCATGATCTTATGGGAAGCCCTCGCTTCACCAAACGACAGAGGTGGAGTTTTAAAACAAACACAGAAAGAGGGTTAACATTATGATGCGAGCTTTGTTTGCCGGTGTGTCCGGCTTAAGAAGTCACCAATACAAAATTGATGTACTTGGAAATAATATCGCAAATATTAACACAATCGGATATAAAGGTTCCCGAGTAACCTTTGCCGAAACATTAACACAAATGCTATCCGGATCGCAGAAAAGTGTCGAAGGTGGTTATACCAATCCGATGCAGATTGGTCTGGGTATGTCATTGGGTTCGATTGATGCTCAATTGGATCAAGGCGCCCTGGAAGCCACCGGAAACCTTACTGATCTGGCCATTCAGGGTGATGGATATTTCGTAATCGGTGAAGGTAGTACAAGATTATTTTCCCGTGCTGGTGCGTTCCACCTGGATTCCGATGGACGTCTGACAACCTCAGATGGTTACAGTGTGCAGGGATGGATGGGCACTCGCGATCAAACCCTTGAGAATCAAGGGACATCCATGATCCGGGATATTGTAGTAGATCCCAATGCAGTTTCAGTAGGAAGATCCACCGAAAATATCTGGATGACCGGTAATCTGAATGCCAGTTTAACTCCAGTTGAAGAAGTATGGTCGATGGGTAATGCCATGACCTCCAAAGCGTTACTGGTCGGTTCCGCGGTATCTGTACCTTTATCAGTGGCATCCGGAGTGAATGATCAGTTTGCACTTGAATTGCGTTCTGGTACCGGGTCAATCTTATCTGATGAATTGACGTTGAGTGCTAGTGCATATACCACTGTAGATGCACTGGTGAGTGAAATCAATACCCAGATTGCTGCCAGCACCGACTTGGCTGGAACAATAGTAGCCATTAACGATAGCGGAGCTATAAAATTCAGGGCTGTTGAAGCTAATTCCAATCTGACAATTGAGGTTGGGTCCGGTACTAATGATGTACTTTCGAGTCTTGGATTTTCCAATGGTGATAAGGGTAGTGCCAATGTTGTAGCTGCAAGTGGCCTCGATCTCAATGATCTGTTGCAGGTAACTGCCGATTTTGTAGCCGGAGATACCCTGGAAATCGTAGGTAATAATCCTGATGGAACAACCGTATCTGCAATTTTTACCTATGGAACTGACGGAACGACACTCAATGATCTGACAACAAAAATCAACGCCAGCTATACTGGTGCAACAGCCAGCTTTGCAAATGGTAAGTTGATTTTAACTGATGATGTTTCCGGTGATAGCAGTACTACTATTAATGTGGTTGCCGGTAACGATAATGCTGGTGAGATATACAATCTGGGCTTTACGAAAACGACCGCTGGTTTCACTGGAACGGCTGCTGCCTCGATTACGGTATATGATGCCATGGGCGGTGAACATAATGTTCTGTTTACTTTTACGAAAACAAATCGCGAAAATGAATGGACCTGGGCAGCAGAAGCAATGGGTGATGAATCAATCATCAGTGGAGATTCAGGACGGATCACCTTTGATACCCAGGGTAATCTCAGCACCTTTACCTATGATGACGCTGTTGAAGCACTGTCGTTCAATCCAGGGAATGGTGCTTCAGCCCTGTCTGTTTCTTTACAGGGTGATGGTACTACCGATTTCTCAGGAATCACTCAGTATGATTCGGTTTCAACCATTTTAGCCAGTGAACAGGATGGACGGGCGGTCGGAACACTGATCGGAATGGCCATTAACGGAGACGGATCTATCGTCGGTTCATTCAGTAATGGTGAATTTGTGACAATGGCAAAAATCGCCGTGGCGCAATTTTCCAACCCCCATGGACTTGCCAGTGTCGGTGAAGGCCGCTATGAATTCACCGGAGGCTCCGGTAGTCCGGGTTACAATATGTTTGGTAGTGAAACCAATTCGGCTATTGTTTCCGGTGCGCTGGAAATGTCAAATGTGGATCTGGCCAGGGAATTCACCGAAATGATAACCGCTCAACGTGGTTTCCAGGCCAATGCCAAGATCATTACTACTGCCGATGAAATTCTGCAGGAAGTAGTGCGATTAAAGCGGTAGGATGTACATAGCTAAACAACTAAGAAACATAATAACAGCAATAGCCCGGAGGTTCCAAAACCTTCGGGCTATGCCTGTTTTATACCTTACGTCAGCCGGGGATTAAGAAATCGGATGGATATAGCAACGATCATTGGAATATTATCCGGTTTAGGTTTGATCGGCTCTGCCATATTTTCCAATGGTAATTACGAAATATTTCTGCATTTACCATCTCTGATGATTGTGTTTGGAGGAGCAATTGCGGCGACGCTGGTCAATTTTGCTCTGATTGAGGTAATCGGTGTTTTGGGTGTAGTCCGGAAAGCTTTTCAGAGTCAGAAGGATAACAGTGCCGAGGTCATTTCCAATCTGGTGGATCTGTCTAAATTATCGAGACGCGAAGGAATTCTGGCAATCGATAGCCGACTGCCGGAAATGTCCAGTGCCTTCATGCGTTCCGGAATGGAGTTGGCGGTGGACGGAGCCGAACCGGAAACGATCCGCAGTATCATGGAAACAGAATTATCTTATGTTATCAGTCGTCATAACCGGGGGCAAATGATATTTACATCCCTGGGCACCTACGCTCCAGCCTTTGGAATGATTGGCACCTTGATTGGATTGATTGCCATGCTGCGCAGTTTGGAAGATCCCAGCCAGATCGGTTCGGGAATGGCAACAGCCTTGATTACAACTTTTTATGGCGCTGCTCTGGCCAATCTAATTTTTCTACCGATTGCCGGAAAACTAAAAAACCGTTCCGACGAGGAAGTTTTATTAAAAGAAATGATTATTGAGGGTGTGCTGGCCATTCAGTATGGTGAACACCCCCGTAATATTGAGCACAAATTAAAGAATTATCTGGCACCCAAGATGCGCAAGGATGTCCAGTCAGAATATAAATCCCTATCATCCGACTAGATATGAAAAAAAAACCAGTACCGCACACCCAACCTTCGGCTCCCTTTTGGGTCGTTACTTATGGTGACATGATGACCTTGTTGCTGGCTTTTTTTGTCATGATTGTGGCTTATTCGTCGATAGAGAAAACCAAATTTATTGGTGCCTTAGAATCATTCAAAGGTGCGCTGGGGGTATTGAGTTCGCACGAGAGTATTCAGGAAAAACCTTATATGAGCTTTGATGGAATGGTGGGGCAAGAAGAAATCGTGAGCCGAATCAATCGCATGCAAAACGTTATCGAAGCCAAGAATCTCCAGAATGATGTGCAGATCGATATTGGCGAATCAGGAATGAATATCCGGTTAGGGGATCAGGTTTTATTTGATCCGGGGCAGGCGGTTTTGAAGGATCAGTCATTTCTTCTGCTATCATCGATTGCTGTAGCAATTCTGGGGCTGACCAAGAAAGTATATGTAGAAGGACATACCGATAATGTACCAATCAGCACGCCCCAATACCCATCCAACTGGGAGCTGTCCTCGGCTCGAGCCTTGAGTGTCGTGAAATATCTATATCAAGAGGGCAATATTCCTGCTGCATATCTGGCGGCAGTTGGTCATGGCGAATTTCGTCCCTTGAATCCTAATGATACACCGGAACTACGGGCTAAAAACCGCCGCGTGGAAATTTTTATTACCTGGGATTGAATCAATTGAGTCTGTTATCAACTAAGAGACAGTTGCTTAAAAATGTTAATGGAAATCTGATCGATTTTGAAATTGACAATATTCATTTCACTGAATTCGTACTACAATAGGGAGTTTAGCTGTGTCAAAAATATTATCTCAAGATGAAATAGATGCCTTGATATCCAGCGTACCTACCAGCGAAGGTGACGAAACCAATAAGTTGCAGTTCAAGAAAAAAATTACTATATATGATTTCAAGCGGCCAAATCTGGTTTCTAAGGACCAGATGCGACTACTCGAAACAATCCATGAGACAATTTGCCGCAATTTTGGTGTTTACCTGTCGGCTCAACTACGTATGATGGTGGATATAAACCTCCAGTCGATTGACCAGGTAATTTATTCCGAATATGTCATGTCAATCTCCCCACCGGGTTGTATCTATGTCTGTGAAGTGCAAGAGCCCAATTCGAATTTTATTATGGAACTGAGTCCTCAGCTAGCGATCTTCATTGTTGAGCGACTGTTTGGAGGTCGCGGGAATGTTGTCTCCACGATTCGTCCCATCTCGGTTATTGAACAGAAAATTGTAGGTCGTGTCGTTGATCGGATTCTAAATGAAGTCGATAATAATTGGTCGGGATTATTGCCATTTAATAGCAAAGTTGTCCGTTTCGACAGCAATCCTGAATTTGTTCAGATAGCCTCATCATCTGAGCCAGTAGTGGTGGTCACAATTGAGATTAAGGTTCACAATAACACAACCCTGATGAATCTATGTTATCCCTATACATTAGTTTCCAATATTCTGTCAAAACCGGAAGTACAGGAGAAAATGCTCTTCGGATCCACCGTTGCCACTTCTGAGGACCGGACGATTATCGAGACAAAACTGAATCAGACGCCGGTAAAATTAAGCGCTGTTCTTGGAAGCAACCGACTAACGGTTAAAGATTTTATCAATCTGCAAATCGGTGATAGCATCCGACTTAATACACGGGTTGGTAAAGATATTGAAGTTCAGGTAGAGAACATGTCTGCTTTTAAGGCGGCAATCGGTCAACAGAATAAGAATTATGCTTTGCATATAACTTCATCCAAAGAAGGAGATGATTATGAAGAATGATGCTATCCAAAAAACCTTTCAGGCCGGAGTAGAGCAATTTACTCAGATGGTGGCCGAGGTAAATGGTCAGTTATTTAATAGAAAATTTGCTATCCAATCTGATGGCTCGGTTGCCCGCGATGTTAATCGTAAGGCCCGCAAGGCCACCTATCCATGTGTAGCAGTTCAGTTCAAAATATCTGGGGACACCGGTAGTAACCATATAATCGAGATACCGGACGATATTGCCTTAAAATTATATGGCTGGATGATTGATGCGGAACCGGGTGAAGCTGTCGATCCCGCTACTCTTGAGGGTCTCAAGGAGGGAGCAAACCAGATTTTCGGCCAGTTACAGGCCGGAGTAGATGGGCAGGATGGGCAGTTTAAATTAATTGATTTGTCGGTTACCAGAATCGAAAATGGCAAGGACCTCGATACTGGTTCTGAAGGTCGGGGAATCGATGCCAGTCATCAAATTGAGTCTGATGATGAGAAATTTGAGGTAAAACACTTTATCTGGTTCTCTGAGGTTGATCAAACGGATGGTGCTATAGAAGAAGAGGACATGGTGGATGTACATCCGGTTGAATTTGAAACCTTCCCCGAAAGCAGCGGTGGGAATGGTGAACATAATTCGATCGATATGCTCCTTGATGTGGAACTGGAAATTCTGGTCCAGCTGGGACAGAAAACCATGTCGATCAGAGATATTCTGAAGCTTACTAAAGGATCAGTGATCGAGCTAGAAAAAGCAGCTGGTGAACATCTGGATATATTTGTTAATCGTCGTAAGCTGGCTGAAGGCGAAGTGGTGGTTATTGATGATCATTTCGGTATACGCATATCTCAACTGCTTAGCCCTCAGGAAAGAATCAAGAGCCTGGGATGAATTTAAATCGATCACCATTATCTACTGGATTGAAAGGCTCGCTGGGCATTGCAATAATCTTTATCGCGATCATGCTCTGGGGTTTCTACCTGCTGTATTCCAGCGAACCCAAGCGAATGAAACCGCCTCCTGAGGATATCCGGCAGACTGAAGATGTTATCCCGCTAACTTCGGGAAAGGAATTGAATGTGTCCAGTCAGATTGTCCGTACAATGGTGGTTACCGGTGTTATAATTGTGATAATTCTGATCTTGGCGCGCTGGTATCGTAACTCATTTGCTGCTGGCCGTATTAGTAAACGGTTGAACATTGATATTCTGGGTCGTCATTATTTGGATGCCCGCCATTCATTGATGGTGGCAGAGATTGCTGAACGAAAATTATTACTGGGTTTGACCGACACTTCAATAAATCTACTGCTGGAACTCGACAATGACAGTAAGATCACGGTCGATGAGATTAAGGCAAATTCGAGTCAATTTGATTCATTCTCGGCTTTGTTGAATCGCTTCCGGAAATAAGATTCAAATGAAAATGACAAAATACAGTTATCTTATCATTTTTTTCCTGGTTCTTTTCCCGATCGTAGCTAGTGCTCAAACCGGTCTCCCCACAATTTCACTGGGGCTGGAGGAATCGACTGATCCCTCGGATTTCGGTTTGACGATAAAAATCCTGTTTATGTTGACGGTGCTGTCGCTGGCACCTTCGATCCTGATCATGATGACCAGTTTCACCAGGATCATCATTGTTTTTCATTTCTTGCGTGCAGCTTTGGCCACCCAATCGGCCCCTTCAAATCAGATTTTGGTCGGACTGGCATTATTCATTACGTTCTTTATCATGCAGCCAGTACTGACGGAGGTAAATGACTCTGCTCTGCAACCATATTTACGGGAGGAAATAACCCAGGATGTTGCACTGGAAAGAGCGGTACAGCCGGTCCGGGCATTTATGCTAAAACAAACCCGTGATAAGGATCTGGGTCTATTTATCAGCCTGCAGAAAGCTGAACAGCCGACCAGTGTTGAGGATGTATCATTTGCCACAGTCATACCGGCCTTTATCATCAGCGAATTGAAAACTGCTTTTCAGATCGGTTTTCTGCTGTACCTGCCGATGTTGCTGATCGATATGATCGTATCCAGTATCCTCCTGTCTATGGGAATGATGATGCTTCCACCGATCATGATATCGATGCCATTTAAAATTTTATTGTTTGTTCTGGTTGATGGCTGGTACCTGATCGTGGAATCACTGGTTAAAGGATTCGCTTGACCCATGAGTACAGATTTTGTTTTATATCTTTCCCAGGAAACGCTGATGACAGCTATTTACATCCTGGTACCAATTTTAGGCAGTGCATTGGCGGTTGGATTGGCGGTGGGAATTTTCCAGGCGATAACCTCGATTCAGGAAATGACTCTCACTTTTATCCCTAAAATTGCTGTTGTGGGGATGGTAATTCTCCTTTTTATGCCCAGATTTTTAGATACGATTCTGTCGTTTATGATTGAAATTTTCAATCAGATTGCCAACATGGGACATTAAGTACGGTGCCGATAATAACTGAACTTCAGGGTTTAGTACCGGCATTTGTACTTATCCTTACACGCCTGACAGCGCTGTTGATGATGTTACCGATCCTGGGATACAATTCGGTACCTGCTCGTGTGCGCATCATGCTGGCCTTCGTGCTGACTTTAGTGTTACTCCCGGTAGTCGGGGTTAATCAAGTTCCTGAATTTCCCAATTCATTTGAACTGCTTATTGCGATCGGCCGTGAAATGTTTATCGGTCTGATAATTGGATTCGGAGCCAAGTTGATATTTGAAGGATTTGCCATGGCCGGTTCTTTCATTGCCATCCAGACTGGTTTTAGAATGGCAAATATTATGGATCCATCTACCCAGCAGCAACAGCCAATAATCAGTCATTTCTGGATATTGTTGATGGTAACCTTGTTTATTGTGTTGAATGGTCATTTTCTACTGATAGAAACTTTGTTTGCAAATTTTGATATTATCCCTTTAATGTACGCTAAAATGCCTCCGGAAGTTGGTACAAGTTTAATTAAGGGAGGTACAATAGCCTTCGATATTGCTATCCGCTTTGCCGCTCCCGCGCTGGTGTTTTTTGCACTGGTAGATATTGCGATCGGCTTCATTGCCCGGGTGATGCCCCAAATGAATATATTTATGGTAGCCCTGCCGTTAAAAAGTGGATTGGGTATTATATTCCTGATTATCACTCTCAATCTAATGCAGGTCCTCTTCGACATAGTATATAATTCCCTGGGCGATTATCTCCATTCGCTGATGTTTCAGATCGGTAGAGGCTAATTATTATGGCCGATAAGGGCTCCCAAGATCGGACTGAACCGGCAACCCCCAAACGGATCCGGGAAGCGCGCGAAAAGGGTAATGTCGCACGTAGCGTTGAACTTAATTCGGTGGCGATATTATTTGCAGGTCTGCTGGGATTGCAGATGATAATCGGTGGCTTTTCCGACAGTATTACTAAATTATTTGTGGAGACCTATCAATTATCATCATCAATTGAAATAACACCGGATTCATTTCAGCGCCAGGCGGGAAGTTTAATAGTATTCATCCTGAAACTTCTGGCGCCATTGTTGCTTACTATACTGACTGTTGGTCTGGCAATCAATTATGCCCAGGTTGGTTTCATTTTCTCCAAGAAAGCCCTCCAGCCGGATCTTAAGAAAATCAATCCACTCTCCGGAATAAAAAAATTATTTTCCTTACGTTCCCTGGTTGAATTTTTGAAGGGCATTTTGAAGCTGACTATAATTGCTTATATCTGCTACCGGGTTATCACTGACCAGCTGGATATGTACTTTATGCTGACAGACAATACTGTGATCGGCAGTGTCATTATTTTAGGCAAGATGGTTTTTAAGATGACCATGTATGTTGGCTTGGCATTGCTGGTAATGGCAATGGCGGATTTCTTTTATCAGCGCTGGGACTATAACAAGAATCTGCGGATGACCAAGCAGGAGGTCAAGGATGAGCATAAACAGCAGGAAAATCCTGAGATTAAAAGTCATGTGCGCAGCGCCCAGCGCAAACTAATGCGCAGCCGGATGATGGCGGCAGTCCCGGATGCCACTGTGGTAGTAACAAATCCGACTTTTCTTGCTATTGCGTTTAAATACGAACCGGTAAATCCTGCCGATGCCCCTACCGTTGTTGCCAAGGGAAAACGCAAGATGGCTCAACGGATTAAGGATATTGCGCTTGAACATGATGTTCCGATAATAGAAAATAAACCATTGGCACGTGATTTGTACGATGTTTGTGAAGTAGGACTTGAAATACCAATTATGTATTACCAGGCATTGGCGGAAATACTAGCGAAAATTTTCAAGAAATCGCAATAAGTGATAACCGATACTGAATGGCAACTACCGAAAATCAAACCAAAACAGTTTTAAAAGCCGGCAACAGTAATATTATTCTGGCTTTTGGTATCATCATTATTCTGGCAGTAATGATCTTACCGATACCTACATTCCTGATGGATATGCTGCTGGTTATGAATATTGCCAGTGGATTGATGATCCTGTTTGTAGCCTTATATGTGCTTAAACCGGTGGAATTCTCAGTATTCCCGGGCTTATTACTGGTAATAACCCTGTTCAGGTTATCCTTGAACGTAGGTACTACTCGCCTGATCCTTGGTCAGGGGTACGCAGGTGAAATTATTGAAGCCTTTGGATCTTTCGTGGTCCAGGGTAATTATGTAGTCGGCGGTGTCATTTTCTTGGTATTAGTGATCATCAATTTTGTAGTGATAACAAAGGGTGCAACACGTATTGCAGAAGTATCTGCTCGTTTTACATTAGATGCTATGCCAGGGAAACAAATGTCGATTGATGCCGATCTGAATGCTGGGTTAATTGATGATCACGAGGCTCGGGCCAGGCGGTTGGAAATTGCCCATGAAGCAGATTTTTACGGATCCATGGATGGCGCCAGTAAATTTGTCCGCGGAGATGCAATTGCCGGATTGTTGATTACAGGAATAAATATAATTGGCGGACTAGCCATTGGAGTGCTGCAACGGGACATGCCGATCGGAGAGGCGGCATCCACCTACTCGCTTCTGACAATCGGTGACGGTCTGGTAGCCCAGATTCCAGCGCTGATCATTTCAACGGCCGCTGGTATAGTAATAACACGTTCTGCTACCGGCCAGGACATGGGTTCGGAAATAAAAAGCCAGGTCACAAATCAACCCAAAGCAGTTCTGGTTACTGCAATGGTCTTGGCATTCATGGGAATTGTTCCCGGTTTACCGATGGTTCCTTTCCTGCTGATGGCGGCTTTGGTTGCCCTGGTTGGTTTTATGCTCACTAAGGTAAAACGGCAGGAAGAAGAGCTTAGCAGTGTTGAAGAAGAGATTCCGCTGCCAGAGCCAGAAGATCGCATCGAGGAATATTTACATCCTGATCCTTTTGAAATTGAGGTCGGATATGGATTGATTTCATTAGTCGATGAAAACCAGGGTGGTAATCTGCTGGGCCGTATCTCTACGATTCGTAAGAGTATTGCAATGGAACTTGGTTTAATAATTCCACCAATTCGTATTCGCGATAATGTCCAGCTCAAAGCTAATGAATATGTATTTCGGATCTACGGGATCGAAGTTGACCGGGGCCAGGTGATGATCGATTATTATCTGGTATTAAACCCTGATGATCGGATGGAAATGGATGGTATTGAAACGACCGAGCCGACCTTTGGTTTGCCAGCGATGTGGATTACGCGTCAGAAGAAGGAAGAAGCAGAAATTGCCGGTTACACAGTAGTGGAACCACCAGCTGTAATTGCCACTCATCTAATGGAGACTCTAAAGAAGAATACTTACCGGCTGCTTGATCGGCAGGAGACACAGCGTATGCTGGATCATTTGAAGGAAACCCATTCTGCCGTTGTGGATGGATTAATACCGGATGTTGTTTCTCTGGGAGTAGTGGAGCAGGTGCTGAAATACTTGCTGCGGGAAAAAATCCCTATTCGCAATCTGGTTATGATCCTGGAAGCTATTGCCGATCACGCTCATCAGACCAAAGATCCCGATGTCCTGACGGAATTTGTACGTGCTTCCATGGCCGAGACGATCACTGATATTTTCAAGCAAGATGAGGGACAGGTGGCGGTGGCAACATTTGATCCCCAATTGGAAGATAGTATTATGGGAGCGTTGAAAAACGGTAATGGTTCATCACAGAATCTAGGATTTTCGCCCAATCAGATAACGGAAATATTCAAAGATATAAATGATAAAGTTGAATCTATGGTAATAACCGGAGCCTATCCTGTATTATTGGTATCACCCCTGCTCCGCCGTCAGGTTAAAAATTTTGTTGATCCTGTTTTCCCCAATTTATCGGTACTATCCTTTTCCGAATTGACCTCTGATACGGACTTGAATTCAGTCGGAGCGGTGAGGTGTCCTGTTGAAGCTTAAGAATTATGTTGGTGATACGATCAGAGATGCCATTGACCGAGCCAAGGAGGAACTGGGTGAGGATTTTGTTCTGATGGAATCAAAACAAATGGAACGGATGACAACCAGTGGTGAACGTCAGAAATTTATGCAGGTCACCGTTGCAATCGATCAGCCCAAAGAACAACCGTTGAATACACCCGTCAGCGAAAATCCGTTCGAAAAACTATATTATCAGGTAAACAGTCAAACGCCGGTATTACCAGAACTTAATCCACAGATTTTGGCGGAAGTCACAGCATTAAGGAAGGAACTGGGACGTTTGAATACCCAGGTAAGATCGATTACCGGAGCTAATTTCCCGCCGCCATATGATAAAGTTAACGATTACCTGGTTGAAGCAGGTGTCGGATGTGATCTATCAGCCATGTTTACCCGGCACAGTTATTTAAAAAGCTATCAGTTGGAACAGGTAACCTTTGATCTTATTATGGCAACGGTTGGTTCGGAAATCATGGATCATGTTGCTATCCGGCTGGCAGAACGGGTAACAAAAAAAACCAAACCCGAAACGGTAATGATAGTTGGACCGACCGGATCCGGAAAAACAACGACAATTATGAAACTGGCGGCTAATTCGGATTTTTATTCAGATCAGCGAACCGTTTTGCTGACAACGGATACCTATCGTGTGGCAGCGACAGAACCATTGAAAGCTTTTTCGAAAATTGTAGATATTCCAGTTATTGAGGTTAGCAATCCTGCCGAAGTTGAACAAAAACTTGCTACATTACACAATTATGATGTAATTCTTGTCGACACCCCAGGGCGGAGCCCCCATTTCCCAAATTACCTGAAAGAGTTACGGGAATATCGCGATATACTGCAGCCGACAGAGGTACTTTTAACACTTGGATTAACAAGCGGTGTTGAAGATTTATTACTGGCCACCGGAATGTATTATTTTCTGGAGCCGACTGGTTGTATTCTAACCAAGTTGGATGAAACCGGTCGTCCGGGTAAGCTGCTTTCGATTATTGAAGAAATCAATCTTCCGGTTCAGTACCTGACTGGCGGACAGTCTGTTCCGAAAGATATTGAGCGGGCTACGGCTGAGCGGATTACCAATGCTATTATGAAAACGATGCGGAAGTCTTGAATCATGGTCAAACCAATCAGCCAGTCATTTAACAATATCATGTCCAGGAAAACACCTCCACCCCCGAGCAATCAGCCGGAAATTATTGTAGTCACAAGTGGTAAAGGTGGAGTCGGTAAAACATTCTTGAGTATAAATCTGGCGCTTCTCTGGCAGCGAACGGGCAAAAAAGTTCTGTTGATTGATGCGGACTTTCATCTTGGTAATGTTGATTTACTATTGGGGATTACACCAGAGTATACCATTGCTGATGTGCTCCTGGATAATGTTGATTTATCCAAAGCAATTTGTCAGGGTCCCGGCGATATTGATTTATTGCCGGCCTCATCAGCCGAAACAAAACTGATGGAACAACAAGATTATATTCTACGCGATCTGGCACGGGCGTTTGAGAATTTGAATCATGAATATGATCTGGTAGTCGTCGATACTGGTTCAGGCATCGGACGGGATGTGTTGTCATTTGTGCTGGCAGCCGATAAAGTACTTTTAACAGTTACTCCTGATCCGGCGGCAATCACCGATGCTTATGCAGTTATAAAAGTAATCAAACAGTCCGGTTCCCGGGTTCCTATTCTGGTGGTGGCAAATTCAACCAATTCAGATGATGAAGGCATTATGCTTTATAATAAAATGAACCTGATTGTCAAGAAATTCCTGAATGATTCGATTCGGTACGGCGGGACGATTCAGCATAGTCATCATATCAGGAATTCAGTCCGGAATCGCGAACCTTTTACGCTTCACCACTCCAAATCGCACATAAACGATGAATTGAATACGGTATTAAAAAATGTTGCCCAAACCGCTTTTCAGTCAGGGGATCGGTCGGAAAATTTTTTTTCACGTTTGAAAACAAAGCGCTGGAATAATCCGGAGCAGTAAAAATGACTAAAACACTTTATAAGTTGGCTTTTCTGATTTCTTTCATATCGCTGTTGCTATGCATAGTCAGCGGAAAAACCCTTTATACCAGCTTCACCAGAAGTGTAGTCGTATACATAGGTGTAATTGTGGCCATTTTTATAGTTGGCAATCTTCTGAAAATGGGTATGTCCCTGACCGTACGGCGATCCGCTAATGGGAATAATCAATAAAAAATTAAGGTTATAGAATATCAATGGACGGTGAGAGTTTAGTCAGAGAATATTTGCAGTCACGAGATGAAACAATGCGTGAGCAGGTTGTACAGGCTTATTTACCGTTGGTGAGATATATTGTGAACCGCCTGAATATTCCAGCTTCGAACACATTGAATAAAAATGATTTCTATCAGTTTGGGATAATTGGCTTACTGGATGCTTTGAACCGCTACCAGCTAGATTATGGTTCTCAATTCAAATCATTTGCTTATAAACGCATATACGGGGAGATTATTGATGCGGTACGGCAACATGGATATCTCAGCCGCTCCCAGCTGGCATTGGTCAAAAAAGTGGAGAATGCCGAAAGACATTTGATCGCTAGTTTAAAGCGTGAGCCATCATTAGCGGAAGTATGTGATTACCTGGAAATCCCAGAAGAAGAATATTATTCAATAATTCAGAATTCACAGCTTAATTATTCGATTCCATTATATAATAATCCTGTTGGAAGCGATAAAGAACGGTTGAATAATATTAATACTATTCCCGATCAGAGTCAGCCTACACCTGAAGAAAAACTGTCTTCCGACAGCCTTAAAAATGAATTGAAAGCAATTATCATTTCCCTGCCTGAGAAGCAGCGTCTGGTTCTGGCATTATACTATTATGAAGAATTAACCCTTAATGATATAGGGCAAGTCTTGGGAGTATCGGAATCGCGAGTATCACAAATCTTGAATTCAACACTGGTAAAAATAAGGGCTCAACTAAAAGTAGGAGAGTAAAATCATGGCCTATGATGATCAAATTGGTTTGTCCGAAACATATCAGTCGGGTTTCTTGATAAAACCGGTCGATGGTGTCGGTAAAAATCCACAATATAAGGGGCGAGAGCGGAAAAAGAAGTCCCGGGAGCATACGACCGACGAAGTAGTTATTTCACAGGATGCTTTGGATGCGGTCGATGAGACAATTGAATCCCAGAACGACGATCGGTCGCAGCTAGATGTCAAATCCCAGGATGGAGAAATAAGTGCCAAAATTGATATCCATGTTTAAGCTCAATACAATTATTATATTAATAGGATTAGTCTTTGTTGGAGAGCTGCAGGCAGAGGTTGATGGTGATCCACTGAGACTGGTGCTGTTATCGGGCCGATTTGATGAGAACTGGAGACTAATATTATCCTCGGTTAATGATGCCGATGGCCAATATAGCATCTATCCCCAGATTGCAGTTGATACTGCAACAGCAGAATTTAAAATCCGAATCAAGTCTAAAAATTCACTTCAATTCATTGGTGATCGCACCCGGTTCGAAGGAGGTGATGACAGCCTTCGAATTGAAATTGTTAATGTTGATGAGACAACAATTTTAATTGCTGGATCGCTGAAACAGATTGCAGTTATGGTCAGTCACCGGTTATCTGATCGCAATATGTTTATTTTTGATATTTATCCCCACGCCATATCAATCGGCGACCTTGCTGGGGCACAGTCGATATTATTCGATGATACTATTCCAGTTGATAGTGATAGTACCACCCAAGCTCATATTCGTCAATTACTGGAAGACATCAGCAATGAAAAAATAGCGGTAAATGTTTCACGGTCGACCCTCGAAACAATATTCATGAAGGCACTTATTGTTGCCTCAGCAATTTTTGCAGTCCTGATTATCATCAGAATTAATCTGAGCATTCTACGCTATTTTAAAAAACGGAAAAGCAAATCCAAAACCCAGGACAAACAAGGTCAAACGACCGCCAATAAAGAAGATCAAATACGTGCGCTGATGGCCAAGGAAGGTATCAGTTACGATGAAGCTGAAATAAAATTAAATGTAGGCAGTTAAGCAGGTTATGATTGAGGCATCTCAATACGGGATAGATGAAAATACTTATGTTTCGGTAGAGGGTGATCTGAATGAGTTGCTGGAGAAACTGAAACCCGGAATGTGTTTGAACGGAAGAGTAATTGAAGAGCTTGGAAAGTTTTTATTCATACTGCGTATACGGGGTTATAATATGGTCATGGAATCAGAATATGATTTCAATCGCTTTGATGAGATCCAGCTGGTCGTCAGGCAGATTGAACCTGATTTTCAGCTTGAATTATTACCCAGACAGCCAAAGTTTAATCCGGGACAGCGGATAAGTTTGATCCAAGACCGGAAGACGGATATCACGGTATTTTAAAAATGCATTATAATTGATATTACGAATGAGTGTCAGAGCCAATTTGAATTCCAATGAATGGACCAGGTCGGATAAAACCGGGCAGCCAGTGGTCCAATTATCGAAGCAGCCGAGTGTCAAAGAATATGCTATCACGATCCTTGAAAATATTTCCGATGCGATCATCCTGCTGGATCAATCAGGACGGATTAAGGATGTTAACAGAACAGTGCTCCGCCTGCTGAATGTCAAGAAAACTGATCTGATCAATGTAATTATCGATGAAATACTGTTGGATATGCCTGAGGATCCAGAAAGTCCGGGTATCCACGAAGCTATAGGTATGGGAAAATATCATGATGTAGAAGCAATCTTGAAATATCACGATACGATCCTGCCGGTATATGCCAGTTTTAGCGTCATAAAGAATTTTGATGGCTCTGTAAATTCGATTATTGTCAGCGCTAAGGACATATCACATATAAAGTATCTTGAGCAAAAATTGATCAATCAGCGGATTCTGACAATTTCGCAGGATCGACTGCGATCACTGGGTGAAATGCTGGTTGGGTTGGTACATGAGTTGGGGCAGCCCTTGTCGTCCATGAAATTGGTCACAGATATTATTTTAAAGAATATTGTTCAACCTGAGATTGACCGGGACCTGCTTAGCCAGCGTTTTAATGATATGCTCGATTTCATAACCAGAATGTCAGGAACGATACACAGCATCCGGTCATTTGCGCAACGAACACAGGATAAAGCCCGTAACCTGGTTGATATCAAGCAATCACTGGATGAAGCCCTAAATTTGATTCGCTACGATTTTGAACGGGATAATATTAAAATTGATCTTCAGGTTGATTCCAATCTGCCCGGATTATGGTTGAATCCAGTTGCGCTGGACCAGATTTTCGTCAATCTCCTGACCAATGCTAAAGATGCTTATGGTGTATTAACCCAGAAATCCGGAAATGGTCAGGAATTGGTTAAGATAATCAGAATTAATATCACTTGTGAGAGAAGTAATTGGGTGGTAATCCGGATTGCTGACTCGGCCGGTGGAATTGACTTAATCAACCGCGATAAAATATTTGAACCGTTTTTCACAACCAAGCAACCTGGAAAAGGTACCGGTTTGGGATTGCCGATTGTTAAAGAGATCATCAGTGGAATGCGAGGAGAAATCGATTTTAATGTCATTGATGGCGGTGGCACGGAATTTATCGTACGGTTACCGATTGATGTACAAAATGATTAAAGCAGGACATAATTGTGGTTGACACCGATTATATAATTGAGATAAGTAGTATAGTGCAAAAAAGCCTGGGAGTCGAGGAAACTTTTAGTGCGATCTTCGATATTCTTGAAAAGACAATCCTGTTCGATTCAGCTACCCTGTTTATTTACGACCATGAAAAAAAGCAACTGGAACCGGTATTAAAGCGTGGGGATGAAATAATTGATCTGGCAACCGACATTCCATTTGCGCGCGGCAGCGGCATATCGAGCTGGATTCTTGATAAAAATCAGCCGGTTGTCTTATCATCAGTGTTAAAATCGCGCCCCGGTAAGGATCGGATATTTAATTCTTTTCTATCAATGCCACTGCGGGCAGGTGACAAATTAATTGGAGTGCTGAATCTTGGACATATGAAGCCAAATATGTACCAGATCGCACAAAAAAAAGATTATTCAATAATTGCCACTCAGATCAGTCTGGTTGTGGAAAAAATCTCTTTGCGCACGAGTCTTGAACAGAAAAATTTAGCATTGCAGCAGACCATCGATGAATTGGAAACCACCCAGAAGCAGTTGGTCGAGAAGGAGCGCCTGGCGGCTATTGGTGAAATAATTGTCACGGTTAACCATGAGATTAATAATCCCCTTTCTGCAGTTATCAGTCTGGCAGAAATTCTGGAATTGATGGTCCAATCTGGTAATAAGGATAAAATCCGTGAAAGTGCCAACGGCATTGTTAAAGGCGCTAATCGGATAAAAAAAGTAACCGAGCGGCTTTCACAAATATCATCATCCGCTTCCGAAGAATATATTGATGGAATTAAAATGACTATCCTGCCAAATACTCCTTGCGCGGACCAGGAGACAATTTGATTATCAGTCTGAGTTCTAGCTGTAAAAAATCTCAGTAGTTTTTACTGGACGAACGATGGAAAAATATTCCATCGGACTTCGCCCGACATTCAAATTCTAACCATTTTTTTATTAAACAAATTTATTC
>CAYTPW010000013.1:95414-97982 GCA_964439935.1 uncultured bacterium | reverse complement strand
TATGGCAAAAAGGATAAAATACTTCATCCGAAACACACTTCTCTTGCTGGCGAGACAAATCTTCAATTATTACTGTTAGATATTTCTTTAATATATAGACAAGATTTATATAAAGCATCGTCATTAGACCTTGGATTCACTTTGGATATGTCAGAGGAAAAATATACTGACAAGATAATATATTTCTTTGAAACAAGAAGCGATAATAAAATAATAAACAACTACACATTTGCTCCTTCTATGAATTTCAATTTACGGCTCACAAAAAAACTGTATTTTCGATTAGGAGTATTGTATAGACTTCCGCAAACGGAACTAAAGATTGTACGGTTCGTTGAAGACGCACAATCCATTCCAGATCGCAGTAAGATATATGCCAAAACTGAGATTAGTAATATTCAGATTATGAGCGCATTACTAATAAGCTTATAAGAGTTTTGGAGATTTTTCAACACCGCTCCAGTTCGGGAGTGTCCCCACTCATCGACCGTATCTCGGTCTTTTTCTGAATCGCTATATCCGAATTTGGTTGAAAAAATTCGTTTCAGGTGAAAAAAATGCCTGATCTCAGCCCCTATATATCCTGTTAGGTAAATCCATCCTATGCGGCAACAATATGCTCGTCAGCGATCTCTCACAGCCTCAAACACACATTGTGGTATTGGTTTGTAATTGATATTTAAAGCACTTTGAAATACCTTCGAGGTGAGATTTACAGTACTTTTTGTTTGGTTACTATGGGGTGATATGAGTCGAAACATTCAACATATTGACGCTGCTATGTGCGTAACACACATTTGATTATTAATAAGATGGTGAAAAGAATATGAAAAGATATTCTGGTAATTTACTTTTTAGTATGATATCAATTTTACTAATCAATTCTTCCTGTACTGTAAAATCAGATGCAACATTGAAAGTAACCTATATTGCCAATGAAGGTTTTATGATAGAATCTTCTGATAGTAAAATATTGATCGATGCTTTATTTAAAGAATCTTCTCAAAGGTCAGGTGTTTATACCGTACCTTCAGATCCACTACTTGAAAAAATGGAGATAGGTAAAAGTCCTTTTAATGATTTAGATCTTATTTTAGCTACACACAATCATTGGGATCATTTCAATCCCCAGTCGGTAATCAGGTGCCTAAAACACAATCCTAAATCCTTCTTTATCTCAACACCTCAAGCCATTGATGATATGAAAAATGAAGGCGAAGGATTTCAAGAAATTAGAGAACAAGCTAACGGCATAGACTTAGATTGGTTATTAAGTACTGATCTGAAGGTTAACGATATTGAGTTAAGAATAATTAGAACTCATCATAGTGCCCACCATGTTGAAATACAAAACCAGGTTTATTTAATTAATCTTGGTGGAAGAAAGATTTTTCATGAGGGGGATTCAGATGGTAAAATTGAGAGCTATCAGCAATTAAAGTTAAAAAATGAAGGAATTGACATAGCTTTTGTACATGACTGGTTTTTATGGGAACCAAAAGGTCAGATAATTCTAAGAGAATATATTCGTCCAAAGCACATAATCTTAATGCATACTTTCAAATCCCAAATAGATGACGTAGAAAGAAAGGTAGATGAGCTTAGGGAGATTTTTCCAGAGACGACATTTTTTAGAGTTTCAATGGAATACAAGATTTTTGATTAAAACGGAAGTTTGTCTCCCATCTTATTAGACAAACCGCTACCAGGTCATTTTCCGGTTTGGATTTCCGTTTTTCGTTGAGTTTTCAATTTTAGAATAAAGAGAAAGGGCTGATTTCTCAGCCCCTTTTCATCCGGTAATGCAACCAAATTGCAACCTATATGCAACTTATACTTCTACCCTCCTCGTATTCCACTGGTCTCAAAAACCAGTGGGAGTAAACTCATATCAGAGATTCTTTAGTCAATAATTTTCGCCTGAAAGTTGTTTGAGTGGTATATACGCTATTACGAGTGGGGTACTCCCAAAGGTTGGGGGGTGGGGCGTGTCCCGAAAATTGTGTCCCGAAAACGACATTATCAGGCACATTCTGACACACTGTGACACAATCAGTAACAATTTAATATAACAAAACCCTCGTTGCTAAACGAGGGTTGTCGTCGGTCGGAGCGGGGAGATTTGAACTCCCGACCCCCTGCTCCCAAAGCAGGTGCGTTAACTACAAATGTTACATAACTGACTCTTTCGAAATTATTAATACTAACTGGATGAGACAAATTGAGCTACCTACACCCTGCTTCTAATTCATAATTTGTATTCAGCGGCAAAATCGGTATGCAGCTGGTATTAAGTAAAAGTGTCATAATATGGCATAATATGGCATAAAAACGACGCCCGGGGATGCGGATTTCAAGGGGCGTCGGTACATGCTACACAAACGCAACTAACTGTTATTTATAGAGTACCCGGGGCCGGACTTGAACCGGCACGCTTTTGAAGGCGAGGGATTTTAAGTCCCTTGTGTCTACCAATTCCACCACCACGGCAGAATTAATTACGAATTCACAATTGAGCCAGAGGCGTCGATCGGATTCGAACTGATGAAAAACGGTTTTGCAGACCGC
>CAYTPW010000013.1:0-95404 GCA_964439935.1 uncultured bacterium | reverse complement strand
TCCCTTGTGTCTACCAATTCCACCACCCGGGCAGATATCTCAATTACGAATTGTTCATTACGAATCGGTTGTGTTTTAATTCTTATTTCGTAATTATTAATTCATAATTGAATCAGAGGCGTCGATCGGATTCGAACCGATGAATCGCGGTTTTGCAGACCGCTCCCTTAGACCGCTTGGGTACGACGCCAATTGCGGAGAGGCAGGGATTCGAACCCTGGATAGACAGGATCACTGCCTATACCCACTTAGCAGGCGGGCGCCTTCAGCCAGCTCGGCCACCTCTCCAATCAACAAAAAACTGTCAAATTGTATACCACTCTACCTTTTGCGCTGGCAAAATTACCGCCGGTGAAATGCTTATACAATCCGTATTTCGGTTAAGCCAATACAAATTGTTTACCGCCTCTCTGGACAACAACATTCTTCAGTTCCAATTGCAGCAAAAGTGCCAACAGGACAGTCAGTTCAAGGCCGGTCGCTTTAGTCAGATTATCAATATGTACGGGATCGTTACCGAGCTGGTCGACAATCAGTCGTTCATTTTCCGATAGTTTCAGTTCCAGAACCTGCTGATGTTGCTCACGGGGCTGAAACAATCGATTCTGCAATGCATCATAGATTTTTCCCGGCATTGTAACCGGAATGGCACCATGGCTGATTAATCGTAAACAGCCAACACTTTGCTTGTCATTCATCCTTCCGGGAACAGCAAAAACTTCACGATTCTGATCATTGGCATTCAAAGCAGTTAATATTGCACCACTACGATTCCCGGCCTCGACAACAATAGTGGCATGACATAATCCACTGATGATCCGGTTTCGCTGTGGAAAATTGCCTGCTTCCGGTTTGGTACCTGGCGCAAATTCGGATACCAATGTGCCCCGTTCAATAACTCCATCGGCTAGATTACGATTTTCTGCCGGATATATTATGTCAATACCGCTACCCAATACCGCCAGCGTTCGACCTTCTGATTTTACAGTCTCGCGGTGGACAACCGAGTCAATACCACGAGCCAGTCCGCTTACTGTGGTTAATCCGTATGAAACCAGTTCACGGGTAATCATCTCTGCTGAGGTCCTGCCGTAGGCGGTGGTTGTGCGACTGCCGACAATTGCAATGCAATCATCCTGTGGTAATAAAGTATTTCCACGATAATACAACACCGGGGGTGGATCATATATTTTCTTCAGTAGCATGGGATATTCGCAATCCCACAGTGTTACAATCCCGGCTTCGAGCCGATCCGTTGTTTCCAGAATTCGGTCACCACAGGTATGGTCTTCACAGGCAATAATGCTTTCGGCCGACCGCAGATCGACACCATCTACCCGGCACAGTGACGTTTTGGTTTGATTGAAGATATCAACCGGGTTTTTAAAATATGAAACCAGGTTACGAACCTTTTGTGGTCCGATTCCCTTTACATTCAATAAATTGATTAAAGCTTTGAGGTGATCAGTCTCCATTTAAAAAGCTGGCGATAGAGTTAATTAATAACGTAATCCCAGTACCAGTAACAGATGATATATCAATGTATTGTTCGGGAAAATCAGTCCATTGTGGCAAGTTGCGGTCAGCAGGATACAGATCAATCTTTGACCGAATGATTAAATATTTCTTCAATGCCAGATCCTGGTTGAACTGGTCCAGTTCACCTTTTAAGATATTAAAAACCTGCTCCGGATTATTTGTCTGAGCCTCGATGATGAAGATCAATACACGGGTTCGTTCAATATGTTTTAAAAACTGGTGCCCCAGACCCTTCCCCTGACTGGCTCCTTCAATCAAACCGGGGATGTCGGCGATGACAAATGAATCGAAATCTCCATATTTAACGATTCCTATGTGCGGTTGCAACGTAGTAAAAGGATAATCGGCAATTTTAGGTCGTGCGGCCGACAGCCGGGAAACCAGGGTCGATTTACCAGCATTTGGTAATCCTACCAGCCCCACATCCGCCAGTACTTTCAGCTCAATTTCAAATGTGCCCTTTTCACCGGGTAGACCAGGCTGGGCATATCTCGGTGTCTGATGTGTGGATGATTTAAAATGCACATTGCCCCGCCCACCTTTACCTCCGTGGCAGGCGACAAATTCCTGGCCGGATTTCACTAAATCAACTACAGTTTGCCCGGTTTTTTCATTTTTGATCATCGTACCCTGTGGGACGGCTATACGAATATCTTCTCCGTTGCGACCGGTTTTCATAGCCGAGTGCCCCATCGCGCCTTTCCGTGCTTTGTAAATCCGTCGATACCGTATATCCTGTAATGTATTCAGGTGTGGATCAACAAAAAAAATAATATGGCCTCCCCTGCCCCCGTCACCTCCATCCGGTCCGCCCTTGGGAACAAATTTTTCGCGGCGGAAACTAACTGCGCCAGGACCTCCGTTACCGGCAATTAATTCAATCTGGGCATGATCGATAAACATGATATAATTCTTTATCACTCAATACAATTGTACCACAAATCCTGTCTGGATTTAACCAATATCCGATCTGACTCATTTCGAATCGGATTTGGGTTTCTTTTTCGTCGTCGTACCCGTTTTTCCCGGTGGTTCAGTCGACTTACTTTCGGGAACTGGTTTGTCGCTTGGTGATTTCTTGGAGTTTTTATAATCGGTAATATAAAATCCTGAACCCTTGAAAATAAAACCGGTACCGCCACTGATCACTCTTTGCACTGGTGAGCTACAGCGGGGACAGATCTTTAATGGATCTTCAAACATTGATTGGAAATGCTCGAATACATATCCGCAGACCGAACAGCGATAATCGTAGGTTGGCATTTAAATCATAACCTCATGCTAATAAGAGGATCTAAATCCAATTATAATCCGAATTTCCGTCGGATGGCTTCCACTACCAGTTGTGGGACGAAATCACTGACATCTCCGTTCAATCGAACAATATCTTTGATTACAGTTGAATTCAAATGAATGTATTTTTCATCCGGAATCAATAGAACGGTAGATACTTCCGGATTGAGATGATAATTCATCATAGCCATCTGGAATTCATATTCAAAGTCGCTGACATGCCGTAATCCGCGAATGAGAGCGATTGCCGATTCCTGCCGGGCAATATTAGCGATCAGATCATCGGATGAATTCACTTTTACATTCGTCATGTCCTTAGTGGCAATCTTGAGTAACTCGACTCTTTCTTCAGTGGTAAAAAGTGGTGATTTCGCCGGATTCACTGCCACGACAAAAATCACTTCATCGAATAATTTGGTAGCTCGTTCGGCAATATCCAAATGTCCGAACGTGACCGGGTCAAATGTCCCTGGATAAATAACTTTTTTCATTGGATTTGTTCCCAAAACGTTACTTGTGTATCACCATATTTATTTTTACGCTGATAATCAGTGGGTAATTTATCATGAATTGAAGATTCCAGAATGAAATTTCCAGCATCATTGATCTGCTTGCGACAGCGCTCAATTAATTGTATTAGATCTATTTTTCCATATGGAGGATCGGCAAATACCAGATCAAAATTACCACACTTAGTCAAATAGGCAATCGCATCACTGCGTTTAATGATCAAATCTGCTTCCGGGAATCTGCTGCAATTGGTCTGGAGCCGCTTTATAACCTTATAATCATTTTCAACAAATGTAACTGAATCCGCACCTCGGCTGGCTGCTTCAATACCGAGAATCCCGCTCCCAGCAAACAGGTCCAGCACTGTTAGTCCATTGATATCACCTAAAATATCAAAAATACTTTTCCGCACGCGCGCTGTGGTCGGCCTATATCTGTTACCCCTCAGTGTAACAATTTGCCTACCCTTATATCTACCGGCAATTATCTTCATGATCTTCTCAACGCGGTTAAAATTATTCTATCAAGCTATCGCTCCCGTATCTCCGTAAATCAATATAGAAACAGCCAGAACTCCATAAATAATTTTTCCTTTCGGGCTAAATATAATGAATACTAATTATCAATCGGCTGATGAAGATTGATTTAATCTACCAACTGGTTACACCATCTTCAATATAACCGTGATTTGCTCCACGGAAAGAAAAAACCAAATAGCGACGATCAATAATAGGATCCTTGATCGGACTGCTGATTTTAATCCCGTCCTCGATCGAAATCTCAAAGGATTCATTGGTTAAAGGGCAGTAGAAATAGGAGGAGTCAGGCATATATGAGTCGTAATATGTAATTATCTCGACCCGTTCTTCCTCATTTTCAGCGATAATATCCACAAATGACGGATCATTCTTAGCTGCCTCTAAATCTTTCTGCACCACATAGGAGGTATCATTTGCATTCCTGCTTTCTGAAAATGAGACGACCACATATTGAGTATAGCGAATGCTGTCTTTGCGCTTTCCACGAAAGCCGAAGGTCGTATCATAGACAATGTCCCAGCCTATGGGAACATTCACATCTATTGCCTGTTCATCGAGATACAAAATTTGTTCATTCAAAAAAGTAGAATCGGCTGTTAAGGAGTCGCGTATGGCATTTACAACATTCATTGCAAACAGACCATCATCGGTGAATTCTCCACGCAACTGATGGTAAAAACCCTCAATGTCATAAATATTCTGCATTCGGAATTGACTCTTTTCCTTATACACCTTCTCTTCCGCCCAGATCGACCTTGGTACATATATCGAAATAAGCATAAAAATAAGAGCAAAAATAATGACAAATTCAAGGCCATCGGTAAACAAACGGTTTTTACGAATATTCATTAATCAAACCTTTGGTATCACAGCGTTACTAGTAATCGAAGTTGTTCCATGGTCTTTGGACCAATACCTTTGATATTTTTCAGTTCATCAATGTTGTGGAAGTTACCAAAATCTTCACGGTAACGTAAAATCCTTTCTGCAGTGACTGGTCCAATTTTTGGCAATTCCATCAATTCTTCCTTCGTGGCAGTATTAATATTAATTAAACTGTCAATCAGATCCGATTCCCCTTCAACCAGAAAGTCGGTATCCGATGATCCTACAGAATCAACTGGTAGTGTGGATAAATGCAAAAATTTCTCGTTCTGGGTAGCCACTGCCTCGACCAATTCATTATCTGAAATAAATTTGTGACGAATGATACCGATTATTCCCCCTAAAAGAATTGCCCCGGAAAGAAATTTAATTATCAGTTTTTCCTGAGTCGTTAATACGCTCATTATAATTTGATTTTTTGGAATTTGATCGCTTTTTTTCCACCAGACTGGTCGAGTTCCTTCAATATAGATTTTTCATGGGATGAGAGTTTTCGGGGTGTCTCAAGCTGGATTCTAACCAATTGATCACCTCTGATCGAACTGTTCAATTCAGGTAATCCCTTTCGCTTCATCCTAAGAATCGTTCCTGATTGAATCCCAGCCGGGATTTTCAAGCTGGCCCGACCCTCAAGTGTTGGTACTTCAATCTCAGTTCCCAATGCGGCCTGCATGAAAGAGATCAGCGCTTCAATGAATACATCATTTCCATGCCTGACAAAATCCTTGGAATCTTTTTCTTCAAAGAAAACCATTAGATCACCAGCGAGGACTCCCGGACCGCCTTGATTTCCCTGCCCTCTGAGTGTCATATAATTTCCAGCGGCTACTCCAGCAGGTACATCAATCTTTATCGATACCGAATTATGGATAACTCCATCGCCCCCGCAGGTACTGCAACGCTGTTCGATCATCTCCCCGGATCCGTTGCATACCGGGCATTCGCGGACCACCACTGATTGTCCGAATAATGTTCGTGCAGCCTGGCGTATCTGTCCACTGCCACCACAATGTCGGCAACTTGTAGGATGTGTACCGGGTTCGGCACCATTTCCACCGCAGGTATCACATTGCTCATAACGCTTAATCTTGACTGTTTTCTCAATTCCCGAATAAATTTCCTCCAGATTCAGGGCCAGAGTAATGCGCATGTCACGAGCTTTACGTACTTGCTGGTGTTGCCGACCGCCTCCACCAAATAAATCTTCGAAACCACCAAAGCCACCACCAAAACCGTCCATGAAGATCCGAAGAGCGTCGGATAAATCGATTCCACCCCCAAAACCGGAAAATCCAAATCCACCTCCTCCCTGTTCACCCATACCAACTCCAGCATGCCCAAATTGGTCATACTGCTGTCGTTTTTGATCATCCGATAAAACTGCGTAAGCTTCACTGGCCTCTTTGAATTTTTGTTCGGCTTCGGCGTTTCCCGGATTACGATCGGGATGATGCTTCATCGCTATTTTTCGGTAGGTTTTTTTTATTTCATCCTTGGAGGCGTTCTTGTCAACCTCTAATATTTCATATAAATCTCTCATATTTTATTCACAACGACCTTCGCATGTCGCAGGACTTTATCTTTATACATATAACCTTTTTCATATTCTTGAATAATTTCATTGTCCTGCTTTTCCTGATCCTGCATCACCAGCATTGCATCATGCATTTCTGAATCAAGGATTTTACCGATTGAATCGAACGCTTCCACGCCACGCTCTTCCAAAGCTTTACTGAATTTTGTTATTATCAGACCGATACCACGTTTGGTGGCATCATCGACACCTGATGCGTCTTCCTCGAATGTTAATAGCATACGCTCGAGATCATCAATTATTGGTAAAAATGAGCGGAAAATGGCTTCACCTTCGTATTCCATCAATCTCAGGATTTCGTGGCTCTTGCGACGACGGTAATTATCAAATTCAGCCCTCAAACGTAAAATTTTATCTTCCAATTCCTTATTCTGGTTTTTCAGCTGATCAATCTGCTTCGTTTTAGGATCCGGCTTCTTTTTTGCGGGTGATACTTTACCGGATTTCACAGCTGGCTTTTTTCGGGTGGTTTTTTTTGTTGTCGTTTTTTCCTTCGCGTCAGCAGACATCAGGTAAAATCTCCGTGAATTGCTTTAAGATCATTAATATGTTTTGATACGGTATTCGTGTGGGACCTACAATCACCAGTTGACCAGTCAAATCAGGCGAATTGAATCGTGAAGAAATCAGCGAACAGTGACCCAGATCGCGATCTTCATTCTCACTACCAATAAAAATATAATTTCGCTGATCGCTGACATGATCCACCAGATATTCTGTAATTCGCTGGGAATCAAGTATCGCCAGTGTTTTTTGTAATGTTTCTAAATCGCGAAATTCTGGCTGCTCCAGCAATGGTAACAAGGTTGATTGATAAACAATGCTGTCCTGGGTATTGCTGAAATGATGGATCGGATCATTAACCAGGATCTGGACAATTTCATGTTGGTAAATTTTAGTATCGTAAAGCCGTTCGCGAATTGTATTTTGAATTTCTTTTAAGGAAAGATTTATCAGGCGCTCTTTTAATATTGCATTCGCGATTTCAAGCGCGTCCGGTTTAACTGCCACACTTAAGTTTAGAGTTATCGATCGAATAAAACCCGATTTCATTGCCAGTACCATCAGAACGCGATCGGATGATAAAGGAACCAGTTCAATATCCTTCAGAATGCCTTCCTGATACCTTCCGATCATAACCAGACCGAACATGCGGCTGATCTGAGCCAGCATTCCGGCCGCCGCCTGCATGAGTTCATCCACGTTGTCAGCAACCTTTAATAATGATCGCTCGATCACCTTGCGATCATCCTGGGTAATTTCCGATTCATCCAATAACTCATCTACGAAATACCGGTAACCTGAGTCCGTTGGAATCCGCCCGGACGAGGTGTGGGGATGGGATAATAATCCCTTTTGTTCCAGTTGAGCCAGTGTATTGCGAATGGTAGCAGGACTGAATGAAAAGCGGTGATGTGCTTTGAGATAATTGGAGCTGACTGGATTCATGGTTTCAACATAATCCTCAACAGTTGCCTTCAGAATCAGTCGTTCCCGCTCGCTCAATTTGATATTAATACTATGAATCATAGCGTTTATATTAGGTCGATAAAAAAAAATCAGTCAAGATTTAATAGTCTGGAATGGTTTACTTCAATAATTTGCCGGAAGCCCGACTGGCTCCAATCATACCGATCAAGATTGCTACAACCATCAGCCAGATACCTATGAACATATCGCTTGATATTCTAATCCGGTTTGTCATGCTGGCGATGAAATGATTACCGGCATAGATTGTTCCATATAAGGCCATACTGGCCAGTATGGCTCCAATTAATCCCTGTAGGACACCATCGATGATAAAAGGAATCTTAATGAATAGATTGCTGGCACCAACTAACTTAAGTGCTTTAACAAGATCGGCGCGAATGTAGCAAGTAAGCTTAATGGTATTGGATATTATGGAAATAGTTACCAATAGAATTACTATTGCAGCTCCTGTTAAAGCCTTGAAAAGCAAGTCGTAATACTGCTCAATACGATTGATCAGTCTACCCTGGAAAGTAACTTCGTCTACCGCTTCAATTTGCTGAATCTGCTCAATTATAGGTGTGATATCAATTGACGAATTCTGAGTTCGACTGATATTTACGACGCAACTGGCCGGAAGTGGATTGACCTCCAGTAATGAAAGGATATCCTCACCAAACTGTTGTTTGAAAATCCGAGCGGCATTAGCACGATTGATATCAGTTGCCGAGCGAACACCAGGGATTTTCTGGATTTCCTTGGTTATCTTCTCTGCTTCAGTGTCTGAAATTTCCTGTTTATAAAAAACCTCGATCTTGTATTTTGACCGAAGGTAGACGATTAGTTTTTGAGAATTATTTCCAATCGTGAATAATATGCCAATCAAGTAGAGGGTCATAAATACAGAAAAAATCGATGTCAGTGTGGTGAGCTTGAATCGCCAGAGGTTTTTAAATCCTTCACCAACTAAAAAAAGAAATTTATCCATTTTCAGGCTCGCAGATTTCCTTCCTGAATTTGGACAATTCGATGGCCACGATCACGGATCAACGTATAATTATGTGATGCCATGAATACCGCGGTACCTTCGCTGTTAATCGAATCCAGCAGTTCCATCAGGTCATAGGAGGTGATCGGATCAAGATTACCAGTCGGTTCATCAGCCAAAATAATTTCCGGCCGTTTAATCAGGGCTCGTGCTATACAGGCTCGCTGCTGCTCACCACCGGATAATTCATTTGGATAATGATTTTCTTTCCCATAGAGGCCAACTTCGTTCAAGAGATCGTTGACAATAGCTTTGATCTCATTTTTCTTAACGCCGAGAACATGTAGTGGCAGGGCGACATTGGCAAATAAATTGCGATCGGCCAATAAATTATATTCCTGAAAAATCATTCCTATATTTTTCCTGACCCGCGGAATATGCCGGTTTTTTATTCGGCTTGTATCAAATCCATTTATAAGGACCCTTCCTTTATCGGGGAATAAGTCCATGTAGATCAGGCGCATCAATGTGGTTTTACCCGAACCTGTTGGACCAATTATATAGGTAAATTCACCCCGCTTAATCGCCAGGTTTACATCGGTGACACCGACCCATTTTTTATATGAGTAGGAAACATTTTCTAGAGCGATCATAATCGAAACTCGATTGTACAAGAACAGATCATCATAATCTCATTTGTAATTTACAACCAAAATGACCTATCGGTTAAATAACCATATAATGGTGATGACGTAGCTGACTGCCAGTACCAGGGCGGACAACCGGGGGATGGGTTGTCTCATGCGGGCAATCGGAAATAGAACTACCCCGAATGCCAGCATTATTGGTAGCTCCAATGTCATTATTCCCGGATCAACTTGCATTGGTCTGATGATTGATACCACACCGATGACCGACAAAATATTGAACAAATTGGATCCAATTATATTACCAATCGAGATACCGCTCTCCTTGTGAAAAGCGGCTACGACCGATGTTGCCAACTCAGGCAGAGATGTCCCTAAAGCCACAACTGTCATTCCAATTATCACTTCAGAAATCCCCAGCAGAGTAGCTAATTCCACCGCCCCTGTAACAAATAGATCAGCTCCCCAGGTGAGAAATCCAATCCCGGCAATTAATAATACAATGCTTTTTGGGATTGTCCCCGGTATACGAGTAATTTGATCCAAATCCTGTGGCGGATGTTTTATGTGCATCCAGGTATAACACAAAATACCAAGAAACAGAATTATTCCCTCCCAGCGAGCTATCAATCCATTCGCGCAAAATATTATGAATACAATTGCCACCGCCAGGTATATCCAAAGTTCTCTGGAAATAGTCTTGTAATTTACTGTTATTGGAAAAATCAGTGAGCTGAAGCCTAGAACTAAACCGACATTAGCTATATTAGATCCAATTACATTTCCGATCGCGATTGACTCTTTTTCGTTAATGGCCGCAATCAGGCTTACCATTAATTCAGGTAACGATGTTCCAAAAGCAACCACGGTTAATCCTATGACCAAAGGAGTCACGCCCAGACGTCCTGCCAGATTGCTACCACCCCGCACCATCCACTCAGCCCCAAAATACAAGAGCACTCCCCCGCAAATTAGCATGATAATACTAATTTGCATCACAAATATAGATTATGTTCGTTAATAAATTCCCAAACCGGTTGGGTAACCATGTAGCGGATAGTTTTATTGCTTCGCCAGCGCTGTCGAATGACTGTAGATGAAATCTCGAAGCGTGGAATATTAGCAAAGCGAACACTTTCTAACAACCAGGGTGGTATATCACTGGGGCGGAATCCCGGCCGGACAGCAACTATAACGCGGCATTCTTTAACTAATCCGCGCGGATTTTTCCAGTTTACGATATCAGAGAGGGTGTCACTGCCAATCAGAAAATACAATTCATCTTTAACAAGATTGTGCAGCGTCTTAATCTCCATGACTGTATCGATCGAGTAAGAAATACCCTTTCGTCGAATTTCAACATCGGAGATGATAAAATGAGGATTTTCTATCACCGCCAATTCTAACATTTTCAGACGCAGATCAATTGCAGATAATTTACTATGATTCTTATGGGGGGGTTGATAAGCGGGTACAAAAACAATATTATCAAATTTTTCCGCTTCAAAAATTGTCTGGGCAATCAACAAATGCCCGATATGTGGAGGATCAAACGTTCCGCCAAAAATGCAAAGTTTCATTTGGAGCGTTTTTGGATGATTTTTTCAGATTCCAGGATATATTCTTCAGCCTGCTTTTTCAATTCTTCAGACTCAAACAACAATGCTTCCTCGTTTAAATAGGTACGGGCCGACTCAATGTCATTTTCGATACAATATGAATGAATGATCTCGAGATGAGCCAATTTATTATATTTTGTATCATAATAATTATTTACGACTTCCCGGAAAGCAATCCTCGCTGGTTCCGACTCATCCATTTTTATATACAGAATCCCGGTTTCATAAGCTTTACGTCCAAGCTTCTCTCTCAACTGACGATTCGCAGCCAGTGCGTCGGTTTTAAATTCTGATTCAGGATAATCATCCAGAAACTCCTGAATCTCCTCAATTGCTTTAATGGTATAAGTCTGATCGTGATAATAATCTGGTGATTGAGCCTGATAACCTTCACAAATCCGATAGCGGGCTCGTTCCATGTAGGAAGAGAAAGGCATTCGCCGGATCATGCGCTGGTACTCCGAAATGGCCAGTATATACTCCTTATTGAGAAAATAAGATTCAGCCAGGTAAAAAGCCGCATCGTCACCCCATTCGGTATGTGCTCCACTGATCACGGCCTGGTTCAATTCCTCTTGAGCCCTGAGGTAACGCTTTTTATCCAGAAACTTCAGTCCTTTTTCATAATTTTCCTGTCCATCAAGATCACCGCTGTTGGGTTTATTTGATGCACATTGAAAAGAAAATAAAGCAATTGCTGCGACGATTCCATTTAGAAAAATCCGTCGTAGCTGTCGGTGACATATCATATTTTGCATTTACTAACCCAATTTCTGCATTTTACATAAACTAGCTTGTCAAAACCGTATTGAAACTGCTAATCCTCCCACTCCATACCTGGCTTTGCGATCATAAATCAAACCGACTGATGCGTTGGTCGAATTTTCTTTACGAGCCTTTTCCTGAGAGGAATAAACTGCCTCTACGGCGCTGATGACATGGTTGAACATAACGGCAGTTACAGCATATCCTGCCATTTTCAATAGATCATTATTCTTGAGTCGCATGTCCAGATACCTATTCTTATTAACAGTCATGATGATTAATTCGGTACTATCACCCACATCTTTTTCAACCGTGTACCAATTACCCTGATCATCGTCAGGATCATCATAAGGATCATCCCAGCCTGCTACAAACTGATCATATTTGCCAATATTTTCGTAATAATCGCGGTCTTTTGCCCATTCAATTTGATTAAAACCATAAGTTCCTGCTAAATATTCAATTGTATCAGAACTGTAAAACTGATCATCGACAATTAGTGTTAAATGGTGTGTGCCACGTATTATGTCCATCCAATCACCACCATGGATATCAGGAGATTGCTCCCACCAGCGTTGGAGATTCCAGTGTTCGTCCGCAAATTCCTGATATTCGATCCTTTTATCCTGCGCTTGGTTAGTATATGACCACCAACTGACGATTCCGGCGATTTCAATCCCGGCGAAAACGGCCGTTTTCCACCATGGTGACTTGTTATAAACTTGCCCCAGCCCTGGAACGATCAGTGACATCAACATTGGTCGTGCTGGAAAATTATTCAGTTCATCCTCCACTATTAATGTATCACCCTCGGCCGGTGCAAAGGCGCTCATCATACCAGCATTTATTAATGTCAAATTATTGGTCAATGGAGAATGAAAACGAATATCATAACGGAATAATCCATTGGCAAATAGATTGCCGGTTAATACTACTAACAGGATCAGAACAATTTTTTTAAAATCCGAACAAAATAGTGGCATAAAAACGCGGCTCCTTTCCATAATGGAACAATTTATTATTTATATCAAGTTCTAATTTATCCAATCCATAATGAACTTCTAAACCAATTGCGGTGGGATAATTATAGAAAGAAAAACCATTGAAGCGCAATTGAAGTCCAACCGACTTTTTCAAATCGAATTTGCCGCTCTCCCCATTCCAAGCGTCTCCGAACTGGGTAATCAAGCCGAAAGTACTGTTATTCAGACTGAACCAACCAAGCGGTATATTTTTCAGGTACAGAATTGGTAAACGAAAAGCCAATTCACCCGTAGCGATCCGATTGCCTTCAATACTGTAAAAAGGATAACCTTGAATACCCGGTAGACCACCACCGAAAAAATTAAAAAATGAATCAACCTCAGTATTAGACATCCAGCCGCCGTTGGCCTGGAGAGAAATTGTCCAGCGCCTGGTAAATGGTAACTCCAAGTGATATTTACCATTCGCTTCAATTCGCAGGAAATTATTCGGTTGGAAATCCTCTACTAAAGTCCCGGCATCGGAAAGATTGAGTCCATTTATAAATTCATTCTTTTCCAGCGTAATATCCAGGTTATAACCGAAACCTTTTGAAGGATTAATATTACTATCCGCCCGTTGTTTGATCAGATTGCCCTTAAATCTGATCCCGGCATGGATGCCACGGAAATAATCATATGCCAAACCAATTTTCAAATCACGATTATCAAACGGTAATACTTGCTTAATAAAGGTGCGGTATCTTTGCCAGGAAATGAATATATCGGTATTATTGAAACCAAGAATCGGGAATTTCACACCACCGCTGAATTGAATCAGCCGAAAACGCAGATTATCATTTACAGGATATACCGAATAATAATTCTGTTCGAATTTATTACGCGTCAAATAAATGATTTCAGTGTAGATCGTTGGATAAAGACGACTGAATTCGAATAGAAGGAATAAATCAAGGTCCGCAGATTTATTAAATGATGCCTGACCGAAAACGGATAAACGTTCAATAACTTCAGATGAATAAAAATAAAAACCCGGTTTTAATGTTCCGTATTCCCACATCAACTTGGGAAGGATAAACATTGAAGTATAATTATCCTCATAAGGAACCGCTGTGGTCTGAACTTGATCAATAATCGGACCGGTCAGATTTTGATTACGTTTGAAAAATTCGGGGTCGTACCCTACAACAGACTGGTCAATCAGGGCAATAGAATCCAAAACAGCAATTTTATAGCCCAAGTCGTAATACAAGGTGTATGCGATTTTGCCATTGACCGAGATATTCGGCATAAATGCGCCGCCCGCCACATTGGTCACGTAACCCTGCTGTGCATTATTTGGATCCATATAATACAAATTGTAAATACCACTACGGTCGTCAGCATAAATTATTTCTCCCGTCGGAGAAACAGCCAGATCTCGTTCATCCCACTGTGCATTATTAATAAAATCTCCAGCGCTGGAATCTGTAAGATCCAAATATCCCAGATCGCGGAAATGGTGTAGTAAATAATCATAAATCAAGCGTTCAGAACCGGCGTCAAACCGTAGGCCATAGATTGATCTGTGATCAGTAAAATTGGTCAATTGCTGAATTGATCGATCTTTTAAACTCAGATAGAACAGGTTTTGTGTGCCGTCATATGACGATACGTATGCAATTGAGCTATCCCGTGCGATATAAACCGGTGAATAGGCCCTAGCATCCCGGGTGAGTCGAGTTTCCGATTCATCGATTAGATCGTATTCATAGATATCAAAATAGCTTGAGCCATAACGGTTGGGTAAGCTTCCACGCTTATTAAAATAGATTATATTACCACTGCTGTGCCAGGTGGCGGCATGCCTGACTTTGCCGCTGATCTTAATATCAGTTTTATTTTCTGGATCATGTATATATAAATCAGTTTGCGACATATAATCATTGCCTCGATTAGATATATAGGCAAATTTATCGCCGGCCGGGTTCCAGACCGGGAACAAGTTGGCGCTACCATCAGAACAGATAATCTGACCGCGAATTTCCTGCTCCAGGACCGATTCGGCCAGGATTTTATAACGCTGCTCAAGTACGGATTTGAAATCATTATAAAGTGTATCCGCATTAATACCCAGCGTCTGCGAAATTGAATTGTTAATCGAAAATTGCAGCGGACGACCAAGCTCTTCCATCAATTCCCTAAGTTTCTCAGGGCCATAAGTTGACGCAATATATTTGGTTAACGCATAACCTGAATTATAAATGGATTCATTTCCGATTCCCGACTTACCAAAAGTATTCATCTGCGCTAGGCTGAGCATCTGCTGCTGCTGCACCCGATCACGCAAAATCATATCGCGATGGGAGTCCCACAGATCCCAATCGGCACCGGTATACATGAACTGAGCCGCACCCTCGGCCAACCAGGGCGGTACAACCGTCCCTGGTATCGGGTAACTCATGATGCGATTAGGATAGCCATATAACACATCCTGGCGGTTTTCAGCTTCATAACCCATGAATTGAAGATAGGCAGCCGGTATTTTCAGTCCGGCTTTCATGGCCGCCTGCAGCGACACAATATGAGTAAACTCGTGGGTAATCACATTTTGCAACCAGCGATGACTGCCGCGCAATATAAAATCAACCGGAGTAGCCCAAATATATATTTTGTTATCGTAGTAAAACGCGATTCCATTGGAAAAATCATCAGTATCCAAAAACACCAGGTCGGTCTTATCAGGTGGTTCATAATTATAAAGACCGGTGACATGGGGATATATACTTTCAGCTACAGTCGCTCCCTCGCGGGCGGTGCTCTCAGTGGCTGGATAAAAATGAATTTGAAAATGCTCAGTTTCAATTGTCTGCCACTCAAGTTCGGGATGATTATAATCAAGTTGACCAGATAGCAAGCAAATGGCCGAAACGATTGTAGCGATAAAACGGCTGATTGGTAATTTCATTAACGAATGATACCAATTTTTAATACTTCAGACTCTACCTCATCACCACGCCGGGCTTCAAGATTTCCAAAATAAACCCCGGCTTCAATTTCTGATATATCCCAGATGATTTCATTAGCCTCGTTCGCGACTGGGTCATTCAGCTTAAATTCAGTAACATACAAGCCCGCCAAATCATAGATTTTAATTATCACCTTTTCGGCCGATTCCACGAATATGCGAATTCGGACATACGAACCCCGGGCCGGATTGGGATAGGAATAGGTCTGGTCCGGGTCAAATAAACGCATCGCGATCGGAGTAAAAGTTGTGGATATTTGAATGCTGCGATCGTTAGCCAATCCACCATGCCGCCGATTCCATTCATTTCCGTTGCTGACTACCAATGAATCGAAAGACCAGATTGTTGATTCAGTAATGATTGATGAGCGTCCCCGGAAATCAGTGACAATTTCCAGGTTATTATTCACTGAATTCGCCAATCGGTACTCGATATTGCCACGCCAATTGATTACGAGAATTTCCCCAGCTGAATTAACTGTCACCAATTCCGGATGGTCGCTATCAAATAAATTGCGTCCCAGTACAATATCTCCGGCATCGACTGCAACCGGAAAACCATCCATCATTGTCAAATTATGATTAAATGCCGCGAGTCCTCCACTTTGATCGGTTGTGATGATCTCAGCCTGACCATCCAAGTCCAGATCAAGTGCAGCCAGGCTATTTACTTCCAAATCAGGTAGTTGGAATAGCTCCGATCCTGAATCATCCAGTATGGTCAGACCATCATTCTGCGTAAAATAGACTGAAAAAGGTACATTTCCGCTAGCAAGCGAATAGGTCACAACTGTGTAATTAGGACTTGGGGCGCTATTAACACCGGGAAAAATACCATCAGAATTAATCAAATAAAGATCATTCCCCGCAGCAAGCTCTACCGCGTTCTCATCAGCGATGCCTAGCACACGTTCATAATCAGCAACCGGCAGCGGTTGCGACCAAATTTCAGCAATCTGACCAGCTCCAGCCTGATATTGAAAAGAACTGATTTCCTGGGAATCACCGAGATCACTGATCAATATCAAACCGGGTTGCGCACTACTTGTATTAGATACCACCATCTCATAGTCAAGAGTTGCAATTGGCCTGATTACAGTTGCACTAAAGCTGTCCACCAGCGACCACCACAGCGAATCTCCGCCACCTACCACTTCGGCCTTACCATCTCCGGTCAGATCCATAATCAATTTGATGTGATGTACTTCATCCGGGAAGCCATCAATCAGCAGACTGTTCATGATCGCAAACTGCATCGTATCCCCGGGAGGACCGATATCTTCGATACTGATATAGGTTGACGCTCCCGAATTGGACCGGGTATCCGGATAAGTATAAGGACCGAATACCAGCGGTTGTCCGGTATGCTCCGGATATAGCCGTTCATATTCCGGATTGCCCTGAAACCACATATCCGAAAATAAACCTGAAGATGGATCGGTAAAGGTAAAGATGGAAGTAAAACCAAGGTCCTGTGCACCATCCGCTTCTTCCAGATCAACTCCCTTGAATTCAGGATTTGCATTAATCGTATAATTAGCCTGATTCGCGTTAATTATACTTTCATCAATATGCCAGATTAATAATCCTGAAGCAGGCATCCCGAGATCGTAATTGGGTACTGACAGTACAACACCCGTTGAATCATCCTTTACTATATCAACCGAATCGAATAAAACTTCAACCAGGGGCGGATACCGTGGATCATCGGGATTGATTTCTTTATCTTCTGAGTACAGCTTCCAGCGTAGTGAATCGATACTAATACTGTCAGCTATCCAATTGCTCCGATTTTCGATCAGGAAATATTCATCACGATTAATTTCGACCTTGTACAGATTATCAGCACCCCTGACCGGCAGTGAAACTCGGTTGCCAGGAAAAATCGTGACCGGTTCCTCCCAACCGGCAAAAACCCGGGACCAGGCATCTGGGGGAGCAGGAATCAAGCCACGGCCGTTGTTCGATCCTTGATCCATTAATCCAAATACGCCAATACCACTATTACCATTCTCAATGTTCCACAAAGGCGGTAGTCCCATGGCAAATCCGACCATTAAGGCAAATGTGCCCGTTAAACCATATTGGTAATCGCAAGGTTCGGAAGCATCGCTAAAAACTGATTCGGACAAATCGAATAGAAGATGATTTTGAGTTTCCGGAAGGATTATTCCTCGGTCAATCGAATGTGGACCAACAATGATTGCACCATTCTCGATATAAGTAATGACCATATCGGGATCAACATAGGTAGATGGTATATCCTCTGGTGTTGGATCAATAAAAGGTAAGGAAAAATCCTGCCCGATTCCAGCATGGAAAATAACAACCAGGTCAAATTGTGAAAAGTCGATGCTGTCGCGGTCATAGGCCAATTCAATCCCATCATGCAATAATTCGGTAATCCGTTGCTCATGGATTTCATCCTCGCCATAGCGATGGTAATGAGACATTGAGTCGGACAATTGATAACTGGCGTTAATCCCTTTGGGATATATTATTGAATTAATCGTATCCAAACCGAAATGACCATATGAGACCTGCCGATAGTAATTATTGAGAGCCGATAATTGAGCCTGGAAATAAAGCAAGTCATGTGGCGCTGGATCGATGGTATAGTAGCCACAGGTATCATATTCCAGCTCGTTCAGAAATTGCCCCGTACCGGTTGTACCTTCGTGATCATCTTGGCTGAATGAGACGCGCAATACGGCTAATTTGATATCTTCAGTAATCTGTCCTGACAACATTGATAACACAGTCAGCAATGTCAGGTATTTGACCCCACGCTTCATATCTTTGCTCTAAAAAGTAATAAATCTGATGGAATTAAAATTCCATATTCATTGAGAAGCGCATTGTATTTGACAATGAATCTTCCGCGTCACCGGCAATATATCCGAAATCGAAGCCATAGCCGGCAAACCTGATACCAAAACCGAGTGTGTAATTCCCAATTTTTCCCGTTTTATCATAATAATAGCCAAATCGCAGAGCAAAATTATTGGCATACCAATATTCAGCGCCGATATTATGCACCAATTTATCTAATTCGTTCTGGAAGGATCGGTCATCACCGGTACCAACTTCTTTTTGTCCGGCAGGATTATAGATACCATAGCCAGGCTCACCAAAAGCGATATCTGCTGTTTCAGCCATTTCACCGGGGTCAGGCACACCATTTTCATTTTCGTCCTCTACCCATTCCCAGCCACCTATCTTTCGGTCTGAATCGTGGCCGGTTGTTGATTTATCCATGTCGCCACCTAAATACCAATCGTCAATCCAGGAGGTGAATATTGCCAGATAAATCGGATCGGTATGAGCAGTTTCCCGCTGACCTTTTTTATTATACTCAGATTCCGGAGAATAATTACCATCCTCATCATAACGGCCCACAAATCCGTCACCATCCCAGTCCATGTCGGCGTAGGAAGCGACCAACAATTTGTCAACATCATAAACCAGGCTAAGGCGATTGAATTGTGAATCGATCAACCGATATTGCAAACCGAGGGTAAAATTCGTTGGCTGTGGATCAGCCTGAGCGGCATCAATGAAGGCTACTTTCGGTCCAATATTCGTAATTGTGAGTCCAAGATCAAGGCGTGGTGTAAATAGACCTTTGCGTAAATAACCAATATCAAAACCAAAATCAGTTGAGGTACCCTTCCCCTTTTCACTTCCAGCTCCGATTTCGGCTAAATGCTGGTAGGAAACCTTGGCATTCAAACCAAGCGAGGAATTAGCCGACAGCAATGAACTGTAGCTCACACAAAAGGCCATCATATATGTAGTAAATGTCCCCAGATCCTCCTGATTTTCACCAGTTCGGTTCTGCTCTCCCAAATTCAAATATATCAAATGGCCCCCCAGCGTTCCCAGGTAAGGCACATGTTTCCTAAAAGCAACAAATTCATAATACAGATCATCGGCCAGATTTGGTAACCAGTTCACATGCATCAAAGCCAGCTCGGATCCCTTTAAGAATCCCAAGCCAGCTGGATTCCAGTAGCTGGCATAGGCATCATTTGCGACTGCCACCTGTGCTTCACCCATCCCGCCGGCTCTGGCCCCGGGTGAAATTAACAGGAATATTGCTCCAGCTTCGCTTTGTGCCGTGATTGATGACAGCCCAATTAATACCGTCAATAAGAACAACGTAAGCGTTTTATTTCTCAAGATACGACCTCCAATATGGTGGACGGGTCAATGACCAGACCACTAACTGTGGATTACTGTTTATCATTTACTGGTAACGTTGTTCTATCTGCACCTCTAAAAATGGCATTGAAGTTATTTTGGGCTTTTCCATTCAGTCAAGATATGTTTTTGCAGAACCTTTGTTCCCGTCGAAAAAAGTGATGTGAATCAATTAGTGATTAATTAAGTAATCCAAGAGAAAGAATTGGTAAATAGGTTATAGCAATCACCACCGCTAACCTAACCAGGAAAAATGGTAAGGTTGCTTTATAAATAACAGGCATGGATTCATTAAATCGGTAAGCTGATAAAAACAAATTCATTCCTACCGGTGGTGTTAAAAAACCAAGTTCAAGATTGGCAATAAAAATTATTCCTAAATGAACCGGATCGATACCAAAATGAAGACCCAAGGGAGCAATTAGTGGAACAACTACTATAATCGCAGAGAAGATATCCATCAGACATCCAGCAAGTAGCAGGAATATATTAAGCATCAATAAGAAGAGATATTTGGATCCTATGAATGTCTGAACCCATTCCAATAATCGAATAGGTATCTGCGCATCTACCAGATAGCTGGTCAAACCCATTGCAACTCCAAGTATTATCAATACTCCACCAATAAGTGTTGAGCAGTCGATAATTATTTTGGGAATTTGCTTGAATTTCAAATCCTTATAAATGAAAACCTCTACGATCAGTACATAAACTGTCGTGATCGCTGCCGTTTCAACTAAGGTCGTAAATCCACCAAATATACCAAACAGGACACCAATAGGAATAAAGGCCTCCCATTTAGTAGCCCAAAGTATAGATAGCACATTCTTCAAGTTAAAAGAATGACGTTCAATCTGATCAACTTTTCCCTGTCTTATTGCCCACATAGCAATCGCGCTGATTAGAAGAATTCCAGGAATAATTCCTGCAATGAAGATATTCTTTATGGATACGCCAGCCGTAACACCGTAAATAATTGCCGGAAGACTGGGTGGAAATAACAGTCCTAATGAACCAGAGATGGTGACCAACCCAAGGGCAAATATTCTGGAGTATCCCTCCTGGATTAACAATGGTGCCAGCAATCCGCCTAAAGCAAGGATGGTCACGCCGGATCCTCCGGTGAGGGCAGTAAAAAAACCGCATAGAATTACTACCATGACCGGAGTCCCACCAGGGATCCAGCCAAAACAACCCCTGAAGAGTTTGAGCATCCGTTTGGATGCGCCCCCCTCCGCCAATATATAGCCTGCTAATGTGAACAGTGGAATAGTCGGTAAGGTCGGCGATACTACAATGCGGTAGGTTTCAGCGGGAATCGCGGAAATGGGCACATACGAACTCCAGAATAATAATACGGCAGCGCCACCCAAACCAACAAAAATTGGAGCACCGTTGATCAAAGCGACCAACAGTAAAGCCAGACCGCCTACGATAACGAGAATATTCTCTTGAAAATACCCGGTCGTCGCCAGAATCACCAGTAAAAGTGGTACCATTACTAGGGTGGCTCGCATTAACCGGTTCTTATAACTACTGATATATATCTGTAGCGAAATTAATCCAAATCCAACCGGCATAACCATTTGCGCCAGCCAGATCGGAATTCCCGGAGCCAGATTGTGCGGATATTGAAATTCAATCTGAACCAATTTCCAGCTACCCCAGGCTAAGGCCAAAGCGACTATGAAGGAGGTAGTTTTGGCAAGCCAGCGTCCGGTGGTCGCTTTTTTCTCTTTTATAAACAGGGGCTGGGTGGTTAAAGAAAGTAATTTATTCTGATGCGTAGCCAGAACAGCACCGATAAAACCAATCCACAATGTCAGATGCTGAACAATAATTGTTGAAGATGGAATCCCGGGTATTTTTAGAATTCTTAGAAATGTTTCGAAAGCTGGTAAGAAGGTTATAGCAAAAAAAACCAGCAAAGCCAGGGTATCTTCCCCCCAACGCAGTCGGTCGGCATAATGCAGCTTAATATTTTTTGCCATGAACAGTTTTTATGGTGCGTTTATAGAGTCCAGTGAATCCTTTAACGCTTTCAACTGAACTACCCGGTCAAATATTCCGGCTGGAATCAGGCTACCCCTAATATCAGGATAAAATGTTTGTGTGAGCTCACGCCAGGCTTGTATCTCCTCGGTTGATGGATGATATACTTTCAATCCGTACTCCTGCATTGTTTCAATTGCTTTGGCATCGATATTCCGATTAATCTGCTGCTGCTTGAGCCCTATGTCCTTGGCAATATCCAGCATAGCTTCTCGATATTCAGGTTTGATTTTATCCCAGACCGGGCGGTAAATCACTGTCCCTCCTGTTACCAATCCCCATTTCATATCCAGCATGTGGTTTGCGGGGCCAAAAAATTGATTAGAAAGTGCAATTATAGGCGGGACAGAAATTGCGTCGATCAGACCGGTTTGCAATCCGGATAATGCATCCAGATAAGACAGTTGAATCGATGTAAAACCTGCATTTTTCCATAGTTCGGGAGTATGATAATCCCCTGCCCAGGTAAATATACGCATGTTTTGTAAATCATTTTGCGTATGGAGAGGTGCTTTAGTAAACCAGTAGGCCCAGCCTACATCACCCCAGTTAATAACAACAAAACCATTTTCCAAAAATCCATTTGCCAGATCAGCGCTGATTCGGTCTCTGATCCAATCCACATCATCGAAATCATCAAATAACAATGGCACTAAAAAACCATATATATCAGGCGAGATTACCGACAATCCCTCTGTGCTAACCGCTGCAGCATGTATCTGGCCAATCCTGATTTTTCGAATCATGTCACGTTCATCGCCTACAACACCATTAGGATAAATCCTCAAAACAATTTCGCCATCAGTTGCTTCGTTCCAAAGCTGACCCATCTCTACCATCAATGAATACATATCCGAACCCTGAGGTGCCAGAGTTGCCAGTTTTATGACAGTTTTTCTTGCTGACAGAGACGTGACGGTAACAAGAATGAATATCAGGATTTTTTTATTCATCAAATCACTCAATAGTAAAAGAGGTCATCAACCCGATTGAGCAGCCAATGAGCCCGATCCTGTGCCAAGAGATTAGCCAGTCTCTTTTCCGGAATCGTATCAATATCAATCTCAAGCGCACGATTTAAGTATTCAGTGAATTCTGCTCGGTTCTGATCTTTGATTGAAAAAACTTCGGCATAGGATACGTATAGAGAACAATCCATACCACCGGATAATACCAGCGCTTTTTGATAATATTCCCTGGCGATATCCGGTGATTCCGCTGTCGCGTCAGGGCGGCTTAATTCATATTTCATCAATGCGCTGTACAGGGCGCCTTCATTCCAGTCAGGCTGCAATTCAAGTGCCCGCTCAAAAAGGTAACCGACTTTGGGCAGATCGATCAGTAGAATCGGATCGCCTTGACTGGCAGATATAGCACCGGCAATTGCTGCAGCAGTCCAATAAATTGCGCTTATTTCCTCTTCATTGAGTAGACCAACCGCTGCTGCCGGATCGTCACGAAACTGGACAATAAAGCCGGGATGACCAACCTCAATTGCACGCAGACCGTAATCACGACTTCTTTCAAATAGTTTTCTAGCGCGTTTATAGATCGGCTTGCTCAACCTGATATCTTTAACCGACATCCGTTCCGCATCTTCCAGTATAAAGGCAAAGCTGTACAAAGCAAATCCGGAAGCGGCTGCAGTTAATAAACCAGGACTATCTGGTGACTGCTGGATCAGCATTTCAAGTGTTTTCAAGTTAAAGGGAAAAGCTTCACGGACAAGCTGTGGATCGTTTTCGGTCAAATATACGTCTGTGGCAGATCCCAACGAACTGCCTAAACTATTTATAAGATATTGCTTCGGCGAGCATCCGAAAAACTGGATGAGCAAACCGGCTGCTATACAGGTCAGCAACCTATTATTAATCGCTCGCTGGTTAAAATAAGATTTCGTTTTAAACTGGAAGATGGCGCCCAACTGGCTCCTGCTTACTGGATTTCCATGTACAGCGGAAATAACCGGCAGAGCTCCTGCACTTCATTGCGGACACTGGTATTAACTTTTTCATCTTCTGGATCGGTTATAATACGGTCAATCAAAGCACAGATATATCGGATTTCGTCAGCTTGCATTCCACGGGTAGTTACCGCTGGTGTTCCCACCCTGATTCCACTGGTAATGAACGGGCTACGAGTATCAAAAGGCACCATATTCTTATTAACGGTAATACCCGCTGATTCCAGAGCATTTTCGGCTTTTTTACCGGAGATACCCTTATTGGTCAGATCAATGAGTACTAGGTGCGTATCTGTACCACCGGAAATGAGTTGATAATCCCGTTTCAGGAATTCCTCAGCCATTATTTTCGCATTTATGATTATTTGATTAGTATAGGTTTTAAATTCAGGTTTAAGCGCTTCTCCAAAAGCCACCGCTTTTGCGGCGATCACGTGCATCAATGGTCCGCCCTGGATGCCAGGCATTACCATGGAATCAATCAACTCGGATATCATTTTAACGCGACCGGATTTAGGAGCGATCTTGCCCCAGGTATTCTCCCGGTCTTTGCCCATTAGAATCATTCCACCTCGGGGACCCCTGAGTGTCTTGTGGGTAGTCGTCGTCACCACATCGCAATATTTCATCGGCGAGGGATGTAAATCAGTAGCGACCAATCCCGCTGGATGAGCGATATCAGCCATTAAAAAAGCATCAATTGAATCGGCAACTTCTCTGAATTGCTGGAATTCGATAAATCGGGGATAGGCCGATCCTCCGCAAATGATCAGTTTTGGTTTATTTTCCCGGGCCAGGCGGTGGACTTCATCAAAATCAACCCGGCCGGTATCTTTGGCTACATGATATGAAATCACATTAAATAAGCGGCCTGAGAAATTGACGGGACTTCCGTGAGTTAAATGACCACCATGGGACAAATCAAGCCCCATAATGGTATCGCCAACGTCCAGAAAAGTGAGTAAGGCAGCCATATTGGCCTGCGAACCGGAATGGGGTTGCACATTGGAATATTCGGCATTAAAGAGTTTTTCAGCTCGGTCCCGTGCTAAATTTTCTGCTTCATCGACATGCTCGCAACCGCCGTAATACCTTTTACCGGGATATCCTTCGGCATATTTGTTAGTCATTACGCCACCCGCCATTTCCAAAACGGGATAACTGACAAAATTTTCCGAAGCTATCAGCTCAAGTGTGCCCTCTTCCCGGTTGACTTCGCGTCCCAAAATGGCATGCATTTCCGGGTCATGTTCTTTCAGGTGCTTGAATGAAGTGGTATCTTTCATGATCCCCTTGATCAAATAGTAATTACCAGGAGCGATCCTTCATCAATTTCTCATCAATCCAATCATAACATTCAGTACCTGGCGTAACGTAACCTTTATTCTGCTGTTCAGGTGTCAGCATGAACCATTCCTGCCGTCTGAATAATACATCTTTCTCATTTTCTTCCAGCCAGCGTTTGTTGCCGTTAAATTTCCGTGATCCAAGTTCATCGGCCTTACGCAGATAAATCAGGGCAAGTGAGGCGATAATGCGATCATCATTTGTAATTGAAGATGTGCGACAATTGGAGAAAGATTTATAATAGACATTTCCTTTTTGACCATGTGCATCACCTTTTTGCCCATTAATGGAAATGGCTTTGTCTGCCCATTGCATCGCTTTCCCATAATTAGAATCCAAAATATTAACCTCGGAAATTATGATTGCCAGCTGGGCATCTCGTGGATCCAGTTTAAATAATTGTTCATAAGCATCTGAGGCATTGGGCATGTCATTGAAATCAAAATAAGCTTCGCCAAGCAGACGATATAACGGCTTACTGTTAGCTTCCAACCGGATACCATCTTTGATATGATCAATCGCCTCTGAAGTTCGTCCTTTCTCCATCAGTAAGCGCGCTAAATTAATCTTGTAGGAAATATTTTCAGGATAATCCTTGACCCTCTGAATTTTGAAATCCAGCGGATCCAGTCCGGCATTTTCCAATGCAATTACCATTTCGTTCTGGGCATCTTCATTGCCCGCATCAACATTAAGTAATTTCCGCAGGACATCAATCTGACTTCTATAATCGCCCTGTTGACCATATAAACGAGCCAAATCGATCATCGTTGCCGTATCGGTAGAATCCAACTCGATAATTTTTTCATATTCGATAATCTCAAAATCAATCTTACCAAGTTTTTCAAAAATATATGCTCTTCGCTTCAGCAATGGAAGATTATCAGGCAATTTTTGCAGCCCTTTTGTGAGTACATATTCAGCACTGTCATATTTACTTAAAAATTCATAGGCAATAGCATAATACAAGTAAACTTCCTCTTCTTCTCCGCGATCGCAACCCAATTCAACGATATCGTTATAAACATTAGTGGTTGACTCCCAGTCACGATTCTTATAGTATTCTGCCGCACTGCTTAGCAGCCTGGGACAACGAACCTGGCGCAGAGAATCGAGCCGTCTTTCCTCTGCCAAGGCAGCTGCATCTACATCTTCTGATGGAGGAACACACATGGTAAACAATGCCGCCCCCAGCGCAATAAAAACAATCTGGAATATTATCTTTTTCATATTAGCGAGCTCTCCTTTTCACAAACCAGATATCTCCAATCGTCATCTGGATTTTGAATCTCTCAATAGTTTCGTTCGAATTAATTAATGGTCCATGTCGTTTGGCGTAGGAATAGGCTATATCTATCTGGTTATCGGTCGGACCGAAATTAAAACCAATTCCCAATGTTAATCCGGTTTCATTTAAATTTTCTTGATAATTATTTATCTGTCTGCTGTCAAAATATATGCCTGCGCGTGAATGAAAATATTGATGCCATTCACGGGGTAATTCCCTGGCAAATTTGATTGCGCCAAGATTTATATGAAAAATAGAATTAAAGGCAGCACCCGGAACAGGGCTTAATGATGGAGGAATTCTGGAATTGAATGATTGACTCCTGATTTCCCCCATAATATGAAATTGTTGTTTCAATTCAATATCACAACCAAGTTCAACACTTATTGGCTTCTGAATATTTTTATAAAGGCTGATGATTCTGTATTTATCATCCCTCACATAAGGATAATCAGTTAAATAATCATAATACCCATTTGAGTTCACGTCTTCAAACAAATGAAATTGCTCGGATTTGATTGTGAGTGCCCGCAACGGAAGTCCGATCAAGCCATAAAGATTAGTCGGTTTGTTCAGAAAACTATAGCGATTGGTGTATAGATAGTATTTAAGATATACGCCGGAATAATGGTCATGACGATTGAAAATGTAGTCAGTCCCGTCTACAACCAGGGTTGAATTATGGCGTGCTGATCCAAATAGTATATCAACGGCAACACCATTCCTTTCCTGTTTGGATAATGGAAAGCTAAAAGCAAATCGGAAGGAATTGATCCCACCTGATCCATTAATTTCTCTCTGGATCGGCAGAGTGTCAGTTTGGCTTAAAAATATTTCCGTTGTTTCACCTACCAACCAGTAATTATTATTAGTGACTGGTTTGATTGATAACCCAAGAGCATATATATTTTTTATTGGCAAAATTAACCGAGCACTATACAAATCAGAAAATCCGTATTCACCGGTATAGTTACCGGGACGAATTTGTTCCCCTCCGAATCCGCTGGATAGCAATGCAAATCTTCCACTGGCCCAGGTCACCGGATTATCGAGTGAGATTCCCTCAGAATAACTGGGTACTAAACCTATCGAACCTATACCAAAAGTAGAGGCGCTAGTAATATCACGCGGATTACCCAGACCAACCGCGTTATTAATACTCTGTCCAACAACAATCTGAAGCAGGAATACTAATATCGATATCTTATGGCGATACATAAATAACTCGCAAACTGGGTCGCAACACGTTGGAAATGCGGGTATCCCGACTGAATCGCGCCACCGTGAAAGGATCATTAGTAGTTTTGCTGAATAATTTCAAGCCGTAATTATTGATCTGATCCAAGGCAACTGCCCCAAGCAAATTTCGTAGATTGATCACGATTCGATTTGCATTGATAACCTGGTCATCCAAATTCAATTGTAGTTTAACCGGGTCATCCAGTATTGGATATTCAATCACACCGTTAAAAGTTGTATCTATTGAGTATATACTAACGAAAAAACCATCTTCGGCAGCGGTTGTTGAATCCTGGTACAGTATTAATTCCGCTGTACGAATAACCGCTGATTCCGGGAGTGTTTCAGCGTCTATATCCACATACAGTCTTGCTTTCAAACCTTTAGCACGGCCGATAGAAATTGATGTAGTATCTTCCGGTACCAATTCAGGTGGATAGATTATACTTACATCACCATCTGGAAAGAACGATTTTTCAAATGTCTCTATTGAGTCAATCCCAAGTGAATCCTGGCTAACTATTTTTCGGAAATGCACTTTAAACCGTGGTTTATAACTATTCGCATCCCGGCTGTAGAATTCGCTGATCCCACTTCCACCTCCGGAACGCCAGACCGCAAAACTACGATTTAATTCTAATCCTGAAGTGTCAGTAAACCCGGATATCAATGTATCAGCAAATCCCGATAAATCAAATTTCAAAAAGGGATGGGTGGCTATTGTATCGATTTCCTGAGTTAAACTTGCCGTAACAACTGGATTATTTATAATATCAGAATAATCAGTGGTATCGAAATTCAGATAATTCGTTTCTGTTTCACTGAATATTGAATCATGCTGAGCAGGAGGAAAATAATTTAAATAATATATATCGGTCCCATCTAAAATCTGTGTATCCGGTGCGGTTATGAAAAATAATACACTGTCAATACCGACGATCGTTGAATCTATCAGAGAAAGAAAACTGGTGGAATTGTCAGTTGATGTAGGGGCAATATTTATCAGAGTATATAGACAACTATAGCCTGAATCGACACCAAAATATAGCTTTGATTGATTGCCGACCTCTGGGGGTGTTTGATAAGTAAATGAATCAATGTCATAGAATATAGTGTCTTGAACGATCAGATCATCATTGATGATTGATGTATTGATCGGATCCTGAATGCAACTGATAATAAGCATCAGTGTGCATAAGGATAGAAATAGTCTTACAGCTTGCAACGAGGTCATGAACTGGTATTTTCCGATTTATAGGTTAGGCGTATTCTTGTAATATCTGATCGATTGAATCCGCAACATGCACATACGATTCAGGAGTATCTTCCTCCTGATTAACTACCTTTACCTTCGACTCTACGTTCGATAGACCGGGAAGTTTCATTAATTCGGTCGAAACGGGATTTTCTTTACTGTCGATGGCAATGATAATATCAGCAGACTGGGCTGCGGCTTCATATACATTAACCTGATCACCTTTTAAGGAGCTGGGCAATTTCAAGCCAGCATGGTCATAGGTAGCCCGCCCAAATAGATCATACTCTCCCAGGGAATGGACAAGTAAGACTGTTTTAATATCTTGATAAAATTCATCATCGGCAAATTGTTGTTTATAGAAAAGCGGTACCATCGCTGAAGGCCAATCGTTGCACAGGATGATATCCGGTTTCCAGAACAGATGAGGCAAAGTAGTTATTATCGCTTTGCTGAAAAAAGCAAATCTTTCATCATTATCACTGTAAGGACGTCCGTTCTTTGATTTGTATAGCAAATTCGACAGTGGTTTGAACCATTCATTATGTTCGAGAAAATATACTTGTACACGGGTTTTTGGTATAAATGCACTTTTGGCAGAAACCACTTGCGACTGATTATTGTAATCAAATGGAATTTCTCGCAGGCGAATAACTTCTCTTAAGATATATTTACGCTCGCTTACAAATCCGTATTTAGGAATGATAGTACGAATATCATGCCCTTTTTCCTGCAGATATAACGGGACTTTGGCGGAAAAATCACCCAGATTGGACGTATTGGCAAAAGGTGAGATTTCCGTGGTCAAATAAAATAATTTCTTAGCCATTGTTATTGTACACTCAACTTCTTTAATGCTTCTTTTGCTTTTTGGTAATATTCACTATTCGGAAAATAATCTAACAGGCGTGTGTATTCAGCTCGTGCCTGCTCGATATTTCCCATACTTTGGTACGCTAATCCTAATTTCAGCTGAGCATCATCATCCTTGTCGGTACCGGGAAAGGAAAATACTTTTTCAAATTCAATTATCGATCGCTTGAAATTCTTCGAAGAATAATAACATTCCGCCAACCAATACTGGCTGTTATCGGCCAGATCATGCGTCGGATTAGTCAGAACAAGATCAGCAAAACCATTGATCGCTTTGTTAAAATTACTGTTTTGATAATAACCTAAATTTTCAAGATACACTTTTTTGTACTCAATAGCCGAGAGTTTGGCAGTTTTTACTGTCGATATATCCTCATTTTTAAGATTGTACATTTCAGTAAAACTATTGGTCAAAGTAATAATTTTGTTTTCAATCATGACCAATTGTGATAAAATTTCAAAATTCGTACTGTCAGTGAATTCCGCTTTATCTTCTAAGATTCTTATTTTATTCTGAAGTGTATTTATTCGATTTACCAGTAAAATGGCTATTGAATCGGTTTGTTTTTTAGCTTGAACCGTTGCTTCGAGTGCGTTCTTCAATTCCGGTAACAATATGCGGATTTGCGTTTCTAATGAGTCAGTTCGGACTTTTTCACGCTCGATCTTTGCGTTCAAGCGACGTAATTCTCGTTCGACATTAGTCTGTGCTTCCAAGGCCGTTAATATTATGCTGCAACCCACAACGATTGCTGGTAGTAATGCTAAAAACCGTTTCATCAGCTATACCTTTTTAGTAAAAAATGGTTCTATGCCTATTATAAATTTACTTTTACAGTGTCGAACCATCAACGTTTTCATTAATCGGAATAATTAATACTCAAATTCATCACCAAACCAATCATCATAAAGCACGATATCAGGAAGGATCCGCCATATGACAGAAATGGCAGAGGTAATCCTTTTACCGGTATCATCCCAGCCGCCATTGCGATATTAACGAAAATATGAGCCAGGAATAATACGGCAATACCAATAATTACCAGTCCTGAGAACCGGTTATCCGATTCGTGGGCCAATTTTAGCATGCGAAGAATCATCACACCGAATATAGCCAATATGATGAATATGGCTAAAAATCCAAATTCTTCACCAATGACCGATACAATAAAATCGGTTTCCTGCACCGGCAGATATTTCAATTGAGTCTGGGTTCCCTGTCCCCAGCCTTTACCAAAAAATCCACCCGAGCCAATAGCTGTCTGGCTCTGGATTATTTGATACCCGGCTCCCAGCGGATCTAAATACGGATCCAGCACGGTCATGATTCGTTGCTGCTGGTATGGCTTCAATAAATTCCACAGAGCTGGCGATAATAATCCCAGAAAAATATTGGCGAAATAAATTAATACTCCCATAATTATTGAGGGCCGAGATATATACAGTACAATCAGTAAAATGACAGCCCATATCCAAAAAGAAATCGAATGGAATGCAGTTAGAATTGACAGAAAAGGCGCCATAATCAAAAATAGGTGGTACGGCCTTACACCTGCCCAATACATCATAACTATCACAGGTAATGCCATGATTATGGCGGTACCAAGATCAGGTTGCCGAAGGACAATCATAGTTGGTATGATGGTTATTAAAATCGGAATTATCACAACTTTCATCCGATCCATTTGTACCTTAGAATTTGATAAATAGCGAGCCAGAACTAAAACAACAATAAATTTGGCATACTCAGAAGGCTGGATATGCACGGTTCCCAGACCAATCCACCGATATGTTCCTGCGACTGGATTCCTGAAAAAGGGTATCAGTAAAAGTAAAATGATTATCAGATATAAATAGGGCGTATATTTATAAATATTTTTTCTTGATATGGAAAATGTGATCGAAAAAAAGATTAAGGCCGGCAGAATCCATATTAATTGACGGAAAAAGGAGGTATAAACAAATAATATATCCTGATTTCGTGAAACACTTCCAATCGCTACTAATCCAATGATAGATAGTAGAATTGATGCGAGCAGGAGCATTACCGGTGCTTCCCTTATTTTCATGATAGCAGGATGTGACATATTAAGATTGCACTTCCAGCGGATAATATTTTGAATAGTACAGATTAAAGATCTTTCTGGCGACTGGTGCAGCCACATCGCCTCCATGACCGGCATTTTCAATCAATATCACAACCGATAAAAGGTGGTTATCTTTCTCACCCCATCCTATATACCAAGCATGGGGTTCACCGTGGGGATTCTCAGCAGTCCCTGTTTTACCATAAGTATTGACATCAAGTGATTTCGGTTGTGCACCGCGACCAGTTCCATGGGGATTGTGAGTCACACCGTACATGAAATTATGCAGTATATCCCAATTCTCATTGTTGATCAAAGGTCGGTTATCAAACAATGTTGGGTCATTTATTGTTAGATGGGGTTTGGCTGCATTCCCTCGGGCTGCAATCTGATTGATATATACAAGCATTTGAATAGGGGTAACCAATATATCACCTTGGCCAATGGCAATATTCAGCAAGTGCCCTTTTGTCCACCCCCGCTTTCCATATTTATTGTCCATAAACTCGGTATTCGGAATCATACCTACCAGCTCAGTTGAAAGATCGATCTCACTTTTTACCCCAAAATTAAAATTGGCGCACATTTCAGCCCAGTCATCCAGCTCCATTAGCTGGATCATGTTATAGAAATAAACGTTGCAGGACTGTTCAATCGCCTTCCTCAGTTTTACTTTGTTATGTCCGGCTGGATTCCAGCAGTCATATTTCCGGCGTCCCAACTGGTAATGGCCATTACAAAAAATCGTTTTATTGGTATCGATCAATCCATTTTCCAATAAACCAAGTAATACCAGCGGCTTAAATGTTGATCCAGGTGGATATAATCCATTAGTTATGCGATTCACTAAAGGCTTGTAAGCATTTTGTGTATACGAATTCCATTCCTCATCCAGTGTAACTCCAGTAAATAAGTCCGGTGGATAATCGGGAAAACTTGCGATAGCGAGGATTTCACCAGTAACAGGACGAGAAACGATCACAGCACCAGCACGATCAACCATTTCATTCTCGATCAGCAGCTGCAAATCACGATCCAGGCTGGTAAATAAATCTTCACCAGGAATCGGCTTAATCTCTTTATGATCAGCAATTGCACCCACTTCGCGACCCAGTGCATCGACCTGCAAATATCGAACTCCATCTATGCCCCGCAATCTGGATTCATAGGTCTTCTCCAATCCACGCCAACCGATCATATCGCCAAGTCGATAGCGATTAGATTCATTACCAGTTTCTAAAAAGCGACGGTCAACTTCGCGGACATATCCGAGGATATGGGAAACAGCGATCTGGGCCGGATAATAGCGTTCCGGGTACTCGCGATAACTTATTCCAGGCAATTCGGATTTATGTTCAGCAATATTGCTTAATTGCTGAATACTCAGCTGTTTTACCAAACGGGTGGAATAAAAACGGCCGCGGAAATATTTTTCATAATTGTTCTTCAAGGTGGCAACATCCACATCTATATAGGTACTGATTTTGTTTATTACAGTATCAACATTGCCCATTTCGATAGGTATAGCCGTCAATAAATACATTGGATGATTATCAACTAAAATGTTTCCTTCATAATCATAGATCAGTCCCCGCGGCGCGGGTACACTCTGCACGCGGACTATATTAGCTACTGATTTTACCTTATATTGCTCATAATTATATATTTGTAACTGGAAGAACCGCCCTACAAGCAATAAAATCAATATACCTACCAGACTGTTGAGTATCAGTAGTTTTTGTTGAGATACGAGATTATCAGTTTTCAACATTAGTCTTCGGTTCCCAGCGGGATAAACAAATTGGATATAACAATAATCAGCAATGTGTATATAGCACTCGAAAATATCCTGGTCCAGAATACTTGAGGATTTGTGGCTAATATGTGCTGTGAAGTAATTAAGAGTTGAAGACTGAAATGTATAACAACAATACCAATCCAGTATAAATGAAAACCAATCGGAGGCCATTTACTGAATTGATTGCGTAAAAATCCTGCCAGATAGGCTAAAATTGAATACGATAAAGAACTAAGACCGAAATAGGTTGCTACACCCACAAAATCGACAAACAGGCCAAGTACAAAGCCTATCGAGATACCCCACATCCGTCCCTCGCGGACCGCGATATATAAAATAAAAACCAGAATGAAATCCGGGCGAACCAGGCGGACGGTTAATAAATCAACCAGCACCAATTGCATGATGATAGCAACCGCTCCGAATACCAGATATTTATTTCTGGTCATTATTATCTATGATCACAAAGACATATTGGAGGGTTCCGATACTGAAGAACGTTTCTACTGTTAATCGCTTCTGAAAACTGCCGCGTTCATCATAAATAGCTGTTACTTTGCCCACTGGCAAATTGGGTGGATATATGTCGCTGTATGATGAAGTAAATACCAGATCACCAATCGCAATCTGAGCACTTTTTGGTACTTCGCGAACATCGCATTTATTATTACCTGACCAGCTAAGGATACCAATTGCTCCATAAGGTACAACACGTACGCTTAACCGAAAATCCGGATCACTGATCAATTGCACAATACTGGAGTGCTCATCTACTAACACAGTTTTGCCAACGACACCTTCGGATATTACCACCGGATTATTAATCCCGACTCCGTCACTGTAGCCAACGTCAATTGTATACGATGAAAGTGAAGATGTAATTCCCTTACCGTGGATTGTTGCAGGTACTAAGGTAAAATACGAATCCCTTTGAAATTCTAATAGTGTCCTTAATTGTTGATTCTCTTCTTCCAGATGGCGTGTCGATTCCAGAAGCAGTTTTAACTGTATATTTCTTTCACGCAGCTGATTATTCTGGTTTTCTAGGTTACGCTTGGACTCCATCCAGATTTTTGGAATACGCGTAAAGGCAAAAAAATGATTTACCTTTAATCGGAGGTCCTGAATTTCAGGTTTGGTTCCAGAAAATAAAATATATAACGAAAGAGCTATGGCGATAACAAAGGTCAAATGATCTTTACGACGCAGAATAACAAAGTATAAAGACCGCATTAATTTACATCAAGACTGCTTCGTATTTTTTCACATCTTCCAGCACAATACCGGTTCCACGCACTACCGACAGCAAAGGATCTTCGGCCACATTAACTGGAATATTTGTACGTTCTCGAATTATTTGATCAATACCTCTTAATAAGCTTCCACCGCCAGTCATAATAATGCCACGATCTAATATGTCGGATGCCAGCTCAGGCGGTGTCTGCTCCAGAGCACGTTTGACAGCTTCGACAATATTATTGATCGGATCTTTCAGGGCATGTCGAATTTCATCCGAAGAAACTTCAGCTGTTTTAGGAATTCCCGAAACCAGATCTCGGCCCTTCACGAAAATCGGTTCTGATTTCATGCGCATGGCTGAGCCAACTGTGGTCTTGATTCGCTCACCGGTAGCTACCCCAATATCCAACTTATGCTCGTTGCGGAACCACTGCACTATTGCATCATCCATCTCATCGCCAGCGATGCGGATAGTTTCTTTAGTGACCACTCCATTCAAGGCAATTACGGCGATCTCAGTCGTTCCGCCACCGATATCAACGATAATATTGCCCACTGGTTGGCTGATATCCAAACCGATGCCAATTGCAGCAGCCACCGGCTCTTCAATCAAAAATACTTCGCGTGCATTTGATCGATCACCACTATCCTTTACGGCACGGCGCTCTACTTCAGTGACACCTGAGGGAACACAAATAACCATCCGGGGGCGCGCCAATCGATTAAGGTTCATTTTTCGAATAAATCCCCGCAGCATCCCATCGGTCATATTAAAATCTGCAATTACTCCATCCTGCAATGGTCGGATTGTTTCCAATTCCCGATGCGTTCTTCCCAGCATGACTTTGGCATCATTTCCGACAGCAATAATTTTCCCGTCATGCACTGACCGCGTGATTATCGAAGGTTCATTAACAACAATGCCGCGTCCCTTTAACCAAATTAAAGTATTAGCTGTACCTAAATCGATCGCAACATCGCCAGAAACCCAGGAAAATGTATTTTTTAGAGAATTTATAATACTCATTTATGATTGATTTATCCCTAATCTAACTGAATAATGAACGTGAAATTTATATGTAATCCAATCAATAGCCTAACCAAAACCAGCTAAATCAGTATGTAATTCGAGAGAAAAATGGTAGTATTCGGTTAAACTTATTTTTTCTTTAAACCTTCTTTGCTTAATAAATCAGCGCGACGATTATTAGAACGCATTACGTGTTCTATTTTCCAGTCATCAAATTTTAATAATAATTTCACTGCAGAAGCATACAACGGTTTCATTCGTTCATTTTTTACGCGATATTCCCCTTTGATTTGCCTGACCACCAGCTCGCTGTCCATATATATTTTTATATCTTTGCACTGATGATCCAACAAAAGCTCGATACCGCGGATAAGTGCCCGATATTCGGCTTGATTATTGGTCGCTTCTCCAATCTGCTCCGCAAAACTGAATATTTCCTGACCTTCTTGCAAAGCCATTCCTCCAATGCCAGCTATTTTATCCGCTAGATTTGCGGCACCATCAACAAATAGTTCCGTTTTGATTGAACCGGACAATTTTGCACCCAGCTTATCCAACACGACCCGGTCATCGTCACTGAGTCCCGCAATAATATCAGGAACAGGATCGGTAAATAATAAACCTTTTATCAATTTGGTTTCAGAATGATCTAATTTCATGGCGCTGAGCTCTCAGTAACGGTTATTTTCAGTAGTATCAAGTGATTAATTCAGATAATTTGTTACAAATAAAATCGCCGATTTCCGATGTGCCCATACTACCACCCATATCCCTTGTAGACCACCCTGCTTCCAGCGAGGAAGCCACCGCCTGGTCAATTGCACTCCCGAGCCCGGGACGGTTGATATGATTTAGGATATTAGCCAATGCTCTGATCGCCCCGATCGGATTTGCGGCATCTTTGCCAATATAATTATCGGATGTTGGATGTAAACCATGAAATAATTGTTGGCCAGATTCATTCATATATGACTCATAGGCCAAACCCAGTCCTCCTTCAATTGCCGCACCCAATTTTGACAGCAATTTACCATAGGGCGCAATTGTCAGGACCAGATCTAGGTCGCCTGGTTTGTGAAGTAAACGGAAAAATACTCGATCAATAGCTATTATCGATATCGGCAGATCCCGCTCACTGGAAATATTTTGATACTCCTTAATCCAGGGATTATCACTGGTAATTTGTTCTTCCGGCAGGGCAATTGTCAACGAGTGTCGGATACCATTCTCAATCAGGTTCATCGCAAATTCCATTAATCTGTGCACACGATTATGGGCAGTAAACGATAAATCAACTGTCAATCCATCACCTTTACGAATTGCCGTCGTAAAACTTTTTGTACCGGTTTCATGATTAATGCAATCCTGGATTATGAAAACATCAAATGGTGCGGTTGTCATTAGATTTATATTGGGATTGAATGGCCTGATTCGCCGGCAATATATAGATGTATCCAATCCAGAGATAAGGCGCTGCATGATTGCTCCTTTTACCGGTGTACCATCCGCCGACTTGTCTGTTAACGGCCCAATCCAAATAGCCTTTGCATGCTCACATTCCTTGATAACACCATCCGGTACAAATATCCCTGTCTCTAAATAGTGATTTAAGCCCAGATCAAAAGTTTGAATATTAAATTTCAGATTGGTATAGTCTTCCAGTGCCTGGCAGATTTTAATCAATTCGCTCGAAATTTCATTCCCGACTCCATCACCGGGTATAAATACTAATTTCACCAGCCGCTCCGACCATAGTATGGTGTCAGCAATCGAAAATCGCCAAAACCGGATTCGTCTACGAAAACAAATGTTCGGTTAATACTGTAGTAATACCATTTCTGCCCTGAATAGTTCGAAGCAGAAGCATAGAGCCGTTCCACATCATCAGGTCGACCAAAGATTATATAGATCATTCCCATATCTGACCGCCAGCCAGGGAGGAAAGATGAAAAATTCTTGTTGGCGTAACGCACGCGGGAGAAATATTCTGCCATTAGTTCATTTTTTTCTGTATTGGGAGTGGGATCACGCTTACTCCAGAAATCACGGAATAGAGCCTCCCGCTCTTTCTTTTTCGCTTTATTGAAAATCTTTTGTTCCTCGTCAGAAGCAATATACCGAATCTGATCGATGGCTTCGTCGATATCATCGATAGAAGCGGGCATTCCCGGATTATTAATCGATATGCGTCTGGTTTTGTTTAGCGTAATCTCTCCCTGTTCTAATTCAATTTGTATTTCAGTGCTGAAGCCAGTTAACAATTCCTTGGGTATGTCGAGGACTAATTTGAAATAGTCGGATTCGGTAATTTGCTCATACGTTTCTTTCCATTGTGTACTATCATCATCAACCACGCTGTAAGCCGTGATAATAAATGGTCCCGGGTGAATACGCCCGCTGATAAGCAAACGATAGCTATCATCATCAGTAAGCACCTTATTTCCAAATACAGGTTTTAGATCTTCCCCTAATCCCCAGTTCCCAGGTTGATTCTTCAATAAAACCAGCGGAAAGAGGAAAGTTTCCCCTCGATATTTATCTAAGGTGATTGAAATCTCCTTATTTGCTGTTTCACGAGTATCTTTATCAAAGAGTTCACCGACCAAAAGCAGGTCCAATGCGGGAACGCTGATATTAGTAAACAATGTTGTATATAAATTATCGGATACTGTTTCCCGATAATTAACAACATCAACTGATCCAGTCCATATTTGACGTGCCACTTGGATTTTTGATTCATCGCGGATTGAAACAGTCGCTTCATACCCAGCAGAAAATCCGGAATCGTGTTTCACAAACTGAAGGGCTGAATTTGGTATATCGAAATAGATGATTAGATGGATTGAATCATTGGAAATAATCTCAATAGGAATAGCTGTAATGCGAAATTGCTCAATGTTTTTCCGTTTTTGGGGATCGCGTACATCTTTGGCAGCGGAAATGCTAATGAGTAAAAATAAGGTTGTGATTAGTCGAAACTGTCTCATAAATCTCCTTGCCAGTAGAATTTTATCAGTCCTTTACTGGATGCGATCCATAACTCATCGCTGCTAATATACAAATCATTCAATGTACCCATAAAATCATAATTATACAGTCTGGTTACAGTGCCGTCCAGATTTGATACCAGGATTGTATTATTGGTAAGAATAATCATATACTTATCATAAATGGACATTTTTCTAATAATTTTCCCGGAATAGATATCCGGATTTATGGCAACTGTGCTTTCTCCAGTTTTGGAATTATAGACCAGAATGCCCTGGGTTGTTCCGATATAAATATTGTCACCATCCTGCGTGAAAGCAGTATAATAACGAAGGGGGCCAAGGCTGGCCTGTTTCGATTTTGAGGCTTGCGGTTTATATTGAGAAAACTTGTTGCTGGAAATATCGTAAATCCGTAAATGATAATCTGAACCGATCCAGATTTCACCACCAAATCTAGCTAATGCATTCACAAATCGTTCATCATAATAAGATTCCAGGCCGGTTGTTATCGGTTTCTTGGTTTTTTTTGATATTCGCCCGATCCCCCTACTCGCACCCAGCCAGACGTAGTTGGAATCTTGAGCTAATGATATAACGTTACCGCGGGGCACCCCATTCATCTCCGATAAAGTGCGCCAGAAATATTCCTGTTTATTATAGATTAATACTTGTCCCTCACCACCAAACCAGATTTCATCTCCAGTATCAATCGCCGAGTACAATGACTGGGGAGCCATATTAATAATTACCTGGAAATTGAAATGCTCATATACCTGTCTGTTCGGTGCCAGATAGGTTATACCGGAATTACTGGATTGCTTTGATCGACCACCTACCCAGAAACCTTCATCATATAAAATAAACTGAACATCGGTATTATTTAAACCGTTGTACATTGGATAAAAGATATTCACCAGTTGACTACTGTGCAGGATCAATCGATTGTCGGTTCCGATCCAAAAATCATCGGATTGTCCAATTAAATAAGTAGTGATATCCAGAAATTCACCATTCGGTCCTGAAATACCGGTATCAAAAAAATCCCAGTTACCGAAGATGCTATAGTCAGCCAGTAGAGTGGTAATATCATCAAATGGTGTCAATTGTGTGCTGCTCCAAACGATATTAGTCTCATCAGGTGTGATCATACTGGCCACCAAAATACCAGAAGCGTGATCGCATTTCAGATACAGTGTTTGTGTTCGACACCATATATAATCCTGACTGCTGCCGATTTGAATGATCTGATCACCTGCATTCAAACCCAAATCGATGGTTTCGACTATGAACCAATCGCCGGTATTAGTATAGCTGTAATTCAACGTGGAACGATCCGTAGCCCACAGAATACCCGTTTGACGATCGAAATGTACGGCAGTCACCGAATTGGAAGATAATCCCTGGGCCGTCGTAATTGGCTCCTCGAATTCCCGTCCAAAATTGTTAAAACGCAAAACTCCGCCGGTGACCGAACCGAAATAGGTGTAATTCAAACCTTCGCTGATCGAATTGATCGAGGTTGCGTCGCGCAGGAGTACCCAATCGAAGGGATCAAAACGTGCTTCAGGTTGAGCGTTCAGGCCATTTAATCCAATCAGTGTGACAATTAATTTTAGCTTCATCGAGCTTTGAATCTTCATCATTAAAATATGAGCCAATTAACAATCAGTAACTACAAAAGCCATCAAATATTAATGCATTTTGTAACTACTTATGATAGGCAAATATCTCCTGCAGCATCAGATGATCGATTGGAACAGCACCAACCTCGGCAATTACTCTGCCAGCGGCCAAATTAGCGATCTGGGCAGATTCGATAGGCGATGCACCTGATAAATCTGCCACGGTGAATACAGCAATCATCGTATCTCCGGCGCCAGATACATCATGTACTTTCCTTGCTTTGGTAGGAATAGTAAGAAAATCATTATTATCAAATAGCGCAACTCCTTTTTCACCCAGTGTAATCATAACAATTTCTGCATTTAGCCTGTTAACCAGATCGCTGCCTAACTGCTTGATATCAACTTCAGCAGTATCCGTAGCTCCCAAAGCATTCAAGAATTCAGATCTATTCGGTTTGAATAAACGGTTGTTCTGATATGCGAAAAAATTATCCGCTTTAGGATCAACATAAACCGGTACTGCATATTTTGCCGCTGCTGACTGTACAGTCGTAATCAGGTCAGCTGACAAAACTCCTTTATTATAATCGGCGATTATAATTCCATCGCAATCGGGTAGAACTGAATTAATCTGCTCGACCAAAATTCCAAACGAATGACTGTCAGCAGGCACTATTTCTTCCCGGTCAGTTCGCAATATCTGTTGATTCTGGGCAATAACACGCGTTTTAAGAGTGGTTGTACGATTTTGGCAGACAGTTATGCCCTCCATCATTATTCCTGATTCAGCGAGCTTCTCAGACAGTTTTACACCCTGTTCGTCATCACCTATTAAACCAGCTAAATGTACTCGACAATTTAATTTTGCCAGATTTAATGCAACATTTCCAGCACCGCCTGGTAAATTATTGATCTCTTCAATTCTCACAATCGGCACCGGAGCCTCCGGTGAAATACGTTCCGCTGTACCCCAAAGATACTGATCGAGCATCAAATCACCGATGACCAGGATAGACTTATCTTTGAATTTTTCGGTTATTTCTGCAAATCTTGTTTGATCCATTCCATCCGACTTTCTTGATTATTAATGCAAATGATTATCTAGCATCGATCCTTGGTAAAATTATGGCTGTCATAGTAATCGCCATTCCTGAAGCAAAGAACAGACCCATGATTGTTGAATTTACAGCTATACTTTCAACTGTACCTGCGCATACACCAACCAAGATCAAGAATATCCAAACGAGCAGTTCAGGAACCTGATTGACATTAATATATTCAGCAAATCCACCGCATACTCCGGCCACTACCCTATCAGATTGGGAATGGTAAATTCTTTTCATCCGATTATTCATTCATTATCTCTCTGAGATGCACTTCCATGCTTTCCTTTAGTCCCTGCAGACTGTATCCACCTTCAAGAACCGATAGAACCCGTCCATCGCAGCATTCTTTTGCTATTGATATCAAACTATGGGATAACATCTTATAACCAGCGGTTGTCAGGGCCATGCCCCCCAGTGGATCCAGTTCGTGCGCATCAAATCCGGAAGATAAAATCATTAATTCCGGATTAAACTTTAGCACAACATCAGCAACCGAATTGTCGATGATATCACAATATACTTCATCGCCGGTCCCTTGATCCAGTGGATAATTAAGGGTTGTTCCCAGACCGTCACCCATGCCAGTCTCATTCTTGGCACCGCTACCGGGATAGAATGGATAGCGATGCGTACTGATATATATGATATTGGGATCATTTTCAAATAGGTGTTGGGTCCCATTTCCATGGTGTACATCAAAATCTATGATTGCGACCCGTGTCACCGAATATTTCTGCTGGGCATAGCGAGCTGCGATTGCAACATTATTAAAAAGGCAAAACCCCATTGCATGATCATATTCAGCATGGTGTCCCGGCGGACGAGGTATGACCATTGAGCAATTTCCCTGATCTTTCATGACATAATCCAATCCTGTGGCGACACCATTAGCGGCCAGAACTGCAATCGAATATGATACGCTACAAATGGGATTGTCGTACGTGTCGATATATTGATCGGCTCGGTCACAAGAGTGTGCTACTCGTTTAACATAGTCCGGATCGTGCACCAGTTCCGGTATTTGAGGATCTTTGATATCAGGTGTTATTAGTACCAATTGTTTCCATAAATCAGTTTTCTGAAGTGAATCTATAATAGCTTCCAAGCGTTCCGGTCGTTCAGGATGTCCCCAACCGGTATCATGTTCCAGAAAGCGTGGAGAATAGACTAAACTTGTACCCATTGAATTTTATTTAATAGTGCCTGCGACGTTGTCCCTGCCCGCGACTGGTTCGTCCCTTACCCGGTCTTATTTTACAGATATGTCCATTGTCCAGATAGATCAACACCGAAGCAATATTCTGAATATTGTCGTCAGAGACGGAAGATAAGATAATCGTAGTACCTAACTCGCGCGTCATTTTCAAAATTTTGCGATTGAATTCCTGCATTATTATGGAATCAAGCCGGACACCGTAGTCATCTATTAGTAGCACCCGTGGATCACTTTCCACAGCAATGATTGTGTTTATCCAGGTGTATTCACCAGGTGATATATCGTCGATCTTTTGAGTGAATAATTGTTTCTGCGCACCGCTGTTAAAATATTTTTTGAACAATTTATCACTCTGTTTCGGAAAAAGGTTTGTCAGTACTTGCTTTACGGTAAACCCCATTGGTAATTCACCGTTGATAAATTTTATCGACGGATTTTGTTTTATTTTACCTAACCAGTTAGTCTGAAATTCATTATTGTCGTATTTTAACGTACCGGAGGTTGGTTTTACCTGCCCCGCCAAAGCTTTCAGCAATGAAGATTTTCCTGATCCAATCGGTCCGATAATCCCATAAATGGTACCGCGGTGAATTTGCAAACTGCCAATCTGTAATACAGTTCGACGGTTATAATTCAGTTTTACATTTTCTAAATCGTATATTAATGTAGACTTATGATTCATCGTACAATCCTTTCGTTAACGAAGATAACCGTTAAAACGATGAATCGGAATTTAAAAACCGAGTCTGATCAGGGTTCTAAATAACGCTCCGCATCAATCGCTGCCATACAACCATATCCTGCAGCAGTGACTGCTTGTCGGTAAATATGATCCTGGACATCACCACAGGCAAAAACACCTTCGATTGAAGTCAATGAACGGCCTTCTTTAGTAATTATATAACCTTTTTCATCCATTTCAATCTGATCCTTGAATACTTGTGTATTGGGTGTGTGACCAATTGCCAAAAAGACACCATCACAAGAATCCTTGCGTGTCTCCCCGGTCACCGTATCCTTCAAAATAACACCCTTGACACCATTTTCCGTATCACCTAATACTTCAGTAATCACTGAATTCCAGTGGACGTTTATTTTGGGATGTTCCAGAACACGGTTCTGCATGATCTTGGAAGCTCTTAATTCATCCCGGCGGTGAACCAGCCACACTTCCGAAGCGAATTTGGTAAGAAAAGTGGCTTCCTCAGCAGCAGAATCGCCACCACCAACAACCAACACTTTTTTATCTCGGTAGAAAAAGCCATCACAGGTCGCACAGGCTGAAACACCGTAACCCATCAACCGCTGTTCGGATTCAATTCCTAACCAGCGGGCAGAGGCTCCGGTTGAAATAATAACCGAATCACCTGTATGCATTTCATTCCCGGCCCAAACTTTGAAAGGGCGCTGAGAAAAATCAACTTTCGTTATCTGTTTAAAAACCGTCTCGGCTCCAAATCGTTTAGCTTGGTTACGCAGTAAATCCATCAACTCCGGCCCGGTTATCCCTTCCGGGAAACCAGGAAAATTCTCTACTTCCGAAGTGATCGTTAGCTGACCACCAGGCTGCAGCCCTTCAAAAACCAGCGGTTCTAAATTGGCCCGTGCAGCATAAATCGCTGCTGTCAATCCAGCCGGTCCTGATCCTATGATGATAACTTTCCGATTCATTTGACTATTCTATTTAATAACCTCGTTTAACAGTTTTGTAATATTATTTTTGGGAACCGCTCCCACTATTTGATGGGCAACGGAACCATTGTTGAAAATGAGCAAACTGGGAATACTGCGAATACCAAATTGCATCGCTGAATTGCGATTATGATCGACATTAAGTTTGCCTACTTTTACTTTGCCGTTATATTCACCGGCAACTTCTACTATCGTTGGGGCGATCACTTTGCATGGTCCACACCATTCCGCCCAAAAATCAACTAAAACTGGTTTATCCGACTGAAGTACTTCGTGTTCAAAATTGGCATCTGTAAACTCCACAATATTCTGTGGCATGCTACCTCCTATCAAAGAAAATATAGCGTTTCAATCAATATGTTCAGTGAATTTCAATAACCGAAATCCGGTCAATATGAGCCAAATTTCTGCCTCTAATTTCGGATGTTGAAGCGTTTATTACCTACATCATTTTTTGAAAATCATAGGTAGCCCAGGGACTATCACAATTAAAAGTGGACCATCCACCATCGATTATTGGCACTAAAACATTTAGATATATTTTTGCCAATTCCGTTACAGAATATTCAAAAATACTATATGGTTATTTTAAACGATAGTTCAGGGATATTTAAAAACTGAAATAAATGGATCAATTAGTTAATCTGTAAAAATCGACGTTTACCAACCTTGAGTACGATTTTCTCATCAATTCCAACCTTCCGATAAAGATCCTTGCATTGCTCGCTGTTTATTCGCACCGCTCCCTGTGTGATCATCCTGCGCGCATTTGTTTTACTCGATACCATTTGGTTATCCACCATAAGATCAACCAGCAAAGTTGGCTCAGTTAGTTTAACAGACGGGAGCTCATCCGGAACACCTTTGCTGATGAATATTCGATCGAAATGTTTTTCAGCACGATCAGCTTTCGCATCATCATAGTAGAGACTGACGATCTTATGCGCTAATCGCCGCTTCACATCGCGGGGATTGATACTGCTGTCAGCCAATTCGTTTTTTACCTGGTTCAAAATTTCTTCGCTGGCATTAGCTGCTAATTGATAATACTTATAAATCAGCTCATCCGGTATAGACAGTGTTTTCCCATAAATGTCCTCAGGTGGATCTTGTAATCCGATATGATTATCATATGACTTGGACATCTTTTCCTTCCCATCTGTGCCCTCCAACAACGGCAGCGTGACGATAACCTGCGGTTCCTGATTATATTCCCGCTGTAGATCCCGACCAACCAACAGATTGAATTTCTGATCTGTTCCGCCTAATTCAATATCTGCCTTCAACTCTACCGAATCCATGCCCTGTGCCAGAGGATACAGCAGTTCATGAATTGAGATCGGTACCTCTGATTTGTAGCGCTTGGTAAAATCATCCCGCTCCAGCATACGCGCGATCGTATAATGGCTGGCAAGACGAATTACATCACTGAAAGACATTGCCCCCAGCCAATCGTAATTATAAACAATCTTCAATCTGGTGATATCAAGTATAACTTTAGCTTGCTCAACGTAACTATCAGCATTACTACGTGTATCTTCTATTGTAAGCTGGGGACGAGTCTTATTCCGTCCCGATGGATCACCGATCATTGCTGTAAAATCACCAATTACCAGCACCGCTTGATGACCCAAATCCTGGAAGTGCCTTAGTTTGCGCAACACGACCCCGTGTCCGATGTGCAAGTCTGGCCGACTGGGATCGCAACCCAGTTTCACAATCAGTGGTTTTTCCCGCTTCCTGGAATGTTCCAGTTTAGCGGTCAACTCTTCCAAGGGAATGATCTCTTCAGCGCCCCGGCCAATTAATTTCAATTGTTCGTCAACTGGTAAAAATTTCATGGGTGATTTCTCATTTCTCGTTCTATGTGACGTTTGATATCCTTAGCTTTCAGTGACTCTTTTTTATCAAAGGAGTGTTTTCCTTTGGCAAGTGCAATTTCAAGTTTGGCCCAGCCATTCTTGAAATATAGCTTAAGGGGAACGATTGTCATTCCCTTCTGATCTACACCACGCTGTAATTTGCCGATCTCACGTCGATTCAATAATAGTCTACGATCATGGACCGGCTCATGACCGGTGTGACCGGTATGGGAATAGGGACTGATATGAAGGCCAACCGCCCAGACTTCACCATTCCGAACTGTTACATAACCTTCCTTTATATTAGCCCGACCTTCCCGCAGGCTTTTCACTTCACTGCCGGATAATTCCATTCCGGCTTCAAATTTCTCAAGAATATGGTATTCGTGAAAAGCTTTACGATTGCTGGATACAAGCTTAATGTCCATGATCAAATAGCAATGCGTCAGTTGTCCATAATTTTCAATCGAGTGCAATACATATGATTATTTCAACGTCCGAAAACACGTTTCCAGACCTCCAGATCGGCTGGTGTCATTTCTGGTTTAGGTGGTTCTTCAGGTTCTGATTCCAACCGGCGCTTTGGCTCGAGAATAAGTGCGAAATCCTCAGAAGTCATGGTTTTCATTCCGGTTGAAGCTACCTCACGAATTACTGCTTTATCAGAGGAAACCACGGTGCAAGATCGTGGTCTGGCCTCAGCCTGCGCCAATTCAACGATGATCAAATCGGCTTTTTTATGCGGGGGAGAGAAGCGCACCTGAACCCACTTGTTTATACCATCTGTAGTTGGCAGGATTTCATCCTGGACGCCATCGAATACAACTACGATAAAGGTCCTGCGCCGTTTCCCGACCGCCGCCAGCTTGTTGAGCAATCGCTCCCGGGCTGTCTCCAGTTTACGCTTGCGGTATTTTAACAAACCCGGCATCGCATAGAGCAGGTTATATCCATCAATAATTATTTTATGCATTAGTTTCTACTTTAGCAGCAGCATTTTTCCAGTCAGGATTGCATCACCTGCCTGCAATCGATAAAGATACATACCCGAGCCCAATTGTTCACCACTGATAATCAAAAGGACAATAAAACAGAAATTTACCCGATTTTTCATAGCTCTATCTTCAACAGGTATGGGAGTAATTTTCAAGCTAATAATAATCTCTGACCGAGATAGATAATAATTGAAAAACACATTCCAAAGGATTATTTATGATCTTAAATTCGCCGCGCATTTACGCTCTTTTAAAACCGATTGCCCGGGTGGTGAAATTGGTAGACACGCTAGGTTCAGGGTCTAGTGGTCGCAAGGCTGTGCTGGTTCGAGTCCAGTCCCGGGCACTTCTATTTTCATAATTGATTTTATTAATTCCTAAATCATTTTTTATCAAAAAAATAAACCGGCTGGCTTCAACCAACTAAAGTTATTTAATCCGTCACAAGTTTTTACTCAATTCTCATTAATTATACCATTTTATCCTATTCACTTTATCCTGTGAACCCCTATTTTCCGGGCAATATTTCTATAGTGTTACATTAATTACCACAATACCGGGAGCTTTTATGTCCTCAAAATATGAAGATTTCTGGAATTATAATTCCTATGCCCTGATCGGGCATAGCGCAATACGCAGCTTTCCAACTCTGACGCTGGAAGGATTGTTGAGCAACGACAAATCAGTATTTCCGGTTGATCCATTGATCGATCAGATTAATGGAAAACGGACCTTCCCGGATCTAGCCAGTCTGCCGGAGACTGTTGAGGCGGCCGTTATTGAAGTTCCAAAATCAGAGACCTATCAAGTGGTTTCAGATGTCATAAGTGCTGGAATTAAGAATATTTGGATTCACATGAATACGGATACACCGGAAGCTGTTGCTGCTGCAAAAAATGCTGAAATTAATTTGTGTTACGGAACCTGTGCTGTAATGTATCTCAAACGATCTGGCCTGCATAAATTCCATGGTTGGATCAACAAGTTATTTAAAAAATATTAAGCAAAACTTTACCCGGCAATTCGATAACCACGATAAGAGGAAAATATGGAACCTTTGATTACCAATGATGCGATTGTCATAGGAATACTGCTGGGAATTCTGGTGTTGGTTTTTCGAACCTCCCGCAGTGGACATCCGTTCTGGAAGAAGTTTTATAAATACGTTCCAACACTCCTATTGTGTTATTTTCTCCCGTCGATCCTGAATTCTATGGGAATTATTTCCGGCGAAAATTCCAAACTGTATTTTGTGGCATCGCGCTATTTATTACCAACCAGTTTGGTTCTGCTGACCATCAGCATTGATCTCAAAGAGGTTATGCGGTTGGGGCCCAAAGCATTAATCATGTTTTTCAGTGGTACGATTGGCATTGTTATCGGGGGACCGCTGGCAATCCTGATTGTGTCACTTTTCGCTCCTGATATTGTTGGTGGTGCCGGTCCGGAGGCAGTATGGCGCGGTTTGACAACAGTGGCTGGCTCCTGGATTGGCGGTGGCGCCAATCAGGCGGCGATGAAGGAAGTATTTGAGGTGGGTGATGATCTGTTCTCCGCCATGATTGCCGTCGATGTGATCGTAGCCAGCATCTGGCTGGCTTTTCTGTTGTACGGCGCCGGGGTCCATGAACAACTGGATGCCTGGTTCCGGGGTGATACCGCAGCGATTACACACCTGCAAAAGAAAATCGAAGATTACCGGGCGCAAATAAGTAAGATTCCAGATCTGACCGATGCCATTACGGTCGTCGGAGTCGGCTTTGGTGTGACGGCGGTTGCGCACGTAATTTCAGATCAGATTACTCCCTGGATCACTAGCAACGCACCCTATCTCGCCCGTTTCAGCCTGACCTCCGGATTCTTCTGGCTTATTATTTCAGCTACTACAATTGCGATAGGTCTTTCATTTACCAAATTACGTAATCTGGAAGGTATCGGCGCTTCCCGCTATGGAAGCGTGTTCCTCTATGTGTTGGTGACGACTATTGGAATGAAAATGAATATAATGGCGATTTTTGATAATCCCGGTCTTTTTCTCGTGGGTGGTATCTGGATCGCCTTCCATGTCCTGATTCTAATTGTTGTCGCTAAATTAATTAAAGCGCCGTTTTTCTTTTTGGCGGTAGGCAGTCAGGCTAATATTGGCGGAGCGGCTTCTGCTCCGATTGTTGCATCAGCCTTTCATCCTTCCCTGGCGCCGGTTGGAGTTCTATTGGCAGTTGTAGGTTATGCGGTTGGTACATATGCTGCCTGGCTCTGCGGGATAATTATGCAGTTTGTAGCGCCGTAGAATGGTATTATCCGTTACCGACACTCAAAGTGTCAGTGACGACTAGTTCAGGTATTATCAGTTTCTGTTTTCGGTTCCAGGGCAGCATATTGCTGCCAGAATCTAACCGACTCCGCCCACTCATCGGAATCATAATGGGCCGCAGTACCACCGGGCAGTTCCAGTTGATTGCGCATCATCGTGATAGGACCCATCGGCAGGGTGTCAACACCAACTGGCACGGCATTGATGCTGATTAACTCCCATTCAGACTGGGTTGTGAATTCATTATTTTCCATTAAGACATCATGCCGATATAGTACAAGATCAACTTTTCCGGCCGGTAAAGGAGTACCATATTTAGCCCTGATCCTGATATATGGTTCCTCTTCTGGTCGGCGCCTCACCAAAGTTGCCAATAACCGGGTGTCCCCGGCCAGCTTCACATAGGGACAGATAAATTTCGACACGTATTCATCAGCCACCGGCACCAGGATTATACCATCCCGGTATCCCGGTCGGTAATATCCCAGGGTCAGCTGTTTTTCAGCATGATCCGCGATCTCATCAAAAGTCCAATCAACGGCATAGGTTTTTCCGGAACCACGAACCTGCCGGAGTACAAAGTCATTAACGTCAACTAATTTGCTTTTATTCATAACACATTTAACTCATGAGTATTATTTGAAATTTTAATTATCATAAAACAGAGTGTACCCTTTTTGTTCCTCAGATCTAGATATTTAACGATAATTGCCTTTCCGGCGTAGCGAAATTGCTTACACCGACTCCCAATAAACGAACCGGACTACCACTGATCCAGGATTTCCTGAATAATTCCACCGCAGCAATGAAAATTTCGCTCGGTCGATCGGTATATCTATTCAAGGACATCTGACGCGTGAAAGTTTCAAAATCGGCATAACGAATCTTGATGCTGATAGTGCGGCCCATGTAGCCTGCCCGTTTTAATTGACTACTTACCTGTTCACTTTGTCTTTTTAAGATGGAATGCAATTCTTCATCATTCGCAATATCCTTATTGAATGTCCGCTCGGTGCTGATCGATTTGGCTCCCTTTTCCTCGTGCACAGGTCGTTCGTCAATCCCGCGCGCCCAGTAATACATTTCCCGGCCCCATTTTCCAAATTTAGTAGCAAGATCAATCTCCGGTATTTGTGCCAGATCTTTAATCGAATTAACACCAATATTTGCCAGCTTGTGTACTGATTTGGGGCCAATACCAGGGATTTTGTTGACCGGAAGCGGTTCTAAAAATCCTATTTCAGCGCCGGGATGAACTACCGTAAAACCGGCTGGTTTATCCATGTCGGAAGCGATTTTAGCAATCATTTTGCTGGTGCTGAGACCGACTGAAGCTGATAATCCAATATCCCGGGATATTTTTTGCTGCACATCACGCAGTTCAGCTTCCGCCTGGTGCCATTGTCTAATCTGATCCGTTAGATCCAGATAGGCTTCATCTACGCTAACCTGTTGCATTACGGGCGATAAATTGCGCAGTATTCCCATCACAATTCGGGAATAGGTTTTATAAGCTTTAAAACGCGGTGGTCTGATAATCAACTCAGGACAACGTTTTTCTGCCTGATACATGGACATTGCGGAATGAATACCAAATTTCCGGGCGGGATAGGATGCTGCCGCCACAACGCCGCGCTGATCGGATTTGCCCCCGACAACCAGCGGTTTATCTTTCAAAGATGGGTCTTGAAGTACCTCGACTGAACAGAAAAAGGCATCCAGATCAACATGCGCTATGGCTCGTGGGGGCGTTTTTCAATCTCCAGCTAGTGGCTGCTCCAGAACTGAATTAGGAGTCGAGCTCAGTTCGTAATTTGAAAAAAGGAGGCAACCGGAGTGTTATTACACATCCTGTTATTTGAATAATGTCGGATTTTTTTGCAGCTCACGAGCTACTTTCTCAAATGCATCGATGATATCCTGAGTATCAGCAGCTGTACCCAGCAAATGATTTTGCTTCAACCAGACCGACTGCTCACCACATAATTTCTCTGTATTAGGTAAAAACTGCTCACGGTAATTCCGATCTTTCAACCAAGGATATTCGTCGGGATTGGTGATAAATAATTTCTCCTTGTATAGAGGCACATACCCGGCGTAGGTAAAGACACCTTCCGCCCGCATCGCCTCATAGAATTTCTCTCGGGGAACATTATGGAATTCTTCAGCGTGATAGCGTGCTAAATACAGATGATTTGCTACCCGAGTAGTTTCTGGATATTGCATCACGGGTGTTAATCCGGGGATTTGATGGAGTGCTTCGTCTATTTTTTTCCTGTTATCGTCACGCAGATCCATATCGGAACTAAGAGTATTCAGTTGAGCGTGGAGAATCGCTGCAGCAAAGGCATTCAGACGAAAATTGCCTCCCAGATGCTGATGCTCATACCACTGACCTCCTTTGACGCGTCCGCAATTATGATAGGAAAAACAAGCATCATTGAAATCTTTATCATTGGTCACGATGGCTCCGCCTTCACCAGCAGCCATATTTTTTGAGGTCTGGAAACTGAAAATACCACCAATCCCCAAGGCACCAACCTTGGTTCCCTTCCACTCGGCTCCGTGGGCCTGGGCGGCATCCTCGATCACTGCCAGATCATGCTTTTTCGCGATTGCCAGAATTTTATCCATATGAGCCGGATTTCCGGATATGTGCACCGGCATGATTACTCTGGTTTGATCGGTGATGGCTGCTTCGATCAGCTCAGGGTCAATATTGAATGTTTCAAGCTCCGCATCAACAAAAACCGGAACGGCATTGGCCATCAGAACCGCTGAGGCGGTGGCTATAAATGTATAGGCGGGCAAAATAACCTCATCCCCTGCCTTAACTCCGGCCGCTTTTAATGATACCCACAGAGCAGTAGTCCCAGAATTGGTTGTAATGCAGTATTCCGCAGCATGAAAGGCGGCAAATGCTTCTTCAAAATTCCTAATGGCTTTACTACCCACCCCCCATAATTCATTATCAACTGTATTTACCAGCTGCTCTTTCAAATCCCGGGAAGAGCGGGGCCAGGTTGGGAATGGTTTGGATCGTACCGGCGTGCCACCAAAGAGGGCTAATTTGCTCATATGCTATTCCTTTATCCTTGTAATCAGGCGCGAAATTAATGAAAAATACCACCCTATTACAATTGAAGTACACCGGTGATTAAAAATATAATAAATCGCTTTGATCTCTGCCGGCCGATTTGTCACATAAATACCACAGACTCTGAAATTTATTCTCACCAACCTGCCAGATTGCCAATCTCATTTTTAGTCAAATATAAATGCCAGTAATCTTGGCAGAATTTGAACAATGGTATAAACATTGTCGCTATGTAACCGAAATCGATAATTAAAATTCAAATAAGGAGAGTTAACATGACATTAGTAAAATGGCATCCAACAACCGCGTTAAGATCTTGGAATAATTATGATCGGATCTTCAGGGATTTCTATAATGAGAATTATGAAGTAGATTCCAACTCTAATCACTGGAGTCCCTCAACCGACATCCGTGAAGACGATAACAAGTACACCGTGACCGCTGATCTTCCTGGCGTCGATAAAAAGAATGTCAGTATCAACGTTAAGGATAATGTTTTAACACTTACCGGTGAACGTACACTGGAGAAGAAAGATGAAGGTTCCAATTTTCACCGTCGTGAAAGAATGTATGGAAGTTTCAAACGCAGCTTTCGTTTGTCCGATATGATCAATGAAGAAAAGATCAATGCCAAATTCAAGAATGGAATACTGGTTATCGAACTGCCCAAAGCAGAAGAAGTGAAACCAAGGGAAATCGAAATTAAAGTAGCCTGATCTACTTATCCCTGCAAATAAAAGCGCCCGGTGTTATTACAACGCCGGGCTTTTTTTTGATTTAGTAAGATCAGGTAACAGTGCCACCGTCGACATTAATTGTAGCCCCAGTAATATAACTTGATTCGTCGCTGGCAAGAAAACAATAAGCATCGGCCACTTCAGCAGCTTCACCCATGCGTCCGAGCGGCACGCGTTGCAACATCATATCCATAACCTTATCCGGAATACCCTCAGTCATGTCTGTCTTAATAAAACCGGGAGCAACTGCATTAACACGAATATTCTTCCGACCCAGTTCCCTGGCCCATACTTTAGTCATCCCGATTACTCCGGTTTTGGATGCAACGTAATTCGTTTGCCCGAAATTACCCGTATGGGCGACGACTGAAGAGGCATTCAGAATAACCCCGCCTTTTTCAGGATCCATCAAAGAAACCGCTGCCTGAGTACATAAAAATACACCCTTTAAATTGACATCGATGACTTTGTCGAACTTGTCGATATCCAATTTCTTGAGTGTACTATCCATTAATATTCCAGCATTATTGACTAATACATCCACCCGTCCGTAATTCTGCTCGATCATTCCAAATAAATTACCAACGCTGTCCGGATCACCCACATCAACTTTGACAAAAACAGCCTGCCCACCGGCTTCGGCCACTTCCTCTGCTGCTGCCATACCATTATCTTTATCGAAGTCCGCAATTATCACGGTGGCACCCTCGGCGGCAAATTTCTGAACTGTTGCTCTGCCGATCCCGCGTGCACCGCCGGTGATGACAACAATTTTATCCTGGAGTCGATTCATAATTATTACCTCTTCTTAATGTGATAGAATTAATCATTAAAATTCTTTAGAAATCGGTATTCGTTTCAGAAATTTAGCCCACCCAAACAGCATTAATCCAATGGAAATACAACAATGATAATCGACAATATAACCCGGGCAATCGGGGGAACACCAACGGTTAAACTCAACCATATCGGTCAGGAACTGGACTGTGAATTATATGGAAAATGTGAATTCCTGAACGCCGGTGGATCACTGAAGGACCGGATTGGCGTTCGGATGATAATCGAAGCTCAAAAAGCCGGCCGGATAAAGCCGGGAGACACATTGATCGAACCGACCTCCGGAAATACTGGAATCGGGATGGCCATTACAGCCGCGGCTCTGGGTTATAAACTGATCATCACGATGCCGGAGAAAATGAGCCATGAAAAACAGGTTGTGCTGGAGGCATTAGGAGCTAAAATAGTCAGGACACCAACTGGTGCCGCCCATGATTCACCGGAGAGTGAAGCGAATGTGGCCAAGCAACTGCAAAGTGAAACTCCGGGTTCAGTGATTCTGGATCAATATGCCAATCCCGATAATCCCAACGCTCATTACTACGGCACGGCCGAGGAATTGCTGGACGATTTTGGGCCAAATATTGACATGGTGGTAATCGGCGTTGGAACCGGTGGTACTATTACTGGTGTAGCCAAGCGCCTTAAAGAAGAATTACCCGCTGTACAGATTGTTGGCATTGATCCCCACGGATCCATCCTGGGAGGCGGGAAGGATGTTTCCAATTACCTGGTTGAGGGTATTGGCTATGATTTCTTCCCTGATGTGCTTAACAATAGTCTGGTCGATCAATATGTCAAAACCAGTGACAAAGAATCATTTTTAATGGCTCGCCGGCTCATTAAAGAAGAAGGCTTACTGGTTGGCGGTTCCAGCGGAGCGGTGGTCTGGGGTGCCCTTCAAGCCGCAAAAAACCTGAAAAAAGGTCAGAATTGCATCGCCATTCTGCCCGATAACATCCGCAATTACCTGACTAAATTTGTGTCCGATGACTGGATGAGAGAACAGGGCTTTTTAAATGACAGTCAATAATATATAAGATCAGTCACGGCCCAGGATAATATCCACTAATATTAGAATATCAAACACGTCCAACGAATTATTATGATCCAAATCGCTGGTATACATATCAATATCCGAAGGAATCGTATGACCAAGCGTGAAATATAGTAAGCTGATTACATCAGCTACATTTACATTTAAATCATGATTGACATCCCCGGGGATAAATTCATCTCCAAGCACAAATGCTGAGATCGAGGCTGGAGTACTGGTCGAATCGTTATCGGTAATCCGTGTCACCAGTTCATATTCAACTATCTGTCCCCCTATTAAAAAGCCGTCCAAATAAGTTTCCGTACCCTGTGTAACTGACTGCAAAAATTGACCGCCACGGTAGACATCAACCACAAAATATGGTATTGGGTCTTCGCCGAACAGAGTCACCGGATCGGTCCAGGTAAGGTTTATCTGATACCAATTACGGTTATCTGCGACCAGATCCGTAACCGGATTCGGATCCAGGGAATCTCCGGCCATAAATAGCTGTGTTAACAATGCAGAATTATGAAGATTTAATCGGCCCCCGCTGACAGTAATCCCGTCCAGGCTGGGCAAAGAATCGGTTCCGGACAGAATAAAATTCTTGAGCATTACTGCGCCATCACCAGGATTATTTAAATAATAATTGGCAAATCCCCGTGACATTACAGCGTGCAAAAAGCCAACTGCACCGGCCACATGTGGTGAAGCCATCGACGTCCCGGACATGGTCGAAGTATTATTGCCGGGAACGGTTGAATAAATAACTGTACCAGGCGCTCCCAGGTCAATAGTGGTAGCTCCGTAAGCGGCACCACTGTTCTTAGTATCATATCTGGTTGTATTGGTCACAGCAATTACATAATCGCTGGCACAGCCAGTGGGTACGTCGCCGGTAACATCGACGTTGGAGTTGCTGTTCATTGTGGCTGCCGCACTTAAAATACCCAATTGCCCCATCGCATCATAAATATCGTTCCAGAGGATATAAGGATCGGAATTACAGTCTGCATTATCGACACCAAAACTGCTATTGGTTGCTACGACAAAAGCGCCCATTTGACCACCGGTGGAATCATAATCAAAACGTTGATCAAGAGCATAACCGTAAGCTTCCAGGGCAATTGATGTTTGGGATGTTGAACCGGCAATCGGCATGATTTTAACCTCCCAGTTGACCCCCACCACCTGGTTGGCATTATTTCCCCGGGCACCTACAATACCGCAAACATGGGTGCCATGACTACTGGAGGGTATCGACCCATTAGAATCGTAGGCGTTCCAGCCATGGATATCATCAACATAACCGTTACTATCATCATCGATCGAATTAAACGGAATCTCATTGCGATTAGTCCAGAGGTTATCCACCAGGTCAATGTGGTTAACATCGCAACCACCGTCGATTACGGCTACGACAATCGTATCACCCAGAGCAGTCAAACCGCCGGTTGTTATATCCCAGGCTTCCGGCGCATCGATATCGGCATCTACAGTACCGCCGGACTGCCCGGTGTTATGCAAATTCCACAAGCTATCAAAATCAGGATCGTCCGGATAGGTATCACGTTGAGTCAGTTTATGATCAAGCTGGGCTTTTTCCACCCAGGGATTGGCTTTCAGGTCAATCAGTGCATTTTCCGCGGAAATACGAGAATCAATGACTTTGACGCTGACAATATTTAACCGGCGGACAAGTACTTTCTCCACCACATATTTTTGTCCATCCAGAATAGAGGAAAATTCCTGACGGCTTACACCAGGTTCCAGTTTGACAAGGACACGTCCGGGATAATAGGCTTCAGTAGAAAACCCAAAGGTGAACAACAGCAGCAGTAGTATCAGTAGTTGCCTTTTCATTAATTCTATCCTGTCTATGATAACGATTCGTGGGATACTAATCATAAATTTATAACTTATCAGTTTTAATTCCAGCAGACTTCTTGTTCATGAATTTTTTTGCGACGGCGATCACTTTTAGCGCCAGTACCTCACTGAATCCGGTACGCAGGGCCAGAGCCGGTGCATCCTCTTCAGCCACGGATCGGACATCGGAATAAGTGGCGAACAATGCTTTCAACCGTTTAGGGCCGATCCCAGGAATTCCCGAAAATATGGACTCAGTAGCTGTTTTCGTCCGTTTCAGGCGCTGGAAGGTTATTGCAAAACGATGAGCCTCATCACGGATTCGGCGCAGTAAAAACAGCCCGGGTGATGTTTTGGGTATCGACTGGGGATCGGAAAGTCCCGGTACAAATACCTCTTCCAATCGCTTGGCCAGACCTACCACCATCAAATAATCCAGGCTCAGTTCCCGCAACGCGGAGATCGCCATCCCCAGTTGACCTTTTCCACCATCGATTAAAATCAGGTCCGGCAACGCCAATTTCTCCCTTTTCAGACGTTTGTAGCGTCGGATGACGACTTCCCGCATGGCAGCAAAATCGTCGATCCCCACTACCGATTTGATTTTGAATTTCCGGTATTCCGACTTGCGTGGCTTGCCATCCACAAAACAAACCATGGATGCTACGGTATTTGTACCACCAAGATGGGAAATATCAAAAGCCTCAATCCGCCTGGGCGGTGCTTTAAGCTGCAGGTCCTCCTGGAGCTGTGTCACGGAAGTTGGTACCAATTCCTGGCGCTTCATCCGCTCCAGGATCCAGTCCCCCAGCAGCAGCCGGGCGTTGCGGGCTGCCATCTGCATTAATTTAACTTTTTCACCGCGCTGGGGAACATGCAGCTTAACAATTGTCCCGCGTTTTTTCCTCAACCAGATTGTCAGCTCATTTTCATCAGCCGGTAATTCCGGCACCAGGATTTCCTCCGGAATGAAGTCACCATCCAGATAAAAATTGGTTAACACGTGCCTGAGTATAATACTGTTTTCAGCGTCGATATTACGGATACGGAATTTTTCCCGGGTGAAGATCCGTCCCTGGCGGATCCGGATCACCGTCACCAATCCCAGGTCATCCTGCTTAGCAAGGGCGAATACATCCCGGTCCTGGAAATCGGCCGCTACCTTACGCTGGCGGGTACGGAAACTTTCGATAGCCGTCAACTGGTCCCGGAGTTGGGCTGCGTCCTCATAGCGTTGCTCCGTGGAAGCCTTTTCCATTCGATCCCGGATGTAGTCCTCAGTCTGACTAGTATCGCCCTGCAGAAATCGGATGATCCGCCCCACCATTGCCTGGTAATCCCGCCGGTTGACCTTACCGGCACAGGGTCCTTCGCATTTCTTGATGTGGTAATCCAGGCAAAGGGCTACCTTTTTATCAGCGATCACCCGCTCATCCAGGAAATGGGTGCAACTGCGAATCGGAAAGACCTTGTACAGCGCCTTCAGGGTACGCTTCAACAATTTGACATCGGTGTAAGGACCAAAATAGCGACTGCCATCCCGTTCAATCGTGCGGGTCAGGAACACCTGCGGGTAGGGTTCCTTGGTGATCCTGATGAATGGAAATGATTTATCATCCTTCAGATCGATATTGTAGCGTGGGTCGTGCTCCTTGATCATATTGGCTTCGGTCAGGAGCGCTTCCACTTCACTACGGACAACCAGCCATTCCAGATCGGTGATCTGCCTGACCATCGATACAGTTTTGGCGGTCTGGTGCTTGCCACTCTGGAAATAGGAACGCACTCGGTTGCGTAAATTCTTGGCCTTGCCGATATAGATAATATCGTCCTGCTTATCCTTGAAAAGATAAACGCCAGGTTTGGCCGGGACGCGAACGGTTTTCTGTTTCAGCAGGCTATCCATTTGCGGTTGAAATTACGGCTAATCGAATTGAGAATAACGCCTGATTTTACCAACAGATTCAGATCTGTGTTACCTGACCCTGATTGTTGGATAGGATGCTTTCAGGATCGCATTATTAATAACCAATATATAACACCTGGTATATCGAACTCATTTACGCGTGAATTACAAACCGTTAGCACGATTTGCTTACCGGTCTGATCAAATATAAATTTGTTCATGGTTTATTGGTTTGATATATTGGCGTTGGATTGAATGGATTCAAATTCCATACTAACAATATTTAATTAGCAATAGATGGAAAACAGCAATTATATTTTCCATGTTTGCATAGCTAATATCGCAATAGGTGGAAATATTTTCCAGCTAGGGGCAATAAGAGTCAAAATTACCGACTGATCCCTGTGTAATATAATTTTTGTATAAATAAAGATTGAAAAAAAAGGTTGACAATTGATGGAATTAATGCTAAAATATATGCGTAGTTGTGCAACTATACACATAACAAGGCGACTTTACCGATGAAAGAATTTACTGAAAAATTCAAAGTGCTTGCTGACGAAACCAGACTTCGAATTCTCCATCTATTGATCAATTCAAGCTCCGAACTCTGCGTCTGTGAAGTGACAGATGCTTTAGAGATTCCGCAATATAACATATCAAGACATCTCAAGATTATAAGAAGCGCAGGATTGATTAACGAAAGGAAAGAAGGCCGCTGGGTCTATTTCGGTTTAGCCAAAGGTAATGATGCTTTTACAGAAACGATATTTGATTCAATAAACCAGATAACCGGAACACAATTAGCTAAAGATTTGGCAGAATTAGATAAGCGGCTGGTCATAAGAACCGATGGAAAATGTCTTTTAGGTATTCAGAAAAAGCATTTGGTGGGTAGTCACCTGCAAAGGGAACTCATTTAAGTAAGGAGTTCCCAATGAAGGTATTTAGTAGCATTTCTAAGGTAAAACTAATATAGAATACCGATGACACAGAAAAACTTAACCACGCCAAGACACCTGCAAAAACGCGGTCAGGTTGATTGTCAGTTCTACTGATAGGAGAAAATAAAATGATGAACTCAATGATGAATGCCATGATTCGTGACATGACAATAGAGGAGCGTGAAAAAATGATGCTCCAAATGATGCCTGAAATGATGAAAAAAGCAGACATCAATATTCTTATGGCAAATATGCTGGAGGAAATGGGCAATATTATTACACTTTATGGCGCTTACAGCCTTATCACATCAATTGTAAAAGATCCGTTACTAAAAGAAAAATTTGGCGATATGTTGAAAAGCATGAAGGCTACAATGCCTGAAATGATGTCGATGATGATGCCCATAATGAAAGAACTAATGCCCAAAATAATGTCTGGTATGATGCCAATGATGTCAGGTATGGTAAAGGAAATGACCGAAATGTGCGACTGTGTGATGACCGATATGGAAGACAATCCTGAAATGAAACAGAAAATGGGCGAAATGATGTTTGCCATGTGCCCTGAAATGGCCGGAAAAGTTATTCCTGAAGAAAAAGGGACAGAATTTGTCAAAAAAATGGAAAAATCGGTGTTGACTGACAGAGGAATTGCACTTGATAATAAAAGTATAATATAAATCAACAATTAAGAAATATTAACAACAGGAGGAAATAAAATGGGACTGATGGACTCAATGGTAAAATTGTTACCAAAAGAAAAAAGAGAAGAAATGATGGTTAATATGATGCCGCTTATGATGGAAGGTATGGATATTAACGAATTGATGCCAAAAATGATGGTAGCAATGTTTAATGATGTTACTTCTGAAGACATTGCAGACTATTTAAAGGATACATTGGAAGACAAGGATAAGCTTCAAGAAATGGTTAACAAAATGCTATCAGCAAATCCGATGGCTAAAATGATGATGAAAAAATATAGAAGCACACTAGGTTTCGATGAAACTGTGAATGCTTTAATGAAGAGTATCCCAAAAAACAACTGGGCAATACCTGATACACGTGATCTGCAAAAATTATGGGTAGAAGAAGGTATTAAGGAAGCACCCAAAATCAAAATACTCTATTTGTGTAATGCCAAAGGAGGCTATGAAATAACCAGAGAAGATGAACTGTTACCAATGACTGTTATGATGCCCATGGGATTAAGTATTTATGAAACCTCAAAAGGTGAAGTTGAAATAGCCTTTATGAATTTAGGTATGATGAGTGGGATGTTTACCGGTGTGACAAATGAGGTTTTAAAGTCCAGTGCGCAAAATTTGGAAAATGCAATCAAAGATTTTGTTCAATAAAAAAGGGGTGGATTAAGTAAGCTCGTCGCAACTGAGCTTGGGCGGATATACAAGCCGTTCGAAATAACTAAGGAAAGGAGCAAAGCAAATGTGGTCTGAAAATTTTTGGAGTAGCGGGATGTGGTTATTTCCCATGATAATGATATTCATAATGTTGTTTGTAGTTTCCCGTATTTTCGGTCGTGGAGGTGGTTTCAAACCGCCCTGGAGTCAAGATTCTGACAGACATCAGAGCGAAAGTACAGACTCAGGATCAGCTATGGACATACTAAAGAAACGCTATGTCAAGGGTGAAATTACTAAGGCAGAATTTGAGGAAATGAAAAGAAAACTTTTGGACTAAAGGAATGGTAAAATAATGAAAAAAGGAAGTCTAAGCGTAAATAGAATTATTCCCTTATCTTTTCTGATTGCGTTGCTATTAGCCAGTTGCATGAAAATGGGTATGAAAAGGGGTGGACCTATGATGGAATCAATGCCATTCAGGTCCCCCGATCAGGTTGAAGATATCAATAAGGGACAAGCTATTGATCAAATGATCGAAGAAGCAGTTTTGGATCTATCAAATCAAAAACCGGACATCAACCGTGTTGCAGTATGGCAGATCAAATCCCAAACGGCTGGTTTGGATGTAGAAGTGATCAGACAGAAACTCATTTCTAAATTAGTGACATTGAACCTCTTCAAGGTTGTTAGCCGCGAGAGATTAAATGAATTATTAGCGGAACAAGGTCTTTCTTTGTCAGGAACGATAGACGAAAAAAGTGCGGTGGAGATTGGAAATCTCATTGGTGTAGAAGGATTTATTGACGGTTATGCATCCATTGAAAATTATCGATTCATATTGAGTTTCACTTTAATTGAAGCTAGAAGCGGTGTGATAATCTGGGCAAAAACCCTTGAGTCGCCTATTCATTCTTAAAATTTTACCTCAAGGGACATTTGTAAATTGTTATAGGCACCTAACATTCACTTCACCGGACGCAAAATGCGGGCTTTGATTTCGTGAAAATGAAGATTTTGCCACAGGAATTGTTAATCAATCAACTAACGCCAGGTCAAGTTGCGCCCGGTGAGTTAGATCGTTATGATGCAAATGCATAATAATTTATCAATTGTTAGCTTAAAATGGTTTATTATCCTTATTGTACCCATTTTTTTGGGAGGATGTGCACAACGATTAATTTTAGAAACAACTGATGAGAATCCAGATATAGTAAATATCAATGTTAATTATGATAATATTACTGATACTCTATTTATAGAGATGGTAGAGGAAAGAAAATCAGTACTAATGAAAGAATTTAACTATAAACAATTAACCTTTGTTGTTACCGATACATTGAGTAATCCAAAATATGAGTTGAAGTTAGATTTAATTAGCACAAAATTATCAAGTGTTCGAAATCAGATAGCAATTACATTATTTGATGTATTCGGATTATTTATTTTGCCTCAAATCAATTTTGGGAATGATAATGAGGAGATCAATTTGAGAATATGGTGGATACCTAATAATCGATCTGTACTTGAGGTAGGATTTTATGATGATGATATACTAAACGGTTACAAAACTGGAAAATTGGTTACTACATTGTCACCATATGGTAATATGCAATTTCAAAGAGAAAGACAGGCTGATGCAGTAATAAATGCAATTAGTAAATATTTATACCAGTTATCAGATTACTTTAAATGATTGGTTCCAAGATGTGCAACATAACAACCACTCAACCTGACATGAAAAGCGAGTAGTGTGATTTTATGGATTTTGGAATTAAAATAGTAAGTTGGAAAGGGAAATGATTTGTGGTAATAAGTTTCACGCAGGTTATCTCATCCGTTAGGTTGAATAATTCAATAGTAGGAGTTACTAGTGGTTAAATCAAGATTACTGTTATTATACGCATTTGTTTTTCTTGGATGTTCTTCGACATTACCAAGTATTGAAATGCAGGAAAAAGATGGTCAATATACATTAACCGACGCAGGTTTTTCCGTTGATTTACCATCTTATTGGAACCCAACTCAAATTGGAGTAAAAAAGAAAACAATTAATGGGTATAATTATGCCCGCGATCCTGTTATAGATAATTCAGGTCTACAGGTGGTTCCATTTATATCGATCATGTATGAAAAAGTAGATAATAATACGGATTTAATATTTTACTCTGTCTTCAAACGCTCGAGTCTACCTCCGTTTAAGATAGATGAGGTATTAACTGGTGACCACGAAGAATATCCATTACCCTTTGGAATTGGATATCTTGGGCATTATTATGATTCTATGGGTATTTTGCACAAAATATTTATAATTCACGTAATTAGTAATGACTGGGGAATTCAGATAATTATCGATGGTACAGCTTCGATATTTGAGGTAATGAAAGAAGAGTACATTCAAATTATCAAATCTATTTCAATAATTTGATAGTGATACGCAAACAACTTGCACTGAAAACAACATTCAATAAAATTCAACCTAACAATACGTTCGAGCGGACGCGAAACTTGTGAGGGCAATTTTCAAGCGAACGTCTGAGGTAGGTTTCACGCAGCTCACCTGTTCCGTTAGGTTGTAATTTTGAAAAATAGAGTTAATGTGAAAAGGATTTTGTTTAGTTTAATTCTGGCTTCGTTGATGATTGGTATTTTGAATTCACAGGATATAATCAGCAATGCTCAAAATGATATTAATTACTTGACGTCCCCTGAATTGATGGGCCGAGGATATACTTTTGATGGTCATTTAAAAGCTAGCAGTTACATAAAAACCCAATATGAGAATATAGGATTAAAATCACCTTCTACAGGTTATCTACAAGCATTTGAATTCGAAGTCAATTTGTTTGAATCAACACCGTCTCTGAAAATAAATGGCAAAGAATTAGTTTTAGGGATTGACTACTTCCCATATGCTACTTCTGGCTCCGGTCAATTAGATGAAGGTAATGTCTATTTTGTTGGTTCAGGTTTATACATCCCTGATAAAAATATCAATGAGTATTCCAAAATTTCCAATAGTGGTGCAATTCTCATAATGATTGAACAAATCCCAGATGAACTGAAGGGTGATAAATCAATAAAAAAGGAATATTTTTCGCGATCGTTTCGTTTAGATATAGCTAAACAATTGAAAGCATCAGCAGTTATTTTTTTAGTAGATAACCTTAGTTTTTCTACTCCATACATGAGAGAAGAAATGCCCATTTTCGATGTTCTTATGTCAAATTTTCCAAAGTCCGTTGAATATATTTCCTTCAGCGTTGAAACATCAGTTAAAGACGTGGAATCAAATAATGTGATTGGTTTCTTACCAGGTCAAATAGAATCAGACTCAACGATAATACTCTGTGCACATTATGATCACTTAAGTGCATTTCCAGATTCAACTTATTTCCCAGGTGCAAATGATAATGCAAGTGGGGTTGGATTGTTACTTAGCATGGCAAGATATTTTAAGTCTAATCCATTAAATATTTCATTGGTTTTTATTGCTTTTTCTGGAGAGGATGCAGGATTATGCGGATCAAAATATTATGCAGAGAATCCTGTTTATGATTTAGGGTATGTAAAATTCCTAATAAACTTTGATATGGTTGCTTCTGGAGAAAATGGAATTGTGGCAGTTGGTGGTGTTGATAACCCAAAATATTTTGACTTATTAGTTACCGCCAATGATTCATTGAAGATTGGAAAACTTCGTAGGAGAAAGAATGCTCCAAATGGTGACCACTATTTTTTAACACAGAAGGGAGTCAAGGCATTCTTCCTATACACAGATAAGGGTAAACAACCATATCACAGTGTGAATGATATTTATGAGACTCTCGAATGGGATGATTTTTCAAGTGTTTTTCAATTATCAAAATCATTTATAAGAATGATCGACATTGAATAATTACAACCTAACATCCACTCCACCAGACGTGAGAAGCGTGTAGCATGGATTTGATGAACGGAAGAAAATTGAGGGTAAATTTGTTCAACAAATGTATAGAAAGTGAAATTCTCCCGCGCGGTGAGTTTTTCCGTTAGGCAAAAAAGAGGTGTTATTTATGGAATATTTCATTGAAGGTAAGTTTGCTCAAATTGCACGTTTAAACTTAAAAAAAGGAGACACTTGTTGGAGCAGTAAAGGATCCTTAATGTTAGTTGATCCTAAAATAAAATGGTCGTTAAAAGTTCCTGGTGGTGTTGAAGGTGCAGCTAAACGTGTTTTATCTGGGGAAAGTCTTGGTTTAACATTTATTGAAGCAAATCAAGATGACCAGCAAGTTGTTTTATCATCTAACCACCCTGGTAAAATAAAAGATTGGGATTTGACTGAAGGTTCTATTATCACAACTCGTGGATCATTCATAGCTGCCTTTGGGGCTAAAGTTGATATTAATGTAATAATTGCTAAGCGAGCTGGTGCGGCGTTATTTGGCGGTGCAGGCTTATTTCTGCAAAAAATATCAGGTCAAGGTAAGGTACTTATTCATGGAGCAGGAGATTTTGTTGACCGTTATTTAGAGAAGGAAGAATCTGTCCTAGTAAGTACAGGCAATCTGGCTGCTTTCTCGCATAGCATTGATTATAGTATTCAGGGTATTTCAGGTTTACGAAAAATATTCTTTTCTGGGGAAGGCCTATTTATGACAAAACTTACTGGGCCTGGTCGCATTCTACTTCAGTCTTTAAAGCGAGAATCAAATTCAAAAAAATTAAATTAAGTTATATTTCAGTTATCCAAAAAAAAATATTGGTGCCTAACCAAAGTATCGAGCGGATGAAACCGCCAGAGTATTTGTAAGGATTTTTGGTCTCTGAGTAGCAATTTTGTGCTTTTTCGACACTCTGGCGTAGGCGGTTTCACCGCTCATACTGCCCGTTAGGCATACATTAAATTAGATTTAGTCTTGGGAAAGAAAAATCAATATCAAGAACCTGTCACTGTATTTGTTTCGAGTAATGCAGCAGATTTGATGATAGCTAAATCTTTGTTGGAAGCAGAGAACATCGGCTATTTCGCAAAAGGTGAAGCTGTTCAAGATTTTTTTGCCGGTGGGCGAATAGGTGGGTTTAATCCTGTTGTTGGGCCAGTCCAATTACAAGTTGCAGCAGAATATAGTGATTTGGCGAGGGAAATCTTACATGAATTGGATTCAGACCACAATGATGCCTAACAAACACTTCCTTTAGGTGACTATGCAAGTTTTATTTAATTTTCTTTAAGATTATAAGTAAATACTATGGATATCAAATTTACAGGTAAACAGAAAACTGAGCTGGCAAATAAACTGAAACAGTATTTCGAAGAGCATTTTGACCAGCAGATCGGTGAACTTAAAACAACCCTGCTGCTGGACTTTTTAATCGAAGAATTGGGACCGGTGATCTATAATCGGGCGATCAAAGACGCCAGTGGATTCATCCAGCAGAAATTGATCGATCTGGAAGATGAGCACTACCTTCTCGATGAACCAACCGGAAAATAATATTGATTTATTCCGCTTAATCCGGTTTTTGAGCCAGCTCAACTAAAACACCACCGGTAGACCGGGGATGGACAAAGGTGATCAGCATTCCATCTGCCCCTTTCCGCGGCTGGTCGTAAATCAGCTCCACTCCGGCTGATAATAACTCAGAAATTGCCGTTTCGATATCATCCACTTCCAGGCAGACGTGGTGGATCCCAGTACCTTTTTTAGCGATATATCTGGCGATTGCCGAATCTTCGGATAGCGCTTCCAGCAGTTCGATCTTTCCCTGCCCGGTATCGAATATTGCCGTGCTCACCCCCTGCTCTTCCACCACATCGGCACCGGTTTTCCTGATTCCCAGCAAATGATTCCAGAACGGACTGCTCCGGTCTACATTCTCGACGGCGATACCGATATGTTCAATTGACTTGATTTTCATAGCTCAATCTTTTCGGAATGTCGGAGATCGTTTTTCTATAAATGCCCGGGTACCCTCCTGCTTTTCCGGTGTTTCGAACAGGTCAGCGAAGGCCTGTAGCTCATATTCCAAGCCATCGGTCAATGTCAGATCCTGACCGCGACGGATACAATGCAGCGCAACCCGTACCGCCTCCGGTCCGTTTTCTACGATGCTGCCAGCAGTTTCCCGGGCTTTCACCATCAAATCAGCAAATGGAACCACTGCATTGACCAGGCCGATCCGGTAGGCTTCCTCCGCTTTGATCGTGCCGCCGCCGGCAATCAGCTCGATGGCCCAGCCTTTGCCCACTAACCGCAGCAGGCGTTGGGTTCCACCCCAGCCGGGGATCAGTCCCAGTTTCACCTCCGGTTGACCGAATACCGCATTTTCGGCAGCAATCCGGATATGGCAGGCCAGACTGATCTCAGTTCCGCCGCCGAGCGCAAAACCGTTAACAGCGGCAATCACCGGGACAGCTGCATTTTCAATCGTATTCAATAATCCATGTCCTGCGCGTCCGAATATAAGGGCTTCCGCTTTGGTCATCCGGGACATGGCTTTGATATCGGCTCCTGCTACAAACGATTTTTCACCAGCACCGGTCAGGATGATGGCGCCCACAGTCCGGTTCGCAAGTAATTCATCCACCACCTGCTGCAGTTCACCGACCACTGCCAGATTCATGGCGTTCAGCGTTTCCGGCCGGTTAATTGTAACTGTAGCGATATTTTCACTGATTTCCTTTAAAATGAATGACATATAATTACCAGATTAATATTAAGTGCGCCAGAAAGTCCGGCTGAAAATTACCATTACCGTAAAGATTTCCAGACGGCCCAGTAGCATACAGAAGGACAGCATCCATTTTGCCAGGGGCTGCAACAGAGCATAATTATCGGTGGGACCGAATTCCCCCAGGGCCGGGCCAACATTACTGATGGCTGAGGCAGCGGCGCCGATCGACGACTCGATATTCCAGCCCATGGCCGTGAGTGCCACCGAAGTGGCTCCGAAGATCATTACATAAAACAGGAAAAAACCAAGTGTATTACGGATCACATCCTCACTGATGAATCGTCGGCCGATCCGAACCGGAAAAATAGCTCGAGCATGGAGCATTCGACGCGTTTCCAGGATGATGTATTTCCCGATCAATATGAAACGCACAACCTTCATTCCCCCACCGGTGGAACCACCCATTCCACCAATGAACATTACACCAAGCAACAATATCTGGGCAAAATAAGCCCACAACTCATAGTCAGCAGTACCATAGCCGGTAGTTGTAACAATCGAGACAGTCTGGAAAAGTGAATCACGAAAATTATTGTGTCCCCAACTCCCGGATTTAATGCAGACGCTGATGAAGATTAATAAAGTTACACCCAGAATCAGGCCGAAGTAATACAGGAATTCCCGATCACGAAAATATGATTTCAGATTGCCTGATACGGCCCGAAAATGAAGACTGAAATTGATTCCGGCCAGGAACATGAAGAAAATAATTATATAATGAATTGCCGAACTGTCGAAAGAGCCAATACTGGCATTTCTGGTTGAAAAACCCCCGGTTGGCATCGTAGTGAATGTGTGACAGACAGCTTCGAACAGGGACATACCGGCAAACATGAGCATAATTGCTTCTGCCAGACTGATTCCAACATAAACCAGCCAGAGAATCTTGGCTGTTTCACGAACCCGCGGCCGAATCTTATCGGCCACCGGACCCGGTACCTCAGCTTTAAATAATTGTACACCTCCAACACCCAGCAACGGCAAAATGGCAATATAAAATACTACAATCCCCATCCCTCCGATCCACTGTATGAAACTGCGCCAGTAGAGGGTCGCGTGAGGCAGGCTCTCGATTCCATTCTCCAGGTGCGGCAGTGTTTCTGCGTTCCCGATGATGGTTGCACCGGTGGTTGTCACACCGGACATAGCCTCAAAAAAGGCATCGGTGAAATTGGGGATCATACCACTCAGATAAAAAGGCAACGCGCTGATGAGTGCAGTGGTAATCCAGGCAAAACTGACAACGGCAAATCCGTCCTTGACGGTAATCCGTTTATTCTTTCGGGTCAGCAACCAGACTGGAATGCCAATAACCAGGCATAATATTCCTGAATATACAAAACCCTGAAAATCCGATTCATTGGTAAACCAGGCAATCAGGATCGGTACAATCATGGCCAGGCCCAGCGAAGACACTAGGATGGCCAGGATATTGACAATTGTTTTAGGATTCATCAGGCATTAAACAATTTCTTAAGCTTGGGAATCGCCGATTGTTTGGCAAATACCAGAACTGTATCCTCTTCTGTGATTTGTGATGTCCCACGAGCAATATTCAGGGCGCCATGATGGTTAATCACTCCAACAATACTTTCGTCTGGAAAATGCAATTCCTGGAGTTCCTTGGTAGTCACTTTGCTGCCGGGCTCCGGATTGAATTCCAGCACATCCACATCAATTTCATCAAAAGTCATGATGGCCGTTTCCGACCGATCACTGCGAATAAACCGCAGTATGGCATTCACGGTGGATATGTTTTTACTGATCACTGCATCCAGACCGATCTCTTTGATGATTGGTAAATATTCAGTGGTGGACATATGGCAGATCGTCTGTTTGACTCCCAGGTGCTTGGCCAGTAGCGCGGACAGGAGATTGGTCTGTTCGTTATGAGCCACTGCGATAAAACTGTCCAGTTCATTCACATTCTCGGACCGCAAAAATTCTACATCGGTTCCATCACCGTTCAGGATCATTGTATTCTCTAAAGTTGTGGCAATCGTCTCCGCTTTATAGCGGTCGATTTCCACCATCCGAATTGAAATTTCATTCTGCAATTCTTCTGCAACCGACCGTCCGATTTTGGTACCCCCCATTATCATTATCCGACGGGTTTTACTGACATCTTTGCCCAGCAACAGCAACAGATCATCGACCCGGTTGGTGCGGACCAGAAAATAGCCCACATCCCGTTCCTGAAAAACAAAATCACCCCAAGGCACATAACTGTTGCCGTTTCGCAAGGCAGTCACGATGCCAAATTTAAAATCATCGCTGCGGTTATTCAGTTCCGCTACCGATTTACCAATTATCGGCGAATTGGCATTAATCCGAATACCCAGTAATTGAAGACGACCGCCTTCAAATTCCATTACTTGAGTGGCGTAGGTCCGCCTGACGAGTCGGACAATCTCCTGGCAGGCAGCTTTTTCAGGATGGATCACCAGATCGATCCCGAAGCGCTCCGGCCGGATGATCGATTCCCGGGTTGAGTACTGCTGATTACGCAAACGGGCAATAATTTTTTTAGCCCCCAGTTCATGAGCCTGCTGGGAAGCAATCAAGTTAACTTCATCTACCCGGGTAACACAGAGAACATAATCCGCTTCCTGGACACGGGCGTGAGCCAGATTACGGGGACTGGCCCCATGGCCTTCCACAACAATCACATCTAAATTTTCCGCGATCCGGCGACATTTACTCGGTTCAATCTCGATTATTGTTATATCGTAATTTTCCTGGCTCAGAGCCTTGGCTACGTGAAAGCCTACCTCGCCGGCACCAATTATTACAATTTTCATTTATGGTCTCCGTTACTCATCGAACATTTCATTCCGATTCCCTGGTGATATCTGCTCCGATAGCCCGGAATTTACTTTCAATTTTCTCATAACCACGATCAATATGATATACCCGGCTGATTTCGGTACGACCTTCGGCAGCCAGACCGGCCAGTATCAATGAAGCGCTGGCACGGATATCGGTGGACATTACCGGCGCCCCTCTCAAACTGGTTTGACCGTGGACAATTGCTACATTTTTTTTCAGCTTAATATTAGCACCCAATCGATTTAATTCCGGTATATGCGAAAACCGATCCCGGTAAATTGTGTCGGTAACGACCGAAGTCCCCTTAGCCATGCTCATCATTGCGATCCACTGGGCTTGTAAATCGGTGGGAAAGCCGGGATAAACGGCAGTGGTAACATCGGTGGCCTGAATTTGATCTGGCGGTACTATTGAGATATCTCCGCCGTCGATATTGATTTCCGAACCCGCCTGTTCCAGTTTGTCCAATACCGTGGCTAAATGTGATGGATTTGTATCACCCACCGTAATCCCGCCGTTCATGGCACCGGCAATCAGGAAAGTACCTGCCTCAATCCGGTCCGGAATTACAGTTATTGATACCGGTTGTAATGAATCAACACCATCGATAGTCAATTCATTACTGCCGATTCCCCCAATTTTGGCTCCCATCAGATTTAAGAATTCACATAATTGTGAAATCTCTGGTTCACAGGCTGCATTCTCGATAATTGTTGTGCCCTCCGCCAAAGCGGCTGCCATAACCAGATTTCCGGTCGCTCCCACCGAAGGTATTTCAAAAGAAATTCGATTACCCTTTAAGCGTTTGGCATCAGCAAGAATATAGCCCCCTTCCAGGGTGATCTTGGCACCTAATTTTTCCAGGCCTTTCAAATGGAAATCCACTGGTCGTGGTCCCCAGGCACAACCGCCTGGTAAAGAAACACGAGCATGTCCGAATCGGCTCACCAAGGGACCCAATACATAGAAGGATGCCCGCATCGTTTTAACCAATTCATAGGGCGCTTCCGGCTTATTGACCGTACTGGCATCAATTTCGAGCTCATTTCCTTTTAAACTAGTCCGAGCACCAACAATATTAAGCAATTGGATCATCGTAGCAGTATCACGCAGTTGGGGAATGCGCTTAATTGATAATTTCCCTTCAACCAGTAACGTTGCAGCCATAATTGGCAAAGCCGCATTTTTAGCACCGCTGATCATGACGCGGCCTGCGAGAGAACGCCCACCTTTTAATACCAGTTTATCCATGATACCTCTCATATAAGCGTTGAGCAGCTAACCGGTCATCAGCTGTAACTTCCGTACCGGCGGTCAGACTGGCTAATGCGTCCCATTTCTCTTCCTGATTTAGATATTTGATCCGGACTGCTGTATCATTGGCGGATAATTCTTTCTCCACCAGTAAATGATGATCTGCACAGACAGCAATCTGCGGTAAATGGGTGATGCAGATAACTTGCTTATCGCGTGACAGGTTGAACAGGCTTTCGGCCACCAACTCGGCTGCGGTACCTGATATTCCTGAATCGATTTCATCAAATATCAGTGTGTCTACCGGGTCACTATCTTGCAAGACTGTTTTAATGGCCAACATAATCCGCGACACCTCTCCCCCGGAGGCAATTTGTGTCAGGGGCTTGGTTTTTTCGCCGGGATTGGCACTTAAATAAAATTCCACAGAATCGTAACCATCAGGGTTGGCCCGCACTGGTTGACCGTCTTTATGCACTTTGGAATCATTATCCGGTATCTGGGTGATTCGTATTTCAAATTTAGCCCCAGGCATCTTCAATTTATGCATCTCGGTAATAATTGCCGAAGCGAGTTTTCCCTGATTTGATTGGCGTTTCAGGTGGGCACGTTCGGCAAATTTTTGGTACTCCTCACGATTTTTTTCGAGTTCCTGCTGTAGCTGGATAGTCTCCGATTCCAGATTATCAAAGACTTTCAACTCGCCATCGATCGCATCTTTGCATTCCAGCACTGCATCCAGCGAACCACCGTATTTTCTTTTTAATGTTTCGAGTGCCAGCAAGCGATCTTCAACCTCCCGCAACCGATCGCTATCAAAATTTAGTGTCCGCTCATGCTCCTGCAAACCGGAATTAACTTCCTGAAGGTTAATAATGGCAGTATTCAGCAGGTTAATATGAGTCTCCAGAGCAGAATCCCATTTTAGCAATCTTTCAAGTTCGAGAACCGATTCATGTAATTGCTGCTGGATTGCATTGTCATCATTTTCCAGGCGCAGGTGCAGATCGTTAATGGCGGTAATTAATTCTTCCTGGTGGCTGCCCCTAGAGTATTCATCAGCCAGTTCCTGGTCTTCACCGATTTTTGGCACCACCGCACTGATCTCATTCAACTGAAAACCAAGCAATTCTTTTCTTTCATCGGCAAGTTTCTGCTTGGCTTTCAGGGTAGATAGTTTTTTACGGGTTGCTTCAATTTCCTCAAATCTGGCTTTCAATTTCCGGACTGTTGACTGGTTTCCGCAGAAATTATCAAGATAGCTGATATGGGTGGCAGGATTCATGATAAGCTGTTGCTCATGCTGACCATGGAAGTCGACAAAACTACCGGTGTCCCGACAATAAGTCAGATTGTTGACCGGTTCATCTTCGATATAATTTTTAACTCGACCTCGGGCAGGAATGATCCGATTTACGTTGATGTTGTCATTCAAATTCGACAACTGTGTTTCAACCACGGCACGTTTCTGCCCGGTTCTAATCATCGTCTTGGTAGGTTTCATTCCAAGTGAAACGTTCAAAGCCTGTAAAATAATTGATTTACCGGAACCTGTTTCACCGGTGATAACCGTCAAGCCCGGTTTCAATTCAAGATCCAGCTGCTCAATGATAGCAAAATTCCGGATATGTAATCGGTCAATCATGCCCTTTTTGGAAAACTAAAGCTATACCAAAACCGGCACCAATCCAAATTCCAAGCACATCAGCCATAAAGTCAAGCAAATCCGGTTGCCGGCCGGGAATGAAAGATTGCCAGGTCTCATCAAGGACAGCAAAGAGCATTCCACCAATTAGGATAAGTAATATTCTTTTTATATTTCGATTTGGCAGGCTCCTGATGATCAGAAATCCCAATATTGAATATTCCACAATGTGTAGAAATTTATCGAAAGAAAATAATTCTGAATCCGGAATATGATCGGCAGGGATGCTTGAGCCTGATAGAATCAATATCAGATAAACGACTGAAGCGATCCGATAGTTTTTTAGATTCGTTTCACTCATCTTTCATGGTGAACAAAGCAGTCGCTGTGGCATAATCATCGGTATGTGATATACTTAATTTAATATCCGCCTGACCGGGAACATCATTGTCCAGATTCACGGTTGGAGCACCATTGGGTTGTCGGACTATTTCGATCTGCTTCAGGGTAATATTATCAATGATTCCGCTGGATAGCAGGGCTTTCTTCACGGCTTCCTTGGCTGCAAAACGTCCGGCGTAATGAATCTCAGGTGCGGGAGTCGAGCTGCAATAAGCAATCTCCCGCTCGGTAAAGGTGTGATACTGAAACCGCCGGGGGTGGCGCTTTAAAATCGCCGCTATTCTAGGAACGGATATTATATCCGTCCCAATAAATGCTTCCTCACTCATTTAATTCACGAACGATATCAATCAATTCAAAGATATCATTCACGTCCCAATTTGCACCGGATGCTTCTTTACGTCCGAAAGTATCACCATAGCGGGCATAGATCGACTTGATTCCCAGTTGACGGGCTCCCACAACATCACGTTCCGGCCAATCACCAACCATCAGAACCTCATCAGATTTGAGTCCCAGGGTATCTAGAGCTAACTGGAACGGCTTGGGGGATGGTTTCCGGACACCAGTATCATCGTAGGTAACCACCAAATCGAAAACGTGGTGCAGATTTAAATAATATATCCGCAACCAGGCTTCCCGGCTGGGAGCATCGGAAACAACGGCTAACCGGAGTCCCATTTTCATTAATTTAATCAACGTGCGATTTACATTTGGATAGGTCACCAGACTAGCTTCGCGATTGCGGCGGTAGGCGACCACTCCGGCAGCCAGCAATTTATAATCTACTTTACCCAGTTGTGAAATGAGGTAATCATCAAAAACCTGCTGATTTTCCCACCCATGATCCTGATATAATTTTATTATTTCCTCAAAAGCGGTATCGGGATCCCGGTCCAATCCGGCTTCAATCATCGCTGAAACAGCGGCGTGAATCGCACGCTGTTTCATTTTAATAAAATCCAGAAGCGTATTATCTAAATCGAATATAACTGCTTTTATCACGGTAACAGGGCTCCCGCTGCCGGATTATTTCAGTGCTGACTCGGCCTATTCTGCGTACTTCTCGGGATTTTTAATATGATCGATCTCATATTCGGCCACCTTGCGCCAGCGACTGTCATTACGAGCCTTTTCCAACGCATTCAAGGCACGGGTTTTGTCACCGTTACCATTACACCAGTAAGCTACCCCCTGTTCAATCAAGGCCGGGGAGTGGTTTTGTTTAATTCCCACCGCAGCCCGCGCAGCCCGCAGAGCATTTTCACAATCATTGGTTTTATTATAAGCCATCGCCAGATAATACCAGCTGTTCAGTGATTTGGCATCAAATTGGGTTGCCATCTCCAGTTGGGTAATCGCATCGGTCCAGTTTTCGATCCTGACGTACGTGATACCCAGATTTTCATATGCTTTGGCATAGGACGGATCCACTGATGAGGCCATCTGGAATTTATCAATTGCTTTCTCATATTCCTGTTTTTCCAGAAATATTTCACCGATTACCGAATAGGCTTTGGCATAGGTAGGATTTACCTCTAAAGCTTTCTCGAATGACTGGATAGCGCCATCGATATCACTGATTTTTTTTTGCGCCAGTCCCTTGGCGTACCACCCCTTGTAAAAGGTTGGGGATACATCCAGCGCTTTTTGATAATAATCGATTGCCAGGTCCAGATCACCCATCCTGGTTGATATCACACCAATTTGATAACAGGCCTGGTAAAAAGTGGGATCATAGCCGATAACCTTACGATAGGCATCCATAGCACCTTCCAGATCACCCCGACGATACAGCGAATTGCCATCATTGAAGGTATTCTTTACAACGGTTGCGATTGCCGACTTGGCGTTCTGAAAATCAGGATTAATTTCGAGCGCCAGGTTGAAGTTCAGGATCGCCAGGTCATATTCTTTTTGACGGATCTTGATACCACCCATGTTATAAGCGGCATTGGCAAAAAACGGGAATTGTTCCAGGACATCCTCAAACGAACGATAAGCTTCATCGAGTTCCCCACTGTTCAATAAGCGTTTTCCCTCACTCATTTTTGAGTTAATCTCATTAATATGATCAAATTGATCCCGGTATTCCTGATTTTCCGGGTCAGAATCGATGGCCAGCCTGAAATTGACCTCGGCCTGTTCCATATTGCCGGCATACAAATGAACTTGAGCCAATTTATACAGTGCCGGTGCGTAGGATGGGTCGCGACTAATAACATCTGTGAGTATTTGTTCAGCCTGCGAAAATTCCTTGGCGTCCATCAAAGCCTGGGCATTTGAGATCATTTCATCGGAAGATTGGGAAAATAATATCCCCAGCAGCAAAATTCCTGATAGTATCGCTTTAACAAAATTCATTCATAACCTCCAGTGTGCGCCGAAGGCAGGATTCAATCCCGACGCTTCCGCACCTACTACTAAATTTTTTATGTTTTGCACCATTATTGTCGAATAATTTAGGTAATTATCAGCTTACGGTCGGTCTAAAAAAGCAGGCGGAATTTAACAGCTAATTCGAATAATGACAGCATTAAAATCGACTAATGCATATTGCCAGTTAAATCAATATTGTGATAGAGTTGCCAGCCTGATCCGACAGCGGGTCCCCGGAGCTATAAGGATAGTTTACTGGTTTGTCTGGGTTTATATTGTTTTTATGGGCTATTCCAGCCTAGTTTTGATGGTAATTGGCGGATAAAAGCGGTCTTTGTCTCGTATGGAATATCCGACACAAACGCTTATGCACTCCGGACGCTGATTTCTACGGTGCAACGGCTACCCCGCTCAACTCAGGCAGGTACGTACTATTACTTCCGAACAATAAAAGTACACACAGACAACTGTTGGGATAATTGTTTAGGCTTATTATGAGGAAAAATAATGATCCTGCGCCTAGAACAGGAACCAACCACCAGCATCTGGTGGAATCAGATAAGATAATTGCTATGAGATTTGAAATAGAAGTCGATAAAGACAACCAATTAAGGATTACGACTATAGCTGGTAAATTAACTTTTGATTACCTGAAAAGTAAGTTGGAGGAAATTTACGGTGATCCGGAATTAGTCGATCTATCCAATTCCCTGTGGGACATGAGAAAAGCTGATGTTTCTTCATTTACTAGCAGTGATATCAACCAGCTGTCTAAAATCATCGCAGACAACTGGGGAAAAGATAGCAAAAACAAAACGGCAATTGTCGCGGAAAAGAGTTTTGTTTTTGGAATTGCGCGAATGCTCCAAATGGAGCTCGAGTTCAAGTCCCCAGTCAAATTAATGATCTTCCATGATTACGATGATGCACTGGCTTGGCTAAAAGATGGTACGCTTTCACCCTCCTCAACTTACGAAACTGTTGTTGGATAGTAATATGACCCTTCACGGCCAACAGGAACCAACCACCAGCAGTTGGGGGATTTGCTATGGCCATTGATATAAAAGTTGATCATGATAACCAGATACGAACGGCAACCATAACCGGCAAAGTAACTTTTGAAGATCTATTGAGTAAATTAAAGGAAATCTACGTTGATCGGGATATTTACGACCTGCCCAATTCCCTCTGGGATATAAGGCAGGCGGATGTATCTTCCTTTACAGCTGATCAAATCAGCAAGGTTGCTGAATTTGTCGCCGGCAACTGGGGATTGGAAGGCAAAAATAAAACAGCTTTAGTTGCCGATGAGAATTTCATTTTTGGACTTTCAAGAATGTATGAACTAATGATCAAATTCAAATCACCCAGCAGTACCAGGGCGTTTACTAATTACGATGATGCACTGATATGGTTGAAAGAAGGTACGCTTCCACCCTCTTCAACTGATGAAACTGTCGTTGAATGATAAAATGACCCTTCACATCCTTCAGGCAACAAACAACTGCCAACTGGAGGAATCAGAATAAATGATACAGCGTTGCAGATTATTCTAACTAAACATTTTTGAATCAGCGCTTGATTATGAGACTCTCTGCCAAAAAAGTATTAGTTATATTTTCCGTTACTCTGTTTTTCTTGATTATTTCTTTCATGAAGCACGGGGATGGTCAAATTCGATTGATCGTGCGTGGTGATGATATGGGATTCTCCCGCTACGCCAATGTCGGCTGCATTAAAGCATATCAGGAAGGGATATTAACCGCTGTTGAGGTTATGGTTCCCGGTGATTACTTTATGGAAGCTGTTGGTATGCTGAACGAGAATCCGGGTCTGGATGTGGGTATTCATTTAACCCTGAACAGTGAATGGGAGAACATCAAATGGGGACCACTAACCAACGCTCCCAGCCTAGTAGATAAAAAGGGCTATTTCTTACCAATGACCTGGCCGGATTCAGCTTATCCGCCCGATAAAGCGCTGGGAACATCTAATTGGAAACTGGCAGAAATTGAAACCGAATTGAGAGCCCAAATCGAATTGCTTTTAGCGCATCTTCCGCATTCCAGCCATGCTACACCGCACATGGGTTTTACCAATATTTCACCGGTAGTCAGGAGACTGGTATTCGATCTTGTTAAAGAATATAACCTAGATGCGAATCTAAGATATTTACCAATGAAATCGGTCAGTCTTTTCAGCGATGTAAATACTTTAGAGGAAATGGTTGCAGCAGCAGTTGAAGTGCTCAACAATCTTACTCCCGGTACCTGGGAATTTTATGATCACCCTGGAATGATCATTGAGGGCGAAGAATTAGCCTGGCATATTGGCGCAGAAGGTGATGCAATTTATCGAGCTATGGTAACCAAAGCTTTAATGAGTACACAATTACAGGAAGTGATCGAAAGACGAAATATTCAGCTAATTGGCTACCGAGATCTGAAGTTTTGGCATTAGGTGCGGATATTCTCCTGATCTGATTAAATACTGACCAGCTACACCACAGGATGATCAAGAGCATCCAGATTTTTGTTTTAATATCAGAAAATAGTTTTACAAAAGATAAATCAAAAGTGCCGAAGGCGGGACTCGAACCCGCACACCCGTTTGAGCACTACCCCCTCAAGATAGCGTGTCTACCAATTCCACCACTTCGGCAATAGCAAATTATTCCAGGATCAATTGATCATCCTGACCGGATGGTCGGGAAAGATTGGAGGCCGGCGAAACGATCCTGTCCTCCGATTCCTGTTTCAATATTGAATGGGATTGGGAGACTCGCACCGACGACAATAAACTGATCAGCACCGCTATCGACATAAACGCTATCGCTAATCCGGTGGTAATTTTACTTAATAATGACGCAGCACCACGTCCGCCAAAAACCTGGTTGGTGAATCCGCCACCGATCGATCCGGCCAGACCGCCCCCCTGGCTGGCCTGCATCAGGATAACAGTTACTAAAAAAATTGCAACAAGTGTTTCAATTCCAATTAAAAATCCGTACACGATTTATTCCTTTGGGTAATTTTCTTGAACTATTTTAACTATGGTCGTAAAAGAGTCAACATTCAGTGAAGCACCGCCGATTAAAAATCCATCCACTCCCGGCGTTTTAATCAACTCAGCGGAATTGTCCGGTTTAACTGAACCACCATACAGTATTGCCATCTGGCTGGCAGCTTTCCCGGAATACAATTTTTTCAGAATTTCACGAACTGTATTATGGGCTTCGCTGACCTGTTTGATATTGGCAGTAACACCGGTGCCGATCGCCCATACCGGTTCATAGGCAATAACAACCTCTTCCATATCCGCTTCAGACACACCTTTTAAACCTGCTTCCAGCTGCCTATTCAATATGCTGTCAGTTTCACCTGCTTGTCTTTGATTGAGGGTTTCACCGATGCAAAGAATTGGTTTCAGACCGGCCTGCAGAGCTGCCAGTACTTTCGCATTGATCCACTTTTCCGATTCATTAAATATATGCCGGCGTTCAGAATGGCCGATAATAACCAACTCAACGCCACAGGCTTGCAGCATAGCGGTTGATATCTCACCAGTAAAGGCACCTTTATCGGCAAAATGGACATTCTGTGCAGCCAGACTGAAAGGTGTAGTCTTCAATATGCTCTCTATGTGAAAAAGCGCCGTAAAAGGCGGGCAGAATATAACGTTCACCCCCTTAATTTTCAAAAGCAAATTGATACATTCATTGACGAACGAAAACCCCTCCTGCGGAGTCTTAAACATTTTCCAGTTTCCAGCTACAATCGGTTGATTGATCATCTATCGCTCCAATATGTTTATGGCCGGCAGGACCGCACCGCTTAGAAGCACCAGTGAAGCACCTCCGCCGGTTGAGACATGAGAAATCTGATCCATTAAATCATAATTTTTTACGGCCGCGGCTGAATCACCTCCACCGACAACCGAGGTTGCGCCATTGCTGGTAGCGCTGGCGATGGCCGCCGCGATTTTCCGCGTACCTGTTTCGAATCCAGGCGATTCGAATACTCCCATCGGTCCATTCCAGATTATCGTACTGGCATTCTCGATCACCGATTCAAATTTAGCAATTGTTTTTTCACCGATATCCAGACCCATCTGATCATCAGGAATTTCATCTACGTCATAAATTTTACTTGGTTCCGGCTTATCCGGAGATGTGGCACAGACCACATCCAGCGGAAACAATAATTCGGTCTTATGCGCGGCAGCTGTTTCGATAATTCGATGGGCTGTACGCAGCATTGAAGAATCAACTAGGGAGCCGCCTACTTTCATTCCCATTGCCTGGAGAAAGGTAAAAGCCATACCACCACCGATTATGATTCGATCGGCATCGTTCAAAAAGCGATTGATCAGGCTCAGTTTCGAGCCAACTTTTGCACCACCTAAAATCACAACCAGTGGCTGCTTCGGCCTTTGAATAACTTCTCTTAAAAATTCGATCTCCTTCTCCACCAGGAAGCCAATTCCACGCTGCGAGAAATGAGTTGCCACCCCAACATTTGAAGCATGCGCGCGATGGGCTGTACCAAAAGCATCATTGATATAGATACTGCCATGTTTGGCAAGTAAAGCGCTGAAGTTGAAGTCATTACTGGTTTCTTCCTTGTGGAAACGAAGATTCTCCAGTAAATGGACTTCACCGGAACTCAGCCCCAGGGAAACATCGCGGGCATCTTCAGATACACAATCATGTGAAAATTTTATTGATTTTTCCAGTAAATCCGCCAGTGTTTCCCCAACCGGAATCAGACTTAACTCAGGTATAATTTCACCGTTTGGTCGACCTAAATGCGACATCAATACAACCGAGGCACCGGAATTCAAACAATGTTGAATAGTTGGCAGCGCCGCCTCGATCCGAAAATCATCGATAACCACACCTGCTTTTAGGGGAACATTAAAATCCACTCTGACCAAAACACGTTTATATTTGAGATCATAGGATTTAAGTGTATTTAACATTAGAAAATTCCTGATTTTTATTCAAATTTTGGTGTACAGCAGGTAATTGCAACAATCTGTTTAGCACCAGCTGATTTTAGGATTGTAGCACAGGCCGAGATTGTTGCGCCGGTTGTAAGAACATCATCAACGATTCCAATCCGCAGATCATGCGGAGAATGTATTATTTTAAATGCATTAAGCATATTTTCCAATCGCTCACTGCTGGCCAGGGTTGTCTGGCTTAAGGTGTCTTTAACACGTCTTACCAGTTTGAAATCACAGGGCAATTGCCATTGTTTCCCTAAGCCCCGTGCTATCCATTCCGCTTGATTGTACCCCCGTTCTCGTGCTTTTACCGGGTGCAACGGTACGGCGGTTAACACATCCACCTGCTCTTTCACTTCATTCTCAAAGAGTTGACCCAATTTTGAGCCCAGAATAGCGCCAAATTTAGCACTATCTAAATATTTCATTGTATGAATTAACTGCTGAATTTGATCGTTAAAATACCAGCAACTGTAGGCTTGATCAATATTATCGGAAAATGTCACACGATCGATCCAGTTGCCCAGTCCGGTCGGCTCTAAAAAGACGATACATTTTTCGCAGATGATAGCGCTGGAATCAAAGGCTGCACCACAAATCCGGCAGTTGTTGGGATAAATCATATTCAGAATCGAATTTGCCAGAGGGACGATGTTGAACTTCAATTCTAACTTTGCCCTTTTTTTTCAGGTTTCTGTGTCATATTCTGCTCTCAAATAATCCTGAAAATAAATTATACTGTTTCAAATTTAACTCCCGGCAGCTATTTTTATACATGCGAAAGATCGAGTTCACACCATCACCGACCTTCAATTTACATGAATTGATGTTGCACCGCGTGTATGAAATTCTGCTGGTTGCCAGTCCCTATGATGCTTTCATTCTGGAAGAGGATGGTCAACTCACAGAACAAATTCTTAATGAATACCTGGGTATGAATTTTACCGCTGCTCCACGGGTCTGGCGCGAATCCACGGCGGCGGAAGCTCTGGTACGGCTTTCCAAGCGGAAATTTGACCTGGTACTAGTCATGGCACGTATTTCCGATATGGATCCGGTCACTTTTGGAGAAAGAGTTAAAGAAAAATTCCCCAAGAAGCCGGTGATCCTGTTAGCCTCCGATGAATCGGAATTAACTCATCTGCCATTGCAAACCCACAATAAAACATTTAATCGGATTTTCATCTGGACCGGCAATGCAAATCTATATCCGGCAATAATCAAATTTATCGAAGACCGGCAAAATGTCCGCCGCGATGTCCAGATTGGTGATGTAGGCGTCATTATCGTTATTGAGGACACTCCCCGTGATTACTCAATCATTTTACCACTAATCTACAAAGTGATTGTTAATTATACCAATCAGCTGGTGAGCAAGAGTCTGAATGCTGCTCAGCGACTGCTTCATTTACGTGGTCGTCCAAAGATTTTATTAACCAGCACCTATGAAGAAGCACAGAGATATTACCGTCGCTACCGCGGAAATATACTCGGTATCGTATCGGATATAAATTTTCCCATTAAAGGCCAAAAGGATCCTAAAGCTGGTTTAAAATTTGTCAAATGGGTTCGCAAACAAGATCCGGTGATGCCGATTATGCTGCAGTCACGGCATGAGAATGTACGCGATCTTGCCCATGGAATCAGGGCTCATTTTCTATTCAAAAAGTCCATCAGATTGCTCCGTGATATCGAAGATTTCATTATAACTAATTTTGGATTCGGTGATTTTATATTCAGAATGCCCGACGGCAAATCGATAGCAATGGCAGCCAATCTATCTGAACTGGTGGCTCTGTTAAAAACAGTTCCGGATGAATCATTCATTTACCATGCCGAGCATAACCATATCTCTAACTGGTTGGCGGCACGCAGCGAATTTGAATTATCGTCAAAAATCCGCCCCCTACGAGAATCCAATTTTCAAACCACCGAGGAACACCGCCAGACAATCATCCAGATCATTAACGAAGGTCAGACTCAGCAACGCTACGGTCAGATCATTGATTTTTCAAGCGATACCTTCGACCCGTCGGTAATTTTCACCCGCCTGGCGCAGGGATCTTTGGGAGGCAAAGCGCGCGGCCTGGCATTCGCTGGTAAAATGCTGAAAGAATCCGGTATCCGTACCAAATTTCCCGCTGTTATTTTCAAAATTCCCCAAAGCGCTGTGCTGGGAACCGATGAATTCGACCGGTTCATGACCCGTAATCAGCTCTGGGAACAGGCTTTATCGCTGACTGACAACAAGAAGATCGATAACCTTTTCATCAAAGGCTCCTTCTCGCACGAACTGGTCAATAATTTAACAGTTTATCTATCTCGGATCCGTACACCCGTTGCTGTTCGTTCCTCAAGTCTGCTGGAGGACTCAGCTTATCAGCCATTGGCCGGAATATACACCACCTATATGTACCCCAATCATGCTAAAACACTTGACGCCCGCGTTGCTGGCCTGATAAAGCTGATTAAACTGGTCTATGCATCAATGTTTTATCAGGGGCCACAGGCTATTTTGGAGAATTCCTCACGACGATTAGAAGAAGAAAAAATGGCTGTTGTCATCCAGGAATTGGTCGGACAGCAGCACGATTCTCATTTTTATCCAGCATTCAGCGGAGTAGTTCAAAATTACAATTATTATCCCGTTTCTTATATGAAGCGCGAAGAAGGAATTGCCTTCGTAGCACTCGGATTGGGCCGGACAATCGTTGAAGGCGAAAAAGCGCTGCGTTTCTCGCCAAAATATCCGGCAATTTTGCCTCAGTTCTATTCGGTCAAAGCCACGATTGCCGCTTCCCAAAATTCCTTTTATGCACTCAATTTAAAGGCTCGGAAACAATCTGGAAAATTGAGCGAAATGATCGGCCTTGTTCAATTACCGTTATCACAGGCTGAAAAGGATGGTACACTCAAGGCAGTAGGCAGCGTTGTCTGCGCCGAAGATTCAGTAATCAGAGATTCATTGAGCTACGATGGTACCAGGGTAGTGACATTTGCTCCCATTCTGAAATGGCGTCTATTCCCGCTAGCTGAAATAATTGATGAACTGCTGTCAATTGGAATGACTGCCCTGGGTGGTCCGGTAGAAATGGAATTTGCTGTAAATCTGCCAAAAGACCGGCAGAGTAAACCAGAGTTCTGTTTACTGCAAATCCGTCCGATGATTACTTCCAAGCTGGAATCGACTGTAAACCTTGAGACAATTAATACCGATCAGCTCCTGACTAGAAGTTCCATAACGCTTGGCGATGGTTCAATCAACAATATTCGTAATATTCTGGTAGTCAAAAAAGATAATTTTAACGCGGCCAAAACAGTCGCGATAGCAGCCGAGATTGCTGAATTTAATCAGACCTACGGCTCCCAAAGACCATACATTTTAATCGGACCCGGACGCTGGGGTTCAGCTGATCCCTGGTTAGGGATTCCAGTGCGCTGGGATCAAATATCAAATGCTAAAGTTATTGTTGAGGTGGGAATGGGTAACTACAGCATTGATCCGTCATTTGGCAGTCATTTTTTTCAAATTGTTACCGGGATGAAAATTGCTTATTTTACAATTAATCCCAAGAATAAAACCGATGCAATTGATTGGGATTGGCTCGGTAATACTGCTCCCAAGGCCGAGCAAACCTTCATAAGTTGGCTGGAGCTGGACAGAACCGTGCAAATCCACGTCGACGGAGTGTCCGGTAAAGGAATTATTCTGAAACCGGGTGATCCCTCCAATGATATCGAATCGATGGATGAACAGGAATCATCGGGAATATAAAAGAAAAGGGGGCACCATTTCTGGTTACCCCCAAGGTATCGGCGAAAACAGTATTATACTACACCCTGATCCAGCATCGAATCGGCAACTTTTATAAATCCGGCGATGTTAGCACCTTTTACATAATTTATAAAATCACCGTCAGTCCCATATTTTTTACACTGGGAGTGAATTTCGATCATTATTGAGTGCAGTTTTTCATCCACTTCTGTCCTGCTCCATGACAGACGCATACTGTTCTGGCTCATTTCCAATCCGGATACGGCAACACCGCCAGCATTGGCCGCTTTGCCAGGACCAAATAGTATTTTGTTATTCATGTAGACATCGACTGCTCCAGGTTCCGAAGGCATATTGGCTCCCTCGGCAACGCAATAACAACCATTGTCAACCAGCATCTGAGCCTCAGCAACATTTATTTCGTTCTGAGTAGCACAGGGTAAAGCAACGTCACATTTTGCAGCCCAGGGGCGTTTGCCTTCCCAGTATTCGCAACCGTATTTATCGGCATATTCCTTTACCCGGCCGCGTTTGACATTTTTCAGATCCATGATGAAGGCTAATTTATCACTGTCAATACCGTCCGGATCATAGATTGATCCGGATGAATCGGAGAGGGTAACTACTTTGCCGCCCAACTCATTAACTTTTTCGGTAGCAAACTGAGCGACATTACCCGAACCGGAAATTGTAACTACTTTACCGGCAAAGGATTCACCGCGGGTTTTCAACATTTCTTCAGCAAAATACACCGTTCCGTATCCGGTGGCTTCCGGACGGATCAAACTGCCACCCCAGTTTCGGGCCTTGCCGGTGAGAACGCCGGTAAATTCATTACGTAACCGTTTATACAGACCAAACATGAAACCGATTTCACGCCCGCCGACTCCAATATCACCAGCGGGGACATCGGTGTTGGCACCAATGTGCCGCTGTAATTCGGTCATAAATGACTGACAAAAACTCATCACTTCATTATCTGATTTCCCCTTGGGATCAAAATCAGAACCACCTTTTCCGCCACCCATGGGCAGCGTTGTCAGACTATTTTTAAATACTTGCTCAAATCCCAGGAATTTTAAAATCCCAAGATTGACTGAAGGGTGAAAACGCAGACCACCTTTGTAGGGACCGATCGCAGAGTTAAACTCAACCCTGAAACCGCGATTAACCTGGACTTCACCACGATCATTCCGCCAGGGTACTCTAAATATTATTACCCGCTCTGGTTCAACAATCCGTTCTAATATATTTGAATGCAGATATTGAGGATGCTCTTGTAGAAAATCCCACAGTGTTTCAACTACTTCACGAACTGCCTGATGAAATTCCGGCTCTGCCTGATTTTTCTGGATCACTTTATCCATGAATTCTTCAACAGTTTTGTACATTGCCATAGACTCCTAATCTATTAATTAAAATTACTTGTTAAATAACGAGGCCCCCAAAGTATCTTAACTCGGGAAATACCATAAATAAGTTTACAAATAAAAGTAAATTCGCTACTATAAATACCGGCTGTTTACTAAATATTTTTAACAGGTTTCGCGGTTAGGGTAAATAGTGAAAACCCGGAGGAAATTCTTTGTTTATCGCAGTCTATTGGAATAATTTCTGCGCGCTTATTTCCAAGAAAAATGATTTACCAGTATTGAAATGGCGGAGTAGCTCAGTTGGTTAGAGCAGCGGAATCATAATCCGCGTGTCGGGGGTTCAAGTCCCTCCTCCGCTACTTTAGTAGTTTTGCCGGTGTTTAATGCATTTTACAACAAGACTTCTGGATGTAATTTTTATCCTATTCTTTGTCAAAAACGGTGGTGTAAAATTACAAAAAATGTGTTCTTCGGGTAGAAATCCTGTTTCTATCAACAATGCGAATAATTGGTCTTTTGAGAACTTGTGTATGTGGGGATTTTCAAATTTCATTCTCGCAAGAAAATATAAGCTTTGTAAGGGGTTGATGTCACCCCGAATTCTCTCCTGTGGTATTGCAATCACAAAAGTACCCCCTTCCTTTAACAATCCTCGGATATTAAACAGTAAATTTTTGGGATCTTTTACATGTTCCAAAACATGTGCATTTATTATGATATCAAATGAGGATTTGTAGTGATTCAAAAAATTCGGGGTAATTAATTCCGCTGGAATTCCTTTCTTTTTGCACACAGTTATAGCTGCTGGATTAATATCAGCGCCAATCACATTATATCCATAGGCCTGTTTAACATTTGAAGCATGCCGGCCAGTATTACAACCATAATCTAAAACTTGGCTTTTTTTATCAGCAGCTGCAAACTTGATTATACTTTCGTTTTCGTATTTCCCAAACCGCAAAATGTTTGTGTGTACCCAAACTGACATATGAGTGAGACTTGAATAAAAACCATCATAGGGAGCATCTTTTATCATGTTATCCGTTCGTCCCAGGCCTAAACAACGATCCATAGCGGATAAATGGTGGTAGGAATCGCTTCATGCAGGCAATATTACACACCACCAGTTCTAATTGTCTATAGCCAAAATTTCACAACGTATAAATCCTCGGGGAGGTCTGTAGTTATATGTAAGTTGGTAGGATTATTAATATTAGTCACTTCCGTAGATGTTAATATTATTCTAAACAGATCTAGTTGAGTAACTGAGTTTATAGGTGCTTATTAAGAATAAATCTCTTAATAATTCTGTACCTGTTACACAACTGCCTTCCACTAATTTCTTCTCTTGTTTGAATATAAATTATCGAATTTGTCTGGTGTACTGGTTTATCATATTCTGTGGACAAAAAGATTTCGATCAAATTTCAGGCAAATAAATAAAAATTAGTCTTAAAGGATTCTCTAATTCAGATTTGAATTAAAACTTATGCTGTTAGTGACGGAGATATACTCAGCATTCGATTTAATAATTAATCCTGCCGTATTTTAGCTATCGCAAATATGCATCGCTATAAACTATTAACACTATTAAAAGATCACAAACCATTTGATACAGATGAAAACCGTGCAACAGAAAATACGATTAATTTTATTAATTCTAACTCAGACTGTTTCCAGCGCGAGAATCTGACCGGGCATTTAACCGCTTCAGCCTGGATCATCAATCGAGATAATTCCGGTATCATTCTGACCCGCCATCGAAAATTAAACAAATGGATTCAGTGCGGTGGCCATGCCGATGGTGAATCTGATCTTGCTGTTGTTGCTCTAAGGGAAGCTGCAGAGGAAACCGGGTTGAAATCTATTGTACTACTTTCCAGTACAATCTTCGATGTTGATGTCCATGCTATTCCAGCGCATCAACAAACGGCTGAACATATTCATTATGATATTCGCTTCCTGTTTGCGGCCGATGAAAATGAGTCGCTTATAGTGAGTGATGAATCGATTGCCCTGGCCTGGATCCCATTGTCTGAGTTGGCCAATTATACATCCAACCATTCAATACTGCGGATGGTAATAAAAAGCAGGCTGCGGATTGAATCACAGACTTAAATTGGGGCCAATAATCTTTTTAATTTCATAACCCGGGAGGATAAATGGGTACTGCTCCAAAGGTGGATTCGAAGGAAGTTGGGTTGGAGATTGGTCTAATGTTAGGAAAATTCTTTTTAAACACCGAAGATCTACATTACGGTTACTGGCCTCAGGGAGAGAAGGTCAATTTCACTAATTTTGCTGAAGCCCAGGAAAAGCATTCCGCATTGATTCTTGATAATATCCCTGATGGTGTTAAATCAATTCTTGATGTTGGCGCCGGCGCCGGTAATCTTGCTCAAAAACTGATTGACCGAGGATATCAGGTCGATTGTGTAATTCCCAGCCAATTCCTGGCTGATAAACTGCGTGAAAAGCTGGGCGATCAGTCAACTGTTTATCCGGTTACTTACGAAGCAATGACGACTGATAAACGCTATGATTTTGTTTTATTCAGTGAAAGTTTTGCATATGTTGATATTAGAACCGGTCTGGAGCAGACTGCGAAATTTCTCAAGCCCGACGGGAAATTACTTATCTGTGATTTTTTCAGCTTGCAGACACCGGAAAAAAGTCCCATTATCGGGGGCCATAAATTCAACCGTTTCAACGATGAATTAAAAAAATCAGTGTTTAAAACCATAATTGACATTGATATCACCCGCGAAACAGCTCCAACCTATACAATCCTTAGTGATTTCATAGAGAATGTCGCCGCTCCAGTAACAACCCTTTCAGGCCGTTATCTATTCAGTCATTATCCCCGAATGATGAAACTCCTGACCTGGAAATTTCGGAAAAAATTGAACAAACTGCAGCGGAAATACTTATCCGGAAAACTCACGGCTGAATCATTTGAAAAATTCAAGACTTATCGCTTGTTCGTCTTTGAAATAAACAACTAATCAGCTTTTTGACAATGAATAATAAACTCTATCAGCACCTGCTCAATAGCCTGATTGATCCGGTGCTGTTGGTTGATACTAACCACAAGATCATCTATATGAATAAAGCTGCCGCCCAGCACTACTCAGAGGGTTATTCCCTGCTTAATAGCTCAATTATGGATTGTCATAATAAGGCATCCTGTGAAACTATGCTGGCTATCTTCGCTAAAATGGAAACAGGACTTGATGAAGAAATTATTACAGACGATGCCAAACAGAGGATTTATATGCGGGCAGTCCGGGATGAGAATAACCATCTTATCGGTTATTATGAGAGATACGAGCGAAAAGCCAGCGCCGGTTGACCATCCTTTTACAGATTCGCAATAAAATAATCCGCAATCCGCTTGTAAACGTTATATGAAGTGTATTTCCCACGGATGCTGTGGTTCTTATTGGCATAATAATATTGATCGATAAATTTTCCTTTTTTTACAAATGCATCCGCCAGTTTAAGCGAATTTTGTGGATGTACATTGTCATCGCCGGTACCGTGAATCAAAAGCAGCTTTCCACTAAAATTATCAATATAATTAAATACAGAAGCATTTTCATATCCGGCGGTATTATCTGGGAGTAATCCCATATAACGTTCGGTCCAGATTGTATCGTACAACCTAAAATCAGTAACCGGTGCCACCGCTACACCCACCTGAAAATATTCATAACCCTCGGTCAGGCACATCGCAGTCATATAACCACCCCCGCTCCAGCCCCAGATACCAATCCGATCTGCGTCAACATAAGGTAGGGACCGCAAATACTTAACGCCTTCGATCTGATCGTTAACCAGCCAGTTCCCCAGATCACCGTAAGCCAGAATCTTGAATGCTTTTCCCTGTCCCCCGGTGCCACGATTATCAATCGAAAAACAAATGAATCCCTGCTGACTTAAATACTGATGCCAGAGATAACTGCGTCCCCCCCAGCGGTCGGTTACAACCTGGGAACCCGGTCCACCATAGCCAAACACAATCACTGGATATTTCAATTGAGGATCAAAATCGGCCGGTAGCGTCAATTTGGCATTTAACACGGTACTTTGATCACTGGTGGTGACAGTAATCAGATCCGGGTAAGTCAAATCAAGATTGGCAAAAAGATCAGCTTGCGAATCGACTAATGTTGATAACTGCTTTCCGGTATTATCAAGCAAATAGATAATTCCAGGATTTGAAAGGCTGGAAAAATGGTCGATAAAAAACGGACTATCTAATAAATCTTTAATCTTGTGATATCCGGAACCGGTGGTTAGTTTTTTCGGATCACCGCCAGTTAGAGGCACCGAGTAAAAATGCTGTTCCAGCGGTGATTGTAGTTTACCGGTGAAATACAGATTGCCAGCCTTTTCGTCCAGGGCAATGATTTCAGTTACTTCCCATTCTCCATCCGTCAATTGATTGATCAGACTACCATTTTCTGAATGATGGTATATATGCCGGTAACCGGATCGTTCTGAAGTCCACAGGAAACTACCATCTTTCAAGAATCGCCAGTCATCGGTCACGTCCACCCAACACGAATCCTCATCGGTCAGGATCAGCGCGCACTCCCCGGTCTTGGTGTTACCGAATAATACCTCCACCCTATTCTGTCGCCGGTTCATACGCATGATAGCCAACTGATCCCTTTTCTCAGTCCATTCGATTCTTGGAATATAAGTTTCATATTCCTGGTCAGTATCCATCCAGCGTGTACGGCCACGCTTGAGATCAACAATTCCAATATTCACTACTGGATTAGTCTCACCCACCTTAGGATAAGCAAAAGATCGGGTCGTAGGGTATTGTTTCAATTCATCAAACAGCAGATAGCGTTGCACCTGAGTTTGGTCTTCGCGCCAGAAGGCAATCGTTTTACTGTCCGGTGACCAGCGATAACCATCAGCTGATCCGAATTCTTCTTCATATACCCAGCCGAACTGCCCATTGATTATGTTATCAGATCCATCATTGGTCAGTTGTTGTTCACGGGATTTTGATATTTTGAAACAGTACAAATCATTTTTACGGACATAAGCTACATTTTTCCCGTCCGGTGAAAATTTAGCATTGCGAAGATTGGTATTTGATACAGATAACTGACTGATCCTGTTATTCGCCAGTTCCACCAGATAATAAATACCGTTTCGCGAATTCCGCCAGACCCGCTTGGCCTCACTTCTGATTAATAAATATGTGCCAGTACTATTAATCTGAAAAGATTCTATTTCCAACTGTACTCCGTCCACAGCAAACGAGTTGATCGAATAAAACAGTTCGGGCTGACTCATGCCCTTATTAAAATAATAGATGTCATTCAGCACAGAGTCGCTGTAGGAAAATAACAGAGAATTATTGGTCTCCAGCCAGGCAGTATTTTCCAGTTTAACCGGATCATATTTTTTTTCGAGAAAAACATCCTCCAGAGTAATATCCGTAAATTGTCCAAATAAACATGACAGGTTAATTAATACCGCTAGCTGAATTATTACCCTTAAAATTTTCATACCCAATTGATTAATCCTTTTAAATTTACCAGCAGTTCGGCCATCATGCCTTCATTCAAGCGCCCGGTGTTGACATTCCTGGGACTAGGATGATAGGCTCCCACCAGATAAACTTTATTGGGCAGCCTATAAATCAGATTATGGCCGAATCGGTAATCCTTTCTTTTTAGACCATATTCTTCCATCCAGATCTTGACACAGGTATCGAAGGCGATTTTACCAAGTGCTAAAATGCATTCAATATTGGGCAGGCTGGTAAATTCCCTGCGAAACCATTTAAAACACTCTTTAAGTTCCAGAGCAGTTGGTTTGTCCTGTGGAGGTACGCATTTCAGGACCGGTGTCATGTATGTGTTAAACAGGATCAGACCATCATCACGATTATCAGAAGTAGGCTGGTTGGTGATTCCGGCCCGATACAGACATTTCATCAAAAAATCAGCAGATTTATCACCGGTGAAGACGCGGCCTGTCCGGTTACCTCCATGACGGGCTGGTGCCAGACCCACTATCATTAATTTCCCGGTTGTATCACCGTACCCGGGAACAGGTCGACCCCAATAGTTCCAATCGTTGAACCGCTGGGTTTTTTCTCGGGCAATTAATTCCCTGAATTCAACCAGCCTGGGACAGGCTCGACAGCCAATCAATTTCTTTAAATCAAAGTCGGTTTTCATCGGAGTTCAATCCATTGGAAATATAAATATGAATTCATCCGAGTCTGCAAATTATTATTCTCCTCCCAGCTAATCAAATTATTATTTTTTGTAATTAACCTAAGCCTTAGTTCATTGCTTCGGCCTGTCGGTGGCTATAAATTCGTCGGTTAATTTGGATAATTTTAAAAGGATTTTCTCATGGGAATGATGACGCACATGCGCGATCGGATGCACATAGTACTCTGGGCATTACTAATTCTATTTTTACTCAGTATGAGCATCGGCGGGTTAGTTGGCGGAGCAAATATTATTGATGAACTGATGGGGAAAGTCGATCCCAGGAAAGCCATTGGTGTGGTAAATGGAATCAACCTGCCACCGGATCAATTCATGCAACGGGTCAATGCCGAACTGGAGCAGGCCAGGAACGACGGTAGAGAAATTACTGATCAGCAGATAACCAGAATTCGTAATACTATCTGGGATCGAATGGTCAATGAAGTCTTAATAAATGAAGTATTGATAGAACTGGATATTAGTGCTACAAATGAAGAGGTTGTCTTCCATTTACTGGAAAGTCCCCCGGCATTTCTTACCAATCTACCTGATTTCCAAACCGATGGTCAATTTGACCAGGCCAAGTATCAGCAGGCGGTTTTGAATCCACAAGGTGATGAATGGGTAACGGTCGAACAGCATATGAAAAATTCCTACATCCCTAACCTGAAATTAGAACAATTCATAAATTCTTCAGTAACAGCGACGAATGCCGAAGTCAAAGAAGAATTTATCAAGCGGAATCTTGATTACACTATCGATGCTCTGCACGTTCTTAATAACAGTTTCACCGGCGATGAAACCGAACCTAATGAACAGGAAATCGAAACCCGTTTCCAAAAGAATATTGATGATTTTTATCAGGAAGAACAGCGTCATTTGCGCTATGTGAGTTGGCATAAAATACCTTCATCCACCGATTCAATGCGTGTTTTTGAAGATGCCCTGTCAATAAAAATGAAGGCTGAGGCAGGGGAAGATTTCGCGATTCTAGCCAATAGGTACACTGAAGATCCCGGCAATGCGGTTACTGCTGATTCAGGACGCGGTGGCAACTTGGGCTGGTTTGGTAAAGATCAAATGGTAAAACCATTTTCCGAAGCGGCTTTCAATGCTGAAAAGGGCTCCATTGTCGGACCGGTATTGTCACGGTTTGGTTATCATGTTATCAAGGTTATTGACCGTCGGACGGAGAATGATCGGGAAGAGGTCAAGGCAGCGCATGTTTTACTGGAAATTAATTTAGGTGCCAATACCCGGGAAGAATTAAGGAGGGCGGCCACCCTCTTCAGTTATGATGCCCAGGATTATGGTTTTGAGGCTGCCTTGGACACCCATCAGATCGAAGCTATGCAAGCTCCTAATTTGTATGAAGAAACGATTTTTGTTCCAGGCCTGGGTCAATTTCGTAATGCAGTGCGTTTTGCTTATAATGAAGAAATCGGAACCAGTTCAAATCCTCTGGAAAATGACCAGTATTTCGCGGTATTCACCTTTGACAGTCTGTCCGCAGCCGGAACTCAGCCCCTTGAATCGGTAAGGGAAACAATTATCGGTGAAATACATCGTGAAAAACAGCAGTCAGCGGCTATACAATTGTTTAATGATTTAAAAGGACAGCTAAATTTTGAATCCGATTTCAATAGTCTCAAGGTTGAGAATGATCAACTGGAAGTAGTCGATAACGAAACACGTAAGCTGATTCGACCGTTCACTACCATCGGACTAAGTAATTATGTGACCGGCGCATTATTAAATTCAAAACCAGGTGATTTGCTTGGGCCACTGGAAACAATTCGCGGCTATTCCATTATCCGGGTTAAAAAGATTTCCACTTTTGATTCCACCGAATATGAAGTCCAATCGGATGCTTTGAAAAATGAACTGACCGCCAACAAACAACGGCAGATATACTCAGACTGGATTAACGATTTGAAGGAAAAGGCTGAAATCATTGATAATCGGA
>CAYTPW010000012.1:0-107860 GCA_964439935.1 uncultured bacterium | reverse complement strand
TGCGGAAAGAGAGCTTCGGAGTGTCTCTGAGAAACTCACGACTGTCAGGTTAAAATAGAGTAATCTAGGGCATAGTTTCTCAATAGAAACATGCTTACACTAGTACCAATCAATTTTAATGATTTAAACGATTCCAGCAACTGGCAGAATTATATTGAGAGCCACCGTGACACACACTGCGTAGATCGAGCTGAGTGGCGACTATTATTCCGGGAACTTTACGGTATTCCAGATTATTCCTGGGCTAGTATGGAGGGAGACCAGATCTGTGGTGTTTTTTCACTCTATCACCTTTATTCTCCCCTGATGGGCAATATGCTGATCAGCTGTCCTTTTTTTGGTTATGGTGGTTTCTACTCAGATACAACAGCCGCACGTACTCTGCTCCTTGATAAAATCGATGTTATAGCCCGACAATTGAATGTTGATTATATTGAATTGCGACTTCCAGAAAAGCTGTCTCAACGATATTTTCATCAAACTGATTTTCAGGAATTCACTTTATCATTAGCAAACACACCGGATGATACCTGGAAGAATCGACTGACATCAAATGCACGTCAGAATATTCGCAAAGCGCAGCGGAATGAAATGGTTTTTACCATCACTGATAATTACTACTCTGTATTTCGGCTCTTAAGCCACACAATGCAGATACATGGTACCCCATTTCACGGACAGGATTTTTTCCGTTTACTTAAAAAATATTTTAAGGATGAAGTGTCGTTTTCTGAAGTATGGTATCAGAATAAACTGGTGGCCGGTGGAATTATTATCCGATCCAGCAAAACTGTAATTACGCCTTATATTGGGAGTCTAAATAAATATCGCCAACTCGGATCCAACTATTGCCAATACTGGGGTATCATAAATTATTGTCACGATCAGGGCATCCGGATATTTGATATGGGTCGCAGCCCGAAAGGCTCTACGCATGCGAATTTCAAACAAAAATGGGGCGCTAAAGCAATTCCCGCTTTCTATAATTATCGTGTGATTAATCAGCGAAAAAAATACCGCAGTGTGAGCCAGCCAACTAATCTACAACTGCTGGCCACAGATATCTGGAAAAGATTACCTTTATTTGCTGCCAGATTAATCGGTCCACACTTATTTCGTCATATCCCCTGAGTATCGTAAAAATCGCATAGTGATCGACACGGATGACGATCTATTAGAACGGTAAATTTGTCCCAGTTTTTCTTTATATTTATGTTCCCTACCATTCGATTCAAAACGCCATTTTCAGGTGGCATATAATCAGGCTCAAATTCCCAGGGATGGAAATATAATACTGACAATTCCCCACGCTGAGTATTGTGGTTCAAAAACCATTCAGTTGCCATTAGTGGATAGAAGCGAAAAAAGAAACCACCTCCAAACGGAATGCGAATTAATCCATACTTGAAAACGGAGGGAGGTATTTCCAGTAAACCCGGCCGGATTTGAAAAGGGGAAATCAAATTCGAATTAGATCCATAGAGGTTTGTTTGATAAGGAAAAAGTGACGAATCATATCGAAATCCCAACTCCAGCAAGCATTCCCAATACCAGTCATCGGATCGTTGGGCAGACCAGGATGGTGCCCGGAAACCAACCACCTGACGCCCGGTTATGTCCTCAAGAATTGATTTGGACTGTGATATTTCATTTCGACCTTCCTGAACGCTGACTCGCCCCAAGTGCCGGTGTTGATAACCATGCGCTCCTACCTCAAACCCCGAATCAGACATTCGTCGAACTAGATCCGGGTATTGTTCGGCCAACTCACCCACGACAAAAAAGGTGGCGGATTTTTTATGCTCAATCAGATAATCAATTATTTTTGATATACGATCTCGCAGGAGCCAATCACGGGATGTTCCACTGGCTGAAAGGTGCGAGTGGAAGCGCTCTTCAATATCAAAGGAAAGACAGATCATTTTTCTGTCGATGATACATTGCCGCCAGATTGTTCCTCAACCTGACGCAATCTTTCCTCCAAAAACGCCAGGTTGCGAGCCAGGTCTGTATTTTGTGATTGTAGAACATTGAGCTTAGAAGTCTGATAAAACAGATACATTATTAAAATTGAAATTCCACCAAAACTGATCCATGAAACCGGTATGAGATCACCCCAGATCAACGAAAGCCAGTGTACCAGGGCTGGAAATAAAGTCAGTACTTCAGCTCCAACCAGCAGCATCAGCCAGAACGTCGTTTGCCCGGTCGTCAGTTTCTTTTGGGAAAAACTCTTCATCAACCAGATTATCAAACTTAGGAGGATTACACTTACGATCAGCTTACTTTGCAGGTTCATAATTACTCACTTTTCACTGGTTTCAAACGGTTACTAAAAAGCAATCCCCCCAATAGACAAATCATTGTCCGGGCTGGATACAATATGCTGTCATAAAAATGATACATTGATGACCCGGTTGTTCGGTCCGGAACAACAATCCCTACTTCACGAATTGAAGCACCCGATCGGGCCAACCCAACTATTAATTCAGCGTGGAAATCTTCAGTTGGCAGATTTAGAGCAACTGGCAAGTAGTTGCGACTAATCAGTTTTAAGCCACAGGTTACATCGGTAACCGACACTCCGGCAAAGCGAGTTGCGAGCCATGAAAATAAACTAGTGCCCCATTTTCGAAAAGAAAAGCCAGACTGATTTCCATCCTTATAACGGCTGCCAATTATCAGATCTTCACCTGAGATTTGATAAGCTCTAATTAGTTTAATTAGATCTTCGGTCCGATGTTGCCCGTCCGAGTCGAAAAAAACCACGAAATTATAATTATTTCTCAATGTCCAGACCATTGCCGTCCGCAATGCTTCTTTATAACCGAGGTTGACAGGATGATTGATAACAGTCATGCCTGCCTGCTGTAAAATCGCTGCCGATTGATCAGCCGAGCCATCATTTATAAAAATTAAATCGGCGCCGGAAACCTCCAATAGTACCGATTCTAAATCTCTAATTACCTTCGCTAAAGCGTCAGACTCATTATAAACCGGAACGGCAATCAAGCCGGCATTACTATTTCTATCCGATTGGTTCACAAGCTGAGAAATTACATTAGGAAAAAACTAACAACCAGCGCTCAATCCCGCGAAAATACGTCTTGATATCCGGTTTCAAACATTACCTTCTCGCGCGGCTCAAAATGTTCATTATCGATCCAGGTGGGTGGAAATAAGGCTAAGGTCAGCGCAATGGCGGCTAATTGAATAGCGAATATATTTCGCCACCGGAACTTTATTCTCCAGTCCTGGTCAATCCAGACTAATATGGCGAATCCTAATCCGCCAACCAGCCAGAATGGATTCTGGATTACCAGCAATGCAGCTACCAACAGAATGATCATTGACCAATTGCGTTTCTGCCAAAGCCAATATATCATTAATGGTAGCACCAAACCTCCGGCTTGAAAAACTAATGCAGGCTGGTACAGAATATTACTGGTGCTGATACCGATAATACCGGTCAGAATCAATAATCCCCATAGCCAGCGATTTTGTGGCGCAAAGAATAATCCTAGCCCGATTACTGAGGCAGGGATTATCCATATTAGTACTATTGGATTTAATCCATTACCGGGTACCCAGGTTAGACTATCAGCCATTTCAGGTAGCAATAAATACCAGGGGGCAACAAAAAATAAACCGGCCAGCGATCGTTTTTGGGTATCTTTTTGGTATCGATACCAAGCGATGCAGGTCCAGGTAAAAGCGATCATAGCCAGTATTACCCAGAAATGATAATTGCGTATATAGTGTAGCATGGGATTTGCGATCAGGAAGGGGATTTGGTCAGCACCCGGGGCAATTGCCCATATGCCTGCCACCATCAAATACGAACCGACCGTTACCTGTATCTGCCAGCGTAAACGACCACTCTGCCTGTGATATAATCGCAGCAGGAAGAGGATCATGAACCACTCGGTCCATAATTTTGTGGTTTCTTCGAAAAAACCCAGAACCTCCAGCAAGAAATGCATACTGCGGTATGAAGCATTTGGATTAAATAATTGCCATAAATAGTGACGGTGATTACTGATGTCGAGTAAACCGTGCAGAATTGCGAGTACCGCAACAATAAAAATATATTTGTAATAATGCGTTTTATCCGGAATTCGTTTTATGCTGTTAATCAGAATAATAATACCGGTGATCGCAGCCAGCAGGATCAAAACATCATCTGTGTAATTCAGTATTTTGGGTGATATAAATCCAATATTATCTTGGACGAAATAACCAATTGCTTCGTGACCCTTCAACCATTCGTCCAGTATGGCTGCAAAATAGATCGCACCTAAAACAAAGGCTATTCGACGAATGACCGGTTGATTCCTGGTATCACCTATAGCATTTATATTGAGTAATAAGCCCCAGAATAGCAAGCAAAGGCTCAGCCAGGTTGCCGGTTCATTTTCAGAAAATCCATAATAAACTGAATAACCACAGAGCGAGATAAATCCGCAAAATAAGCCCAGAAAAACCGGCAGAAAATGTAGCCAAACGGGATTAATCTTAAGATCGCGATTAGCGATATTCAGGGATTTTGTGCTGGGATTTACATACATATCACAGCTGCCTTGGATTATAATTCATCATCAACCAGTTCAATAATCTGGAGGATGAGATAACGTAATAACGGCCGTCAAAAAATTCCCACTGGCCGCGCGGTAAGTGATTAAGCAATGCAGTTGGAGCTGGATGCAACTCCCGTCGCATCCAACGATCAAAGGGTTCCATGTAATACTGGTTCCGGCGCCTTAAATAGCGAAAAGAAAAATGGCGCGGTTCGACAACCCAGTAGTCAATGTTGTAGCGCTTGACAAAAGCTCGGATTGTGTCAGGATCGGTGGTATAATAGGCTCGGAAAAAATCCTCGGTGCGAACCACGGTGTTGTCCCAGTATTCGGTCCACCAGGGATGTCCCAATTCTTCGGATATCAAAACTGATTTACCTGTCAAGGTTGGGATGTCGCTGGCCCGCCGGGGATGCATTGCCAGCATTGGTTGGCCGGGTAGTTTTCGTAAATACTGGTATAATTTTCCACTGCCATAATGGTCGGTCTTCAGACCCGGTTTAAGCTCAGTTCGGAATTCCATAGCTCCCAAACCAACTACTACTATTCCTGCCAGGATGACCGGTTGAACTGGCAACCGGAATCGACCTAGTGAAAATTTTCGAGGTCGGTCTATCTCCTGATCGAAAGCCCGGGCCCACCAGTGCCCACCAGCCAACGCCATGAAAATCGGTAATGAATAGTGCAGGTAGCGATCTGGGATATACAATTTCATCAGGAAAATGTCTGCTAGCACATACATTATTAAACTACCAAAAAACAGGGCTGGTAACCCGCGCGGTAAGCGGAATACGCCTTTGGCCAGATAATAAAAAGGGATCAGAAATAACAGCAAATGAAACCAGTTAAACCAGCGTTCCTCCAGTTGAAACCACAGAGATTTCACCGGAATCAACGGATAGCGGCCCTCCCATTTAAATGCATCACGATCCTGAATTTCCATTCTTGTGACCAGTTGACCGAACTCATGCTGTGATTCCAGATATTTCCCGGACATAAACGCAACACTGATTAATACTGCCAGCAGCAATGGCAAATATTTATTTTTCCATTCAGGACGATTTAACAAAAGTTTGCGATCATTAAGTAGAATATCCACCAGAAAGATCATTCCGGTATGAACTGCAACCATCGGATAAGCCAGGGATTGGAAGGCCATCAATGGTATCGCCCATACCCATTTCCGGGTCTCAATTACCAGGATTGTCAGACATAGTAAAAGCGCCGACAGACCACTCATAAATCCGCCGGAAAATTCTTTGAAGATGCTGGGGAAAAACAAAATAATAACAACCGCGATCCAGCCTGCCCGGCGATTATAAAACTTACGTCCGATAATAAATACTATTAAAACCATGGCCATAAAAAACAGGATTGTGTTCATTTTCCCCCAAATAATGTCGTGGCCGGTAAGTGCCAGTGTTTTATATAGCCAATTGCCTAATGGGCTGGTATTGAATTCGGCATAACGAAGAATTAGATCATCGGGATGGAAATTCTGTTTTTCGGGACTGATCCAGTGAGGTGACTGGCGCCAGTTGTTGTGGAATCGATAGGGGTCGGATATTACCGGACCGTATAAATAAATCGTCAAGGACAGAACCAGCAGGATAATCAGCAGGAGATCGCGCAAAAATGTTTTCTCAGCCGATTTCAAACTCAATCAACTTTCGCTTGTTGAATTCGTAGAACGCCGATTCTGAATGATTAACTTCAACATCTGTTCCAGATCTACCTGCGGGCGGAATCCGATCATCTGTTCCAATTTGGAGATGTCGGGTACCCGATACTCCATGTCTTCAAAGTCCGGTCCGTAAGCATCATTGTAGGGTATGAATTTTAAGGGAGCAGAACTGCCCGTGGCTTTCAACACCAGCCGGGCCAGATCAGCGATAGTGACATGGCGCGGATTACCAATATTAAATACCTGCCCCTCCGTATCCTTGGCTTGCATCAGATCGATCACAGCATGGACTGCGTCGGTTACGTAGGTGAAACTGCGGACTTGCTGGCCATCACCATAAACCGGGATTTCTGTTTTTGTTAGTGCAGCTTCGACAAATCGTGGAATTACCATTCCGTAAGCACCTGTCTGGCGCGGACCACAAATATTAAAAAATCGTCCGATGACCACCGGTAATTTTGTCTGGCGGTAATAACTGAGCCCGAGATATTCACCAAGTGCTTTGCCACAGCCATAGCTCCAGCGCAATACGGTTGACGGTCCCAGCGCAATCGGGTCGGTTTCCCGGAGCGCTCCTTCAGCGGCTTTGCCATACACTTCGGAAGACGATGCGAAGAAAATTTTACAGCGGTGTTGATCGGCCAGCTCAAAGATGGTATCTATCCCACGGGAATTGTTTTTTATTGCGGCCAGGGGATTTTCGGTCAACAATTTTACGCCGACTGCAGCCGCAAGATGGTAAACACTGTCGCATTCAGTCAACAACTTATCCACCAAATCACGATCGGAAACAGCGCCTTCAATAAAACGAAACTCCGGATGATTAAAAATTTGTTGCAAATTGGATATCCGACCGGTGGACAGATTATCTAGCCCGATTACTCCTGCGCCTCGTTCCAGTAAAGCTTCGCAAAGATGGGACCCAATGAAACCAGCTGCCCCGGTTACTAAAATCATATTCCCATTAGAAATTTTGCTCAAGATTTTGCTCTAAAATAAGTTTTTCCCACCGAATTGAATATCAATAATACTATGGGTGATAACGCAGCAATACCAAAGATTGGTTTGTTAGTCACTAAAGTATATCCTTGTTCCAAAAATAGTTTTTCAATCAATTTTATTTCACTGGGGTAAAACTGTAAATGTCCAAAAGCCCGATAGCCACCACGAATTCGCCACAAAAAGTGGGGTTGTTTAATCTCTATTATAATAGCCATCTCAGTGATTCTGCACAATTCTGTTATCAGGTTCTGCTGATCATCTGACAGTAGATGATGCAAAATATTCAGTGCCACGCTCACATCAAATTCATTTTTTTTGAAAGGCAATTTTTGTGACAGGTCAACATTATCAAATAATAAACCGGGAAGTTTTCCATATTACCTGTTGGCGATATCCAGCATTGCTGGAGCGAAATCGATCCCGAGCGATTTCTGAAAACCGAAAAGTTGGTGTAACCGGCTGGTAAAATCACCGCGGCCACAACCGGCATCGAACAGATTCAGCTGGCAATCAGCAGACAGGTTATCATTGAGATATGAAATGATTGATTGGCGAATCATTCGTTGCTAGACCGTCTGTTTTACATTTATCCGGTGGAAACTTGAATCATAGTACCCATCCTGCCGATAGCCAAAATCATCAAAAACTGATTGAACCTGGGTGTAATATTTATCTGGTTTATCTGCCATTAATTTGTCGAATTATAAAGGTAATTTTACCACCGTATAGCGTGAATCACGATAAACAATAGCTTCTTCTGGCGGGTATTTCAAAAGAAAACCGGCCCGGTCTAATGTTAGTTCACGGATGTAGTCGTTGTAGGGATCGACATAGATCAGATCTTTCCGTATGCGATCCCGGTTATAATAAGATAGTCCGATTACAAAATAGTCCACACCATAGATTTTGTTTAGAGCATTGATTGCTGCTTTGTCAGTAGCATAAATGGCACGGAAGGTTGCCCGTGTCCGTTCTTTGATTTCACTATAATATTCTGTGAACCAGGGATGCGCCAGCTTGAAATTGCATAAAACACTATGCTTGCCCTGGACGGTAACATTATCCATGTAAAACGGTGGTCCGGCAATTAAAGCCTTATCAGGTAGTTGACGGATAAATTGGCAGAGGGGATTATAGCGACGACGATCGATTGAGTTTTCACTCTCCACAAAATCTTCGAAATACGCAGTGCTTGTTAACAGTAGGATAACAGTTGTTGCAGTCACTTTCAGCCGAAACCCGGAAATCCGTGCGATCAGTAAATCAATATTACGGCCATTCCACAGGATCAACAGTACTGCCAGGGCATGGCGGGTGTAGCGATTGGGAATATACAGTTGCATGAATAAAATATCTGCCAGAAGATAAATTCCCACCGCTGCAATCAGAAGTGCGGTCATGGTTTGATTCCAGGCTACCTGCCTACGTAAAATAATAAGATATAGCGCTGTAGTTAATATCACGTATGGATGACTCAACCGTTGCCATAATTCTGAAAATACTGATGGCACTGGTAAATAGGGATCCCAATTGAGGCCACCGGCCAGCATTTCCGGCATCGTTCGCAGGACTGAACCGGATGTCATTGAGCCAATCCCCGCCGGTGGTGAAATATATTTCAACATTAATAATCCCACACCAATGATTGATCCGATTGCCAGATTAATAATCAGCTGTCGGGGGAGCTGTCGAGTTGTGACAATATCCAGTGCTATAAATACAATTGAAAAAGCAACCACCATAACTGCGGTCGGCGGATAGGCCAGTGCAGCAAAAGGCATCAGAAAAAGGAAATCCCGCCAACGCTGCTTTTGCAGGCTCCAAAACGCAATCATTATTGTGGGTGTGATCCAGAATTTTGAAAAGAAACCAATCGAATATTCAAATTGCCCCGGGAAAAATGTGAAGAATAATGCAATTAGTAATCCACCGCGTTTACCATACAAAGATTGGCCAATTAGAAAAAATAATAGGGCCGCAAATCCGTAACTGACTACCGTTAGTACCTTGGTCAAGTTTACCATTTCAATGAAATAGGTCCCGATATAATAGATCAGATTCTGCAGTGGACTTTCATTGAACTGAGCATAGCGTAGCAGTAAATCATCATCTTGAAATGAAGTCTGATGATATGCTGCCCAATGCGGTGACTGGCGGATATCAGATTTGTAAACAGCATAATTGGTCAACGAAGGCCAATTGAGATAGATAGCGGCTGTGATGGCCAGCAGGAAAACCAGCAAGGACAGCAAGTATAACTGATTTTGGGGCCTGGTCAGCTTATTTCTTAGAATATGATTTAATCTAGCCGTTTGAAATTCCTCTTACAAATAATTTAGCAGTTTTCCTGATGCTTATTTAACCAGTGTAAATGATTCGATTGGTCCCATCGTGTCAGGATTAATCACTTCAGCACTGACGGATTTCCCATTGACATGGATGAATACCACGGCGAATTGTGATGAAAATTTATCCACCGAACCAGACCAGGGTGTCGTTTCCTGGCCATAGTAGGGTGCACCGGCGGCTCCATTATTGATCTGGCAAAAGGGGCGGAATTTTGTCAGCCGAGGTTTATCGTACTTCTCCGGGTAAATAGGCGTATCCTTGGTGATATACATCCGGTGGTAATTATGTTCATCACTGGTCAATACAGCCAGAACTTTGCTACTGGAATTCATCAGTATATCCAGGTATTCATCACGATTTTCAAGAATACCCTTTGACAACGGAATCCCAGCAATGGTTGGTCGTTTTGTGTTATCACCGTGCCACCACATGGCGTTACGAACATGACCACCATTGGGTAAGATAGGGGTGTGCTGGGTAATGAAAACATGGTCTATATTCTGATCCTGCTCCAGTGTCGCCAATGTTCCACGTAACCATTTCAGTTGATTATCCATCAAGTATCCATGCAGGTTACCGCCTGTTTCCGGATATCGCCAGACCGTCGGCGCATACCAGTAATCCGAATTGAGCACAACCATTGCGACGTTATCATAGGTATAATAAAAAACATTTTCCTGGTAGGTCGGGAAATCTATTATATCAGGATTAGGATCATATACAGCACCATCTTCACTAAGTGGGCCATTAAGCGGGTTAACAAAATTTTGGGCGAATAACGCTTCGGTAGAATTATCATTAAAAGGAAAGCTGTCGATAATTATCCAGCGATCGTTATTGGAAAACCACTTCCATAAGCTTTCGTGATTTCCCATTCCTGGAATATAGGGGATATAATGTGCGAAAGGCTCAATTGCTCGCTTCCAATTGGCATATTCCAGGTACATTGATTCAGGATCGGTCTTATTGCCCTCGATGAAATCGCCGGTAAACTGGAAAAATCTAGCTCCTTTATTTGCCGTCGCCACCGCAATGCGTTTCATTATATAAGCGTTGGTACCCTTGATATCTCGTTCACCACCGCCGGTGTTGCCGCGACCATCGCTGGCATAACCAAACGTAAATGGTTTACGGGCTCCCGGTTGCGGTGCCGTGCGGAATGAATAGGTGTCGCTCAATTCACCATATTTTACAGTGTAATCATAATCATGGTCGCTTTTAAGGCCGGTAACCTCAATTTCATGATGAATTGTGGTACCCTCATCATAGAATTTGTAACGGCCAACCTTGATTTCAGCCTTTAGCGGTACACTTGTTTCAAAAGAAATAGTGGCTCCCTGCGGTGTCAGCAGATTGATAAACGGTCCTTCAACAATGGATGGTGCAACAACGAAAGGACCGGTGCCAGTTATTATTATCTTTCCATCATAAAGAATATCGCCGACGTCATTGGTAATACGATAACCAAACCTGATGATACCAGATTTTTCCCACCCGGATATATCAAACAAGCCCCCCAGGTTCTTTTTGATAATAATTGATGCCTTCCCGGCAACAATTGGTGACCGTCGGTGAAAAAAGATAGGATAATGATATTTAATTCCATCGGTCAGGATCAATCCGTAATACAGCCAGCCACTCAATTCAGGTGATTGGAAATTGAATGCAACAGAGGAATCATCGGCAACTGGGAGAAACCGTAGGTTATTTAGTTTATAGCCATCTGTGCGGGGTGAGGCTGTGATTCTGGTGCCATCAATGGAGATATAAACCAAAGAATCGTTTGTTCCGTATTCCAGCCGGGCATAAGAATCTGGAATTGGTGGTGCGTTTTGTGCGGATACCAGGGTGATTGACATTAGTAGGCAGAAAAAATAATGCAGGACTTTTGATTTCATCGATTAAACCATTGGTGTTGACTGTTAACTGAATGAATTTCCAAATATGAATTTATTCCCGCTATTATAATATTGAATAAGGAATTAAAAAGCCGATCCAAGATTGTATTTTTCATGCAATAACCGATTCTTGCTCTCAGGTTCAGTAATCGGCAGTCCTTCCAGACTGACCCGGTACCAAAATTATTTTCCAGCTGCTAGAAAATAATTTTTCTTAAGTATAATTATGTACAGGTTTAATATTGGGTAGTATATAATTCAAATCAGGGAATAACATGTTCAAGTCGGTACAGAAGTTGGTGGTATTGTGCAGCGCACCAGTCCTTTTCTTCAATTGCGCCACTTTCCAGCCTGCAAAATACGAATACGAGCCAGTTGCTGGACCGCAGGTTCAGCGGGAGTTCCGGGCGGCCTGGGTAGCCACCGTTGCCAATATCAACTGGCCCAGCGAACCGGGTTTGCCCACCGAGCAGCAAAAGGCGGAAGTCATTGTGATTCTAGATCGCTTGCAGGAATTGAATTTCAATGCGGTTGTATTTCAGGTGCGACCCCAATGTGATGCGCTCTACGCCAGCGATCTGGAGCCCTGGTCATATTATTTAAGTGGCGTTCAGGGGCAGGCGCCGGAACCTTATTATGATCCACTGGAATTCTGGATTGAAGAGGCTCATAAACGGGGATTGGAATTGCATGCCTGGTTGAATCCATACCGGGCGCACCACATCCGTGGTGGTCCGGTCAGTGAGCAATCGATCATTAAGCAAAAACCGGAATTATGCCTTCAATTGTCCACGGGCTACTGGTGGTTGGATCCAAGCCAAGCCGGCACTCAGGAGCATTCTCTGGCCGTGGTAATGGATATCGTCCTGCGTTATAATGTGGATGGAATTCATTTCGATGATTATTTTTATCCATATCCATCCTATAACGGGAATGCGGATTTCCCTGATAGCACCAATTGGGCAGAATACCAGAGCGGTGGTGGAAAACTTTCCCGGGATGACTGGCGCCGCGACGGTGTGAACCGGTTTATCCAGCGCCTGTATACAGAGCTTAAAAAGACCAAACCGCATGTGAAATTCGGCCTGAGTCCCTTTGGCATCTGGCGGCCCAATTATCCCACATCGATTCGTGGTTTCGATCAATATGCTCAACTATATGCCGATGCCCGCCTGTGGTTACGAAAAGGCTGGATCGATTACTGGACACCGCAATTATACTGGCCGGTCAACCAGGTGCCTCAGAGTTATCCGGTTCTGCTGGGTTGGTGGGATGATGAAAACCAGCATAAACGCCATCTCTGGCCCGGGATTAGTATTGGACGTCGCGGCGACACCGGTGCCGATGAATCTGTCAATCAGATCATGATCACCCGTGGGATGCTGCCGGACAGCCCGGGAAATGTACACTGGAGTTTCGGCCCGCTGATCACCAATCAGAGCCTGGCTTCGGCCTTGATCAAAGGACCGTATAAGCGGCCTGCCCTGGTTCCACCATCACCCTGGCTGGATAAAATCCCGCCGGCCTCACCACTAGTTAAAGCTGATATACAACAGGATCAACTGGTCATCAACTGGTCACATCCGGCGCCGGAGGATGTATTCAGATGGGTGCTGGCCTACCAGTACGGCAACCATTGGGATTATTCGATCCTGAACCAGCCCGGAACAACCAATAATCTGCCCCTGTACACTTTAAGAGCCATCGATCCCGGTGAATTGAGTGAGTCAGGTTCATTGCCGATTCCGGAAATGATCAATCAACTGAATGAAGTCAGGCTTTCGGCGATCGACCGGGTGGGAAATGAGAGCGGATATACTGTCGTTCCAATTCCACCTCACAATATAATTGATAGCCTGTCAGCTGAGGATATCTTAGAACGGTATTCTGTGGAACATCCAGCCTTTGCCATCGCTGGTGAAAGTCGACGACTGGACCAGCTTTATGATAACTATAGGTTGTATCAAAAACCACTACGGAAACTTAAATATGCTGCCGTGGACTCGCTGTTGCACCTGTTGCGAATGCAATACCCGGAGCAGTTTCATTTTCAGCAGGTCGGTGAATCGGTGGAAAAACGGCCGATTAATTTGGTCAAAATTGGCAGCGGTGAAATAAAGGTGCTTTTGTGGAGCCAAATGCATGGGGATGAACCAACGGCCACAGCGGCGCTGTTTGATATGTTCAATTATCTATGTTCCACAGCCGATCAGGATCCGGCAAAATCAATTCTGGAAAATTTAACCATTCTGGCCATCCCAATGTTGAATCCCGATGGCGCCGAGCGCTTTACCCGCCGCAATACTATCGGGATTGATGTAAATCGCGATGCCCGGGATCTGCAATCACCGGAGGGGCAGGTTTTATTCAGCCTTAAAGAAGATTATTCACCAGACTTCGGATTCAATCTCCATGATATGAGTACACGGGAAACAGTCGGGGAAAGCGATCAATTGGTGGCTTTAGCCCTGATGGCGCCACCGTTTAATGCAAAAAATGACGATAATCTGGTACGAACGCGTGCCAAAAAGTTAGCGGTGGTAATTATGGATGCCTTGAATCCCTATTTGGAGGGCCACATTGCCAAGTATGATGCTGATTATATGCCCCGGGCGTTCGGTGATTCGATGCAGAATTGGGGTGTGAGCACGGTCCTGATTGAATCAGCGGGCTGGTTCGGTGAAGCTGACGCTTTTCTACAGAAAACAAATTTTATTGCTTTTCTGGTTGCCCTGCAGGCCATTGCGACCGGTGATTATACCACGGCAGACCCGGAACGTTACGATCAATTACCCGTCAATGGCCGCGATCTGTATGATCTGCTGATCCGTGATGTGTCCGTGGTCAATGGGACTGGGGCACCGGTCTTTAAGGCTGATCTGGGGATTAATTTTGAAAATGGAGTCGGGCGGATCGCCGACCTTGGCGACCTGAATGTATTTGCCGCCAAGGATACGATAATTGGTGAGAACCTTTTTCTCACGCCGGGATTGATCGGAATAGTAGAAACTGACGCGCTGTCTTTGCCGGAGCTGGTTGATCGATCCGATGAGTTGCTGGGCCAGGGATTTACCACGCTGATTTATGCCCTACCGGCGGCTGGGAATAGTCGCACTAAATTGGAGCAGGCTCTGATTGAATCTGGCTTTATAGGAAATCGGGAAACAGCAATTGAAGTGAAGCGAAAATTGACCACGGCCAATGCCGTTTTGAGCCTGTTGAAGCAATTGGAAGGCAGCATTGGAGTGCTGATGGAAAACAATGCTCTGGACAGCACTGAGTTTAAACAATATTCGAATCTGCCCCTGGTATCCACCAATGGAATGCCCACAATTGACCGTCTGGCTGTTCTTGATGAAGCAGCAGTTAAAAAATTGACTGGTGATCGTGCCGATCTATGGGGACTAACTGAGAGAGGTAAAATCCGTTCGGGACGAATTGCCGATCTGGTATTGTTTGATAATGATCCGGAAGGGTCACTCCGGGTTGTGGCGGTTTATCTCAGCGGGAAGCAGGTCTGGCCGGCTGAAAAATAAATTCCATGGGGTAAAAAAAAGTAATCAAAATATCAAACACTCAGCCGCCCACACTACTCAAACGCCAATCCGTTGGTTGGCTTAATAGATAAAATGAATAAAATAAAAAGCTTACTTGTTATTTTATTAACTGGATCCTCCTGTACACTAATTCAAAATGTATCACCAGATAAGACGCCATCACTTAGTTTATATTTTAGCAAAACCAATGAATTAAAAAAAATGAAAGGCGGTCGATATGGAATGGGATATACAACCGATGGGGAGGATCTATACGCAATTAACGGTAGTTCTCGTTTCCCCTTTTATACAACCGATATTATAAGATATGATACAAAAACAGATGAATGGTCGATCTTAACAAGTGAATTGATACCAAAACGATACGTTTCAGCAGAATATATTAATGGGAAAATATATGTATTCAACGGATACGGACCAAATTCTGGTTTAAATGAAACAGTTGAAGTTGTTGATACCAAAACAGGAGAAATTACTTATTTAAAAGATAATCCTTCACCCGTCTGCTATTCCGGAACTGCTGTCTGGAATGAAAAAATATACGTATTTGGTGGAGAGGTTGGTAGAAATTACTATAATCAAATGTATATATTTGATCCTGTTACTGGTGATTGGACATTGACGGGGGTAATACCAGAACACCAACATGTACGTGGTGAAATTGTAGATGGCGTTCTTTATCTATTTGGAGGATATAATGGTAAGGTTTCTTCAAAAATTCATGCCTACAACATAACTAACAAAAATTGGTATTATCTTGGAGATATGCCTGTAGGTATCTCAGCTAACGCAATAACCAAACATGGTGATTTTATTTGGTTGGTTGGCAGTTACAACAATTTGAGCTCATTAGCAGTATTTAATACCAAAACGAGAGAATTTAATCTAGTCAAATCAAACATGTATGGACGACGACATGCAGCTGCTGAAATAGTCAATAATAAAATATATGTTTATGGTGGTACCAGAGCATCTAGTGACAGTTTTCTGGCCAGCGTACAAGTTGCTGATCTTAATGAGATTGAAAGCCGACTAACAGCCACTGTTGCGGACACCAATAGCATGCAGCTCGATATCAAAGATTAGAAGTGTGTAACATGTTTGAAGGTATGAAAATTAATACATTCTTGGTACCGCAGAAATCATCCGCCGGCTTAACCGCTTATTATAAGCACAAGGAGCAGTGATTGGATCAGAAGCCTTTTCATCATTTTTCTATCGTTCTTCAAGCGTTGTTAGTCACCTTTCTCTGGTCGACATCATTTATAATCATAAAATGGGGCCTCGCTGAGATTCCACCCATCAGTTTTGCAGGATTGCGCTACATCCTTGCCTTCTTGTGTTTCATTCCATTCCTATTAAAAAAGAATTATATTGAAGAAATAAAAAACCTCCATGCCAAACAGTGGAGGAAACTGATTTTACTGGGCATTGTATTTTATACTTTCACTCAAGGCACGCAATTCCTGGGATTATATTTACTCCCTGCGGTGAGCGTGAGTCTGATGCTCAATTTTACCCCGATAATCGTAGCAATAATGGGTATCGCGCTGTTGGGTGAAAAACCGAGCCTGATTCAATGGTCGGGTGCAATCCTTTTTATATTTGGAATCCTATTTTATTTCCTGCCCATTTCTTTTTCGGGAAATCAAGGTATTGGTCTGGCTGTGATGTTTATTGGTGTTTTGGCAAATTCCGGCTCTTCTATTCTGGGACGGAATATCAACAGGAGCAAAGACATTAGTCCGGTTGTAGTTACCTCCGTCAGTATGGGAGTCGGTTCTATTTTACTGCTGATTATAGGAATTGCTATCAACGGAATTCCATCCATTAGTCCAGTAAATTGGTTATTACTGCTTTGGCTGGCCGGCATAAACACAGCTCTTGCTTTTACATTATGGAACCACACACTCCGTACTCTTGCTGCAATGGAATCAAGTATTATCAATGGCACCATGTTGATTCAAATAGCAATTCTGGCCTGGTTTTTCATTGATGAAAAGATTACACTTCAGGAAGGTATTGGAATGACAATCGCCGCTATTGGTGCTGTTCTGGTGCAGCTAAAGAGAAACAGCATAAATAAACGACCAACAGCTTAATACAGGTTTTCACCACTGATTATTTTTTCCAGGCAATTATTAAATGAATAAAAGGTGAGCAACAATAATTGAAAATGAATTATAAATCACTTCTCTCCATCCCCAAAATAGAGCTTCATCTTCATCTCGATTGTTCACTAAGTCCTGATGCTGTAAAAAGATTGCGACCACAGTTTACAGATGAGAAATATATCAAAAAATTTATTGCGCCCGAGAAATGCACTGATCTGGCGGATTTTTTGAAATGTAGTTCCAGTGGAATTGATTTAATGCAGACTGAGGAGGAACTCATAGAAGTGGTAAAGGATTTATTTGCACAATTGAAACGGGATAATGTTATTTATGCAGAGTTACGTTTTGCTCCATTTCAACATTTGAAGAAAGGGCTATTACCGGAAACAGTCGTTGAGATAATTGCCGGTAGTGTGTCAGATAATAGTAGATCAACGGGAATTAAAGCCGGTGTTATATTATGTACGCTCCGACATTACAATGACGAATTAAGTTATCGGACAATCAGATTAGTGGAGACATATATGGCGCATACCTGTGTTGTCGGATTTGATATTGCCGCTGATGAGGCTGGTTATCCAATCGATGCTCACAAAATGGCATTTGAGTATGCAATAAAAAAAGATATTCCACGAACTGCCCATGCCGGTGAAGCAAAGGGTGCAGAAAGTGTATGGGAAATAATAAAATATTTTAAACCAGGAAGAATCGGCCACGGTGTTCGAAGCATTGAGGATGAAGAATTGATTGAATTTCTAGTACAACATCAAATACACCTGGAGATTTGTCCAACCTGCAATATTCAAACGGATGTGTTCAATGAATATGCAGATCATCCGATTGATTTTCTCTACAATGCCGGAGTTTCTGTAGGTATTAATACCGACGCAAGATCATTGGTTAATGTAACTTTGACTGATGAGTATTTTAAACTGGCAAACACGTTTGGTTGGAGTGCAGATCAATTTTATAGGTGCAATATCAATTCATTAACAAATTCCTTTATTTCTAAAAATGAAAAAGATGATCTCGCGCAGGTTCTACCGTCCAATTACAGCAAATTCCGTTGAAATATTGTTTAAGCCGGATATCGATTCGGCAATATTTTGCACAGCTTTTATTTGATACTGAATTTGAATATTGCGTTGGATTCACCTGGTTCTCTATTCATTAATTTTCCAATCGAAATCAGCACCAATATGTTTTACACATGACTTATATTCTATTCTCATTTAATACATTTTGAGGTAATTAATGTACCAGACAGTAAAAAAATCAAATGGAGTCGGTATGAATCGAATCCGATCATTAATCGCCGTGATTGTAGTTTTCACAGTACATTTTGCACCAGGCACAGATCAACCCAAGCATGAATTTCGTGCCGCCTGGATAGCCACCGCATCGCACATTGATTTTCCTCGCAATCAGTCGTCAACCAGCACTCAGAAATCTGAGATTCGTCAAATGTTGGATTTCCTTGGCAGCTATAATTTTAATGCCGTCGTTTTTCAGGTGCGGCCGGGCTGTGATGCTTTTTATGATTCGAATCACGAACCCTGGTCCCATGAGCTTACCGGTAACTCCGGTCAGGCGCCCAATCCCTACTACGATCCATTGGAATATTTTATCGATCAAGCCCATTCCCGTGGCATCGAATTGCATGCCTGGTTCAATCCTTATCGCATCAGCACCGCCAGCAATCTGGCCGGTCTAGATAGCAGCCATGTTTATCACCAGCATCCGGACTGGGTGCTCAATGTAGGTACCAGGAGTCGGAATGGGCGCCCCGCTTATATGTTTTCGAACACATTAGCGCTGGAAAATGAAGATCGCGATTTGCGAACTGGAGCCGTGATTCTCGATCCAGGCAAAGCGGCGGTACGGGATTATACAGTGAATGTTTTTATGGATGTCGTCAACCGCTATAACATCGACGGCGTCCATATGGATGATTATTTTTATCCCTATCCCCCCAATGGTATTACTAATGAAGATGCCGCTACATTCGCAGCCGAACCCCGGGGTTTTACCGATATTGAAGACTGGCGCCGGGATAATGTCAATCTGCTGGTGCAAAGTCTGTATGACAGTATCCAGGCTGTTAAACCGGAAATAAAATTCGGTATTTCGCCCTTCGGAATCTGGAAACACAATGTACCGCCGGATATTGTTGGCCTCAGTTCCTATGATGCTATCTATTGTGATCCGATAGCTTGGTTGCAGGCCGGTTCCATCGATTACCTGACACCACAATTATACTGGCCTTTCGGTGGCGGTCAGGATTATGGTCTGTTGATGCCCTGGTGGGCAGGCGAGGTATCGATCAACGATCGCCAGCTTTACGTGGGGCAAGCCGCGTATCGGATTCCCAACTGGTCAAACCAGGAAATGCCAAACCAGATTCGCTTAAATCGGATGACGGAAGGTTGCAAGGGCAGTGTATTTTTCAGGATTCGTAACGGCTTGATGACCGACCTGCGTGGTTTCCTTGATTCGCTACGCTATAATCTATATCCTTATCCTGCTATTACGCCGATCATGACCTGGAAGGATAGTATACCGCCTTTAAGTCCCTGCAGTGTAACCGTAGAACAGGATGTCGATGATTATCATATTTCTTGGTGTCATCCGGCAGCCGCGTCAGACGGTGATTCAGCCGCCAAATATGTCATTTATCGCTTTGATTCTTTATCCGTTAATATTGAGGATCCCGCCAATATCCTGGCGATAGTTCCCGGTACGGATACTTTATATACTGACCAGGCAACCGGTTTGCATTATTATGTCGTTACTGCTCTGGATCGATTAAGTAACGAAAGCGCTCCCATGATGGCCACGCCCCTGGGTGGCCTAACCACTACCAGTTTACCGGAACAATTTAGATTATATCAGAGTTATCCTAATCCATTTAATCCCAGCACGACTATTCGATATGTTTTGCCCAGACAGGCGACAGTCAAAATTGCGATTTACAATTTGCTGGGAGAACGGATCAAAATCCTAATTGATGAAAGACAACCGGCGGGCGTTAGGACCATTGAATGGGATGCGACAAACGAGCTGGGAATACCGGTTAGTGCTGGAGTTTACCTGTATCAGTTTGTGGCGGAGGACAATCGACAAACCCGGAAAATGGTTTTGCTAAAATAACAGCATTAAGGCTAGCAGTAGGATTGACTGTAAAGACTTAAAAAGCTCTACTGGATCTGCTTCTATTCGAACGACATTAACTGCTTGAATTGTCTTTGGAACTATATCGACCCGTAGCGCAACTGGAAATAAAAACCCTCCTGGTAAGTATCAAGCTGCATATTGATTGGACTTTTAATACCCAAACGCAGACCTAACACCATACTTCTTTTATTCTGGGCCAGCTTATGGCCTTCGTAAAGATCGATACCAAATGATGCGTCAATCGCCGATGATGAGCCTAAGTCCGATCCGAATGAAATCGCCGGGTAGATATTGATATAATCATTTGTGACAAGTGAATATCCAAGATCAATAAACATCAATCCGGCAGTATGTTTGGCACCCAAAACCAGCTTTCGATGAATATTTCCGTAAGCACCGAACTCTACCCAGTAGCCTTTTTTTTCTTCATCATCATCATTTACCGATCCCCCGGAGAAGCCCAAGTATCCAGCAACCTGCCCAACAGCGTGGTTGTTGCCGATAATTGATAAAATAATTATTGTCATCAGTATTCGATGGATGATAGTAAAGCGGATATTCTTTTGCATACTGCCGGCTCTTTTTATGTACGATTTTATTTTTACCAAGAATTGCAATTGGGCAATTGATTACGGAAAATAAAATAGACCCGCCTAAAATCTAAATCAATATTGTATTTTAATCATAAACGGGTCGCAATGGAGTGAATAAAATGGTCTGTTGCATTCTGATCACCGGTCACTTGGTTTCCGAAACTGAAGATTTTTTAGTGGAGTGTATCGATTTTGCAAAGCAGCATTCTCCAGAACTGCAAAATTGATGATAAGTAAGGCAATAGGCCTGTAATTAGACTACTAAATCAAACACCAAATTTGTAAATTCTATAGCGTATGATCCTTGGGGGGAAAGACACCTGGTCTCACATCGATTTGTGATGGTAACAGTGTTTGGATCATTGAACGTACAAGCTAATACAATAAGGAGCTATCATGTCTGCTTTTAAAGAAAAACTTGGTCGCTTAGTCGAACCAATGAAAAACCGAATCAGTCATCTTCTGACTAATTATGGTGATTTTAAAGTGTCTGATGTTACCCTTAGCCAAATTTACGGGGGCACAAGGGGGGTAAAAAGTCTGATTTGTGAAACTTCCATGCTGGATCCTAATGAAGGAATCCGTTACCGAGGTTACACTTTGCCGGAGTTGATTGAGATGCTGCCGAGCGCTGATGGCGGAAAACAACCGCTTCCAGAAGGACTTTTCTATTTATTAATCACTGGAAATCTGCCCACCGATAACGATGTAGAGGAAATTTGCGCTGAGTATAAACAACGGAGTACGGTACCGGAGCATGTTTTCAATACTTTGGATAGCCTGCCTAAAGATATATCGCCGATGACCCAATTATCACTGGCGCTGCTTTCGTTGCAAGGTACCTCGGAATTTTCGAAAGAATTCCGGGCTGGACGGCCACGCCCGGAACTGTGGGAGCCGGCTTTGGAGGATGCTCTGAGTATCCTGGCTAAACTACCAACCATTACGGCCTATATTTACCGCCGAACCTACCATGATGGTGTTCGAATTAAGGCCGATCCTGAGCTTGACTGGGCAGCTAATCTGGCTCATATGATGGGTGTTGATGACCCTGAAATCTACGAGGTAATGCGTTTGTTTCTGTTCCTGCATGCCGATCATGAGGGGGGTAATGTATCGGCTCATACCGTACAGCTTGTCGGATCAACTTTATCCGATCCGTTCCTCGCTTTATCTGCTGGGCTGAACGGTTTAGCCGGCCCACTACACGGTATGGCCAATCAGCAGGTACTGCAGTGGATTGCCAAAATGCGTGAGCAGTTCGATGGTGGGATCCCCACTAAGAAACAGATTGAAGAATATGTCTGGAATACCCTGAATGTCGGTCGCCTGATTCCGGGTTATGGCCATGCAGTATTGCGTAAAACGGATCCCCGCTACACTGCCCTGCGCGGATTTGCCCTGGAACATTTTCCGGAGGATGAATTGTTTAAGGTTGTATCATTGTTATATGAAGTCGTACCAGACATTCTGCGCATTCATGGAAAAGCCAAGAATCCTTGGCCCAATGTTGATGCCCATTCCGGCAGCGTTCTTTATCATTATGGTATCAAGGAATACGATTTTTATACCGTCCTGTTTGGTGTTTCAAGGTCCATTGGTGTGCTAAGCTGGTACGTGTGGGCTCGCCTGCTGGGAGCTACACTGGAACGTCCCAAATCGATCACTACCGAATACCTGGAAGGTTTGGTACTCAAATGGGACGAGAGTCTCAGTGTCGGTATCTTTGAGATTGATAATGATCATAAAGCAATGCTGGAACAATTGAAAAGCCTGATTGATGCTTATCATACAGGGAAAGCTGATTATTACATTAATGATCTGTTTGGCTTTCTGGAGCGTTATTCCGCCAAGCACTTGTCGCTGGAAGAGCAATATATGGAAAAATATAAATACCCGAAATTGGAAGAACATCGCGCCCAGCATGATGAGTTCAAAAAATCAGTTGCGTTGCTTAAAGAGGAATTTCAGACCATTGGTGGTACAACCAGGTTGGTGATTTTGGTCAAACAGATGCTGGTTGATCATTTTACTACCCATGTGAGTACAGTTGATAAGGAAATGGCTGAATTTTTCAAGACGGCACGTCATGTAGTATAAATATCCCAGTAATTAGATAACTAGTATTCAATCCTATCGGGAAATACAATAGTCGGTAGTGGGATAACTATGAAACGCACATTTTATACTGATTTTAAGCAGGCTCAGGACAAGGTCCGGCTTATCGTTGATCAACCCCTCACGCTAACTGAAAAAATCCTGTATACCCATCTGTTCAATCGTATTGATCGTTCATTGGCTAGAGGACAGGAATATGCCGAATTGCGGCCTGATCGGGTTGCGATGCAGGATGCCACAGCACAGATGGCCCTGCTTCAGTTCATGATGGCTGGTCAGGATCGAGTTGCTGTACCTTCGTCGGTCCATTGCGATCATTTGATCCAGGCCCGTATGGGTGCCGATGCCGATTTACCTGAAGCGCTCAACCAGAACAGTGAAGTTTATCAATTTCTAGAAAATGTATCCGCGAAATATGGGCTGGATTTCTGGAAACCCGGCGCCGGGATCATTCACCAGGTTGTGCTGGAGAATTATGCTTATCCCGGAGCACTGATAATTGGTACCGACTCCCACACGGTGAATGGTGGTGGACTGGGCATGCTGGCGATTGGTGTCGGCGGTGCCGACGCAGTTGATGTGATGGTGGGCATGCCCTGGGAATTACAGTGGCCCAAGGTGATGGGAGTTAAACTTACTGGTCGACTTTCGGGCTGGGCAGCGCCCAAGGATGTGATCCTCAATTTGGCCGGTTTGCTGACTGTTAAAGGCGGGACAGGTTATATTGTGGAGTATTTCGGTGAAGGAACCCAGGCCATATCAGCCACCGGAAAGGCGACAATCTGCAATATGGGAGCGGAGATCGGTGCCACTACATCGATCTTTCCTTACGATCAGCGGATGGCCGATTATTTGGCAGCCCTCGACCGGGGTGCAGTTGCCCAAGAAGCTAATTCTCTGCAGGCTTACTTGACCGCTGATCCTGAAATCCTGACAAATCCTGAAAGGTATTATGATCAGGTAATTGAGCTGAACCTCGATCAGCTTGAACCACATCTCAACGGCCCCTTTTCACCGGACCGGGCCTGGCCTGTATCTCAGCTTAAGTCGGCCGTGGAAAAGGAATCTTTCCCGGAACGGGTGAGCGCCGGGCTGATTGGCAGCTGTACCAATTCCAGTTATGAAGATATCGATCGCTGTGTCAGTGTTGTCAAACAGGCCCTGGACCAGGGCTTGAAAGCCAGAAGTGAATTCTATATTACACCCGGGTCTGAACAGATTCGGGCCACCATGGAAAAATACGGTCACCTGGATATCCTCACTGAATTTGGAGGAACCGTCCTGGCAAATGCCTGCGGACCCTGTATTGGCATGTGGAACAGAATGGGAGCGGAAAAGGAGGAGCGGAATACGATTGTTACATCCTATAATCGAAATTTTGCCCGCCGTAATGATGGCAATCCCAATACTCTTGCTTTTGTCGGCAGTCCTGAACTGGTAACTGCGTTGGCGATCTCCGGTGAGCTAACCTTCAACCCCGCTACCGATACGATCGAAAATGGAAACGGTGAAAAGATAATGTTAAAACCACCGATGGGTGATGAGTTGCCACCGGAGGGATTTATCTCTGGAGAGAGTGGCTTGGTTAAACCTCCTGCATCGGAAAGTACTACTAAGATTGAAATCGCAGACAACAGTCAGCGCCTCCAGGCTTTGACACCCTTTGCTGGTTGGGATGGTCGCGATATACAGGAAATACCGGTGCTGGTGAAAGTAAAGGGTAAATGTACTACAGATCATATCTCCATGGCCGGACCCTGGTTGCGATTTCGCGGTCACCTGGATAATATTTCGGATAATCTGTTTCTGGGTGCGGTGAATGCCGAAACCGGAGACCCTGGAAAAACCCGTAATCAATTAACAGGTGAATATACCGGGATTGCGCAAGTAGCCCGGGCTTATAAGCAGGCTGGCTTGGGCTGGGTGGTGGTTGGTGAAGAAAATTATGGTGAAGGTTCCAGCCGGGAACATGCAGCCATGGAACCACGCCATTTGGGAGGAAAGGCAATTATCGTAAAAAGTTTCGCTCGCATTCATGAAACCAATCTCAAAAAACAGGGCCTGCTGGCATTGACCTTCTCCAATCCGGAGGATTATGCTAAAATTGTTCCTGATGATCGGTTAAGTATTTTAGGACTAACCGATTTTAAACCAGGTAAAGAGCTTACATTAAAAACCAGCCATCACGATGGTACAACTGATGTAATTGCACTAAGACATACCTATAATGAACGCCAGATCGAATGGTTCAAAGCTGGAAGTGCTTTGAATTATATCGCTCGCGATAATTAGGAAATTATATGAAAACATTCGAAAATATTGATATTCCCGAAGATGGTCAACGCATAATCTGGGATGGTAATCGTTTGATTGTCCCGGATAACCCAATTATCCCGGTTATCGAGGGTGACGGTATCGGTCCTGATATAATGCGGGCTACGCGCCGGGTTCTGGATACCACCGTGGAAAAGATATATGCCGGGAGCAAGAAAATTGCCTGGATGGATATATATGCCGGTGAATTGGCCGGAGAAAAATATGCTGGCGATTTTCTTCCCGGGGAAACGGTGGAAGCAATCGAATACTACCATGTTGCCCTGAAGGGACCGCTGACTACACCGGTGGGTGGTGGATTCCGGAGCCTGAATGTTTCCCTGCGCCAGTTGATGGAGTTGTATGCCTGTGTGCGACCGGTATCTTACTTTGATGGTGTCCCTTCGCCGGTTTGTAATCCAGAGAAAATGGATGTTGTAATTTATAGAGAGAATACGGAAGACGTCTATGCCGGTATTGAATGGACCGAGGGATCACCTGAAGCAGAACAGGTCATTCAATTTCTGAATACGACCTTTGGTTCGAATATCCGGAGCGATTCGGGAATCGGAATCAAGCCAATCAGTATTACCGGAACAAAGCGCCTGGTTCGGATGGCGATCCAGTATGCAATCAAGCACGATCGCGAATCCGTGACTCTGGTGCACAAGGGTAATATCATGAAATTCACCGAAGGCGCCTTCCGAGACTGGGGTTATGAAGTCGCCAGGGAAGAGTTTCCTAGCAAGACGCTGACTGAGGCGGAACTCTGGGATAAACATGATGGTCAGGTTCCCGCGGGCAAAATCGTGATGAAGGATCGCATTGCCGACTCAATGCTCCAGCAGATTTTAACCCGGACTGATGAATATGACGTGATCGCTACACCCAATCTGAATGGTGATTATTTATCGGATGCCTGTGCAGCTCAAATCGGTGGCCTGGGTCTGGCCCCCGGTGCCAATATCGGAGATAAAGTAGCTCTGTTTGAAGCTACTCACGGCACAGCTCCAAAATATGCCAACCAGGACAAGGTAAATCCCAGTTCAGTTTTATTGTCTGGTGTGATGATGCTTGAGCACCTGGGCTGGCAGGAGGCGGCTGATGTAATTGTGGCCGCTGTTGGAAATACTATTCGGCAGAAAAAGGTAACCTATGATCTGGCACGGCTGATGGGTGGTATTGAACCGATCAAAACATCTGAATATGCCAGTGCAATAATTGAGAATTTATAATCGGTAGTGATATTGATTGCTGCTGGATATCGGTAATCGGGTTTCGATCAGACCCGGTGCGGGTCTGGAGTGACAGTTTTACATAATAATTAGCTTACCCAGATTAATTATATTTCGGATGGACTGCTGTACCATCCTGGCGAATCAGGATCAGTTGGTTTAATTGATAACATTCCAATAGAATGTAGGCGTTATGCTACTGAATATTTCGATTTCGTCGCCAACAGTCAGCGGTCCAACACCAGCAGGTGTCCCAGTAAAAATCAAATCGCTTGAGTTCAGTTTCCAGATCGCACTGATTGCCAGAACGAGCTCCGGAATGCTGAACAGCATCTCGGCTGTATTGCCCGCTTGTTTTTCCTGCCCATTGATCCGGCAGCCAAAGCTGATTGAAGTCAAGTCAATTTCGGGATTATAGGGAACAAATTCGCCCATTGGCGCACTACCATCGAATGATTTTGCTTTTTCCCAGGGTAATCCTTTGTTTTTTAAATCCGACTGAACATCGCGGAGGGTCAAATCAAGGCCAACGGTGACGCCGCTAATAAAACGGGTAGCATCTTCCAGCGCACGAACAGACCCACTTTTACCAATTTGCACAACGATTTCAACCTCATGCTGCAGGTCATGTCCATGTTTGGGATAACGAATTGATGTACCCGGCAGTACCCGGCACGAAGCAGGCTTGATGAAAATCACCGGTTCAGCGGGGCGTTGGTTGGATAACTCGTTGATATGGTCCTGATAATTACGACCAATACAAAATATGCGGCCTTGGTTTGAGTTAGTAATCATTGTTTGAGTCCTAGAAAAGTTTTAGCAGGCACAGAATTGCAGTCATGCCGCCAGCTATAATGGCAATTATACCCGGAATTTTAAGTCCCCGCTCAAAGCACACCCGACTGGCGGCGACGGCCAGCCCGCAATAGCCAAAAACAGGTGCGAATACGTACCATTGGGACAATTCATTTATTTGTAGCTCCGGTTGCAGGCCATAAGAAAAACTAAGTATTATGATCAATGTCGTGATAAACCATCCTCTGAAATTTGAGAAGGGTACACCATAGAACTTACCAGGTTTTTCCCAGACCCACCGACCTTCGTGAACGGCAATCGGATCTAAAATGATATCCAGCAGGGTTACTAAAGCGGGCGTCAATAATATGACGGGAAGCCCAATTTCAAATTCAGGGGAGCCAAGAACGGTAATAATACATATTGCCGTCCACATTCCGGTATAAACAAGACCGCACCAGGCCAGGGGATAGCAAAGGGGAACTCCCAATACTGACGGGAGGGGACAGGCGCGGTCGGTGTATTTGAATTTACCGGTCAACCAACCGGTATTGGTACCAATGATTTCCAGAACAGCGCTGAGAACAATGCTGATGACAAGAAAACTGGCCATGTTTACCAATCCTATTGTGAGGATACCGTGTATCAAAAAAAATCCGGTAAATAATGTCACCTGGAACATTCTGAAATTCTCTGCTTGAGCATAGCTGCCATATTTTTCAATTATGCGATATACAAACAGGACAGAAATTATCAGGATGAAAAAGGCAGTTAACAGTATATTAATCATTAATAGGCTGTCATTGTAATTGTATTATCAGGATTACTATCATTGAATTTCGAAATTGGATGATATTGAACTTACCAGCCTTTCAATTAAAACCTTATTGTTTTTCACTCGGTGGAAAACTTCCTGAAGCCGCGCTGGTGAAGCTAAAACGAGATGCCTGATCATTATAGAGTGGCGAATCGTTCTGAAGATTTCTCTTTTACACCGTCGTTCATATTTCTTAAGCATCTTCACCGAACAATTATCCGAACGGATGGCTTGATCCAGCACTTCTCCGGCGATTATTCCTGAGTGGAGAGCATTGCGGATACCCTCACCGCTAAGGGGGTCCATGAAGGGACCGGCGTCACCGATCAGAACTGCTCCATTTGCTATTATCGTACGGGGACTCCATTCAGCCAAATGATAAAACCAGGTATTAACATTACTGAGATATCGATCACCTGCCAAACGGTTACGAAGGTGCTCATGTTGCAGGAATTTTTCCAGTAATAATTTTAGGTTTTCTTGGTTAGCCTGGTAATTTGAAACATAGAGTCCCAAACCGATATTAGCCGAGTCAGGCCCGGTTGGAAAAATCCAGCCATAGCTGGGAAAAACGTCTTGCAGAAAATAACATTCGGCGCAGTTTAACCGAGTTTTCAGTCCGGTTATGTATCCACGAATCCCAATTAATTTTTTGTTATTTAAAGGTTTTGAGCGCAGAGCTCGTGCGACGATTGAACTAGCCCCATCGGCACCGATTACTGCTCGGCTGAAAATTTCAAGACCGGATTGTAATGTTACTCCTTTTATTATGCCTTTATCCTTAATTATTCTGCTGACTCTCTCGGAACGGAACTCAGCACCTAAAGCAAGAGCTTGTTGCTGTAGCAGGAAATCAAATTCTCGCCGGGGCGCAATATAAAAGCCGGTTTGATTCCCCTTTGGAGAAAAACTAAATTCCAAGACTTTGCTACGCGGAGAAACCACCTTAATAACATTTATTGGATTAAAACCCGCTTGGATTATTTTTTTCCCTAATCCCAGTTGATTCAGCAGCTGTATAGAACCAGGAAGTATACCATCACCACAGACTTTATCGCGTGGGAAAGGTGATTGATCCACCATCAAGACAGCATGGCCATTTCGGACCAGGGTTATGGCGGCCGCTGAGCCGGCAGGACCGGCACCAACAATAATTACATCAGCTTGCATTATTAAATATTAGAAAAACTTAATTTAATTATCACATATTTTTCTATTAATCAGAGGTAAAAAACGGAGGGTCTCAGGAGCTTCTGTAAAATCTTCAGTAGCTGTATACAATGCCGATCCGGTATTCGCGACCCTGGTATGGATCGTTATAATCTATCTTGGCTGACTTGATAAATACCTGGGACTAAGGCGACAACTTCTTCCAACAGATAAATCAAGCTGCCAACAAATAATTAATTTAAGAGTTTTTGTGAGTTGATTTCAGAAATGGTTGATGGGATATTAACTATTGAACAGCACTATTATTTAATCGGTCTGCGCAATACTTCTCGGATTATTTTTCCGGCCTTGAAGTGAGTTTTTCTATGGGCTGGAACATACACGATTTCATTGGTGCGGGGATTGCGTGCTTTTGGTTTGGCCTTGGTTGGTTTTGCTTCCAATACACCAAAATTGCGAATTTCTATCCGAACTCGTTCATGATCCTCAATTAGCATATTTGCCATGACGCGAAAAGTTTTGTCCACGAAATTTTTTGTCTGGAGATCCGGGGCATTAACCGCTTGGGCAACTCTGTGGATAATGTCTTTCTTGGTGTAAGTTACGGTTTTCATTTTAAGACTCCTTAACAATTTAATTAAAAACAGTTTACACATAAAGTAGCTCCAGAACAAGCTAAAAATATTAAAAATCTGATTGATTTTCTAATTACTGGATGATTCACTTTGGGAAATTTGATTGTACTTGACCCAAATTCGGACCTGTACTGAGGATTTAAATAATCAAAAAGGATATAACCGGCATGATTGATTTGCGCAGTGATACAGTCACCCGTCCATCGCCACAGATGCTGGCAGCAATGATGACTGCTGAGGTTGGTGATGATGTTTTCCAGGAGGATCCTACGATCAATGAGCTTCATCGGAAAGCGGCGGCTATGTTTGATATGGAACAGGCATTGTTTTGTCCTTCAGGGACAATGACCAACCAGCTTGCCATCCAATGCCACACCCAGCCGGGTGATGAAGTGATCTGTGATCGCCTAAGCCATGTTTACCATTACGAAGGTGGGGGCATTGCCCGAAATTCAGGCGCATCGGTGCGTTTACTCTCCGGTGACAGGGGTCGCTTTTTGGATGATGATCTGCTGGCCAATATAAATCCGGATGATATTCATCATCCAATATCTAAACTGGTGGTAATTGAAAATACCTGTAATAAAGGTGGTGGAAGCTACTGGAATATTGAATCTATCCGCGGCATTCGTCATGCCTGCAGTGATAATGATTTGAAGCTTCACCTTGATGGTGCCCGCCTGTTTAATGCCTTAACGGAAACCGGTGAATCCTCAGCGGACTATGGAGCGCTTTTCGATTCAATCTCGATCTGTCTTTCGAAGGGGTTGGGGGCGCCGGTAGGTTCCTTATTAATTGGTACGGGTGATTTTATTGATCAGGCTCGTAGAACGCGAAAGGTTTGGGGTGGCGGTATGCGCCAGGCTGGTTATCTGGCCGCCGCCGGTATTTATGCCCTTGATAATAATATAGAACGCTTGGGTGAAGATCACCGACGAGCAAAGATTCTTGGCGACGAAGTCAGTGCTTTACCATTTGTAAAGGAAGTTATGCCGGTGGATACCAATATTGTCATTTTCAGTCTTAATGCTGATGTTAATGCAGATGATTTGATTGATACATTGGCTGATTCCGGAATACAGGTGATCGATATGGGACACCAGCTGATCCGTATGGTGACGCATCTCGATTTTGATGATGCTATGCTGGAGCAAGTTGTGAAAATCCTGAAAAATCAGGTAATATAATAGTTAGACGAGTGGAGATTATATTACTTTTTAACTGTAATAATCAGCCGATTTCTTGAGTTATACGCACCAGGCGATCCAGTGCATCACGCCGGTCAAGTAAATTGGTGTCAGCATCCTTCCAAATATTAATCAGTTTTTGGTAGCTCTGGCGTGCTAGGGATTTATTATCCCGTGCCTCATAAATTAAACCGCGCAAGTAAAATGAACGTGGATATGCAAACGACCGGGCTGAACGGCTGAGATTGGGTTTTTGCATAGCTTCTGTAGTAGCTAGGGCTTGTTCATATTCTCCTAAACGCAGGTAGCAGATTGCTTTCTGGTAAAGGAAATAATCAGGAATTTCCGTTTTTTCGCTGATCCGATTATATTCGTCAAGGGCTAAATGGTATTCCTCATCCAAATAATGTTTTTGAAATTGAAGGGAATGAAGGAATGGATCATAAATGGACATAGCCGACTTTTTACCGCTACGTGGAATCATTGTCTCAGCCAAACGCACGATCTGGTTGAGTCTTTCGCGATCATTTTGGAACGTGAATACCAATCCTTTTATCAGATAGATATTGAGCAGCAGTTCAGTGGAAGGGTTCAAACTGATTGCTGAGTCCAATATTTCCAGGGCGCGATTAAAATCTGAAATAATTGCATAATGAAAAGCTTGACCCAAAAAGGTCTGCACTTCCAGATTTACCCCTAGACTATTAGCATCCTTAATATCCTCCTCGAGCAATACAAGGGATTTGCTGATTTTGCCCTGTTCATCGTACAACCAGGTTAACATCTGCCGACTATTCCGCTGCCAGTGTTTGTCTGGCACCGACATTCTCAATTCCTGGTATTTTTCTTCGGCTGTGCTATACAATCCCATCAATTGATAAATATACCCGATCTCCAGGGCAAATGAGTACCCATCCGGTTTTATTAACAATCCGTTTTCGAATGTTTCGATAGCTGCGCCATAATCCCCAGCGTTAATATACAATTGGCCCATTAATTTATAGGGCCTGGATTTCCGGGGAAACAGTGACATTAATTCCCGGGCAAAATTAAGACCTTCTTCAATGTTTAAATAATCGATACAGATGTGGGACAGATTTTTATATGCTTGGTCGAAATCAGCATATACGTTGATAGCATCCATGTATAATTCAGCGGCCTTGAAATGATCTCCGGTGCCATTGGTCATCATTGCCATATAAAAGGGACCCCAGTGGCTCTCGGGAAACATGGATATATATTGTACAGCCTGCATTTTGCCTTCATCAAATTGTTTGTTGGTAGCATAGATGTCAAAGATGTGTCGGTAGGCCAGTTTATAATTGGGATCCAGCAAGAGTACTTTTTCAAAAGCAATTCCAGCACCATCCAGATCTCCAGGACCATGAAAGAGGGCTTCTCCTAGACCGTACCAGCCATCCTTTTCATCAGGAATGATGTTGGTAAGCTGTGTGTATAATTCTGCTGCAGTGGAATGGTTTTGTTGTATCAGCTCCCGGGCACTTTCCGCCAGCAGTTTTTCTTTGGTTGTTTTATAGAATTGGTGTGACAAAAACCGATCCAGGGTAGCTAAGGCTTGCTCTGAAGTAATTTCCTTATGCTCGGATTGAGCCCACCACTGAGCCATGGCCAGATTATAATATACACTGGAAAAGCTGGAGTCGATTTCAATAGCGGCGCTGAAATGTTCAAGGGCTAGAACAAATTTCTGTTCATTTAGAAGATCCATACCTTCCAGATAATGTTGAAATGCAGTCATCGAGCTGGAAGTTTTTTCAATTACAGGGATTTTAATATCCTGAATGTCGTGACTTGACAAATTAAGATCAGCCCGAACTTCTTCGGTTAATTCATCTACCATGGCGTAGATATCAGTTCCTTCCACGCGTTGGGATTTAATGACCGTCCCTCGGTCAACTTCGATCAGTCGTGAGGTAAGAATCGTTTTGGTTCCAGTCTGAATAATACTACCGGTTAACATGGTCGAGGCACCGGCCATCCTTGCGATCTCAAGTGCATCTGAGGGATCGATAGACCGGCTGTCAGACGGGTGCAATTGATTCTGAAGATCAAACAAGCGCTGGCTGCTGTATACTTTGAAAAATTCCGATTCCGATAAATCGGTGATTATTAATTCCTGCAGAATCTGTCCCAAACGGTCCTTGTCATCCACATCTTGCAGGTTTTCAAAGGTTAATACTGCCAATGAGTTAGCGTCGATGGAAGTCTGCAACCCAAACAGTCCCATTTGGGGTAGAACCAGCCAGCTGATAATGATTATTGCTGTGATACCAGCAGTTATCAGGCTGAGGTTGCGGTATTTTGAGCGAATTGGGAATGGCGGCGGATAATTCGACCCGGAAATAGGTGGTGATTCGGCCAGGAAGGTGCTCTGCCGGTCTCGTTTAATACCGTCCGGTGTAATATCAAATGCCCAGGATAATAAGATGGCGATAGGGAAACCTATAATTAATAATACTATTACCAGAGTAAGCGCCCAGTTGGGAAGCAGGAGTGCAGGGAATGTGACTTCACCGATCTGCATAATGATCCATGACACAACAGCATAAACTCCAGCCACACGAAAAACTTTGCGGCGCTTGAGTTCTTGGATCAATTTCTGCATATTTGCCCCGGGTAATTTTTTATCCCGTTAACCGGATTAATTTACAATAAAATATTGGAGATGGCTCGGTTAATATCACGATTATGTTTTCCGGGAGACAATGTTCCTTTAATCTTAAAATTTTTTTGGGGAACTGATATTTTAATATTTTATTTACTAGGAAGCATTTCAACATTGAAATTCACCTATGGGCTGGTGATTTTAGTCGATTAGATTGACATTGATGTTGAATAATCGGGGGTCATTGGAGACAATTATGGTAAGAGTAATTCAATTTGAATCAATTGGACACCAGAATCACGGTTGGCTGGATGCTCGCCATCATTTCAGCTTCGCTAACTATTTTGATCCTAAACGAATGGGACAACCTCCGCTACGGGTCTGGAATGATGATACTATCAAGGCTGGAACCGGTTTTCCCATGCATCCCCACCGGGACATGGAAATCATCACCTATATCCGGACCGGTGCAATAACTCACGAAGATAATCTTGGTAATCGCGGGCGGATTGAAGTCGGCAATGTACAGGTTATGTCGGCTGGTACGGGTATTGTCCATAGCGAATATAACCGTGAAAATGAGGATACAACCCTGTTCCAGATCTGGATCGAGACGGCCAAGCCTGGTGCTGAACCCCGTTGGGAAACACGTCCTTTTCCGGTGAAATATGTTACTGAATTCCAATTGCTTGTTTCAGGAAGGCCAGAAAATGAAGATAGCAAAGCACTTAAAATTTATCAGGATGCTGCGCTCTGGGGTGCCAAAGCCAGAGCAGGTACGCTACTGAAACATGAACTGGACCAACGGCGTCACGCCTACCTGGTGATATCACAAGGTGCGGCAACGATCAATGGCGTAGCAGCAGGCTCGCGGGACGGTGTTGCTATTTCAGATGAGGAAGTACTGGAAATTGTACTGCTGGCTGATGGAGAAGTTATTCTGGTTGATTTGCCTGTTTTGGTACGATAATCCTAGCGCGCTTTAGCCAATTTGCCCTGCCGTTTTATTGTCGTTTTGTCTTTGGTTATTTTCAGCTGATAGAAATAAACACCATTAGCGACAAAATCACCATTTTTATCTCTGCCGTCCCACAGAATTTCATGATAAGCACCGGCCCGTGGATCAAGATCAGTCAGGGTGGATTCCTGAGTCAGGTGTCGAATCCGCCGCCCATCAACTGTATAGATATCCAGACTGAATTCATCCACATTTTCGGTCAATTCGTAGGCAAAACGAGTCTGGTCGGTAAATGGATTAGGGAAATTACCATAATCAATCAGGTTGAGTTTCGGACTGACAATAAACTTTAATTTCAATGTATCGGATAAATTTCCAGATGCGTCACACATGACAATAGCCATGCTGGTATCGAAAGCAGTCAGCGTTGGCGTGAACTGAATACCGAGCTGGTTACACTTACCAGACATAATTGAGAACTGATGGTTAATCAATTGTTGATCATTTATCCAGGCTTGCAGCCCTGACGATCGATGGTCAATACCATTTTCATCAAAGCCGATCAGTGAGATTACCGGATTTGAATTTAAATAACTGTCATGCAGGAAACGCTGACCATTGATGGTTGCCTCCAATCGTGGTGCTATTATGTCAGTAGAAGTGAAAAAAGCCCAGTTACCTGGAGCAGTGGAACTGAAGCTGATGCTGGAGTCCTGCGTGGTAAAACTAATCACAGGCAACCAGATTTCACGATCCGGGTAATATTGGTATAAGGAAGTGGTATCAGGAAGCGCAATTCCAGGATTCCAGGTCACATTGATTGAAACAGGCGCAGGAATACTTACCTCAATTCCATCACGTATTGAATCAACTGCTACTAGCTTCAAATCCGGTTGATTATCTGGTATGCTATGGGTGTAATTTTTTATTTGAAGTATCACGTCAGAAGTAGCCGATCCAGGTGGTGCTTCCAGATAGATACCATATGAGTATACTGTGCTGTGTGTCTGCCGATCGCTGGTAGTGCCCAGCTGTGGGGTAACCCAGAATGCGGAAGTTTCCAGCGTACTGATAGTCGTATCGATAGAAGAACCGGGATATTCGGACTTGACGGTAGCACGGTATTGATGCACTCCGCTGGGTAGAGTGCTGGAAAGTTCAGCCAGTAAACTGCCTCGGCCGGAAAAGGCGATTGTGTCTGCACCCAATTCTACCCAGTTATTACTTGCCTTGCGCTCAAACAAAACGATCGCGTTTCCACTACCGGAACTGTTGTTATTGACGGTACAAACCAATTTAATAGTATTATCTGCAACCTGTTTGATATCGTTTAAGGTAAAATCTGGTAAATCGCGGATAGCCACCTGTAACTCTTGACTAAATGATTCATGCCCGGTGCTGTCAACTACACGGCCTTTGAGCGCTAGAATTGATCCGGCAATTCGGGGTGGTATCGGGGTGCTCGAGCGATATAGCTCATCTCCTGCCTGTACAAGATCAGCATAAAAATTGTTATGGATCAATAATTGAACTGAATCGATTCCCTGGCGGTCACGTGCCTGAATAATTACCTGGATGCTGTCCAGATAGTTCGGGTCTCTGGGTATAATTTCTTTAATTATAACGTCGGCTCCCGAAATTGAGAGCGGCTGACAGGTTCGATAGACTGTTTCGTTGTCCATCCATGATATGATCAAATTATGCGGCCCAGGCTCTGAATTGAGCGGTAATTGGTAATTATAGGAATTCGCGCTGGGCATTAACAATTTAGGATAGCGGGTGGTGGGAATCTGTGAATCATTGAATAATTGAATCCGAACAGAGTCTATATTTTCACCTGGCAGGATAATCGCGATTGTTTCACCTGGTTCGGGATCGCTGAAATTCAATTGAACCGGATTAATCTGAGGCAGGTGTAATCGCGTAGCCGGATCACCAGACAGATTAAATTGCATAACCTGAGTTTGGGCAATGTCAGGATAAGCGGAATTGGTGGCCAGATACTGTATTTTTGCCTGGTTGATTATTTCACCGATTGATAATTCCGGAGAGTTGAAAAGTCGCTGGTGAATCGGCTGTAAAAGCAAATAGTCATTGATAATCCAGCCCACGCCGGCACTGCCGAACCAACTTGCTACACCACCCTGATCGTAACCAAGCAAACGGCGTCCAAGGGCATTGGGATTGGTGACATCGCCGGTAAAACAGGTCATGCTGGTGACAAAAGGTGTCTTCCCAGGATTCAACAGATTGTCGATGTCTCCCAATGTGAACAGAGATCGGTCGCCCCAGACGGCGCCACCGCCGTGCCCCAGGAAATTGATATATACTCTTCCATCCGCAAAATGTTTTAATAATGTATCGGTGGAGCCATAAAAAGGACTGCTTTCAGAATATTGGTCGATATTCAGGCGAGTTGGAAAAATAGCCTGAGAAACAATATTCTGGATCAAAGCTTCCGATTGGAGTTTGAAGGCTTCTTCATAGCCGGCGATCATCAGAACCTGGTTTTTCCAAGTTTCCGGTAATTGATTTTGTAATGCGTGTGCTTTAGCGACCATTATTTCCAGTTCGGCCTGGTTTTGAGCAGGTAGTCGCCCAATGGAAAACTCGGGAATCAGGTCGTCGCCGGCGACTAGTGTGTACCAGAAATCAGATGAAGCGGCCCCCCATCCATAGGTCTGAGTTTTCATTGATGGGATATATGTACCTGGCTTGGAGTATCCTCCACGCCAACCAAATAATCCTCCCTGCATTGCAATTAGTACTTCTGATGGCACCGGACTCCAGCTGTAATAAACATCGGTCAGAAAATCTCTGATGGCATAGGGTGATAGAACGCCGCCGCTATATTGTCGATAAACATCATCAATATCAACTCCGATGCCATCATGCAGATCAATCAGTGGCTGTAATATAGTTTGAAATGAATCGGGCATTAAAACCAGATAATCTGCCCCTCCTTGACTCAAAGGCGATAATATCGGCTCTACCGAGTGAACTGATTTTACAGTTTGCAAACTGTCTTCTATCAGACAATGATACCTGGTTGCATTGGAAGTCAAATAATCCTGGAAAACTATTTTATAGTGATCCGGACCTGTGTCATAAACGACGATGAAATCCTGGATACGGGAAATACCTTCCTTGAATACCAGGATCGAATTGTCTGTAAATCCGAACACCTCAAATTGGGTTGTGATTGGCAGGTTACTGTCGCGGGTAAAAACCAGTCGATCATTGTTGGCCTGGTATAAGCGATCATAGGTTATATCCACCCAGTTCAAATAGACCTGATCATAACGGTTAGTGGGATCGTTGCCCTCCAGTGTAATCAAAAGCTGGTTGCTGCCGTGTTTCAGGAAATCGTTTTGCAGGACTTGCCCGGGATCTTCGGTAATCTGTTGGGAGGCTTGACCCGACCAAGCGGCTTCGGTGACTTTATAGCCGTTAATAAAGGCTTGTAATGTATGGTTTCCATCCGTGACACCCTGGAATTCCATTCCGACTCTGAATTCGACAGTGTTTGTATTTCGGGGTGAATATAATTCAATTTCAAATTGTTCGGATGTACCACCGTTGATCGCTGGTTCCATAAAGAAATGGTCGAAAGTATCCCATTGATCATGGGTGTGCATACTACCCAGGCGCGCAAAATAATCATCTTGTTCATAATGCTGTGTATGGATGAAACTTAGTGGTACCAGAACCTGATCTGTTGGCAGATCAGGATAGGCGCTCTCGGAAATGTATCTGATTCCGTTAACTGCTCCCCAGGTTAGCCAATACACATTTGTGTCAGTGTAGAAATTACTGCGGTAGGGTGTATTTATCGGTGCTTTGTTTTTCTCGCCAAAAAATATTATTCGGTCGCTGGTATTAAAATGGCCATCCGACTCGCCTTCTACATAGATTAGTATTTCCTGATTTTGGGACCACAATCTGAAGGTTCGAGGGTCGACATTTGTTATCATAAGTCCACTATCGACCAGAGTTGGCTGGGACAACTGATACCAGCCGGTTTTATCCAGCATGATTTTTGCGATATTTCCTGAATACTGGTAGTCAGGAAGAATTATCCGCCGATGCAGGGCATGGGGCATCTCTGTGACTGGTAACTCGGACAAGCTGGTTTGTGATAACAGTTGCGGATTGATAGTTGTTGTCCTGTTCCAGGTCAATTTCACTGTTATCCTTTGGTGACGCACTAGATTACCTACTACGAAGCGAACGGGATAAATTTTCAGGGCGGTGCTGACGTGACCGCGGATTTTACCAGCAGGCATGGTACTTGCGACCCTGTCTGGATAATCGGATCCATCCCAGTTAGTTATAGGTATCGTAAAATCAATTCCTTTGGCCTGTTCCGGTGCTACTCGTCCGGGGAGAAAACCAGGAACAATAATTGCCTGATCTGTGAATACTTCCATTTGGGCTGTGGGGGGTAGCCCAACGATCACTTCAGACAGACATGGCAATGCAGGGTAACCTGGGGACTGGTCGAGCGGGAGACCGGGTTTGGTAATAATTAGTGAGTCATTTATCACCAGAACACTATCGAGTTGGAATTCCAGAACCAGCATTCCCGGTTGGTTGACTTTAATATTCAAGGGTGATGCAGACAGAACAAATTCATGCATTATAAACAAGACTATCCACCATAAGGATAGAAATAAAGAAGGAATTCGCATTCAGAAATTTATTAAATCACAGTGTAGTTGCGCAGTATATTGTAAAGTCAGTCATTCAGGAATGTGTGGACCGCTTCTATGAAGCGCTCCATCTCACAACCGGGCGCCAAGTGTCCGCAGTCATTATCAAAGACCAGTATTTGAGCATTAATCATCTTCGCTAATTCAAGTGCAGGATCTGGAGAGACCAGGTGATCCTGGCCGGAAACTATGATAAAAGTTTCGGCTGCTATTCGTTCTGGCACCGAGGCTCGGCCTCCACCAATACCGTGGGTTATATCGTGGGTCATCATTGCTCGTAATTGGGCGGCCCAATCATAAATGCGGAAATTTTTTGAAAAGCGTTGCACATAATCGGTCCGGAATTGGGCGACCTCATTGGGCTTGGTCTGACGGTTGCGATAATCCGGTGTGTAGGCATTCATGATCTGGATCAGGGCTACCTGCTCGGTTATTATATCAAGCGGAACCTTATGCTTCAGGCCGGATTCGATCGCAAATAATTCTGCTTCCCAAACCAATCTGCCATAGCCGGATTGCCAGGGTGCACCGACGTAGGATACGGCCTTATCCATGAAACCGGGATATGAAACGAGCCATTGAAAAGTTTGCATTCCTCCCATTGAGCCACCAATGATGGCATAGAGATGATTGATATTTAATAACTCTAGTGTCTGCCGCTGCGAATTAACCATATCGCGAATGGTGAAGATGGGAAAATTATCATCCGATTGCTTAACACTGTTTGAGGGAGAAGAAGAAACTCCGTCTCCCAGAGCATCTATGGCAATAACATAATACTGGGTACTATCCACCAGTTTATCCGGTCCAACCAGATTGCCCAGATGCTTGCTGACACCGCCAAACCAAGTCGGAAAAAGAATGACGTTGGAGTTTTCTTTGTCAACGTTACCGTAGGTTCGGTAGCCGATCCGGCAATCTTGGATCATTTCGCCATTTTCCAATTCGAAATTTCCCAGTTCGACCCATTTTTGATCTGAAGCAATCCCAGGAGCAACGAATCCGATAAATAAAAACAGGCACAGGCGCTTTATCATTTTTATACCGCTGGTTAATTAAATGGAAATTAGTGATGGATAGTAATATGAAGTTGGATCGATAAAGTTATAAAAGTACTTGACAGGAATTTTTGTTTTGTTGTATAATATTAGTGCACTAATATAATAGTACACTAATATTGAGGTACAAATGTTAACAATTAACGATTTGTCATTTGAATACACCCGGGGACAACAATTATTTACCGGGCTCAACCTGGAATTACCAGCCGGTAATATTTATGGTCTACTTGGCAAGAATGGCGCCGGTAAAACAACTTTATTGAAACTCTTGTCGGGTTTGCTGTTTCCTCAGGCTGGAAAATGTGAAGTACTTGGTTTTCATCCCGAAAAGCGCAATCCCAAATTGCTTCAGGAAATATTTTTTATTCCCGAGGAGTTTTATCTGCCACCGGTTAAAGTTGGTGAATATTTGGCACTGTTTTCGCCTTTTTATCCTCGTTTTAACAGCAGTCACTTCAATTCCTACCTCAGTGATTTTAATTTGCCTGCTGCAGCTCGATTATCGAACCTATCGTATGGTCAGAAGAAAAAATTTCTACTAGCATTCGGCTTAGCTACAGATTGTCACCTGTTAATCCTGGATGAGCCGACCAATGGATTAGATATACCAACAAAAAGTCAGTTTAGAAAGTTACTGGCCTCATCCATGACCGAAGAACGCACTTTCTTAATATCCACTCATCAGGTTCGAGATATGGAAAATTTGATCGATCCGATTATAATTCTTGATGATGGTGAAATTATTTTTAATGCTGCTATGGCAACGGTCACTGAAAAACTGACAGTCGAACTATTGCCGGAAGTGAGCGACCAATCCAATGTATTATACTGCGATAAAGTTCTGGGCGGATATGCTGCCCTTTCAGAAAATCTCGATGGGATTGAAAGTAAGATCGATCTTGAGATTTTGTTTAATGCAGTGATCAACAACCGTGAACGAGTAGCAGGTATTTTCAGTATGGAGGTGCAACATGTTGACTGATTCCCGCTTTGAAATAGGTCGTTTCTGGCAGTTGATAAAAAATGATTTGTTTACAAATTATCGTGCCTTATTAATCGCCGGTGGCGCTGCCATTGGTATTCTACTCTTTATCAATATTATATCAATATTAGGCAGTCGCGAGGTTCTGGTTCCGATTGTATTCTATCCATTGATGCTCTTTATCGGCGGTTATATTGTTACCAGTGTGGCATTCAATGATCTGCATCATCCTCAGCGCAGCTATGTTTATCTGACTTTGCCGGCATCTAATCTGGAGAAATTTCTCAGCAAGCTACTATTAACCACACTTGGTTATGTTCTGGGTACCCTGGTTTTATATTTTTTATTCTCAGTACTTATGTCACTTATAAATGTGACCTTTTTCGGTCATGGATATCCACTCTTTAATCCTTTCGATGAGGTAGTCTGGACAACAATTGGGATCTATGTCATTACTCAATCCATATTTTTACTTGGAGCAGCATTTTTCCGGAAAAACGCGTTCCTTAAAACAGTTTTTACCCTTTTCATTTTGCAAATCGCTCTAAGTTTATTTGTTGGGTTGCTGGCACGAATTTTATTCTGGAAGTATTTCAGTGGCTGGGAATTTGGCTTTGATGACATGATAATATCATCACATGGCTTGGAACAGAGCCTGGAGAACTTTTTTATCGGTTTTGGTCATTTGATGAAATTCGTCTTTTTCTACTTACTGGCACCATTCCTGTGGTTCGTGACTTATTTCCAGTTGAAAGAAACGGAGGCTTGATATGGAATTTCGCTCGGATCAGGCCATTTATCTGCAAATAGCCGATTATATCTGTGAAATGATTCTTACCAGTACCTGGGAAATCGGTAATAAAATACCATCGATTAGAGAACTGGCCATCGATATTGAAGTCAATCCCAATACGGTTATGCGGACATATAACTATTTACAAGGCCGGGACATTATCTATAATCAACGTGGTATCGGTTATTTTATTGCTGACGAGGCGGTTGAGAAAACACGTCAACTTAAACAGGATGATTTCATCACTAAAGATCTACCACGCCTGTTTAGAACACTGGATCTCCTGGGTATTACAATTAAAGATCTTGAGAAACGTTATCAACACCACCAAGCTAATGGATAGGAAGGCTGGGATGAAGAAGTCAAAAAAAATAGTTGGAATTGCGCTCGCACTACCATTTGTAATTGTATTCATTGTATTACTTTACCTTCGAATCCTAATCGGTAGCAGTTCAGAAGATGATAGTTCATATCTGGAAAAATACAGTTCTAAACTAATAACCGAACAACTGGATTTTAACAATTTCTCTGAATTGAAATTTCAGGGAAACTGGAGGGGCAAGATTAAGGCTGGAGACAAATATTCAGTAGCCGTTGAAGGTCCTGAGTCTCGTGTGAAATCACTTCGTATTAACCAGCTGAATGACAAATTAACCTTTGCAGAAAGTATATTCAGAAAATCAGGATCGGGGCGTCTGGAAATAATGATAACTATGCCGGAAATCACTGAATTTCGCGCCAATGGAAAATCACGCTTCGAAATAAATGACTTCCAGGCTGATGATCTGGAGATCAGAGTGAATGGTTCCAGTCGTCTTGTTGGTGAAGGCAATACAATCACTGATCTTGAATTGCATGGTGCCGGGGATATATATGTAGATTTCAGTAATTCAAAAATCACTAATGCCGAAGTCAGGTTGGTTGGCTCCGCTGAAGCAGAGCTAAACATGGCCGGTGGAAATTTAACCGGTAGCGCTACCGGAGCTGCATCTGTGATATATTCCGGGATGGTGAATAAACAGCAAATTCGAACAACTGGAGGCTCATCAGTGAAAAAACGTTAAGGCAATGCTGAAAAATCCGATCAGGTTATGGTCGGATGCCACAATTGCCTGTTTATTTGTAATCCCGAAAAATGTAGATTGTAAACATGGTTTTAAATATTTAACCACCATAAGGTAGTACACAATGCGGAATAAAAAAGCCATTACTTCAATATTATTTTTCATGGTGACAGTTTATGCTCAGATGGATCCTGCTACTTATTTGGGGCAACTTTCATTTGATTATTTTGGTACCATAAATGGAAGTTTTATTAGTTCAACTACCACCCCACCGGATACACTTACCATCCCAACCAGTTTTGCTGGCAGCATCATTATGTCAAATAATGATACTACCCATATTCTGATTCCAGCTTTTCAGCAGGTAACAGACTCTACCTATGACGTATTTTTAATATATCTACGAGATGACAGTGCAGGAGTGGAGCCTCAAACCTGGACCTTGACTTTGCCAGGCGGCGAGACGGAACTGACAGTTCTGGCGGCTTTCATGTCGGGGATAGACACCAGTTTTGTTGTTGGATTATTGGATTTAGTTAGCGATACGACAAGCGGTTTACCTACACTGGATTCCCTTTTAATCCAAATTATAGACGAAATTGCAGCTTACACTTATTTTGGCGTCAGCGGCACAATAACGGTGGATGTTGTTTCAACGGATACTCTAAACGGCGTATTCAGTGGAACCTTCCTAAAGGCGGGTTTTCCTTTTCCTCCAACGATAAGTGTATCTAATGGAATATTCAATTTTAGCGGATTTGAATTACCACCGGTTTCTACTGCATCAGAGCACGCAATTCCAACTGCAATTGTACTATTACCAGCTTATCCCAATCCATTTAATGCACGTGTAACTCTGGAATATTATTTGGATCAGGAGCAACCAATTCAACTGGCAATTATGGACATCGCCGGTCACCAGGTAATATTGCTTGAAAATACTTATCGGAAAGCCGGGAGGCATCAAACCAGCTGGGATGCATTTAACAGCTCCTCAGGTGTATATTTTGCTCAGTTGAGAACAACCACTGCTACGGTGACCAGGAAGATAGTTCTGCTAAAATAGGGTTGGCTTTAATCACATCCTGCTAGATACTGTAACTGACCGCGAATAATATTTTTGACTGGTGGATAAAAATGTCTTATTGACTCTGGTGGACGGTTGCAGAGAACGTTTTTATAATAGAATCACTCTCTATTTACACTTTAATTTCAAACACAAATATGATAGACTCGTACCTCGAATCAAACCACCGATCTTTCGAAATACCCTGGAGGTGATTTGATTAATTTTGATACTGTCCCGGCCATTTTAGTACTGGAAGATGGTCGCAGCTTTCAGGGCAGTGCTTTTGGTTCGGAAGGTGAGACATCTGGGGAAGTGTGTTTTAATACCGGGTTCTGTGGCTACCAGGAAATTCTAACCGATCCATCTTATTGTAGGCAGTTGGTTACCTTAACGTCGCCACATATCGGTAATTATGGAATTAACGGGGAGGATGCGGAGTCAGACCGCATTCAAGTAGCAGGATTGATTATTCGCGAAGAGTCAACCCAACCATCAAACTGGCGTTCAAGAATAAGTATTGGTGATTATTTACGAGAGCATGCGGTAGTAGGAATCAGTGGACTGGATACGCGTGCGCTGACTCGCCATATTAGGCGCAAAGGGGCAATGAACGGTATTATTTCTACTATTGATTTGGATCTGGCTTCATTAAGAAATAAACTGAAATCAGTACCAGTAATGACCGGGTTAAATCTGGTTCGCGAAGTAACTTGCGAGTCCGCGTACGATTGGGTTGATCAAATTCAAAAAGCCCGCTATTTTTCTAAAATAGTCACAATGGACTTTGGCTTAAAGAGTAGTATTGCCAGGTTACTGGCAGCACGGGGATGTGTCAATAGAATAGTACCGGCAGAAACCACAGCGGAGGACATTCTAGCGCTAAATCCTGCTGGGATTTTACTGTCAAATGGTCCTGGTGATCCGGCGGCTGTTGATTATGCGGTACAAACAATTGATAAATTGATCGGGAAGGTGCCGATTTTCGGTATCTGTCTTGGTCACCAGATTTTAGCGCTGGCACTGGGTGCTAAGACCTATAAACTAAAATTTGGTCACCGTGGCAGCAACCATCCGGTTAAAAACTTATCCACCGGAAAGGTCGAAATCACAAGCCAGAATCATGGTTTTGCAGTTGATGGTGATACGCTGCCTTCAGATGTTGAAATCTCCCATATTAATCTAAATGACCAGACTGTTGAGGGGCTTGTCAGTCGGAACCAATCAGCCTTTTCAGTTCAGTACCACCCGGAAGCCGGTCCCGGTCCCCATGATTCATTTTATTTATTCGATCAGTTTATCGCACTGATAAACGATTATTGGAAAGGTCAACCACCCCATGCCTAGGCGCTCCGACCTGGAATCTATTTTAATCATTGGTGCCGGACCAATAGTGATCGGTCAGGGTTGTGAGTTTGATTACTCTGGAACGCAGGCAGTCCGTGCTTTGAAAAATGATGGTTTCCGAGTCATTTTAGTGAATTCCAATCCAGCTACTATTATGACTGATCCGGATTTGGCTGACCGGACCTATATTGAACCTGTTAATCCGGAATATATTGAGGCCATTATTGCCGAGGAGAAACCGGATGCCATCCTGCCAACAGTTGGTGGACAGACTGCTTTGAACATAGCCCATTTGCTTGATAAGACAGGGGTATTGGAGCGTTATGGAGTGGAATTGATCGGTGCTGACAGTACTGCAATTGCCCGAGGAGAGGATCGGGAGCAGTTCCAGCATATTATGGCCGAAGCCGGCATTCCAATGGCACAGGGAGGTTTGATTAAATCTGTTCTAGAAGCTGAAAATCTGCTGGAACGGATCAACTTTCCGATTATTCTACGACCATCCTATACATTAGGGGGTACTGGTGGTGGAATCGCCTATAATTTTGAAGAATATGGTGAAATGGTCCATAAGGGAATCGATGCCAGTCCGGTGGGTGAGTTGTTGATCGAAGAATCCTTGTTGGGCTGGAAGGAATATGAACTGGAAGTAATTCGGGATCGTGCTGATAATGCCATCGTGGTCTGCTCAATAGAGAATATCGATCCCATGGGAGTCCATACTGGTGATTCGGTGACAGTAGCGCCAGCAATGACTTTATCTGATAGAGAGTACCAGCAAATGCGGGATTGGGCTTTGACCTGCCTGCGGGTAGTGGGGGTGGAAACGGGTGGTTCCAATGTCCAATTTGCCGTTAATCCAGATACAGGTCGTATGATAGTGGTAGAGATGAATCCGAGGGTTAGTCGCAGTTCAGCTCTGGCCTCCAAGGCAACCGGATTTCCAATTGCCAAGGTAGCAACCAAACTGGCTGTTGGCTATACACTGGATGAAATCCCTAATGATATAACCGGGCAGACACTGGCAGCTTTTGAACCAGCCATCGATTACGTAGTAATCAAGATTCCCCGGTTTGATTTTGAGAAATTTCCGTCTGCTTCAGGAACGCTGGGGGTTCAGATGCAATCGGTTGGTGAAGTGATGGCAATCGGACGGACCTTTCGTGAATCGTTGCAGAAAGCCTTTCGCTCACTGGAGGTTGGTCTGGACGGATATGAACCCAAACCGCCCGCCGGCGGTGATCCACAAGCAAACCGGGCACGAAATCTTGATCTTGATAAACTGCGTTTCCCCACCGCTTTCCGACTGTTGAAAATCTGGCAGGCTTTCAAAACCGGTGAGTCAATTGAACAAATATTTACCCAGACGCAGATTGATCCCTGGTTTTTAAATCAAATGCAAATGCTGGCTTGTGTTGACGAATCCAGACTTGATTCAAAAACAACTGGAATTTTAAAACGTGCTGGTTTCTCTGATCAGCAACTGGCCCGGCAGTTTGGGCAAAGCACTGAAAATATTAGACAGTTTCGTTTATCAAATTCTATCCTGCCGACTTACAAAGTGGTAGATACCTGTGCCGCAGAATTCGAAGCAAGAACACCCTATTGCTATTCTACCTATGAGGAAGAATCTGATATTGAACCACTGGTCGGTAAAAAGATGGTAATTCTGGGTAGTGGTCCGAATCGGATCGGACAAGGGATTGAATTTGATTATTGTTGTGTGCAGGCTGTTTTTGGACTACAGGAATTAGGCTATAAGACCATCATGATTAACTGTAACCCGGAGACGGTCTCAACTGATTTTGATCTTGTGGACCGGTTGTATTTTGAACCGATAACTCTTGAAGATGTATTAAATATCATAGATTTTGAAAAACCGGATGGTGTATTGATTCAATTTGGAGGGCAGACACCGCTGAAGATTTCCAAGTCTCTAGAAGAAGCGGGAGTTAAAATCCTGGGCACTTCGGCAACTAATATTGACTTGGCTGAGGACAGGGAAAAATTTGGTCATTTACTGGACAGGTTGAAAATAAATCGTCCCAATTATGGTACTGGCCGGAATCTGGACGAAGTGATCACTGTTGCCGATCGAATCGGTTATCCAGTGCTGGTTCGCCCCAGTTATGTTTTAGGTGGCCGGGCAATGGAAATTGTTTATACTGCCGATCAGCTAATAGATTATATTGCCCGTTCGGCCGATGTAACTGCTGGTCATCCAATCCTGGTTGATGAATTTTTGGAAGATGCATTTGAATTTGATGTCGATGCGCTTTGCGATGGAAAGGAAGTTTATATTGGTGGAATTCTGCAGCATATTGAAGAAGCTGGTATCCACTCCGGAGATTCCGCCTGTGTCCTGCCACCTTACCAGATTACTGACCAGGCCATGGAAGAAATTATTCGTGTAGTAAACATTATTGCAGTTGAGCTCGAAGTTGTGGGATTAATCAATTTCCAATTCGCCTATAAAAATGAGATGATATTCGTTCTGGAGGTAAACCCGAGAGCCAGCCGGACGACACCATTTGTCAGTAAAGCCCGGGGCGTTCCACTGGCTAAAATAGCTGTGCAGCTGGCAGTTGGTACAAAATTATCGGACTTTCAATTGCCGGACTGGGAATCATTCGGACACATGGCTGTGAAAGAAGTAGTTCTGCCATTTAATAAATTTCCTTCTGAACGCGTATTTTTAGGACCGGAAATGAAATCGACGGGTGAGGTAATGGGCTTAGCTCGTTCCCTTGGGAATGCTTTTTTACGCGCTTTGCTAGGGGCTGGACAAGCACTCCCCGATAAGGGCACGATTTTTATCTCGGTTAATGAACATGACAAACTATCGATTATTCCGATAGCCAGAGACTGGACTGAGCTGGGATTTGAAATTGTTGCAACTGAAGGAACAGCAGCCGTTCTTAAGCGAAATGGTTTATCGGTCAATAAAATTCATAAAGTAGGTGAGGGGCGCCCGAATGTTGTGGATCTGGTAAAAAACAATCAGGTACAAATAATCATTAATACGCCGTTGGGTAAGCGCTCCCGATTTGATGAGGAAGCTATTGGTCGTGCCGCTATTCGGTATGGAATCCCTATCATAACCACTCTTTCAGCAGCTCAGGCCGCAGTCAGAGCTATCAGGTCAAAGGGGAAAATTACGGTGCGGTCTTTGCAGGATTATTATAACGTGGAATAAGATGAAATCAATTTTCAAATTCAGTAAAAATATTTTAAACCGGGAGATGCCAAACCGTGCACTGATAATAGTGGATGTTCAAAATGATTTCCTGCCCGGCGGAGCAGTACCGGTACAAGAAGGTGATAAAGTGATTTCAGTGATTAACCGAGCTATGGAGAAATTTGATCTCATATATGCAACCAAGGAATGGCATCCTGCCCATCATGGCAGTTTCGCTTCAAATCATTCTGGCCGAGAACCAGGTGATTATGTTGATTTATTCGGTATTAATCAAGTTTTATTTCCGATACATTGCGTGCAGGATACTCCCGGGGCAGATTTCCCCAAACGATTGAACAGCAATCTAATAAAACAAGTATTTTATAAGGGTGCCGATCCAAAAGTTGATAGTTACAGCGTATTTTTTGACGAGGGCCGGAAAAATAAAACCGGTCTGGAAAAAATACTGAAAAAGAAAAAAGTTACGTCTCTGTACTTTACAGGTCTGGCGACCGATTACTGCGTGAAAAATTCTGTATTGGATGCATTGGCTTTGGGTTTTCGTACCTATCTGGTAAGAAATGGCTGTAAAGGAATTGAATTACATACCGGTGATTTGGAGCAAGCAGAAGATGAAATGGAAACAGCCGGTGCCAGATTTTTACGGGGTGTGGATATTCCCGGTTGATCAGCTTAATGGTTTGATACAGGCCGGTGAATTATTGACGGGCGAGTTTACAATTTTCGAAACCTGGTCAGCGTTCAGTATTTCCCCGTAAGGTTGTAGTATCGCTGTAACAGTATTGGCTGGGTTATGGGAGGTTTGCAGCCATTTATCCAGATTTCCCGGCGCAAGAATCACCGGCATGCGATCATGAATAAATGCCAACTCGGGCTGGGGAGTTGTTGTGATTATTGTATAAGAAAAAACCGGATGACCATCCTGATCCAACCAGCGATCCCATAAACCGGCCATGGGCAGCAAACCACCGTCAGACTTATGAATATAATAAGGTTGTTTGTCTGATCCGGTATTGTGCCATTCATAATAGCCATCGCTGATAACCACACAGCGTTTTTTAGGTAACAGATTACGGAAAGATGGTTTCTCAGTTAATGTTTCCGCACGCGCATTGATCATTCGAACGCCAAAGCTCATATCCTTGGACCATGATGGAATTAAACCCCAGCGCATTGGTTTTACCCGTCGGATACCATCGTCAATCAATATTGGGGAGGTCTGAGTTGGAGCAATATTAAAACTGGGTGCATAATTATCAGGATCCTCCCATTCCTGGATGGCCAGCTCCTCGATTATGGACTGCATGTCTTCTGTTAGTGTTTTCCGTCCGCACATAATTAGTTAGCTGAAGTTATGAAATTCTATTTAATGCCCGTGCTGAATATACGTTGGAGTTAAGTAAGCTTATTCCGTTTGGGTTTCCAACTGTTACAAAACCTTATCTATCACTTATCGTGGTTCGACAGGCTCACAATAAGCCTGTCGAAAGATGACCAACAATGTCATTCCGAAGGAGGCACGACTGAGGAATCTACGTTATTTGGTACAAGGAGTATGTAGATTTCTCATCCCACCCAATGGTGGTATTCGAAATGACGCGAGTAGGGAAAACCGTTGAAACGGTTGTAAAATAATTCGTTTATGACAACCCACAACTGAAGTTGTGGGCTGGATTATCAGATTCGTAATAAAATTACTGAACAAATCAGTTGCATTAATTATAATATGCATTTGGTATTTCTCAGCCCATAGTTTCAATTATGGTTTTTTTTAATTATCCCGGTTCACAACCATTTTAATGGTTTACACCGTCTTACAATGGTCACACATAACTGGCCGTCGCCAGCGGTTTCCCTTTTTGCCCAGACACCTGATCCCTGAGACCGGTCCCTTTTTTCCTCAATAGTGCTGGTAAACTGGCCAGCTTTTCGATCGTGATTGTGTACACTCCGAAAGATTCCTCCACCTTACCACGCACGAGAAACAGCCGCTCCCAGTTCAACAGGTCGCCGAATTCCCGGAAGGCTTCCGGGAAGAGAACGCATTCGTAGATGTCGGTTTCATCCTCTAGGGTCAAAAATTCCATGGGATCGTGCTTGCGAGTGGCCGTGACCTTGCGGGTGATATAAACCCCTGCCAGTCGAATCGACTGACCAACGTATTTGGGGATATCCCGCGCCTTTTTCACTTTTCTCTTCAGAAAAGAATCGTACACTGCCAGGGGATGACAGGAGATAGGGAACCCGAAGGACTCGATCTCCAGCTGCCGTTTTTCTGCGGGTGTCGGATTACCTTTCACAGGAGCCTTTACCGGACGACCGGAACCATCGGACAGGTAGAAATTGGCGATTTGGTAGGCGATTTCCTTATGGGTCAATTGTGGCTCCAGCTTGGCAAAACATCCGGCATTAGTAAAGGCCATGGCGTCAGACAGATCCAGGTCCACCCGCGTCATGAAATCTTCCAGATTCATGAAATCGCCAGCCTTGCGCTCGCCCATTACCGCCTCAATGGCTTTGTCCTGGAGACTGTTGATGACCATGAAACCCATGCGGATTTGTTTTTTCCGCCCCCGGAACTCCCGGAAGCTGCGGTTGATATGAGGCGGCAGGATGGTGATCCCGAATCGCCGAGCCTCGCTCAGGTAGGCATAAGCGGAGTAAAAGCCGCCCTGGTTGGTGATTACAGAAGCCAGGAATTCCGCCGGGTAGTTGGCCTTCAGGTAGGCACAGGTGAAGGACAACATGGCGTAGGAGGCGGAGTGAGGTTTGCAAAACGAGTAACCAACAAACGAAGCGATCATGTCCCAGGTTTTGTCCACTATTTCCTTTTCATAGCCCCGTTTTCGGGCTCCGGCATAAAATTTCTTTTTCCAGCTGGGAATCAGACGGTTCAGGGAGTCACGGCTCATGGTCTTGCGCAGGGCATCGGACTGGGCGTAGCCAAACCCGGCCAGGGCCCGCGCCGCCAGTGAAACCTGTTCTTCGTAAACCATGATGCCGTAGCTTTCGTTGAGGAAGTCCAGATCAGCATGCAGAGGTTCCCATTCCTGGCCATGGATGCGCTCCAGCATCAGATTGGTGAAGCGGTTGGCTGCCGGCCGGATGATCGAGGAATAGATCACAACGTGCTCGAAATCCACCGTCCTCGACTTGGCCAGCAACTGGCGAGTGGCAGGGCTTTCGATATAGAAAACTCCCATGGTTTTGCCTGATTCCATCAGTGCCTGGGTCTTCGGGTCGCCCACCGGCTGAATACTATGATAATCGATGTAGTCGGACTTCTTCTTGTTGGGGTAATAGAGATTGATCTGTTTGATTGTATCACGCACCACCGCCAGCGAGCGATTGCCCAGCAGATCAATTTTCAACAGACCCGAATCCTCCACCTGATCCTTTTCCCATTCGGTGATCTGAACGCCCTTGGGAGCAGTCAGCACCGGCACGTGTTTGCGGATTTCGTCGGGTGCGATTACGATTCCCCCGGGATGCACCGATGGATTGCGGAAAGTACCCACGATTTCCTGGCTGCGGGTGATCACTTCCAGGAGGGTATCATCCAGGTGGGCATTGGCAAAACGGGGATCGGTCTTGATCCAGTTCACCAGATCGGAGCGGCTGCGCCACTGGTAGCCGATCCGCTTGGTGATGGCATTGATCTCTTCATTGGATAGACCGTAGACCTTGGCTACTTCGCGGATGGCGGAACGGGGTCGCAGAAACACCTGGCTGGCCACCATGGCCGTGCGCTCGTTGCCGTGTTTTTTGAAAACATAGTTGATAATATCGTCCCGCTCATCCCAGGGAAAGTCCACATCAATGTCGGGCATGCTTTCACGCTCGGGGTGAATGAAGCGCTCGAACTGCAGGTTGAACAGGATCGGGTCAACCTGAGTGATGTAGAGGCAATAGCTTACCACCGAAGCCGCCGCTGAGCCACGGCCGATGGTGGATTTAGTCTGTCGCACGATATCCCGCACCACCAGGAAATAGGGCGCGAATCCCTTCTGGGTGATAAGCTCCAGTTCGTAGTCAATTCGCTGGCGCACCTCGTCGTTGATCATGCCGTAACGCTCCCGGGCACCCTGTTCCACCAGTTTTAGTAGACGGGTGTTGGAGCGGTGCTGGTTTTTCAGGTCCAGCCCCGGGAAAATGGTATTGACGAAATTCCAGTCGGTCTTACAGCGTTCAGCCAGGAAAGAACTGTTGTTGATGGCCTCCAGACTGTTGGGGAAGCGTCGGATCATTTCCTTTTCGTCGCAGAAATAATTGGTTTCCGGTTTGAAGTCGGCTACGGTAAGTTGTGACAGAGTGACGTTTTTTTCGATGGCCCGCAATACCTTGTGAGCTGGCTGGTCTTTCGAGTGCATGAAATAAATATCGCCTGTAGCCACGGTCTCCAAACCCAGGTTGCGGCTCATGCGCTTAGCCGATGCCTCCGTCACTCCGGGACGTAATTCCACGTACAGATGCGATTTAAGCACAAAGTCAGCCAGTTTTTCAAGGTCCTCGTAGCGGTGTGCCAGCACGAAGATTCCGCTGGCATGGGGTTCGATCAATTCCTCAATTCCGATGCTTTCATCATCGTGAACGGCGGAGACTATCCGGCAGAGATTGGAATAGCCGACTGAATTTTCTGCCAGCAGGATCAGGTCAGCATCTCCAGCAATAATATTAACTCCGGCGATCGGCTTGATACCAGCCGCATGGGCATGCTGCACGAAGCGGATGAAGCCCCACATGCCGTTCACCTCTGTCAGGGTCAGGTATTCCATGCCCTGATCCCGGGCTGCCGTGAGCAGCTCCTGCTGGGAGGCCGTTCCACGCATGGCGGAAAACTGGGAATGGGTGTTGAGGTGGGTTAGCACTTTGCCCCCTCCTGAATCCTCCCCCACAGGGGAGGACTTACATAATTACGGGTGTTGCAACATTCCAAGTCTCCCCCGTAATGGGGGAGATTTAGAGGGGGTAAAATCACCGTTCGCACCCTTTCTCCAGTCTCTTCAGCACTTCTCCAATCCGTTCTATTACACCTTCTATATTGCTTAGCACCTCATGGTTATTGAAGCGGATAACGGTGAAGCCGAGGCTTTCCAGATAGCGAGTGCGTCGCTGGTCGTTTTTTCGTTGGGAGCGGGCATAGTGCTGTCCGCCGTCTGCTTCAATTGCCAGGCCAGTTTGTAAAGAGGCGAAATCGATAATATAATTACCAACCGGAAGTTGTCGTCGAAAGCGATGTCCCAATTGCCAACGGCGAAGGTGTCCCCAGAGCTTGAGTTCGGCCAGCGTCATATTTTTGCGGAGTGATCGGGCGAAAGGTTTTGTGTGTTGCGGGTAAGCTGGTAAGTCAGATAATTTCATCGCGCTGCACTGATTGGTGTGGCCGATTGCATTGCTAGTTTTTCAATCGCAAATCTTTTACCACCGTTCTGCTCCTGACCAGCGATTCCAACGCTGTTGAAGCCATATTTTTTGCGCACCTTATCCAGAGCACCGGACAGGACCCGGTCCCGGGGGTCGCCACCGGCGAACAGGTCCAATTGCCGGGCGTGATAGCGCAGGTCGCTGGCATCGATCAGCACCGTACGGATGCGGTTGCGTCGATAGTTGGCCTGGTCAAAAAGGCGGAAACAGATTGCCGTGACGGTGGCGTCATCATTGGCGCCCAGTCGACTGACGCGATTATTCTTCAATCCATCGGTGTAATGTACTTCCACGGCAATGCGCCGGGCGATCTGTCCCCGCTTACGCAATTTGAACGCCACCTGCTCGGCCAGGTTGCGCAGCACTGCCCGCAGCAGGTCAATGTCGTTGGTATCGCTGGGCAGGACAGTCTGCTCCAGAATATGCTCCCGCAGGGACGGCGGCTGCACCAGGGAGGTGTCCTGGCCCCGGGCTTCGCTGGTGAGTTTGCGGGTGTAATTGCCGAACAGGGTGGCCGCTTCCGCGGGTCGGTCGGCTACGGCTTGGACTTGGCGGACCTGCTCCAGAAACAGGAAGCTCAGGATACGCTGGACGGTCCGCTCGTGGCTGGTGGGTAACACCGGCACCGGTAGGGGTGCCAGGAATTTGGGCTCATCACCGGCGGCGACCCGGTGAATGGTATCGGGCACCACAGCGGTAGAAATGCTGCTGACCAGCTTGTTGGGACTGATGCCCACCACCCCGGACAGGCTGGTCTTATCCTGTACCTGGCGGGTGATGTTGAAGCCGGTCTGGCGAGCATCACGGTAAACCCGTTCCATTCCGCTCATGTCAAGAAAATATTGACCGTAAGCCGCTGGCTCAACCACCGGGGTAAAATTGGTAACGGTGGAATAGACGTAACCATTCAACCGGGCGTACAGGGATGAATTGTAGGGCAGCAACAGTGTGGCGGTGGACATCTTGCGCACCAGCGACACATTCAGTCCCCGGAACAATCCTTCCTGGCGGGCCTCGTTGGACAGGGCCACAATCGTGCCATCTTGCCGGTTGGAGGAAATGATGGCGATCGGACGCGTGCGCAGAGCCGGGTCCAGGATACGCTCGGTCTGAAGCTCAAAATCTTTAAGACGGATGTGGAAAACGTTGCGGTTCAATGGTCAGTGGTCAGTGGTCAGTAGGAGGAGAGCCGATGATTTTGATGTAGCTGTTGAGTCTTTTAGTGAGGAGGGTGATTTCCTTGTTCAGTCCATCAAAATCATCATTGCTAATTAACTGACGCTGATTTGCTTTGGTAAGCCAGGTTCTGGTTTCATACAGCGATCCGCGGCTGTAGTAGGCAAACTGGCGATTTTCCTTAAAATGATATCGACCGTAACCTTCACTGAGATTAGCTGCCACAGAATCAGCAGCCCGGGTCAATTGTTTACCGAGACTGCTTTTTTCAAAGTATTCCCATTGGCTTACGATTATCCAAATCTGATGTCCGATATCCATGGCGGACTTATAAACATTTAATTCTTCCAGCTGCATAGATTAATCCTCTGTTAAACAGAATAAATAACCGTGATGAAATTCTCCAAACATTCACCACCCCATTGACCATTGACCATTGACTAATGACTAATGACTCTAACTAAGCGGCACTTTGCATTGTGTGTCCACCTTCACATAATGAACCCGCTAGTATTCTCTGAACACATACAACACCACGCCGTTGATGCGGAAATCATCAGTCGGATCAATTCTGATAACCGGATAAGCCGGGTTGCGGGGGTGCAGCTCAATGCCGGTGGGATGGGGATGGTAGCGCTTCAGGGTGGCGTCGCCGTTGATCAGGGCCACCACGGTATGGCCGGTTTGGGCGTCGACGGTTTTGCGAATTACCACGAAATCACCATCTTGGATGTTATCATCAATCATGGAATCACCCCGGACCTGCAACACGTAATTCTCTGGGTGGGCCAGATGGGCCGGGACATCCATATTTTCCGGGTTTTCCACGGCAGCGATGGGAGTACCGGCGGCGATGCGCCCCAGTAAGGGCAGGCGTGCCGGCGTAGCCGATTCGCCAGTCAGTTGCAGGGCCCGCTTCCCGTTGGGACCCCGGGCCCGCAGCAGGAAGCCGGCCCGGACGAGGGTGGTGACGTACCAATTCACTGTGCCCAAGGAGGTTAATCCCAGGTCAGCGCGAATTTCTTCGTACGTGGGCGGCTCATTGTTCTCCAGCGTGTAGCGCCGGACAAAATCCAGAAAATTTTGCTGTTTGATGGATAATGGCTGTGTCATAAAAACTCGTAAGTTACCCGTAAGTATATTACACTCGCTGCCGGTAAAAATCAATCAATAATGTTTGTTGTTAAACACGGAGGCACCAAGGACACCAAGTTTCACGGAATATTTATTTTACCTTTGTGTAATCCGTGTTCACTGTGTCTTGGTGTTAAAAAAATTGTCATTCCGAAGGAGGCACGACTGAGGAATCTACTTCATCTGGAGTAGGCCTAGAGTAGATTTCTCACTGCGTTCGAAATGACAAAGAGGGAAAACCGTTGAAACGGTTGGAAATAAATTAATCTCTGGTTACCCACAACTGAAGTTGTGGGCTGGGTAAATGCATCGGTATTCGTCTAATATCAGAAACTAGTATAAATCAGGCTACAGATAATTGGTATTGCTTAGCCCATAGTTTCAACCATTGGTCATGGATTGGGAAAAATCCCCAAACCATTTCAATGGTTTATTTGAAGACAGTATTAGCGCAAATTATTTATCGCCGCGCTTGCGAAACATGATTGGTATATTGTTGGTCAGGGGAGCGCCGATCTGGATCAATTCCCAGTTTTTGTCATGCTCTTTGATGACTTTCTTTAACACGGCCACTTTGTCAGTGGTATCCGGTTCGGCTTCATCAAAATCCACGATTTCCACCCGGTATTTCATGGAACGTTTGCGGCCATTGATTTTCACATCGATATCAATGTTCTGTTCGGCGTCCAGGGTTGGAATCTGCAGGACGATTTCTCTCATTTTAATCCTCTTAATGGTTAATTATTGAAAAAGCTACTCGTATTTCAGTGCATCAACCGGGTTGGCCAAAGCGGCTTTAACAGCTTGAAAACTGACCGTCAGCAGGGCAATGATCAGTGCCAAAACACCAGCCAGCAGGAATGGTCCCAGACCCAGATAAATCCGGTAGGCGTAATCCTCCAGATATCTGCTCAAAATCAAATAGGCTGTCGGGAACGCGATAATATTTGCGATCAGTACCCATTTAGTAAACTGGTTGGCCAGCAGCACCATCAGGTTGGTGGCCGAGGCTCCCAGCACCTTGCGAATGCCAATTTCCTTGGTTCGTTGCTCGGCGGTGAAGGAAGCCAGTCCGAACAGTCCCAGGCAGGCGATGATAATAGCTAAAATTGAAAAATATTTGACCAGTTGACTCAAGCCTGCCTCAGCCCGGTACATCCATTCAAAATCCTCATCCAGGAAACGGTAATCCATTGGATAGCCAGGGAGGACTCGCTGCCAGGCTTCTTCCACTGTTGCCAGGGAAGCAGTAACATCCCCCGGCGCCAGACGAATCAGCATAACGCCAAACCAATCCGGTGCAATAAATATTGCCAATGGATCGATGACTCTATGCACGGAACGGAAATGGAAATCCTGTACAACACCGATTATTGGTCCCTGTGAGCCGGCAAAGCGCAGATTTTCACCGACTATTGATTCCTTATCAATTATTTTTGCGAATGTTTCGTTAATGATGAAAGCCATGCTGTTAGTATCAGCTTGATCCGATGGAAAATCCCTTGAAAAAGCACGACCGGCCAACATTTTCATATCCATCGTTTCAATATAATCAAAATCCACTGAACTCATACCCACAATCAGACTCAGATCAGGATCCTTACCATCCCACTCAGCCCCGCCGGAATTGCTGCCGATACTGGTCGGTCGGTCAGAAGAGGCAGTAACGCCCAATACTTGGGGTAACTGAGCTATTTCCGATCGGAGGGCAGGATAACTTTTCCCAATATCACCGCGGATACCTATTGATAATACTTGCTCATAGTCAAATCCCAGATCCTTTGAACGCATGTAATTTAGTTGCTGATAAATGATAATTGTGCTGACGGTAAGAATAATTGACAGGGAAAACTGAAAAATCACCAGGATTTTTCGTAATGTCTGGCTGCGGCCAGTAGACAGGTTACCTTTAAGTACTTTTACCGGCTGGAAGGCTGACAGGAAAACAGCAGGATAACTGCCGGCCACCAGACCGGTAATTACTGTGATCAACAACAAACCGAGGATAAAATTCTTACCCATTAAAGCACTGCCGGGAATATCCTTACTGGCAATTTCATTGAATACGGGTAACAGCAGATATACGAATACCAGGGCGATCAGAGCAGATAGAACTGCCAGGATAACCGATTCACCCATGAATTGATAAATCAGCTGTGTTCGCTGAGCACCGACCACTTTCCGGATCCCGATTTCCCGGGCGCGACCGGCCGAGCGAGCAGTTGCCAAATTCATAAAATTGATGCAGGCAATCAAGAGCACAAAGGCTGCAATAATTGAAAAAACATAGACATATACAATTGCCTGGCCACTATCGCTGAAACCGAAGTAGGCATGGAGGTGAACGCCGGTCAGAGGTGCTGCCATAAATTGCGTAGGTGATTCTTCGTCCCGATGATTGTTGACAACCTCGGTCAGCTTGCCGTTAACGGCGACTGGATCAGCCTGCGGGTCTAACTGGATATACGTGCGGATGGAATTGTTGCCCCATGTATCGCTGTATCGGCCCAGTGTCCGGGCGAAATCCATGGTAATCAGTATGACTGGTTGGATGATACTGTTATGCGGTGTTTTCTCCAGCACACCAGTCACGGTGAGCTGATGCTGATTATCAACTGTTATTACTTGACCAATTGGATTTTCAGTACCGAAGTATTTTTCTGCCGTTTCCAGATTGAGAATAAGAGAATAAGGATCATTTAAAACCGTACCTGGATCGCCATATTTCAAAGGGAAATCAAAGATAGTGAAAAATGCGGGATCGATCGCCTGTACATCTCCCTCAACAAATGTTTTTGCTTTATAATTGAAGGGTCGCCCGCCGCACCACCCGTAACGTGTTGCAGCAACAATTTCGGGGATTTCAGATTCCCAGGCTGGTCCACAGGGCCAGGGAGTAACATTAACATGGTACTTGCGGCCACCATAAACCTGGTCCTGCTCCACCCGGTACAGATAATCGGCATTAGAGTGGAAGCGGTCATAGCTCAGTTCATCTTGTACCCAGAGCAGGATCAGTAGACAGGCAGTCAGACCGATTGCCAAACCGAAGATGTTGATAAACGAATAACCTTTATGACGCCAGATATTCCGAAACGTTAGTTTAAGGTAATTCGTCAGCATGCCTTCTCCCTGGATTTAATTATTCATATTTCAGAGCATCCACTGGATTTGAGAGGGCTGCTTTGATGGCCGGGGTAGCAACCGTTGCCAATGCGATCATTAAAGCCAAAAGTCCCGCCATCAGGAATGTCAGGTGGCTGAATTCAATACGATAGGCGAAATTTTCCAGCCAGCGCCGCATAGTCATAAAAGAAAGTGGCCAGGACAGGATCGTTGCAATCAGTATTAATTTCAAAATATCGGTTGAAAGCAGGAGATAGATATTAGCAACTGAAGCGCCCAGAACCTTGCGGATACCAATCTCCTTGGTTCGCTGTTCAGCAATAAAGGAAGCGAGACCAAACAAACCCAAGCAGGCTATTAGAATCGCCAAGATGGAAAAGATGGTAGCGATATTTTTTGTCCGCTCTTCAGCAATGTAGAGCTGATTGAAATCATCATCCAAAAATGTATATTCGAAAGTCTGATCCACGGCATATTTTTTCCATACTTCTTCAATGTAATCCAATGTTCCCACAATATCTGCTTCGGGGATGCGAACTGCCGTGTACCGGCCAAAGCCATTGCGGCCAAAACGATAAACTGCCATGGACCTGATCTGGGACTGCAGTGATTCAAAATGGAAATCTTTCATTATCCCGATAATTTCAAATGCAAGCATTTCGCCGTTGGGTCCGGCCGGACGCAGAAGGGAACGACCAATCGGATCACCAATATTCATGTTTTCTGCGGCCGTCTCATTAATCACAACATGCAAAGAATCAGTGGGCCGGTCCTCTGAGAAAAATCGTCCCGCGGCCATTTTAATTGAGTAAGCTTCGGCGTAATTATCATCAGTAAAAAAGGATGAAAACAACATCCCGTTTTCAGCAGGTTCGCCCTGAATCTGGTGTAAATTATTGTTGGTATTATGTCCGATAAGACTGGTGGAATTGGAGACGGACATAATGCGTGGATCCTGGAGTAAATCTTCCTTGAAAGCGTTGATGTGACGGCCAATATCGTCTGTTTTTTCCACTATCACAATGTTGGATTTATCGTACCCCAGTTCCTTGTTTTGAATATAACTCAATTGGTTATAAACAACCATTGTCCCGGTAAAGAGCGTAATAGAGATAACAAATTGAAATATTACCAATCCGCTGCGCAGCCAGGAATTACGGCTTTTTGCCTGGGCAGACCCTTTTAAAACCTTGACCGGATTAAACGAGGCCAGGAAAAAAGCCGGATAGGCGCCGGAAGCAGTTCCCACCAGAACTATCATGATAATAAGTACTGGCAATATCAAGGCATTGTTGAACAGATTCAGCGACAGACGGATTCCCACCAGGTCACTATAGGCCGGCAGTAATAATTGAACCAGGATCAGAGCTAGCAAGAAAGAAATCAGAGTTAACAGAATTGCCTCGGTGAGAAATTGCTGAATCAACTGGCTGCGGGTTGATCCAAGCGTTTTACGTACGCCTACTTCACGAGCGCGTTTAGCCGAACGGGCCGTTGCCAGATTCATGAAATTGATACAGGCCAGGATCAGAATAAATAAGGCAATTACCGAAAATATCATTACATAGGTTTGATTGCCATTTGGTTCAACTTCATATTCAAGGTTGGAAGTCAGATGGATATCGATCAGTGGTTGCAGATAAAATCCATACTGGGCACCCTGTTCAATCAGTTGATCCCAGGAAACACCCATGAACTGTTCTATCTGAGGTCCGGCATATTTCTTTACCATTCCCGGGAATTCATCCTCTACCTGTTGTGGTGAGGTGTTGGGTTCCAGTACCAGGTAGGTATAGAAATTATTACTTACCCAGATCGGATTATTTGCCTGTCCGGGATATGACATGAGCGAAGCCAGGAAATCATAATGAAAATGGGTGTTATGGGGTGGATCTTCCACGAGACCGGTGACTACATAATCACGCTGCTGATCGGAAGTGAATATTTTTCCGATCGGATCATCAGACCCAAAATAGCGCTCAGCAGTGCTGGTGGTGATAACAACAGTATTGGGTTCCGTCAGAGCAGTTTTTTTATTACCTTTGATCAGTTCAATACCGAAAACATCAAAGAACGATGAATCGGCTGTAAACCACAGTTCTTCACTGAAAACTTTGTCACCATAGCGAATCACGGGAAATCCAAAATTCCGCACCCTGGTGGAATTGAGTACACCTGGAATTTCATTCACAAATGCTGCTCCGACCGGGGCCGGGGAGACAGCCATGTTAAATTCACTGCCCTGCATTACACCTCGAGTGGCTACGCGATAGATTTGATCCGCCCTGGGGAAGAAGCAATCATAACTGAGTTCATCACGCACATAAAGCATTATCATAATGAATGCCATAACGCCGATCGCCAGCCCAGCTATATTTAATAGCGAATAGGATTTATGTTTTACTAGATTTCGAAAAGCAGTGGTAAGGTAATTTTTTAGCATTTTATTACTCTGATTTATTCATAACGCAGGGATTTTACCGGGTTGGCCAGAGCCGCTTTGATTGATTGATAGCTGACGGTGATAATTGCCAGTAGCAGAGTACCAGCAGTGATAAATAATGGAACCAGCCAGTTGAATGGTACCCTGAAAGCAAAGGTTTCCAGCCACTTGTTCATGGTGTACCAGGCAATTGGATAAGCTACAACACTGGCAATTATAATGAGGGCAATTGTTTCCAGTGACAACAATCTGACAATAGTTGCTACTGAGGCACCCAATACTTTGCGAATACCGATTTCTTTGGTGCGATTGGTAGCGGTAAATGAAGACATGCCAAACAAACCGAGGCTACCGATAAAAATTGCCAGCAAGCTGAATCCCGAGGTCAGGCCGCGCAATTTGTACTCTTCTTGATATCTCTCCTCAAGATGATCATCCAGGAAGATATAATCAAAAGGTCGGTCGGGTACCAGTGTCTGCCATTTTTCCTGCAAACGCTGCAAGGTCTGACTGGTATTTATTGAATTTAATTTCAGCGTTAATGTTCTCCAATTACTTGGATCATACTGAACGAAAAGTGGCTCGATCCGGTCATGTAGACTGGCCATGTGAAAATCTTCAACTACGCCGATCACAGACATAGTATAAGGCTCTTCGTCGCTATCATGCGGTCCAGTGGGCATTTGGTTAAAATAGAATTTTTTGCCAATTGGCTCATCCCAGCCGAATCGCTGGGCGGCAGTTGCATTTATTATACAGGCTGAACTTGAATCTGATGCCAGATCAGCAGAGAAGTTACGGCCGCTGGCCAACTTAATATCCAGAGCGGCGAAATAATTGTCATCAATACTCAAGAAATCCATGGTCTGCGACTCCTCCATGGCAAAGCCTTCCGGCAGGAAAACGCTTTTTTGAATCCCAACACCTGGAAGACTGGAGCTGGCGGTGGTATGATTTACACCCGGAATTCGGCTGAATTCATCATGCATCAACTCAATAGGTGGAACTCCGGGCTGATTGGTATCGCTTATAAACAGGATATTATCCTTGGAAAAACCCATGGGCTTATTATTGATATAGTCGATCTGGCGAACAATTGTGGTTGTTCCAATTAATAACATGATTGTAATTGTAAACTGGAAAACCACCAGAATCTGTCTGAGCCGGGAATTTGCCGCACCTCGCTTCAGGGTACTACCAAGAATTTCATTGGGCTCATTGGCAGAAAGGTAAAAGGCGGGATAGGCTCCGGCTAATAAACCAGTAAATACAGCAAACCCGAGTAGTGCAGGAGTCAGCCACCAGAGCTTGAAATATGGTAAATCCAAAGAATAGGTACTTAGAGTCTGGATATTGCCGGAAAAAGTTACCAGTAACAAAACAGTTAGAACGATTGCCACCAGACTTAATAAAACAGATTCACTGAGAAACTGGATCATCAACTGCTTGCGATCAGCCCCCAGAGTTTTGCGAATACCAACTTCCTTGGCTCGCAGGGCTGCCAGAGCGGTGGAGAGGTTGATGAAATTGAAACAGGCCATAAAAAGTACCAGTAAGGCTACTCCCGAGAAAAGATAGACATAGATAATATTTCCGTTGTTATCCACATCTATATCCATGTTGGAATAGAGATGAACATCAGTAATTGGCTGGAGCCAAAATTTGATGGATCCACCAATCGCCTGCATAATCGGACCTAAATGGGCATCAACCAGCTCCGGGAATTTTGCTTCCAGGGCTTCCTGATCTACATTCTCGGCCAACAGAAGGTAAGTACCCATGGAGAATGACATCCACTCTTCCACCCGTTGGGGACTCAATTTAGCCGCGGTTTCAAACGAGCGGAGCATGTTGAACTGGAGTTGTGAATTCCGGGGAAAATCGGCCATAATCCCAGTCACGGTATAATCGGTTCCGCTGAGAGTGATTATTTCTCCGATTGGATCAATATCAATAAAATATTTAGCTACCATAGACTCGGCAATAACGACGCTATTTGCTGCTTCAAGAACAGTGGTCGGATTACCCTGGAGCAGGGGAAATGAAAAGACCTGGAAGAAATCTTGGTCAGCATAAGTAACGTTCTCCTCTGAAAATTGACGATCTTTGTATTTGACCGATACATCTTCAGGTCCGGTGATACGCACGGCATTCAAAACATCAGGATACTTTTCTACCATTGCGGGTCCGACGGGACCATTAGTTATGGGCGCCTTTATATGGGTGCCCAAATCCGCTTCCAGACACAGGCGGTAAATCCGATCGGCATTACTGTGAAAGCGATCGAAGCTTAGTTCATTAGTTACCCAGGCTACAATCAGGATACAGCAGGCCATTCCGATTGATAAACCCAATAGATTTATCAGGGAATGTCCTTTGTTTTTCCAGAGATTGCGTACGGCTGTTTTTAGATAATTGCTGACCATCATGGAAACACCTCTTTGAGAATGTCAGAATGGGATTTAATCAGACATGGAATTTGCCGTTAACGTTCTCAGTCACAATCTGCCCATCAAATAAATGGACCGAGCGGTTGGCGTATTCGGCATAGGCGGGAGAGTGAGTTACCATAACGATAGTGGTGCCATTGGTATTTAGATCAGTCATCAGCTTCATAACTTCGTCACCGTGGGCTGAGTCCAGGTTTCCGGTAGGTTCATCTGCCAGGATGATTTTGGGATCGGAAACAAGTGCCCGTGAAACGGCCACCCGCTGCTGTTGACCACCTGATAATTGTTGGGGAAAATGTCCGCCACGATGAGCAATTCCCATCTGGTCGATAACAGCATTAACTTTAGATTTACGTTCCGCTGTTGACACTCCCAGATAGAGCAATGGTAATTCGACATTTTCAAAAACAGTCAGTTCATCAATCAGATTAAAGCTTTGAAAAACGAAACCGATATTTTACTTGCGCAGATTATCCCGCTGCCGAACGGAATAACCGGACACTTCATAATCCAGAAAATGGTACTCACCATCGGTGGGATTATCAAGCAGACCAAGAAGATTCAATAAGGTGGATTTACCACATCCCGACGGTCCCATCACGGCGACGAATTCACCTTCTTTTACTTCCAGGTTTACATTGTTCAAAGCAGTGGTTTCAACTTCTTCGGTTGTAAACACCTTTACCAGATTATTAGTTTTAATCATGATTAGCTCCTGTTTCACTTGTATCAATTAATAGAAATTGCATTATAGTTTGATCTGTTTTGCAGGGACAACACATACGTTGTCCAGGTGGAATAATTTTATTCTCCGATCACCAGTTTATCGATATCCCCGAAGGTATCGTAGGATGAGGTAATAACACGATCACCAGGATTGAGTCCTTCAATGACCTCGAAAACGTCGGTGTTCTGGCGTCCAAGTCGGATTGGTTGTTTGACGGCAAAATTTTCTGACTGGTCAAGTAGATAAACCCATTGTCCACCGGTTTTCTGAAAGAAACCACCCCGTGCCAGGAGCAGTGCTTCCGAGGGATCACCCAACTCCAGCCGGATATGCTGGGACTGGCCGCGACGGATACCGGCCGGTTCTTCGCCTACGAATTCCATATCCACTTCAAATCGACCGTTGATCACCTCCGGGTAGACCTTGCTGACAGACAGCTGATACTGATCACCAGCAAAGGTGAATGTGCCGATCTGTCCAATTGCGACCCGCGATATGTAGTATTCGTCGATACTGACCCTGAGTTTGAAACCATCCAGAACATCAATCTGCCCTAACCGTTCTCCGCGGACTTTTGATTCGCCGATTTCGGCATTGAGGGAGGTGAGCTGCCCTGATACTGGCGCTTTCACCACCAGATTGTCCAGATTCTGTTTGACCACATCCAGATTGGCTTCCATCCGTCTCAGCGAAGCCTCCAGCTGATCCGATTGCACTTCTCGGAAGATAGAATCCTGTTTGTGGGATTCCAGTGTCAGGTCCCGCTTACCAAGCAGGTATTCATACTGATCCTTGGAGGCCTCGAATTGCTGCTGTGCGATCAGGTTTTTGCCGGCTAAATCAGCCTGGCTGTCGTAATCCCGCTTAGCCTGTTTGATCTGGTAGTCCAGATCCAGTATTTGGGCCCGGAGGGCCAGGCGATTCTGCTCCATTGCCAGGCGGGTATTGCGCAGGTTGTTGCTCTGTTGAAAGAGTTCCGCTTCCCGGTACATGATATCCAGCAAAAGGTTAGTGTTAGCCAGCCGCAGGATCGGATCACCGGCGTTGACAATGGTGCCGGCTTCCAGGTAGCGGTGTTCGACGCTGCCACCTTCGATTGCGTCCAGGTAGATCGTCTTGATCGGTATCACCGTACCAATCACTGGAATAAATTCCTGGAAATCACCTCGCTTAACAGTGGAGATTACCAAACGCTGACGGTCTACATTAAGTCGCGATCTTTTGTCGCTGAAGCCCAATTGGTAAATGATGAAAATACCGAGTAAAATACCGCCGGCAATCCCTGCCAATTTCTTTGGTGGCCAGCGCTTTTTCTCAATTTTGCGATCCATTCCGTCCCCTGAATGATATGCTTATATTTATAATTATGTGTGGTAGGTAAATTTTGGCTCTTAAAGTCTTTAAATCAATATAGAAATTGGATTTGATTTATGACGTCCCTTTTGGTTTTTTAATCTTCAATGGTTAATATGACTGAGTAAATATGATAAAGTTGTCAATGATCATTATCCTGGCGAGAATCATTTACGTGTTTTCGCAGTACCAGTAGCTCGAATTGCACAACTGATTCGAATAGTATGAATGAAGTAAATTGATCGTAGGTGAATTAGAACTATTATCGGATTGAATCATTTTAAAATTTCAGTATGAGTAATTTTATTGAATTGATAGTGAGTAAAAAGTGATGAAACCTGTAGTCCTGATTGTGATGGACGGGGTTGGTCATAATGAAAACATAAAGGGCAATGCCGTTGCCGCTGCAAATACTCCTAATCTGGACAATTATCGATCCAAATATCCGCGGACGCTACTGGAAACCTCCGGAGCAGCGGTAGGTTTACCGGAAGGTTATCAAGGATCCAGCGAAGTAGGGCACCTGAGCATGGGGGCTGGCCGGGTGGTTGTCCAGGAGTTGAAACGGATCAATGATCAATTGATCGATGGGACATTATTTGGTACGAAGTGTTGGAAAAGATTGATCGCTGACTGGAAGCAGAACCGGTCCCGATTCCATTTTCTTGGATTACTGCAGGACGAGGGCGTCCATGCCCACCAGGATCATCTGTTTAAATTTATGCACCAGGCCCGGAAGGAAAATCCGACCGGACAGATCGTAATCCATCCGTTTCTGGATGGCCGGGATACACCTCCCCGCAGTACCCTGGAATATTTTTACAGCCTGCGACAGGTAATGGATAAAGTGGGAAATTGTATTATTGGCACGATCATGGGACGCTACTACGGTATGGATCGGGCTAAGAATTGGAAGCTTACCGATCAGGCTTATCGGTGCATTGTCAGTGGTGAAGGTCGTGAAATGGACAATCCGAAGGAGGCGATTCAGGCCTCTTATGCCAGCGACAAAACACCATCCGGTGTAGCCATGTTTGATGAATATATAGAGCCTTACATAATTGGAAAATATTCCGGGATTAAAGCTGGCGATGTTTTGTTGCATACCAATTACCGCCAGGATCGGGCGATTCAGTTGACACAGGCGTTTGTCGATCCGGATTATCCCGGGAAACTGGAGCGTAAACCACAGGTGACCTATGTTGGTTTGACCCGTTATTATGATGAATTTACAGATTTTCTGCTGGGTGGTTCTGATAGCGATGACGAAAAACTGGAAAACCTGGTTGGTGAAATCATTTCCAGAGCCGGAATGCGACAATTGAGAATTGCAGAGACTCAGAAATTCCGTCATGTAACCAGTTTTTTCAACGGCAAATCAACTACTCCCTTCCCCGGTGAAGACCAGATTGACGTCCCTAGTCGTTTCGATCCCGCCAGTTTTGCCCTGCACCCGGAAATGGAAGCCTATAATGTCGCAGCCGAATTGCTGCAGCGGCTGGAAACTAATCCCTATTCATTTATCCTGGTTAATTACGCGAATGGCGATATGGTGGGCCATACCGGTGAATTTGAAGCCGCCCGGAAAGCGGTTGAAATTGTTGATGAAAATGTGGGTAAAATCGTTGAACGGGTTTTGGAATTGGGCGGCCAGATTTTATTGACCGCCGATCACGGTAATTGCGACCAGATGCTGGATTACGACAGCAGCCAGCCGCGTACCAGTCACTCCCTGAATCCGGTGGAATGCTTTTATATTGCTGCTGATGCGGCTCAATACTCGATGGCAAAGAATGGAATTTTACCCAGCATTGGTCCGATGCTGATAAAGCTGCTGGGACTGAACGTGCCGGTTGAAATGACCGCGCCGGATTTGCTTGCATAAGCAGAAAGCCTTAAGGAATGAACGCGGGAACAGAGGAATAATCTGTGGTATTTTGGATCAATTAATTCATTTTCCAACCTTATAATAGGTATAGATTAAAGTTTAGGTGAGTTTTAATATGATTTGAATTTGTTGAAAACAGGTATTGTTCATTTAAAAATATATTGTTCACCTTATTGATTTAGCGATTAAAAATATGTAAAATATTGCAGGTGGAAAAATTTTTATTATGGTCGAGACAGTAAGATCTTGGTATGATTTAAATAGGATTGCGTATACATGCCTCTACTAATATCACTTTGCATGATTTGTATAATAGTTAATCCATTTTCACCGATTTATTGTCAAGGATATGATACCACAGACTTACAAGTATTACAGGATATAATCGACTTGAATGGTTTAACAGAAAACTCATCTTCTGTTGATTTTGACAATGGAGATGGCTTATTTGAACCGTTGGAACTAGGAGGTCAAGAATGGGAAGATGGAAGGCTATATATACTTAATCTGACTGGTTATGATTGGAACGATTATAATTATAACATTTCTATCTTACCTGAAAGTATTGATGATTTAGATACACTATATTTATTAGAAGTCGGGTCTAATCAACTGAATTCCTTGCCAGAGAGTATTGGAAATCTATCAAACCTGAGGTGGTTAAGTTTAGGATATAACCAAATTACTCAACTACCAGACAATATTGGAAATCTTCCAAGAATCTTTAGCATTGGTCTCTCCAGGAATCAGCTGGAAACACTCCCGGATAGTTTCGGAAATATGTCAACCCTTTTTTGGCTTGGCTTAGCCGGTAATCAAATTTCATCAATACCCGCTAGTTTCGGAAATCTTTCGAATCTTTCGGAAGTTTCATTGTCCGAAAATTTGCTAACTACCCTGCCACCTGAATTAGGTAATCTATCAAACTTGGTTCTTTTAAAAGTAGATGAAAATCAAATTAGTTATTTTCCCAACGAAGTATGCGATATGCAAAGTTTATTAACCTTTGATCTTTCAGACAACCCATTAGCTTTCTTGCCCGATAGCATTGGAAACCTGACCAATTTGCGTAAACTGGATGTAAGTTTTACCAATTTAACCTATCTCCCTGATGGTATTGGCGACATTAATTTTTTGCAAGAATTATATGCTAATAGATGTGAATTAGAATATATTCCAAATACAATCGGATATATATCTGGATTAACAGATATTAATTTGGAGGGTAACAACCTTACCGTTTTACCTGAAACCATTTGTTGGTTGCATAATCTGGAATCGTTGGTCGTATCTAACAATTATTTGGATTCTCTCCCAGATTGTTTCGGACAATTAAGGCATATTGACAATTTAATGATCTATAATAACCAGATATTATCTCTGCCTGAAAATTTTGGTGATATAATCAGTTTACGGAATTTCCGTATGCATGATAATCTTATATCAGAGATTCCTGCCAGTTTTGAAGATTTAAGCAATCTTGAAAATGCCCGTTTTAATCATAACAGGCTCTATTGTGTAAATGGTAGTCAAGATACAACACTGATACCACAATATTTGATGGATATGTATGATCAGGGCATAGCTTGGGGGCTATATAGCCAGGATTGTTATCTGAATAGTACGGATGATGATAATACAATTATCAGTGAATATATGTTATTCCAACCATATCCCAACCCATTTAATACCAATTTGACTGTTCGGTTTTTTATCCCAAAGGAATCTATGGTGACAATAACGATAATCGACGTTGCTGGGCGTGAAATATTTAACAGACAGGCTAAATACACTGCCGGTATCCAAGTACTTACCTGGGACGGAGATTATCAACCAAGCGGAGTGTATATAATTCAAATGCGCAGTACAGACTTTTTAAGCACAAAAAAGGTGTTATTATTAAAATAAAAGAAGAGGGAGGATATTTAGTAAAGTACGCCCTCAACAATAATTCCCCTGATCTTTTAAATTCGTCTCACTTCAACCGCAATAAATCTCGCCTCAATTGCCATTGAGGTGTGAAAAAGCGCCGGTAGACCAGACCCAGGACCAGAATATTCATCAATGTACTGGCAGTGACCCACATATACATGATCATGATCTGGTAGCGAACTGCAACCAGTGGATCAATGCCTGACAAAATCTGTCCGGTCATGACTCCCGGAAGCTGAATCAGGCCAACGGTCATCAAGGCATTGATATTGGGGATAAGAGCCGCCCGGATCGAATCCCGCAAAGCATCATGGACTGCAGCCCGCGGCGGAGCTCCCAGACTCAGTAACATTTCAATTTCCTTTTCCCGGTGATTGAGTTCGCCGATGAATCGATTTACGGTCAGGGTCGATGAATTGAGGGTATTGCCGATGATCATTCCAGCAATCGGAATCATTGCATAGGGATAGAACCAGGGTTCGACCCTTAAAATAAATTGTAGAATCGTGCCCAGAATCAGGCAAACAGTCACCACCATAGATCCGGAGAGAATCAGAAAATAGTTCGGTATCTTGATTGATTCCTGCCGACGATAGCCTTCCCAGGCGGCAATCAGGATCATTATTGTTACCAATCCGACCATGAATTCCCAGCGCTCCTGCCGGAAGAAAAAGGTCAGCACATAGCCCATTAACGAGAGCTGAACAAAAGTACGTACTGTGCCGATCAGTAAAGTTTTTTCCAGTCCGATCTTCCACCAGCGGATCATTGCCAATGCCAGGATCATCAGCACCAGCGATGCCATGACGTCGGTCCAGGTGATGGCATAGAATGCATTTTCCATCAGTGATCCTCTGCCAGATAAGCTTGTAGCTCAGGACTGTCAGGGTGGTTAAGGATATCGACTGTGCCGGCTGAGTTGATTCTTCCATCATGCAGGAAAATTATTCGCGAAGCAAAAACCTGCGCCAAATCGGGATTATGGGAAACCATGATTATTGTCAGATTCATCTCGCGGTGCAGATCAGCAATCCGGCGAATGATCCGCCGGGTCAGGGCCGGATCAAGATTGGAGGTCGGTTCGTCCAATAATAGAACTTGCGGCCGATTCAACAGGACCCGGGCCAGTGCCAGGCGCTGCTTCTCACCAACGGAAAGGGTACGGGCATCAGTAGAGAGTTCTATTGCCTGCAGACCGACTTTTTCAAGGGTGCTTAATAGATCATAATCGGAAATGACTGATGGCGGTTTTTCCCAGCGCTTCGTGAGAACCAGATTATCCTTGACGTTGCCGGTGCAGACTACCGGCTCCTGAAAAACCATCCCCACCTGCTTCCGCAGATTATTCATATTCCAGGCATCGATTGATTTCCCGTGGAGGGAAATCGTTCCGCCGCTAGGTGAGTCCAATCCGTTGAACAGTCGCAGCAATGTCGTTTTTCCGGATCCGGAAGAGCCAAGGATTGCCAGAAACTCGCCCGGCTGGATAGCCAGTGAAATGTTAGAGAGGATCGTGGTTTCCTGGACCACTTGCGATATTTTTTTAAGGACAAATAAACTTTTTTCCACACCCAAAACTACAGCCATTAATGTACATACAGCATCAAAATGGTCAATAAGTATAGAAAGGTTTATACCTTTTACTGGTAACAGTTAAATTCTCAAGAGTTTATTTGTGACTTAGGTGGCGGAGCTACAAGCAGTTATTGAATAATTATGATACCGATAAATAATGAAAAATAAAAAAATATTGGTGACCGGCTGTGCCGGTTTTATTGGATTTCATGTATCCCGGCGGCTTTTACTAAGCGGCTATTCAGTTGTCGGGCTGGATAATCTTAATGATTATTACGATGTGCGCTTAAAAAAAGCACGGCTGGAGCAGCTTGGGATAAAACAGCAGAATATTGATTTTCTCCAAACGATAACCAGTCTGGATAATCCGGATTTTAGATTTACACGGCTGGATCTGACTGATGTTCAAAGTATCGAGAAATTATTCAATCAGGAGATATTTGATTATGTGATACATCTCGGGGCTCAAGCAGGAGTCAGACACTCTCTGGATGATCCGCACACTTATATAAATACGAATATTACCGGCTTTCTCAATGTATTGGAAGGTTGCCGGGCCAATGCTGTTGCCCACTTGGTGTTCGCCAGTAGTTCATCGGTCTACGGTTTGAATCGGAATACACCTTTTTCGGTCAACAAAGGGGCTGACCACCCGCTGAGTCTCTATGCTGCGTCCAAGCGATCCAATGAACTGATGGCACATACCTATAGCCATTTATTTGGAATTGCGACGACCGGATTGAGATTTTTTACAGCTTATGGTCCCTGGGGGCGGCCGGATATGGCGCTGTTCAAATTTACTGAAGCGGTTTTGGCGGGAGAGCCGATTCTGGTATATAACGACGGAAAGATGAAACGGGATTTTACCTATATCGATGATCTGGTGGACGGATTAATGCTGGTTTTTACTAAACCCCCTAAGGCTAATCCAGCCTGGAACGCTGAAAATCCAAACCCGGCTACCAGCTCGGCACCTTATCGAATAATGAATATCGGCAACAACAATCCGGTGGCACTGCTGGATTTTATCAAGGTTATTGAAGAAGCCCTTGGAACAAAGGCACAGTTGAAACTTCTGCCACTACAGCCAGGTGATGTACCGGAGGCCCACGCAGAAGTAACGGATATGGTAACCGAATTTGGATTCCAGCCCGGTGTTAGGATCAGTGATGGAATCGACAGATTTATTCAGTGGTATAAAAAAGATTACCTGAATCTGATAAAAAGATAATGGAGGCGTATTGTTCCTTCAACTGGTCAGGATTAAACCTTGCTTAAAATAATTGCCCATCGCGGTTTCTGGAAAACAAATAACCAACAGAACCAACTGGCTTCTTTTGAAAATGCTCTAATTAATGGTTACGGGATCGAAACCGATGTTCGCGATCTTGATAATCAACTGGTTGTTTCCCATAATCCTCCCGGTTCAGATGCTCTGAAGCTGCATCTTTTGCTAACGCGACTCCATCGAAATATCACACTAAGATCACCTCTGGCAATCAATATTAAATCCTGTGGTTTGGCGGCATCTCTAAATAAATTGCTGAACAGGCACAAGATAAACGACTATTTTGTGTTTGATATGGCAATTCCGGATACAATCGAATATCTCCAACTAGGTTTGAATGTGTTTCTGCGGTTAAGCGAATATGAACCATTACCTGATTTGGATGGCTATCAGGGTATCTGGATCGATCAATTTCATAGTCAATGGTTTGATCAAGTCCTGATCAACACATTATTAGAAACAGAAAAATCAATTTGCTTTGTCTCACCTGAATTGCATAACCATCCCCAGCGACGACTCTGGGATTTAATAAAAGAATATAAGACAAATGATAAAGTGCTGGTGTGCACCGATTATCCTGATCAATTGAAAGCACATTTAAATGATTAAGGCAATTTTATTTGACTTGGATGGTGTTTTAATGAATGCCAAGGAATGGCATTACGATGCTTTAAATGAAGCACTCGGATTATTCGGGTATCGCATAGATCAGTTTGAACACAAGGAGACTTACGATGGTCTGCCCACCCGCCGTAAGCTGGAAATACTCACCCGCGAGAAGGGCTTATCAACTGAGCTGCACGACTTCATTCATGAAATGAAGCAAATATACACTCATAAAATGATAGTGAACCTCTGTCGCCCTGTTTTTCAACATGAATATGCTCTTTCCAGGTTAAAAGATGATGGATACCTGCTAGGCGTATGTACCAACAGTATCCGACTTACATTGGATAGGAGTCTGGAACTAATGGCGATTAAACAATTCATCGATGTCTCTTTAAGCTGGGAAGATGTGACAATTCCCAAACCTGATCCGGCGATTTATAAGCTTGCCTTTAAAACATTGGATGTTGATCCCCAGGAGGCTTTGGTATTGGAAGATGGCGTTTATGGAATTGAAGCCGCAATCGCCAGCAAAGCGCATCTGATGAAAATCAAATCGATCTATGACGTAAACTACGCTAATATAATTAATCAAATTCAGAAAATCGTATAAATCTATGAAAATCTTAATTCCACTGGCAGGAACTGCCAGACGTTTCAAACAAATAGGTTACACTTTCCCAAAACCATTGATTCAGATCTTGGATAAACCGATGATCCAATGGGTCGTTGAGAATCTTACTGCTCTGCAAGGTCATTTTATTTTTATTGTTTCGACTCAAGATATCGATGATTTCAAGCTTGATCTAGTGCTCCGTCAATTAAAACCGGAATCAGCGGTCATAGCCCAAAATGAGCCGGGGAAGGGAGCTACCTGCAGTTCATTACTGGCCATTGAACAAATCAACAACGATGATGAGTTGGTAATAGCCGCTGGTGATCAATATCTCGAGTATGATATTAAAGAAATTATAGACTATTTTCGTACGGCTGGAGCTGATGCCGGAACAATTACATTTGATTCTATCCATCCCCAATTTTCTTTTGTTCTTGCTGATGCCGACGACTGGATTTATGAAGTTGCCGAGAAAAATCCGATCAGCAACCGGGCCAACGTAGGCATATTCTGGTATAAAAGGGGATCTGATTTTGTCAAGGCGGCCAAAATGCAAATTCGAAAAGGTGATATTCATAATGGCCAGTTTTATCTGGCCCCAGTTTTTAATCAGATGTTACTGTTGGATCAAAAAGTTAAAAACTTTACACTTGCCAGAAACCAGTTTTACTCCTTTGGTACGCCAGAAAAAGTGAACGAGTACAATAGTAAAGGTAAATTATTTAACAAATTGTAAACGGTATAACATGCCCTCAACCTTGGCATTAATAATCCCGCTTTACAATGAAAGCGGCAATATCGAAAGGCTGCAAAGTGAGATTATCAACAATTTCGAGGCAAATGAGGTCCAGGTATTATTGATTAATAATGGCAGCACCGATTCCACGGCAAATAAAATCAGGGATGCGGTCAAGAAAGATCAATCCCTGTTCAAGTTTTTGAATCTTGATAGGAACCACGGTTATGGTGGCGGTGTGCGCCATGGATTTCAAGGAATCAAGTCAGATTGGGTGTGCTGGATCCCTGGCGATCTGCAGGTAAAACCAGCGGAAGTGAACCATATATGGAAATATATTAAAGAGCATAATTGTCGAAACACGATTGTGAAGGGATTGCGTACCAGTCGTGAAGATAGCCTGACAAATTTTATTGTATCAAAGATATATACCTGGTTTGGCAACATTCTGCTGGGATTAAGAATTAAGGACCTAAATGCGTTACCAAAATTTTTCCCAAGTGATTTTATTCGATCCTTGCCTGACAAAATGGAATCGAGTTTTGTATTTGATGCAGAAATGTTGTACCTGGCCAAACTATCAGGCCTAGGTGTGATAGAATTACCGGTTGGTTGGTATAAGCGCCATTCAGGATTATCCAGTTGGTCAGGTAGAAAATTTAAGGTTTACTGGCAAACATTTTTGTGCCTTGAGGCGATCAGGCGTAAATATTAGATGACTGGTACAGCACCAATGAAACGCTGCCGATTTTGCGGGTCCAGGGACTTGATCAATCTAATTTCTTATAAGAATTATCCCATTTTTATTGGCTGTAGCGATGAGCCATCATCCATGGATGAATTATACAATTATGAGATCTGGCTGTGTACAGGTTGCGCTATCATTCAACAGATTGATCCACCTCCTTTAGAGATTCTTTATAAGGAAAATCGGGCTTTCGGAATTGGCCGCACCTGGCAGAACCATTATAAATCATTTCTGAAGTTTCTCCAACCAGACATTGATCAATCAGATTGCATTTTGGAGGTGGGTGGCGGCAATGGTATTTTACTAAGAATGATCCGGGATTATAATCAAAAAGTAACTATATATGATATTGAACCGAATCCATTTTACGAGATTGCTGATGTAACCACCATCCAGCAGTATTTTAACCGTCATTTTCAGATTGACCGGGATTTCAATTTAATTTATTGTTCCCATTTAGTTGAACATTTAAGTGACGTGAACGAATTTCTAAGTAAATCAAATGCTCTTTTACCACCGGGAGGTATATTGGTCACTGCTTGTCCCAATATTCTAAAAAGTTTTGAGCATCTTCACCTAAACGCTTTTACCACTGACCACCTGAATTATTTCACACCAGATACCTTATCAGATTTGGCTTTGAAGCATGGCTTCCGGCTAAATGATTTTTTTCAATACCAGGATCATGGCATGTATATGCGGTTTGAAAAGATGGATCAACCTCAACCTACCGTAAAACCAGGTAACAGTAAACAGGCAGAAAGTATTTTATCTGCATTTAATGAATATGATACAATGATCGAGGCTTATGCCGAGCAAATTAACAGCACATTGAAATCTGATTATTATCTGTTCGGGGGTCATGGATTAACAATTTCTTTCCTGCGCTACCTGGCTGATCCCGGCCGGGTTATTGCGATTCTGGATAATGAACCAACAAAAAAGGATCGTCGTCTTACCGGTACAGAATTTTACGTACGGCATCCATCAAAAATCAGTGAAGTTGCTGAACCAGTTGTATTGATTTACATGGGAGCCTATACAACTGAGATTTGCCAGCAATTGCTTGAGATCAACCCAACTGTAAATTTAATTCGATTGGATAAATTCGCAGCCAGTCATGATTAACCTAGTAATTCCAATGGCGGGTAGCGGTTCGCGTTTCAGCGATGCCGGGTACAAAGACCCAAAACCAATGATAAAGATTGGAAAGTACCGCATGATTGAATGGGTGATAATGAATCTTGCCCCACCGGTCGATATCGATCTGCGCTACATTTTTATTGCCCGGAAAGAACATTTAAAAAATCATCAATTTCTGGAGATACTAAATTTCGATCCCAACAATATAATTCTTCCTATTGACCACTTAACCGATGGTGCCGCCTCAACCGTATCATTGGCATCAGATTATATTAATAATGATCAACATCTGATTATTGCCAATTCTGATCAATTTGTCAATATTAATATTGAAGAATTCTACCGAACCTGCCTGAATGGGAGCGATGGCACGATAATGACATTTCGGGCGCGCTCAAACAAATGGTCGTACGTTGCCCTGGATAAAAACGATAATGTAATGCTGGTGCGAGAGAAAGAACCGATCTCAAATATTGCCACGGTGGGAATTTATCATTTCAGAAATGGCTCAAGTTTTATCTCCGGCGTCAAACAGATGAAGGCCAAGGAATTAACCGTTAATGGCGAATATTATGTAGCGCCGGTATATAATGAATTGATCGAAAACGAATCCAAAATTGATCATTTTCCGATTGAAAGAAAACAGATGCATGGTTTGGGTACTCCAGAGGATCTGGATGCCTTCATGCAAAGTACGACATTCCACCACTTTAATAATCTAAATTTGTAACCTGTATACCGACGCCCATATATTCTTGATTGATGCTGCTTTAATCAATGAAAGTAGCTCCTTTGTGTTGACTATCCCTAATCCGGTTATAATCACATTTATCTGTTTTATTTTTCTTTGCATCATTACTCTGATAAAACTCCCTGGCAACCTCATTTTCCATATCTTTGCTATACTGACAACCCTGGCTATGGCCCATGAATACATCATGCCCCAGGATGACCTGTACTCCAATTTTCTCACCTCCTACAACTTAATGGAAAATGGGATTTTGTCGGTAAGCAGATTCGCTCCCCAGGAAGGAACGGTTGAATATATATATTTTGCTTTAGTGGGCTTACTGGCAGGAACCGATCGCAGCCTTATTATCTACATTTCTGTTATGCTGTCGGCCATATTTGGATTTCTGGCAATTGTATACGCAGCCAAACTTGCCTTTGTATGGACAGGAAACCAGCAGCTTTCCAGAATTTTGTTCCTGTTTTTCCTTTCATCCGGATATATAATGTACAACCTGTTTTGCGGCTATGGTTACACGTTGTTTGTTTTCCTGCTGATGTCTGGATTTTATCTTTTGATCACTGAAAAATCTAACCGTGGCCCGTTAATACTGGCGTCAGTTCCGCTTATCAGACCTGAAGGTATCTTTATTTTTCCACTTATTTATATTACTGCATACAAAATTCCGAGTAAATACCTGAAGAATAAATTCTCCAAAGCGATGGGTATTTCGTGGGCTGTCATATCTTTCTTACCATTCATCCTGCGTAAGATATATTACGGGCACTGGTCTCCGGTACCGGGCCTAAGCAAACAGGCACCGTTGTTTCACTGGCCAGCTATCTATTACGGAGCCAAACGCTTAATAGTGGTGCTGGCTCCGGTATTTGCGCTGGCAGCTGTAGTTAGTATAATTATTTTTTGGATCTATAAACAGAAACACCTTAAACCGAATTTCAAAGGTCGATATCAATTTATCATATTATTAGCACCAATATTGGTTTTAACTGGATTATATAAATTCAATGGCGGTGATTTTCTGTTCATGAACCGCTATGATATGCCGTTGTTTATTGTACTGACGACATTGCTTGTGACAAGTTGCCACTATCTATTGACAAGAATAAAATACACTCCACTCATACTAATTCTTCTTACTTTGGGAATAAATACAACATTTGGTAGAGGCCCGCTGTTTTTTACTTTTGTAGAGCGTCATGTTCCATTGCAGAACATCTTCATCTCGACGCAATACTTTCATCGGGTGGGTGCCGAATTCAAGGAAGGCCTAGCTTATTTTTTTAATTATCTTTATCCCACTGAAACAAAAAAAATAGGTGTCATAGAATTAAATACTTTCGGTTACTTCAGCAACCATCAAATTTTTGATCTGCTTGGCACAACTAATAAGGATATCGCCTTCAGTGAACCCGATCCGAGGATGGATTTATTCGTTGGTTTTAAAAAACGCAATCCACAGGTAATTGAGGATTATGACTTGGATATGATCGTTGGTCGGCATGCCAACTACTGGAACTATGATCCGGATTATATAAACCGAATTAGAGTGGTGGATACGCTTGATCACAATTATTTTGGGTGGGGAAAAGGTGGTGGTGAGTATATACTTGGTGGTGAAGCCTATTTACAGGATCTGGGATTGCTCCCAGCTCTGCTTATTTTTAATAATATTGCCTTCTCAATGCGCTTTAGCACAACTGAATTGATTACTTTTGAAGATCGACTCAAAGTTCATATTCCTTACCAGAAACTGGAAAAGGATTATCGAATGGAAATTGGCGATCTGTAACTTCCCGGGAAGAACCAAATAGCCGTGTCTAATTACAAGTTACCGAAAGTGAACCTGGACTGATGGACTTCAAAAAACGACTTCTTCCGGGGATTGCTTATAATACATTCGGTAATATTATTAACCAATCAATTACGTTAATGATTAGCGTATTATTAGCGCGAAGTTTAAAACCTGAAGAATTCGGGAATTATTTTTTGCTTGTATCCATACCGATGATATTATACAGTCTGACTTCCCTCGGATATGTTCAAAGCATAAACCGCTTTCTGCCCGAGCTGAAGGGAATTGATAAAATTCACTTAATCCCGCGATTATTGAAATATGTCGTAAAGGTCAAAATTATTAGTATATCAATTATTTTTATTTTGTTTGTATTGTTAAATCAAAAGATCTTTTCAATTATAGGACTTGAACAATATCGAACCATCAGCGTTCTTATTTGTCTCACATCTTATTTCATTATAATAAATATTAATTCAATTCTTAACGTCCTGTTTGTGATAAAGATGGAGCAACGCAGACTGAATGTGCTGGATGTATGTCTATCGGTATTAAAGTTGATAACCATAGCTATACTAATAGTCTTCAACGAATTGCAGATTATTAGAATAATTGGATTATTAATTGTTTTGGATGCAATGAAATGTATTTATTTATCGTTTAATTATTCCGAACCTGGGAAAGTAAACAAAGATTCATCATTTGATGATTATTTAAACGTGATTCGAAGATTTAATAAATATTCTTTTCTGATGTATCTAATACAGTTATCCGGTATGATTCTGGCCTACCGGTCAGATATATATTTTATCGGATTCTATTTAACCAGCACTGCCGTGGCAAATTATATGATAGCCACAACCTTGACTACTCAAGCATACAGTTTGATCGGTACAGTCTCAACCGGACAGATGATTTTTTCAGCAATGGTTGAATCATATAAACTTCACGGTCAGCAAGGATTGATTAAATATTTTCAATATCATGTTACTTTTACGGCGCTCTACACTTTACCGATAATGTTGGGTGGAATAATACTATCATCAGATTTGATTGTTGTTCTCTTTGGAACGGAATATATGGAAGTGATTTATCTATTAATGGTGGCTCTGGTCTTCCATGGGTTATTGAACTTCGGAGGCGCTGTGTCAGCAGTGTTAGCCACGATGGAAAAGCCGCATTATTTTCTCTGGACGAAAGCATTAATATTCGTCAACATCATTCTGAATATTATACTAATACCCTGGTTGGGCGCACTTGGAGCGGTTATAGCAACCGGAATAACAAAATTGATTATCCTCGCAATTGAAATATGGCTGACAAAACGATTGATTAACATTTCATTGCCAATTAATCTTATTTTCAGAATTATCGTTGCATGCCTGATCATGGGCGCAATAATGTATTTTTCCGGTGCTCTGTTTCATGAATCTATTCCAAGGATGTTCATTCAATTCTCTCTAGGATTTGCAGTATATGCGATTCTAGTTATTCGTTTTAATATAATACCCCAGGATATTATTAAATTCCTTCCGATTACGTCCCAATCAATAATTCAGAAAATTAAAATGTGATTAATTGAATCTGAATAATCAATGATGGTTTTATTACATTCGATCCAATTAGTTATTTTTCATTTCGACAGTCTGTCTAAAATTTCATGATCTCGCTTATCATACCTTCCGCGAATCGATCATTGGATCATCAGATAACACTCAAAACAATTCTAAATCAAAGTTATCAGGATTTTGAAGTTTTGACCATCTTTAATGGACCCGATACCATAGTTGAAATAACTAATCAAGAAGATACACGTGTCAGACGGTTCAGATCTAAACTTAATGGAGTGACCTATGCAAGGGCTATCGGAAATTTATTTGCCGAGGGAGATATAATTGTTCAACTGGATGATGATGTATCTTTTATTGACACGGATTGTTTGAAGAAAATATTTGCTATTTTCAAAACCACTGACGCAGATGTGGTCGGTGCAATGGAATTACACCGTCAAGCTGACGTTGATTCGTTCTTAGTAAAGCAACCCGCGTATAATGAGGAAGATATAATTAATCAATTTGAAAATCCAAATATTGGACAGTTGGACAATAACTACAATTTAACGACTGGATTTGAAAAATTGTTAAATCAACCGCAAGGTATATATCCCATTGAATCCTTTCGTAGCTGCTTTATGGCTTATCGCAAATCTGTTTTGTCGAGGGTAAAGAATTGGGATTCGAATTATTGTTTGGTTGGCAGCAGAATGGGGGTTCGCGAGGAGACGGATTTTCTTCTAAGATGCAGGAATGCAGGTTTTAAAATATATTATACAAATATTACCGCTATCTGGCACCGGATCGGCGACCGAAATAAAGCACTAATTGCAAGAGACAAGGGACTGAAACGCCATTTTTATTATGCCGCAGCTCATAGTTATATGGCTATGAAAGATATACTCGAAACAAGTCAATATTTAAAAATTGCACCCTGGTTTATCTTTCAACTGTTATGGGGTGGCTATAAGAACCCAGGATTTTTATTGACAGGCAAGATTAATCGAAGCATCGCAGCTGCTGTATATAATCTGGTTGGATTTTTCTGGGGTGTGTTATTTGCCTTGTTTCGTTCGCGAAGATTTATGTCGGACCCAGATAAGTATATATTAAGATCGTGATGATAGCTTAACGTGAAAATTCTTCTTTTCAGTGATCAGTATTATCCCATGGGTGGAGCAATTGAACAGTATATTAAATTTCTGTCAAAAGAACTTATAATAAAGAATCATACGGTTACAATCCTAACCCGCGCTATAAACGGCCTTCCTGAATTTGAAAAAGAAAATAAGATCAGGATAATTAGACGCAAAGAGTTGAATAATATTATTGCTAATCCTGATAGTAAAGAGCGGGATAGGCATAGGCTAAAAACCATTGTCAGTGATATAAAGCCAGATGTCATATACGCCAATCATCATTCTTCATTGATGGCTATATATATTGGAAGAAAACTGAGTATCCCGGTTGTATATGGCTGCCATGGCTGGGGGCTGCTTTGCCCATTGAAAATCAGGCTGATAAGACCTGATAATTCCTTGTGCTACAATGAAAGGAGCCTAAATAACTGTACAAACTGCCATAGCATGACAAGAAATAGAACGGCAGGATTGCCAGGATTATTAAAAGCCATCAAACACTTTATTGTCAGGTACACAATTGTCCCCTGGAGAATAGGTCTATATTCAAAATATGAGCGTATGATTGATGGTGCTGATGCTAGAATAGGTAACTCAAATCTTACTTCAGCACTATTTTCTAACATGAAAACGGTATATCTGGGTATTGATTCGGATATATACAAAAAACAGTCGCCAGACTTATTTGTAAAGCGCTTTAATATCCATGAGCCCTATATCCTGGCTCCTGGAAGAATTAATAATATTAAGGGGCAAGAATGGGCAATCAGGGCTATGAAACACCTGCCATCAAAATATTCATTGGTGATCGCCGGGACGTCAAAATTATTCAGTGGCCCCGAAGATCCAGAAAATCAATATTTGATTTTTTTAAAAGCCCTGACAGCAGAGCTTGGACTGGATTCAAGGATAATCTTTACTGGGTTGTTGGAAAGGGAAGAGCTGATTCAGGCTTACAGTGGCGCATTAGCTACAATAGTTCCATCCATATGGCTGGAGTCATTTGGGTATGTAACGACTGAGGCTATGGCTTGCGAATGCCCGGTAATTGTCACTGAGAATTGTGGATCAGCTGAACTGGTTGTCAATAATGTAAACGGATTTGTTGTTCCAAGAATGGATGCAGTATCAATAGCTGATGCTGTGACTAATATTGTCCCCAATCATTCCCAATTAGGCCGCCAGGCCCGGCTTACAGTTAAGGAGAAACTTGATGGGCCCAAAATTACCGATCAAGTGCTGGAAATTTTGACCAGGGCTGCCAATATCAATAATTAGAAATACATGAAAAAAATCCTGATTTTAACAACAATCGGTCCCGACAAGAGGGACCATGGGAATTATCAGGATATTTATGACCGGATCAACATTTTTCGGGAATTGGATCAGGAACTTCAGATCGCTTATTTCCAGCAAAAGCATGGGATTGATATTTCTTCAGATGGTACCCAATTCGTTGCAGTTGAAACGACCGATAAACGTCGTATTAAATTTGATGCTGCAACTGGTGTTGACAGCTCAGTTCAGGTTGCAGCAGTTGCTGGGATCATTGATAGCTTCCAGCCACAGATTGTATTCGGGGAATATTTTTACTTCTCAAAGCTAATCACCAAGCTGAAACCACTATTTCAGGAAATAATGTTTTGTATCCGCTGTCATAATTTCGAATATCGGCATTTAAAAGAAAAATATGCACTGCATAATCCAGTCTCATTACATGAGCGACTGGTGCGCTGGTACAATCTGATTCAGTGCTATAGCTATGAAAAGGCAATGGTAGCCAACGCTGATCTGATCTTCTGTATTTCGGAATATGATGCCGAATTATACTCTAAGCAGTATAACAACAATGATAATATCCAGTACCTTCCAACCAGTATGGAATACGAACCTATTTACAAGGTGGTAGTGCGATCACCCCTTAATGTCCTGTATTTTGGTAGTGATTTTAGAAACACGTATAATTTAGAGGGCGCCCAAAAGGTTATTGAAATTGCCAAACAAATGGATCGGGAAAGATTCAGTTTTCACATTTGCGGGAAACATCTTCCTGAATCATTAACAACAGACAGCCATGTTAATTATCATGGTTTTGTTCCAAAGCTTGAAGAGTTACTGACTGAAATGGATATTGCCATTCTGCCCAATTTTTTTGGATATGGAATGAAAATTAAAGCCTATGAATTGTTCCAGCGGGGTTTTCCAGTAATCGTTACCGAACGTATTCATAAGGCTTTCAACGGTGAACCGGGAGCTACTTACTTGGTAGCTGATCGTGTCACTGATTGGGTAAATAAATGTAATGATCTTCAAGATCCAGAGCTGAGAACTAGAATAAGTCAGAATATTACATCATTCATGGCCATCTATTTTAATCGTGGAAGAGTTGTGGAAACTCTTCAGGAAAAGCTTAATATTCATTAATGCGTTTTCTCACATTTCGTCGCTATTACCTGGATATATATTTGACCGGAAATATATCCTATTTGTATGGAAAAGTCCTGGATATTGGCGGTAAGAAAGAGAATAAACGGGGTAGTTTCAGACCCCCTATTAGTAAGGTAGAAAGCTGGGAGTATCTCAATACAGATCCGAGTACTAAACCTGATATTCTGGCCGGAGCTGAGCAAATTCCTGTTCCAAATGAATCGTATAATACAGTTATACTTGCCGAAGTGTTGGAGCATGTCATGGACCCTAGACAAGTTTTGCAGGAAGCATATCGAGTTTTAGGAAAACAGGGTATACTTGTATTATCAATGCCTTTTCTGGTTTCAGAGCACGGTGACCCCAATGATTACCAGCGCTGGACCAGGCAAAAGCTGGAGTTAGAGTTATCAAAGGTGGGCTTCAAAATCAAGGTGTTCAATTCACTGGGGGGTATAATTGCCGTTAGTTGGGATTTACTGCATTACCAGTGTCTGACAGAAGCAATACTGCCACGCTTGATCGGCAAAATCATAATTTATTTAGCGCCCATCTTTAAAGTGTTCGATAAACTGGTGTCAAATCAAAAGGGAATAACAACTGGATATTTCCTTATTGCCGAGAAAGATCAATGAAAATCCTGAACTTAAACCGGCTACTGGTGCGCTTTTGGCTGTGGATGCACAACCTGTCAGAACGCCTGATCCACCGCTATGCCATCCGACTGGAGGGTGGGCTGCACCCCAAGCATCGGATCATGAACTACCATCAGTTTTTTGTAGATAATATCGACAGAAACGATCGTGTCCTGGATATCGGCTGTGGCAATGGCGCGCTAACATTCGACATTGCTAAAAAGGCTGAAGCGGTAACCGGAATTGATCTGGAGGAGCACAATATTCAGTATGCAAACAAGCATTATAAGCGACCTAACATTGAATATGTATTAGGTAATGCTTTGGTTGAAAAGCCAAAAGGCGAGTTTTCAGTTATTGTGTTATCTAACGTTTTAGAACATATATTAGATCGCGAATTATTCCTTAAAACTGTAGCTGGACTGGCAGGAAAAATCCTGATCCGCGTTCCAATGATCAATCGTGATTGGTTTACCCTATTTAAAAAAGAAATGCAAATTGAATGGCGGCTCGATAAAACCCATTTTACCGAGTACACCGTTGAGCAGCTAATAGAGGAATTACATTCAGCCAATTTGGTATTAGATTTCCACCAAATTAATTATGGAGAGTTATGGTCAGTAGCGCGACCATCAAACCAGTGCAGCGACTAATTGATTATCTTTTAAAACAGGGTGATAAAATCCGAAACATGACATCCCAATATGATGTCAATTATATTATTGAACCTCGCGGTTGGTCAATCCATGAGGATGGTCGGGCTATCGCCCACTATCTTACTTCGCTAAAAATCAATGTAACGCGTAGTGATAAATTTATTAGAAATGGTATAATCCATTATGGGACCAACGACCTGGTACTGGGTAATAAATCAATTTTAAATCCAAATCCCCAGGTCAGGGTTTTGGTGGCCTGGTTTCATGTTATTCCTTCTGATCCACGCTTGAATCTCTTGCCCGAAATCCTGCCTAAAGTTGATTACTGGCATACAGCCTGTACTACCACCAGAAAGGATTTAACCGATCTAGGAATCCCCTCCAATAAGATAGCCTTAATCCCACTTGCGATTGACCTTGATCTTTTTCAACCGATAACCGACCAACATCGATCTGAGAGGCGCCAAAAGTTGGGGATTCCTGAAGATCATTTAGTTATTGGATCTTTTCAGAAAGACGGTGTTGGGTGGGGCGCTGGCAACGATCCTAAACTGATCAAAGGTCCCGATATCTTATGTGACTGTTTGCAGGAGTTGCAACGCCGGGTCAAGATTTTTGTAATCCTTACCGCGCCAGCTCGTGGCTATGTAAAGGAAAGGTTAAAAGAATCTGGCATCCCATTCCAGTACTATAATCTGGCACAATTAGGTGAGTTGCCGTGGTATTATCAGTTGCTTGATTTTTATCTGGTTACTTCACGAATTGAAGGGGGACCTAAGGCCATTCTGGAAGCCATGGCCTGTGGAATACCGGTTCTATCAACCCGTGTTGGAATGGCACCGGATGTAATTAAATCAGGACAAAATGGGTTCCTGATCGATTCTTATGATCCCAAGCAGATTTGCTCAGCTATTTTGGAGATCATTGATGACAAATCAGGATTTCAATCAGTCGTGAAGACCGGGCTGGAAACAGTTCGTCAATACGGTTGGCAAAAACTGTCGGCCCAATATCTAGACCTGTACAATCTTCCCCAACTAAACTAAATGAAAATCCATATCAATTATTCTTTCAGGTCAGGTGCCTGGGGTGGTGGAAACCAATTTCTAACGCTGCTAAAGTCCTACTGGGAAAAACAGAAGATTTATGCTGCGAACCCTGCTGAGGCGGATAGTATTCTTTACAATAGTTTTCAAGATATCCGGTCGGTGATCAGGTTATATCGAACCTATCCTAAAAAAATCTTTATCCATCGCATCGATGGTCCAGTATCAAAAATCCGTGGTCACAATCCATATATCGACAAATTGATCTTTCATTTGGCTGCTAATCTGGCCGATGGTGTTGTTTTTCAATCGCAAAAATGTTTGAAAGGCTCGATAGAAATGGGATATGTCAAAACGGGGCGTGAAACGGTCATCCACAATGCCGTTGACAAATCTATCTTCTACCGAGCAATTGATAAAGACCGGGGAAAACCGGTCAGGATTATTGCCACCAGCTGGTCACCGAATCCTCGCAAGGGATTTGATATTTACAGCCACTTGGATGAAAACCTGGATTTCAACAAATATCAGTTCACCTACATTGGGAATGCTCCAATCATTTTCAAGAATATCCGCCATATCAATCCCATTCCCTCAATTGAAATTGCTCCCTATTTACGGGATGCCGATATATTTCTATCCGCCAGCCGTCTGGAAGGTTGCTCAAATTCAGTGTTGGAAGCCTTGAGCTGCAGGTTACCAGTTCTCTACCGGATTGGGAGCGGTAATGAAGAGATAGTGAAAGATGCTGGCTTATCTTTTTCTAATGGACCCGAGGCAATTGATGCTATTGAAAAGCTGTTACCGGATTACGATCAATTCTGCAGTAAAATCGATGTATCGACAACCAAATCGGTAATTGACCAATATTATAGTTTTATTAAAGAGATTGAAAACAAGAAACCGGCGATTTCAAGCAAACTGGGATTGACATTTTTCCTCAAGTTTTGGTGGTTTTACCTGGCATATAAACTGGTAGATCGCGCGATATCACTCCGTTTCAGAGGTTGATTTATTTCTGATTCGTTAAATCCAACCAAACTCTGTCTGTTCTTTTCTAATCCGATCAGCCTGGATATTTGGTCTGAGTTTGGGATCCTGGAGCGTGAGATAATCCTGTACCGCAATCTGGTTAAAAATGGATTTGAAATCACCTTTTTTACCTACGGGACTAGCAAGGATATGGTCTATGCCCGGCACCTAAAACCAATTCGCATTCATCCGGCCTATCGTGAACGGAAAGCACCACAAACAATTACAGGCCGGTTATTAAGCACCCTGGCGCTACCCTTTAGGTTCCGTGCCCTGTTTGAGCGACAGAGCATCCTCAAAACTGACCAGATGCGTGGAGCCTGGGTCCCACTGGTAGCCAAATGGTTGACTGGCAGAAAATTATTAGTGCGTTGCGGTTTCGAGCAATACCAACTGCTGGTGGCACAAAAAGCACCAGTAGTTAAAAAATGGTTCTATTATCTTCTTTCCAAAGTAGTATATCAAAACAGTGATGCAATTATTGTTACATCACCGGCCATCGTTGATTTCATCAACACAACTTTTAACATCGACTGGAAAAAATTTTCAGTTTGCTCCAATCTAATTGATACGGATGTCTTTAATTATTCAAAACTGATTCCCGGAAATGAAGGATTACTTTTTGTTGGTCGTTTAAATCTGGAAAAGAATCTGTTTAACCTGATCACGGCTGTAAAAAAAGTGAATGTCCCATTAACTATCGTTGGTGAAGGAAAATTGCTTGCTGATCTCCAGGTATTTGCCGGCCAAATTGGCGCCGAAGTGAAATTTATGGGATTAGTACCCAATCCCCAACTACCGGATTTGATTGCAAAACATAATCTTTTTATTTTACCATCTTTTCACGAAGGTAATCCCAAAGCCCTCCTGGAAGCCATGAGTTGTGGCCGGGCTGTGATTGGAACTAATGTTCCTGGGATAAGAAACATCGTCAAGCACCAGAAAAACGGATTACTCTGCGGAACCGAGGCCGATCAAATTGCAGATGCTATTGATATCTTAAGAAACGATAGTAGGTTGCAGCAAACGTTGAGTAAAAATGCTCGTGAATATGTTGAGAAAAATTGCAGTGTAGATAAAATTGTGGCGCAAGAAATCGCGGTGATCAGGGGACTGTTGAATGAGTGAGAATCCTTCCCTGGCGGTGTTCATGTCAGTCTTTAATGGGGCTGAATACCTGCATTCAGCGATCACAAGCATCCTCAATCAGACCTACGAACAATTTGTTTTTTATATTACTGATGATGGTAGTACTGATGCATCTGGAAAGATTATAGCAGAATATAATGACGAACGGATTTTGCTTATTAAACATGAAAAGAACGAGGGTTTAATTAAATCTTTGAACAATATGCTTAAGCAAGCTCAAGAGGAAATAATTGTGCGGATGGACGCCGATGATATATCCGCGCCCCGCCGCATCGAAAGGATCGCTGATGAATTCCGTGACGGACAGGTTGCCTGGGTGAATTCAAAAGTAAGATTGATGAATAAAAAGGGTGAATTAACCGCGGATACATTGGAATCCAGGATTCAGGAGAAGTATTATTTACCGTATCTTCCATATTCCAATTTCTTTGCGCATGGGTCAGCTGCTTATCGCCGTAAAACGGTACTTGAGCTAGGGGGTTATAATTCAAATGCATTACATGTTGAAGATTACGAACTCTGGCTGCGGTTGAATGCCAATCGTCAGAAATTTCGATTTATACCTGAGTATCTTTATCAGTTGAGGGAACACGCACAAAGTATATCCTCTCGAAACCGGAAGAAACAGCACCGGATGCGAATGGAAGTTGGTAAATCCTACTGGCCGGAAGGCAAACTGTTAACCACTTTCTATAGTTTTCTTTTTAAGTATAAGGCCGGCTTATCTACCTGGATTCTGATACAATTTGAACATGTTTTCAAGCGCTACCTTATAATAAAATCAGTTTTTACTAATAAGTTTTGAAATTCTCACTGATCTGCGCCACTATCAATCGGACTGAAGAGGTTATCTGTCTGCTGAATTCCCTAACCGGTCAGAGCTGCCAGGATTTTGAATTGGTACTGGTGGATCAGAATAGTGACGATCGATTGATACCCATCATCGACAGTTACTCCGAGCAATTAAACATCAAACATATCCAGTCGGAACCGGGATTGTCCAGAGCGCGCAACCGGGGTCTGGCAGCCGCTGAGGGTGAAATCGTTGCCTTCCCGGATGATGACTGCTGGTATGGGGATAATCTACTGGAAAAAACAGCATTACTGACAGAGCAGAATCCCGAGATTCAGGGAATCACCGGTATTTGTTTCGATGATCGGATTAATAAATCCTATGGACGAATAAATAACCGCAAAGGTTTAATAACCAAATTCAATGTTTGGTTAAAAGGATCCTCTGCAAGCATGTTTTTGTTACGAGATTTCATTGAACAAAATAAACTTAATTTTGATGAAAACCTGGGTCTTGGATCAGCATATTATTCCGGTGAAGAGACGGATTTCATTTTAACTATGCTTAAGATCGGCGGGAATATTTACTTTGATCCTGAAATACGGGTTGGTCATCCGTATAAAAAAAACCTGATGAATCATGAAATGATTGAACAAGGTTTTCAATACGGTTTAGGATTCGGCTACGTGTTGAGGAAGCATAATTATTCATATCTGTACCGGATAGCAGTTTATTTACGATCGTGGATCGGCATGATTATCTCACTTCTGCAATTAAGAATTAATTGGGTCAAGTACCATTGGAATTCATTTCAGGGTCGCAGACAGGGGTATCATTCATTTGGATCAGCAAATACTAAAGCTTAAATGAAAATCGCCCTGATTCACTATTGGTTTTACGGTATGCGTGGCGGTGAAAAAGTGGTTGCGGAAATTCTGCGACTGTTTCCCGAGGCTGATCTATTCACACATTTATTTCTGCCTGACAATCTTGATCCACAGATTGCTGATCATTATGTCACAACCACTTTTATTGCCCATCTGCCCTTCGTTAAAAACCTGTATCAGGCTTATTTACCATTGATGCCCGCAGCCCTTAAACGACTGGATTTATCTGACTATGATTTAATAATCTCCAGTGAATCAGGGCCTGCCAAAGGGATTGTCAAACGTCCCGATGCCTGCCACATCTGCTACTGCCATTCACCGATGCGTTATATCTGGGACCAGCAGCCAATCTATCTTCAGCATACCGGGTATCTGAAACGCTTGTATTTAAAAAGTATTACACCGTATCTCCGATCCTGGGATATTTGGTCCGCCGGTCAGGTTGACCATTTCATTGCCAATTCTGATTTTATTAGTCGGCGTATCAAACGGATTTACGGCCGTGAATCCACCGTTATTTACCCCCCGGTAGCGATTGATAAATTCCGGCCAGCAGCCGAGAGAGACGATTATTTTATAATGGCAGGGCAATTGGTTCCCTATAAAAGGCCGGACCTGGCAGTTGCTGCCTTTAATCAGTTGGGTTTACCGTTAAAAATCGTTGGAACAGGATCGGAGCTGGTCAATCTTCGGAAAAATGCCGGACAGTCGATCGAGTTCATCGGGTTTGTTGATGATGACGAGTTACGCCATCTAATGGCTGGCGCCCAAGCTTTGATATTTCCGGGGAAAGAGGATTTTGGTATAATCCCGGTGGAAGCCCAGGCCGCGGGTGTTCCTGTGATCGCTTTGGGTGCGGGGGGTGTGTTGGAAACAGTTAACGGCTTCCACTACCAGAATAGTACGCTCGATTCGAGTACAAATACTGGTATATTTTTTGACAATCCCGAAGTAGCTGAATTGATTGGTGCGGTAGAGAAATTCTTAAAACTTGGAGATCAATTTTCCACTGCAACCTGTCGCCGACAGTCCAAACAATTTTCTGTGAAACGTTTTATTAAGAACTTTAAATTATTCGTAGATCAAAAGCTTGTGGAATCCGGATTTGGAATAGATTAAATGGAGACTCAGGGTATAGTAAAACGTAACGCCAGTGTGTTTCTGGCCATTTCCCAGATTATCAATCCGTTACTGGTTTGGTTGATTGGCTATTTGGCCTATGTATATTATTTAAAAGAAAAGCCGGGTTTTGAAGAGTTTCCCTTCCGCTACCAGATTGCAATTCTGCTTGGTTTGTTGATCACAATATTAGTTTTTAGCCGACTTGGTGTTTATCGCCCGTGGCGGGGTATCCGTCTTTGGCAGGAAATAAAGGTGATGACTCTGGCTTGGGTCACTGTTTTGCTGGGACTGGTAATGTTGGCTTTCTTGACTAAGATGACGACCGAGTTTTCACGAGTCTGGACAATCACCTGGTGGACATTATCCTGGACAATTATGGTATTAATCAGGATCAGCATCAGACTTTCTCTGCATTTTGTTAGAACCCGCGGCTGGAATAAGCGCCATATCGTGATTGCCGGAGCAGGATCATTAGGCCAAAGGATCTATCAGCGAATCAAACTGGCGGAATGGACCGGCTTATCGGTAAAAGCTTTCTTTGATGATGATACTTTTCTGATAGACCAAAAAATTGAAGAAATACCGGTCCTGGGTAATCTGGATGAAATGCCGATTTATGTCATGAATGAGCGAATAGATCAAGTCTGGTTGGCCTTGCCCATGCGGGCTGAGCAAAGGCTGAAATCGACCATCAAATCGATCCATGAATTATCTACGGCGGAAATCCGTATGGTCCCGGATATTTTTGATTTCCGTTTACATAATTATTCCATTTCGGAGGTCGCGGGCTTACCGGTATTAAACCTTACCGACTCACCGATGTTTGGTATTAACCGTTTTATAAAAGCGCTTTTTGATTACACGACCGGTGTTCTCTCGATCATCATTTTATCACCACTGATGCTCATGATTGCGATCGGTGTCAAATTAAGCTCCCACGGCCCTGTGCTCTATCAACAGGAACGGATTGGCTGGAATGGTCGGGATTTCAAGATGCTCAAATTCCGTTCGATGACGGTCGATGCGGAAGTGGCTGGTGGACCTCAGTGGACTACGCCGGATGATCAGCGAGTCACTGGCTTTGGACGTTTCTTACGTCATACCAGCCTGGATGAACTACCCCAACTCTTCAATGTACTGAAAGGTGATATGTCGATTGTCGGACCACGGCCTGAAAGACCGGTATTTGTGGAGAAGTTCCGGTCGGAAGTTCCGGATTATATGCAGAAACATCTGGTGAAAGCCGGTATCACCGGCTGGGCTCAGGTTAACGGCTGGCGGGGTGCTACCGACCTTGATACGAGGATTGAATACGATATCTATTATATTGAGAACTGGTCATTCTGGTTTGATATTAAAATCATGTTTTTAACATTATTCAAAGGATTGGTGAATAAAAACGCTTACTAATTGATTTGCCGGAACTACTGTCCTGCAGGAGTTCCAATTTTGAAAATATATTTATTCTGGCGCTACGGCGCCATTTTATTTACAGCGATATCCACTAATTCAGAACTAGTTCGGCTATCGATTCTCCGATCGCCAGAGATGCTGTAGCGGCCGGTGACGGGGCGTTTAAAATGTTGATTATCCGATCATTTTGAATAATAGCAAAATCGTCGCTTAGACTACCGTTGTCATATAATGCTTGAGCCCGGACTCCTGAGCCTCCGGCAGCCAGATCAGCGCTGGTAATTTCAGGGATTAGCTTTTGAAGTGCTTTCACAAAAGCAGGTTTATAATAAGAGCGATACATTTCACTTAGACCGATGGACATGAAGGGGAAAGCCATTTTCCAGAAAGCTGGATAAGTTAACGTTTCCAGTAATTCCGCTAGATTAACATCCCATTTGTGATAACCCTCTCTGGCAAATGCCAGCACCGCGTTGGGACCGGCTTCCACTTCACCGTTAATCCCGCGGGTATAATGTACACCCAGAAAGGGGAAACGTGGATCGGGGACGGGATAGATCAGGTTTTTTACCAGATGATGACTGGTTTCCTTGATTGAATAGTATTCACCCCGGAAGGGAACAATCTTCAAATGGGGATCAACATCGGCCATTCTGGCGATTTTGTCGCAATAGAGCCCGGCACAATTAATAATTTTATGTGTTTTAAATTCACCGGCTGAGGTTTCGATTATTCCTTCGCCAGAATCATAGGTAATTCTGGTCACTTTTGAATTGAGCACGATCTCCCCGCCATGAGCCATAATAAAACTACCATAAGCCTCAGCGACCGCTGAAAAATCAATGATTCCTGTACTTGGTGAAACGAGTGCCTGAAGTCCAACAGCGTGAGGTTCCAACTCTGCCAGCCGTTCCGTTCCGATCAATTCCAAATCGGGTACACCGTTGGCCTGCCCGCGTTCATAGAGGTCAGTCAGACGTGGTAATTCTTCTTCGCAGGTAGCGACAATCACTTTTCCGCACAACTCATATGGAATTTGATATTCTTGGGCAAATTCCAGCAATTTGGCTACGCCATCACGACAATTGCGGGCTTTAAGTGACTCCGGTTTGTAATAGATACCGGAATGAATCACACCACTATTATGGCCGGTTTGATGGCTGGCAATCGTCGTCTCTTTATCGATGACCAATAATTTAATTCCGGGATCAAGCTTCAGGAGATTTACTCCGGTAGCCAGTCCGACAATACCCGCTCCAATTATGCTTACATCATACATTTTCTAGTCTTCCTGTTTTCCAACGCCCAGTTTGATGATATGTTCAGCATTTGTATCATCAATCGTATTCCGCGTATCGATGATGAGTCGTGCGTTTGTACTAATCAAGTGATAATCAATACTGGTGTGGGCCGTTAAAATAACTACTGCGTCGTAAGACTGAATCGTATTCCCAGTAAGATCACTCAGGCTGGAAATCGAATTACCATTCCATTGGATCATTGGAACATTTGGATCGTAGAAATCCACTTCCGCTCCCTGGTTTTCAAGTAAACGAAAAACATCCAGGGCCGGAGATTCACGGACGTCATCGATATCCTTTTTATAGGCAATACCAATTAGTAATAGCTTGCTGCCATTAATCGATTTTTTATACCGGTTCAAACCTGTACTCACCAGGTCAACAACATGGAATGGCATATTAGTATTGATCTCTCCGGCCAGTTCGATGAAACGTGCTTTATAATCCAACGATTTTAGTTTCCAGGCCAGGTAATGCGGATCAATTGGAATGCAATGTCCGCCCAATCCGGGACCGGGTACGAATTTCATATAACCGAAGGGCTTGGAGGCCGCCGCTTCGATTACTTCCCAAATATCCACCCCCAGTTTTTCACAAATTATGGCCATTTCGTTCACCAGTCCGATATTGATCGAACGGAAGGTGTTTTCCAGCAGTTTTACCAGTTCCGCCGACTCCGGTGATGAAACCGGTACCACCTTGTCGATCACCCGGGAGTATAATTCGGTGCCAATTCTGGTGCACGTTTCAGTGATGCCTCCGATTACTTTTGGTGTATTCCTGATTTGGTATTCAAGATTCCCCGGATCTACCCGCTCAGGTGAGAAACAGAGGTAGAAATCCTTCCCAACTTGCAGACCAGTCTCCTCCTCCAGACGTGCTAGGATCAGTTCCCGGGTGGTGCCGGGATAGGTGGTACTCTCCAGCACGACCAAAATATCTTTATGCAGATATTTGACCAATTCGTCCAGAACGGCCACAATATAAGAGACATCGGGATCTTTCAATTTATTCAATGGTGTAGGTACACAGATCAACACCACATCCAAGGATTTTACTACGGAAAAATCCGTAGTCGCCGTAAACAGTCCACTGGCTACCTGCTTGGCAAAATATTCATCATCGACATCCTGGATATAGTTTGCGCCCTGATTCAATCGGGCGACCCGTTTTTCATCAATATCGATACCCGTTATTCGATAACCGGTGCGATTGAATTCCATTGCCAGTGGAAGCCCCACATAGCCCAGCCCTATAATACCAACGAAAGCGGATTTATTTTCGATTTTGGTCAGTAATAATTCAGACACGTTGCTCACCTTTTTTTATAATAAGTATTAGAAATATGTTTTTAGGAAATAGGGACAAAATTAGGTTGGCTTATTGATTGCAATCTAGATTATTGAACAGATGTTAAGTATACAATTTTAATCGGATAGCAGATTATGACCGGGATCACTCGCAACGGTATTTGGCACAGCTCCACAAGGCAACGATCCCGTCCCACCAGCGGATTTTCTTCCCATCATCCACCGAACGTCGCACATAACTGATCGGTACTTCCCGGACATGGCATTTCAATTTGAATAATTTAGCAGTGATTTCCGCATCGATGCCGAATCCGTTTGACATAAGTCGAATCCCCCGGAAAATTTTTGCGGGCAATACTTTATAGCAGGTGGATATATCTGTCAGATGTCCCCCGTTAAGGATATTGGCGAAAGTGGTCAGGGAGCGGTTTCCGATTGTATGCCAGGTGTGGGGCAGTTCGCGACCGAGAAACCTGCTGCCATAGATTGCGTCTGCCTCACCACGCCGGATCGGCTCAATCAGGAGCGGATAATCGTCAGGATGATATTCCAGGTCGGCATCCTGCAAAATCACATAATCGCCTTTAATCAACGGGATAGCTGACCGGACCGCTGCCCCTTTGCCTTTCCGTTGGTGATGTTGTACCACTTCAATATCATCAATTTCCCGAAGCAACTGATCAGATCCATCGTTTGAGCCATCGTTAATAACGATGATTTGTGTCTCGATTGCTACAGCTTTAACCCGCTGAATTAGCTCAACACAGGTTTGCTTTTCATTGTAGATGGGTATCAGGACGGTTAATAACAAAATGATTATCGACTTAATTTATATTTGTATTACTTCAATTAAATTACGAAGTATAACCTTTATATTGTGAATGAAACTTCTACGGTGAAAATACAAGTATATAATTATAGGTGTCCTAATACTGGTGATGGTCGGGCACCGTTATTGTTTCAGTGTGTATGCAAATGTAAATTCATCTGCTATGCTTGATATGAAATTTGGAATTATATCTGTTTTCGGGCGATTAGCTCAGTTGGTTAGAGCGCTGCGTTCACATCGCAGAGGTCATCCGTTCGAGTCGGATATCGCCCACGGAATTATTTATTCTCCGGGGGTGCAGGCTTGATCTACCGATGCCAGCTCCTCCGACAGAATCTCAAAACTGCCTATAAATTTATGAATGCACCGTCCGGTGCATTTTTCATTTTTGTTTGAGGAAATAATGAATGATTTAAAAAAACTGATTGAGTTGCAGGAAATTGATTCCCAACTACAGGAGATAATCAATCTACTCGGTGATTTGCCATCAAAAGTAGAAAAGTTACGCCGGGAGGAGCAGGAACTGGTCAGTGCAGTTAAGGAGGGCGAAGAGCGTTTAAAAGCAATAGATCTAGAAATTGGTAAACTTGGATTACTGGAACAGGATCATAATACCAAGATTGACAAATATAAAAACCAGTTGTTTCTGGTAACGAATAATAAGCAGTATGATGCCTTAATGCACGAAATTGATCATTTAAAAAATAAATTAGATCTGTTTGAAACCAACGATTTAGAACTGCGTGAAGAAAAATCAACCCTGGAAGAAACCACTAAGAGTAAAAGCATGAATCTCGATTCATTACGGGATGATTTGCATCAGCGAATGGCGAAACTCGAACTGATGATAGCCAAAAACGATAAACAAAAAAGCACATTGGATCAAAAACGAGCTACTCAAGTCAAAGAGATTCCTGTAAGTATAATGAGTCGTTATGAACGAATATACACTGCTCGTGATGGCCTAGCTGTTGTTAGTTTATCGGACAGCGCCTGTGGTGGTTGTGGTTCAGTGGTACCGCGTCAGGTCGTATCGGAGATCAAAGCGGGCAAAGAACTCATAATCTGTGATGTTTGCAGCCGCTTCCTGTATTGGAAAGACTGACCAATGGCGTCTAAATTGATTTGATTCATCGCATGCTTATTTGACAAACTGAGCCGGTTGGGTGGCTACCCCGAGTAATCGGGGAGGAAAGTCCGAGCACCGCAGGACAGGGTGCCCTCTAACGGAGGGAGTCCATGAGGACCTGGAAAGTGCAGCAGAAACAAAACCGCCCTGACACAAGTGTCGGGGTAAGGGTGAAACGGTGGTGTAAGAGACCACCAGCCCTGCTGGCGACAGCAGGGGCTTGTAAACCCCACCCGGTGCAAGATCAAGTAGTCTCTGGATGTGGTCCGCATCGTGATCCTAATTGGATGAAAAGGAGACGGGTAGATCGCGTGAACCTGACCGTAAGGCCAGGTCCAGGTGAATGGCCACACAATCCCGTTGATACGGGGTGGACAGAACTCGGCTTATAGACCGGCTCAGGTTGTTTTTAATACACAAAGATTAATTTCTTTTAGCCAGATTTTCTGGTTTGTCATAATTAAATTAACCTACTTTAAACGAGATAAATTTCGTTGATACTTTAGAATTTTTAATTATGAATTGGCACATCCTGGAACCTGATACTGAGTTAATAAATCGTCTAAAAACCGAATTTAAAACCAGTGAAATCATTGCCCGGGTGATGGCTAATCGAAATATCAGTTCCCTTGAAGATTCAAGGGAGTTTTTTACACCAACCCTGCAACAGTTTCATGATCCATTTTTGATGTGCGATACTGAGAAGGCAGCCCAGCTTGTAAGGGAACATCTGGCCGCGGGAAATCGAATCCTGATATTCGGGGATTATGATGTTGATGGCACCACGGCTGCGTCGATGTTGTTTCTGGCTTTGAGCGCGATGGGTGGAGATGTGATCACCTATATTCCTAATCGGGAATTGGAGGGCTACGGTCTATCCAACCAGGGAATTGACCATGCTAATTCCATCGGAGCTAAGCTGTTAATCACCTGTGATTGCGGTATAAATGCTTTTAAACAAGTCGATTATGCCCGTAGTCAAGGGCTTGATATTATCATTACAGACCATCATACTCCTGATCAGGAATTACCTCAGGCCAATGCAATATTGAATCCGCGTCGATCTGAGTGCAATTATCCATTCGCTGGTTTATGCGGTGGCGGTGTGGCACTGAAGCTGGTGGCAGCTATTAATAAGTTGAATGGCGGTCCTCCAGATATTATCTATGAATACCTGGATTTGATTACTCTGGGTACAGCTGCGGATATGGTCCCGATTCTAGATGAGAATCGATCAATTGTTTACCATGGTTTATTAATGCTACGGAATTCCCAGCGCCCGGGTCTTCAGGAACTTCTGAAAAAAACCAATCTGCGGAATGGAACAATTTCGGTAGGGCAAATTGTTTTCTGGCTGGCACCAAGGATCAATGCTGCCGGTAGACTGGGTGATGCCAACCGGTCGGTTGAGTTGTTGACAACCAGCGACCGTGAAAGGGCGGCTGTATTGGCCACCGAATTGGATGAGGAAAATCAGCGTCGCCAGAAAATTCAGCAGCAAGTGGTAGATGAAGCGCTACGGATGGTCAATGCCCAGGTGGATTTGGCGAAGGATAGGGCGATTATCTTGGCGGGACATGGGTGGCACCCCGGTGTTGTTGGAATCGTTGCCTCCAGAGTAAAAGATGAATTCAATCGACCGACAATTATTATCAGCATAGACAGTGATGGCATGGGTAAAGGTTCGGCGCGGAGCATCCCGGATTTTGACCTGTATGAAGCAATGTCAGCTACCGGTCAATATTTGGAAGGCTATGGTGGGCATCCAATGGCTGCCGGTTTGACTGTCACTGCGGACAATCTAAGCCAATTCAAGACTGCCTTTATTTCTTATGCCAATGAACATATTAAAACCGAACATCTTATTCCATCCATTACACTTGATGGCGAAATGAACCTGGAGGATATAAATCAGCGGTTTATGGATTTTCTGGATAAGCTTGGTCCTTACGGCCCAGGTAATATGCGGCCGAAATTTCTCGCTCGTAAATTATTGATTGCCGGTCATCCCAAAGTGGTTGGTAACGGTGACCATATCCGGTTTAGAGTTCGACAAGGGCGTACGATCTACGATGCAATCGGATTTAATCTTGCCCGACATTACGAGAAATTGATTACAGGATTACCGATTGATATGGCTTTTGTCGTTGAAACCAATGACTGGCAGGGACAGAAATTTATCCAATTGAACGTCAGAGATATTAAACGATCAGGAGTGGCAGAATGTTAAGTACTAGAATCGCCGGAATAGGATATCACGTACCAGAGAATGTTGTTACCAATTACGATTTGATGGATATGATGGATACTTCCAACGAATGGATTATCGAGCGAACTGGCATTGAAAAACGGCGCTATGTCAGCGAAATGGAAGGCACCTCCGATTTGGGTACGACGGCAGCCCATAAAGCAATCGAAATGGCAGGGATAGCTGCAAAGAACATTGATCTTATTATCTGCGCAACTATTAGTTCAGATTATTTTTTTCCCGGTTCCGCCTTTCAGATTCAAAATAAACTTGGCTTAAATGGAATTGGTGCCTTTGATATTAGAGTGGCCTGTTCAGGCTTTGTTTACGGACTGTCGATTGCTGATCAGTTTATTAAAACAGGTCAGTATAAAAATATTCTACTGGTTGGGGCGGAAGTGCAGTCCAATGCCCTTGACTTTTCTACCGAAGGGCGCGATATGGCAGTACTTTTTGGTGATGGTGCCGGGGCAGCAATCCTGCAACCGTGTAATGGAGAAAGTAAAATTTATTCTTCCCATTTACATGCTGATGGAAAATATAGCCAGGTCTTGTGGGCTGAAGTACCCGCCTGCTATTTAAAACCCCATATAAGTCATGAGTTGCTGGATGCAGGAAGGCATTTCCCGAGTATGAATGGTCGGGAGGTGTTTCGTAATGCAATTGTACGATTTCCAGAAGTGATTAAGGAAGCGTTGGCCGCCAATAATTTTACAAAATCGGATATCAGCTTGATAATACCGCACCAGGCCAATCTGCGGATAACTCAGGCGGTAGCCAAACGGCTGGATATATCAATGGATGTGGTTTATAGCAATATCCATAAATACGGCAATACAACAGCTGCCTCAATTCCGATTGCCATGTGCGAAGCACTGGCTGAAGAGAAATTTAAGCGCGGGGATAACCTTATTTTAGCTTCTTTTGGTGCTGGTTTTTCATGGGGCGCCATTGCATTAAAGTACTGATAGAAATATTAATGTTAGGATCAATGACTAATCGGAATAGCCAGGGGATTAATAATGGATAAATTATTTTTTAATGACGAGCATCTAATGTTGATCGATATGGTCAAAGATTTCGCAGCCTCAGAAGTAGAACCGCTGGCTCGTGAACTGGATGCTGAATCACGTTTCCCGCAGGAATTGATCGGGGAAATGGCTGAATTGGGTCTTATGGGTATTCCGGTACCGGAGGAGTATGGTGGAGCCGGAATGGATACAGTGGCATACGCCGCCTCCATTATCGAAATGGCGAAGGTCGATGCTTCGGTGGCAATTACCATGGCCGCCCATACTTCCCTGGGAACAATGCCGATCGTGATTGCCGGTACGGAAGAGCAGAAACAGAAATATGTACCAAAGTTGGCTTCTGGTGAGATATTGGGTGCATTCGGTCTGACTGAGCCGGGGGCTGGCAGTGATGCCGGCGCTACAAAGACTACTGCAGTCAGGGATGGCAATGATTATATAATCAATGGTGGAAAAATATTTATAACCAACGCCGGTCATGCCGGTATTTTGAATATTACCACTCAGATTATTGAAAATGGTGAAAATAAGGGTATTGGTGCCTTTATCGTTCTTACTGATACGACTGGCTTGAAAATTGGTCCACCGGAAAAGAAAATGGGCTGGAAGGCCAGCGATACACGGCAGTTGTATTTTGAAGATATGCGGGTACCGGCAGCTAATATGTTGGGACAAGCGACTGGAGGCTTTAAAACCTTTCTTAAGACACTCACTGGCGGCCGCATCTCGATCGGTGCCTTGGGAGTAGGTACAGCCGAGGGTGCTTATCTGAAAGCACTGCAATATTCTACCGAAAGGGAAGCCTTTGGGAAACCAATCCATAAATTCCAGGGCGTCAGTTTCAAACTGGCCGATATGGCCACTGAAATTGAAGCGGCTAAATTGTTGGTTTACCACGCATCGTGGTTAAGGGATCAGGGGCAGGATGTAACCAAGGAAGCAGCCATGGCCAAACTATATTCCAGTGAAGTTGCAATGCGAGCAACCACTAATGCAATCCAGGTGCTTGGTGGTTACGGATATGTAAAGGAATATGATGTGGAACGTTTTTTCCGTGATGCAAAAGTTCTTGAGATCGGTGAAGGTACCAGTGAGGTACAGCGTATGATAATTGCCCGGGAAATTTTAAAGTCAGTCCAATAAAAATGAAAAAAGAATCATCCAGAATTAAAATGCAATTTAAGCGCATATCCACCTGGATTAAGAATTACCGGAACCAATTACTGCTCATGATCCTTCTGGTCTTGGGCTTGTCATTTATGTTTCCTGGTGGCAGCTCCCTGAAGTATAAGTTTCAGTTGAATGATATAGCGCCACAGGAAATTATTGCGCCGTTCGATTTCCACATTCTTGTGCCCGATGATCGTCTCCAGTCCGACCTTGAAGAAGCGCAAATATCGGAACCATTTTTATTTAATCGTAACCAGCAAATTGTGGATAATCAGATCGCTACCATTGCTGAATTTTTCGATTTCTCGGCTGAGATCAGGGCCGCAAAGTCGCAGCTTCAGCGCTCTAAAGACTTAATGTTTCGTTATCGGTACACTGACCGATTTGAGGAAACTCGGTCAATGGTGACAGCAGATAGCGCAACGGCTACGGTGTTAATGAGTCAGTATCAGTTGAATTATCCTTTTACAGCTGACAGTGAACCCTGGCAGAAATTTCTGGAACCATCAGAGGAATTGGGACCACAATATGATCTGGCCAAATTCCAGGTTGACATCGTTCAGATCTGTCGTAATCGCTGGGCGGAGGGTATATATGACATTTTGATAGGTGATATCATCAGCAATGAGGTTGCGGTAAGCAACAATGATATACCAATCCTGTCACGACCGAATGATTTTAATGATCTTGAAATGGCCTGGCAAAAAGCCAAGGTTGATATCTATAATTTTTATCCTGAGGAAGTGGATGAACGCCGTATTCTGGCGGACAAATTGGTAGTGGAGTTTATGAAACCGAACTTGGTTTTCGATAAGGAAACCACTGAGCGGCGCCAGGAAGATCGCAAAAGCCGGGTCCCGCGATTTCGCGGTATGGTCAAGGAAGGTGAAAGGATTGTTGATGAGAAAGACCGCATAACCAGCGAGGTGCTGCACAAGCTGAACTCCCTGACCACTGCGATTGCAGAGAAAGAACGTCTGGAGCGGAATATCGATATTCTTTTAGCTTTTCTGGGCCGCGTGATGCTGGTGGGCGTTGTTGTATCGTTTTTCTTCACCTTTCTCATTACCTACCGTAAAGCAGTGTTTAATGAATGGAAATTTGTCCTGCTGTTGGCACTGATCTTCCTAATTGAACATAGTTTGGCTTTTATAATTGTAATTAATCTTGATCTATCGGAATACCTGATTCCAATTGCTGTCGCGGCAATGGTTCTCACAATCCTGTTTGATGCCCGAATCGGTTTTATGGCTGCCGCTTCAATTGCCATGCTCAGTGGTATTATCATGGGTAATAATCTGGATTTTGTGATCGTTTCATTGTTCCAATCCTCAGCTGCCGTTTATTCAGTGCGCCGCCTGCGTACCAGAGGACAAATCTTCACCGCTATTTTTGTACTCAGTCTTGCCAGCACAACAGTAGTACTGGCGATGGGCCTATTTAAAGCGCACGCCTGGTCCCAGATCAGCTCGGACATGCTTTATCTTCTGGGGATCAGTATTTTGTCCCCGATCATCAACTATGGACTAATTGGCTTATTGGAAATAGCTTTTGATATCACGACCGATCTCACCCTGTTGGAATTGTCCGATTTTAATCACCCGATTCTGAAACGGATGCAGAAAGAAGCTAACGGTACCTTCAATCACAGTGTTGTTGTTGGTAACCTGGCTGAATCTTGCGCCAATGCGATCGGTGTCCGGTCGCTGCTGTGCCGGGTTGGCGCATATTACCATGACATCGGCAAAATGCAGCGCTCGGAATATTTTATCGAGAATCAATTCCAGGGTGAAAATAAGCATGACACCCTTACACCTGTTATGAGCGCTAAGATTGTCCGTAACCATGTTAAGGATGGCCTGCAATTGGCGGAGGAATATGGTCTCCCGCAAGTTGTGAGCAATTTCATTCCCATGCACCATGGCACGGGCCGCATTGAATATTTTTATCATCGTGCCCTCGAGGAGGTAGAAGATCCTGACAGCATCAATGAAAGTGCCTATCGCTATCCCGGTCCAAAGCCGAATACCAAGGAAACAGGCTTGATCATGATCTGCGAAGCGGTGGAAGCAGCAGTCCGATCCATGAAAAGACCGGATATATTCAAGGTTGAGGAAATCATTGACCGGATTATTGACAAACGTGTGGAAGATGGCCAATTGGACGAATGTCCGCTGACGCTGGATGACTTGAGGCGGATCAAGGGCGAAGTAAACGGTACCAGTGGGATGTTGCCGGTGATTCGCGGTATTTATCATATAAGGGTGGAATACCCCGAGGATGAATCCTCTGGAACATGATTAAAATTCAGGTCGCGTGTGAGGTGGATTATCCTCGCCCGGTGCCAGCGGCCGCGATTCGAATTCTTACGAGTCTATTGAATTCAGAAGGTGTCGAGGCAGCGGAAGGAACTTTGATTTTTACTGATGATGAATTTTTGAATCAATTGAAAAAAGATTTTTTTAAAGTTGACGAATTCACTGATGTAATTGCTTTTCGGATCAATGATTACTCGGAACCGGTGGTAGAGGGTGAAATTTATATCAGTCTACCGCGGGCTCAAGAAAATGCCGGTATTTATAATGAACCGCTGGCTCGGGAAGTAGCGCGGCTGATCATCCATGGTGGACTGCATTTACTGGGTTTTGAAGATCAGTCAGAATCACAACGGCAGATAATGCACCAGAAAGAGGAGAGCTACCTGCAGGAATTGGACTGGAATGAATTATTTACCGAAACTGGAATTGGATAATGGTTGGAGATAAATTTGAAAAGCTAGTGGACATCGTGGCGCGACTGCGGGGGCCAGGCGGCTGTCCCTGGGATCGTGAACAAACTCACGCGTCCCTGCTGCCCTATTTTCTGGAAGAGGCTTATGAAGCAATCGAAGCAGTGGATAACAGCGATTGGAAATCACTGCGGGAAGAATTGGGTGATATTATGCTGCATCTGGTTTTCCAGGCCGATATTGCTGAACAGGATAACGAATTTAAAATTGAGTCAGTACTGGATGAGATCGCTGATAAAATGATTCGACGGCATCCCCATGTTTTTGGTGATGCCGCAGCTGAAGCTGCCTTTCATGCCAAGCGGAATTGGGAAACTACTAAACACCAGGAGAAAAAACGTGGATCGCGGCTGGATGGTGTCCCTGTGAGCTTACCGGCACTGATACGGGCTCAGCGTTTGCAGGAAAAAGCCAGCTATGTCGGATTTGACTGGGACCAGGTTGAGGAAATCTGGAAAAAAATACACGAAGAGCTGGCCGAAGTTCGCCAAGCAGAATCCGCTGAAATTCAAGAACACCTGGAAGAAGAGATTGGTGACCTGATGTTCGCTGTGGTGAACCTGGCCCGGTTCTATAAAATTCCAGCCGAAGATGCCCTGCGCAAGACCAATCGTAAGTTCACCGAACGTTTTAGAATTATTGAAGAGAGATTAAAGCGCCAGGGGAAACCGATTGAAGAAGCAACTCTGGCAGAGATGGACGCGATCTGGGAGGAGACTAAAGCGGAAAACAAATAATACTTTTCAGTTATTCTGGATTATACCATTTTTCCCTTGATTTAAATAGGCAATATATGGTACCATATCCTTGTTCGAGGAGCTTATACAGGGATTGATTGCTGTATTGATGACATAAGAATATAAAGACGGATTTGGTTAATTATTACATTTGAAATGAGTGAAAAGCCCTAAGCCCTATCAACAGTAGTTTAATCCATAAGCTCGATAGGTAATTGGAATATTGTGGTGATGCATATCAAATGTAGCAATCCATGCTGCGTTTTAATGCAAGTAAAATCATTAAAAAAATTAGTGCTGGGAATATAGATGAGCGTATAAGTTTACAGTATTTGCTGTTCACTATTACACTTAAGGAATTAAATACCGGTATTGAAAGAATGATATTACCTAATCATAATTCCAATTTGTCTGTTATATATACCACTATAAATAAAGTAAATGGAAGGTTAAGAAAATGAGAAAAATAAAAATGTTAATGAGATTATTACTATTATGTGTGTTGGTAGTAGCATTGGTTTACATAGCGGGTTGTGGTGACACAGCCACTGAACCGGTATCAAATGGATTGGCTCTATCTAAATCACCTGCACAGATCAAAAAGGAAATATTGCCAAATCTTTATGACTGGGTCGGTGAAGCTCATAACGATGGTATGGAGTATGTGTATAAAAATCTGTCAGAAATGGAAATTACGGCTGAGAATCTTGAGGATAAGTACGAGTCCTTGATCAGAGATTTTTTAACCGGCAATGGCTATATCCTTGAAGGTACGGATGCTGTTAAAATAGGCATAAATATCGGCAAACATGAAGTTATAATAAAAAGAGCAGAATCAGAGTGGGATTCAGTATTGGATTCGGTTATTGAATATAGCGATTTACAGGAAAAGCAAAAATACTATCTGGATCAAATATCCCAACTGATCGATAAGGAATTGCCGCTTGAAACTCTTGATTTAGCATTGAAAGAAATAAATGCTAGCGCAGCAGATGAAGAACTCTCGGAAGTTGACCTGGCTGTAATCCTTACTGCCTCATCAGTTGCATTTAGTTCATCTAAATGCTGGTATAATAAATCTACTGAATGGGAGAATATGCTAAAAAGTAAGCTTGATATACCGGGATTTACGTTTGATTCTTGGGTGAAAGCTGATATTGGTGGCGCGGTTGCTGGAGGAATTGTTGGAGGAGCCCTTGGAGGATTGGCAGGTGCAGGGTCAGGAGCAGTAATTGGTGGTTCTACCGCATCTTTGGCAACACTTGTTGTTGAAGTACTTGATTACTATTTTTAATAGTTAACTAAGATTAGTGTGGAAGTTGTACCAGCTTCCACACTAATTTAACTTAAGGATAACAATGACTAGAAAATCAATTATTAAATATCTTAATAACAACTACATAGCCTCCGTTACAGTTTTTGCTTTAACATTTTTAATACTAATTATTATTTTTGACTACACCTTTGGTAAAGCTGTAATTCCTTCATTTGGTGGCGCATTGGGCTATGGCCTGGGACAAAAATATATTAT
>CAYTPW010000011.1:0-125090 GCA_964439935.1 uncultured bacterium | reverse complement strand
ATTTGACATAATACAGTTATTCAATCAAGCATTTCAAAGATATTAATATAATTATTAATCAAGCACGTCGTAACAAATGAAACTTTCATCGATTTACTAGTAAATACAAATATCGATATTATTAATTCCATCAATAGAATAATTGTCGGACATTGTCAGGCAACTGAGCTAAGATATATAATTAATTCGATATAAAATATGTGATATTAGCAGGAACTGAAATCATCATAGCAAAATATAGCAACTAATTATTAATTATGTGATCAATATATTATCGTCGGGTATGTGTATATTATGTGGATAACTTATCAATAATTAATGAATCTAAACTAGCAATTATTAACAGCAATCGCTACCACTTGGATTGTGCACTATAAATGCAGTTAATTTTATCCGTTATTAATACGATTGAAAGTTCAATTCGTTCTTTTCATTCCACAAAATTATATATCTGACTGTTAAATTTACTTTAATTTCCGATTATACAAAGTAACAATTCAATAGATTTGGCCATCCGTAATTTGTATTGGTAAGTTGTATCGGAGCAAATAAGATGGAAAATTTCGGTAAATAATTATACTCTAGCATATAGCATTCTAAATCATCTTTATTACGCATTTTTCGATGGTTTCGCTGATCTATAACATGTCAAATGTAATGATAAAATCTAGTTTCAGTTCATAAAATGGTCATCGACAATACAGGGACGCCATTTGATATGTTGCTGTATTATTGAGCTTTAGAATGTTTCAATATATATTTTGTGATCGATATTGGTTTTGTGTTAAAACTCCTTTTATAATCAAATTAGTGCCTAATGCTAAAGAAGTTTAAATCAGCACATTATAGTCTTAAAATTATTTGATTAGTGTGAATGGAATAATTAACTTTCACTCTATACAATGTGTACCTTCAATAAGGAAATTCCCTAATTAGCTGGAGACATAATGTCACAGAGCATCAGCGATCTCACACAAGGCAGTGAAATATTAAGTACAAATGCCAATTCATTGGTAGTTGGCAAAGGCGTACATATAAAAGGAGAAATCCATAATTGTGAATTATTAAAATTGGAAGGAATAATTGAAGGCAGCGTTGAAGATGTTTCCAATCTGTCAGTCGAGTCGGGCGGTGTATTTGATGGCTCAGCTATTGTAGGATATGCAAAGGTTAGCGGTGTGTTGAATGGTCGTATTACAGTTAAAGATCGTCTTACGATCACATCAACTGGAAAAGTCGAAGGTAAAATTAATTACGGTGAGTTAGAAATTGGCAGGGGTGGTACCCTTAATGGAAGAGTCAAACGAAACACAGTAATGAGTAAAATGGCTCAAAAGATAAACTCCAGCATTACTGAACAAAAAGATCAAGCAAAATAGATTTATATTTCCAACACGTTTATTATATATAATCTCCTATCAATTTGGATTCGTTAAATTAAGCAAGAGTGAGTAAAATATTTATTAATCAATTAGTTAGCAACAAATACTATAGCATATAGTATTTGTTAATTCTCCTCCATAGCTAGCACATTAAAGCTTTTTGAGGGAATCTCAAAGACAATAGTTAATTCAACCAACCTTTGTCAGGATTAAGTAGATTTTCTCAACAGAATCAACATCAGTGCTTAAATTTTATTCCGATCGCGCTAATTATTAATCTGCAACGGTTGCTTTATCGTCCACCTGCTATTCGGGACTCTCCAGTCGCTTCAACATTTCTACTGCATTAGTGTTGCCCGGATCAAGTTCAAGTGATTTTCGATAATTGGTAATTGCCTCAGCTGTGCGTCCAGCATTCATATACCCTTCTCCAAGACTGTCATAGGGATTAGAAGCCTCCGGGTGCAGTTCCACATTCAACTCAAAAATAATGATTGCCCCCTCCAGTTGGTTAGCACCCATCAATTGATATCCCAGAGCATTGAGGGTTCCTTCATTATGCATATCAAAACCACTATTCTCATAGAACCAGCTCTTAATTTTCTCTGCCGCAATTCTAAAATCGCCCCGGCGCAGATCGACATTAATATCCTGTTCCCGAAGATATTTCTCGTATGCTATTTTATACGGCAGGCTTTCACCGAATAAATCCTGGATCAATACCGACCGCTCTCCATTTGCTAACTCCTTCACCACATTCAATACCACCGTTGTTTCAAAATCGTGAAAATTATACAGACTGATATCCCCTTTTTTAAAATCATATAAATAAGAATAAATCGTGGGTTGTTCAATTTCTTGACGGATTATCGATAGCGCTTGACGGAAATTGTCAAAGTTTATCCCATTCTCAGAAACGAATTTACCTGCAATACCAAATCGTTCCTGTCCCGCAGTACCAAGTTCAAGATTTGTCTGATAGAAATTACTCATCGCCAGATACCCGTTAACTGGTTCCACAGTGGTATTGCTCTCGATTATCAGTGCCTTACCGGTTTTATCAGCCACCATAATCTGGGCATAATGAAGATCATAAAGATTATATTTTTGCCAGAGATTTCGAAAATCTTCTACCGTGGCACAAGTTGTTATTATCTGTTCAACGAGATTACCAAAGAGAACTTCCTTTTCATGGTCTGTATTGACCTGCCAGTGGGGACACTCTACAATTGTGCAGAACAATCCTTCTGCATTAAAACCGCTTCTTGGATCATCTTCCTCAATCCCCAGATAAACCGCACCATATCCATCTTGCCCGGCCGGTACAAACCAAATTCGACCGCCGGGATCAGCCTGGTTAACATTCTTGCCAACCAGGACCTTTCGCCCGGATTTGCCAAAAATTGTAACTGAAGCGGCTACAATATTGGCTGTAAAAACCGCCAACGCAATTACCAGTAATAGATTTCTCTTCCAAATAGACAATCTCATGGTTCATTCTCCTTTAATGAAATGCGATCAATTTTCCTTACTGAGGACTGAAATAAAATCATCCTTCAGCGACATTTTAACACCAATCCAGGTCCAAAGCAACCCATTCACGATGATGCCCAACATAATTAATCCAATCAGACCCAGCGGAAACTGACTGTTCTGCTCAACCAGGATTGGCCAGGTCGCCAGTAAGGCTGGCAGGCCACCGATTAAAATACCGGCAAACAAATTAAAAATGTGTTCCGATCCAATAATTATAATAACAGTACGACGGCGAAATCCCACTGCCTGGAACAATGCCAGTTCCCAGCGATTGCTCAACACGCTGCGAATTACAGTGGTACTCAAACCAAAAGTACTTATCAGTAATCCCAATCCGCCCAGCAAAAGGAAAATGAGTAAATAAGTATTTTCCACAGCGGAAAATTCGTTTAAACGTTCGATGGTAAGCATAATATCAGGGCCATAGCTGGAAAGTTTCCGGCTCATTTTCGATAGGGAAAATGTTTCGTCCAATATATCAATTAGAAATACCCGGTAACCACCACTTGTAGTAAAATGATCGACAAAATTGGATTCGGATATGATCAGGTTGCCCTGAAATATGGAATTTTTCAGGCTACCAACAATCAACAATCCCACTCGCTGCCCATTGTCATCAAGATAAAATAATGTATCACCAATCCCTTTCATTAATCCCCATTGCAGGACTGTCTGGTCTGCGATGGCCGGAATAATGTCCGGTGCAAATTCCGTGGATAATAGTTTCCAGGGAGATTTCAGATCATAATCAGGACCGGTTTGTGCAAAACTGAATCGGCCACTTAATTCAACCGGATTTACACCCAGCACCTGTGGTTGGTTAATTAGATTAAGGTTTAAACAACTGGCATCATCTCCTGCTAATTTCCGCAGGGACACAACAACCCCATCATTGGGTTCTGTTAATTCTAATTGATCCGGATAATTAATTGATGTTTCCAGATAATAATTAAAACCACCTGTGCCTGATAATTTCAAGTGGCCATCCCGGGTAGAATCAGTATAATTTGCTCCAACCAGTATTACTACAAAAATACCTAAAGCTAACATCAGAATTATGGTCAGGTTTTTCCCTCGCCGACGATACCAGTTCCCGATCCACAATTGCCGAATATTAAACTTGCCCTTCGATATTTTCAGACTAAACTCATGGGCAATTAAGAGTACAAGTCCGGTGAACCAGGCCAGCAGCAGCATCCCCGCCAGGTAAAAAATTGATAGATTTTCGGTCACATCTGGAGTAAACCAGAACACTGCAATAATTACCAATCCCAATATTATTCCACTCAAACTCCACTTTATGTGGCGGAACGCGATAGGTTTCAGTGAAGCAATTCCATCCTCCAGAATATTGCGTTTTTCGCGTAATTTTCGCAAACTGGACCAGATTACAGCCAGCGCCAGTATTGTTCCAACCAGACTGCTAATTAGCAACTTGGACGGCAGAATAGCCAGCTGAAAATCGGAAAATCCAACTGCTGACCGCCAGTATTTTCCAAGGCCGTGCAACAGACCCCGGGCATACAGAATTCCCAATCCCAGGCCTACTATGCTTCCAGCCAACGCAATTATTCCAGCCTCAATTGAATGCAATATTTTTACCTGCCTCAGTTTAAATCCCAGGGCCAGCAACTGGTTTGATTCCACTTGCCGCTGTTCGGCGCTATAACGAAATAATAAACCAATCAGTAAAACTGCCCCCAGAATAATGAAGAAACTTAAGCCAATAAAAAGCTGGCCAAAATCCACGGAATTAATACTGGCTTTGATTGCATCAGCACGAACCGGCTGGAATTGCATATAGCTTAAAGTTGGATCTATATTTTTTAAAATTGTTTGGGTCAACGATTCTGGATCAATATCGTCAGGAAATCGCAGGGCTGTTAACGAACCAAAACGGTTTGACCACAATTGTTGAGCAGTGGACAAGCTTATCAATGCTTTTGGGGTACTATTGAATTCCTCCCAATATTTTTCATCCTGGGGTCGGACCTGACCAAGATCGACAGGAATTCCAGGGCTCCATTCAAAACAGGTTTTTGCATCACCCAAACCGGGAAAAAAGGGCGTCAATGAGCGATTCAAATGCTCAGTGTTGGCTGCAATAATGCTGCTTACAGAAAAGAAGGCACTGTCCTCAACCAGATTATTATCGGTGCCAATTGTGAAATAGCTTAATTTAAGTTGGTCACCGATCTGAATTCCCATATCCTGTGCCAACCAGTTGCTGATTATTATTTCATCCATAGCCATTTGACGTGATTCATAGCGTTCGATTCCGGCTATAAAAGAGTAAGGCGTTAGTTGTGTGCCAGTTGTTATAGAATTGACAAAATAGGTAAAAATTCCCTCAGACCCAGGAATTGTACTGTTTATGGCTGATACCGTTCTTTCGGGAATAAAAATACTGCTGCTGATAAGCTCTAGTATGCCGGCTCCAGACTCACGTTGCAATTTCAGACCCAAATCCTCCAGAGTCAGACTGGTGGATAAAGCCTGAACCAGCTTTTTACTTGCATCCGGTAGATTATCCTGAGCCAGAATAATATTCGTGCGATCCGGAACATCAAGTTTTTGAGTCAGAAACTGACGACCAATAAACAGATTACGGGGATATAACTGATTATTTTCCAGCCCGAATCGTCCCAGTTGTTCAGCTTGCAGAATGTGTTTTATAATTACCGGAATGGCCTTGATTTGCTGTTCATTGCTGGCCAGCGGAGTATCAACAAAATAGTCGTTTGGCTGCTCCAGTCGCAGAAGAATGTGGTCACCAATTGTCAACCCAAGCAATGCAGCAACACGATCATTTATTGCTACTTCTCCGGCAGCTAATCTCAACGAGAACTTGGATTCAACCGCAAATTGCCAAAATTCATGATCAATTCCGTAAACCTGCACCCCGGTAAGCTGTTCCTGTCGTCCGGGATCGAGCAGTACGCCGGGCAAATGCAATATTCCTGTTGTTGAAATACCAGATAATTCCTGAATCTTGCGGCTGAGCCCAGCAGTTTGAAATTTCTTCCCGGTCTCCATTGCAAAGCTTGTTTTACCCAGCCGTTTCATTGAAATATTTACCAGGCTCTGCCTAACCGAATCGCCTACAATCAGAGCACCGGCCAAGACTGCAGTGGCGATGGCTGTACCAATGAAAACTCCCAGATTAGAACGCCAGTACCACCTAAAACTGCTGATAAGAAATTTGGTGTAATATTTGAGTTGAGAATCAGACAAGCTTAATGCTTCCATTCTTCAAACGATAATGGGTCGAAAATCTATCTGCCACGTCCCTTGAATGAGTAACAACGATCATAGCTGTTCTCTCAGCGTAGTTGAGCTCAAGTAGCAAGTCGGCCAGGATAGCAGCATTATCGCTATCCAGGGCACCGGTTGGTTCATCAGCCAAAAGCAGGCGCGGTTTATTGATCAGGGCTCGCACTACTGCCACCCGCTGACACTCACCACCAGAAAGCTGTCCCGGACGATGATCCTGACGATCGGTCAGGCCGACTTTATCAAGTAATTCTTCAGCCCGGTTTCTCGGATCAATTTCCTCCTGCTCGCTGGCAAACGGTATGGTTGGTAATAGAATATTATCAGTTAATGTTAGCTGCGGTAACAGATGATGCTGTTGAAAAATAAAACCAATATCCTGGTTGCGATAACGCGCCAGATCATCATTGCTTAATTGACCCAGGTCGTTGCCATTAAATTCAATATATCCACTATCAGGTCTAGTCAATCCGCCAATAATATTCAGCAATGTGCTCTTACCGGAACCAGAAGGTCCACTGATAACACAGCTTTCTTCATCGTCCAGCTGAAAATCCACTAATTCAAGAACGGTTATCGAGGCCGCTTCTTCGGTACTTCGATAGGTCTTCCTGATCTTTTCCAGTTTCAGTAGCATTGTTGTCTCCGGTTTCCTGAGTCTGGTCCTTAACGGTACCCACACTCGTAACCTGGTTATAAATATCGATCATTTTCTCAGCCATTGTCAGATTGCTGAGCTTATCAAAAACTGCCGCCTGCCCGCGCTGCCCCAACTTCCTTATACGATCAGGATTCTTCAAAAGCGACCGTAATTGGTCTGCCAGTGTCTGCGCATCATTGGGCTCGAAGGTTAGTCCACCGCCGGTTAATTCAGTAATTTCAGGAAAAGCACCTGCTTTGGGCTGAACAGTTGGAACGCCGGTGGCCAGGGCTTCGATCTGGAAAAGTCCGTAAGCTTCCTTTTTCCTGGTTGGCACTGATAAAAGTGACAACGACCGTAAAAATTCCAACCGGGCTTCACGGTCAAAATGGATAACAAATTCCACATCTTTTTTAATATTTGCGTCAATTAATTGTTGCTTGATATCAGCAATGTATTGTTGGTCATCAGACGTTGCACCGCCTGTTATGCGCAGTTTCAACTGCTGGAATTCTGGTTCCTTCTTCAATATGATAAAAGCATCTACCAGGATATCCAGACCGAATGCCTCGGATATACGCGACAGATAGCCGATCACGACTTCTTCCAAATTACGCTCCCCGGTATCAATACCTGTCAAATCGACTCCGATATGAACTGTATGAATCTTGTGTTCCGGAATCCGCAATTTAGCCTGAATCCGGTTGCGGTAATAATCACTGACTGCTACAAACGCATCCACATCAACCGCCCGCTCGCGGATAGTCGTCCATATCTGTTGCTGCCAATGCGGCTCCATATCGTCGATCCAAATATCCTCATCTTCCAGGGCGCATACCACCGGAACCTGTAATTGTCGTTTTAATTCTTTAGCCAAACCGATTAACAGTGCATTTGCCAGATAGATCACATCTGGATTTATATTCTCCTTAATCCATTGGACCAGGTGATCAAGTTCGTTGAATTGATGTCCTTTTTCACCACGAATCATCGAATAGGTCATCTCCTCCAAACCGGCCGCCCGGGTCGAACCTGCCTTGGCTGCCGCTAGATTCAGCAAATATCGGGAATCGAGTAGCTTCCCGGACCACCAGGGCAGCTTACGTAAAATAGGAAATCGTTCTTTCAGATAGGTGCTAATGGCGCCAAAAAAAATCGGAACTCCCGATTTGACCAGTTCACCATCAACTGAAAGAGGTAGATATAGGGGAACGAGGGTAACCTCATGTCCCAGCGCCCGCAAACCGTTGAATAGATCCCCATCACGAACACAATTCTCGCAATAAAAATTGCCACCCATGCCGGGAACAATATGCACGATATTCATAAATTTACACTACCTCTCAGTCCCCTCTCTGAAAAGCAAATAAAACACCGGCCTGATTACTGATAAGAATATAATCTTTGGTCACGGCCGGCGAAGATATCAGCGGTGTTCCCAGATCGGTAGACCAGATCAATTCTCCACTGTAAAGATCAACAATGTAAAGCAAACCATCACCTGACCCAACTACGACTTTATCATTGCTGATTACTGCCGAACCGTCAATATTGCCCCCGGTTTCAATGGTCCAGATCGGTTGGCCCGTATTCCGGTTCAGACAATAGAGTTGAGAGTCGCGGGCTCCGAAGATAATCCGGGTATCATCTACCGCAGGCGATGCAACGATGGGAGCCGAGTTATCAGGATCACCATGTTGCCAGATTATTTTTCCATCCATATCGATACAATAAAACAAGCCACCATAATGTCCAATATATAACAGATCTTCAATAATGGCGGGTGATCCAGCAACATAATAATCCAAGTTGACTGAAAGGCGTTCTTCCCCGGTGGCAACATCAAGAAAATGCAGGATACCATCACAGCCACCAAAGAAAATGGTTTTACCATCGGTGGCCGGAGTTCCATTAATAAAATGGGTTGTCTGATAACGCCAGTGCAATTTTCCGGTTCCTACTTCCAGGCAGTAAAGATAATTATCGTAACTCCCGAAAAACACCAGTTCAGCCTTAGCTGACTGCCTTGCAAAATAATTGACCGAACCGATTATCTGTCCCTCACTGAGAAAATCCCAATTAAGGGATCCGGTCTTTTTATCGACGGCAAACAACCTGCCCTCAAGGGAACCGATCAACACCTGATCATCCAGTACCAGGGGTGGCGCTTCGATGCCATACTCACTGTTGAAAGTCCATACCAGTTTACCGGAATGCAAATCTACCGCCTGCAGGTGACCGTCAATCGAAGTAATATAAACCAGCGAATCACTGATGACCGGTGACGATTTTATATTATCTTCAGCAGTGTAACTCCAGGCCAATTGATAATTGCTGCCAATGTTTAATTTAATTCGACCTGACAATTGTGGATCACCACGATAGATTTCCCAATTATCCTGGGCAAGGACCACCAGAGCAGGTAATAAAAATACAACAAACATCAACCAAAAATATTTTCGGACGTTGCTATTCACTATCGAAATTAACCTTTTTAGCAATCGCTCCGGTTGGACAGGCTGCAATACAGTCATCGGCAGTTGCCGCTAGACCAGCCTCCAGCGTATCATTGAACGGCACACCAATTTGCACGTCGAATCCGCGACCGATGAAAGCCAATCCCAGGTGATCCTGCTCGGCTTCTGAAATCGCAACACAGAGGCCACATTTGATGCATTTGCCCGGTTCATAGAAAACTTGGGGGTGAGTATCAATCTTTTGAACGGGTGCCTGATTATTACGAAATTGCCGGGGATTGGCGCCATATCGATCAGAATACGATCGTAATTGACAGGATTCAGCCGACCGACAGCCACATTGCAGACATACCTGGGCTAGTTTTATGTCGGGATCTGTCTTTGAATTAGATACCGGTTTTTCCCAGGCATTAGCTGGAATCGACGAGGATTTCAGGAATTGGTTCAATTCCTCAACACTGAGCCGTTTGAGACGTGAATTGGTACGGTCAGGGATTCCGGTTACTGCTTTTCCGCTCAGATACTGATCAACGGATTCAGCTATTTGACGACCATGAGCTACTGCCTGTACCGCCAGGCGCCGGGGATGCACGCAATCACCACCGGCGAAAATTCCATCAGTTTCGGTTGTGAAATTACTGGGATCAATCTGGATACCTCGGGAACTTTTTTCCAACGCAAATACAGAGTCAACCTCTTCTACATTGCCGATTGCCAGCACTACGGCATCATATTCTGATTTAAGGTCTTGTAGCTGATCGGTTGTTTCTATTTTTGCCTCTGGATGAAACCTGATTCCAAGTGCTAATATCTGCTCAATCTCCTGATCAAGTATATCCCGAGGCAGAACATCTTCTTGAATTCCGTAGCGCAACATTCCGCCCGGTAGTTTGTGCTCGTCAAAAATGGTGCAGGAATGGCCAGCCTGAGCAGCATAAAAGGCGGTTGCCAGCCCGGCAGGACCAGCGCCAATGATAGCTATCCGCTTACCGCTACTCTCGGCAACAACTGGGAAATAGGGTTTATTACTTGAATAATCCTGTTCAGCCACTGATTTCTTCAGCAGACAAATGGAAGCGGAATTATCGATTTGATTTCGGCGACAGGCATTTTCGCAGGGTGCCGTGCATATGTAGCCTAAAACCGCCGGCAAGGCAATAGTTTGCTTGATGGTATGGATGGCATCATCAAATCGCTCATTGGCGATTTGACTCATCATAGTGGGCACATCCAGATGGGCCGGGCAGGCAACCTGACACGGCGCCAGGCATTCGCCTGTATGCTCGCTGAACAATAGTTCCAGTGTCGTTTTGCAGTAATCCTCTAAAACCGAACTTTCAGTCACCACCTCCATCCCATCCGCAACCGGAATAGCGCAGGATGGTAAGAAAGAATCATGGCCCGAAACCTGGACAGCACACAACATGCAGGATGTATTGCCGGTAATTCCCGGAAGATGACAAAGCGTTGGTATATCAATTCCCAGAGTACGGGCGGCTTCCAGGATTGTCGTTCCTTCCGCTACTTTCACCTTTTGTCCATCGATTGAAAGTGTAATCATGCAACCACCACCGCATCATCGTTACAAACCTGTCGACAGGTATCACATTTAATGCATAATTCTTGATTGATAGAATGTTGCTCATAAGGTGTCAGCGGGATAGCTTCTACTGGACAATTCTGTGCACAAAGTGTGCACCCTACACAACTATCATTGATTGAATAACCGATCAGGCCGGTACATTTTTTCGCGGGACAGGAACCTTCGATATGTGCCTCATACTCAGATCGGAAATAACGCAAGGTCGTCAGCACCGGGTTTGGAGCTGACTTACCGAGACCGCAGATACTGCCCCGCTTGACTTCACCGGCCAGTTTTTCCAGATCTACCAGATCGCTGGCGCTGCCATTACCAGCACAGATTTTTTCCAGTATTTCGAGCATCCGTTTGGTACCGATCCGGCAGTAAGTACATTTGCCACAGGACTGATCCTGGGTGAAACTGAGAAAATAGTGTGCGATATCGACCATGCAGTCATTCTCATCCATGACCAGTAATCCACCTGAGCCCATCATGGCACCAACTTCCAGCAATGCGGCATAATCCACCGGTGTCTCACCCAACTCGGCCGGAATGCAGCCACCGGAAGGACCACCAACCTGAACTGCCTTGAAATGCCCACCATCAGCGATACCACCGCCGATTTCGTAAACAATCTTGTTTATCGATATCCCCATGGGAACTTCAATCAGGCCCCCATTGGCAATTTTACCCGCCAGCGAGAATACTTTTGTACCTTTACTGTTACTGGCTCCCAACGAACTGAATTGATCCGGACCGTTTCGGAGAATCCAGGGGACCAATGCCAGTGATTCCACATTGTTTATCAGTGTGGGTGTATTTCTCAATCCGGCTATGACCGGATAGGGCGGCCGTACACGCGGCATTCCGCGTTTACCTTCGATCGATTTGATCAATGCTGTTTCTTCCCCGCAAACAAACCCTCCGGCTCCCTTACGGATGCTCAAATCGAATGAGAGATCGCTATCGAATATGTTCTGTCCCAGATAATCCTGTTCATAACAGCGGTTCAATGCTTCACGAATTCGTGCTACCGCCAGAGGATACTCGGCCCGGATATAAAAATATCCCTGGGTGGCACCAACTGCTACCGCTGCAATCAACATTCCTTCTATTATCCGGAAGGGATAGGATTCCAACAGCATCCGATCCATGAAAGCACCGGGATCACCCTCATCTCCATTGCAGATAACATATTTTTGCGCAGCTTGGGATTCGGCAATCAATTCCCATTTGCGACCTGTGGGAAATCCTGCCCCCCCCCGACCCCGTAAACCGCTATTCCTGATTGTAGTTACAATCTCAGCGGGATTAAGCTCGGTTAGGCACTTCCGGATTGCTGAAAAGCCACCAGCGCGTTCATATTCTTTTAGATCAACTGGATCTAATTCCCCGTAGTATTCCGTTGCCAGGTGGTGCTGGTTGCTTAAAAAATCAGCAACTGCTCCATCGCGGACATTCAGTTCATAACGACGGATGTTATCACCATTTGTGCTAAATGGTTTTTCAAGCAATGATGCCAGTGCATTACGCCAGCGAATCCCCGGCCGTGGGGATTTAAAGTTATCAGCCAGAATTGACTGGGCCATATCGACAGTCACTTTTGAAAAAAAGCGTGGTTCCTGGCCCTTTTTATGGATTTCGACCAGCGGCGTTCGGTGACACATTCCGACGCAGCCAACTGTTTTTACGATCACCGGTAAGGCATTTTTACTGACTGTTCGATCAATAGCATCTTTGACCAAATGACTGCCACCGGCCACACAGCAGGAACCCAGTCCCACTCTGATTTCTCCGATCAATTCCTGGCTCTTAATTATTCCCTGATCCGGTTGCTTCTGAATTTGTTTCTGGCGTTCCAGGAAATCATTTAGAATATCAGGCACCTTTTGAGGTGCAACATGGCCATAGGTTATCTGGTCAATCTGGACCACCGGAGCCAGGGTGCAGCAGCCCAAACAGGCTACTTTCTGGATGGTAAATATACCATCCTGGTTAGTGTCTTCATGATCTGCCAACTTCAAGTTGGTCTTTAAGGTATCCAAGACCCGGTCGGCTCCCTTAACATGACAGGCTGTACCGGTACAGATGTTGATAAAATGTTTGCCAGCCGGCTGCAGCCGAAACTGGGAATAAAATGTGGCTATGCCAGTTAGATCCGCTGCTGAAATCTCGGTTGCTTCCGCAATCTGACGAAGTCCCGCTTCCGGCAAATATCTATACTGCTCCTGAAGTGCCAGCAATAGTGGGATTGCGGAATCGGGTGCATGGCCGTGCCGATCAATCAGATCGGTGACAATTGTAGTCAGATCACCGGCTATTGAAACATGGTCCTGTGTATCAACCATCACTTTCACTAATGCAATATATATGCTTATCTGACCTGATATAAATTCGTCCATCAAGAAAAGCTGGCGTGGTGGAAACTGCTTCACTTAACTGATTGGTGGCGCGCACATTGAATTGTTTATCCAGGTTAAAGATAAAGGTAGTACCCTCCAAATCTGTTAAATAAACAGCGTCACCAACAATTATGGGCGAAGAAAAGAATCCATTGCCCAGGTATTCCTCCCAATGAATTTCCCCGGTTGAAGCATCCAGCAATGTCACTAGCCCACTGCTGGTTGCCAGCACGACAAATTCACCAGCGGTTACCGGACTCGAGGCATTTGGCAGATTATCTTCGATCTGCCACAGGATTTCCGGCTCGGTTGCCGGTTCACCAATCCGCAGGGCGGTTCCCAGAGCATACTCGTTTGCCACAAAAACGTACCCTTTGACAAAGGCCGGCGACGGACCAACTTCACCTGACAAGCAGGCACTGTACCATAATTCAATCCCCGTTAATGGATTGTAGCCGGCTACTGATTTACTATCGGCGACGATCAATTCGGCATGGTCATTATTGACTGCAATTATGGGCGAAGCCCACGAAATTGTGCTACGCTTCGTTTCCCAGACGATCGAACCGTTGTCGCAATTCAATGCTATCAGGCGTGGGTTGCTAAAACTTTCGTACTGAATGAGACATAAATTTTCATGGACAATCAAAGATGAACTGTGAGCATAGTGATTATCAGGCGTGCCAAGGTTACGACCCCAGATTTGATCGCCGCTCATGGAATAGCAAATCACATCACCGGTAGCAAAGATGGCGTAGACGTTTTGTCCATTGGTAGCCATGGTGGGAGCAGCAAAACCGGTTCCGGGATCGACATAATCGAAATCAAATTCATCATCCGGTTGCAGCATATTCGGCACAGTTTTGGTCCATACTAAATCACCACTTTCATTGTCAAAGCAGTATACTTCCCGGGTATTTTTATCCCCACCACTTACAAATAAGCGGTTTTGCAGAACGATCGGTGAGCTGAATCCTGGCAACGGGACGGCAGATTTCCATAATATATGTTCACCGGTTTTTCCATCCCAGGTCGTTGGAACATTGGTGTGAACTGCGATTCCAAGACCACCAGGTCCTCTGAAATTGGGCCAGAAATTGTTTAGATCGATGACCCTATCCATCTCCTGGACCATTTCATCTGATAATTGATTATTGAGGCTCGGGGGCGTAAATAAAGCCACAATTACCGCTCCGGTGATCAGAATAATTCCAGTGCCAATGATAACCAATTGGGTTACTCGCGAATAGCGCAGGTAATCTGGTATTATTTTTCGTTCGATAGGATCGGGTAATCTGCGTTCCTGGGCTTTGGCAATTTTCAGGGAGAGTAATAATAAAATGATACATCCAATTATGATGTAACCACCGGTTTTTAACTGCCATAAGTTGGTAAAATATGATTTACGGGCCAGGAGATCCAATGATCGAACCTGTTCCTGCAACAATATATTACTCGGGTCATCGCGCAATTGATCTTTGAGGATCACCAGGGCTGGAGAATTTAAAGGATCGGCATTGCTGACCTGGTAATAATTGATTATAATCAGTGTTGCAATCAGCATCGCGCTGGAAGCGGTAATTATGACTAATCCTCGGGCAATGCCATACAGGATCTGTGCCTTATTTCCTTTAACCGATTGATTCATACAAACCTTTCTTACGATTAAGAACCGCCTGACGTTCATGTTCTTCCGGGCAATACGGCAGGCAACGGCCACAGGAAAAACATTCACCACGATTGGCCTCATAATCCTTGCGACTACCCCGGAAGAAGATACCAATTGATTTCAGGCCAATTACCAGTCCAATGAAAATACCCAGCAAAGTGCCACCGGTCTTAAATCTATCATTGATCGCAGCAGCTTCTTCCAGCAAACTGGCCACCGTTTCACCTGATTCATGAAATGTTTGACTGGCCAGAGTTGTCTCGCGAACCAGTCCCTGTTTTTCAGCCAGCACCTGCTCAGTAAGGCGGATCGTTGGATGCAGCGAGCCAAGCTGTTCATGAACCATGTACCCGCCGATTCCACCGGTAATTGTTAATCCCAAGGTTAAAAAAATCAGCCAGCCCAAACGGCGACCGGCCACCTGGCGCTCAACTGATTCTAAAAGTGATACCGGTTTATCGATAGCGTCATATGGACAGGCATCCTGGCATAAATGACACTGGGTACAGCGGTCCGGAGTGATCGAAAGATGCCAGCGGGAAAATTTTGAGAACCAATTTAATAAAACACCGTAAGGACATAAAAACCGGCAGTATGGCCGGCCATAAACAGTACCGATCAAGAGTAACAATCCACCGAATATCAACATCAGTGGTTCACCGCTTCGACGAAAAAATGGAACAAATGGATCCAACTGACAGATAATATGTCCCGAACCGGTAGCGGCATATAATACCCCGGCTCCCAGGAAAATGAATGGTATTAAATTTAAAATGGCAGCCAATCTCGGTGCAACCGTCCGGGGTTTGACTAAAACCGCATCCTGGATTGCTCCCAGGGGGCAAACCGCCGCACAGAATACGCGGCCGAAAAACAATGCGAAAATTAAAGGCAAGACGAAAAATAGAATTATGCTGATCGGAATCAGGTAGGAAACATCAAATAATGACAGGGTCACATTCTGGATTGATCCAATGGGACAGATGCAGCCTTTGCGCCAGAAACCAAAATATGCCAGCGAAAAAAGAGAGAGTATGAAAATTAGATTGCGGGACCGGCGTCGCAGCACCAGATAAGCAGCTGTCGAAAGGGCAATGATCAGAATCGCTATATCCAGAATCTCGTACCAGACCGAATCCGGCCAGGCCAGAATTGTCTCCGGTTTGGTGTAATCGGACTCAAACTCTGGCCGTGGAAAGCGATCCTGGGCGCTTATGAAGGTCAATACGGCGAGAACTATAATTATTAGTCTAATTACCCGCATCTCGTATGTTTTGGCCTTCAAACCTGTTTCTGCTGCCCTTTTGGTATATATGGATCGCTGGCAGATACACGACCAATTGCCCCCGAAGGACAGCTGCGGGCGATGGAACATTCGTTACAGTTCAGGCAAATATCCTGTTGAACCTGCAGGTAAAGCGAACCATTACCAAATGAACCACAGCCTTTAACGCATTTAGAACAACCGATGCATAAATTGTGGTCAATACTATATTCAAAATAGGGATTTTCAACGAAGGTACGTTTGATTGCTCCCGTTAGACACAACTGGTTCTCAGCCCCGGTAGATAAGGATATTGCGTCCGGTGGAAAATATCCACCACAAAGTTTGCAGTAACCGCACACATCAAAAGCATGCACACAACGCACGGCTGATTGAGTAAGCACACAATTAAGGGCACAATTCCCGCATTGTACACAGATCTGGGGATCAATCTGCCAAACAGTCCGACGACCGGTAGACTTAAAGAGTCCCCACCCTGCAACAGAACCAAGACAGACCACTCCGGTAATTCGCAGGGTACGATTCAGAAATTTCCGGCGACTCAGGTCTGGTTGATCAGGTATTGACAGAGACATTAGCTGTCCGTTTGTTTGGTTGATTGATCACTGCGATAAACATTCGCAGTTGGTTTTTCGCATTTTTTTAATTGACGGCAAATCTGACAGGGTAACTGGGTATAATTAACATCTTCCAGGTACCAGCAACGACGTTGTCGCAATAAAAATCCGGTAAAACCTGCTGTCAGCACCAGCAACACCATACGGCCCAGGGATACCAGGAAATTTCGGCGCGAAGATATTTTCACTGATTGGTTTAGCATCAGTTTAATTCCTTAGGTTGAAATATGCGTACCTGCCTGGCCCCAGGATCTAATACCAAAATCCGGTTATGGGAATCCACAGCCAGATCCAGCCCGATTACATTCCGGCTGAAATTATCCGGTCCGGCCACTACTCGGTCAAACTTGCCATCGGCGGTGTAAATTTTGACGCGCACCAATCCTTTCTCACTGGTAACAAAACGACCATCAGAAAGGCGTGCAATGTGGGTTGGGTTGCAGCAACCACAGAAACCTTCCAGCTTGGCCGACCACTGGCCCCATTGATAGACCAGCTTTCCGTCGGGTTGATATTTTTCCAGTACATGCTGCCCGGGATTTACAACCCACAGCTGATCCTTGGATTCGATTGACAGATCAAAATAAGGACTTGGAATAATAAATCCCAGTCGACCACTGGCTTCATCCCGACTCCCTAGAGTCATTATTAATTCACCCCCCAGATCATATTTGTTAACTATGCGCATACCGGCATCGGCGGCATAAATATAATATTCATCAACCGCCAGAGAGGTCAAATGGGAGGTCACCGGTAAATCAACTAATGCTGTAACGGATTGAGATATCTGGTCCAAAATAGAAATCTGAGTTTTATATCCCAGATACAGATCGTCGGTTGGGGAAATGGTTAGGCAATTAACCCTATCTCCGACTATGAATGTTTTTTCGATGCTACCAAATTGATTGAATTTGATAATATTGGAATCTACTGCTACAAAAATATTATCTTTGTGATCGACACAAAGTGCCCGGGGCTGTCGGCCAGGAATTTTCAAGGCCTGAATTTGGAGGTACTGTATCTGGCTGGAGTCAATTCGGCTAAAATTGTCCAGATCAAGTTCGTAAGGATTACGCTTGATCAAGAAGTCGTTAACCAGCACATACCAACCGATCCCTGCCAGCCCCACCACTAACACAATTAGAACTAATTTTTTGATTATGGCTGATCTGGTTTCAGAATCACTCATGGTAACACTCCTGATAATTGGTAAGCGCTGATATCAAGACAAACCATTTGATGGGAATCGCGGGCCAGCAACAATCCGTCAACGATTACCAGGGGTCCCCAGGCATCCGGCCCAGCCAGGATTTTATGTTGAGCCTTTAATACCGGTTCTGTCTCGAGATCTCCAAAAACCGATAGATTGCCCAGATCATCCAGCACATAAAATTTATCATCGGCTAATATGAACGGCCCTAATCCATAACGGTTCGTTTTACCGCTGGACCAGATTAGCTTAGTGATATCCTCGCCATCAAAACAGGCGAATTGTCCTTTAAGGGCACCACCATCCTTAGGTAATATGCTCCAGATTCGATTATTGAACAGTATAGGTGTTTGTTGTTCGGCAGCACAGCCTGCACCGGGCGGAACGAATTGCAGCGAATCCAGCGAGAACTGGCCCTGATTAAAGTTGATCTGGACCAACATACCACCAGCACCATAACCTGCAGTCAGGAAAATACGATTGTTGCCCAACTCCAGCGGTGATGGTGCGGTAACCGTATGGTTCCATAATTTAGATTGCCAGAGCAGTTGTCCCCGATCGGCACCATCGGCACTGACTCCGGCAACTCCACCGATAGCGCAGTAAATATATTGCCGCTTGCCATGTAATGTCATTGGGATGACCGATGAATGGGACATCTGCCAGTTGCCCGGATTAGGTGTTTCCCAGAGGATGTCACCGGTACGGCAGTCCACACCGATCATTAAGTTTTTGCCCCCGGTGGCCAGGACGGCAACCGAGTCGTCAATCAGTGGACACTGACCAGTGTACCAGAGGGGAACTTCGGTTCCGTATTCCCGCTCCAGATCCAGTCCCCACAGGAAATTCCCGGTTTCAGTCTCAACACACATAACATGGCAGCGTGGTCCAATTGTCAGCACATAATCATCGGTTATGGCAGGTATTGTGCGGGCCATCCCATGATTGCGTTTTACATGTACCGAATATGACCTTCGCCATAATTCCCGACCGTCTTCCAGGGCAAAACAACGCAGGGCATCAGCTTTTTCTGTTTCGTCATAATCGAGCAAATAAACCCGACCGTTATAAATAGCAGCGCTGGCATGACCCTCACCCAAATCAAGAGACCAGACCACTCTTGGTGGCACCGATTGCAGATTCGAAAGCGGCGGTCCCGACGGCACAATATTGGTGAATTCACTGCCACGGAAACGAGGCCAGTTCGAGGATGGTGAGACAGTGTTGCTGTCAAATCGCTGCCAGTGTTCGCCGATGACCACCTTTTCGTCGGCTGGCCCGGAAATTATAACAGCCGGTTGGTTATCCATTCCTTCTGCGAAAATTATATAATCCGCAGTAGGATCGTGGCGCAACCATAAAAACAATATGACTATCCATATTGATAACGCAGCCAGTGATACGGAACCACTGAGCTGGCTGTTGTAAGGAACGGTTTTATTCATTGGCGGTTGTGTCAAACTAGGTCAAGCTACCGCACCCTTTCCTTGGGGATTATCGCCGAATGTTGTAGGCCATTAAAGTATCACCGTGCCGGATATACAGAATTCCATCCGCTATTACTGGGTGCGCCCAGTGCTGTAGAGTTCCAGCGGTAACTTCAAATGAACTGATGAGATCAAAACTTTCCGGATTAGGCCGGATCAAACCAACTTTACCGTTATCGCAGTAATTATAGATCAGCCCTTCGGCAAAGATCACATTCCCTTTTCCCAGGCCAGGTCCGCCATAAGTCTCTTTGCCGGTTTCCCATTCGAGACAATGCCATCCAGGCCGCTGGTGGCTGGTGCCGTAGATATAATCATCGAGGACAATAAAGGCGTCCATTTGACTATCCAGGGTTTCATTGCGCCAGATCTCCTTGACATCACTTCCATCGGGAGACAGGATCAATTGAATGCCACCGGTACCATAACCGCTTACACAATAAATTTTACCGTTTTGGTAGTAAGGAGTATTGGGATTTATATCATAAGATGTGCGATGTTTGTATTTCCATAGTGCTTCACCATTATCAGCATTGACGCCAACAATAAAATTATCCATCATTGTGACGATAATCCGGTTACCACCATGCTCAAATAATACCGGTGAACAGTAAGCCGATCGACCACCGCCTCCGGGGCTGGACCAGATTTTTTCACCGTTAAAACGATTTAAAGCGACAACATTGTCCTCACTACCACCCGGCGTGCAGATAACCCGGTCGCCATCGATCAACAGGGATTCGGTAATTCCCCAGCGGATATTTCGTGCGCCGTACTCATCAAACAAATTTGTGCGCCAGACTACTGAGCCATCGCCTGCATTCAAACAGACAACCTCACCGTTTGTGCCTTCGATGTATAGCAGATCGCCAACTATTATCGGCGTTGTGCGGCTACCTGGATAATTCCGGTTCCACTCGTTGCCATAATCATATTTCCAGAGCAGTTGACCCGCTTTATCAAAAGCAAAGACGTAACCGGTTTCTTCGACCATACCGGTTGTGTAAACCATATTTTCGGTCACGGCGGCTGATGCAAATCCCTGCCCAAGTCCTGTAAATGACCAGATCAATTCAGGTCCACCTTCCGGCCAGCTCTGCAAAAGACCAGTTTCAGGGTATTTACCGTCACGATCAGGACCACGCCAATTGGAAGTGACATCATCCGCAATTAAAAACGTAATCGTTGTTAATAGTATCCCACCAATTATAAGATTTTGCTTAAGGAAGTAGTTCATTGTTAAGGCTCCGGTTATTTGATCAGAGGTACCAAATTAATAGCTTCTATTTCAGATTTTCCTACCTGGTTCTGCGGTTTTTTCCAGCAAGCGCAAATCAATCCAATTATCATCAGATAAGACCCCCTTAGCAACCGATGAAAGAAAAATTAATTTCACCTGTTAGCCAGCACCATGATTTTAATAATAAACACGATAAACAGGATAACAATATTCGCTGGTCGGTTGACAATTATATTTTGTTGATTACAACCACGCCGGAAACACTGAAGTTACCCATATCCTGCAGTAATTCAATCCCGGTCTGCAAGTCTACAGTATTGGTGATCAGTTTACCGGGATCAATCAGCCCTGAATCGAGCATTTTGAATATACGCCGGTAATCAGAAGCCGGCATGCCATGGCTGCCGACAATTTCCAATTCGTTGGCAATCACCAGTTCCATTGGGATCGGTGGTCGATAATGCTTGCCAGCCAATAATCCAACCTGGATATGTCGACCTCGTTTGCGCAGACTGGCAATCGAATTGCTGCAAGTTTCTGCTGTGCCTACGGCATCGATGGAAACATGCCCACCTCCAGCGGTCGTATCGCGAACTGCTTCAATCAGATCGTCTTCGGCGCAGCTATTTATCGTCGAAGTAGCACCCAACTGTATAGCAAGGTCAAGCTTCTGATCGGCAATATCTACGGCCAGCACATTGGCACCAACAGCCTTACCGATCATAATTGCCGCTAATCCCACACCGCCGCAGCCATGTACAACCAGCCATTGATCGGGCTGAAGCTGACCCTGATCGAGTACTGCCCGGAAAGCTGTAATGAACCGGCAACCAAGACTGGCCGCAGCAACATAATCAAGATTATCCGGTATATTCACCAGGTTTTGATCGGCATACCGGATGGCGACCAACTCGGCGAAGGAACCCCAATGGGTGAATCCGGGCTGAAACTGGTGATCACAAACCTGTGGATTACCGGTAGTACACTGGGGACAGGTTCCACAGCCACAGACAAATGGAAGAGTGACACGCTCACCTTCCTTCCATTTCAGCACACCCTTCCCGGTTGCCACTATTTCCCCGGCAAGTTCGTGGCCGGGAACGTGTGGTAATCGAATATCGGGATCATGACCCTGCCAGCCGTGCCAGTCACTCAGACAGATACCGGTTGCTTTAACGGCTATTACCACACCATCGTGCGGAACCTCGGGATCGCTGACGACAGTAATCGAAACCGGATCCTTAAAACGTTCATAAAATGCTGCGCGCATAATTTATCTATCCTATCCGGTGAAAGTTATCAGTTAATTGCATCTATCGTCCACAATTTTAACACCGGATTATTTGATTAATAACAGGATAACACCAGCTACCGCTATCACAGCACCGAACATGGCTCGAAGTGAAACATGTTCCCGGTTGATAAATATGACCGACGGTATCAGGAATATCGGGACCAGGGCGGTAATTGTCGCAGCGATACCGGCTGAGGTGTAATGCAACGCCAGCAGGGATAATGACACACCCAGGAAAGGTCCGGCAAATGAGGCTGCCGTCATGATGCCCATGGCGGGAATATTTCCCAGTGTTGTAAATACCCTGCCCCAGATTCTCCGGTAAAACAGGAAAGGAATAATACCGATGATGCCGACAATTATCCGAATCTGGGTCGCACCGAACGGCTCAAGAAACTGACCGTCAATCAGCATACCGTATTTGCTTAAAATATATCCGGTTGCCTGCCCGACAGTTCCCAGAAAAGCAAAGGCCACTCCACTTACGGTGATCACTCGCACAGTACGTTTCCCGTCAACCGGCTGCCCGGATCGCTCCAGGATTACCCAACCAACACCAGATAAGGTAACAATCATGCCCAGCCACTGCAGCAGCGAATATTTCTCATCCAGGAAAATCAAACCCAAAATTGCCGATATCGGGGCGGTCAGGGTCATAATCAGCATCGATAGCCTGGGACCAATTTCCACGAAAGCCCGGAACAGGAATAGGTCCCCCAGTGCAAAGCCGATAAAACCGGATAAACCTAACCACAACCAGGCGTGCAGCGGAAAATCCAGCGGCACTGGCGTACCCCGGATAATCAGCGAAATAATACAGAAAAATATTAATGCCAGGACCAGGCGCAGCAGATTGACAACGGTAGGCCCAACCATTTTACCGGCTGCCTCAAACATTTGTGAGCCGAATGTCCAGCACAGGGCGGTACCCAGAGCAGCCAGTTCACCAAAATAGGCAAAATTCATCATTCTTTACCAAAAATCAATTGATACCAACCAAGCCTATTTCAGCACCACCATCTTCCTGGTCAGCACAAAACCATGTCCTGAGCTTGTCGAAGGATCCCCGGCCCCGACTGCATCGGGATCGTAGACACGAATCTGGTAGAAATACACTCCACTTGGGACATTTGTAGCATCCCATTGAACCGACTTGAATCCGGCATCCTGTGTTTCGGAAACCAGCGTTGTTACTTCCTTGCAAGCAGGTTGTAAATTGTGATCTGGACAATTGCTTGTTGAGGTAATTCGTACTGGATTGTGGTTACAGGGTTGAAAGGATTGGGATAATTTTGCTTTAACTGAAAATCCTCCGGAATAGATGTGCTAGGTGATACATGTAAAGGTGGTATCACTTCACCTAAATTACCATTCCTGCTGATCTGTTGGGCAAAAATCCCACCAACCGGAGCTTCATCCCACACCATAATAGCACCTCCGCTGCCATCAGATACAAATGCGGAACGACCATTATTTGAAAACAGAGCATCTGTACTATCCCAGAGAGGGACACCATCTTCATTCAATCTTTGGGCATAAACACTAGAAATACTATCACGACTAGCAGTGAAAATATAGATATAGCTATTTTCAGAACTTTTGATTATTCCCCCTGCACTGCTGCTACTGCTTTCAACTAAACTGGGAGATATCCCGCCGTCGTTGTACAAAATTTCGCCTGTATGAGTCACCTTCTGAACCTTTGCTTCAAAAATAAAGTCATCGGGAAGTTTTTTAGGCCAAAAAAACACAGCAATTGAATCCGACTGAATGACAACATCTCGATAACTATGATGATAAGGCTCTAAACTGTCTGCAATAACAACACCATTTTCATTCCATAGCCAACTGCCATCTGAAGATATAGTGAATGCCAGCATTTGGGGAATTTGATAGGGGTCTTCATTTCCCATTGAAATCAGCAATCCACCTGCAATATATGGTGTTATTGTTGTGCCTGTGAGGCTCTGTATCCAGGCGCTTGGGATTCCATTTCGCCATAGAACATCGCCATTTTCATCAACCTTGCAAAACAAGTTGGTTGTATCAGACACATGTGACGAGGCTCTCCATCGTACAAATGCTCCTTGTTCATTATTACCGACCATGTCAAATCTACTGCCAATGCTATCTGCCAATAGAAAACCACCGTTACCCCAAAACTCCATACCGGTTTGATCAAACCGCTGCAGCCAGAGATCATTCGGAGCATCATGACTATCGTTCACAAGATCAATCCATCCTACGATTATTCCTTCATCATTATCTATATCTAATTCGAAATTCCAGGCATGATTGCTTGAATCCGGTCTCAGAGTAATTCCATCTCCCCATAATTTATTACCTGAGCTATCCACATGTTGTAGAGTTACCGTACCATTGTAAAAAATATAATTTTCAAATGTATCCACAGGAGTATGAACATTGTATCCCATGTAAACACCACTAATTCCATCCTCCACCAGTTCAATTTTCTGGCCTTGGAAAACATTAATATTTTCTATTAGTAATGGCGGTTCCCATTGTATATAACCATATTTGTCCAATCGTTGCAAATACACATTACTGTTTGCATAACTGAAACTCATCCAGCTAACATAAACACCACCGTTCCCATCACTGCAAGAAGAGGGATTTAAGCCCCAAGACGATATCTGAAGGTTGGAATCGGGGGATGTGCTCCATTGAGCTGAAAGAAACGCCGGTATTATTAATATTAATAACTTTATAAAAAGAACTCTCATCCACTATCTATTCTTATTTCAATAGTAACAATTTCTTGGTGATCGTCCTACTGACTTTATCACTGTTAAATCTCGCGGTGATCCGGTAAAAATACACTCCACTCGGGACATTGGTAGCATCCCATTGAACCGACTTGAATCCAGCAGCCTGAGTTTCTGAAACCAAAGTTGCTACTTTCTTTCCAAGCAGATCATAGATTGTGATTTGTACATTCGACCGGTTCGGTAATTCGTATTGAATTGTTGTGGTTGGATTGAAGGGATTGGGATAATTCTGGAATAGTACGAATGATCCTGGAATAGATGTTCCATCATCGATACTGCTGGCGGGCATTTCTTGATTAAGAACTAAAACAATATCATCCACATACCAACCGAAATATTCCACGGTACTATCTGATGTCATTAACAATCGTATATAGACAGAATCTTCCCCAATTAGATCATCCAGTGATATATATGTATCCTCAATCTCCCACAGGCCTGTTACAGATGCTTTATTTTCCCAAGATATACTATCTGTTGATACCTGGAGATAACCAAAATCATGATTTAATTCCAGAGCTGATATGGAGCAAAAATTCAGATAAGCATGATCAAAATATGTCAGATTCAGGGCGTCTTTTAGCGTACATTGATTTATTGAATTTGGTTGGTATCTTTCGCCGGGACTGTCATTCAGACAATTCCCGTAATCCTGATTGAAGAATTGTACTCCCCATGAACCGAGTTCCCAATTCGTTTCTGGGATTTGTCCTTCAAAGTCACCAATATAATAATGACTGGAAATACTGAACGATTGTCCCTCTGAGATAGCCAAATTATGGTTTGAAGATGAATCTATTACTTCTACCCAGTAGCTAATTGAATCACCGGTTTCAACCGAACTCCACTCTAAAGTACCGATGTAGTACACCAAATCAGGTTGATAAGCGGCCAGTGCGGATTCAATTTCACCATCATTAATCCGCCATTTAATCGCTACCGATTGAACTCCGATATTATCAGTTGCCTGTACCATAATATCTTCCGATCCATTCGGATATAATTGATCTACAATATTCGAGATATAGTCAATTTGTGGTGGAATATGATCTGGCCCAACATTAAATGAATGATACTGAAGAGGGGCGCCGTATGGTTCTCGAATCCCCAGCCCGTCTAATGTGTGAACACTAATGAAATAACCGATAATACCAGCAGCATTTGAGGCAGGTATGTTCCCAACATATATATCTTCCTCACCAGAGGGTGTCATTGCTGTGGAATCTGTGAAACTACCATCCAGGCCAGAAATTATCTTTAGAGTAGAATAATCCAAAGGATAATCATTTGATTCCGATATGATTATCGAAACTGGATTTGAATTAGCTATTTCTTCGGTATCATTTAACAAATTATTGTAATTAATCTGGCTGAATTCCTGGTAGCCCTGTGCCAGAGTTGCCACCGTCCCAATGATTACTTTCGCACAATTATGAAAAAACGGCAAATTGAAATTTTCAATCCGATCATCGGTTGTATGATAATTGGCGTTCCAATCGTTAAAATAATCCTCTTCGAACCCGATAGCCTGAAATCCATTCCACCAGAATGGTAAATTGTCCGATCCAGAACCAGGGTTTACAATTTGTGGTGTGAGTTCTATATCAAAGCGATCATTGGTCGAAAGCGCAGAATTGGAATAATCCAGTGAATGTTCCATGGTATTGATTAGGAAAACGCCATCATCGTTACTGTCCCAACCGATCATATCCACGTTTACCATACATATGATTTGATCATTATTCGCACTGGCTTCAATTGCATATGCTTCGCTTCCCCATACACCCAATTCTTCTTCATCCCACAGGGCATAGATCAATGTATAGCTGATATCCCTTGTGAATAGTATCCGCGCCGATTCCAGCACGGCGGCAACTCCGCTGGCATTATCATCGGCACCGGGAGAAATAGCCCCCGCAGGCATACTGTCATAATGGGCACCGATAATAATTTGCTGATCCGGGTAATCGGTTCCGGTTTGAATAGCGAAAACATTCCTTCCAGTCGGGCTATAGATTTGGTTGGTAACAGTCAGACCATAACGCTCCAGTTGCTGCTGGATATAATCAGCTGCTTGATCGTTACCTGGATCATTTGCATGTCGTGATACAATTGTCACTGTATTACTGTTAATTACCACCGCCCTTTCACCGGAGAGAATTTCCACGTGTCGAACCAATGAATCGAGATTTACCTCCCCGACTATCCCGTATTCCTGGGTGAAAACCGGATTGGACATTATTGCTAATAACAATAATTTTGTTACAGCTCCAGCTATTTTCATTTTAATCTGCCTTCATCTATTGGTTCAGGTTTGGATTTCGTGTTCTTTTGAATGCAGTACATTTCTAACTATTAATTCTAAGCTGCTTGATCTGTTAGTTCATAGGTGATTTTGGCAGAATCAATTCTGACAAGAGGGACCGGACTCACCAACACCTGCTCTCGATACGGTTGGGAAAAACCGGCACACCCACCTGGGCTTCGCTACGGTGAATACACTTTTGAGGGCGAGGGATTTTAAGGAAGATGCTCTAGCGATTTATCTCTAAATATTATTTGAGTTACAGGGTTTTCCATTTTCGCTTTACCAATGTCCTTCCCCGCCCGTTTTCTCAGCATTTCAATTATACTATTCTTTGCTTTAATTCTTCATAAAAGTCTTCCAGTTCCACCGGCCGTACGTCATTCTTAACGGCGTATTCCCGCTGGCCTGCGTTATTGTAGCCCCAGGTCGCCAGCAATGTTTCAACCCCTATCTCTCGAACACGCACACAGGTTTCAACATGGTCGTCAACGAAGACGACCTGCTCCATTGCAACACCGCTCTCTCTAGCCAGTTGAGTGATGATCTCGCTCTTGGTCTTGCCGCGGCCGGCCTGGTGAATATGTTCACGAGCCAGGTTTATATTATTTGTTTGAAGGATTTTCTCAATGAAAATCGATGCCTTGGTTGAAACAATTTCCAATTTCATTTGTGAATCGACAATATCTAGAAACTCAATCATTCCACAGTATAATGGACTAAGCTTAAGCCAATTATCTTGATCCTCCTCCAGTAACCGTTGTCGCTCTCCAAAGAAATAACTAGAATACTCTTCCGCGCGGTTAGTGTATTTAGCCAGAAATTCATCGAATTGTTCCTGGGAGTTGATATCGATTCCTTCTTCGATTGCTTGATAAATATAAAGATAATCCTCGCTGTTACGGATAAAGGGCCGAGTCGCGCGGAATTTCCCCAGTATTTCGTCAGATAGCTCACTAGGTGATGCTATCCGTGCCTGACCGCCACAAAAGGTTTTATAGCCGTTTTTTCCCGAAACTGCGCATTCCAATATACTGTTGGCGATGACGCCGTCAAAATCCAGGGCCAGCAATTCGATTTTATTCATCGGGTACTATTTTAGCGCTGGACACGGGCGGAGCCACCGCTCGCGAATTCCTCTACCTCCGACAGTTTCGCCATTGTAGTATCACCGGGGAAAGTGGTCATAAGGGCACCGTGAGCCCATCCCAGACGCACAGCTTCTTCCGCAGCCCGGCCGCTGAGTATCCCGTAAATAAGTCCCGATGCAAAGCCATCGCCGCCGCCGATACGGTCCAGAACATTCAGCTCGCAGGTGGGACTCACATATTCATCCCCGTCATACCAGAGGACAGAGCCCCAATCATGGTGGTTGGCGGAATGAACTTCCCGCAGAGTAGTACCAACCATATTGATATTAGGGTAAGTTTTATTAACATCATCGATCATGCTGAAGAAGACAGCCGTATCCAGCTTGGATTTCTTCTCCACTTCGGGACCTTTAATACCCAAGCCCATCTGCAAGTCTTCCTCATTTCCGATCAGGACATCAAGATTCTCAACAATCCGACGAAGGGTTGCCTGGGCGTTCTCCAGACCACCCCGGGATTCCCAGAGCTTTCCGCGGTAGTTCAAGTCGAAAGAAGTAATTACACCATATTTGCGGGCCGCTTTCATTGCTTCGATGATCAGTTCCGACGTTGTATCGGACAGGGCTGCGTAAATACCGCCCGAATGGAACCAGCGTACACCGGTCTTGCCAAAAATTTCATCCCAGTCGAAATCGCCCGGTTTCAGCAAAGCGCCAGCCTCGTTGGAACGGTTGTAAAAGACTACCGGCGGCCGGACGCCGTAGCCCAGATCGCTGTAAACAGTGGCAATGTTGGGTCCCCAGGCACCGTCGTGCTCGAACCATTTGTAAAATGGTTTGACACCCATTTCTCGTACTCTGGTCTGCACCAGTTCGCCGATACCGTATTTAACCATGGCAGTGGCCACACCGGTGCGCAGGCCAAAGCAGTCCGCTAGGTTGGCTGCAACATTATATTCCCCGCCAGAGACATGAATATTTACTGAGCGGGCCTTGCGAAACGGTATGTTGCCCGGGTCCAGGCGGTGTATCAGAGCTCCAAGAGATAAAAAGTCCAGTTCGCAGTCGTCGCTGCGGAAATTAAGTTTTGCCATAATTGATCCTTTCTATAGCATATAAGTTCTAACTGATTAATTCTATTCCCTGGGCCGGTAAAGCATTTCACCAGCTTTTGGCACATAAAGTATTCCTTCATCTTCCCTGCCGACATAATCCTCCACATTGATCTTGGCCGGATCGCGGTATCCAAGGCAGATTTTCGCACAAGTTTCCGCTGGTATTCCGGTTGCCAAAGTCACTTTTATCCGAGCCTTTTCCACACCATTTTCATAGGTGCCAGTACCTCGCACATGGGTGGAATGGGCCATGACACCACCTGGTATGTCGTTAAAACGCCCCGGCTGATTGATAAAATAATCGCGGACGTGGTAGCCGATCTGCTCAATGATTTCACCATGGGTTACAGAAACTTCGGTGATATGGGGTGCGTAAATGATCAGTTCTCCCTCATCAGCAACCACTGGCTCCAGTTTGTACATGCATTTACCGCCGGTCCATAGATCCTCATACATTTCTGGCGCCTGGGACAGAACGGTATGAAACGATTTATTCTTGTAAAGGATATGAAGCTGGTCCGAAAGTGCTGATGCCGCTTCCCAGGCCGCTTCTGGCGTACCGATATACAGTCCGACCAGATCGTTGCCTTTTACCACCAGGCTCATGCACATCCGCTCCACCGGCAGCATGGCAGCTGCCAGGTCAACGACTTTCCGTACCGGTGTATATTTCGTGCCTATGATCTCAGCGTTGGTGATCAGTGCTCCCAGCCAGTGGAACATATCGATGATCTCCTGGCCGGCAATCCCTGGGAAGAGGTATTTGTTGCCGCCAGAGAAGCCCACAACTTCATGGGGAAAGGTGGGACCGATAATCAGCAGCAGATCATAGTCATACACCATTTTATTGATAGTAATATCCACCGCACCCGACATCCTTCCGTCAGACAGTTCCGACACTTGTTCCGCGGTAAGCGTACCGGCCACGGTCAGTTGATCTGGGTCCTTCCAATGATGATTGAAAAAACGTGCTTTAGAATACCGAGTAAACCGCTCTTCCAAGGTTATACCTACTCGGCGGTTGATCGATTCATCGCTCAGGGGCGGATGGGTACCCAGGGCCACGATAAAATCCAGCAGCTCCACCTGCTCGGCGATTTCCTCATACAATACCCGGAACATCAGGCCAATGGGGGCTGTGCGTGAATGGTCGGGAATGATGCACAGGACCTTCTTCCCGGTTATATCTTTTCGGGCAAAAGCCTCACTGATAATCCGGCGTACATCGCCTTCTGCCAGCATGGTATTTTTATTTCCGGCTCCGATCATGGCCTGCTCCTTCCTGCTTCTGTCAAACCACGTAAGTTGAGGCGGATGTCTGTCCGCCTAGGCCGGTCCAGTTGGTGTGGAAGAATTCGCCGCGCTCCCGGTCCACCCTTTCGTAGGTGTGAGCGCCGAAATAATCACGTTGGGCCTGGAGTAGATTGGCCGGCAGCCGTCCTGCCCGGTAACCATCATAATATGCTAATGCCGAACTGATAGCAGGAATGGGAATACCCAGTTCCACCGCTTTCACTATCACTTGACGCCAGGCAGCCTGAGCAGTCAGAACAGCATTCTTGAAGAATGGATCAAGGAGAAGATTTTCCAGGTCTGGATTATTATCGAACGCTTGCTTGATTTTGCCCAGAAAAACAGAGCGGATGATACAGCCGCCGCGCCACATGAGCGCGATGCCACCGTTATTCAGGTTCCAGCCATAGGACTGGGCCGCGGCCCGCATCAGCTGGTAGCCCTGGGCGTAAGAAACTATTTTTGAAGCATAAAGGGCCTGTTCAAGGTCATCAATGAAAGCAGCCTTATCCCCTTCAAATCGGGCTTCGGGACCGGAAAGCACTTTCGAGGCTGTTACTCGTTCCTGTTTCATTGCTGACAGGCAGCGGGCGAAAACCGACTCACCGATCAGGGTCAGGGGCATGCCTTCGTCCAGAGCGGCGGCTGCAGTCCACTTTCCAGTGCCTTTTTGTCCTGCTGTATCCAGGATCAGGTCGATGGTGGCATTACCATCATCATCGCGGTAGCCCAGGATGTCGCGGGTAATCTCGATCAAGTAGGAGTCTAGTTTCCCTTCATTCCAGCTCCGAAAGACAGCTTCCATTTCATCGTTGGATAAACCAAGGCCATACTTCATCAGTTGGTAGGTTTCGCAGATCATCTGCATATCGCCGTATTCGATACCATTATGAACCATCTTCACGAAATGGCCGGCACCGTTTTCACCAACCCAGTCACAGCAGGGTTCGCCGGCGTCGGTGTGGGCGGAAATTTTCTGAAAGATCGGTTTCACATGTTCCCAGGCCGGTGGTGAACCGCCGGGCATGATTGAAGGACCGTTCAGGGCACCTTGCTCACCACCGGAAACACCGGTGCCGATATATAGAAATCCTTTTTCCTCGACGTATTTTGTGCGTCGGATCGTATCGGGGAAATGACTGTTGCCGCCGTCAATTATGATATCCCCTTGATCGAGATATGGCAAAATCATATCGACGAAATCATCCACTGCCTGGCCCGCTTTTACCAGCAGCATTACCTTTCGAGGACGCTCCAGGCTGGTTACCAGTTCTTCAATACTGTGGCAACCGGTGATATTTTTACCGCTCGCGCGTCCGTTAATAAAATTATCCACCTTGCTGGTGGTACGGTTGAAAACGCTGACGGTGAAACCCTTACTTTCCATATTAAGCACCAGGTTTTCGCCCATTACAGCTAATCCAATCAATCCGATATTATTTTTATCCATTACTTTACCTAGTTAATGTTATATCTACTAATTATTATATTTATACTCCACTGAATGCCGAAAATCCACCGTCTATTGGCAGTACGATTCCAGTGACAAATTCTGAATCACTAGACAGGAGCCAGAGCACTGCTCCCATCAAGTCTTTCGGGTCGCCAAAGCGGCCTAAAGGTGTATGTTCCAGAATTGTTTTACCACGAGGAGTCAGCTCACCGGTGTTTTCATCGGTAAGTAGGAAACGATTCTGATCGGTAAGGAAAAAGCCTGGAGCAATGGCGTTGATCCTGATTCTTGGCGAATATTCCTGAGCCATGTGAACTGCCAACCACTGAGTGAAATTGCTCACAGCAGCCTTGGCTGCGGAATAGGCCGGTATTTTCGTCAGGGGTGTAAATGCATTCATGGAGGAAACATTCAAGATTACCCCCTCCTCCTGCTGGGCGAAATGACGGCCGAATACCTGGCTGGGTAAAACTGTCCCCAGCAGATTCAGTCCCGAGACCTTATCAAACGCATCCTGGGGAATATTAAAAAAGGATGCATCCGGCCCGGTGGTTGCCTGGGGGTGGTTGCCACCAGCTCCATTGACAAGGATATCAATCCGCCCAAAATTTTTCAATATCTGTGCAGCCACCTCCTCTAGACTTTTTCGGTCCAGGACACTGCCCTGATAACATTCCACTATACCGGGAGCGGCATCGAAACGAGCCTGGAGATCCGGATTGACCTCGGTTTTAATATCGATTATTGAGACATTGGCACCGGCACCAGCCAAGGCGGCTGCAATCTCACCGCCTAAAATGCCAGTCCCGCCAGTCACGACAGCTATACGGTCGCCGAAATCATATTGCTTCCTCATCAGTTTTCTCATGTTTCTCCAAATTATTGATTAATAACCAAACAGGCGCGGTAGGGTCAGTGTAATCCAGGGTATGTAAGTAACCAGCATTAGTGCGATCACCATGACCACATAAAATGGCAATAGAGATCGTGCTAGCTGGGCAATCGAAGTTTTCCCGATTCCACAGCCCACGAACAGGACTGTGCCCACCGGTGGTGTTGTAAGCCCGATACAGAGGTTCAGGACCATGATAATACCAAAATGGAGTGGCGTAATCCCCAGAGTAGTGACCACCGGCAGAAAGATCGGGGTGAAAATCAGCACCGCCGGCGTCATGTCCATAAATGTGCCAACAACCAGCAGGATCAGGTTGATAAACAGGAGAATCATAAATTTACTATCGGTCATCGCAATCAGGGCCTGGCTAATATTCTGGGGAATATTTTCGTATGATAGTATCCATGACATGGCCGATGAAGTACCGATCAACAGCATTACTATTGCAGTTGTTTCCACTGTTTTCAGCAAGATCTGTGGCAACTGGTCCACTTTTATTTCCCGGTAGAAAACCACTGACAGCAGCATCGAATAAAGCACCGCGATGGCACTGGCCTCGGTGGCGGTGAAGATGCCGGCGATGATACCTCCAATCACGATAACAATCAGGAGCAGGCTGGGGATGGCATCCAGTAGTTTGCGGACTGCAAACATGAACGGGGGCTTCTCCCCCACCGGATATTTCCTGATGGCGGAAATGACAGCAGCCACGCCGATCAGGCCCATGCCAACCAGGATACCCGGCAGGTAGCCGGCAATGAACAGGGCCGCGATGGAAACACCGCCACTGGCCAGGGAATAGACAATCAGGATATTACTGGGGGGAATCAGCAATCCAGTGGTGGATGCGGTAACTGTAACGGCCGTATTGAAATTCTTGTCATAGCCTTCCTTGTTCATAATCGGTACCATGAATCCGCCTATGGCGGATGTTGCAGCCACCGCTGATCCGGAGATAGCTCCGAAGAACATGCAGGCTACCACATTCACATAAGCTAATCCGCCGGGGAACATTCCAACGATCACCTTGGCGAAGTCAATCAGACGCCGGGCAATCCCACCCCGTCCCATCAACTGGCCTGAAAGAATGAAGAATGGAATCGCTAGCAGGGCGAAACTGTCAATTCCAGTGGCCATACGCTGGGCTACAGTGGTAACTGCCGGTCCGGGTGCGATTGTGAACAACATAGTCAGGATAGTGGCAATACCGATGCTGAAAGCGATCGGAATGCTCAGGGCCAGGAGGATGACGAAACTGAGAACCAGGACAATAATTGATATATCCATACCCTACTTCCCTTCCGCAACTGGCTGTTCACCATGGTCGAGAAGCAGCAATACTGAATAAACAATCATCAATATACCGCTCAGGGGCAAGACAGTATAAATATAGCCCATCCGTATCCCCATGGCGGCAGAAATTTGGTTCAGTGAAAAGGTGATGTTCACCAATCGTATACCGCCGATTACCATTACGAAAAAGGCAAATAGGATCACAGTGGTGTAGACGGTTAGCTGGATTCTTTTACGGCCTGTCTCCCCTACCCGCTGGGTGATGAGGTCAATTCCCAGATGGGCGCGGGTACGCAGGGCGTAGGCACCACCCAGGACGCCGATCCAAATCAGGAGGAAACGGGCCAGTTCCTCGGTATAACTGCTGGGATCCTGGATAATGAAACGGGTGAATACCTGCCAGGTAACTGCAAGGACTATCAAGGCCATTAACGCAATCAGGAAACGACTTAGGACCAGGTCAATCCCGTCGATAAGCTGATAGGTAAGTTTTTTTTCCATTACTGAATCTCATTTATTTCGTTAATCAGTTCATAAACCGGAGTCCCCTGGTAAGACTGATGCATCTCAGTTACTGCATCCCGAAACAATGACTTATCCGGCCGAATAACCTGGACACCAGCCTTCTGTACCTCGGCCAGGGCATTGTCAGTTGACTCTTTCCAGAGTTTACGTTGGTGCACTACTGATTCGTCCACTGCTTCCTGGAGCCAGGTCTGCTGCTGTTTGTCAAGCGAATTCCAGACATGGGTACTCATGAGCAGCAGGTCAGGCACCGATGTATGTTCATCAAGGGAGTAGTATTTGCAGACTTCATAGTGCTTTGACAGGTAAAAGCTGGGCGGGTTATTCTCGGCACCGTCCACTACCCCCTGCTGGAGAGCTGTATAAAGTTCACCCCAGGAGATGGGAGTGGCCGCCCCGCCTAAGGCTTGGATCATTTTCACCGATGTCTGACTTTTCTGGACACGGATTTTCAAGCCCGCCAGTTCCGCCGGTGACTGGATCGGTTTATCCTTGGTATAAAAACTACGACTGCCGGCATCATAATAACAGAGCCCGCGCAAGTAATAATCCTGACCAGCTAAAAGAATCCGCTTTCCAATTGGACCAGTCAGGACCGACCAGAGGTGATCTTCACTCCTGAATACGTATGGAATACTGAATACCTTCATTTCAGGGACAAATGATTCCATAGGACTGGCGGACACTTTAGTGATTGCCAGACTACCAATCTGCAGTAGCTCGATCAATTCCCGTTCAGCCCCCAGTTGACCGCTGGGATAGATGTCAATCCTCATCTTTCCACCTGATTTTTCAGCCAGGCGCTGGGCCATGAATTCCATACCCCTGTGAACCGGATGACTGGTGTCCAGCACATGGGCCAGCTTTAGTATTTTAACATCCTGGGTACCCTGACAACCAATGATCAACAATGTCAGGATTGGTACGGTCAGTTTAATCCACGATTTCATATATTCTGCCTTAAATTATTTTTCAGATTTCCCGTTGATTAAATGAATATTGATTTGATATGTCGGTCGAATAGATTCTCGGTAACATTCTTTCCAATTTCTGCCTGATACTTCTTAAGCGCGGAAAGATATTCGCTACCCATTTCAGCAGCTACTTTATAGCCAACATGGAATAGTTGCCGGAAATGCAGATTATACAGAGATTCTGACTGTACATGCCGAAGGGAAGCTGCAAATGTACTTCCATCCCAGGAGTTCACTGTATCAGCAGATGGCAATTTATCTTCCGCAATATCAAGAACAGTGGTATAGGGACTGCACAATTCATCATAACGCTTCAATGATTGACGATATATCCTTTTAGCCATGATCAGACCCTCTCCTCCTGCTTCTGCCAGACCGATCACTTCCTCTAACCAGGTTGTTCCGGCGGTCTTAACGTGGATACCCGCATCGTATTTCCGGATCGTTTCCTTGATGATGGGATAAATGGAAAATTTGTCACTGCCGGAATGTACGCTGAGCTTCAATTCTGCCGGGAGTCCAAATTCATGAACCGCTAGTTTTAGCACAGCCACATCCTGCTCAAATTCCCGACGGAACTGGTCAACATCGCCAACATAATCGATGCCTTTATTAAAACGGCCAGTAAACTTGGGAGCTATTGTCTGGACGGGTATGCCCTCCTCAGCCAGAGCTGCCAGTATCAGGAATATCTCCTCAGGTGCTTGCGCATCATCGGTCTCATCCATTGACACTTCAACAATAAATTCAGCGCTGTTTTTAGTGTGGAGTATATGACGGTAAATCCGCCCTGCTTTCTGGACCGCGAACAAATATTTATCCGCAGCCGCCATCAGGGATTCAGATGTAATTACAAGTTTGTCTCTCAGTCCGGGAAGATTAAGAATTCCCACGTATTTGTCATTTCTTTTGCAGAAGGAATCGATGGCAGATATTTCGCAGGATTTACCAATATAGTCGGCCACATCGATGGTAAAGAAATCGCAGGTATCCAGGAAAAAGTCCACGTTGGACAGGTTAATGTGATCGGCGTCGAGGAAGTACTGACCAGTCCAATCCAGCGATTTAACGGCGGCATCGGCCGCTTTCCTGGTGGTAATCGACTTGCTGCCGATGATCTGGTGTTCCCGAAAAGATTTGTTCCATACCGGTGTTATTTCAGTCCCTTGCTCAAATGTCATTTTAAGCGCTTTTAACTGTGCCTCAGCCTGATGAGCGAACCGATCACCAATACCAAAAGAATATTTACCTAATTTTTTCATTTTTCTCTTTCTTTACTTATACTACTAAAGTTTATAGGTCTTTTTAACCAGACCATAGGCCAGGGAATAGTTCATTTTTTCCGCTTCGTCCAGGCTGATCAGGTGGGTGGCCACCAGACCAGCCAGATAATTACTATCAACGCGCCGACAGAGATCATGTCGAGCAGGTATCGATGGTAGCGCTCGTGTGTCATCGTTGAAGCCAACCGTGTTGTAGATACTGGCTGTCTCGGTCACCATCTGTCGGAAACGTGTCATCCCATGAAGGCTGTCATTAAACCACCAGGCTGGTCCCAGTTTCATGGCTGGATAATGGCCCGCCAACGGTGCCAGTTCCCGGGCATAGGTTGATTCATCAATTGTGAATACTATCAATGAAAAACGCTTATTGTTTCCGTAACGATTTAATAATTCGTGAAGATTCCGAGTGAATTCCACCTGAACCGGAATATCTCCCCCCATATCCGGTCCGAATTTTTCCATTATGGATTCGTTGTGATTGCGGAAAATGCCGGTATGCAATTGCATCACCAAACCATCTTCAACGCTCATCCGAGCCATTTCCATTAGCATGTGTGCCAGAAAAGCCGCTGCATCAGCTTCATCAGCTTCATGTTTGAGGGCTCGTTGAAAGATGTTTTCAGCATCTAATTCCGTCAATCGATGAGTAAATGGACAATAGGCATCATAATCGGTTGACACAGCACCCATCGATTTGAAAAATTCACGTCTGTTTTCAATGGCCTGAATAAATCGAGGATAGGAATTCACATCCATGCCGGCTGCTTGACTCAATGCATCAATTTCTGATCTCCATTCCAGCAAACCGATTTTGACTACGCCATCAGGCCGGAAACATGGAATTATTCTACCATCCCAAGAAGATGACATAATCTTTTTGTGATCCGCTAACAGATCGGATGCGGAATCAGTCGTTGTCAATACTTCAATATTAAATCGATCATATAGAGCTCGGGGTAAGTTTTCGGGCAATTGCAGTTTTTCCTGCAATTCGTCATAGAATTCCATGGCATTATTACTGGTAAGTGTATGGGGAATACCAAACACTTCTGTGAATTCATGACTGAGCCAGATGCCGGTGGGTGTTCCTGCAAATAAATAATAATTATCAGCAAAAGTCTGCCATATTTTACGATGATCCGTCTCTACAACTGTCCCATCCAAAGAGGGTTTACCTAATGATTCAAACGATATTCCCTGAGAATACAACAACCGAAAAACATAATGATCCGGTATCAAGAATAATTCTGCTGGATCGGTAAATGGATTATTCTCCGAAAACAGTTTCGGATCGACATGACCATGGGGACATACATATGGTAAATCCTTCACTTGTGAATATAAATCATAGGCAATTTCCCTGACGGTTGGGTCAGGATCAAAATAGCGAAAGGGGTTTAACTGTGGTTTATTCATTGATTCTATTTATCTACCAAGCCAGCCGCCATCCACGGCTATGGTGGTGCCATGAATATAATCGGATGCGGCCGTACTGAGAAAAACCACCGCACCTTTTATATCCTCAGGCATTCCCCATCTGCCAGCGGGGGTGCGCGCCAAGATAGCTTTATTACGTACCGGGTCAGACTGTAACGCCGCTGTATTATCGGTCGCTATGTAACCCGGGGCTATGGCATTCACGTTTACACCCTTAGATGCCCATTCGTTAGCCAGGGCCATTGTCAGCGTTTTAATCCCTCCTTTACTGGCGGCATAACCAGGAACATTAATCCCACCCTGAAAAGAAAGTAAGGAGGAGATAAACACTATCTTACCAGCGTTCTTGGCTATCATATCTTTGCCAAACTCCCGAGCCAATATGAATTGAGCATTAAGATTTACATCCATCACCCTATCCCAGTATTCATCCGGATGATCTTTCGCGGGTTTACGAAGGATAGTTCCGGCATTATTTACCAGGATATCAAAGGACGTCACATCTTTTTTGATTTGTGTTATGAAACCATATAACATTTTACGGTCAGTAAAATCGCAAGTATAACTTTTAAAATCCCGGTTGATTGATTTTATCAGACGAGCTGTTTCTTCGAAGTCACCGCTTTGGGACACTCCCACTACATCCGCACCCACTTCCGCCAAGGCAATGGCACAAGCCTGACCGATTCCGCGACTGCAGCCGGTCACAAGGGCAGTCTTGCCAGTTAGATCGAATTTATCCAAAATCATTTCACCTACCTCATTTCTTCCATGGCAATAAAATCCATATCGTCAAATGCCTGGTTTTCACCACCCATACCCCAGATAAAAGAATAATTACCTGTACCAGCACCACTATGCATCGACCAACTGGGACTGATTACAGCTTGACGATTCTTCATTACCAAATGACGCGTTTCATCGGGTTTACCAAAGAAATGAAAAAGACGCTCATCTTTTCCAAGATTATAATACATATAAATCTCGGTTCGTCGAGGGTGGATATGAGCGCCCATAGTATTCCAGACGCTGCCGGGCGGAAGTTTGGTTACACCCATAACCAATTGGCAACTTTCAATGATTCCAGGGGCGATTAATTTTGTAATTGTGCGTTCGTTAGCTTGGTCACTGGTACCTATACTGGTGGATTCACCAGCAGAAAAGCTGATATGCTTAGTTGGGTATTCAGTGTGGGCTAGATAACTGAGTAGGTAAAAAGCAGCTGGATCGTCGGATGAGTCGGAGGAAAATTCAATTTGCTTAGTGCCTCTACCGATGTACAGCGCATCTTGAAACTTCATCTGGTAGTCTTGACCATCAACATTAATTGTACCGGTATTCCCAATATTGATAATACCGTTTTCGCGTCTTTCCGTGAAATATTCGGCTGCCATTTCCTTGTCACTGGCCTTTAGCACCAGCGGTTTGCTCTCCGGTACAACCGATCCAACTATTGCCCTGTCCGCATCAGTGTACAATAATTTGACATCATTCGGCTTGAATAATTTCTCTACCAGAAATGCATCGCGCAATTCACTGGTTTTCATTCGGACATATGCTTTTGGATCGGGCAAATATCGTGTTTTCATTGGATCTCCTGTTAATTCCAGTCACTATTCATAAATAATAACCAAAGGATGTTGCAAACGTAGAGTGAAATCCTCTAAATAGGCAAACCAATCATCGCTCGAATTAAAATCAGTACTCTTTTCCCACCCCGCTCCGGCGTAGTAACTCAAGTATTCAGACAGCATCCTGGTAATTATCAGATTATGATCTTCAATCTCCTCAATAGCTTGAATATTATTCGGCTGGATAATTATCCCACAGCCAGTGCTGCCATGTCGTATATGGGGTGGTTCCCAGTAGCCCAGCCAGCCTAATTCTCTATTAAATTGGATTATTCCTAATCCTTCGCGCTTGACTAATCCAACAGCATTAACTAAATCAGAGTTCGAGTTTGAAAACTGAAAACGAGATTCAAATCTATTCAGATTCTGGCCAGCATCAATGGTTATTCGTTTTACTTCCGAGATAGTAATATCACCAATTTCCCAAGGCTCATAACCTAACTCAAAAATAGCACGAATGGGACCATTGGCAAAGATCTTCCAGGATGTAAAATTGTTGGAGGGATAAAGTTGAGAACCATCCCAAACAGCCGAACCGCCACACCCACAACTGGGTCCGACCTTATAATAATCAAGCCCATCCCCTTTATCTGAATGATAATTATATCCTGATTGATACCATTTGTCGAGGATCAATTCATGCGTGCGTTTGACCCACACGTCCACCCCACTGCTGATTTCGCCATCGGCTTCCAGTGCCGGACCATACATGCGGTAGGCAATACGGTTATTTTCCCAGGCAAAATCATCTTTACGGGTTGGCACGAACATAGCCTGAGCCAGATTAGCTGTAGTGTCAGTGGGCTTTTGTGAAACATAGATATTGAAACGTTTGCTTTCCTTGGCTTCAAAACAAGATTGAACAAGCAGTAATTCCAGCACACCGTCCTGATCTTCGTCTATCATCTGTGATAGCAAGTCACTCCCGGATTGATGATCTCGTACCACGAAATGACCTACATTAATTCTCTTCAATTCCTCACCAAGGTGTGTCAGGTCTATTTCAATTGTTTCATTACTGCGTACTCGATCCAGTGGATTTTCCACGGTAACAGTAAATATAATCTGCTCCGGTGAACGAGCATGCAATAAAATGCATGCAAGGATCAACCCCAGACCGCTTCTCAGATAAATTGACTGTTTCATTGATCTACTACTCGGCCACCTTGAATCTGAATATAATCACCTTTGAAATCCTGGGTACGTGCTTCGATATTTGCTGTTCCTTCCGAAGCGGGAATGAACTCAATCGCTGCCTTACCGCTGGCGAATTCGATTACATCACTACCGGTTGGTGTGCCCTGATATTTCACCAGTTCACCGGTGCCATTGCAGTCAAAATAGACACGTTTATTATAGTCAGAGCAAAGAATTCCTTTGACATCGACAACCTTGGCATGAATCAGATATTTGCCATTTTCAATCATCTCAGCTACAAGGTCGATACTCACTGGTTTCCCAGGTTTCTCATGGTAGTAAGTTATTTTCAGTGTATCAGCGGTTACTGACTGACCATTTACAAAACCTGTGGCAATCAGTTCATTTATTCCTTCCTCAAACAGAATTTCCCAGTGGAATCCACTGGCCGGAAAATCCTTCAAGTCGCGTTGCAAGCGTTTCAGACGCTGGCCGTTCAAGCTCAGCTGTACCTCCTCACAATTGCTGTAAACACATACTTCGCGCAATAAATCCTTGGGGCCGAATCGATCAGTCCAGGTATGGGATTCAATGTAGCAGAAGCGCGGATCAGTGGTCCAGTAACTCCGAAATACGTACCAGGCGTCTTTGGGGTTGCCAGCCCGGTCAACCAATCCTTTCTGATTAATATAAGGAATGGAATTTTCAGGCCTAAGCGGTGTTCCGAAATCCTTGAAGGCCCACTGGGCATTGCCAGGGAACCAGTCCAACTGCTCGCTAACCATTAAATGCCAATCAAACAAGTCAACGATATAACTCTCACTCCAGTCACCTTCCCGGGACACATTTTTGATGTTCACCATATTGGGTTTTTCATCCCATTCGTCTTCCTTTACCAATCCTTCACCGGTGATCGGTGTTTCAGTATGCCGACCGACATGGCTGGAACCGCCGTATTCAGCGTGGAACAGGCGTGGATATTTAACGCGGGCTTTCTCCAGAGCTTTTTCATAAGTTTTATAAACACCGGAATACCAGCCGGCCCAGATCGAGGGTGAAAATATATCTGTTATTTCAGCTCCATCGTAGTATTTGCGCATGGCGGTGGGGCGCCAGGGGTCAAGATCATGGGCCAGGTCATTCAGTATGTTAACCATCGCTTGCAGCGAATCAGGATTATCCCCATCAGGAAAATCCGGCAGCCAGTACAACTCATTCCCGACGGACCACATTATTATACTTGGATGATTGAAATTCTGCCTAATTTGCTCTTCAAACAATCGTTTGGTATTAGCCTGCCATTCTTTGCCACCCATACCACCCCGGCACCAAGGCAGTTCATCCCAGACCAACAAACCCAGTTCATCACATGCCCGGTAGATTTCCGGATCCTGGGGATAATGGGCCAGACGCACAAAATTCGCGCCTATTTCCTTGATCATGACTATATCACGGCGGTGTAGACTGTCAGGCAGTGCATTACCGAGACCGGCCCATTCTTCGTGACGGTGCGTTCCGCGCAGCAACAAGCGCTGTCCATTCAGGTAGAAAGGACCACCCGACGCAAATTCATACCAGCGATATCCAAATCGATCAGACATATGATCACCTCCGCCGGGAAAGTCAAGATTTACCTCTAAGGAGTACAGTCTGGGATTGCTCGGTGACCATAATAACGGAGTTTTCAATTTCGGTAATTCCAGGTTGATTGTACTGCTCCCCTGATTGATTCGGGTTGATACAGCTGTTCTCATTATTTCCAATCCGGAAGGATCAAGCAGTTTTGCAAATCCGCTGACGATATTTATCCCGGTAGTGTTCTTAATTATATCTATAGCTACAGTTGTAAGGGCGGACTCCTCGCTTACAGCCGGTGTTGCAATACGCAGTGATTTAATATAGTCCGCCGGCCGCACTTGCAGCAAGATATCACGGGTAATTCCACCATAAATGAAAAAATCCGATTTCTGGGATGGAATAACCCTGGGATTGATTGAATTATCAACCTTCACCATTATTGTATTGATTTTTCCCTGTTTGAGGTATTCTGTGATATCAATATTGAAACCGATATAACCTCCTACGTGGCCACCTGCTTTTTCCCCGTTTACATAAACTTCACAGGTAATATTCACTCCCTCAAATGCCATAATCCAGCGCACATAACTTTTGTATCTGGGAATCATCAATTCTTTTCGGTACCAGCTGGTGGATCGACGGTAGCCGGGATTATTATCGGTAGCATCCAGTGAATTCCAGGTATGGGGTAGAGATACCGGCTGCCAACCTTTTGACTGCAATGCTTCCTGGTGACTATCAAGACCCTGTTCAAGATAACTCCAGCCGGAATTAAACAGGAAATTCTGACGGCTGCCGCTGATTTTTATTTTACTATTATAGGATTGATGATTTTCCCCGACAAGGTTAGTTGCAGAAGCAGTTACGGCTATACAGACTACCAGCAGAAATTGTAAAAAAATTGATTTTTGTTTTAGCATTTACACCCTGAATCCTCAGTTAATCTTTTCAGTCAGTTTCAGCATTTCACTGCCTGCCAGCAGGAAGGCTCCGGCGCCATAGGCGTGGGTATCTTCAAAACTAACTTCATCAGGACGATGTCCGATCCGCTGGACACAACCGATTTTTCCATCGGGATGGACAGCGTTCACCAGTCCCAGCCAGGCCTTCTCCACCGCTGGAAGATATTTCTCAGATGGCAGGTAACCATTGTTTATTCCCCAGGCCAGGGCATAACAGAAGAAACCGCTGCCACTGGTTTCAGGTGCCGGATATTCCTCTGCATCCAGTAGGCTGGCGCGCCACAGACCATCACTACCCTGCTGATTGGCAACTGACTTGGCCATAATTTTCAGAAGGTCGATATAGCGGTTTCGTATCTTATCCTTTTTGTCCAGGTAAGGCAGTATTCTGACAATACCACCCATTACCCAGCCATTTCCGCGAGACCAGAATACTTTGGACCCATTATGTGAACGTTGGTAAAAATAATTTTCATCGCGATAAAACAAGCCTTCTTCGCGGTCAAAGAGGAATTCGGCCGTATCCCAATACATATTATGCATGAAATTGATGTATTTTTTTTCACCAGTAGCCTTGGCCAGACGAACCAACGTCGGTGGTGCCATATAGAGTGCATCGCACCATGACCAATCCTCTCGGCCGAGTTTCGGGTCAACCATTATCGAATCAATCTTCGCTTTTATTGGTGCCAACCGGTTCTCTTGCTGATCCAGCATGTACAATTCCAGATAAGTCTGACCACAGCAGTAGTCATCGGCATGACGCAGGCGGGGTCCTGGCTGCCAGTCGTTAGAACTCGCCCACTGCAGAGCATAATCGCGATATTTTTCATTACCTGTAGATTCATATGCCGCCATAATGCCGGTGTAGAATGAGGCTGGTACCCAGCCCATGGAGAAATCCTTGCTTTTAGCATGGTGCCGGCTTGGATTTTCAATCTGGTACTCACAAACCTGCCACATGATATTCCGGATGAACTCATGATCTAGTATTTTTCGTTCAATTATTGCATTCCTATCACCATTACAGGACCACAACAATCCCAGGGAGATGATTAAAATTGGATAGATTGTAGTATTCTTCAATCTATTTCAATTCAACGCTATTAGCATTAATCTCAAGTTTCTGCTCTGTAAGATCATAAGTTGGTTTCATCCGAAGAAGATTTTCGCGGCTGACAATCCGGTCAGTCAAAGGAAGCATTCTAAGTGTTTGACTGTAGCGTACATCATCATATTTATCACGAGCCAGAGACATCAGCGATATCAGATCCGCATTTCCAGTGTACGTAATCTGCTCAAATGGCCAAGGTCCGTTATCAACTGCATTATCTGCCAGAAAATCTATGGCTGCTGCAATGTTTCCACCTTCCCCATTTGTGACTTTCCAAATATCCAGTTCTAGTTTATCACCCAGCCGGGCAGCTGTAATCAGTGCCCGTAAATTAAATTTTGTATAAGACAGGGTGCGTGTTCGCTTCAATTCATGAGGTTGGCTACCATCAGCCGCAATTTGTTCAGGAATCCGGCGATCAATTATAGATCTAAGATATTGCTCAGCGATATCCTCACGCCCAGTCTGAAGCGCCAGGTAAGCAACTTGATTATCATACCAAGTGCCATGGTTATTTGACCGGTCGGATTCATCTTCTCCGATCGGACTGGTTAGAAGCCAATCGAGGAAAGTATTGTACCAAACTGTAAGTAACCTCTGATCAACATCATTCCAGCACGGTGATTGACCAATTAATGCTAGTACTTCTCCAATATCAATTAGCACCCTGCTTTCAATTATCCCTACTCCCCTTCCAGCTGAACGTCCTGGAATAAATTGACCATAATTCAAATTGGGATTCATTTTAGTATCAGGATCAATAAACCAGGTACGCAGAAGTATTGCCACCTTTTTGGCATAGCGTTCATCATCGGTAAAATAGTACGCCAGTGCCAATATTGACACTGTTTCACCAAGGGTAGCCATAGGAATCTTGTCATAGTTAATCCGCTCAGGATTTACCTGGCCATCACGACGGATATAGGGCAGGCCATCAATAGAATCCGGATTGGGCCACCAGTACGGGCCCATGCTGGCGTAATCATGTTTATCACCACTGGGAGGTATTAACTCATCAAATACTACCGAAAATGGCCCGGCAGATACCGCTTCTTCGGCAGTGTTTATTAACAGCTGGTATGCTGGTAAACGCCGCTTATCATTATTTTGGATATCCTTTTTAACCTGTTTGAGTACCCGTGTATCATGCAACAGAGATTCAAAACGCACTGACGATCGATTATCATCGCCAGAACAGCAAAGAAAAATAATTATTATCGATATAATTGCTGCTCGATGTACTGTCAGTCTACCCATAAGATTGGCTGTCTGATTGGGTAATTACGAATCACTTCAGTAGTTTCAGGATCCGGGTCCAGCGTAGACCATAGATTGATATAATCACTGCGATTTAATGCAATCCCGCCGAATAAAAGTGCCGGGTGCCGCACTGGAAATTTATCAAAATACATTACATCAGGCGCGAGAGGCCAGATGGATTTATTATCAATAAAAGAAAACATATAGGCCAGGGCATCAGCCATGCTTCCACTGGTAGTCGTTCGAAATTCCCAGAGGTTATCCTCTGGCGTTGACAATATCAGGCATACAGCGGCGAATGCATCCAGATTGAACAATGAATAACCGTAGGGCTTGGTGCGGTCCAGTTCCATTTGAAAACTTCCATCGCTAGCAATCTGGTTTGGTACCAGTACCGATTTAACACGATCACGGCACATCTGCATCAGTTCATCATCGCCAACGAGCCTGGCAAAAGCAGCCACCTGCATCACCCAGCAGGTGCCATGATTATTCTTGCGCTTCATTTCGTCAATACCATATTCGTGGTTCGTCATCCATTTAAGATATTCTGCAAACCAGGCTTTGATCGTTATTAGCTCATCACTGGGAATCGCATGGACGGATTCCAGTTTGAGAATTGCCTGGGCCACTTCAACCAGGTGAATGGTGTCAATTATTCCCACACCGCGGCCAGTCACCCACCCGGATATCGCCTGGGCAAAATTTAAAGCAGGTGTCATTCTTGTCTCAGGATCAATGAACCAGGTCCGCAAGTGTCGACGGGCATGCTCAGCGTAGAGAATTTCGTTAGAAATTAAATAGGCAGCGACCAGAGTCGGAACCTGAATACTCAAGCGAACCATCACTCTACGATGTTCGGTAAAATTATCCGGGTTGGACATACCATCGCGGCGGATATAGGGTCCCTCAGGATTATTCGGATCAGGCCACCAGTAATCACCTTCGGAATAAAAATCATGCCTGCCACCAGCTGACCTTGCACAAAGTGATGCGGTAACTGTTTCCGGTATCTCTTTCAGATATGAATCGGCCGCCAGCAATATTCTTTCACGGTCAATCGTATTCAGGTCAGGTCGAACTCCTCTGCTGTCTCTGCAGCCAGAGATTAACAGCATTAAAATAAAGACACAGATCCCGTGGTGGTGGCTACGCCCAGGCAAAAACATATTCTATTTCCCTATTTTAAAAGTGTCATTTTAATTATTCGCTGATAATCACCAGCCTGGAAACGACAGATATACACACCAGATGCCAGGTCCTCCGCTGCAAGGCTGTAGCGGTAAAAACCTGGCTCGAGCGCTTGGTAAACAATAGTTCCCACCTGTTTCCCGGTAACACTAAATATTTCCAGGGATACTCTGCCAATTGCTGGAACTGCAAATTCAATTGAGGTCCTACCATTAAAAGGATTAGGATAATTCTGTTTCAATAAATAATCATCGGGCAGTTGCGATAATTTACTATCAACTTTTAGAGGTGGATTGGTTGCCCAGCGAATATCACCCAAAGCATAACCGTCATGGGCAAGACCGTAAACCATTGATCCTTCCATGAGTGTGAAATCGCCCGCAGTCGGATTCATGAAAAGTGGATCGTAGCCATAGATAGTCTGGGTATTCAGATTACCACCAGTTACTACTATCGGGACCGGATCTACACTGAATGTATCGATATGACTCACCTGGATACCGCTGCCTGAGATTTCCATCAGGTTAGTATCGATGCTGAAGTCCGTCAATCTGGTATTGGCGACGATAATATCTCGTACAACCGCACCATTGCTGTTAACAAGAAAAATCGACCTTGGAGCGGAGTTATAGATGGTTAAGTGCTCAATTAGCACCGGTGCATCGGCTGAAAATGGTAAATCATCGGACCAGTAATCGATACAATCACCACCAATAGAATTAAAGGTATTATTACGTACTATCAGCGAATCCACGGCCGAAAATGTTTCCCAGTTCTGGGTTTCAGCTATGCTGATAGCAGTAGCACCAATGTCTGTGAATATCGAATTTTCAATTCTGATAGTTCCGATTTGAATTTCAGAATCAAACCTGATACCGAAACCCCGTTGATTGGAATTGTTATTACGATAGAAATTTGCTAGCTCGCAGTTGTTTATAGTAAGATCAATCCCAGTAGGAACAGTAAAATTATCTTCATTAACCAGATGAATGGCATTGAATATCCCCAGGGCTGTTGATGCCCCCCCATCAAGTTTGACACCATCAATTTTGAGTGGAGCAAATACCCGAATTAGATCCTCCAGAGTGGGATCGGAGCCGGAATAGCGGATAACTGGTTTCTCTGACAGGCCATCGGCCGCCATTATTGTCAGTGGCATCAGTATTCGGATTGGTACAATATCAGAAAATACATACTCTCCGGCGCTGGCGAGAATCAGCGTATCAACCAGATCATGTGTATTGACATAATTAATTGCATAAGCCATGCTCCAGCTCGTGTCAATCGTCATGGCGCCTATTGGAATCGCACTGAAGTTTGCCGTGATGATTTTGTTGCCATTCATCAATACAGAATCTTCCGGAGAAAAACCTGTTAAATCACCAGACCACTGGATGAATTCCCAGCCAAAATCGGGCTGGGCGGTCAGGTGGACAAATTGCCCGGTATCATAAGTCCCGGAATATGGTTCAGGATCGATAATTACCTCTCCATTCCCTTCGATTACAACTTCCAGGGTATACTGGGCCGTAATGCTGTCAAAATCAGCCCCGACCTGCATCGCTGAATCAAGCTGAAAAGAAATAGGGTTAATATCGCTGTCTAAATCACCGGTCCAGCCGCTGAACAGCCAGTGTGGTGCTGGTTCTGCCAGTAATTCTATCACTGCACTGCTGTCGTACAGACCGTTATTTGGTTCCGGGGTGGCAGAAATAAATCCTGAACCGTTGATCTGCAGATCCAGGGCAAAGCGGGTTGTGATTGAATCGAAATCAGCCATAATATTCAAATCCGAATTAATCTCAAGTAATAGGGGATTGTTATTACTTGTTATATCGCCGCTCCAACCGGCAAAATGCCAGTGAAGTGACGGATCAGCGGTAATCGTCACCACCGTACTGCTATCGTATAATCCATTGATGGGATCAGGTGTAATGGTTACCAGACCACTGCCATCTACGATCAGGTTGAGATCAAAAGCCGGGAGTGGATTCTGACGCTGAGCTAATTGAGCCAGGTAAAGGGATACTGGTTCCAGTCCAGCTGTATTCGATCCTTCGATATATCCCTCTGGCTCATCGAAAGAAGCAGGCGGGCGAACGCCTGTGATATTTGCTCCACTGCAGCCAATGGCGAAATTCTGACCGACAGGTGGCCGTTGGACAATCAGGTCGCCATCGGCAACGTCACAGTTCCATGCAACAGAATTTACAGCAGCCCAGCCGTGGCTGGTTCCATAATAGCCACGATTGTAAAGTCCCAATAAACGAGGATTAACTCCAGGTCGTGGACCATCAAGTTCCACATGATTATCAAATAGAAGCGCCTGGCTCCATCGCCTGTGTCCTTCGCTACTGGTATAGGCACCACTTGAAGTACAGTTAAGGAAAACACAGCCCGAAGTGGACGATACGCCATTGGATATATAATGGTGCCGCCCGTTAGTAGCATGACTGTTTTTAACCAAAATTAATTGTGAATACCGGTAAAGGTTAAAATTATAGCGTTTCCCCCCTTCAATCACCGACACCGGATCGAGTGCCTGGCAATTATCAATGGTCACTCGTGTGGCCATGCCGGTTTCAAAGCCGGATAGAATAAAGTGTAGCGCAGTGCAGTCACGAATCCAGGCATCCTCGATTTCATATAACTCTATTGCACTCCTGGCATGATTCTCATCACTACCACCGCTATTTTCTATGTCAATCCGCAAGTTTTCGATTCCAACCTGTCGTACCATACCAGCACCATCCCAGGCATAGATATAGGACTGCGAAAGTGATCTGATCAGGATGTTGAATACCGGAGCGTCTATAGTTATCGTATTTCCATCAATAGCGATAATTTTGCGGTTATAATAAATTGGCGTACTGTCTACCGCCCATGGGAGATCAACCCCAGGCTCCCAGGCCCCCTCACCGCTGTGGGTACCCCCGTAGTCTATTGATGTCAGCCAATCCTCGGTGCATGGATGAACGATGATAATATTGTCTCCCACGTTGAATGAACCAGGATCTGCCACTTGGAAACGCCGATCTCCGGCGCGCACTGTATCGGTGATTATATCAACTTGCGGGAATTGTAGATTGTAGCCCCAGAGTGCTACCTCTCCACCTCCTGCATTCAAGACTGTTCGCTGGTACGGTAAATTTCCGGTAGCATAGATTACAGTATTGCTAGTTGTATCACTGCCATCACCCACCCCACGTAAAACAACACCGCTGGCATCAATGCGCAATATACCACTCACATCATACTGACCTGCCGTAAGGAGCAATGCGCCGCGAAAGCCATCTGCATCAGTAGGCATCGCTTCGACAGTATTGATTGCGGTCTGGATATGGCTGGTATTGTCACCAGGTACCGGGTTGATTTCCAGCATGACCGGAACATCTGGAATCGGTTCCATATTATTACGGTAGCCGGCGTAACTGAAATCGACAACCCGGTTACCAAATGAATCGGGATTATACATAAGGCGATCATTTTGATTATAGGTGACCAGACTGGAATTCCAGTTCGTCTGTCCCGCTATCGGAATCAATGCAAAAATCATGTAAAATCCCAGAAATTTTAAAGTGAGTTTCATGCGATTATTTGATCAGTAGCAGTTTCTGGGTCAGCATTGTCCTATCTGAACTAAACTGTAATATATAAACACCTGTAGGCAATCCATTGGCGTTCCAGTCGATATAATAGTACCCGGGTATTTGATACGATTTTCTTTCAAAGACTTCACATCCGTTAGTAACAAAGATCCGAATAGTTGTAAAACCGGCCAATGGCACTTGATATGAAATTCTGGTAGTATTATTAAATGGATTTGGGTAATTAGGAAATAATTCCAGAGTGGTTGGTAATCCAGTCTGATGTTTAACTCCGGTTATCAACTCAAATGTTGCAGTGATTGCCATATTATCATTTAAAACTACCGTATCGGGATTCTGAGAACTGTTAATATCACCACCCCAATCAGTGAATAGCCAACCATCCCCGGGAATAGCATTTATCTCTACCGTTGTACCGGGATTGTAATAAGGTCCCGGTGGATTATAGACAATTTCTCCAGTTCCAATAATCCATTGGTATATCTGGTACTGAACCGGAGGGGAAAATACTGCAGTTATGTACATATCGTCATTTACAATTACTGTCTGAGGATTGGTAGTTCCGTTCAGATCACCACGCCATTCCAAAAAAGACCAGGCCGAATCGGGTGTAGCAGAAATGATCACAGTGTCACCGGGCATAAATATATTAGTGTCAGGAATGAGTGTAATTGTACCAGAGCCATTAACATCGGCGATTATGAATACCGGGGAATTGGCTGCCCCATACCAACTGGGACCAACATCAGCCGCAGTTATAGGATAGATCTGAACGGAATCAGTCGTCACTTGATCAGCACCGATATCCAATGAACCGCTACGTGTCTGACCATCCATGTCTGTGGTGACATAGGTGTACTGGTCGGTTGCAGAGCCTATTAATGGACTACCAGTCTGAGGACGCCAAAGACTATCTGCTGCCAGCTCCAGCAGCGGATCAGTCACCTGGATTCCACTGGTGGTATCCGGTAATCCGAGGGTGGCCCCCCAGACTATGTTCGTGACATAATCCATATGAATCGGATCATCTTCAATAGTGAAAATTTGGTAGGCACTGCTTGCTGCTACGGCATTATTTGCGATTGTGCAATCCAGCGGTGGCAAGGTTAACTCCGAATTTGCACCAGCACCAATCATAAAAGGCTGATAACAGTCGACAATAGTATTATAGCTTACTTCAGCCCGCTTGACCTGAAAATAGCGGTTCAACGGTGAATTTGGGACACCATTCATAAAAGTAATTGCTGATCGGTATCCGGAACCACTCAGGTTATAGAAATAATTATTAAATACTTTATGATCCTCACCTATTATGCGCACGCCACCGGTACGAGATTGTCCATTACCGAAAAAGAAATTACCGGACACGGTGCAGCGGTTACCATGACGCAGGGTTAGTGTTCCTTCTGACTCAAAGAAAGTGTTATAGCGATAGATATTTTCACAGGATTTATTGGAAATAATTTCAATTTCACCATCACAATGTTCGAAGTAATTCCATTCCACAGTTGTATATGAATCGCTCATGGAGTAGCTGCTTGTACCAACACGAATTGTTTCACCACCGTTGAAACCAAGTTCCGGGCGGTGGGCAAAATAATTGTGATCGATAAGATGGTAATGTGCGGGCGGATCGGCTACGCTCCGGAACCAGACAACCAAGGTAGCACCATCATGGTTCTTGCCACGAAAATAACAATTATCTACTCGGTTGTAGCTGCCATAAATTGAAACCCATTTATAATTGTTATTTATACTCTGAGGATTGTAATCAACGATGGCGGTGTTGGTCAAACGGCAATGAGTGGCCAGTTCTGATGAACTGCTACGAAATTCAACCACGCCGCCGGAATTGCTGTAGCCATTTCGAAAATAAAGGCCATCAACAATGAGGTATTCTCCACTGATCCGTAGAGTTGATGAACCAGTCAGTATTACATTTCCTGGTGATGCGGCTCTAAGGATAATTGGTAGGCTCTCAGTACCAACACCATCAAACACAATGTGCTGATCCACCCAGAGACCATTGGTCATTGTAAGTGTATCACCGGGACTTGTCGAATTCAGGGCGATGCTAATATCAGTTGCACTTGAAACATAAAAGTTCGCCCCCCAGGTTAAAGAAGAACAAATCAGAAATAATGAAGAAATCAGACGATACTTCGACACCTTGTGAATGACAATATGTTTAATCTGCATGCCTTTAATCTTGAGCTATGAGTATTGGTTAGTTTACCAAATCAATTTCAGAATAGCACCAGATTTTAAACGAAAGCTTTCGTTTGGTTGTTTGTACAACAATTCTCCCGCGATCTGAACTTTTCCATCTGTCCATAACTGGTTGCCTGCTGGCCCCAGCAATTTCAACTCACATTCATTGCCGCTTAATCCGATAATAATACTGACAGATGTCTCAAAATTCAAGTACCGGCCATTCCATTGAATATTGGTCAGATCAAAAAAAATATATGTTTTTTCACCGTCCGTTAATCCGGCGAGAGCGTTAGTCGAGAACTGATTAATCATCAGTGTATTGCCTGTATTTCGCTCGGCTAGATACCAACCTGCGGGAAGTCCGGAGTGGAGTGCTTCTTCTGAACTGAGCGGCAATAACAGGCTGATAAAAGTAAAATTAGTCTGATTACTAACATCAACTGTAATGTGATCCATGGGATCAATTCGGCCCGTCTGGGCATTGTACTCAACAGAATTATTTAGTTGACGAATTGCAAGTCTGCTGCCTTGTTGATAGCTCTTTGTTAGCAAACTTCCACTATTGTACTGGTATTTTCCCTGCCAAACCTGTTGATAGCGGTGTATTCCAGATGATTCAAAATGATCCATTATCAACCAGAAACCAGCTTTAATGAATAATACCTCACGGAAATATTCCACTCCCACACTTTTAAATCCATCATGACTGCCAAGAAAATAGTCGTAATTGTCATTAGTCTCCCAGCGCAGTACGGTTGGTTCAGGCAGTTCCAGCCATTTACCAAATCCGCTACCACCACGATTACCTTTCCAATTTCGTCCCTGCGGGATACTGTCAACCAGGGCAACATTCTTGGCCCAGGAATTCTTCCACTGCGGGTAATCGGGATAGCTGTATTTGACTTGATAATTAGGCAGGATTTCATGACCATTGGCCCAGGCTACCACTCCCAGCACGTCACCATGCTGGTGATCGGGTTTATGTTCCGATACTGCAGCTGAAATAGTCATATATTCACTGCCTTCATCCCAGCCGTTACGCATAGTATAATAACCTGTTTCCGGCAGTGAAATTGAACCGTATACCGGTGCTTCCACGCTCAGTGATTCAATAAAATCTAATTCGTGTTTTGAGAAAAGCCAATAACGCAATTCGGAAACATCATTTTCGATGAAATATTTGAAGCGCGAATCTTTAAAGAGGATTGCACCAACGATCATAGCATCGTCAATTATATTGTTTTCGGCAAACCGCTTATCGGTATCATCCTGGAGAACTGGCAAACGCTTATTGGGCTGGGCAAGTTTTGTGAGCGCTTCGAACATCAGAAAAAACCGCTCCCTGAAAACTGCCGGTAGCTGAATCCCATTGCGCTGGGCCAGCTGACACACACGGAAATAGTTCTCGATGTCACCGACGTGGTAGTGAACACTGCGCTCAAACTGAAAGCCATCAGTATTGATCTCATTGGTAATATGCCATTCCAATCCACTTAGTGCCTGGTTAATCCAATGCTGAGAAGACGAAAATTCAGGTAGGAGAACGGCTATTTCAAATAAGGCGACTAATCCCTTGGTATGGTGATTACCGTAGCGATTTTTTTTGGTTCGCTCCTGCAGCTGGGCTCCATGATGTAAAAATGTTTTCAGCATCAATATCTGCTGATCAACGGAATAATCGTCCCTGCTTAAAAACACCTGATGGGCGAATAGCCATTTATGAATCCTTTTTCCGGCCCGGAATGTTTCATAGATACCATTTCCAGAATCGTCATATTCACCGTTGTTAAAAGCCCTGTTTAAACTGGCAACCTGGTCCATCACGTAATCCAGTAATTCATCATTACTGGAAAAGGCATAATCCAAAACAATATCACTGGTCCACGACTGGCGTGCCAAATGACGGAGCTGATAGGCGGTTACAGCTTCGCCTTTAAGATTGTTGAATGGCAGGATCCACTTAGGATCACCAGAATAAGTACCCCGAAAATAATCACTGCCATTGCGATGCTTATTAATGATATCGGGATAGTTATTTTTGTACTGTTCCAAACGCTGGTCGAAATTGCGCCAGTCGAAATAGAACCTGTCTCCAAACTTGTCTTTTAGATATTGAGTCAATTCTTCAATTGCTGCAGAGTATTTTCCCTGATCGCGCAGACTGTATACTGATTCAATATCAAGTAAATCATCTTTCAATATGTATAATAACTCTTGATCTGTTAACAAACGATCAGAAGGTACCTGATTTACTTGTTGACTGTATTCAAGAGCAAAAATAATATGGACTGCAATGACATACAGTGTTATTGCAATTACTAATCTCAAGTACATTAAAAACTGGCTAAGTTGATCTATGGATGAGTGAAATATAATTAAAGGTAGAGATCACTAATAATCGATAGTGTTTGCCTGTTCTGGTAGTAATGAGCATTGGTGAAAATATCTGCCGGGCGGGGACCGCCCGGCAGATATGAACTACTTTATTTCATCATGATCATTTTCTTGATCGATATAAAATCACCGGATTCAAGTTTGTAAAAATACATTCCTGAAGCCATATTATTTTCCCGGAATGAAATGCTGTGATAGCCAGCTTCCATATCCCTATCGATCAATTTTGCCACCTGACGACCCATGATATCATAGATAATCAATGAAGTACGTCCCGGGTTAACCAGAGCAAAATTAATAGTCGTTGTTGGATTAAACGGATTGGGATAATTCTGATCCAATGCATATTCCATTGGCAGGTATCTACCATAGACACCAACAACTGGTTCATCGTCATTGTACCAGAATGTTAATGAAGTATCTTGTGTTACAGTGAACATTCTGTTGGGTTGACCATACGGGAATTCACATGTCGCGTCATCCCATGATCCGTTAATCCGGAATTTCCATTCAATATCAGGGAAATTTTCATCAATTACGAATGTACCTGTGTAAACTGAATCTCCATCATCATCAGCCAGCCAAGTGCCTTCAAAATTATTGAAATTACCTGCGGCATCAACCGAATCGTCCACGAATGAGAACTGGCCCAGAAATGCCCAGTATCCCATATTAACATTCAATTCAACATTGTACCATGCTTCAGCGAAGCTGGCGGCAACCATTTTATCAGCGTCCATTGCCAGAGTCGCTGGTGAAACTGTACCAGTCAGATCGCCAGTCCATTCACCGAATTTGTACAGGGTATCCGGGTATGCCGTTAGAGTGACATCTGTTCCTGGAACATAGAATTTAGTCATCGGTAGTGGATCCTGTGTCACATCACCGTGATCACCAACATTCAAGGTCAGCGAGTTGTAACTGGCAACATTGGTGCTGGTTGCCCAGCGTAGATCGCCAATAGCAGCTGAACCGTCATTAGCCAGATGATAAGCTACGGATGAGTCACTAAGGGTAAAGTTGCCGGTGTCTGGTCCCAGGAAAAGGGGATCATACCAGAACACATCAGGACCAACGGTAGCATCATCTCTGACACTGATCTCCTCAGCTGATTCGAAGAGCAATACATTGTCCAGTACCGAGTTTTCCCCAGCAAACCGTAAGGCGTAGCCATACTCGCTGTTGGTGACCCTGTAGATAATCACATTATGGATCTGAACATCGGTGGTGTTCTCGATCCTGACAGCACCGTGTTTGTCTGGATCAGAACCAGCGCCAAAACCGCACTCGGCAATGGTTACGTGATCAATCTCCACGAACGCATCCGGCATAGCAGTGAGATATATGGTCTCACGGGCGACCTTGGTGAAAGTTGTATTCTTGAGCCCGACATAGTTTACATGTCCGATCGCTTTAAGATACAGTCCTTCCTTACCAATGTTGCTGATCTGACAATCTTCGAAACGCATAGTATCAACCCAAGCCCGGGCATAATTTTTCCAGAAAGCTTCCACCGTATTGGAGAAATCTACATTATAGGCTTTTATCGAGCAGAAGACTGTATCACTGCCGTCATCAGCTCGGAATATGTACTTTGCTGGGTAAGCATCAGTAGTTTCATCCAGATAACCATCGATGATCAGATTCTTTAGTTCCAGAGTACCGCTGCCGGCTCGGAAGCGGAAAAATCCATCAGCATCGGCACTACCGGTCGATGATGTGTAACCGCGTATCACAGGTTTCTCGGTTAAGGTTTCATCAGCCACAATCCTCACTGGACTTTCAATATCAATCTGAGGCATGCGGTGTGTACTAGGATCACGCTGGCTTTCAGTCGGTTGATATGGTCCGAGATCACTCAGCACAATTGTGTTGACCTGGGAATTATTATGTGCGTATTCAACAGCATCAAGTAAATCCCATGAAACGTCGATTGTTAGAGCGCCGCTGGGGTGAGGTGTCTCAATGAATGTAGCTGTCACATTCAGATCTGAGTTCATCGTCACTACCAGAGTGTCAGCAGTACCGGTAGCATCACCGGTGTAACCATCAAATGACCAACCCAGTTCGGTCTCTGCAGCCAAGGTGACCACAGTTCCGGCATCATAAGTAATGAAACCAGGCACAGGCATCGGATCGACATTAACTTCGCCGCCTTCACCTCCGACAATTATCATATTCAATGTGTACTGGGTCAGTGTCGAACGGAACATCGCCGTAAAACTTGTGTCCACGTCTACGATCCAGATATTGGGATTGGCATTATCAATGCTGTCACCAGCAAGATCAGTCCAATAAGCAAATTCCCAGTTGACCGAATCGACAACGGCATGCATTACCAGTGAGTCGCCTTCGAAATAACCGTCTAGGGTACCGTAATCGGAGAATAGTGTATCGGCCACATGACCATAGCCAATCGAACTTATATCGACATCATATTCAGCAATTGACGGAATAAAATAGGCATCCACAGCCATATTCTGGGTCATTGTAACTGTAGCAACGGGATTATCAGGCGGGAAAATTTGTACATTAGGTGACCAACCGTCAAACAGCCAGAACTGGTCAGCGGTGGCGGTCATTGTTACTACCGTACCGGGATCATATGAGCCACCGGGAGGATCAAGGGCAACTGATCCACCTCCGATAGCAGTCACAACCAGGTTAAACTGTCCGCCTACTGGAACCCAACGTGAGTCCCCGACATGACCACCATCATCACCAAATGTGTAAAGCGGTGAACCGGCAGGCAATGAAAAGTCTCCATTGGTCGGATCGGCAAACCCGGGATCAACATGCAAGGTATCAACTATTGTTGCATTATCCACATTCCAGACAGCCATTTCCCAGAGCACATTGTTGGTAAACAGGTTATCCGCTGATTCCAATCGGGCACAGTAGCTACCATAGTTATTCAGAACAAAGATACTGTTTTTAACAGTTACATCGACCCAATCGTCCACATAAAATATTGATTTACCATCTACGTCACCACAGTTATAAACTGTAATCCGATCAATAAGTAATTCACCAGCGGTATATGTATCTGCTTTGATACATTCCCGCTCAATATCGTAGAAGGTGCTGTTGGATACCTCACCATAAGCTAAACGGACGGCAGGATCACCTGAAGAACCGGAATAGAACACGATCCCTTCCGATTCACCGTTGTAGAATACACTGTTGGTAACTACCAGCGAATCCATCCCACAATTGCCATAAGGTTTGATAAATTTGTCATTGAAGTCATGAGCTATACAATTATCCATGAACAGGCTCATCGTACCTAATGTATCACCATTATCCAGCCGAACGACATATTTGGCCAGGGCAGCCCCACCTTCAGCGGTTCCATCACCATCGAACTCAAGATTCTCAAGCGCAATCCGTGGTGAACCGACACCCTTAAACATATATGCGCTTGTTGCGGTACCAACGTACTTCAATACTGGTTTGCTGGCTAGGTCGGAAGCACCGCGGATAGTAACATCCTGGTCAATGACCAGCTGGCTGGCATTGAGATACAAACCGCCACTGGTTGTTAATTCAATAATATCGCCTGGTGCAGCTTGATCAAGAGCAGTTTCTATTACATCCGTTCCAGCAGCCACTTCCCAGATAACATGTGGATCTGGAATCCAGCGCGAATCACCAACTGCGCCGGCATCGGTTGCATGAGTTAATAGAACCGACCCTAGCGGCAAAGTAAAATCGCCATTAGTGGGATCGGCAAACCCTGGATCAACACGCAATGTATCAACTACTGTGGCATTATCCACATCCCAGACAGCCATGTCCCAGAGCACATTGTTGGTAAACAGGTTATCCGAAGATTCCAACCGGGCACAGTAGCTGGCATAGTTATTCAATACAAAGATGCTGTTCTGAACAGTGACATCAACCCAGTCATCAACATAGAAAATTGACTTACCATCTACGTCGCCACAGTTATAAGCTGTAATACGATCGATAAATAATTCACCGGTGGTATAAGTATCAGCCTTGATGCATTCCCGCTCAATATTATAGAAGGTGCTGTTGGATACTTCACCGTAGGAAATACGAGCAGCAGGATCACCTGAAGAACCGGAATAGAACACGATCCCTTCCGATTCACCATTATAGAATATACTGTTGGTCACTACCAGTGAATCCATACCACAATCACCGTACGGCTTGATGAACTTGTCGTTAAAATCGTGAGCAATACAATTATCAATGAACAGGCTCATGGTTCCTGTTGTATCGCCATTATCCAGCCGGACTACGTATTTGGCCAGAGCGGCGCCACCTTCAGCGGTTCCGTCGCCGTCAAATTCAAGATTCTCAAGTGCGATCCGTGGTGAATCGACACCCTTGAACATATATGCGCTTGTTGCGGTACCAACATACTTCAATACTGGTTTGCTGGTTAGGCCGGAAGCACCGCGGATGGTGATATCCTTATCAATTACCATCTGATCGGCCGATAAATAGAGACCACCATCTGAAATTAATTCAATGATGTCACCTGGTGCTGCGTTATCAATGACTGGATCCAGCACATCAGTTCCGGCTGCAATGTACCAGGTCACTGGTTCGGGCGGCGTCGGATCCCAGCGCGGATCTCCAACAATTCCACCTCCAAGACCATAAGTAAGTAACATTGAACCAACAGGCAGGGTAAAGTCACCATTGGACGCATCTGCAAAACCAGGATCAACACGCAAGGTATCAACAATAGTAGCGTTATCTACATCCCAAACAGCCATGTCCCAGAGAACATTATTGGTAAACAGGTTATCCGAAGACTCCAATCGGGCACAGTAGCTGGCGTAATTGTTCAGTACAAATATGCTGTTTTGAACGGTTACATCAACCCAGTCATCAACATAGAATATCGATTTACCATCGACATCACCGCAATTGTAAGCAGTAATCTGGTCTATGAAAAGTGTACCATCAGTATAGGTATCAGCCTTGATACATTCCCGTTCAATGTTATAGAAAGTACTATTCGACACCTCACCATAGCCAATACGGGCAGCGGGATCACCACTTGAACCAGAATAGAATACGATTCCTTCCGATTCACCGTTATAGAATACACTGTTGGTAACTACCAGCGAATCCATACCGCAGTCACCATACGGCTTGATGAACTTGTCGTTGAAATCATGAGCAATACAATTATCAATGAACAAGCTCATTGTACCTAATGTATCACCATTATCCAGCCGGACTACATATTTAGCCAGAGCTGCACCACCTTCAGCCGTACCGTCACCGTCAAATTCAAGATTCTCAAGTGCAATCCGTGGTGAGCTGACACCCTTGAACATATAGGCGCTGGTTGCGGTACCAACGTACTTGATCACCGGTTTGTTGGTTAGACTGGCACTACCACGGATTGTAATATCCTGGTCGAGAACCAGTTGATCCTTGGTCTCGTAAACCCCGTCTACAGTAAGTTCAAGAATGTCTCCTGGGCTAGCCAAATCAAGAGCTTCAGCCAAAGTCGAGTCACTATCATTGATGACAGTTATCACAGTCTGGCTATATACCGTTGTTAAGCCAAGAATGAGCAAGATGGGCAAGAATTTTATTAGTTGATTCCTCATTTTATTTCTCCTCATTAATTGAATTATTTAACCAGCAGCATTTTACGCATACTGGTAATGTGATTGGATTGAAGTTCATAAAAATAAATTCCTGTTGGTAGATTGGTACCATCAAACTTGATAGTATGAAGACCAGAATTTTTAAATCCATTCACTGGTTCTGCAACCACACTACCCAGCAGGTTATAGATCCTTAGTGTTGTCAAACCACTGCGATCAAGATAAAACTCAATCTTTGTTTCGGGATTAAACGGATTAGGATAATTCTGCATTAGCGTGAATTCACCTAGAAGAATATCCTCCTCGACAGCAACCGGTGGATTAGTGGCCCACCGTAAATCGCCAATTGCCTCACCATCGGAACCTATATTATATAATGGCGAATCTGCCGCCAATGTTAAATCTCCGTTAGCAAGGTCTACAAACATGGGATCAAAACCATATACAGTGGTCGTATCAACATCGCCTCCCTTTGTAGCTCCTATCCTGCCGGCATTGGGCTCTGGCACAAGGTACACCATCGAAAATGTATCCACATGGGAGATGGTCGATCCGCTGAGCTGAACCTGCATGGTGTAATCACCGCGGTCCAGGCGGTTTGAGCTGGGGTCGCGTCCATAAGCTACCAGAATATTAGTTACTGTAGAGCTGCGGAAATTCTTCGCAAAAATAAATCTGGGTGCACTGTTTACCACAGTTACATGGTCTGCTATTAAAGTACCATCAACATAGGTATCACCAACTTGGCTGGTATCCTTGTCACCATAGATCCTGATGCATTCAGCATCAATATCATCAAAAGTACAGTTTCGCACCACCAGCAATGAACAGGCCACCACACCGTTGGTGCCGCCATATTTCTCTCCCTCAGATATCCTGATGGCTTCATCGCCGATATCCTTAAAAGTGCAGTTTTCAAAAAATACAGAAGTATTTCTGAGATTGGTCAATGTCAGATTTTCATCCTCGGGACGTTTATAATAAAGGACATTGCCTTGCATAGTCTGATCCTTAAGACTATGAAATCCTTCGAAATGACAATCATTAAAAATCATTACAGTCCCTTCTTTACCTCTGGTAATAGCTCCTGACACCGGGTCTTCATAGTCACCAAATCGTAATCCATATTTACAGCCCAGGGTTTCATCAATCCCACCCATAAAATTGATACCAATGAATTCCACATCATCCAGTATCCGGAAAATTTCCTGAGAGGTCGATCCGCCACCATTGGGATGGGTAAATATCGGCCGTTCTGCCAAACCATCACCCGCCATGATCACAATCGGTTCATAAATAACAAACTGAGCTGAATCGCTGACAGTGATTTCAGGAGTTGTATAAATACCGCCGCTGGTTATCAGTACAAGAGTATCGATATCAGCATAGAAGGCATAATTCAATGCATCATGAAAATTATACTGGGCATCTACATCCAGACTGGTCCCTGGCAGACGAATCACACAAAAAAACAGAAATAGTAAAATTAAGCCACGGTTCACATTATTCATTAAGCACTCCTTTAATTGGATTGACCGCGAAAATGCTAAGGTCATTTAGTTTATTGGTTATAATAATTGTGGGCATGCTATAATTTGATATTGTAGGTTAGGAAAATTTTTGAAATTGAATTGTAAGCATAATTGGTATTTGAATAATATGAGTCATAATATTTTATACTTTGGTTGGTGTATATACAAGCAAAACTTCCAAAACGCTGAAGGTTAAACCGGAGACCAACCGTAAAACCCTGCGCAACAGGGCCTTGATCTGAAAAAGCCTGACCATCCGGTACAAATACCTGCGGTTGGTACTGATAACCTATTAAAATTGATAGCATTTTGATTGGAGTATATTCCAGGCCACTCCTAAGAATGATTCTGTCAACCCAGTTACGTGATGTAGAATCCGACCATGGAATATGATAACTGCTATCGGCTGGATTAATTGTCAATGTATCCGCTGCTGGTATATACAATTCCAATTCTGACTGACTGAATGCTCCATAATCCAGATCAAAATAAAAATTCAGCATATCGTGTGGCTTAATGCTAAAACCAAAGACCCACTGGCCGGGAATGCGCAAATTATCGGTCTGCTTACCTATATTTGTACGATAAATGATACTGGTGTCTGGAGTCTCTACCTGATAAGAATAATCCCAGATTCGAGAAATTTTAAAGGGGAAAGTATAAGCGATACCAAAACTGATTATTTCACGATTAATCAATGCACCTAGTGTAATACTTTTAGCGGTGAACTCGGATTTACCTGAGATTGTGCTCAACAACGTGTCATATGAAAAGCTGAATTCGTTTTCATCGGCCAGTCGAAAATAACCTACCCGATCAAGCATTTGAGAATCATCCGTGCTAGCTGCCAATGACTGTAAACTTAAGCCCAAGGATAGTTGATCGCTCAAATGATAACCTATTCCAAAAGTCAACAAATCAGCTTCCCCACTGCGCTGCCTGACAAAATTATACCAGTTAACATCAGTTGTATCATTTTTTTCCAGCCTGGTAAGATCATTATACTCACTATAGCCCAGGTGGGGATCCAGGTAAGTATGATTGCGATCATATTCGTCAAATGGACTTTTAGAGAATGATGCGGCCAGAGTTAATTCCTTTTCACCGATTCTTATTGGCAACGCTATTGCTAGATCATACGCAACCTGTCTATTAATAGATCTCTGCCAGTCAGCCGCTGCTTTTGTGAATTTACCCTGACCAAGCTCAGGAGGATTGACAACATAACTTGAATCTAGGGCGAGATCATAATCCATAGAATCATTATTGGCAGGATCTGGGATGTATAGACCTTCCAGATAGAACGGCAGGGTAACAAACAGGCGGTTAGGGCGATACTCCTGATTTTCACGCCATAATGCTGCGCTATTATTGAATGCCAGAGAGGCCTGAGGACGGTTTACCGTGCCAAGACCGGCAGGATTTACTAAGAGTGCATTTACATCATTACTACTTGCTCCATAAACACCAGCGCTACTAAATCCGGCTTTATAAGATAGGAACTGGGCCATGCCCTGGAATTCAAGGTTATCTCCACGATGTTGAGCAAATCCAATAGCCACTAACAGCGTGGAAAACAGCAGATTCCAGATCGTGCGTGGCAGGAATTCAGATGGGATACTCATTATCCTATTCATTCTAATCCGGACTTAATGAAGCCCTATTCCTATGCTAAATCGATTAATGGTACCTAAATAATCGCCATAATCGTTATATGAGTAATCAATGCGATATTTGCTTACTTTTAATCCCAAGCCAAGACATAAGCCTTCTTCATCGTAATTAATTTTATAACCGCCCCGAATAAATAAATATTCACCAAATCCATATTCTAATCCGATACCATACTGCTGGTCATAATCACGAGGATGGATTATATCAAGACTAAGCAGCAGACTGTGCCGGGTACTGGTAAATAAAAGACTGTTTTCAGGAGCGACCAGAAAAGCTGATATACCCATATTGAAAGTCTGCGGAAGCGGATAATCTTCTCCAGTGATTGTGTTGGAACTGTCATCGGGCGTATAAGGAACCAATGTGGTATCACGTTGTTGGGTAAAGGACACTTCAGGACCAAAATGTCGGACTACAGCCGCTATTTTAATCGAACGATAACCGGTCCTGTACAGCATTCCGATATCTACCATACCACTTGATGCATCTCCATAATGAAGATCTTCCTGAACATATTTCAGCACAGCACCAAATGAAAATTTGTTGGTCAAATTGCGGGCATAAGCCAGACCGAAACCAAAAGCACCAATGTACAATTGTTCACCGGTCAACCCGGGATTATAAACATTATTCTGATCAAATCCCAGATTGCTGACAGTAGTCTCTTCAATATAACCCATATCAACCATCAGTCCCATGAGACCAAATGTTCCCCAGCGTTTAGATTTGAAACCCAATGTAAATGAAAAATGCCTGGTATCCAGAAACCAGTTTGTATAGGAAGTCGATAAATCATAGGTCCCGGATATTTCAGTTAGGGCACCAGGATTCCAGAACATGGCATCTGAATTCTGAGTCACGGATGAATAAGCTTCTCCCATAGAGGTAGCCCGTGCTTCATTCATTACCTTCAAAAACTGAAAGCTGGTTGTGCCGACCTTCTCAAAAGCCAGAATTGAAGTGTGCAGCATTAAACTAGCAATTATTGAAATTATTAGATTCTTGAGGATTGCTGTATTTCTAACTTTGCACATAAATTATTTAAGCACAACAAATTTGCCTTTACTCACTTGATTGTCTGGTGTTGTAACTACGAAAAAATATACCCCGGATGCCAAATCTTGACCACTGCGGGTAACCTGTAGCCATTCATTTTCGGTTGAATACACCGGCTTATTATGCTCGATGGTACGGACCAATTGTCCAGCATACGAAAAAATGCGAATGGTGCATACGGATGGTAAACCGTAAAACCCAATTTTACCGGCATATTCTGGTTTTTCAAATCCTGATGTTCGACGATACGGGTTTGGTACAGCATAGACCTTGTTCATAACTGCCACCGCCCCGATATTTTTCTGGAAATTGGTAATGTTTGTTTTTCCACTTTCATTGCCATAAACATCCTGGGATGTAACAGCGTAATAACGGGAATCACCAACAGCAAATGTGGTATCAGTGTCGATTATCTCGTATATACCGGCGTTATTGACAGCTCCCACCATAATGGAATCGATGACACGCCACGGTCCCATTCCACTGTTGCTGCTGTAAACATTGAAATGTTTCAGGGCACCCATTAATCGAGTATGATTGAAATCTTCTACATCACGCGACCACTGAATTCTGACCAGCCCGTCGACTGTATTCTCAATAATAATGGCTGGCGCTGGAACTGGTACCGGAATCTGGTAATTACCATCTTTGGGGTGATCTTCCGGCCAAACAGGAACGACAGGTTCCTGGCCCAAATAAGCTCGAAAAGCATGGTGGGCTACTTGAGTGACGTTTATTATCGAATCCGAATTAACATAATCCGGGTAACCATAGTCAGTCAGATAATGATGGGTTAAAGTATCACCATCGAAAATTACGGGCTTATCCCAACTTGGGATCGCTGCCCATTGCTGAATCGTCTGTCCGCCCTCAACATTCTTACCGGCTTCCGCACCATATCCGACAACTTCCGCAATAGAAAATTCGAGTTTATCCCCTGGACTGAGCGTATATGGTCCAAAGACATGGTGTTTCATTCCAGCATCAGCACTCTGGCGGTACGGATAAGCTGCGCGACCCCACCATTCTGGTGCGGTATTAGCCCAAGTTGTGCTTCCGGGACTATAAACACCGCTCCAGCGAAGACTTGGATTAAAGGAGTCCTTTTCATACATCATTTTGAGACTGTTTGTATTACCTGTACTCACCTTATTTGACCAGGGTTGTTTTATATGACTGTGCGCATCAAGCTCGTACCACCAAGTGTAAGTACCATTTGAATTCTCACGATAATAATCCATATCGGCACTTAATTCAGTCATAGTATTAGTACGTAGAATATCTTGAGCCTCTGATTCATTTCGGTTCAGGCTATCTAATTCCTCAGGGACAACTATTGCAAGATGTGTGGTATCATAAAACAGCACGCAATAGCCCGGAGCTTGAGGGCTGCACAAACCGCCACCCTTTTCACCGGTTTGGGCAAATTTCTCAAATAGATATTTATCAGGCTCCGGTTTAGCGAACAGGTTTTTATCGGTGATATTGGTTCTCAAATTCATATTGAAGGACAGCCAGTAATCCAAATCCCAGAAGTTGTTCTGATCAGCCCTGTAGATACCACCGGTATATCTCCATTCCTGGTAATGGCGTTGATAGCCATACATGGAGGGTGCGAAACCGTATTGGAACAAAAACATCACATCATTCAAAGTGGCATCCATCTCGATTGTTGCCAGATTACCATCTGTATCACCAGTATACTCACAGGTATATTCGTAGATGATCATATCATCATATTCAGGATAGCTCCAAGCTCTGGAGGTGCGGGTAATTGTAATTCCTGTTGGCGTTGACCAGCCGGTCCGGATAATCTCTTCGGCTTCATCAGGATCATAGTCCGGATTCAGGCTTCCATCATCCAGAACCGGAAAGTTTTCAATTTCCTCCATGAATAATGGAAAAGACCAGATTCCATATACCGGCTCTGGAGTACTGGCCCCAACTCCGCCACATAGTGCAAATATGCGGTTTTCTTCACCTGGTAGAGAATCAATATTGACACCAACGTATATACCTCCGCCAAGGATGTTGTGTTGTCCACTATATTTAATATTATTTATGCTGGTAGCCGAACGTGATGGCCATTCCATTAGGGGAGTAGTTGTTACATTACCAGCGCTACCTGTCTGCCACGGCCGACCAATATCACCTGTGTTATACACAGTTTCATGGAGCATACCACGGTCATGAATCCGGTATTCTCGTATTTGACCTAACAATAAAACTGGCAATGCAACAATAAACAAATTTATGTGGCAATACCTGTAAATATTTACCAGTTTCAATTTCATGCTTTGCTACGTTTCATTATATCGCCTACAAGTTCAGGATCAGCCCTATCCGGAAGTGCCGCGGTTGATTGCTATAAATGTATGCGGATTGATTGCTGACATAGGGTAAGTACTCGTCATAAGTCTCATATTCATAAGGCTTATATGACCAGGGTATTTGATCCTCTTCCATACCAGAATCCAGCCAGGTTTGTAAATCGTCATAATATTGATCTTTAAAATATTCGTAGCGCGGTGTGTTCTTATTATTATTGAAATTCCGCGAATAATGATAGATCGCCTCATTTAACAGATTATAACCTTCAGCATAAAATGTCATAGTGGAATTGTCAAATACAATGCGTTTTTCGAACCGTATTTTTAATTCCCGTTCGTCTGGTGTACGCTGATTATATTTCAAACCCTGGCCAGTATCATCCCAGGTATATGGCCTGCCCGTACTGAATCGAAGTGTAGTACTCAAGCTTAGACCACCTAACGGATAAATATTTCCAATTGAAAATCCAGTCCTAGGTCCAGTCTTGTAGCGGACATTGAAAACCAGTTTATGAGTCCGGTCGTAATCCAGGTATACATCCTCTGCATCAGGCAGATTAACAAGACCAAATTCAGGATCAGGTACTTCGAAGTAGGTAACTGGGACATCCAGATCATTACTGCTTTTTCCAGTAGCCACTTCGTAATTATAGCGCAGGTAGCTTCTTAATTTTCCACTGTAGCGCTCCAGACTAACATGAAATCCCTTGATGTCAGCATAGTCCCGGTTGATATAAGTAACATAAATTGACTGTTGTTCATCCCGATAAAAAGCCCGTTCAATCAAATCCTTTACATCTTTGTAGTAGGCGCTGACATCAATCCGAAAGCTGCCAGGCAATCCTTGAACCAGACCAACGTCATAGGCGCTGGTATATTCCGGCTTCAGCCGTGGATTACCATACAATATGAAATTTTCATAGTATCGCAGACCCAGAAGCTGGGTAAAATTGGGTCGCTGGGTAAAGGTGCCATAATTGAGGTGAAATACTGAATTCTCAGTAATCGGGAATGATGTCCCAAGTCGGGGCTGCAACCGGTAATATGGTTTGGATTTCGTAGTCAGAGCCAGGTCAGGATCGTAATATTGGCCGCGCTCACTGTAAGGTAGCGTTTCGTCATAATAGGGATTTCGGGTCGGTGAATAGATATCACTGTAGTAATTCGTATTCAAGTCATAAAAATCAAACCGCAAGCCCAGATTGGCAATCATCCCTTCAAATTCCATTTTGTCCTGGACATACAAAGCGCCCTCAAACGGAAAACTGCGATATTTAATGTTACGGATATCAGAAGGATTGTAGGCATTTTCCTGCTTATCCACTTCAAGGTCATAATAATAAAATTGAAAACCAGTCTTCAGCAGATTGTATTTATTAATCTGACTGGTCAAGCTGGTGGTAAAGGTAAGTGTTTTGGATAGCTCATCACCACGATCGTCTTCCGGACGTCCCACACGATGGTAGGAAGGTCCGGTATAATCAACCCAATTGCTATTAGCAGAATAATCCACAACAAATTCATCATCCTGGATCAATTCGATCCTTTCCTGCGATACCAAATCCAGAATTTTAAGCTGCAAATCGAGAAAAGTGGATGAATTGAATACTCGTGTCCAGTCAATGCCAAACTGTTGCGTACGCTGACGGACTTGAGAAATACTAAGAGTACGATCAAACATCCAGCGCACCCAGCTGCTGCCAATTTCATTTTCTCGGACCAAGTCAAACATATAATTGAATTTCAACTTATCCATGGAATTTGGGCGGTAAACCATATTGGATATCAACTGTAGCGCTTGATCTGGATAAGGTGTTGGTATGAATGGATGTTCCTGTGTAGTGCGGGCTGCCATAAAAATGGTTGAATTTCCGGTTATTGGTCCTCCGATGTTGATATCGATTCGATAGTCAACAGTATTGTCGTACTCCAAACCTACATCCCTTGTTGACTGCAGCCATTGGATTTGTCCAAGCCGTGCAATCATTAGGGAATCATCTACGGTTAAAGGATTGGGTGGCCACACAATTTCTTCCACCAAATATTGTGGTCCAAATCCATAACCAGGATCAAATAGAGCTCTACCGGGTTGGGTAGGATTCTCTTTAAGCCACTCTTCAGTATTTATCAAGGTATTATAGAAATACAATTGATCAGATTTGTAAATACTTCCACCCCAAGTTTTGTAGTATGGTGGATTAAGGGCAACCTCAAAACGGGTGTCCCACCTGTTCTGCCCTTCCTTAGTAACCATATTCACCACACCCGACTGGGCATTACCGTATTCAGCCGAGAAGCCACTGGTAAAAACCTCAATTTGCTTTATACCTGTTACAATCGGCTTGAACGCCCGTTGATTGTTAATCGGATTTATAATTGCACTGCCGCCCAGTATATAACTGGCTTCTCCAAGTCGTCCACCACGGAAATGATCATCAACAACATCAGCCTGTAATTCAAGAATATCACTGATATCATCCACACCAGCAATATTCTCTATATCAGCTGTGGAATAGGTACTCTTTGTAGCTGTCAGGTCTAGCTCAACCTTGGCCTCACGAAAAGCGGTAATTACTACTTCCTGTCCTTCAAAGGTCTTGGATGAGAGTACAAAATCCAATCGAGTGGTTTTATCAATATTGATAATGACTTTGGTAAATATGCCCTCCTGGTAAGCAATATGGGTTGATTTTACTGTATAGGACCCAGGCCGAATATTAATTATGAAATAATCACCATCCATATCGCTAGCAACACCCATCAAATTACGTAATGGTACTTCCTGACCGTTTAACCACTCAGCAGTTATAATTATATTAGTCCCAGTTATTGGTTCCCCAGTATTGGCATCAGTTATACGGCCTGCTAATTTACCTGTTTGACCGGCGCCACGAACGGTATTCAAAACACCACATAGCAATGGGAGCAAAATGCTAATAATAAATACACGCATAACTGCAGACATTAATTGCCGTCCGCTATTATGGAGATAATTATGCTCAGCAATTTTTATATTTTTCCTGCTCACCGCTGGACCCTACCAGAAATATTACCTTTGACCACTTCCATCACTTCTGATTCTGTAACAAGGTTAATATCACCGTGGATTGTGTGTTTCATTGCTGATGCTGCAACGGCGAACTCAAGACTTTCCTGATCACTCCAGTTATTTACCAGACCATGGATCAGACCAGCACCGAATGAGTCGCCACCACCAACCCGATCAACAATGTGAATCGGATATTTGCGGCTTGTAAGCAATTCTTTTCCATCAAATAATATTGCCGACCAGCCGTTATCCGATGCGGAAATACTTTCCCTCAAAGTTATGGCGACCTTTCCTGCTCCAGATATGTCAATCAATTGGCGGGCTACTGATTTATAGCCATCTACCGACAACTGCCCGCTTTCAATATCACTGTCCGCAGCAGCTATCCCGAATACGTTATCCGCGTCTTCCTCGTTAGCAATAATGATATCCACGTTTTTTACCATTTCACTCATGGTTTCCCGGGCTTCATCCTTGCTCCAAAGTTTTTTTCGATAATTAAGATCACAACTGGTAGTTATTCCCATTTCCCGTGCTACCCTGATTGCCTCAAGACTTGCTGCGGCAGCCGAAGGTGATAAAGCTGGAGTAATACCGGTGGTATGATACCAATCCGTTCCTCCAAAAATCTTATTCCAGCTCATCCTACCCGTTGTTATCTGAGAAATAGCAGAATCAGTACGATCATAAACAACTTTCGATGGTCGGATGGAAGCACCATGCTCCAGAAAATATATGCCCAGGCGTTTTCCTGACCGCAGAATGTATTCAGTATTTACACCAAGGCCGTGCAACATGTTGACAGCAGCATCTCCTACCAGATTATCGGGTATACAGGAAACGAAATAAGAATCATGGCCAAATTGGGCCAGTGAAGCAGCTACATTAGCTTCACCTCCTCCATATTTTATCTGAAATTGACTGGCTTGGCTGATACGCTCATAATCTGGAGGAGATAAGCGCAACATAATTTCACCAAACGTTACAATCTTAGCTGTCATTATCTCATCCCTTCGCGGGCTTCCATAACGATTTTTCGATAGGATGCTGCTAATTCAGCGAGTCCATCCCAGTCATTATCAGCGATCATTTTCTTATTCATCAGGGCTGAACCAACCCCGACGCATTCGGCACCGGCGCAAATGAAATCGGCAGTATTTTCAAGCGACACCCCGCCGGTAGGTGTCAGTTTTACCTGCGGCAGCGGTCCCTTTACATCCTTAAAAAAGGTGGGTCCCAGCGCCGTGGCAGGAAAAACCTTAACCAGATCGGCTCCCGCATCCCAGGCGGTGAGAATCTCAGTGGGACTGAAGGCACCGATAATGGCTACCTTATCCCTAGCGTGAGCAACTTCAATCACTTCCAGATTGGTAATTGGACTGACAATAAATTCGGCTCCGGCAACAATAGCATTTTCAGCCAGGTCAACCGTGGTTACGGTTCCAGCACCGACCAGGAATTCCTCACCCCGTTTGCTGGACAGTTCTTCCATTATTTCCAGGGCACCCGGTGTGGTGAAGGTAATCTCCATTCCATTCAGCCCGCCTTTCAGCAGAGCATCGGCAATTGCAATCGCTTTGCTGCCTTCATCCAGCCGAATCACTGCCAGCACTCCGGCGGCAACTATCTCATTGTATATATCCTGTTTAGTCCTCGTCGGCATAACCTGCACCTGGCGTTTCAAGAAAATCCTCGCGGCAAGGCGAAAATGTATCGATTAAGATACCTTCCTCAAGACAGATGGCATGATGCATGTCATTGGATGGAATAATGAAGCAGTCTCCCGCTTCCAACTCTTGCCATATCCCCTCAATCTCAACATTAAATCGACCTTTTTCAACGTAAGATACCTGTTGATGGGGATGATTATGGCGTGGTGCAACCACATCCTTGTCGAACCATACCCGGACCAGCATTAAGTCTGTGTCATACCCCAGAATCTTTCGTTTCATTCCAGGGATAATTTCTTCCAGTTCGACGGTGCTTTCTTTTACAAATGTAGTTTTCATAATAAATAATACCCTTACTTAACGGTTTCCAGTTTTCCACCCAGCATAAAGACCGCCAAAACACCCAAGGGTACAAAAAGGGCGATTATCACAAAGGCAGGTGTAAATGATTGAGATGTGAATATGGGAATGAGAAAATTCATTACAATTACGGAAAATACACCGACAGTCCCACCGAGACCGGCCAGGGAGGCAACCGACGAACCTTTCAAAATATCGGATGGGATGGTTTGAACATTTCCGATTGAGAATTGAAAACCAAACAGTACAATAGCAACGATTACAACGAATTTTTCGGGTGTATCAGCAATCAGAATCGTTGAAACAAGACCTAGAAACATTAACGTTGAACCAATAGTAATGGCAGTCTTGCGTGCAACACCCACTGCTTTACCTGCAGCGATCAGTTTGCCGCTATACCAACCTCCAGCTACTGAACCAAAGGCAGCACCCACATAAGGGACCCAGGCAAAAGAACCGATAGCTTTAACATTGAATCCATAAGTAGCAGCCAGATAAATGGGCATCCAACCCACAAACAGCCACCAAATCGGCTCATGGAAAAAACGTGCAACCAGGACTGACCAGGATGCTTTGTGGGAAACGATTTCACCAATTGACATGGCCTTTTCAGTTTCAGCGTTACTCTTTTCTGAAAGACGTCCCTCCAGGATATATTGTTTTTCTGTATCGGTTATCCAGGGATGGTTTTCCGGACTTGTTTTGTTGATTACAAGCCAGGGAATGACCCATATTAATCCCAGGAATCCGATGACCACGAAAGTAGCCTTCCAGCCAACAGCTAAAAACAACATAGCGATGAGCGGTGGAGAAATGACTGATCCAATTGATGCTCCAGCATTAAAAAGCCCCTGAGCGACGGCACGTTCTTTTTGGGGGAACCATTCTGCATTGGATTTTACCGCACCCGGCCAGTTACCTGCTTCACCAACTGCCAGTGTACCACGGAAAATGGAAAAGGACAGGACACCCCTTGCTACAGCATGAAATATGGTGGAAAATGACCAGACAATGATCGACAACACAAAACCTATGCGCGTGCCAACCTTATCAAAGACTCGTCCGGTGACAGATTGTCCGATAGCGTAGAACACCATAAAAACGTTCAGTATAATCGCGTATTTCTGTTTTGCAATATCTGCTGTTGTATAGCCCAGATCTTTGGCAATACAATCTCCCTCGGCCCACCACATAACACCCAGGGCCGAGCGATCAATATAATTAATTACGGTCGCTAAAGAGATGAGGGCAATAATCCACCACCTTAAACCTTTTACTTTTTTCACAGTATGCTCTCCCAAATATTATTCATGCGTTAGTCGATTACATTAAAATCCACAAAATAATTTCCCGTCCATTCATAGGTTTTACCATCAACTGTTATTTTGTGCACGGCGTCATCGGATGATTCCGAATTATTAACCATGATCTGCCAGGTCAGATTGTCTTCTCCTAGAATTTCAACCACAGAGCCTTCATCGTTTTGGCCGATAATATTGACGGCGTTAAAATGTGTTCTGGCCTGGACCGACAGTTCCCCGGCTTCACTAAAATAGCCATGGGGATGTATCACTGCTACGAACAAGTGTTCTTGGGCTTTTTGCCTTAATAATACGAGGGGTTCCGTCCTCAAATTGAAATTGGGATCATTTGCTCCAACGCGGCCAAACAATACATCACTTTCCGTGTCACCAGCTGTTAATATCGAATAATAACGGCTGCCGTCCAGCCAAGTGAATTGCAAACCAGCACTGGTCTGGCCTTCAGCTTCCAGCCATAAATGCTGATAACCATAATTAGAACCCATTGTTCGCTGAGTGCTGGTGTTTGCGGTATAATTTACATTTGTGGATATTAACTGCCCATTGTAGTGTATCGGATAATCATATTCATGTTCTGTATCACTGTCCAACCGGAATAAATCAATAACAAGCGGATAGCTTTGGTCCGGGTGTGTTATTAAGAACATCGTTCTCTGCATGGCAACACCGGGATAATAATCATCAGCCCTAGCACTCATTACTTGAATCTGAGGATCACTGGCATCAAAAAAATGACGTTTTCCCGATACTTGATCCGCTTCTTTACGCTTAAAATTATTTTGGGTTGTCTGATCCACTACTACCGTGTTATGAGCCACCGTCTGCATGCCATAGGATTTATTTTCTGGCAGGTACCGGCCGCCGAATTTGGGTTCAATATTGATCCAGCGTACAAATCCGTAATCTGGCACAACTTCCCTGCCTTGATCATAATAGATATAATGTAGCTTATCAAAATGACCATGCCCCATACCATGTACGCCATATTTCATTAACAGCATTGTTTGCTCCTGACCGCTGCCACTGCGTAAAATTCCAAGGCCACCCTTTTCTCCATCGTAACCATCTAAAAATTCCACACTCCCCCAGGTAAAATCCGGTATATCTGTCGCTTTTTCAAAATCACGTGCCAAAGTGAGTCCATTACCATCAAGAATTACCTGATTCTGATACTTGGCCAGGCTCAGCAGTTCTGGATCCTTATCATAACGATTATATATATAGCTGGCACCCATGACCAATCCCGGTGCCTGCATATTCATTGTTCTGGAGGCGTCATTGATTGGTGGAAAAACTCCATTCGGAAAACTGGTGTGAATTGCGGAATAATAGGCTTTCTTGACAATCTGATCACGATACTGATAAATATTCAGTTCAGGTTGATTGCGTTGAACTGCCTCAGCAAATAGCAGAAAAGGTCTGAGGGCATAGCGCACATAATAAGGACCTTCCATATAGTAACCATCAGGGGAAAAAAGCAGATCCATTTGTTTCATGAATCCCCCATTACCATCCTTTTTAGATCCATACAGCGCCATATCGACCCAATCCTGATTGCCAGTAACGTATCCAATCATTCCTACCGAAGCCGCCGCCCAGGTACCGTGGTTATGAATTCGATCAAATTCATGAGAATTATTACCCGTGAACCATTCTACCATAGGTATGAATATACTGTTCTCAATTTTTTTACGATCCCGATTTGGAAGCAAATCATAAATACAATCGTAAGCCTGAGCCACATTTACCAGCCAGACAGCTTCGTTCAGCATCTGATGAAACAGTTTTCCCGGTTTTTGGTTATGGGCATTGGGATGGGGTCCCAGCTTGGGGTACATCACAGCGTATTTCTTCAACATATCGTGGACAAAACCGGCGTATTTCTCTTCTCCTGTAATCTGATACAATATACCGGCCTTTTTCATCTGACGATAATTCTGCTTATGCTTCTCGTGTTCATAGCCACCAGCTTCACCGGGATCCGGTACTTCGATTGGATTCAGCAATGCTACATTTATCTCATCAAGAATCGCCTGGTAGGTGGATTTCAACAAACTATTTTTATCGAGTTCGCCGGCAATCTCACGAGCTTCACTATTGGTAATTAATAATCCCGGATGGCTCCCTTTGCCGGCAGCGAAAAGGATAGTGCTGAATAATGCTACTGTTGCTATATGTTTAATTTGCATTAATTATTTTCCAAATTATTTTGAGCCATGGTAATTACCCGTCAGGGCATGTAAAGGCCACCGTTTACTTCCACAATCTGACCCGTTATATAATTGGACAGATCTGAGGCCAGGAAGAGAGCCACTTTGGCAATATCTTCAGCTTGTCCCAATCGTCCCAACGGCACCATTCCAGTGACTTTTTCATGAACTTCTGGCGAAGTAAATGTATTGTGGAAGGCCGTGCTGGCAATGAAACCAGGTGATATGGCATTCACATTTACTCCACTACCACCTACCTCCTTCGCCAAGGATTTTGTGAAAGTCCAGATACCACTTTTGGAAGCAGAATACGCCCCAGCTCCCGGTCCACCGCCGTCATGGGCCGCCTGTGAGGACAGATTGATAATCTTACTGGAACTCTGTTCTTTCAAATACGGCAGCGCGGTACTTGAAACCAGAAACGCTGATTTCAGATTTACATCAATAACTGTCTGGAAATGTTCTTCATCAAATTCACTGATCGGTACACGTTTTATTAATCCACCGGCATTATTTATCAGAATATCAAGTCGTGAATTGATTTCATAAGCTGATTTAACCAGATGGGAAACTTCATTCTTGTTTGTAACATCCGCTATTACCGCTTTAACTGTACCACCCGTTTCACGAATTGAATCGGCAGCTTTTTCAAGCGCTTCTGCGTCTTTGTAATCGTTAATTATTACAGCTGCTCCGGCTTGTGCAAAATACTTTGCTGTGGCCAGTCCAATTCCCTGTGAGCTGCCAGTAATGAGAGCTGTTTTACCTGTAAGATCTATTTTCATTATTCCCTGCTAACTTTAAATTATTTCGTCAATTTCTTGTGAGTGTTCTTCGGCGAATTCAAGATGTTTCGCCATAGTTTCAAATGCCAGATTGCCGTTTTGTTCACTTATGGCTTGATAGATTTTTTGGTGGTAAGTCAAAGCTGAACTGAGAGCCATGTCGACTGTTTTGTAAACAATAGATCTCATTTTGGGCATTTGATGAAAGATGGGTTCCATTATCACCGGCAGAACCGGATTTAGTGATGCCATGGTGATCCTTGAGTGAAATCTCCGATCCAGTTCGCCCTGCTGATCAAAATCCTCCGGTGCGCAATGAATTAACTCTTCGATAATTCCAGCCAGAGTTTCCAGATCTCCAGCAGACCTGTTCTCGGCTGCCAGTTTAGCAATCTGGGGTTCCAGGATCTGTCTGACATGAATGACGTGCAAGATATACTCTTTGCTGAAGTTTAAATCAAGATACAAGCTGAGCGAATCAATAGCGCTCTTTGAGTTGAAATCATTAACATATATACCGGATGCTTTCTTTATACGAATCAGACCCCGGGCACTCAGTTTAGATAATGCTTCTCGCAGGGAAGTTCGACTTACTGATAGCATTTCGCATAGTTCTATTTCCTTCGGTAGCTTTTCACCTGGCAATAGCTTTTTTGTGCGTATAAGGTTCTCAATATGCTGTTCAATTTCTTTGCTTAATGTGACCTTACTGCGCAATGCTTTGAAATTTTGATTCATTTTTTTATCCCTGTATTAGGTATTACCTATGACCTAAGACCCATAGATTATAAACTGTAATGAAACTAGAATCAAGAAAATTTTAGCAACAAGATTTTAAATACGCTACATTGGTCAACTTAGCCTAATAACCCAATTAATTATATAGCACATATCGCAGTACCCGGGGCCGGACTCGAACCGGCACGCTTTTGAGGGCGAGGGATTTTAAGAATATTGACAGTTTGGCTATCTTCAGTAATATGTCCAGTTATCGGACCGCGAAACAAGGTGAGTACCCGAGGGGTGACCCCACTCCATACTCTATACGCCAGTATAAATGGATTACCAATATATGTGTTATCAGATTATTTATTATTTGAGTTCTAATCATTAACAGGATTTATTACATAAATTTGACAAGTTTTAATATTTAGTCCTTTTCCCAGACTGCTAATACAAAGATTCTTGATATTGCCTACATCATGTAAAAATCTACCTGTAAGTGTTAACCGATAATCAATGAATATTTCATAAATGGATCGATCAAAAAATATATGCCATTCACATGGAGGTAAATCAGAATTAGACCCTAGGTCACAAATCAATTCACCAATTCGGATTTGATTTCGCTTCGCGTCATAATAGATACTGAAATTTCCTCCATAATTACTTACTCCTTCTAATTCGATGGAATACGAATCCAACGAGCCAGGTTCAACAGTCATAATAATTTCCAAGCAATTTGACCTGATGTCTGGTACTTTAAAAAGGTTATCTGGCTTTATCAAAACATCAGATTTAGAATAAAATAAATTTCGCAGTGCTTGCAGTTCTTTTACCGGTCGAAATTCGAGGATACCGTCGGATCCAAGAGACAGTTCCCGTGGTATGGTTAACATTCCCTGCCATGGATATCCAGGACTGCCACCACCCTGGATCCAACCCCACATAATCCGTCGGCCATTTGGATCAAGCAGGGTATTTGGTGCATAGAATCCTTTTACACCACCAAAATCCATTTTATTCCACCTTTCAGGATAGAACATATGATCAATATAATTTCCTAACGCATATTGAACGGCATCTTCCGTCGATACGATCAATATATGTTTTTGACCTAGTGGAAAAAAAATAGGGCATTCCCATATTTTACCTGGGCCATCGCATAAAGGATGTAAATATTCCCAATCGTGTAAATCTTTTGATCGGTACAATAACGCTGTACCACCAGTATTCTTGATACCTGCCCCTACCAGCATGAACCACTCATTTCCCTCCTCCCATACAAACGGATCACGAAAAGCTGTTAGATTATTAAGTGGAGGTTTACTGATAACAGGATTGTCTTCAAATTTTTGCCAGGAAAGCATATTATCAAAACTGTGTGCGATACATTGAACCTCGGGCCACACACCGGTATAAATAATTGTCGGAACTCCATTATTAATTACGGTCGATCCGGAGAAAACACCATCTTTGTCAACACCATCCGGAGTTGGTGTCAAGGCAATTGGCAGGTGCTCCCAGTGCACTAAATCTTCACTCAAGGCATGTCCCCAGGACATATTCCCCCACTCAGATCCAAATGGATTATGCTGATAGAACAAATGGTAAGAGTTCTTATAATAAATCGGTCCAATTGGATCATTCATCCAATAAGCTGGCGCCATAAAATGGTAGCCTGGTCGCAAAGGGTCCTTGCGAACATTTTGCCGGGCTTCTTTGACTGCCGCAGTAGCTTGCGCAATCAGTTGGGGATCAATACCATTCATTGTTTTCGATCATATCAATTACCAGGGCTGCTGTCCAGGAAAATTGATCGGCACCCAAACCATTTCCCGAAAACGGATTAAAATATTCGTAAAAGCCATTTTCTGCTACAAGTTGGAGCGATAACCTTAATAATTTTTGAGCCTCATCGAGGTATCCGTATTTCTGGAATGTCTGAATCATGAGCCAGTTCGTATTAATCCAAACCGGCCCGCGCCAGTATTTATCCGGATCATATTCGGCTGCAGACAGGGATACTGTCGGCAAAGGGTAACCATTAGCGGGCCAATATCCATCTTCTGATCGTAATATTTTAAACAGTCTATCAGCCTGATTTTCATTTGGAATCCCGGCCGCAAGTGGTGCGTAATTTGCCAATGTATCGCAGATGATCAAACTCTGATCGTGGAGATCATAATCAACATACCTTCCTATTTTGTATTTCCACAATTTATTTTGAATTCCTGATTTCAATTGCAATTTCCAGAGCATTATTTCAGAACAATCGGCATTAACAATCTCGGCTATCTTGATATGCGCTTCCAAGTCCATATACAGCAGAGTATTAAATAACACTGGCTGGATATTAAATGGGCAGGTTGAAAGTATACTATCCTGATCATAATCCGCCTCGATAAATAATTCTATCAAATAGGCATACTTGGAATATTCAACGTTTGAAGGACGCTCACTTTCCCCAACAGTTTTGATATCAGTTCGCTTAATTTGGGTTCCAGATTTTGGTTTAATTATTGAAAGCGCATTATCCCAGCGCGGGGAATTATCCAGACCGCTCTCCCAGGGATGAATAATGCTTACCAACCCAGTTTCGTCCGATACCCGATAATTCCTGAAAAAATTATGATAGGAACATAGATTAGAGTAAATCGACTGCAGAAATTCGATTGCTTCCTGTCTGACTGGCGAGTTCAGATAGATACGGTAAGCTGCCAGTGCTAAAATCGGAGGTTGAGTTATTCCGGATGTCTTGATATTTTCTGGAGAATTTGGATTATTGTCGCAGGCCCAAAAAGATGGTCCGGGATAATAGTCTTTTTCCGCCCTGTGAAATTTAATATGTGGCACCATTCCATTTTTCCATTGACCCTCAAATAATGTCAATATCTCTTCATATGCCAATCTAGCATCGAAATGCGAAAGACCAATTGCTATAAACGCCGAATCCCAATTCCACTGATGTGGATATAAAGTCGGTGATGGAATTGTTGACGATTCGGTTCGGTTGGAATAAAGTACTTCTTTAGCCTGTTGTTTTAATATTTGAAGATCAGTTTTTGACAGACTTGTAGACATTAATTCCAGTCTTTCAAATCATTCAATTAACAGTATATATCGGACGTTTTTAATCGATTGAGATCAATCAAAGGTGACCCTTTTTCCACCGACGTTATCGAATAGAATAATTTTTTCGGAATCAAAATCTATTGCTATTTTTTCGCCCGGTTTGAAATTAACAAGATCGGGATATTTGACTAACAATTTCTGATTACAGCAGTTTAAGTGCAGGATAGTTTCGCTCCCCAGTGGTTCTGTAACAATTACTTCGACATCTATGGAACCCTGGCCGACATTAATATCCTCAGGACGGATCCCCAAGCTAATAGTCTTAGATTGTATGTTTTTGCTAATACCCGGTATCTCAAGTTTTAGTCCCTCTGCTTCAAACTTCCCATCAGACATAGATCCTGGAACAAAATTCATGGCTGGAGAACCAATAAAGCTACCTACAAAAATATTTTGCGGCGATTGGTAAACTTCCATAGGAGAACCAATCTGTTGAACTATGCCATCCTTCATAATGACAATCCGATCACCCATTGTCATTGCCTCAACCTGATCATGAGTTACGTAAACCATTGTAGTTTTCAATTCACTATGTAAATTTTTTATCTCAGCCCGCATCTGTACCCGTAGTTTGGCATCTAGATTGGAAAGTGGTTCATCAAAAAGAAAAACTTTCGGATTGCGGACGATTGCTCTTCCCAAAGCCACACGTTGGCGTTCACCCCCGGATAGTTCTTTGGGTTTTTTTTCAAGATATTTTCCGATCTCTAATATATCCGCAGCCCTTTTCACTCGATCATTTATTTCTTGCGGCGGATACTTGCGCAGTTTTAATCCAAATGCCAGATTTTTGAAAACATTCATGTGCGGATAGAGTGCATAATTCTGAAATACCATGGCGATGTCACGATCCTTGGGAGGTTGTTCATTGACAACATCACCATCAATTAGTATTTCACCGGCAGTGATATCCTCAAGGCCGGCAATCATCCTGAGAACGGTGGATTTGCCACAACCTGAGGGACCGACCAGCACAATAAACTCACCGTCCCGTATATCCAGATTAAAATCCTTCACTACCAGCTCATCTTTTCGGTAAGATTTAGACAGATTATTTAGTTGCACAGAAGCCATTATTTCATCCTGTTAATTTTTAGCATTATCCAGATAAGCCAAGAGACATTCAATTGTCGATTCAGCTCCAGAATTTTTATTGATACTACTTTGGGCATTTATTCCATCAAAACAACGTCCCGTCCCAGAATCATACATTGCTAGACCACCATTGTTATCACCGCTGAACCAGCTAAATACCGATTCAGCATTTACTTGATGAGCAGGGTCTTTTGTAATTCGAGCTATAGCATTCAGACCACGAAGAGTAGAATTTATACCGTAGGCGATTTGCGGATAATCTTCCACCAGGTATGTTTGATCCGGAAGAATGGTAATACAACGCGGAAAACTATTTTCAATTAAATATGGAATGAAGTTATCAGCCCACAGTTTGACACTTTCCAGATATTTTGCTTCGCCAATAATCTTATAAGCCTCAACTAATGCATAAGCATGATTGTTGCCCCAGCTATGCCACACATTATCCCAGCAGAAATACATTCCCTCTAGGTTATGATCCTTGATGCTAAACTGAGTTTTCAGCATTCCCTGCGAAAACTGTTTAATTTGATCAAAATATTCAAAATTTCCAGTGTTATGCAATTTCGTCAGCACCAGTATCAGTTCACTGGTTTGATCAGGAGCCTGGGAAATCAACCAGGATGGCAATAAATCGTAAGACCCCTGGTAATACATGGGATAGTTCTCTAATATATTTGACAGATGTGGATCCGCACTGCGAATTGCCCGTACAATTCTATTCTGCAGATCAATATTAAGATCCAACTGATTATAGATATTATAACCGGCTGCTAATCCCCTTAAACCTCGGATAGCCCACCATTGAAAACTGGCCGTGCTGTTCTTATGCTCCTTATTGATTGAACCATCAGCAAACATAAAATTATACCACAATCCATCATCACGCACCATGTACAATAGAAACTCAAGCATGCCCTCAACCATCGGTAATAAATCCTGCCTATCATACTGTAGAATTACTATTTCCAGGACTTCCAGGAACCGGCCAACATCATCAACACAGGTAATCCCTTCCCCAATTGCAGGTACTGGTTCATAACTTGGCGCATCGGCGTATATCCAGATATAGTTCAATATTTTGCCGTTCACTTCAACTGAATCAACAAGTGATAGAGCATGATGCAAATTAACTGGCAGATGGTCTTTTGAGGAACAAAATTGCGTCAGAGTAGATGCGCCAATAAATAATATCAGCAGCATTGATTTGATATTTTTAAGCATCTTGATATACATCAGAAATCGATATCAGCAATATTCATTTCAGCCATCCCCAAAACCGTATCGGCACCACCGTACATACAGTATATCTTGTCATCTTTGAGTACGGTGCCGCAGGAGAAAACAACATTGGGTACAAAGCCATTGATTTCCCAATCTAACTCCGGTTCCAAAATCGGATTCGAATAACGTTCCAGCACTATTGATGGGTCATCGTAATCCAATAAAGCAGCACCTAAGCGGTAGGCGTTATTTTTATCAACACCATGATAGATGAGCAGCCAGCCGGTATCAATTTTTACCGGCGGTCCGGCAATCCCGATCCGTTCCGACTCCCAGGTTCCGGGAATTGGTCGCATAATAATCCGATGATCGGTCCAGGTTATTAAATCATTGGAATAACACAGCCAGATATCCGGTGGACGTCGGTGGAACAGGCAAAATCTGCCTCCGATTTTTTCGGGGAATAAGGATGAGTCCTTGTTAGGTTCATCAAGTACAACTCCGTGACGCTCCCAATGGATTAAATCCTTGCTGGTGGCCAGGCAAATCCGATAATCGCCTGAGAAGCGGTCTCCAAAACCGGTGTAGGTCATATAAAATATGTCATCAATTTCCACGATGCGCGGGTCCTCCGGACCACGTAATTCCTGCGGCACATCATTGGCTAAAACCGGCTGGTCGAATCTATCCCAATTAATTAAATCCTTGCTGGTAGCATATCCAAACGCATTAATATAGCGACCAAATTTTTCATGGCCACCAATATCGGTGGCTCGATAAACAGTATGAAATAATCCCTGCTGGAACACCAGTGCCGAATTAAATACAGCTGCCTTTTCCCATTCATGACTGGCGATTGGTTCCATTACAGGCTTTGTTACGATCCTGTGTAATTTCATAAGATAATCCTCGGAAATCTTGTCATATTTGTTATTTTAATATGATGCATTTTTTGATATCTGAAAATTCTTTTGTGTCGATCCGATAAAAATAAATCCCGGAGGCAAATCCGCTTGCATCCCAGCGAACGGAATGGTTGCCGACCTGATAATCGGTATTAACCGGCATGGCCACCGTCTGACCTGCCAGATTCATAATAGTTATTTTAACGTGGGTTGGCACCGGCAATGAGAAATTGATAGTAGTAATGGGATTAAATGGATTCGGATAATTATGCGCCAGATGAAATCCGTCCGGTAAATTGTTTTCTTCAGTAACACTCAATTCACTGATATAAAGGTCAGTGATAGCGGAATCAGTCAAGGCAATTGAATAAATTCTAATGTCATCTAAATATCCCATGTAATTGTATTGTGTTACAGCCGGTTTCTGTTGACCTATGGTTAAATCCAGGCTGCTTTGGTTAATTAAGCCAGTTAACGCGCTGTTTCGCTCCAATTGTCCATTAATATATAATTTTATGCGGCTTCCATCGTAGGTACCCGAAATGAAATAATAGAAAGCTGTGTCCAGTGGCGAACTGGAATCCAAATCGATAATAGCATTCTCTGTGTTGACGGTCCAGCGGACACGTCGGTTGCCCATAAAAGAGTATTTCCATCGTTCTTCCCAACTGCCATGGGAAATCGGATATGTTTCCGTAACGAAGTCCGGTATTTCACTCGGCTTCATCCAAAAAGTTACTGTCAGAGCTTCCTGAAAATTTAAATCGGCATTGTTGCTTACTTGGATTCGATCAGTGTTACCATCGAAGCTAAATGCTGCCATCGGATTACCAAAACGATCGGGGATCGGGGTCGGTCCGCTGACTATACCATCGTGTCCGTGACCGGTTATATCTATGGCATCGCCATTGAAAAGATATTGGGCCACCAACTCGGGGTAATTCTGTTGAACCGTATCTAAAACAGTAATATTTAAGCCGGCAGTAGTGCAATTGTTCAGGGAGTCACATACCTGGCAGCTGATTATATATACTCCTTCCTGATCAGGAGCCTGCCAGACGGTATTTGTATCATCAGATATCAGTGTACCACCTGTATTTGACCAGGAATACGTCAATGGATCATCATCCGGGTCGATTGCCTGGCAGATCAGTAAGGTTTGTTCTCCGACTGATAAAACACTCGTATCGGCACTGAAATCGATAATTACGGGTGATCGGTTAGTAGTATCCGGGACGGTGGAATAGTGAAAATCGATTACAATATTGTCGGCCAGCAAAGAATAGTCCTGGGTTCGAATGGTGCTGCTGGCGGGCACAAGTACCAATATACGGACGGAATCACCAGGAATTGTGAGACTATCGGTCCCAGAAAAATCATATTCAATAAATGAATTAGCAACCGCATCATATATATTAATTGAATCGGGACCAACAGTGAGAGAAATTGAGCGTTGTTCGGCATAGGGGTTGTAAACCAGAAAACTTGGAAATGCATCTGCTCGCATATAATCCGTTGCCAGCAAATCAATTTTAAGAATTCCCGGAACATTGGTAGTATCGACCAAAGCACCAAATATACCGACATGGGAAGCTCCATAGAGGGCAAAATTAGAAGGAGCCCAACCATTGCGTAAGGCATCACCAGTGGCCAGCGGGCTTACCCCCTGCCATTCGTGTCGCAAACCTTCATAACTGATTACCGCTCCCGGATCGTTAGTCCATGACCAATCTTCGCAATCCTGGTTTTGCGCCGGTAGACCATCGGAATAATATAAGCGCGATGCGTTTACTGCATTAAGTAGCCATTTTCCAATTGATTTGGCAAAACGGTTATCATAACGTACCAGTGGTGCCAGGGCTCCGGCTGTTTCAAAGGTACCCATGGCAAAAGCATAGCCATCACTATCGGTAATACTGCCGGCTAAACCACCACATTCATAGCCGTTCCAATTTCCGGTTACCACACCCCAGCCAGGGCGGGCATCGCTGGGACCAAAACACCAGTTGACTAGTTTACTGACATCATAATCAGTCCCCAATTCAGCGTTCATCCTGGCAGCGGTATAGGCTCCATAAGGGAGCAGTATCTCATACAGCGGATTTTGTGAGCGATTATGCAGATAAGTTATTCCCCACACGGCGGCTTCCAGAAATTGGGGATTCCCGGTCTTTGTCCAGCCAAGATACTCCAACCAGGCAATCCCGGCAGCGGCATCCGGCTCACGCCAGTTGCCATTGTATTGTGGCTGCATGGACTGAAAATTGAAATAAGTGTAGTTATAGTCCGGTATGGTTCCGGGACCATCACCCATGGCTACACTGGCGGCATACCACTGATTTAATACTGAAGCAAATTGGTAGGGAAAATCGGTTTGGTCCGGGTATAGATCGAATAATTGGAAAAACAGGATGTCCGGCAGAATATCATACCAGAACGAACTTCCCCAACCGCTGCCGGGATTATTTGTGTAGGTAGCTGATCCATTGACCGCGAAGTATTTCTGACACATGGCCACCCAATTCATACCAGCCTGATTTTGCTTGTTAACACCAACCAGTGAAGCAGAGATGACAGCAGCCATTGTATTTATAGCTTCACCACTGGAATGATTACCTCCAACATAAGACGGAAGACTAAAAGTCGGCTCACCATTAATCTGATAAGTTGAGTCCCATTTGATCATTGGCAAATATTGGCCGATGGCAGAGAAATCAAATACAAAATCATCATAACCCAGTGCAACCTGGTTCCAGTCCCGGACTAAAATTGGTAGCGGCAGATTCGGCATCAGATCGACACGGGGAATCGTCAATTGTGGATCTGGTTCAGCATAGCTAATCGATAACAGAACAAAAAATATCAAAAATATTTTTATAGATTGCATCATCACCCCTTCAAACCAGAGGTTGCCATACTAGCGATAAAATGGCGTTGCAATACTAGATAAATGATGATAATCGGTAGGGACATTAGGGTTGCCGCTGCTAGTTGGGTACCTACCTGTGATTCAGCCTGACCACCAACCGCATATAGAGCAACCATCTGTGGCATAGTCATCATTGACAATTTGCGCACCACAATCATTGGCCAGAGCGCTTCATTCCAAATACCCATGTAGTGAATAATTCCGACCGTGATCAATGCCGGCTTTGAAAGCGGCCAGAAAATCCTGAAAAGAATCCCCAGTTCGCTCAGACCGTCAATTCGAGCCGCGTCAATAAGATCGTGTGGAACCTGCATGAAAAATTGGCGGAAGAGTAAAATTGCGAAAGCACTTATTGTATACGGAACAATTAGGGCAGCATAAGAATCTACCCAACCAAACTTCACCATCAACACATACAGTGGAATCAAGGTAAGTTGGAATGGCAGAACCATTGTGAAGAGTATAACATTGAATATGAGACTGCGACCCCTGAATCGCAGGCGCGCCAGCGCATAGCCAGTCATTGAACTGAGTACCAAAACGCTGAAAGTCGATATTACCGATACAATTATACTGTTTATTAAAGCTCGAAAGAGCGGAATTTTTCCCAGCATTGCTCGATAACTGTTGAGCGACCAGCTACTGCCAAAAGGACTGAAATTCATCACTTCAGCTTCAGGTTTCAAGGTACCACCGATCATCCAGAAAAAGGGATAGATAAACATCAATGCCAGCATGGTGAGCAAACTGAGCATAAAAAGTTTTTTAATTTTACCTTTCATCTAAATCTCACGCTCCACAAAGCGGCGTTGGATGATAACAACTGTCATTACAATAAATGCCAGGGCGAAACCTATTGTGGCAGCATAACCCATTCTGAAAAACGAGAATGCCTGACGATAGATATAAAGGACTCCGGAAAGAGTTGAATTCATGGGTCCTCCTCCGGTAATGACGTAGGGCTCAATAAACAGGCTGAATCCTCCCAGGGTGGATAAAATCAACACCACTATAAAAACCGGGTTTATCGCCGGTATGGTAATATGAAAAAACTTTTGTACTGTCGAAGCGCCATCAATATCTGCGGCATCATATAGATGTTTTGGAATTCCCTGCAAACCAGCCAGAAAGAGCACTACATACAGGCCAATATTTTTCCAGGTGGCCATCATGGCAATTGAAGGCATTGCCCAACTTGGATCAGTAACCCAGGGTACAGGATCGATACCAAATTCAAATAGTAGCTGATTAAGTATCCCCAGATTAGTGGAGAACATCTGTTTCCATAGGATAGTAACTGCAACTCCGGAAACCACCACCGGTAGGAAAAAAGCCGCACGAAATGCACCCTGAGCCGGAATTTTGCTGTTCAGGATAGCAGCTAACACTAATGCGAACGACACCTGTAACGGAACATGAATTATTAGAAATATCAACGTATTTCCAATGGATTTCCAGAATAGCGGGTCACCACCAAGTTCCATGAAATTGCTAAGGCCTACCCACTCCAACGGTCCTACGATTGACCAGCGGTGAAAAACCAATACGAAGGAAAAGATCAATGGGTAGGCAATAAATAAAGCAAAAAATACATAATAGGGTGCAACCAATATATGTCCGGCTCGATTTTCGCGGTTTAACTTTTTCATCGTTGGCAGCTTCATCTTAGAGCCCCCGGGCTTTTAAAACATTGGTGCTCCTTTTTACAGCTCGGCGAATGCCTTCCCTCGGTTCTCGTCGGCCCTGAATACAAACAGCATCAAACTGTTCATTAATTGCGTCAAACACTTCCTGTAAGGCCGGATTCTGGTCAAATCCACGGGTATAGGGCACCAATTCGGCAAATTGTCCCATCATTGGATTTTCTCCGAAATAGGGAACATATAATGAGTCTATCAGAAGGTCTTTTCTGAGAGGTAATTGTGCACATATTTCCAGTAATTGCAGGTCCGCCTGGCGGGATATAAGAAATTTAACAAATTTCCAGGCAGCTTGCGGGTGCTTGGTTGTCGAAAATATACCGATGCTTTTCGGATCGCCGAAAGTATAATGATCCCCTGTAAAATCATCTGGTACCGGAATGGGACCGAATGCATATTCGAAGCCATCGGGTTTAAATCGTTCAGTGTGCGAAATATTCCAGGGACCGGTTATGTGGGCTGTCATATGACCTCGTAAAAATTGATCTCCGATCCAAATTGAATTGGCATACCATCCTTCCCGAAATCCATTGGCAAAAAATTCTAATATATCCTGTGCTACCTGGTTATCAAAATTGATTACACGGTTATTTTTTAAAATGGTTTGACCACCGCTGGCAGCGATAAAAAAGGGATAGAAATCAAACAGGCGTTGGCGCCATTCGGAAACGATATTTATATCTCCCATCCAGCGGTCGTCCCATCCATCGCCATCCGTATCACCACTGGTCAGTGTTGCCAGATCCGCCCATTCCGACCAGGTCGCGGGCAGGTGATCGTAACCAACTTCTTTGAGGATACCCATATTGTACTGCACCATAATCGGATTCCCTTTCCAGGGTATCTGGTACAGTTTTCCATCACCGGCGATAAAAGTATGCAGCAAGTCTTCAGGAATACGCTGAGCGAGATAATCCCGTCCATCGTCGAAACGATCAACAGGCACAAGAACGTGGCCTTTCGCCAGTAGCGGAACAATCACCGGTGGGACATTTGAGCAAATATCCGGTGCCGTACCCCCGGCTGCAGCAATAATTAACACTTCTTCGCCACTCCGTCCTTCCGGCAGCGGTTGCAAGTTTACCTGAGTATCAGGATAAGTGGAATTCCATTCGGAAACAAGTTCTTCGGCAAGTTCGATTTCATAGGGATTGGTTGATGACCAGTAGGTCAATCGTACGATTCCGTCCGTATCGGAAACTTTCCCACAGCCTCCGAAAACGATCAGGACAATTAAAAGAAAAACAGATAGTGATCGAATTATTGATAATAGCATTCTAGGCTATATATACGGCGCATATTGTTAATGTATGACATTCGCAGGTACGATTAGCCATTATCTAAAATTTTAGAAAAAGCGTATATCTTTGAACACCGGCTAAACGACCAAAATCAGCATAGGCATAATCCATACGGATCGCAAAGGAACCGAACAATTTATAATTAATTCCACCACCAATCGTGAAACCTTCCTCACTATCCTCCTGCCCAATAGCTTTATATCCGCCACGAAAAAACAGGGTATTCAATAATCCCCACTCAATACCGGCGTTAACACTTTCACTATTATTAATCGGATGCAAAGCATCGGCAGCCAGAGTAAGCCGGGTCATTCGAGTATCAATTAATTTATAGGAAATTCCAAACTGCATATTTAGCGGTAGTGACCATTCATCGGTCATTTTCTTGCCCATAATCCGATCATTATTACCATCAATCAGGGGGTCTGTGTCGTGATAAATGATCAAATCGCTACCATCCAATTGCATGGATGAACCAAAATTACTTATTGTCGCGCCGATCACCAGATTTCCGATGCCGGTATAATAAAGCGTACCAATATCAATGGCAATACTGTTGGCCTTTTCATGCCAAATTCGTTGACTGATATATTTTCCATTAAATCCGATTGAAAAACGATCTGTTAGGTTTTTTGCGTAGGACATGCCGAAGACCAAATCAGCAGCATCAAAATATTCACCGGTTCCATCGGCATATTCTCTGGTACGTACTTTCATTTGTGGTATTGTTACACTCGTTATAAATGCTCCCACCGCTCCCAATTGTCCTATTGGAATTACAGTACTTATATGATCAAAACTAACGTCCACAAACCAGTCGATGTGTTCAAACAGAAATTCCCCTCCTTTCAACCGACTAATCCCGGCGGGATTCCAGTACAGGCAAGAAGCATCGTTGGCCACTGCTACAAAAGCACCTCCCATCGATACTGCCCGCGCTCCGATCCCAACTTCAAGAAATGATGCTGCGGTTGTGCCCACATTAGATAGGCGTTCACCGGAGGCAAAGACCAATACCGGCAATGATAGGATTAATATTATTATTACGAAGAATCGCAAGTGTTGGATAAACATTTGGTGCTCCATTTTTGTCATGGTAATAGGGTGCTGACAAAATCAATTTTACGTGGTTGACCACTGGCAGAAGTTGTGATGGAATAAAGATTAGTGGTGTCGATAGAGATGGTATTGATTGATCTTAACGAATCTAGATAATTGGAGAATAATGACTCAAATTCCGAAGATGTCAAGTCTTCAGCGCTCATAGATTCAGACCAGGTAGTAGATAGATCGCGGCGAACCAGGTTTGCTAATAATTGTTCGGTCCAGTTGCGTTCTTCCTGTATCACGGCCTCCCTGTGGGCAAGACCTTCCGCTATCCCCTGCTCGGATAAAACAAAATCGCGTACATATATCGCAACGTTATTCTTGACTGAATTATTTATGGACGCCTGATTGATATAGTTAATCGGCAACGGCTTCAACTCGTAATAGAAAAGGAAATCACCAATTGTCCATTCCATGTCCCCAAAAATAGCCAACGGCTGACCGGTGAGATCTGAACCAGAATTGATCTGATAGGGGATTTCCATGGTTTGTTGTAACCTTAATTCTGGAGGAATATCATTATAAATATTCGATAGGTGTTCCACCAGTTGATTTAATCCGACAGCTTTAAAATGTAGATTTTGCGGATCCATGATACGGCTTACAAATTCATAGGCCATACGATGTTCTTTACGCTTTCGGATTACAGTCACCAGAGATTCTTTCCGATTTAAATAATCATTTTCAGTGAGAAAGGAATCTTTTTCCCAATCAACAACCATATACAAATGATAACTGCCTTTACCTTGAATTGGCGGCGACGGCTGATGTAGTTCCAGTGAATATAGTAATTGTTCCAACTCTTGCCTGTGTTCGTTCCACCTTACCAGATCGACAATACCAAATTCAGGATGTTCAATCGATCGGGCATTCGCACTCACGGGCGTGTGGTCGAGAGACGCAAGATTGTTTATTTCACGTTCCACTGTGGCTCCATTGGGAAAAACATAATGTTTGACAAATAGGGTGGTCTTCTGTTGGTCATAGGCAAGTCTGATTTCGTCATCAGCAATATTAACTGAATCGCGAATATGCCGTAAAAACAATTCCCTGGTAATGGCTGCACGTTTATAATAATCTACTATTTTTCGCAGGTTGGCATCGGAATCATAACCCTTTTTATATCCCAATTCCGCCAACAACAGGCGATCAATCATTCCATTTAGAATAGAATCATAGGATGCCCTAAAGCCAGCTCGGGTCACGGTTGAAGGTGCATATTCATAAGCCTGGCGAAATTCAGAGGCGGGAATTGAGCGGTCATTTACCTTTGCAACATTGATTTGTTGCTGGTCGATTCTATCACAGGTAAAAAGGGTAAATACCGCAACCCCGCTACAAACAACTGTTATCTGGGTAAACCACTTCATTTGATTATGGCAAATTTTCCGGTCTTCTCGCCCACTCCGGGAGCGTCCACATGATAAATGTAAATGCCATAGGATATATCCTGGCCATCTTTGGATAACAGGTCCCAAGGCTCCATACCATCGGAAGCCAGGCCGTTATGGGTGATTGTATCAACCAGGTATCCGCGTAAAGTATATATTCGAATGGTGCAGTTTTGCGGCAGGTGGAAAAAGTGAATCCTCCGTTCACCTCGACCGAATTGGTAATAACTCTTTGGTTCCCAGGCCGCTGTAACAACATAGGGATTAGGTACAACACAGATATCAGCAAGTTCATCCTTAGCCCGTGTATCGCTCGAATCCGGTCCCTGCAAAGTGAACCGAAAGAGATCGCCACTACGAAATGGTTTAGTGGTTTTCAGCAGATAAGTGTCACCGGCTTCAGGTGGATCTACCGTAAGCCATACCGTATCAATTTCGAAACCAGTGTCAGTGAAAATCGTATCTGTTTCAAACTTGCTGAGAAAATTGATTGTCCAACTGGTCCTGGCTCCCAGGATGAAATCATCGTCAGGTACAATGATCGCAATATCATCACCTAAACTATATTTCTGATCTAAATCATTATCCAGAATACCATAATCCATAAACACGGAATCAGTAACATTATAGACCTCAACATTTGATGGGTATGGGAAAAAACCAAATTGATTGAAGGAGGTGGTCACAACCGAATCGAAATCGTGAAATCGAATTTCAAAGTCTGACGGCAGTGCCACATTCCATTTTCTTTCGACAATAAATTCCCAATCCGGGTTCATGCGGACTTTTGGCTCCCAATCCGAGGACCCACTCGACCAGTAGCTTGCATTTCGATCAAATAACACTGTTGAATCGATTGAAGTACTCCCATTGTGTATATAGTCATTTTCGACTGTTATAACTGTCCCGTAAAACAATGGCGTTTCCTGGTTTTCCAGATTGATTAACAGTGAATCGATTACCAGTGTATCATTGACAACGTCTCTTAAAAGTAAATACGGATAAGGATAGGTGTTGAACTTGCCGATGTTCAGAAATGAAATCTCGTAAGTCGACTGTCCGGAAGGAACGGCATATTCATCAACTACCTGCACGGAAACCGAACCGCTACCTGGGCCGATGTGGACGATGTCATCGAGAACCCGGGCATCTTGATAGCCGGCCGATCCAGGCCTGGGTGTGGCTGTACCAGTGTTTATATCCATAAATATTACATCACCCAATGAATTAGTTTTAATAATTGAAGAACATTCGGAGGGAGATATGCCTTCGGCACCGGTGCTGCCGTAATTAACCAGTCCGTAATCATAGCTGACAACAGTATAATAATATGTTTGCCCATTATATACATCCTGATCGATCCAGGTATGTTTAAGCCCCGAATCGGTGCCTAAATTATATTTAATACCATAAATATCGACAGGATGAGGACCCTGCTTGCCATCCTGTAAATCGAATTGAGCCACCGGTTTGCGATAAGTTTTATTACCATATGCATCTGTAATTACTTTACTTTCCAAGAATTGTGGTTCGGTACTTTTATAAATCATGTAACCTTCGAAATCAAATTCCTGCAAAAATGGGTCGAATGACCTTTCGGCTACGTCGTCCCAGATAAGGGTCACTTTGTCATCACCAGGGATGACTTTTAAAGATGGTTTCAGGGGCGGTTTTGAAAAGCGATAGTCGGCATTGTAGATTTGCTGAACGGTATTTTTATTTTTTATCAGATCATCCAGATCCTCGCCAAAAAGTAAAGCCATGGAATAGCGTTCGGTTTGTCCAACAGCAAGCGGAAAAATACCTGAAGAAAAAAACATGGCCAGATTATTGGGTCGTAGAATCTGATCATGAGGCGGTAAAGCCCGTCGGAAAACATTCCAGTTTTCCTCATCGTTGGTCAATTCATAATCGTGGGTGGCAAAGACATCGAAACCGGTTAAACCAATCTGGTCGGATTCGTCAGGGTCGGTGGCATTGTAATTTGGTTCACCATCAGTAGGCATACCATCAGATTCGCCGTCGTCTGGTCCTTGGTAATGTATATCAAATGGTCCAACACCATCAGCGCCGAGATCATCATTAATTTGCTCATTATCATCTCGAACTCCATTATTGTTCAAATCACCAAACGGCCGCCAGTCACAATCTTCATCTTCTGACCAGTGCGGTCCGGGAGATCGATAGTAGGCCTGTTCAAAAGCGGACCATTGCTCAACAGTAAACCCGTAGGGATAAACACTTAGATATTCTCCTGGTCCATCGCTATAGCGTTTTTCATCAATAATACCGTCGTTGTCATTATCAACTAAATCGGATTCAATGCCCGGGCTCTCTAAAAAGGCGTAGCCGGCGTAACCCACCGGTGACCAGTTGCCTGGTGTACCAATACCATCAGTGTCGTAAGCATAGGCAATGTCAAGATCAGAATCATACATACCGATGTCATCGGCACCATCCTCCACCCCACCAATGCCCCAATCAATATACTGGGAATAAAACGTCTTTTCATATTCGTGAGTCGATTCATTAGTAATATTATAGAGCCAGAAAATGCAGTCTTCTGCCAACACCTGACTCCACTGAAAGCCACGAGTTTTGACCCACAAACCCAGTCCACCGCGGGTGGAATCAGTATCATCGCAATAATAATTCATCTGTAGATTTGGTTCCTTGTCAGGATCGTCATCAAAAACAAATACCGTTTCCAAATCGGCATTAAATATCCCTTTGCCGAAATAGCCATTCCAGTAATTGTCCCAGGAGCTCGAACGATCCGGCCAGGTCTCCGGCCAACTAATTGAATCATTACTCATTGCGGGAAATCTATTTTCTCGCGTGTCCATATTAAACCAGTAGGGTCGCGGCTCGAATCCCCAGGGGATATCTTCCGGCGAAACATCAGTGAATTCACGATATTGTGTTTCCATAGGATGGATCGTTTCCTGAAGACTATTTTCCACTTCTACCGATACGATCAGGGCTACACCGTCACAATAATGACGACCTAGTGATGGCCAGTTAGCAGATGGTTCGTTGGGATAATCCGTCACCTCACCATAATTCTTGAACAATGTTTGAACTAGATTTCCATCCATTAATCCGATCCGGCGATAGAGTGCATTCCCACGCTTTTCAGGATCTGTCTGCGCATTCACCATTGCCAAAAAACCACAAACCAGCACCGTTAACAGCCAGACTATCTTTATTTTTGAAATTGAGCTTGAAATACTTTTTACTGACATGAGTTTACCCTTCTGTATCCTGATGCTCTCAAGGGATTAAAAACCAAAAGAGAAGCCGACAATAATTCGTCGTGGTTCATAATAATAATCCGGCCTGGTGAAAAATTCTTCCTGAGTTCTAATCCCGATATAATTTTCAAAATTCATTTCATATGAATAATCAGCTGAGCCACTAGATTTGAAAACTTCCTTATTATTTTTACGGTCCAGTAGATTATAAATCTTTAAATAGGGATGGAAGACAACACTGCCAATTGTGATATCTTTAGCTAAATTAAAATCGACAGTCATGGTCATGGGCTTGTTCTCGCCATTAAGAATCCGATTAGAATAACGCGCCGAGGATCTTGTGTAGGGAGTTCCGCTGCCGACCTGGGCAATCACACTGATATGGTAGCCTTGAACCGCCGTGGTAGCACTCAGATTCAGGGCGTGGGTCTGATCCCAGTTCAAAGGCCGGCGTTTCTTCTCGCTCTGGATAGGTGGGTCCTGTGTTTGGTTTAACCATTCATCGTTTGGATCAGAAGCATTACCGGTAGCCACCTGGAATGTGTAGTCGAGTGAAAATCCAATGCTGCCCGGACGGCGTTGGAGTTTTTCTAAGGCAAGTGTAACTCCCTTAATATTAGCATAGTCGCGATTGATAAAACGCCAAAATTTCCCACCATAGACATCGGTACGTGTTTCAAGTCCAATCAGATCTCTGATATCCTTGTTATATCCAGTCAATTCCACTGTGAAATCACTGGTTAAAGCCTGCTTAAAACCAATCTCATACTGTACGGTTTTCTGAGGTTGAAGCTCGGCATTGCCCATTGCATTGAATCGTCCCCGCGGTGGCTGATCACCGGCAATTTGGATCAGTGAAACTTCAAAATCAGGGTTCACATACAGGTATTCAAAATTCGGAATCTGGAAAAAATGGCCGTATGAAAAATGGATAACACCCTCATCAGAAATGGGATAGGCGATACCAAAACGGGGACTTAACTGTGCTGATGTTTCTGCACGGATCCGATCGGCAGTTCTGGTATCGTAATATTGGCTGAGAATACTATCGGCGGGATCGAAATAATCATAACGCAGTCCGGCATTGATTATCATTTCGCCCATTTCAATTTTATCCTGGAAATAGGCTGCCACTTCAATAGGATTATGGGTGTAGCGATTATTGTACCAACTGGTCTCAGGTGCTCGTTGGAGAATTCCATTTTCATCAACATACAAATAATACTCCTGCAATTTCAATTCATACTGTCTAAAACTCAATCCGGCCACAATCTTCTGGTCACGTGTAATTTGGCTGGTAAGGTCCAATTTGGCAATATTGGTCAAATTGCTACGATAATGGTGCCACATACGCATACCGCCAGTTGAAAATCCGGTGGCTCCGGTACCAGTGAAATGATCTCGATCAACATAATTTTCCTGTAGATTTTCATCATAGACAAACTGACCGAATTTGGAAAACAGTTGAGCAAAATTAATCATGACAAAAGTGCCCGGTGAAAAGATATGGTTTAGTTGCAGGGAATTATTATAATCAAAACTTTCCCGCTGGTAATTACCATCAGGATTATATTTAAATAGATGCTCATATTCTCGGAACAGTTTCTGCTGGTACAAGGCTGAATAGCTGAGTTTATTTGTATTGGATAAACGGCAGGTTATTTTACCGTTCAGTGTCAATTCATCATTTGGATTCATTGATACGTATTCGCCATCGCCGGTGCTCTGGATAACTGGGATTTCCGAATCAGAAAAATTGGAAAAATCTGACGGATTAAACAGCCTCTGACCGTAAATGTATCCACCACTGGAATATTTGCGGCCCAATAAAAAGAAAGTTGTATTTTTAAGTATCGGAATTGGACCACTTAGATTCAATTTAAAATTCTGAATTCCTAGCGGACGAAAAGTGTTAATGTATAAATATAAATCTTTATGGGTACTGTAATAATTACCGAGATAGTAAGACAATTTACCCTCGTATTGCTCCTGCCCTTCTTTAGTTACAATGTTAACAATTCCTGACATGGCCTGGCCGTATTCAGCATTAAAAGTACCGCTGATAATTTCGACCTGTGATACCATTTCGTTATCAATTTCATAAGCCACTTCCCCGGAATACACATCGTTCATGGGGACGCCATCAATAATATACATTACCTCATTGGATCGACCACCTCTGAAATGCCCTTCATAAACTCCAGCCTGCAAATTCAGCAGATCATCAAATTCCTCGATCTGGAGTTGAGCAATCTGTTCGCTGCTAACACTAAAAGTCGTTGACGTTACACCCATTTTAACAGCCGGTTCCCGGGCAACGACCACAACTTCTTCCCCCAGCAGTGTGGACATTTCCATATTAAAATCAATCACCGTAGTCAAATCGATGTTTACCTTGACATTCTGCTGGACAACATTTTTATATCCGATCATCGTGGCGCGCAAAGTATAAATACCGGGTCTAATATTTAAAATCATGTAATAACCATCCAAATCGGCAGCAGCACCGAGGGAAGAACCTTCGACGATCACATTGACACCAATCAACGGTTCTCCGGTAGCAGCATTCAGAATTCTACCGGTAATCTTGCCGGTAGTAGACGCAAATCCAATTTGCAGAAGGATGGTTAGCAGGAGAAATGGTAGTAATATTTTTATCTTCATTATCTTTCTCAAAGCGATCGAACCTGTTATCAGGATAATACTACAGGCCGGCATCATAAAAGATACCGGCCTGTTTTGTATGAGGAATTAGCGTAAAAGTAACATTTTATTGGTCAAGCGGATATCTCCGGTAGTCAGGGTATAGATATAAACACCTGAAGCTACGGGTTGACCCAAATCATCTTGGGCATTCCATTTGACTTCATACTGACCGGTAATATGGGGACCATTTACCAGCGTTCTAACTCGTTGACCAAGCAGATTGTAAATGTCCAGTCTTACCCAATCAGAATGCGCTATATCAAACTGAATATTCGTTTCCGGGTTGAATGGGTTAGGATAATTCTGAGCCAGCTTGAATTGAGTGGGTAATGCGTAATCACCACTCTCCTCATCAACAGCCAATCCAGGTGCAATCACCAGTTTTTCCACACTGAAGTCATCGAACCAGGCAGTGCCGGTGGGATTGGATGTGAAACGAGCCCGCACGGAAATACCAGTCGCCGTGGCCGGGGCCTGCTCCGCTACCGTGTAGTGCGTCCAGCCAGTGGCTGTGGTCGTCTGATCTACATAGACGTACTTGTCGCCACCCAGGGTTGACCATTCTGTCTCAACACTACCCGTATGGAAGAAATAGCACAGTCCGATCCGGTCGTCCAAACGATCTTTCAGAATGTAGGTGGGCTCAAAATCTGACGAATCATTCACTCCGTCCGTCTTGACCCAAACACCTACTTTGTACCACTCATCCGCTTCAACAGCTACCGGAATCGAATAGTACACAATCTCCGATGTCGACGATGTTGTGTCCGGTTTGTACAGTTCGGCGGCATAACTACCGGTATTAGCTTCGTTATCGGTCACTGTTCCCCAAGAACCATTGTCACCGGCATACCAATTTAACCAGCCTTCTACCGTCTCGGCACCATCGTTGAACACTTTCCAATTACTGTTTACATTATCCATATAAACCGTACCCGTTGCATCTTTACCCATGAACTGGGTCACGCGGATAGTTGTCGGCGCTACCGTCAATATGGCTACACCAGCCAGCGTATCCCAATCTACTGAAGCTGTCGATTGGTCCGCAAATATGGTCGTTGCCGGAACCAGGGCGCTGCCAGAAGCATCCAGAAACTCAAACGTCACACCAATCTTGGCATCATCGTTGGCCGGACTTGTATTAACACCATCGGTCTTGACCATCGCCTTTAATTCATAGGTGGCAATATCAGCGCCAGCCCAGAACATATTGATCGGATGTTCATACAGCCAACCAACCGGATTAGTAGTCGCCGCAGCTTTGGTGATCTTGAAAGAGTATAATCCTCCAAAAACATTCGCTGCCGCCGACTCGACACCTAATTCCGTTCCAAGCGCACCGTTTAACGGCGCCCAGAAAGCCGGCGTCTGATCCTCAAAACTGGGGTTGATGATTAACTGATCGCCGCTGACTTCAATTTTCTCCACGCTGAAGTCATCGAACCAGGCTGTACCAGTGGGATTGGATGTGAAACGAGCCCGCACGGAAATACCAGTCGCCGTGGCCGGGGCCTGCTCCGCTACCGTGTAGTGCGTCCAGCCAGTGGCTGTGGTCGTCTGATCTACATAGACGTACTTGTCGCCACCCAGGGTTGACCATTCTGTCTCAACACTACCCGTATGGAAGAAATAGCACAGTCCGATCCGGTCGTCCAAACGATCTTTCAGAATGTAGGTGGGCTCAAAATCTGACGAATCATTCACTCCGTCCGTCTTGACCCAAACACCTACTTTGTACCACTCATCCGCTTCAACAGCTACCGGAATCGAATAGTACACAATCTCCGATGTCGACGATGTTGTGTCCGGTTTGTACAGTTCGGCGGCATAACTACCGGTATTAGCTTCGTTATCGGTCACTGTTCCCCAAGAACCATTGTCACCGGCATACCAATTTAACCAGCCTTCTACCGTCTCGGCACCATCGTTGAACACTTTCCAATTACTGTTTACATTATCCATATAAACCGTACCCGTTGCATCTTTACCCATGAACTGGGTCACGCGGATAGTTGTCGGCGCTACCGTCAATATGGCTACACCAGCCAGCGTATCCCAATCTACTGAAGCTGTCGATTGGTCCGCAAATATGGTCGTTGCCGGAACCAGGGCGCTGCCAGAAGCATCCAGAAACTCAAACGTCACACCAATCTTGGCATCATCGTTGGCCGGACTTGTATTAACACCATCGGTCTTGACCATCGCCTTTAATTCATAGGTGGCAATATCAGCGCCAGCCCAGAACATATTGATCGGATGTTCATACAGCCAACCAACCGGATTAGTAGTCGCCGCAGCTTTGGTGATCTTGAAAGAGTATAATCCTCCAAAAACATTCGCTGCCGCCGACTCGACACCTAATTCCGTTCCAAGCGCACCGTTTAACGGCGCCCAGAAAGCCGGCGTCTGATCCTCAAAACTGGGGTTGATGATTAAGTTGTCTGCAAATATTGATCCTGAAAACAAAATACCAAGGATCAGTATTACATTAACTGTTTTCTTCATAACACCTCCATGTTATTATACTTTTCATTATGATTTTCAAACTGTATCATCCTACTGAAACTGCCTCAACCATCGACAATTGCAATTCAATCTCCGATACATTTTTTCCATCAATATGGAAAGTCATCTTATTAGGTGATTCCATAATCACATTATTTGGAAACGGGTTGTCCATCACTTCATCAGAAAATACCAGAGTTCCCTTCCGTTCCATGTCTGAATGATTTAACACGATAATCTTCAGACGATCTGTTTCCAAGTTTTCCCAAATTCCAAATTCAAGATCCTGCCCTGAACAGCGAATTATATCTTCCAGGCCGTGTTGATCCCATAAATATTTATAAATGTTTTGAATAAATTGACCTGTGCCTTCATCAGGATTAGCTAAACCAATAATTTCCAGTGGATAAGTTGAATAATAAATTCTTCCTTGACCCCGTTCCTGACAGATCAATACAGGATTACCGGCCTGATCTTCGAATAATGTCTCAGCGCTGGTACTGAGAATTGGGCAATAGGCAAAATCGGTCTTATTGTTCTTCAGCGATATTTTGTACTTGGTAATATCTCCATTTTGCCAGTTGGGGGTTGGATATAGCTCAAGTGTATCCCAATTCCTATGAACAGGCAGGCCAAAATTCAAATCAGATTCAATCCCCAGAATTTCCTCCCAGTCCAACAGCCAGTGATCCTGGGCAAAACTGGCATAAAGGGTACCACCAGCTTCAACGTACTTGAGTAGTGTTTGCCAGAAAACCGCAGTGATCCGCTTTAAGCGCGGGAATATCAGGACCGGGTATTTCTGAGGATCAATTTCCAATAAATGGGATAATCGGCCATCATTTTCAATTTCGACGGCTGGCTCCAGTAGTAACCGTGGATTTAGATTTGCCCTCTTAAGGTTACTGAATACATCAAGATATAACGGATACCAATCACTAAATTCCCTGTCATAATCATGGGGGTATTTATAATAATAATTTGATGGAACCATGAGGCCAATTTCGGTTGGCGATATTTTTTTCCAACATTCTTGATTCATTTCTTGGGCCAACGATGCAAACTGGCTCATTACTTCGCCTGCAGGTCGTAAGCTGCCATCAGTTTTCACCAGCCCAAAACGCGTTTCAAAGGGGTGGTGAATATAAGGGCGATCAGAATACAGATCGAAATCACTATAACACCAGTTCAGCGTCCCAACTGCTCCATTTATCAATGCACTGTGTAAGACCGTCCGGTAATAGTCGGCCTGGTTTTTCAACGAACCCATGGTAGTTGAATGACCAAATTCCTCGATGATAACCGGTAAATTCCAAAACTGAGCAATATTCACTCTGAAAGCGGTGGTAAAGGATTGATGCCATCTATTGCCCGGTCGCGGATAATAATGCAGTCCGATGAAATCCAGATAATCAATACATTTACGCGTCTCAAAATTTGGCAGACGACGATTGGTTTCCGGCCCACGAGCCCCCTCCCCTAAACTAACCGGATGCACCGGATCGATCGCTTTGACCCAATCAGTAATTTTCTTCCCCCATTCTGCAAATTCAACGGCAGTACTATTGGACTCATAATTGAATATCTCATTGGTGGCGATCCAACCGGCCACAGCGATTGACTCTTTAGCAGCCGTAACGATTGTCTGAATATACATTTTTTCGATAACCAGCAATCCTGGATCCGTGAAGAAATTTTTATTCTGCCGCCATGCTACATCCCAATCTTCGCCAGACATGTGACCGACAAAAAATGACGGCAATGTTTTAATACCTGCCTGTTCACAAAGGGACAGAAATTCAATGAATCGTTCTACCATCACCGGTTCAACGCCTTTGGCAGTGGGGATGAAATCAGGCATAAATAAAAATGATCTATTGACTGTGAATCCTAATTCTACCATTCTGTTCAGATCAGCCAAAACAAGGGCTGGACGCCAATCTGACCACATTCGAATGCCGGCATGAGCAGGCCAGTAATTTGGGCCAACCCAAAATTCAGTGGAAAGATTCATTTTCATGGAATTATTGATCATTGTTACTAATATTACCAGTGGATGATTCACGAACGATCAACCCAACCGGAATCAACCGTGTCTGATGGATCCGTTTTCTATTTTCAATTCGATCGATTAATAATTTCAATCCCTCGACACCCATTTGCACTTTTGGTACATGAACGGTGGTCAGTGGAGGATGTGTAATCGCTGCAAAGCTTGTATCATCAAAACCAGCAACTTTGATCTCTTCGGGGATTTTTTTGCCAATTGATTTCAGATGCTGCATACAGCCCGTGGCCGTTGTGTCATTCACACAAATCACCGCTTCCAGATTGGGATTCTTTTTAAGTATTGTCGCAATTCCCCGCTGGCCACATTCGTGGGATGTTTCATGCTCAACCAGATAATGGAAATCGCTGTTACGAGCAATTTCGCCAAGCCCGTTTTTTGTCATTGCTGTTTGGTACCCTTCAAATCGCTCCTTGATCGAAGGATGGTAAAATGAACCACCAACGAAACTAATTTGATTGATATTGTGGCTGACAAGATGATCAACCACCTGCGCAACACCGTGTCGATTGTCGATTGAAATAAGATCGAGGTTTATTCCATCTATGCTGAAATCTACCAGAACAGTCGGTATCTTCTGGTTATGAATATGGGCGATTAAACCCTTAGGAACACTACCGGCAATGATAATACCATCTACATCATTGCTATTGACAAATCGTGGTATGTTGGCCGGTATTCCAGAATTGCCGCCAACCGTTGATAACAGAATATACATTCCATGATTTCGAGCTTCGAGTTCTGCACCTAATAATATTCGACTATAAAATGCTTCGGAGCGCGACAAGTGTATATCAGAGACAATAAAGCCTATATTTCCAGTACGTTGTGATGCTAACTGCTGGGCTGATCGAGAAGGAATATAATTATATTCATCGATGACTTGCTGTACACGTGACCGGGTTTCACCACTTACATAACCTTTCGCAGATATTACTAATGATACGGTGGATGTCGACACACCGGCCATCTTAGCAATGTCTTTTATGGTAATTCCCATCAAACCCCTTATGATAATAATATCGAAGCGTTTCGATATTATTATCATAAGAGTTAAATTCAAACAATTAATTTCAGAATTACACACTGGATGAATACCAAAATTAATCCTATCATTATAGAATAATGGCAGAATGAAAATCTACAAAATCGGAATTATTGGTTTCGGTGGATTCGGCCAATTTTTAAAACATTGCTGGTCTGCCAATAGAAAAATTACCGTCCAGGCCATCGCCGATCTAAATCAACCGACGACCAATGATGAAACTATCACATGGTACTCTGACTGGCAGGACTTACTAAAAGATCGGTCGATCGATATTGTTGTAATCGCAACACCTCCGGCGACCCACGCAGAAATTGCTCTGGCAGCAATTGAGTGCAATAAACACATTATTTTGGAAAAACCAATGGCTACCAGCACAGCGGAAGCTCAAAAGATTGCTGTTTTGCACAAACAATCGGATCGGATTCTGGTCGTCGATTTTATGCTTCGGTTCCATCCTTTCGCCCAATTGATCAAAGACTGGGTATTGAAACGATCATTTGGGCGATTACGTCGCGTATTAATAGAAAATTACGCCCAGGATGAATGTTTACCGGTAAGTCATTGGTTCTGGGATAAGAATCAATCCGGGGGAATCCTGATTGAACATGGAGTACATTTTATTGACCTGGTAAATTTCATAACTGAAGCCATCCCCATAGATATCACCGGAGTAAAATTTGATCGCTCCCCTCAACAGGAAGATCAGGTTCTAGCAAATGTTTGTTACAATAATGGTATAATCGCCACTCACTATCACGATTTTTCGCGGCCCGGTTTTTTTGAATCCACCACAATGAAATTCATCTTTGATCTGGCCGAAATCGAAACTTATGGGTGGATACCGCTAAGTGGTAATGTGAAAGCGCTGGTTAGTGAACAAACAGCGTCCATCTTAGAGAAGCTGCCTGGATATACCATCGCTGACAATCAGCCGATTGAAGCAATTATCGATATTTCACGACCAGCAGGCTGGGGAATTTCGGACAACGCGCCAGCAAATGAGAAAAAATCCATAACGTCAGGTGGAGCCAAATATTCCGTAACCCATCAGATTACCGGTAGCTTCAAATTAGCTCAAACCAAACAAGCCATCTATTGTCAATTGGTAAACGCAGTACTTGATAATGTAATCGCCGGAATTGAAAATCACAGCGTATTACCATTTATAACTCTCGATGAGGCAATTTTGAGCATTAAAATAGCCGAAGCGGCTCTAAAATAAACCTGTCACATTCGCAATAATGGAACGTCTCCGGGATAATCAAAAGCGACTAAATATTGTCCGACATTAGTATAATACCCGATTACAAAAACATACCGTTTGGATGTATGAAAATAATAATTTAATATTTGGTAATTAAAAGAATACTTGGGATAAATAATGAACTTATTCAATATTTTTATCTTCCATAATAGTATAACAAAGTCACTCTATAACTAGTTAAGCGTCAGAATCAGGATGATCAACAATTGAGAAAGCAGTATCATTTTCGTCCTTCTCCTAAAGGTTATTTTGCATGGGATGTCGACCGTTTGGTTGAATTGACAAAGAACTATGATCGACAGTGGGTAAAGATCGAGACTATCCAAGAAATTGACCAAACATATTGGTTTGGAGACAAACATGACAAACCCACCTGTCGAGCAATTGTGGGACATATGCGGCTGATAAAAGACACCGATTTTAATTACCCGATAATCCTATCTTCAGATGGCCGTTTGATGGACGGCATGCATCGAGTTGCAAAAGCCCTGCTGGAGGGTCAGAAAACAATCGAAGTCGTTCAATTCAGCCAAGACCCTAAACCGGATTACAAGGATGTACTCCCCGACGATTTACCATATTAGAATATTCCAAATCCAAATCTTCAATCTGATCAAGCTTAAGAATAAGATGAAAGCAAGTTTACAAATATCAGATTCATTATTGCAGCTCAACCACCGCGCCAATAGCCAGCTATAACTATCCTACAATGAGACATGCAAAGGATGGCCGTCAATACACCATTTAAATCCACTGATTTTGTAAACATTCTCTCACTGTATAATTTGGGAAAATATACTCGGTCGGATGCTATTCAACAAGGCACTGTCCAAACAAACTTTTTCATTCAGACCACACAAGGAAAGTTTGTCTTCCGGTACTATGAAAATCGTTCAAAGGAATCGGTTTTATTTGAGAGTAATTTACTCGAGTATCTAGCAAAGCGCCACTATCCATGTCCGTCCCAGTTCAAGAACACGCAGGATACATACGTTGGCATGTATCGTAATAAGCCGTATATAATCTTTGAATTCATTGAAGGTCGGCATATAGAACACCCAAGCGCCCATCACAAACAGCAACTCGTACAAAAAGCCGCGGAACTTCAGAAACTAACAAAGGATTTTTTTTCACGGTACACACCACATCGCTGGAATTACGATCCTGAACTGTGTCTAACTTTGGCTCGCGTAGAAGCTACAAGTCACAACACGAAAAGCGCCCAAGAAAAATTTGCATGGCTAGCGCATGAACTTTCAACTCTCGACCTCCCACCGTCATTACCTAAAGGTATATGCCACTGTGATTTTCACTTCTCAAATATACTTTTTCAAGAAGACGAATTTGTTGCCTTGATCGATTTTGATGATGCAAACTATACGTTCCTGCAGTTCGATCTAGTCGTGTTGATTGATTATTGGGCATGGCCTCATACCGCTGACATATTCGATGTAACAAAAGCCCGCAGCATCGTGCAAGAGTATATGAAGCATCGTCCGCTGACCCCTATTGAACAGAAACATTTATACGATGTAAACAAATTAAGTATTTTATTTGACTGCGTGTGGTATTTTAGAAGAGGGGCTGGCAATGATTTTCTTGAAAAGAAAAAAATAGACACCTTGTCTAACTTGGGCAGGCAGAAATTTTTCAATGAACTTTTTCACAAATAAAGCAAACAGAGCAAGATATGCGATCGTGCTGATAGTTGTCGATTGGTTTATTAAAAACAAAGGATTTCATTGCGATGTATAAGGGATTAATTTTGAAAGAAAGTCTTAGAAATACAGACATCTTAACAGATAACAGAATATCCATCACAAAAAAGGAAAAATGGAACGTTTGTAAAAGTGCGATTGACTGGCAACCCAAAGTTTGGACTGCTATATATGTAGAGGGTGCTGATATAGACATTGAAGATATTGCTATACTTGTTTCAAATTCAATTTTGGATAAGTGGTATGCAAACCTGTCTGATTTAACAACCGAATACATTATCTTTCACAAACAAATATTTTCTTATAAGATGGGAAATAGTGTTACAAAACAAGAAGCAAAGAATTACGGAAAATCAATCGGTGTTCCTGAACATCAATTAGACTGGTAAAAGGTACATTCAATGATATAACGAATAGTGATACTTTGGCAGATTCATAAAAATAATCGGGAGAGTAATTAGCTCTCCCAGTGTTTTCCTAAACATATATATTTTTTATAATTTAAACAAGTACCCGGGGCCGGACTCGAACCGGCACGCTTTTGAAGGCGAGGGATTTTAAGTCCCTCAGCAATGTTGCGTAACTGCTAATATAGGGCAACTTAAAGGAATACAAAAAATCGGTATGCAACCAGTATGCAGTAAAACTACTTCAACACCACCATCTTCCTGGTCTGCACATACTCCCCTGCCCTGATCTGGTAGAAGTACATGCCACTTGGGACTTTGGTTGCGTTCCATTGGATTGATTTGAAGCCAGCCTCTTGTGTTTCTGATACCAGAGTAGTTATTTCTTTTCCAAGCAGGTCGTAGATGGTGATCTGGACATCTGATCTTTGGGGTAGTTCGTATTGGATTGTAGTTGTTGGATTGAATGGGTTGGGGTGGTTTTGATAAAGTGTGAAATGTAATGGCATAGAATGATAATTGGCTGAAAGTGTTGCACCACTTGTGTCATGTTCAATGTCAAATATGAAATAAAATATCGGAAAGGCATGCGTTTCCAGTGGAACAAGAACCGTGAATGTATCTACTATTATATCGTTTATTGTAATATCAGTTGTGAACAGATCATTACCCAAGTTGCTGATTGCTGAGTTATTATAAATACTACAGCGGTCTATTCGATTAAATAACAGATGTGAGTCAATACAATATATTCCCCCGCCCCAGTCTGCGCTGTTGTCTTTTATTGTTGTATTTATAAGTATTGGACTGGAATTAATGCTTGCCATTCCCCCACCAAAACCAGAATTATGATTGCTATAAACAACTACATTACGCATATAAATACTGGACTCATCAAACCGGGCACCGCAACCCAGCACATTTGTGGTATTTAACACATTATTATTGTAAATTTTTGAATTAGTAAGGCTTGGACTGGCATTTTGTACATAAATACCAATTCCGCCTTTTATATGAGTACACTCGGAATCGGATGCATATTTATTGCTGTGAATAACAAGTCTATTTAAAGTAGGACTTGAATCTTGGCATCTAATACCTCCACCATTACAGGCACGGCCATTTGTAATTGTAAAACCGACGAATTCAGCGGATGAATCCTCGCCATTCTCAAATGTCACAACACTTCCGTATGCGGTACCGTCAATTATCGTTGTCGTTATGTATGATGCATCCCCGGCAAGTAATATTAATGATCCTACAGTAATATTCTTACCATTGAAATTGAGATTCTCAAAGTATGTACCGGGTTGGACAAGAACTGTGTCGCCATCAATGGCAAATGTTATTCCACGTTGAATACTGGCAAAGGGTGTGGTTATTGAACCATTACCTATAATATCTGATCCTGAAACCGCTATGTGCCAAACTGGACCGTTGTAAGGCGGGATAATAGAAATTCCACCAGAATTGAGAGTTACATCAAATGCACCTGTATCAAATAATGCTGATCTTAAATAAATTGAATTAAATCCCATCGCAGTGTCTGGTATCTCAAATTCCATCCGTATTAAATCACCAGATTCAATGATGTCATCTGCACCAGCGAGCGCAATGTTTAACATACTATCAGTTTCATGAAATTGATAACTCCACCCATAGTCACCGGACAAACTTGAGTCTGTATTAATTCCAACAAGTTCAAGAAATCCCTGATAACCATTAACTTGCATTTCTGCTGAGCTTATTGAATAGCCAACCGGAAATTGAATATTAATTGGCACTTGAACGGTATCACCAGCATATGAGGAAAGTTCAGGGATTGATACTTCAATTGGAGCTTCATACAGTGCTGGATCAAACTCAAAAGTTCCCATATCAGGAGCTGTTCCAATATAATCAGATGTATCGAGCTCAATTAGTGTATTACCATTCCAGTTAAAGTAATCTGTACCAGAGTCAATACAAGGAGAGTTTGGTCTTAAATGATAATTTCCAGTGATAGCAGTGATGAACGAGGGATCTGAATCTATATTGCCCGCAATCCAATTAATTGTACCATTATTATTTGTAATAATACCATTAAGGCTATCTTGAATATCAGAATGCGTAACTATTAAAGAATTAGACAATCCTGTACTTTCAAAGGATATAGAATATGGTACATTATTCCATATAATTGAATTTACCAGAATACTGGATGAGTTTTCGTATAAGGAAATTCCACCACCTCCCCATCCGCTAATATTATCAACTATTGTGACATTTATTAAATATGCCGTTGAATTATTTTGACTGGCTAATCCTGCTCCATGCCAAGATACTTGGTTTCGTGCAATAACAGATTCTCTGATATAGAGATTTGAAGCATAGGTACAATAAACACCACCACCGGTATTTTGGGCGTAGTTATCTGTTATTATTGATTTAATTATTCTGGGATTACATGATGAATGACAATCAATACCACCACCATCCCAAGCAGCATAGTTATTCCGGACAGTAACATCACTAATAGTTGGATTAGAGTTCATCCATATATTGATACCACCACCACGACTATTTGATTGATTATCTTTAATAATTAGATGTTCCAATCTAAGATTTGAAGAATACTGTAGATTAATACCACCACCGTAAGCTCCATTTCCATTGGTGATTGTGAAACCAGAAATAACTGCTGTTGTGTCTGATACATTAGAAACCATAATAACAACATCAGTATTTCCTCCATCAATCACTGTTTGGGAGATGTATGAAGTATCGCCATTCAGTATAAATAGTGAGCCAATCACAATATTCTTATCAAATAAACTGACATTTTCAAAGTAATTGCCTGGGTGCACTAAAACAGTATCCCAGTTAATAGCCGCATCTATACCAGCTTGAATTGTTCCATAGTCACCAGGTACATTTATTATTGTTCCTCGAGTAAAAGTAACCATTAGCATACAAAGTGTAAAATACTTACTACTTGTTTTCATAATATCCCCACGTAATGTAATTAATCGTTTCTCTTTGATGAAGATTCCAAAAACGTAGGTTTCATTTAACTATCAAACACTTTCGAACTTTTTTATAATCACCAGCTGATAATCGATACAAATAAAGACCTGAACTAAGACCTTCGGCATTCCAAATTGCAGTGTAATAACCCGTATCCTGATAATCATATACTATCGTTTCAACTATTTGTCCCGTGAGGCTATAAACAGTTATTTCCACGAAGCTCGGCACTGGTATTTGGTAAGAAATAGTAGTGTTTGGATTAAAGGGATTTGGATAGTTTTGATTTAATATAAATTCATTTGGCATTCGTGAAATATCGGTTGAAAGTAGGTTAGTAAGTTCCGCTGTTGCTGTATTTTCTAATATGTCACCCTCATTAAATCGGAGTTTAGTAATTGTGACTAATGTCTCACTTGCCTCAATGTTTTCGTTAACAGTAAATCTCAGAATAGCAAGTATGTCCGAATCACCATCAGGAATAGGACCAGAACCAGCAAATTTTATCTCACCTTCTACCTGATTATTTATGATAGTACAAGAACTTGCTATCGGCGACCATATTAATTCTTCAAAAGTGAGATGACTGGTATTAAAAGTTATTACACCTTCAAATGATCGAATATTCTGTCCATCATTCAATATAATGGGTAGTTCTATCAATTGACCTGCCAAAAACTCACCATTCTCCATATAAACACTTCCACTTGCCATCATTAATTGCTCTGTCGAATCAAAGGGGAGATAATCGATTTGACCTGTTACATACTGTAATATCAAGGTTGCATCCAATGCGGATATTGTACTATCCCAGCTAACATTGGCATTTAACCTCTGTAGATAATCAAGATCGATATAATCAACTAAATATTTCAGGATCTGGGCAGCATCGAAGGCTTGTATTGCTCCATTTAAATCCACATCACCATAATCGGCAGTGGATGAAAGGATATTAACACCACCGGAAATAAGCTCCACACGAATAGCACCAGTATCGAATAGAGCTGAATCAAGCATGATTGGAATAAAACCAATTGCTGTATCAGGAACTGCAAATTCCAGACTGAATAAAACACCTTCACCATATAAATCATCCGCTCCAGCGGCTGCTGTAATCAGGAGACTGTCCGTTTCATTAAATTGAATCGTCCAACCTGCTGAACCCATTAAACTGCTACTTGTATCAACCGATAGAAAGTCTAATTTTCCATTGTAGCCACTTATTGAAATTTCTGCGGAACTAAAACTGGAATCCATTGGAAATTCTACATTAATTGGAACCAAAATTGTATCATCGGAAAATGCGTATATCTCAGGAATCTCTAACACGATTTCCAGTTCGGTATCGTCTGGAATATATGTGTATTCCTTAATCGTGTAGCCATAAAATTCTGCAAGATACATTTTATTGCCTGCTGTATTAAATGCTGCGTCTCGGGGACACCTCACAAATTCTGGTAGGAAATAACCATAAATGGTTGTATCAGCAGCAGTTGGATAGGTAAAACTTGTATCATCTGCAACTGCATAATTATCATTGGGATCAAAACTCCACATATCATCGTCCTGGTCGATGCAGGCAATCAACCATAAATATCCCGCAGGATCCAACATCGTTGTACCAGTTGTCACAACTTCAGTCCCAACAATTCCTACATACGCATAGGTGCCATCAGGGCCATTATTACTATGATAATGTTCGTCTCCACCGAATGTAGTAGCAATATAAACATCATTACCATTCTGAGAAACAGCAGCACCACGTGTGACTGGTGAAATGAAGGTGTTAAACTCGCTATAATAAGTCAAATCATCTGGATCGAGAATATAAACCGGTCCGCCAAACAATCCCTGGGTATAAACATACCCATTTCCATCACAATTTGCATATTGTAGTGGATTACCTAAGTCTGGATTATCCCATCTGGCTATAACTTCTATCGTCTGATAATTGACTTTATATACTGCCTCTTTAGTAGTAATTATCATATTGCCATCATGAGACCGATCAATTCCTCGGTGACTTAATAATGTATCCTGTGAACCATCGCCATAAGCTAAAAATCTTACCGTATCAATTGAAGCGTCAATCGGATCCCAGATAAAAAGCGGTAGATTCCAAATTTCTGATCCATTTGTTTCATACCACAAATCTGGATACCTATCTAAGTCCGGTAGCCCTTCAGTATTTTCCAAACGGCGAGAATAATATGCACCAGCCCATACTCTATTGTCAGGATCTACACCAACGGCATACAGGTTCTTCAAACCTGGAACATTTACCGCATCGATACCTTCGTTGGTTGCAATTGTATACCCGTTCATTACAACACCAGTAAATTCCCAATGACCAGCTAAAGATGAAGAGGAGATAAATAGTATAATGATAAATGTTGATATGAAATTTCTCATCGTTATGACCTCATAATTAATTACTATTCAGACGAGAATCGGATTAAGAAACAGAGGATCCGCTATTTTCAGAAGTGCTGGATCAATCGTGCGGTATGTATGTGTTTTCTTATTTGGAAAGTAGTGTTAAGATTTGAGTTAATCAAGGAGTGATAATAACTGAATGTACAAGCCAAAGGCTTCGTGAGCCCTTGCATTTCCGTCAAAAATGAATACCAGGTATGCAACCAGTATGATAAAATTTCCCTGAAAAATGTATGAGTGATATATATGTTAGAACATGGGGGGTGCCCCCAAAGACTGGGGGGTGTGGTGAAAACCATTTGTGAATAGTTAGTAGACCTAAGGACTATACTTTACTCTTGTTCTATATCTACAATTTAGAAGTCATAGGACTTATAATCCGTTGCACAGCATTTATAAGTTATTGTTATGGAATTTTTTATATAGACTCAGTACAATTAGTATGCAACAGGTATCAAAAAATCAATTGTACATCGGAAAATCTAAATACCAAAAAGTGAGTTTCCTTGAGTTCCAGATTTGTCATACTGGTGGCATACCAAGCGTCCGTCACAGGCGGTATCCCAAAGAACTATACTTCCGTAGATATAAAAAGGAGCTGCCCAAAACCAGGTCAATTATTTTATAGTAATATACTGATCATTCCTCCCGAACGAAGTGGTAGTTATATCGATCACAGCAAGGTGCTTCTAATAAAAGAGTATCCTCGCCGAGCAAGTATATGTACTTCTCTAGATCGTACAAAAACAGTTTTGTGCTGTCATCTGATATGAATCTGACAAACAATGCCTCATACAAACCGATACCGATTTCAATCTTCCCAATATCTCGAAGAGTATCATTTTCGATTATTCCAAAGATACCATAAGGTTCCATGATAAAAAATATATCAGGATCGGGTACAACAATATCACCAGCCCAACCACCTGATATTTGATAACATTTCCATAATCCATAAACACCTAGATAGGATTCAGGGAAAATCTCTGAAGAATAATAATTATCAATTGGAAGTTCAACAAATCCATTATATACGATACCATCATTTGTATCGTCAACATTATCTTCACAATTGAACAATAGCAAGCAGGCAAGTAAGAAGATTAACCGTTTCATATTAATTCTTTTTGATAACCAGAGTATCTTTACCGGAATGATGTATAATACAATTTATAGTGTCTTCAGCAATTGGTGTTATTAAATAATTTAATGTTGCTTTAACCCATGTATAGCTGGAAACAGTCCCACAGTATCCCATAACATGTAGATTCAGTGTAGAATCAACAATTTTATGATGAAGGAACAAACCAGTCTCTTCAATACCCCACCCCGTGATAAATACATCCAAACTCTCATCAGGTTGTCTGACTGTTCTTAAGGATATATAACTGTGGTCAGAATCATACCCCGATTCCAAGAATTTATTACTGAATCTTCCAGTTTGTTGATTTTCCTCATTGAAATACTCACAGGAAGAAACAACCAATACAACGAAAATTGGAATGATGAAAGAAAGATAACTTTTGAAGTGATTTACCATTAATCTTATTGAATATCTCGTAGCAATATAGATAAAAGTAACTCAAAAAATGTACCAAAGGTATTTTTGAGATTCTTCAGAGAATTGAGCATAATACTTTTCTATCAGAAAATCGAAAGAGTTTCAAATAACTGAAGGTTTATTACTTCTTAAAACTTTCATATTTGCCCTCATTTCATCGCAGTTCTGCACTGAACGGCCAAAATCACCGGCGTCAACTTGAGAGATTGATTAGGTGCATTCAAAGCAACTTGAATAGCACGCTTGCACCAATGTTAAGCATATTCTTGTGTTTTTCGTGACTGTCTGGAGTCAACATATTATTCAATGTGTAGTTTGCTCCAACGCTTGTGTCAATAGATGGGAAAACGCTTATGCGTAGCCCACCTCCAAATGAAAACCCAGCTCTTGTATTGCCGTCGACGACTGCTTCAGTAGAGTGATAAGGAGTATGTATACTCAGTCTTGTATCACCAAAGATGTTGTACAGTAATTCAAGAGAAACATATGGAGCAATACGAGAACGAATGATTTCCCACTTAACGCCAGTTCTGAATGTGAGAAGGTTGCTTCGAGTCTTCAATTCCCCGGTAGTATACATCGAGCTGTACCAGGGTGGAGTGTATGCCTTTACAGAGTCAGTTTTGCCATACAATTGCGAATAAGATATTCCTGCGGTTAAGCTGATTGGCGCACTTGGCAACTGAAATTCGATGGCACTGGTGATGTTGAAGCCTATGTCTGATTTCTGTCCAACAGTTTCTTCAAATCTGCTGGGCCACAACATTCTGTCGTTACAATACATGAATGTATAATCGCTAGTGGGATTCAATGTCGAGAAACCACCACCAAAACTCAGATAAATGGATTGAGCCTGGACGTATGAAAATACGGACCCAAGAAAACCAACAAGAAGTACGATACATTTCATTTTGTGATCCTATTCCGGTGCATTGTTCCACGCACCTATCACTCTATCTCACCACCGCAAAACTTGAATGGATGTTTGTTGATTGCTTGACGGCTTCATGTTTTTGGATTTTATGTCTGATGTAGACTTTGACCAACATCGTTTTACATTGTGTATCCAATTAAAAATCTAAAATGATTTTGATGTACTTTTGCACCCGGTAACGCCGTCAATGGTCCATTTGCCAAATTGGTCAAACCGAACCAAGATTCAACAGTAAAATTAATCGGTGTGAGTAAATAACTTGCTCTAATACCAATATCTCTAGACTGTTTTGTAAACCAATTGGAGCGATCTCTATCAGATGAACCGACATGATATCTCACTTTTTGATGAGAATTGATTTTTCCGCCAACACCAAATACAATGACTGAAGTATTATAAAGTATAAAGAAACCAATTTCTTTTGCATCAAATACATATTTGTCGCCATCGTTGAAACCGCCAAATTGATTGTATCCTATGAAAGGTAAAGCAGCAACACTATATATTAATTTCAAATTGTAAATAAGACGAATATTCGGAGTAAATGAAAGATGTGTTCGATCAACTGCTACACCACCTGGTATTCTTAGGTTGAATGGCGCAGACCATAGAAGAGTGTTATGTCCACCTCCGATCTCCATTCCAAGTCCGCTAAATATCGATTCATTGGATCGTGCTAAGCATGCAATATGTAATGTCACCAAAAAAAGAATCGATATTTTTAATATTCTGTATTTCATCGCTAATCTCTGATCTTATAGCCTAACATTCAAATCACAGACACAAACTAGGCCGGTTGTTTGTTGATATGCTGATTTAATGATCACTTCAACATCACCATCTTCCTGGTCTGCACAAACTCTCCGGCACGAATCTGGTAGAAATACACCCCGCTGGCAACATTAGTAGCATCCCACCGGACTGATTTACTCCCAGTATCCTGAGTTTCTGATAACAGTGTAGCTACTTTCCTGCCAAGCAGATTGTAAATGGTAATTTGGACATTTGATCTTTCTGGTAAATTGTACTGGATGGTGGTTATTGGGTTAAAAGGGTTGGGGTAATTCTGGTGCAATTGAAATTGATCTGCAATTACTAGATAATCTTCCAGACTCACCAATGTAGAATCCGAGTACAGGATGATGTCATCTATTAACCAGTTCAGGTTAGCATCCCAGTGCATAACATGGAACAAGAAATAAATCGAGTCTTCACCGGCATACTCAGATAGATCATACTGATACACTGTGGGCGGAACCTGCCCAACATAATGATCAAGGTTGGTCCAATCCCCACCATTAGTAGACACCTGTAAATATCCCTCATTGTATTGGCCAAAATTTATGATCATGGGGACCCTCAACCAGGCATCTTCTACATGACTGAAGTTCAATCGACGCTCATATCGCAGTGTATCCCGAAATGCATCTAACACGTTCATTGACTCTTTGATGACGGTCCCCCATTGATAATCTCCAGAATTATAGTCATATAAACTACCATATGAAAACGGCGTCCATAAGGAAATATCCTCATAACTCTCAGCCTGTTCCCAATCACCTATAACTTCAACTTTGGCTGTTGTGAAGTGTTTTGTCTGAGATACTCCCATATTCTGATTCTGACTCATATCTGAAGCCGTCACCCAGTAATACACCGTATCATGCAGATTGCCCGTTTGCCCTGTTACAACTCCCTTCCAACTGGTTAGCCAAGTTTCGTTGGCAAATGTTGAGTCGATCCAGTCCATCAGGCTTGATTCCTCAGTTCCCTGATTGACACGGTAGTGTAACACAGGTGTATCCAGAGCAAAACGGTCGTCCCAAACTGCATCGATCCTAATTTCTTTCTCAAACGGGATTAGGTAATGAGCTGCCGATTGCGTACTTAATTCATCCAGTACAGGTCCAGTAGTATCAGGACCGAAAACTATTGTATTGGAATTTGCTGGAGCCCCTATTGGCCAGGTGTAATAATTACCGGTAGTTTGCTCGATTGATAACCAGTATTGTAATTCGGTCGTTCCAGTTATTCCAGAAAATTCAGGTAGATTCGCCTGCCAAACATTATCTTGCGGCATATATATTAATGCCAATGAGTCGTGAATATCTTCAATCGTATAGTGAAACAGTCTCTGATCAGTCCAGATTCCACCGGTTTCCTCGATCGAAAATTCCAAGGAAAAAGGACCGGTGGATTCTGTGTTATGCGGAATGTTAATCTCGGTAATAGTGAGAATGTGACCGCCACTTGTGGTATGATAAACTCCAACATCACCAAGTATCCAGCCATTCGCAGCGTCAACAAACACTATATCTCTTGGTGCAGTAATACCAGTTTGCTCGCTCCAGGTTTTCCCTGAATCACTGCTAAAAAATGCCCCAGAAGATCCCAATTCACATTTCCAAACTTTAGATGGATCTTCTGGACAATATTCAATATCCGTACCCCACCCATCAGTAGTGTCGGGTATTTCAGTCCAGGTCTGTCCTGCATCAAAAGTGTAATAGTCAGCATCCCAATTGATAGCATACCCAATATTTTCATCATAAAACTTGAGAACCATGATATAGTTTGCAGGATATGGGAGAGCATCCCAATTATAACCACCGTCAAATGTTTTGAACAACAATTGAGGATTAGAACCAGATTCGAAGAAATAACCAACATCTGGATTCACAAAATCAACTCGACGCCAAATATCCCCTGAACTGCCACCAAAAGCTGAATCATTTACCGATACCCAATTAGCACCCCCATCTGTGGTCCTTAAAAATATTGCCGGTCCTGCTCCCCAATCAATAGCATCTCCCATAGCTATCCCATTGTTCAGATCAAACATTTCAATATAGTTGATAAAATCAGTCATCGTAGAGTCATAGAATTGCTCTTCCCAGGTTGCACCATTATTTTCAGTGGAAAATATTTTTGCTGGATAAGCTGTGCAAATCCACAAGTGGGTGCTATCTACTAAGGAAAGATCAATTACATGAACTCTTGAAGTCTGTGCATTCGGATTGGGGATTTCAAACCATGTTTGTCCTGCATCAATTGTTTTAAAAAGCTGGGAATTATTAGTAGTATAGGTCATAATTGAAATCACAGCGGTTTGATTATCACAGGCATCAATCACGTCGCTATAAGACCAATTATCTGGTAAACCATTGGTTTGCTGAAACCATTGTGCCTGTAAAAATGTTGAGTGAAATATATAAATTAGAAATATACATAATAACTTATTGGATAATATTTTCAAACTCCCCATTGATTAACTCCTACTTAGATTATAATGTACATCATGACAGATTCCCAAGCAATACGCTGAAGTGCGTAATTTCTGTGAAATAATACCCTATATAATCTTGTCGTCTTGACTCCTTTAAGATTTTAGGTTCGAAATTAGAAACTGGGACAATCAATATGGGCAGATCAGACGAACTACAGCAAACAACTAGTCACATTCTTATTTTTGAAGTAGATTTACTGCTTACTGGTAGCATACCGAATATTCATTTCTGGCAATAGCCCAAAGAACTATAAATCCTTTGTAGAATGTTTCCTCACAATATATTCTATCAATACCTCCGTTCCAATTTTCGACATACTAAAAGCGAAGTTATTTAGATTTGGTTTAAAAATACCAATTCAACACCACTTGACTAACTAAAATCAATACTATACTTTTGAGATAAAGAATCATACACTTATAGTACGATTAGTCAAGTACTTCTGTAATTGTGGATCTTTTGATTCTTATTAGGATTCCTTCTAAAAACTATAAACACGCTGAAGGTAATTATATTGAACAGACTTTTATTAGTCAGTAGAACACTTTTCTCTTTAAAACTAACAACATCCTATATCTTTGCAACCATCATTAATGTCCCTGCCGATATTGATTCTATTCAGGGTGGTATCAATCTGGCAACTGATGGCGATACTGTTCTAATCCAGCAAGGTACCTATTTTGAAAACATAAACTTCAATGGGAAAAATATCGTGGTTGGCAGTTTATTTGTTACTACCGGTGACACTGCATATATAAGTCAAACAATAATTGACGGGACCAGCAGCGGTACAACGGTTACATTTAGCAGTGGTGAAGACACAACGGCTGCCCTGATTGGTCTAACCATAACAAATGGTCTCGGCCAGAATGCCTATCCTGGTTTCTCGGCGGGTGGCATAATCTGCGATATCGCATCAAGTCCTCGCCTGTCCTATTTGAATATTACTGACAATGTTGGATCGCAAGGCGGGGGCATTGCCTGCCGCTACTCAAATCCCGTTATTGAAAATGTATTCATATCAGGGAATAGTGCTTCAGTTGGAGGAGGAATAATATTATACTATTCGTCCACGGTGATGTCAAAGTTGACAGTGACATCAAATACAGCCCTACACTTGGCTGGTGGTATCTATTGTACGGAATCACAATTGCTCGCTGAGGAATTGACGATAATTAACAATCAGGCCGGTAACAGCGGTGGTGGTCTACTTGTTGTACGTTCCGCTGTTCAAATGACGGAAACCTCGATCGGAAATAACCAGGCATTATTTGGTGGAGGACTGTACTGCTTTCAATCCAATCCCATCTTTGATCAGTTAGATATATTCGAAAATAGCGCTCAAAACAATGGTGGTGGAGCTTATATTATCCACAATTCTCAACCACAATTCATTAATACAGATATTCATGGCAATTCGGCAGGTAATAATGGTGGTGGGATTTCTTGTATTGATTATTCCAATGCAACCCTGTCGGGCACAAATGTATCTGATAATTCTGCTGGTATCGGGGGTGGGGGTATCTACTGTATATATAGTTCTTCCCTGATCCTCGATAGTAATTACCGCTCTAATATTTATCTCAATAATTCTCCTCCGATTGGTAATGATATTACCGTTGATAATTCATCCATCTTCCCGGTTATATTGGATACATTTACTGTAGCATCTCCCGGACATTACCATGTAGTGCCTCACGATCAATTCACTTTTGATATTCTTCACGGCAAAATACAGCAAGTTCAAGACGATTTGTATGTCAGTCCTGATGGAAATAATACTAACAGTGGATTATCTGCTACTGATCCGCTGAAAACAATCTTATTTGCCCAATCCATTATGCTGGCAAACAGTGCTAATCCTCAGATAATCCATTTGGCTAACGGAGTATACAGTAGTACTAACACCGGCGAATACTTCCCAATCAGACTGGACGACTATATCGGACTGGTAGGTGAATCTAAAACCGGGGTCATCATCGATGCAGAAAATCAAACAAATGCGTTCGTATTCGGCCAAAGTGAAGGAACTTCATTATCCAACTGCACAATTATCAACGGTGCGGCAGTACATGGTGGTGCCATTTATTGTTACCAGTCAAATCCGGAATTATCAAGTCTTTTAATCACCAGCAATCAAGCGGTAGATGGAGGTGGGATTTATTGTAATCAGTCCAATCCAGTAATTGCAAATCTAACTATACACAATAATTTTGCCATCAACCAGGGTGGTGGTGTCTACTGTGAAAACAGTTCTTCCCTTATCCTCGATAGTAATTATCGCTCTAATATTTATCTCAATAATTCTCCTCCGATTGGCAATGATATTACAGTTGATAGTTCGTCCATCTTCCCGGTCATTTTGGATACATTCACCGTTGTATCTCCTGGACTTTACCATGTCGTGCCTCATTATCAATTCACCTTTGATATTCTTCACGGTAAAATTCAGCAAGTCCAGGATGATTTGTATGTCAGCCCTGATGGAAATAATTCTAACAGCGGATTATCTGCTGTGGAGCCGCTGAAAACAATCTTATTTGCCCAATCCATTATGATGGCAGATAGCGCTAACCCTCAGATAATTCACTTGGCTAACGGAATTTACAGTGAAACTAATACCGGTGAATATTTCCCAATCAGACCAGATGACTATATCGGATTGGCTGGTGAAATTATGGATAGTGTTATTATCGATGCTGAATTTCAAACAAATGCGTTCGTATTTTACCTGAGCCAGGGAAGTTCATTATCCAACTGCACAATTATCAACGGTGTGGCAGAACAAGGTGGTGGTATTTATTGTAACCAGTCAAACCCGGAATTATCAAGTCTTTCAATATCTGACAATCAGGCGATAGATGGCGGTGGGATGTACTGTACCGCATCAAGTCCGGTACTCACTAATATATCCGTACATGACAATTATGCCATCGGTAATGGCGGCGGTATTTATTGTAATCAGTCTAGCCCTGAATTATCAAATCTTTCAATATCTGACAATCAGGCGGTTGCTGGTGGTGGTATCTATTGTTACCAATCAAACCCGGAATTATCTAGTCTTTCAATAACCGGCAATCAGGCAGTAGATGGAGGTGGTATTTACTGTACCGAATCAAGTCCTGTCCTCACTAATATATCTGTATATGATAATTATGTTAGTAGTAACGGTGGCGGACTTTTTATGACTACATTTTCCAATCCACAATTGGCAAATGTGTCTATCTTCGAAAACAACGCTATTACTCAAGGGGGGGGCATGTACTGTGCCTTTAATGCAGTGCCGGTTATGGATTATAACAACCGATGTAATATTTATAGTAATATCGCTGGTAACCAGGGAAATGACTTGGCCACCAGTAATCTTTTCTCAATATCGGTAATTGTCGATACCTTTACCGTCCTGGTGCCTACCAATTATCATGCTTACCCCAGTAACAAGTTTAATTTCAATATTCTTAACGCAGTTGTGAACCAGGTTCAGGCTGATCTTCATGTAAGTCCACAGGGCGATAATACCAACAGCGGCCTCACCCCGGATGAACCACTGCAGACAATTTCGTTTGCATTAGCCAAAATACTGGCCGACTATCAATCACCACATACTATTTTCCTGGCCGATGGTTATTACAGCCCTTCTGCGATTGGCGAGCAATTTCCCATTCATCTTAACAGTTATATTAGCTTAAAAGGTGAGTCCGAATCTGGTGTTATCTTAGACCCTGAACAACAGGGATCGGCCCTGATATGCGATATTTCGGTTGATAATACCATAGAAAACCTGACTATTACCGGTGGGCTGGCTGCTCAGGGAGGTGGTTTTGCCAGCAATTATTCCAATCCGGTATTATCTAGAATTACGATTGTCAATTGCCGGGCAACCAATTATGGCGGTGGGATAGCAGGATTATATTCGGATATAACCATCAACAATCTGACACTGCGTGGTAATCGTGGCCGTATGGGGGGCGGATTATATTTCCGGTCAACCAACTCCACATTGTCAAACACGCAAATAATCGAAAACTGGACTAGAGATTCTAATAATGCTGGTGGTGGAATTTATTCTTTCGACTCTGATTTGCACTTGCAGAACGTTACCATCAGTGAAAATTCATCAATGGAAAATGGTGGTGGTATATATATCGTTTCATCGAATCTGAAAATAGTTAATTCTATTTTGTGGCATGATCTTCCCCAGGAAATCAGTTTTTCAGAAACTTTACCAACAAGCGTTTTAATTCTCGCTTATAATGATATTCTTGGTGGTGTAGCTGCCGTTCAACCAAACAACAGTAACATCATTGAATTAGATGGTAATATTTTAACGAATCCTTGTTTTTCTAATCCCGGTGTTCACAATTATCAGTTACAAGCCATTTCACCCTGTATAGATGCTGGGACAGCTTTCTATATTTGGTATTTTGATACTTTGGTAAATCTACCCCCGGAAAGTTATTACAGCTATAACCCCGATATGGGTGCACTAGAATCGGAATTTGTGGAAATCAAAGCTGAAATAAACCTGTTACCACAATCATTTGCACTTCATCAAAACTACCCCAACCCGTTCAATCCCAATACTACAATTAAGTATGATTTACCTGAAGCAGCATATGTTCAAATAGCAATTTATGATCTGGTTGGCAGAGAAGTGAGCATACTGAAATCTGAGATGCAGGATGCCGGTTATAAATCAGCCCAGTGGGATGCTACTAACGTTGCAAGTGGAATGTATTTCTACCAGATCAAGGCGGGAGAGTTTGTGCAGACCAGGAAGATGGTAGTGTTGAAGTGAGAAAAAAGATAGGATTATTAATTGTTTTCATAATAATTGCTATCTTATGGTGGATTGTCTTTAGCGGAGAATATGGTTTTAAAATTTTATAGAAAAAATTACTGAAGTTTCTCTCTCAACTTATTAGACGTACCACCGCTGGGTAAATTTTCCAAAATGGACAAACTGTCGCTGGTAAGACATTTCATTATTCTTTAGTTATGTACTTTTATTACCGGAACCTAATAAGATGATTAAGAAAATAACACACAGAGATGAAGTGTAAAATTTTATCGATTCTCTCAATAAGTGTAATAATTAGTGGAGCGCCAATGGATAACTACGTTGAAAACTCCGACAAGATCTCGGAATTAATATTTGTATACAATGCAGAAAGTGGATTTTTTAATTCTCTTACAGACTATATCCATAAAATTGTCTCTCCAGATACCTATCAATGTAATTTGTGTGCATTAACGTATGGAAATATGGGAATGAAAAAAAGATGGGCTAAATATTTAAATGATTTGCCATTACAAATTTCATTTCTTCATAAAGACCAAATAAATATTGAGTATATAAAAAATAAATCTAATGCTCTACCTGCAATTTTTTGTCAAATTAACGATCAGATAGAACTACTTATGAGTTCTGAAGAAATTAATAGACTAAAATCCTTAGACCAATTGATTAAGCTCTTTGACCAGAAATTAGAAGATAAAATTGGTACATAATTCAGTATATTCGTAGTTACAGAGGCACAGCAAAGAACTTCCAATCCTAAAAAATTTTTTGAAAAATATTCTTAAATTTTCTCTGTCATCATATTAGCCCAACCGCCACCCGGTCATTTTCTAGTTTGGTTTTCTGTTTTTCGTTGATTTATCCATTGTATCAACAAAACGCTCACCACCGTGCTGTGGCAGCCCCAAACACACATTGTGGTGCTGGTTTGTAATTGATATTTATTCCTCCAAGGTGTATACTATCTTTGTAATTCAACAGGGACGGGCTGATTTTTATTATCCTATGCCCAACGGTTATATGGGATTTATTCATGTGTAGCATTACAGTTCGTCCCTTCAAATAACTAACTGATTACCTCTATTTCGTTTCTTAATTATCTTTTTCTTTGGACGAGGTACTTGTTCAGTCTCATTTCTATCAAGCCCTAAAATCTCAAATAAATCATCCTCTTCTTCATCGGATTCTTGAGTTTTTCCTTGATTAATTTCGTTCATATGTACTCCTATTGTACGCCTAATTTATTAAACATATCATTCAAATATATTAAAATTCTATCCTGTTTCTTGTCAATTATCAACGATATTATATTTCCCTGCTCATATGAATATTGTATAATGAAGGTGGGAGAGCAATAATTTTAGG
>CAYTPW010000010.1:0-126301 GCA_964439935.1 uncultured bacterium | reverse complement strand
ACACAACCAGAGGTCACCAGATCCTAAATCTGACGCGTCTACCAATTCCGCCACCCCGGTATTTTACAAAAAGCGGATAAAAAAAGCACCGAAAGTTAAACCACCTATCACTTCTCTAAAATAAAAAGGGCCGGCCAAAGCCCGCCCTTTTCAATCAAACTGGAATAGCTCTTATTTCAACAGGATCATTTTACTGGTGGCCACATGATTGTTAGCCCAGAGCCGGTACAGGTATACACCGGCGCTAACCGGTCGGCCGGATTGATCGGACCCATCCCAGGTAATTACCATTTTTCCTGGTTGTTGAGTTCCGTCCACCAGTGTTCGAACTTCGCGTCCCATCATGTCATAGATGGTGAGTTTAACCAGCGAAACCTCGCTTAAATCATAACGAATATTGGTTGCCGGATTAAACGGATTGGGATAATTGAAATGGAGGGCAAATTTATCCGGTAATTCCACTTCTCCGTCAACACCTACAACCGGTGAGAACATAATATAACCGGAAGCCATCGAATTCAACTGCTGGGAATTCTGATCAGCGGCAATCGATCCAGTGATCATTATCATCAATGGATGATTAGCTGGATAGTTGGGACTCACATCGAAATCCACGCGCATAATTGCACCCAACGTTGGTGTAATACCAGTCGAAAAATCGAAACCGGAGATATGTACTGTACCATCGGCCATTTCGCCTGAACTGGCATCAATGAATCCGTTGGCGAACGGTCCACCGGGGATTATTGCTATATTGGTCACCGTCAAATAATTCGGCATATCCATAATATCGAGTACCAGGGCATTTACAGTTACCTGGTTCTGGATCACAATATCAAATGAACCGTTCATTTCGTTATATTCATGGACCAGATTATCTACTGAAAATACAGCATCCGGATAACCAATACTGATTGCACTGGTATGGACTTCGGTATATAATTGAACCGGTGGTGTATTATCATCCAGTAAAATCACGTCAACCGCCGCTAAATAAACCACAGTGCCCCAATCAAGAGGATCCGAGGATACGGCAAAAGTGATGTCAGCAATATGATGCATACCGGGTTCGATCCGGTTCGATAGCGTATTGTCAAAACCGAGGATCTTATAGGCACCACCAATCTCTTCTGCATCGAGGGTCCAGTTCGTCCAATCGACATCGGTCGTGACTGGAATAATGCTCATACCAGACACCAAGCCAGGCGTATCAACCAACAACATTTCAAAACCGGCAATATTCGTGGTATTGTCGAGCATTAAGGATACGGTGGCAGTTCCTACCCCAATAGCACCACTGATTACTATATGCTGTGTTTCAACGGTTACCTCGAAGATTGAACCAGCTGCTGTCCAGGGCATTTGGTTGTTCATTGCATCCAAAATGCTAGCAGTGACAATATTTAGGTCCAGATTGGCCGGTTCTGGTGCTGTGGCCAGCACGACCACACGGCAGATCGGACCATCACCGGGCGCGAGTGTAGCCGATGTAGTAAAACCCATGATTGACATATTCCCATTGGCGCCTTCGAGCACATCAACTGTAAAACCGTTTACACGCGCGGTTGGTATAACATCTATAGCCACTAAATAGTCAGGTATATCAGCAATTTCCAAAAAGAACTGATTTACATCTGATTCATTGTTAAGAAAAATATCCAGTGTATCGGTCTGACCGCTCAGTGCCGAACCACCCGAAACCCCCAGCTCAACCCATTCGACCGGCGTACCGGCAGCCTCATTGGATGGACCGGATTCACCCATAGCGCCATAATCACCGGTAACCACATAATAACTGGTAATCCCGTTAACTACATCAGCATCGTCATAAGTTTCCTGTGTGGTTGGTACAGTTGCTAACAGATTTCCAGGCTCTATTGCTACCGGTGAGCTGGTGGATCGATAAATATTGTAGGCAGTAAGATCTCGGGTATTACGGGTCTCTGGGACAGGAATTGGTGAAGAATAATCTATCTTCATATCATAAGTAATACCGTTTGGATAGCGGTCCACAACCTCTAATTTCTCAGTAGTTAATACCCATTCACCCAGTTCAGATAATTTATAATGTACTATATGCGTAACAATCCCACTATTATCAGAAAAACTAAGCGCAATATCATCGACAGCCCAGCCACTTGCCCAGGCACCATTATCATTTGAATGGAAGGCTATATATAGATTTTCTTCACCGATGTACGCTGATAGATCATAAGATTCTGTAACCCATTCAGTTGCGCCGGTCAAAGTAGAAATCTCGGTAAAACTTACGCCATCTGTACTGACTTCGAGGTGAGCAGTCTGGCTATATTCGCCGGTAAAAAATGATTCAAATGTCAAAATTACGGCTGAAGCTGAAATAGTACTGACCGATGGTGTTATCAGGTAATCCAAAGAACCATCATCATTTGCGGCATCGTCATTTGAACAGGCATACCAAGTATGTAAAGGGATTGGAAAATACTCGCTCGAACCATCTTCCGTAGCAAACCAGCCGCCCACGGTAGAGTTGGTTGTTGTGGTCCAGTCGCCAGGTATTTCGCCAGTTTCAAAATCTTCAGTGAATTCTCCACCGCCGCCAGACCACACAGGTGGATCCCAGGACAGCGGTACGTGTCCATCAAGGTTGCTGGTGGCAACTAAATTTGTTGGTGGTTCAAGATATCCGGGAAATACGGTTACTATTCCGGGGGTGACTCCCGCCACCCAGTAGGTTCCTCCGAGATCATCGGTGATCACAGCATCGGCAATATTAACCACAACATCAATGTTATAGGCGGTTGGAATAATCGTATAGCGGACATTCAGAATCGGACCGGTTCCAGAGGCTATCGACTCATTTAAATCACTGTAAAGAATAACCCGATCACCTGTCTCAATTGTGGAAGTGGAAATCGTAAATCCAGCGGTTCGGGTTGTCGTCCAGATCGAATCAAGTATGAGATAATCTGGAATGTCCATTAAATCAAACTGAACGCCACCCACCAGATCAGGATTGACCAGATCGATAGTGAGATCTACCGTTTCATTAATATCGCCTGTTCCGGTGCTCATTTCCAGTGATACAACACTACCAATTGCGATCGAACCATTGACAGCGGTTACGGTAAGATTCCCGCCGCTGGTATCACTGGCAAACGCGGAATACATTTCAATATCGATCACGGCTGAAACGATGCCGGTGCCATCATAAAGTAGCCACAGGATTGTATCCCCGGCAGCAGGTAATGGTTCAACCGCTCCGCTATTATAGAAAATTACACGGTTTGTATCAGGTGTAATAGAACTGAAATCAGCGCTAAAATCCTCGATTGCTGCATCTGGAAAAACGTTCAATAATTCAGTCATGGCTGGATTCGCAACTAGATCAAATTGAACCCCCGCAACCGCATCCGTTGGACCGGTTAATGTTAACGGCACTAACAGACTATCCGTATAGGCCGGGTAACTCACATCGCCGATATCCAGTGTAACATCAGTTTGTGCAATCAGTGGAACAATTAACAATGTCATCAGAATAGTAATTGAAGAGTATTTCCTCAAGGATTTCATAGACTCCTCCGGGATATTGAAATGTTAATTTGACGTTTATTCATCCAGTTTAATCTCGTATTACCGCCTCAGTTCTAAGTACCGATATTGCGGCGGCGGCTATTCCACTATCGAATCGTGGCATAATAAGACAAGTAAAAGTAAATATTTTATCACGATATTCCAGCATAAATTTAAGTGTAATTAATTTATTTATATCTGATATATGCGATTTAACCTATACATCCCGAATTCAAGAACGTAAGCCGGTATGAAGGCCATTATGAACATTTTCGTTAATCAGCTCTGGTATAACCGCGATTCAGATAATCAGGCAGCCGTTTAAACTTGATCAGCTCCTTTTTTCCGCTGGGGGATATGACCGTAATTTTTTCATTTCGACCTAATTTTTTTTCGACGGTGACCGGTACATGTCGAGCCTGTTGGGGACGATTAGGAGCTGCACCACCGCCCCGCTCAGCTGCTCCTGCAAAACCCATTCCTGTTGTATCATCGTGTTTAACCTGAATATTCCGTGCCTGTTGAACTTGCATCTGCGGAGCCTGTTCAAGTCCCTGGATCTGAGTTCGGTACAGGCGTTGAAGTGTATCGCGGCTGGTTTCATCCATCATTGCCGTGAACATATGGAAACCTTCGGCCTTATACTCCAATAATGGATCTTTTTGTCCGTAAGCGCGGAGATTAATTCCCTCACGCAACTGATCCATTCCATAGAGATGGTCCTTCCATTTCTCATCGATCGTACGAAGCACTATGAATCGCTCAAATGCACGCATCGTCTCAGGTGGGATCAGTGATTCTCGAGTGGCATAAATCTCCTTTGCCTGCTCAATTACTGCGGTGGCTATCTCATTATGATCGGGATCATTTAAATTCTCAATGTCAACATTGACCAGTAGAATCGAAGCGAAATTCTGTTTCAGGTGTTCCCAATCCCAATCCAGAGGATTAGCTGAATTTTCCGCCTGCTGATCTAATTCATCCCTAATATATTCCTCGATCATTTCCATGATCGATTCGCGAACATTATCACCCCGCAAAGCCTGATTCCGGATATCATAAACCACTTGGCGCTGCTGATTCATAACATTGTCATACTCTAACAAATGTTTACGAATACTAAAGTTACGGGCTTCAACTTTCTTTTGGGAATTACCGATCGCCCGTGTCACCATTCCGGCTGTGATCACCTCACCTTCTTCCAATCCCAGGCGATCCATGATACTGGCTACACGGTCACTGCCAAACAATCGCATCAGGTCATCTTCCAGAGATAAGTAGAAACGCGAGGAACCAGGATCACCCTGCCGACCCGACCGCCCACGCAATTGAAGATCGATACGACGTGATTCGTGGCGTTCAGTCCCTATTATATGTAATCCACCAACTTCACGTACACCCTCCCCCAGCTTGATATCGGTGCCCCTGCCAGCCATATTGGTTGCAATCGTAACGGCTCCACGCTGTCCTGCCCGGGTTACAATTTCCGCCTCACTCTGGTGCTGCTTGGCATTCAACACATTATGGGGAACACCTTGACGCTTCAGCATCCGGGATAATAATTCCGAAACCTCGACAGTAATTGTACCAACCAGCGCAGGTTGCCCACGTTTGTGGCAATCAGCGATTTCATCAATCACAGCATTGTATTTTTCTCGTTTGGTTTTATAGATTAGATCGTCCCGGTCATCGCGGATCACCTGCTCATGAGTCGGAATCACGGTCACATCCAAATCATAGATTCCACCCAACTCTTCTGCTTCAGTTTCGGCTGTTCCGGTCATGCCGGCTAACTTATCATACAAGCGGAAGTAATTTTGAATTGTTATGGTCGCCAGTGTCTGAGTCTCCCGCTCAATCGAGACATTTTCCTTAGCTTCTAGCGCTTGGTGCAGACCATCACTGTAACGCCGTCCTGGTAATATACGCCCGGTGAACTCATCAACGATCAACACTTTGTCGCCTTGAACAACATACTCAACATCTTTTTCGTATAAAGTGTAAGCCCGCAATAATTGACTAATATTATGAATCCGTCCGCTGCGGTCAGCATGCATTTGATGAGCTTTTTCCTTTTCCTGCTCAACTTCCAATCCGGACAGTTCTGTTCTGTTGTCAATGTCGTTCAATAATTCACCCAGGTCGGGGATCACAAACATTTCCGGATTATTTGGTGATATCGCCACCCGGCCTTTTTCGGTAATATCAATCACATGCGTTTTCTCATCGATACTGAAGAATAAATCCTCGTCAACTTCATGCAATTTCTTATCCCGCATGTATTCCGATTCCACATCGTGAACAAGTTTCTTGGTGCCTGTTTCCTGGAAAATCTTCAGAAGCTGCCGGTGCTTGGGCATACCACGATTAGACTGCAGTAATTTCAATCCCGCTTCAGCCTGAGAATCCGTATTCATCAGTTTTTCCGCATCACTTACAAATGAAGTGACCAGATTGGTTTGTCGGCGAACTAATTGCTGAACCAGGGGCTTCAGTTCCTGAAAAGTCTTGTCGATTGGCACATCCACCGATCCGGATATGATTAATGGTGTTCGCGCTTCATCAATAAGTACACTGTCAACTTCGTCCACTATAGCATATGAATGTCCCCTTTGTACCTGTTCCTCCGGCGTCAGCGACATATTATCCCGAAGATAATCAAATCCGAATTCGTTATTAGTACCATAGGTGATATCACAATTATAAATTGCACGCCGCTTGACGTTATCCATCGTATTTAGAATTGCACCAACTGTCAGTCCCAATCGGCGATATATCTCACCCATCCATTCCGAATCACGTTGCGCCAGGTAATCATTTACTGTTATCAAATGTACACCCCGACCGGTGAGGGCATTCAAATAAATTGGCATGGCTGCTACCAGCGTTTTGCCTTCGCCGGTTTTCATTTCGGTGACCATCCCACGATGGAGAACAACCGCTCCAATTAATTGAACATCGTAGGGAACCATATCCCAGGTTAAATCCTGGCCGACCACTTTCCAGGTCTGACCAATCATCCGCCGGCAGGTTTCCTTGACCATGGCAAAAGCTTCAGGTAGAAATTCATCCAGTATTGCTTTTTCAGCGTGCCTGATAAATTTTTTCACTTCTGCTTTATCCATATCGACTGCTGCTGCTTCAGCTGATTCCCTTGCCGCAATAACCGAAGATCGCATTTCATGAGTGCGACTGACCAGTGCATCATCAGTTTTATTGGTCAGCTCAATTGTCAGATTATTTATTTCATCGACGATCGGCAGAAAGGATTTGACAGTCCGGCCTGATTTGGTACCAAATACTTTGGTGATTACTGAGCTCAACATACTTTAAATATTCTATTTTTTCGGGATCGAAATTACAACACGTACGGAAATTATTTTGGGTCTGTTACGTCTTTTTCAGCTTCGATTTTAGATTTGAACACCGCATCGAGGATTCCATTGACAAAACTGGAACTCTCTTCAGTGCTGTATATTTTGGCAATTTCAATTGCCTCACTAATTGATACCTTCGGTGGAATATCATCAAGATAATGAATTTCACTAATCGCCATCTGCAGGATCAGGCGATCAAGGAGGGCTACACGGTCTAAATTCCAGTTTACCAGATGATTTGAAACCTGATCTTCACACCAATCTTTATATTTCACTGACGTATTAAACAGAATGGTGACGAAAAGGTGCGTATTTTCATCAAACTGTTCCCGCCTGAAAAGGTCTGCCAGGATCTTTTCAGGCGGATCATTACTTAATTCCAGAGCGTACAGCGCTTTCAGTACGCTTTCCCGCCCCAGTCGGCGTGGGTGTATTTTACCCGGCGTCACGTTTGATCATAGGGTTTTTTCGCGCCAGGTAAATGCTCTTCAATTTACTGAGATTATTCACGCGCTCAATGGCAACCTGATCGGCTGCTACGTTTGTTGGTACATCTTCTTTATCAGCAAGTTTAAAAATGGCCATCAAAGTATCATAAATGCCTTCTGCCTGCATAAAAGCCCGGTCGCGGTTGTAGCGTTCCATTTCATTGGCCACATTGATCAAACCACCGGCATTGATCGCATAATCGGGTGCATATAGAATACCGGTTTTACGAATCGCCTGTCCGTGAACGGTTTCAGATTCCAGCTGATTATTAGCAGCGCCCGCAATAATCACGGCCTTCAGCTTAGGAATAGTATCATCATTGATAGTGGCACCAAGGGCACAAGGAGCGTAAATATCAACATCCAAGCTATAAATATCATCAACAGCCACTTCTTTTACGCCAAACTCTTTGACCACTTTATCAAGAGTATCCTGATCAATATCGGTGGCATAGATTTCCGCCCCCTCTTCATAGAGATGCTTGCAGAGATAATAGCCAACGTGTCCGACACCCTGCACCGATACTTTCAATCCGGAAAGACTATCAAGACCTAATTTATATTTGACGGCTGCCTTCATGCCCATATAAGTACCAAAAGCCGTTACCGGTGATGGATCACCGCTGCCACCCAGCGCACGCGAGATTCCTGTTACAAATTTAGTTTCCATGCGCACCCACTCCATGTCCTTAACGCTGGTTCCGACATCTTCAGCTGTAATGTAACGACCAGCCAGACCTTCAACGAAACGACCGAATGATCTAAATAGTAATTCTGATTTATCTTTTTTCGCATCACCGATAATCACCGATTTTCCACCACCTAGGTTTAGGCCAGCAACAGCAGCTTTATAGCTCATACCCCTAGATAACCGCAAAACATCCTTCAGCGCATCGTTTTCCGATTTGTAATTCCACATTCGACATCCACCCAAGGCAGGACCGATATTTGTGTCATGAATGGCTATTATTGCTTTAAGTCCCGAATCAGGATCATTGCAAAAAACAATTTGTTCGTGACCTTTTTTGGATAATTTATCGAATATTGACATTTTGCCTCCGTCCCGTTTATGGGATTTTATTTATTCAAATCAATTGTATGGCAGCCAATAGTATTACTCGCTCAACAATTCGCGAGCGATTACCAGTTGCTGTATTTCTGAAGTGCCCTCATATATCTGGGTTATTTTAGCGTCGCGCATTAATCGCTCTACTCCGTATTCGCGCATGTAACCATATCCGCCAAATATCTGGACACATTGGGTTGTAGCTTCCATGGCTATCTTGGAAGCAAAATATTTTGCCATCGCCGCTTCCTTGGTAAAACGCTGATTGGTATCCTTCAAAGCAGCAGCCTGATAAATCAATAAGCGGGCAGCATCAATATTACAGGCCATATTAGATAGTTTATCATGGGTTGATCCGAATTCTGCAATCGGTCTACCAAATTGCTCCCGCTCTTTGGAATAGGTAATCGATTTTTCCAGAGCTGCCCGCCCAATTCCTAAAGCCTGAGTAGCAATCCCAATCCGACCACCATCCAGAGTATTCAGTGCAACCTTGAATCCCTGGCCAACTTCGCCGATAACATTTTCAGCTGGAATCCGGCAGTTATCAAAATACAGTTCGCAGGTATCAGAACCACGGATGCCAAGTTTATCCTCCTTCTTCCCTACGGATAATCCATCCCAGCATTTTTCGACGATAAAAGCAGAAACACCTTTATACCCAACACCTTTTTCAGTTAAAGCATAGACCAAAACAAGATCGGAACTAATTCCATTGGTAACCCAGTTTTTCGTGCCATTCAGGATAAAATTATCACCATCTTTCTCGGCAAAAGTGCGCATATTACTGGCATCGGAACCCGATTGGGGTTCACTGAGTGAGTAAGCACCAAGCTGTTCACCGGAGGCCAGACTGGGCAAATATTTATCCTTTATCTTGTCAGTGCACCAGTTTAAAAACACCTGGCAAACCAGGGAGTTATTTACCGACATGATCACCGCCGCCGAGGCATCAGCGCGGGCAATCTCTTCCAGGGCGATCACATAGCTGATCGTATCCATTCCAGCGCCATTCCATTTGTCAGGTACCATCATTCCCAGGAAACCCAGTTCGCCCATTTGTTTTACCTGCTCAGTTGGAAATTCCGCATTTTCGTCCCGGTCCATTACTCCGGGAGCAAGATTCTCATCCGCAAAATCCTTGGCAGTCTGCTTGACCAATAATTGTTCTTCCGAAAAATTAAAATCCATTAAATAGCCTCCACTATTACAGCTGCTGCTTCCCCACCACCAATGCACAGTGTTGCACAACCAGTCCTAGCACCTGTTCGTTTCATTGCCTGAACTAACGTAGCCAGAATTCTTATCCCGGATGCACCAATCGGATGCCCAATGGCAATAGCTCCACCATGAATATTCACTTTTTCAGAGGGTATATTAAAATCATCCATAGCTGCCATGGTCACTGCCGCAAAGGCTTCGTTTATTTCCCATAAATCGATTTGGTCAGCGGTCATTCCAACTTTATCCAATGCTTTCTGGATTGCTTTAGTTGGAGCGGTGGTAAACCATTCGGGAGCTTGAGCTGCCGCTGCCTGGGTAACAATTCTAACCAGTGGTTCGAGACCTAATTCAACCGCTTTTCCTTTGGACATGATCATTGCGGCACCGGCACCATCATTTATTTTAGATGCATTTGCCGCAGTAATTGTACCTTCTTTATCAAAGGCCGGTCGTAATTTGGTCATTTTTTCAAAATTCGCTCGTAGGGGTTCTTCATCCTGGTCAACAATAATCGGATCACCTTTCCGCTGGGGTACTTCAACCGGTACAATTTCCGCTTTAAACCAATCTTCGGCTTGAGCTTTATGGGAACGTTCGTACGATTGACGAGCAAATTCATCCTGCATTTCACGACTGTATTGCCGTTCACGAGCACATATTTCAGCACAATTACCCATATGTATATTATTGTAAACGTCCCACAGTCCGTCATTTACCATCCCATCAATTATTTGACCATTCCCCATCCGGTACCCGGTGCGTGCTTTTAGTAGTAGATAGGGAACGCTGGACATGTTCTCCATCCCACCGGCAATTATTATTTCAGCATCTCCGGCCTGAATCGCCTGGGCAGCCAGCATAACGGATTTCAAGCCCGAACCACAAACTTTATTGATCGTCAAGCATTCCACCGTATTAGGTAATCCGGCACCTAACGCCGCTTGTCGGGCAGGCGCTTGTCCGGTACCGGCAGATAATACATTACCCATTATCACTTCATTTATTAAAGCAGGATTCAATTGAGTATCATCAACAACCGCTTTGATAGCGATTGAACCAAGTTTGGTTGCCGACATGGTTGACAGCGAACCCATAAATGATCCAATAGGCGTTCGTTTGATCCCCGTAATAACAATTTCTTGCAATTTCTTCATCATTCCCCTCGGATTGATTTTTTCATTTCAGACTCATCAAACTAAAAAGATCTGTTGCATTAACAGACCCTCTCATAATCAGGATAGCTATTAAAAAGGCTAATAATCAGATATGGCAGCAAGTGCACCAACACAAGAACCGCTATAATTTGAAGCATATTAATTCCACTTCGGCTGTGGTTAGAACAGGAATTGATATAACAATCGAATACTGAGCAAGGTGGTTGTTTCCCGGATGGATTGTGTGTCCAGTTCTTCAATGTAAAATATGTCAAGGTTCGCGTATGCAGAATTCAATCCTTTGGTAATTATTCGGCCAGAGAAAAAAATATTCTTTCACCGAATATTACATCGATTTCAGTCTTTAAAATTAGCATGAAATTGAACATGAACCATATATTTTTACCAACGCAGTGATTTAGCGGATAGCATTTACTACCGCTGAAAAAATGTTAAATGTAGCTGTCTTCTTTACGTTTCAGAATGATGATTCTGCTGATCGTAAGCTTTAATAATTTCTTTTACCAGTCGGTGCCTGACCACATCCGATTCAGTCAGCTCGATAAAACCGATTCCATCAATGTTGCGCAGGATATCCATCACCTGGATCAATCCTGAATCCGTTTTCCGCGGCAGATCGATCTGGGTTATATCTCCATTGATAATTGTTTTCGAATTAACACCCAGGCGTGTTAAAAACATTTTCATCTGCATGGAAGTTGCATTCTGCGCTTCGTCCAGAATTAAAAAAGCATTATCCAATGTTCGCCCACGCATATAAGCCAAGGGAATTATTTCAATAGTATTTTTTGCTAGCAAAGGTTTCAATCTAGACTGCGGCAGCATATCTGACAGTGCGTCATAAAGAGGAGTCAGATACGGATCGACTTTTTCCCTCAGATCACCCGGTAAAAATCCTAGGTTTTCCCCAGCTTCAACCGCGGGTCTACAAAGTATAATTCGGTTGACTTCATGACTTTCCAGTGCCGCAACAGCAAAAGCAACAGCCATATAAGTTTTGCCGGTTCCCGCCGGTCCAATGCTGAGAGTGATATCGTTATTCCGTACCGTGTTAATATACTTATTCTGACCAGGTGTCCTGGCAGTGATACTCCCTTTCCGAGCATAATGGATTACATCTTCTGGTTGTTTCTGTTTAAGATTGCTATTGACACCAACCAGTTGAATCAATTTTTGAACATCACCTTTAGTCAAACTACCCCGTCTAGATAGAGTCTGACTCATATCGTGGATTATCTCTGCAACGATATTGACTGAATCGGCGGTCCCGTTCACTCTCAGATCTGAACCCCGGGCGATCAGTTTAACCGGAAATTTATCTTCCAGGAGTTTCAGGTGTGCATCGGCTACACCGAACAGCGGAGCCAATTCAATTCCTTTTAATTCAATTGTTTTTTCCATTGATAACTATCGCAGTGTTAATTTTAGTAACATGTTTTTCCATAGAACAGCCTCCGAGAGCACAATTGGGAACACTCCAGTAAGGACCATTTAAATTGTTTGATCCACCATACTTCAGGGATATTTCAAACACGATTGCTGAATTTAAGAAAATTCTCATATTAGTATTAATAGGCTTGTTCACCGGCTGTCAGATACCTGCCACTGCAAAAAAAATATCTACCAGTGACAATGCTGATTTCCTGTTGTTACAAGGCAATAAATACTGGGAAAAACGGCATGAAATTAAACAAGCCAGCACGGCTTATTTATTTTATAAACGCGCTGCTGGATTATCACCGGATAATCTGGATTTATTAATCCGTTACAGTCATGCCTGCTATTTTGTTGGCCATTTTATTGAGACCGATCAAGCTCTCAAGGACAGTCTGTTCCTTGAAGGGATAAATGCTGGCGAAAAAGCGTTGTTTCTATCGGAGGCGTTCAGCGCAACTTTCGAAAATGCTGTAGGGGACAGTAGTACACGAAAAATAGCTGCCATTGCCAATACACCTCGTGAACTTATCGATGCATTATATTGGTGGTCCGCCAATTCAGGCCGTTATCTGGCCTATAAACCGGCAATGATGCGCTTGGCTCATCAAGAAATTATTGAAACGGCCATGTACCGGATCCTGGCAACCGAACCAGATTATTATTATGGGGCTGCAAATCGCTTCTTCGGTGCACTCTATGCACGAATCCCAGGCATAGAATTGACCCGCTCAAAAGATTATTTCGATACAGCAATAGAAAAGCACCCCAATTATTTTGGTACGTATACACTGCGCGCCGAATTTTATCACACCAAAGCTGGAAACCGGGAACAATTTCACGATGATCTTACCTGGGTGATTGAAGCCGATCCAACAGTGCTGCCGGATGTAATGGCTGAAAATATTCTTGAGCAGGAGTATGCCAAACGCCTGCTTGAGCGGGAACATTTACTTTTTGAATAACTAATCTTCACAGCACTAATAAAACCGAGGTAGCTATTCATTGATATGCTTTCCACGCTATTATTAACATTGTTATTGATTATAGCCCTGTTGCTGGGAATATTATTTTTACCCTGGAAAATAGGTGCCAGAGGAAAACTGGAATCCAACGCTGAATCTTTCCAAGGTCTTGGCAGTGCCACGGTAGGAGGCAAATCTTTCGGAATAATGGTACGTTTTTTACCCGAAATCAGGCTATGCGTTGGACCTTATTCAAATCCCTGGTTATCCAAATCCCTGGGAACTAAGGATACAAAGAAGTCGGATAAAAAACCGAAGCCAAAACCCAAACAGAAATTTTCCGAACAATTTGATAAAATTAATCAGGTACCTTTGTGGAAGAAATTACTGCGCACTACTATGCGGAATATCTATCTGGAACAGTTCTCGATTGATGGAACGGTAGGATTTCAAAATCCGATGTCAACCGGTCTGTTAATGGGAACAATTACCTGGTTTAAAACCATTCTGCCCGATATTGGAACAAGCCTCAACATTCACCCTCATTTTAACGGGCAAACTATAGTTAATCTGTCCGGTATTATCCTGTTGCGGGTGCAGCCGGCAATATTGGCAATTTCTGTTGGATGGGCGTACATTCGAAACAAATAAAAGGACAAGAATAATGGGTATCGATAACCTGGTAAAAAACACATTACATGAATTACAGGAATTAATGGCTACCAAGACGGTGGTTGGTGAGCCGGTAAACGCTGGTGATCATTTGGTTCTTCCGGTCTCCAAAGTCGCATTTGGATTCGCTTCCGGTGGTGGCTCAGGCGAAGCTGATGCCAAGGAAAAAGGCAAAGGTACTGGTGAAGGGATCGGCGGTGGTTGGTCAATTGAGCCGGTAGCATTTGTTATTGTTGGTAAAGAAGGTGCTAAACTGTTGACAATTGGTGAAAATGAAGGTATCGGCAGCAAGATAATGGATCTGGCACCTAAAGTAATGGATGCTGTAACCAATCTGGCCGGTAAAAAAGCTAAAACAGAAAAGGAACCTGAATCGGAGGAATAAGTTAAATTTTTGTGGTTGTTCTTTAAATAAGGAGGAGTTTATGAAATATTTGAAAAGGCTTATAGCCCCATTGCTCTTTTTGGGTCTAATGTCACCGGTCGTGCCAGCGGAGCAACAAGAAGTAAATGAACTGGTCTCCGAGAGTCTGGAACACCTGCAACAAGAGGATTATGATGCAGCTCTGAAATGCTTGGAAAAGGCGCTGTTGATAAAGGATTCCGACCCCGCACTGTACCGATTGCAGGGTCAGATACTGGAAATTCTGGAACAACCTGAAGCCGCAATTGTGGCTTGGCAAAAATGTCTGGAGCTTGCAAATGACCAGGAGTTAGGCGCCGAAGCAAAGCACCATATTGAGAATCTGAGCCAGTAGCCATGCAGCGAATTTTACCCTTTTCGCTGGCGCTATTACTGATGGCCTGTTCTTCCACTGCCGTGGTAAAACCTGGATTTGACTTCAGTACAATTCGCACTTTATCGGTGGCGTCGATAAGCGATAGCAATTCCTATCCTGGCTCGGGTAACATTGTCTACCGCAGTCTGGTCCATCAATTGATGCGTCTCGGTATCCAGGTAGTAGAGCGTAATGATCTTTCAACCCTCGCGGATGAGGCGGCCCTGGCCCAGACATTGGCAACCAATGAATATGATCTGGACCTGGCGGCTCCGGATGCACTATTAATCTGTACAATTAATGAATTTTCCGACGGCAACGTGATCACTATTCCTACCATCAAAGAAGATAAAGGTCATACTATCACCACTACTACCGAAACGACCGAACCTGTCGCAAATAGCACCGTAACCGACAATAACGAATTAATCACCAAGATTACTGTCATGGAAGAAATCACCGATTTCGCCGGCTCTGTCACCCACACCGAGCGACTTGAATACATTAATTCCAGGGTCGGTATTACCCTGCAAATGGTGCACAAGGAAACTGGCGAAATCTTATGGTCCAACTCTTACTGGTATAACGCTCTAAGCCTGACATATACGGTTGGTCAATGTGTCTCCGGAGCAGTTAAACCGCTAAAAAAAATACTACCGGCTAGTTAGCTCTGCCTGATTTTAATCCGCTCAGGTGGCAGGTGCAGATCGATCATCCGCTTAACTGTTTCGACAAGCTCACTAACTTGATCCCGATCATAGCTAATCACGGCATTCCCGGTTTCCAGAGAATATAAACTAATGCGCGGATGCATTTTTTTGACTCGTTTATAATAGGTCGCATTCATTCGAAATATCCCTACATTGATATCAAATATTCGATCTGCGTTTAGTATTTTAAAAATCTGATCAACAAGCCGGCTATATATTTTTTCCCAGTTCGTGATCGGCAGCACCGGATCAATGCAAATCCGGACCGGCCAGCCCATTTCCTGGACTTGTTTGATGGCTTTCAAGCGCTTATCCAAAGCAGGCGTCAAACTCTCATACTGGTCGATAACTTCTTGGGGCGACACTGTCCAGGCAGGTAAAATCTGTTTAGTGATCGGAAGATCCCGTAATGCCGTAATGGAAGCGCTTTTTGTCCGGAGTTCAATTATCAGGTTTGATTGACTGCCGGCAAAATCGAGCCAGTCCCGAACAACCGGTATGCGCTGATCAATTGCCGGTAAATCAGTATCGTAAGATATAGCCAGAAATAGCGGATTATCAGGATCTTTCCTTTGTGGAATTTCCGCGCGAACTGCTTCGCGTAAATCTTCCTGGTTCACAAATACCACCAGGTTGGCTGAAGAATATTTACCCTGCAAAAAACAGTAACTGCAATCGTAAATACAATTAATAATGGGTGTTGTATAGTAAAAATTCGGATTGCAATAATCCTGGCATTCGATGGAACCGCTGTACAGTAATCCAGTTCTTTTCACTGCCAAGATCAAACTGACATTCTGTTTTTGTGCTCGGAAAGATTGATCGGATCGCTGGAAAATTTCACCATAGTGATCGATGGCAATGCGCTCAGCGCGGGGAAAATTATCCATTATTTTTTGGGCCAAAGGATAACCATCGGTAGCCTGTTCGACATAAATGTGGGTAAATCTAATCACTGCGAAGCTGTTGTAGTAATAATTTAAACTGTTGTTTGGCGGTTTGTTTAGTTTTCACTGACGGAAAGGATAGCAGGAACTTTCGATCTGGCATTTGTCCGGTTCGCAGTTGAAACCTGATAAGTTCCTGCCTTAGTATCTGTTGCTGGGCAAAAGTCAGCCGTAGCCGTTTAACAATCTCATCAATAAACCAGCTTTCCTCAATCACAGTAAAAGATTCTACTGGGTCTAATGCGGACAATTGGTTTATTAATGTTTCAACGGCTGAAATATTTGCCACTATTAATTCAGAAATCACCTCCTTATTCAGGTTCTCAAAATCCAGGTGATCTGATAATACTTTCAGGCAAATCGTTTGATGAGGTTGAAGAAAACTATGTGCAGCTGCAATGAAACCCGCCGCCTCCATATCAACCAGGCCAGGGTAATCGTCGTTAATGTCACCCGGGCCGATTGCTCTGTCATACGACGTCACGCAGGTTTCAGGTAATTTATGTTGCAGTAGAATATCAGGATAATAATTGCGGGCGGTGGAATCGTCGTGGATCTTATTTATCAGGTACAGATCACCGATTATCCTGTTTCGATCGGCACTGCCCGCAATTCCCAGGTTTAGCAGATATAGATCTTTTTCTTTCGCATGAGCAGTAATGATGTGGGCCGTAGCTATCGCAGATTTCAGTTTGCCCACCCCACTTATTATGAGATCAATCAAACCTGAAAAAACCTCAAACTTGGAGTAGGTAAAATTCTTTTTCAGCCTGTAGTGATTTATTATTGGCTGTGCCTCACAGCGCATAGCGGTTAATACGATAATTTTCATCAGTAATTAAGGTGGTTCTTGGGATCAACTTAGCATAATAAATCAATAATTGACTACCAACAATCATAATGATTGATCAATTATCTCCGACCACTATTAAAATTCACTGGTATTATATCTTAATACCATGTACAATAGATCAATTGTCCATAGAGAATAATTTTGAAAAGAATACTAATTTTTATTTTTGTTTTCCAATTATGCCAGCAGACAAATGCTGAGGGATCGAGTCTCGGAATTCAGCTTGGTTTATCAGGTGGACCGGCGATTTCAATTCTGGGTATTAAACAACTGAGTGACCAGTATTCGGTTGATCTCGCCCTGGGTGGCTTTCCCGGAATAATATCCCAAACTGAACTAAATCTGCGGATTGAAACTGATCGGAAATATCCTCAGTATTTCCGCACCGGGATTGGTAGTTTCAGGTTTTATCGCGGTCAGGGTGAAGGTCATTCCATCACTGAAATTCATGCAGCGGGCGGCCTCACAAAAATCCGTGGGAAGTTGCGTCTGTCGGCCGAAATTGGCCTGATTTATGTCCCGCCGATTGAAGCTAATGATTGGCGTGAATCAATCGATGACTATGAAATATCTGTAATCCCGATTGTACCAAGACTGGTATTCCTGATCAGCTATCCGCTGCCCTGAATAAAAATACCACAAATTTCAGATCGACAGATAATCTTATGATTTATATTCTCAACCATGGAAAGCATCAATTTTCAAGTTAAAACCAAGCGTTTGATTCTAAAGGATCATTCTCTAGAAAATGCTGTAATATACAATCAGTGGTGGAACGATCAAGAATTAATGGATCTTGACGGCGATGATCCACCACCTGAAAAACCAGAAACGCTTGAGGAATCCAGCCAGTTTTTACAAAAATGGATTAAACAAAATTCGGACAATAACCAAATTAATTATGCCGTACATATGTGCGGAAATGATGAACTTATTGGCTACGGACAGATTTCCCGAATTGACACTTTTAACCGTCACTGCACACTGGGAATAATGATTGGTCGAAAGGATTTGTGGGGACAGGGATACGGTTACGAAATACTGGAAGCTGTAATAAATTACTGTTTCATCGACTTGAATCTAAACCGGATTGCTACCAAGATTTTTTCATTCAATCAACGCTCGATTAATCTTTTCAAGAAACTGGATTTCACTCATGAAGGTACTGAACGAAAAAAAATCTTGAAGTACAACCAATATTTCGATGATTTGGATTTTGGTCTGCTCAGATCAGAGTGGGCTAAGCTATAAATCAATTTCTTTTTTTATCAATTTAATACCCAACTCCTTCAGTTGAGTTTCAGAGACCACCGCAGGAGTTTCGTCCATCAGCGACATCGCCGAAGTGGTCTTGGGAAAGGCAATGACATCGCGAATCTGGTGCGTCCTGGCTAAAATCATGATCAATCGATCAAAGCCATAGGCAATTCCACCATGCGGTGGAGCACCATAAGTAAGGGCTTTCAGTAAAAAACCAAACTTGGATTTTGCTTCATCTTGGCTGATTTTCAGCAGATTGAATACTTTTTGCTGCAATTTGGTATCGTGAATACGGATAGAACCACCGGCAATTTCATGACCGTTAATCACCAAATCATAGCCACGGGAGCGAGCTGCTCCCGGATTGTTTTCCAGCAGTTCAACGTCGTCGGGATGGGGTGCCGTAAAGGGATGATGCATGGCCACATGACGCTGAGAATCAGAATCCCAGTCAAACATGGGGAAATCGGTCACCCAGACTGGTTTGAAAATATTGTCATCTACCAATCCTTCCCGCTTGGCCAGTTCATTGCGCAAAGCCCCCAACGCGGGTAGCGCAATCTTTGATTCATCACCGATCAAGAACAATACAGAATTGTCTTCCATCCTAAGTTCAGAAATTATTTCCTGCTGCAGCCCTGGATTAAAGAATTTTGAAATACCTCCAGTTAAAGCACCATCATTCATTTTCATCCAGGTCAGGCCTTTTGCGCCATATTTTTTCACCAGTTCGGTTAGACCATCAATGACTTTTCGGGAATAGCCATCTGCATTTGAAAGTATAATTCCTTTGACTGTATCAGCGGATTTGAATGCATTGAAATCGGAGCGATCTGTGAATGGTTTACAATCCTGCAATTGCAAATTGAAACGCAGATCCGGCCTGTCCGAGCCGTACATATCCATTGCCTCAGCATAAGTGATAACCGGATAAACATCGGATAGATCGATATCGATTACCTGCTTAAATATTTCTCTGGTTAGAGCTTCACAAGTCACACGGATATCAGCCTCGTCAATAAAAGACATTTCAATATCTATCTGCGTGAATTCCGGCTGGCGGTCGGCCCGCAGGTCTTCATCCCGGAAGCATTTCACAATCTGGAAATAGCGATCAAACCCGGCAATCATCAGTAATTGCTTGAAAGTCTGGGGCGACTGGGGCAGAGCATAAAACTTCCCTTTATGGATTCTGCTGGGAACCAGATAATCGCGGGCACCTTCCGGCGTAGATTTCATCAGTACCGGGGTTTCGATCTCAATAAAATTTTTGCTGGTAAGATGATTGCGCACCGTTTGATAGGTCTTATGCCGGATCATCAAATATTTTTGTAACTCTTCAGTTCGCAGTTCCAAATAACGGTATTTCAGGCGCAGGTCTTCCAGGGCACTATCCCGGTCGGTGATAACGAATGGCAAGGGCGCTGCTTCATTGAGCAAGATCATTTCGGTCACAACAACTTCGATCTCACCGGTGGGCATAGCCGGATTGATTGCTTCTGAGGCCCGGGGCTGCACACTACCCTGGATGCTAATAACATCTTCCATCGACAGCTTCTTGACCTGTTCGAACGAATCGGAATAAGTGTCGGTATTGAAGACCAGTTGGGTCTTGCCATAACGGTCTCGCAGGTCGACAAAGACCACCTGTCCATGCAGCCGGATCGTGTTTACCCAGCCATTCAGATTAACAACTGAATCGACATTGCTATTCCTCAATTCACCGCAAGTATGGGTTCGTTTGAACATAATCTATCCGATCTGAGAGTTTATCAATTCAAAATACAGGGCTGAATTTATTGGTTAATCAGGGATTTTTCGCAGGGAAACCGTTGAAACAATTTTGATAAATGAATATGGTTCATACACCCACAGTTAAAACCGTGGGCCGTTTATCTGATAATTAATGTTCAAATTAACCAGCCCACAACTTCAGTTGTGGGTGATGAGATCACAACTAGGTAATCGTTTTAACGGTTTATCCTAATCCATAATTTTTCAAAAATAGATCAACTTCTTCCTGATAACTTCTTTTGCGATGGTGCTCAACCTGGCTTTTGATATATTCCTCTACAACATCAACCTGCGATTCACTGACTGAAAAGGCTCCATAGCCAATCTGCCAGGCGAATTTGGTTTTCAAAAAATCCTGACGATTAATCCAGTGGGACGATTCGCCTTTCACAGCCTTCATAATGTCAGCAATCGATTTATCATTAGGCATCAGAAATAAAACATGAACATGATCAGGAATTCCATTTATGATTTGAACTTGGCAACCATTTTTTTCAAATCGCTCTGTAATCCGTCGATGAATTGGAAAAGAAATATCTTTGGCAATCAATGGTTGTTTGTCTTTTGTTCCGAAAATGGCATGAATCCAGACTTTAGATAATGAATGTGACATACTACCTCCATTTATAATTAAATACGATTCAATTTATAAACCGTTAAAACGGTTACATAATAATTTCTTCGCCAAATATCCATTGTATCGCATAAAAACCGTTGAAACGGTTAATATCTATTCAATTTTGTGTACCCACGGTTAAAACCGTGGGCTGTTTATCTAATAATTAACTGTCAGTAAAAACCAGCCCACGACTTCAGTTGTGAGGGGGGAAATGACAACTATATTTAACCGTTTAAACGGTTTTAAAATCAGACTTGGTGGCGCTTGGCAACACGCAGACGGGTCAGGGCACGTTTGACCGACATTTCGGCGCGGGCCAGATCCATATCGGGACCTTTTTTGGCAATCCGTTGCTTGGCCCTGTCAAGGGCATTTTGGGCACGATCCAAGTCAATCTCATTAGTATGTTCTGCGGTCTCCGCCAGTATTTTCACCGCATTACCGGTAACTTCCGCGAAACCGCCGCGGGTTGCTAGATAGGAAGTCTCCTGACCCGTGACAACCTTAATCTCACCTTCAACGAGCGCAAACATAGCGTTGGTGTGACGGGCCATGATTCCAAACTGGCCATCACTGCCGGGACAGCGTAAATAAGTCACTTGTCCCTTGTCAATCACCTTGGTGGGAGTAACAATTTCGAGTTGAAATGTGCTCATTTAACTTCCAGTTTTTTCGCCTTTTCGACTGCTTCGTCAATCGTCCCGACATACAGAAAAGCCCGTTCCGGCAAGTCGTCAAATTCGCCATTTATCAGCCGTTCAAATCCATCGACAGTATCTTCCAGTTTGACATATCGGCCTTCAGTACCAGTAAATTGTTCGGCCACAAAGAAGGGTTGTGACAGGAAGCGCTGGATTCGTCGGGCGCGAGCCACTACAGTTTTATCTTCATCCGATAATTCATCCATGCCGAGGATGGCAATAATGTCCTGCAATTCATTATATTTCTGCAAAATTTCCTGGGTCCGTTTGGCGACTCCGTAGTGCCGGTCACCGATAACCCGTGGATCGAGAATACGCGATGTTGAATCCAGCGGATCCACAGCAGGATAGATACCCAATTCAGATATCCGCCGTGCTAAAACGGTGGTTGCATCCAGATGGGCAAATGCCGTGGCCGGAGCCGGATCGGTCAGGTCATCGGCCGGCACATAAATCGCCTGGACCGAAGTGATCGATCCTTTTTTAGTTGATGTAATACGCTCCTGGAGCTCACCCATTTCTGTTGACAACGTGGGCTGGTAGCCAACCGCTGAGGGCATCCGACCCAATAATGCTGATACTTCCGAGCCAGCCTGGGTAAACCGGAATATATTGTCAATGAATAAAAGGACATCCTTGCCTTCCTCATCCCGAAAATATTCCGCCATCGACAGGCCCGACAGGGCCACCCGCAAACGGGCTCCCGGCGGTTCATTCATCTGGCCGAATACCAGAGCTGTTTTTTCAATCACCCCGGAATCGGTCATTTCCAGATATAAATCGTTACCTTCGCGGGTGCGTTCACCGACCCCGGCAAAAATCGAATAGCCGCCATGCTCGGTAGCAATATTGCGGATCAATTCCTGGATCAAAACGGTCTTACCTACACCGGCTCCGCCGAAAAGTCCGGTCTTACCACCTTTGGTATAGGGCTCCAACAGATCGATAACTTTCAAGCCGGTTTCCAGAACTTCTGACTCAACCGTAAATTCTTCCAATTTGGGGGCTTCCCGGTGAATTGGATAGCGTTTATCGGTCTTGGCCGGTTCCATTCCATCAATGGGATTACCCAGCAGATCAAACATGCGCCCCAGCGTTTCCGGTCCCACCGGTACGGAGATCGGAGCCTTTGTATCCAATACTTTGGTACCGCGGGTCAAGCCATCGGTGGAATCCATGGCCACTGTACGCACTGCCGCCTCACCCAGATGTTGTGCTACTTCCAGAACCAGTTTCTTCCCATCGGGCATCGCTACTTCAAGTGCATTATATATATCAGGCAGGCTGCCATCCTCAAAAACCACATCTACGACGGCACCCATAATTTGATTAATTTTACCGATCCGGTCCATAAATATTCCTTATCGCTTTACCAGCGCTTCGGCACCGCTGACAATTTCAAGTAATTCTTTAGTGATCGCCGCTTGCCGCGCTTTATTGTAATCTAATGTTAGTGTTGATATCATTTCCGATGCGTTCTCGGTTGCACTGCCCATAGCATTCATCCGGGCAGCCTGTTCGGCAGCGTTGGATTCCAGCAAAGCTTGCCAGACCTGTACATTCAGGTGCCGCGGAACCAGCGAGTTGACAATTTCCTGCTCGGATGGTTCAAACAGGAATTCTCCCAGCCCAGGGCTATTTTCATCATCTTCCACAGTCTCGGTCAGGACCAGCGGTAAAAATTGCTGGGTCACCACCTCCTGTCGAACCACATTCTTGAATTCATTATAAATCAGGTAAACTTGATCAAGATTGTTTTCCAGGTAGAGATGGGTTATCTGTTCAACGATCCCAGCGGCATGATGGAAAGACAGGTCATTCCAGAAATCGACGTATTCACCGATAACGTTATAGCCCTGGCGAATAAAATGATTGCGTCCTTTTTTACCAATGCAGATTAAGGATACTTTATCCCGATCATAATCCTTAAGGAGGCTGGTTGCAGTTCGAATAATATTTGCGTTAAACCCACCACAGAGACCGCGATCGGCGGTGATAATGACAAAACCAATCTGTTCCAATTCCCGGACATCCAGCAGCCGATTTAGTGAACGATCGATGACGGGCAGCAAATGTTGGAGCACTTCATTGATTCGCCGGGCATACGGCCGGGCCTGCTCCATATTGATCTGGGAACGCCGTAAACGGGCCGCTGCCACCATCTTCATGGCATTAGTGACCTTCTGAATATTCTTAATGGCCTTGATACGCTGCCGGATATCCTTGAGACTTGCCATAATCTACAATCAGGTTCGTACCTTGAAGCTGGTCAGAAATTCCTTGGTCACTTTTTCCAATTCCACACGAATCTCAGCGGTTAATTCCTTTTTGGTATTTATATCTTTGACAATTGAAGTTCCGGAGGAGTCCAAATAAGCGATAAATTCCTTTGAAAAAGCTTTGGTCTGCTCAATCGTCAGCTCATCCAGATAACCTTCAGTACCAGCAAAAATGATTGCAATCTGCTGTTCAACTGACAGGGGATCAAACTGGCCCTGATTCAGAATCTCAACCAACCGGTAACCGCGATTCAGGTCGCGTTTGGTAGCCGTATCCATGTCAGAACCGAACTTGGCGAACGCTTCCAGTTCACGGAATTGAGCCAGATCCAGCTTCAGTGAGCTGGCGACCTGTTTCATTGCCTTTATCTGGGCATTACCGCCAACCCGTGATACTGAAATACCCACATTAATTGCAGGGCGGACACCGGAATAGAAAAGGGTACCTTCCAGGAAAATTTGACCATCGGTAATTGATATAACATTGGTGGGTATATATGCCGAAACATCGCCTTCCTGAGTTTCAATAATCGGTAGAGCGGTCAGGGATCCGCCTCCCAGATCGTCGCTCAGCTTGGAAGCCCGTTCCAGTAACCGGCTGTGGAGATTGAAAATATCACCGGGATAGGCTTCGCGCCCCGGAGGTCTCCGCAATAATAGTGACACCTGTCGGTAAGCCACAGCATGTTTGGAAAGATCATCGTAAACAATCAAAGCGTGCTGGCCGTTATCGCGAAAATACTCACCCATAGTGGCCCCGGAATATGGTGCCACGAACTGCATCGGTGCCGGGTCAGAGGCATTCGCAGCTACCACAATCGTATACTCCATGGCTCCTTTGGCTTCCAGCTCGGCTACTACCCGCGCCACCGTTGACGCTTTCTGACCAATGGCAACATATATACAAAAGACCGGCGAATCGGTTTGATGCGTTGCTTTCTGATTAATTATCGTATCGATAGCAATTGCTGTCTTACCGGTCTGGCGGTCACCCAGGATCAACTCGCGCTGACCGCGACCGATCGGAATCATACTATCAATAGCTTTTAATCCAGTCTGGAGCGGTTCCTTGACCGGTGAGCGTTGTAGCACACCCAAGGCTTTGCGTTCGATCCTTGCGGTCTGCTTAGTTTCAATGGCGCCTTTTCCGTCGATTGAATGTCCGAGAGGATTAACGACGCGTCCCAGCATCTCCGGACCGACACCAGTCTCAACAACAGTACCCGTCCGCTTGGCAAGATCACCTTCCTTCACCAGGTGGCTTTCGCCGAACAGGACCAAACCGACATTATCCTCTTCCAGATTTAAAGCCATTCCAAAAACATCGTTAGGCAATTCCACCAGCTCACTGGACATTACATTTTCGAGTCCGCTGCAGCGGGCGATCCCATCGCCGACTTCGATGACTTCACCAACTTCGGAGACGTCAACCGTCACATCGAATTTTTCAATCTGCTCCCTTAATAAAGAGCGAATTTCTTCAGTTCTGATTTCCATATTATTCTATATCATTTATGTTTGCAGTAGATTATGCCGCAATTGTTTCAAGCGGGTTTCCAGGGAACCATCTACGAAAAGATTACCGATCCGCAATTTCAACCCACCTAACAGTTTGGGTTCAACTATTGTTGATAAGTCCACCGGTTTCCTCAATCTTTCAACCAGAGATTCTTCAATTTCCCTGATCGAACTTGCTTCTAGTTCATTTGCGGCGTAGGCTGTAATAGCAATTACATCTTCGGCAGAACGTTGAATCTGCTGATAGGCCCGTAATGTGGGAATAAACAGTTTCCATTCCTTCCGCTCTGCTAGCAGTCTGAAAAATTCAGCAACAATCGGTTGACTGTTATCCCGGAGTACATGGTTCAGGATAGCTGCCTTATCGACGGGTTGCATTTTAGCAGAATAAAAGAAAACCCTGAAAATTGCATCTTTTTTCAACAGATGGGCCACGATTGACAACGATTCACGCACCGCTATTATACTATCTGTCTGCCGGGCCAGGTTGAACAGGGCCTGGGCATACTGTCGGGCTTTTTTATCAGGCTTCATTGCGTTTTTGGACATTGCTTACAGTCTCATCAATTAAGGCCTGATTATCAGCTTTGGATAAGTTTTTCCGGATCAATTTACTTGCCACTTCCAGTGATAAATCGACCACTTCCCGTTTTATTTCGGTAATGGCTTTTTCCGTTTCGGCCTGGATCTGTTTTTCGGCATTTTTGATCAGAATATCCGACTGCTGTCGGGCATTTTCCAGGGTTTCATTTTTTAGCTGCTCCCCCGCAGCCTTGCCTTCGGCAACAATATTACGGGCTTCGGCACGGGCTTCGGCGATCAATGTTTCCGACTTTTGTTGGAGCTGTTCCAGTTCAGATCGGGCTTTTTCAGCATCTTCCAATGACTGGCGGATGGTTTCTTCCCGTTTCCGGAGCATCCCCAACAGCGGCTTCCAGGCAAACTTGGTCAATAACCACAACAGGATCAGAAAAGTGACAATCGTCCAGATGAACAAACCCGGATCAGGTTGAACAAGAGGATTATTCATAATTTTGTCTTTAATGGACCGGACATTTAGTCAATGGATTTCACCGATGGTTGGAATACCGGTTACATCCATGATTGAAATTGACTACCGGCCGTTTTATTTCATCAATACTATTAGGAGCACGAAGACTTCCGCCAGAATCGCAACTCCTTCTAACAGGAACAGCGGCAAGTTGACCGCACCGGTGATCTGGGCGGCGGCTTCGGGCTGACGAGCAATGCTTTCGGCAGCAGCGGCAGCAAATTTACCGATACCAAGGGCGGCACCAACAACGATGATACCCAAGCCAATAGCGGCGCCAAAATAATGCAGATTCAGGCCACCTTCCGCAGCCAGAACCGGGGCAATCACCGGCATCCCAAACAGTGCTAACCAGGTCACGATTGCATATTTTCTAGTACGTGTCATTTTTATAACCTCCGATTAATGATGTGGATGGATTGCCATGCCGATGAATACTGATGTCAACATGGTAAAAACATATGCTTGAACGAGAACAACGATAATTTCCAATCCCGAAATACCGACAGCCAGGGGTACCGATACCAGGATTCCGGCTCCGATTCCCGCCAAGGCAGATTTAAATAGAGCTGTAAATATGAATACGAATGATAAAATAGCCAGGATCGCAATATGCCCACCGGTCATATTAGCCGCTAACCGCATGGTAAGTGCAAACGGTTTGACCAACATTCCGATAATCTCGATCGGTATCAGAATAATATATACCGGCCAGGCTAACCCCGGCGGGACCAGATTTTTCCAATGAGTGATGAATCCGTGAGCGCGACTACCGGCAATCATGATGCTGAAAAAGGTGATGATCGCCAGGGCGGCGGTGACATTATAATTCCCGGTCGCTGTTACACCACCGTGGAGCATACGATTGATAACAGAGTTGGATTCCGTATGCAGTAAAAACCGATCAATTGCACCGAGCAAATCAAAAATTGGTATCAATCCGATAGCATTGGCTGTGAGAATGAAACAGAAGAAGGTAAGGATTAGTGGCGCCCAGGAAGCCAGGTATTTCTCTCCAACATTCGGCCGGATGATCGTATCACGGATAAATTGAACGACCGCTTCCAATGCATTCATAAACCCGGTTGGTACAGGTTTCTCCTGCCGAATATATTTCCGTACTGCCCAGGTAACTACCGTAAAAACCAGCGTCGCTACCAGCCAGATCATCAGTACATGTTTAGTAACTGACAGGTTGATCCCGAACACTGTGGGCAGTTCAAAGATCGGATGATCGATTGAGCTGTTGGAAACATGATGGATGATGGTTTCGCCAGCATCAAATTCACTGGTTCCACCACTGCGTTCAGTTGCACTCATTAATTGATAATTACTTTTTATTTATAACTTTTCGGGCTCAAAAATAGTCCGCAAGTATAACGCTTCAATAATATGCAGGACAATGAAATAGAGTGTAAAACTGATTACAAAATATATCTGCTGCAGGGATCCAAAGAGTAGTAGAATAGTGATATAGATGGCATAGAAAATCATTTTGCCAAAAAAAGATTTCATCATCAATTTTGTTAGATCCTGAGGTTTTTGAAGAAATGTACGCTGCACCAGTAAAATTGTAATGACACCAACCAGCCAGGGACCTAACATCCCCCAGAAAATTTCACTGGTCACCGGTAGCTGAAGTAGGCCTGATAATAATCCCCAGGAACCCAAACAAAACAAGCTTAAATAAATACTAAATTTCATCTAATAAAAAAAGCGGTTTCCTGATTCTGAGCCATGACAGACAGCCGCTCCCTTAACCAATGTTTGAAAATCGACCGGGTCAGGGGAAATAACAGGGCTAAACCAAGAATGTCGGTCAGCAATCCCGGAGTCAGCAGAACGATCCCCCCCACCAGAACCAGCAATCCGTCCATCAATTTGTCCGCCGGTATCTTTCCCATCTGTAAATCCTGTTGAATTTGATACCAGATTGTCAGCCCATGGATTTTTGCGAGATAGGCACCAATGATTCCGGTACCGATTACTAAAAAGATGGTATTCCAGAAACCCATTACCTCCCCCAGTTTGATCAGGATCAGAACTTCCAATAAAGGTACGCCGATAAATAATGCTAAAAGCTTGCTGAACATAGGTCACTCCAATGCTGCAAATTACAAAAGGTTTCTGGCTATGAATGAAGTTTTAATATTGGCAATTAGAGATCACCTACATGACTCAAAGGACGCAGAGGATCAGTAGGACAGCCAATGTTTTTGCTACCAGAACTTTCTCTTTGTCATACTGAGCAGCGCGAAGTATCTCAGGCTTAAGTTGGGCACAATACGATAGTCAGAGATTCTTCACCTCAACTAGTTGGGATTCAGAATGACAACCAGGGATTTAGGAAACTTGATAATGTTATAGCCATACAAAACAGTGCGGAGTTCCTCTGGCAAAATGATGGAAAATTCTTACTCAAACCACTCCTCTGCCAGGTCTACCCATTCTGGATTATTTTCTTCAATAAGTTGTGTCTTTTTAGTCCGCAGCCAGCCTTTGATTTTCTTTTCATAGGCTATTGCAGCCGCGAAATCATCGGTTTCCACATAATAAACCAGTCTGCTGACATTGTATTTGCACGTGAAGCCCTTGATAAGTTTTTTCTATGTTCCCAGACTCGACGTTCTAGATTATTAGTTACACCGGTGTATAGAACCTTTGTTCGACTTGCCATAATGTACACATAATAGGTATTAGACATAAATTTGACTGACTGAATTTACATTGTTGTTCAAATGTATTTACTACTTATCCAACCTATATGTCATACTGAGCAGCGCGAAGTATCTCAGGCTTAAGTTGTGCACAATACGATAGTCAGAGATTCTTCCCCCCAACCAGTTGGGATTCAGAATGACGACCAATGAATTATTAAGCCATGCTTAACTTCGGTTTTCCACTCATTACTCGCAGCCCCATACTCATAGCTTTTCAGTAAATTCATTTCACTATTGAGGACTTAAAATGAAAGTAATTGCCGACTTCTGTATTGTTCCGCTTGGTGTGGGAGTATCGGTTTCCAAATATGTGGTTGAATGCGAAAATATCTTGGCCGAAGCCGGATTGGAAATCAAGCTGTATTCCTATGGTACCGATATTGAGGGCGAATGGGATAAGGTTTTTGCAGCTATAAAAAAATGCCATCAACTGGTTCATGAAATGGGAGCCCCAAGGATTACATCGACATTGAGATTTGGCACACGCACCGACCGCAACCAAACGATGCAAGACAAACTGGATAGTGTGAAGACCAAATTGGACAGATAGATTCCTGCCCATACCCGGCTCACCACCGAGTAAGCACGTATTGATTCCATCCGCAACCTGGTCCCGGTGATGCAAATAACAACCAGCATCAACTTCATTAAATTTTTCATATAAATAATTGCCCAATTAATCATCGGGTCGTAATTTCGACTCATGAGTCGAAATCCAGAATTCAAAGTCTGCAATGCTAACTGATCGAAAATTGGAAGAGCGGCAAGCTCGCAAACAGCGGATTCTCCAGGGTGCTCTGGAAGTATTCCGGGAGAATGGCGTTGAAAATGCCACTATGGATGAAATCGCCCACCAAGCAGGCTTCGGGAAAAGTACTCTCTACTATTATTTTCCTTCCAAAGATGAAGTGTTTACTGCTATTATGGTCGAAGGTTGGGAACAGTTGTGGCTCAGTATCGAGGACATCATTCACGCCGATTATCCCCCCAAAGAAACTTTTTTAAAAATTCTGAAGAAGCTGGCAGAGATCGTGGATGCCGAACGAGCCCGCTTCGAATTTCTGTTCAACGCCGCACGTATGCTCACCAAGGATTCTGAAAAACCGGCCTGGAAAGCTTACCAGGAACGCCTATACGCGACCCTGCTTTCAATACTGAAAGATGGAATTGCGGCCGGACAATTCACCGATTTAAAACCGGAGTTAATGCTCCAGGCGATTGGCGGTATTTTCCATCAAATGGTATTTACTCGTACGGATCGTGGTGAAGTGACCGAAGTGGAAATTGAAGACGTTGTTACCAGATTATTAGTGAATCTTTCTGATCCAAAATCTGACTGAATACGGCACAAACACAGACAGGATAAAATGCAACACGCTCTTTCGCGATTCGCACTGCTCTTTCTAACATTAGTTGCCTATCTCTCGGCCGGTATTATCACCGGGCGGGTAATTGATGCCGCGACCGGAGAACCGGTCATCAATGCCAATATTATAGTGGACAGGCTCAATACAGGAACGGCGACTGACTTCAATGGCTATTTTACAATTCCAGATTTACCGAATAAAAAGCTAACATTTTTTATTTCGCATATCGCGTACGAAGATAAGCGATTACCAATTGAAGCTGATTGCAGCGATCTATTGATCATCAAATTATCGGAGACGTTTTTTCAGCTGAGTGAGGTGGTGGTTACCGGGACTAGAACCGAGAAAATTCATCAAAATGTCCCGGTAACCACTGAGATTATTTCCAGGAAAGATATCGACGACAGTGGAACACTCGATCTGGGTGAACTGCTGAACCAACGGGCTGGCGTGGCCGTTACATCTTCAGTTGAGGGTGGACAAGTAGTTAATCTAATGGGTATCGACTCCCGCTATATTCTGATCCTTGTTGATGGACAACCAATCACTGGTAAATTCAATAATCGTGTTTCCCTGGAACAGGTTCCAACTTCGATAATCGATAAAATTGAAATAATTAAAGGACCAAATTCCTCGCTTTACGGCAGTGAGGCAATGGGCGGTGTCATCAACGTAATTACCAGTAAGCAGATCACTGGAATTGAATTTTCTATCCGAACGAGATATTCAGGAGATTATGCTCATTACGATGTTTTAAAAGGAAGAGCGCTTGTCGATTCAGTTTGGGTTGATTCAACCGAGAAAGAATTTCAAGGGATTACAGATGGCCCGAAGTTCAATATACAGACAAATATGGGCTACGGTTCACAGAATTTCAGTGATCGCTTCAATCTAGATTTTACTTTCACCCGACCAAATGATGTTGCTCCTCATATTAGCGTCGATCAGATATCTAAAATTAGTCTTGGAAATGATTTGACATATAAACCATCCTCGAAAACTAAGCTGCACACTAAGTTTGATACATACCAAAGCAAAGAGGAAAGCCATTCCGAGGCAATGGACGCAGTAACAATTGTTAAACGTAACAATTTAATAGGCGATGTCAGTTATCGGCCATTCCAAGAATTAGAAATTCAGGCAGTCAGTCGCTGGTCTGACTATCACCGCCTATACAATCAAGATCGACCCTGGGGAACTGTGGTCGGTCGGGATACTACCAAGGCTGATGATCTGGAATTGGAATTGATAAGTATATATGCGAGTGGTTCAACTACTTTCAATCTGGGCTTTGAACAGGGTATTACCGGGTATGAAGGAAAGCGTCTCAACAAGGATCGCCAATCATTATCTTCCACCAGTATATACGGGCAAATTGAATTTAAGCCACTTGATCGGTTAACAGTAGTCCTGGGTACGCGCCGGGATGACAATAATGAAATTTCACCGGTTATCAGCCCCCGATTAGCTGCCATGGTAGCAATAACTGATCGCTGGAAATTACGGACGGCCTATGGTCGCGGCTACCGGCAACCTTCCTTCATGGAGCGTTATATTGCCTGGTTCCATGAGGGCATCGGCTATGGAATCATCGGAAATCCGGACCTGCAACCGGAACGCTCGATAGGCGGTAACATCGGAGTTGAATATTATCACCCGGGTGCCTACCACGTCAGCCTGATGGTTTATTCCACAAAATTCAATGATATGATCGACGATTATGTATATGATGGTGATGATAATCCATTCAATGCTGTAGCCTTCAGTTATCGTAATATTGCCGAAGTCAATTATATGGGTATTGAATTTCAGAACCGCTGGAAAATCTCCGATAAATGGTTGGCTAGTTGGGGCTATAATTTTGTTGATAACCGTGATGCCAGGACCGACTCCCTGATTGCTAATACACAACCTCATACCGCAAACTTCCGAATCAGTTTTCAAACTAAAAACGGGAAATTGTCCAGCAGTTTGAAGGCCAAGCTTGTCGGTCCTTATATCCCTGAAGATTTTGATACAGATGAAGATGATTTCGTGCGAGCCACCAAAAAAAGAGCAACATTCGGTTTATTTGATCTGGGCGTAAAATATTCAATAACCAACAATCTTAAAATCACTGGCGGTTGCCAGAACCTGTTGAATTACATTGATGAACGGTATGGACCTTTCATCGGTCGGCGGGTTTATCTGGAACTGACTGCAGAATTCAATTAAAGGAGAATCCAATGAAAGTAAGCAAAATATTATTTCCTTTAGCATTGCTGGTACTGTTTTTGGCAAGCTGTGAGGATAATGATGAGAACAACGATCCCACTTCATTACATACCGGAAATATGACATCCGCGACTCAATTGTTATCATTTACCGCCGGTGAATTTGTCCCTACCTGGGATTTAGCGTTTGTGTATGAAAATAGCTCATACTGGGTCAAATTAAACAGCAGCGCCCATGTTCTGGCGGTATTATCTGATACCAGTTTCGATGCGGCTGAATTGCCGATCATTGGTTATTCGACCGATGCTGATGATAGTTACATAATCGGTAAAAGCTGGCAAGATTCGACAACCTATGAATTTGGAGATAACCACAGTATCAAGAGTAACGGCAATACCTATTTTGTTCTAACATCAGACTTCCAGTGGATCAAAATAGAAATCTTATACGGCTCTCAATTAATGATGAAATTCCGTTATACGATAGATGGCGGAACCGGTGAATTGGATACCGTCACAATTAATTATTCGGCTGAGACACCCGTCTATTATAATTTCACCAGCACTTCCGAAGTGACTCCAAATGATTGGGACCTTGGATTCACCTCTGTACCAGTGTATGCCGGACCATCAATGGGAAATATTATGATGCCCCAGGTTATGTTTAATGAATCTAAAAATATTGAGTTGGCAATTATCGATAATCAGGATTTTGATGATGTAACCAGTGTTCCAGGGAGTGCTACCTGGTATACCGACAGTGCGATACTGGGGTATGAGGGCGATCAGGAAATTTTAAATTATCATCATGAAATCACTAAAGTACTGATTGATAACGCCGACACTCATACATATGTTTTCAAGGTTGGACTAAACCAGTATAAAGTTAGATTCAATGACTATTCAAGTGGCGTGGTCGTATTTGATTATAGTGAGTTGTAATCCTTCTGACTCGGATACAATAAACAACTCCGGTTGCATCTGGGGTTGTTTATTGTACAGTTTTGCTTCAATTCAATGCTTACGTTCAACAGACGGCAAAACCGGATATCAACTGCAGAAGACAGGTTAAATCCGTACAACGATCTTCCCGGTACTCTGCCGTGATTCCATCAATTCATGAGCTGCGGCCATTTGATCAAAGTTAAAGGTATGCCCGATAACAGGATGTATGTGATGCTCGGTAACGTAGGTTGTGAGGTCAGCCCAAACGCGCAACATGCGATCCGGATCTTTCAATAAATAACCCAGGTGAGAAGCGCCGACCGAATATGATTTTTCCGCCATCTTTGACACGTTAACCCGCGGGATGGCCTGCAGGGTGCGGTAGATTGAGACAGGATTAAGCTTGTTCAGATTCAAACTGGCAAAACCAATCACCACCAGTCTGCCAAATGGATTCAGTAATTGAATACTTTTTCGGTATACTTCACCACCAACAACCTCAATTACAACATCAACTCCCTGTTGATTAAACTGCTTGATCTCTGAATAAAAATCGTGGGTTCGATAATTGATTACAGCATCAATGCCTAAGTCCACCACCACTTGCTTCTTTGCATCGCTGCCAACCGTACCAAATACCTTGCATCCATACGCTTTGGCTAATTGCACGGCCGCCGTACCCACACCACCAGCTGCAGCCTGAATTAAAACTGTATCGGTAGGTTTAAGACGCGCCATTTCAAATAACCCCACCCAGGCAGTCATATATTGCACGGCAAATGCCGCATTTTCATCGGCTGAAAAATTCCTGACCGGTGGCAGTGCCTGATCCTGAGGAACAACTATTTTCTCAGCATAGGCACCAAATTGGGATGCCGTGATAGCATCTTCACCAATTTTCCACTGACTTACTCCATCACCAATCGCATCGATTGTGCCGAATCCTTCCATACCCAATATATAAGGCAATTTAGGCGCCCAGCCATAGAGACCTTTCCGGGATTGTATCTCAGCAAAATTCAACCCGATTGCCAGGGTCTTAATACGCACTTCACCCCTTCCCGGTTCAGGTTCGTTGATATCGCTGAGAATCAGATTATCAACTCCACCGTGTTTAGTTAACTTAATAGCTTTCATCATTGATACTCATTCTTGACAGTTATGAATTTATACTGAATTCGATCGGAATTTTTCTTGATCCAGTTATAGACAATATTCCCCCTGTCATGGATAAATCTGATATCGACATTCTGATCAATTGTATCCGAATCAAGGTTACCACGGGTAAAGCGGTAGTCGGCAGGTACCACTGAATTATCAGTCACCAGCAGGATATCATCCTTGAATCGATTAAGGAATTGCTGACGCTCCGCGAATGCCCGGCAAAAAACCAGATCGGATTTCGCTCTGGCAGCCTTCTCATAATTTTGATCTGCGCTATACTTGTTCATCCGCTGAGTTATTTGGATTACTATTTCCTGACTGCTACCAGTAAAAAAATTAGCCACCATTTTTTTAATCTGATTGTATTCAGTTTTTTGTATCTTCCCGATACAGGGCCCCACGCATAATCCAATCTCCAGATCCACACAAACCTTGGCGGGATTTTTCTCAATACATGCTCTGAATTGAAAATATTTCACCGCAAGCTGTTTTAGATCCTCAGCCAGATATTTATCACGATAGGGACCAAAATATTGTCCGCCGGGCAGGTCCGGTTCTTTGACGATATGCAATGCTGGATAATCTTCCTGACTCAATTGTAAAAAGCAGTAATCGTTAAATTCTCGCTGACGAATATTATACTCCGGTAATGCTTGTTTTATCAAACGATCTTCAGCCAGCAATGCCAATAATTCGCTATCAAATTTCTTCCAGCCCACATTACTTGCCATCCCCAACATTTTCAGAATACGCGGCTCAGTTTTGATTGGCGTGTTATAAAAATAGCTGGACAAACGGTGCCGCAAATTTATTGATTTACCGATATAAAGTATTTTACCGGCCTGATCCATGAACCAGTAAATGCCAGTAGCAATAGGAGCAGATTTAACTTTGCTGGTCAGGTTACCGGATTTATTAATTATGTCGGTTAGCATCGCTGGAATTGAGATATTGCGACGTATCCAGATCATAATCAAATAAACGCAATCGCTTAATCTTTTTACAGGGTCGAAATGAATTATAATTAATATCAACTGTCATACTTGCTGGAAACAATGATCTGATTTCTGTTGCACTTAACCTGATTGACGGGTTCGAATGATCTGAATTGGGAAAAACCACCCGCACAATCGAATCAGGGTTTAATGATTCTCCGGCGGACCTGATCCAGCGGCTAATCTCAGAAATGTCCTCAATGTGCATGGGTACTTTTATTTCATGCATAGGACGGGTTGGGATAGCTTCAAAACGAATCGTCTTCAATTGCCATGTATTCGATGCTCCCCGATCGAATTCGAGCCAGCAAAATCCCTTTACTTCATTTTGTTCTGCAATTGATGTTCGTTCGGTTGATCCGCAATAAAGGACCGGAATACCTGCCCTGGTCTTTAATTTTTGATAGCGGTGAATGTGTCCGGACAGATAGATCTGAAAATCAGTGGTCAGATCAGATAATCCAATTACATCACTACCCCTTCGGAAAGTATAATTATGTCGTCCCACCTGCGCGCCGGCAAACGCTTGATGCAGGCAACAAATTGCTATATCGGCTGATTTTGACTCTAACCGCATTGATTTTAACAGAGATTGTATTTTTCCAGAAATATTATTGCAGATGAAAGGAAAACCACTGACAGCAATATTGGCACCATTTTTAGTAAAATTAAAAGTTCGCGGACGATCAAAGACACGAATGTTCGCCTGTTCCAGAACCGACTGGTCTCGCAAACGCGCTAATTCATGATTGCCAGGTACGATGCAGATTGGTATTCCACCCGCAACCGTTTCGATCAGTGGTTGATAGGCCATCTCAATAATGCGATCAGGTATTTTACTCCGGAAAAATAAGTCACCGCCGTGAATAATTAAGTCTGTTCCCTTTTCATTCGCTCGATCTAATACATAGCGGAAATTCTTGAAAAAATCCGATCCCCGCCGACGTCTTTCCAACCGTGGGTGCAGGGGATAGTCGAATCCCAGATGGGTATCAGAGAAAAAGAGAATTCTGATCATTAGCTAAAATTAACTGATGCAGTTATTGCAATACAATTCAGATTAAATAAACACCGATCTGATGTTCAAGTCATAAAATCAGGACAACTAATTAATAGTAAACCGGTCTAAGCAACATAATTCCAAATCAGATAGGAGCTAGCATGTTAAAAATTAGTCTTACTTTAATTATATTACTGGTGACCAGCGGCTACGGCCAAACTAACAAATCAGGATTAGCCAAGGAACAGCGCACAGTGTCAGGATTTAATATTGTTAAGCTGAGTGGCTCCGGTACTGTGCACCTTACTCAAGGTGCTGATGAGACACTGACAATAGAAGCCGCAGAAGATTTATTGCCCTATATTGAATCACGGGTATCGGGTCAAACGTTAGTGCTGGGAATGAAGCGTAATTACCGGGGCTGGGGACGGACCGGACCGATTGATTATTACCTAGAGATGAAAAATATCGCTGGTCTGAAAGTCTCGGGTTCAGGCGATATTATTTCTGAAAAAGTCAAGTCGGATGAATTAGATCTTCACATCAGTGGTTCTGGTGATATTGAGGTTGGTAAGATCACTGCCAACGAGATATCTGCGCACATATCCGGTTCAGGAGGATGTCAATTGAGCGGTAAATCCGATTATCAGGATATTCACATATCCGGTTCCGGTGAATATGAGGCCGGTAATCTAAAGAGCGACCTCGTGGATGTCTCGATCAGTGGTTCCGGTGATGTTACTGTTAGGGTCGAAGATAAGTTAGATGTCAGCATCAGTGGGAGTGGAAAAGTTGGTTACTATGGTCGTCCGGCCGTATCGTCGCATTCAAGTGGATCGGGCTCTACCAAGCATCTGGGAGATAATTAATAACGACCACGAAATTCTTCTGACGGATATTTCTGCTCATTTTTCAACATCTTTCTGCGCATAGCACTACTGATATCAATCTTGTACCGATTGGCAAAAGCCAGCGCATAAACTAAGATATCCGCCAATTCATCCTCAGTCTGCACTCGAATCTCAGCATCTTCGAGTCCTTCCGAAGTAGCATCACTGGTCTGCCATTTGAAAATATCCATCAACTCGGCCGCTTCGACCGCTATTGCCATAGCCAGATTCTTCGGACTGTGAAACTGCTGCCACTCCCGATCTCGGATAAAATTTTCCACGATTGTTTTTAATTCCTGAACAGTAGTTTTATTATCGTTTGGCTGATTATTCATTGTGTTTCCGTAGATCTTATTTGACCAGAATCATTTTCTTTGAATCAAAATAACCGGGGCTTGGAGAACTGACCATCAATTGATAAATGTAAACACCAGTACTTGATTGTTTATCCCGCTCGTTCCTCCCATTCCAACTATATTGCCCTTGACCCGCCGGCAGCCAGGTGTTAATACAAGTTCTGACCAGTCGACCTCGTATATCATAGATATTGAGTGAAACCTGTGATTCAACCGGCAGCGAATAACTGATGATTGTATTGGCATTAAACGGATTAGGATAATTTTGCATCAACTGATAGCTGGTTGGAAAACCAGTGGTAACACCCGGATCAACGCCCACTCCCTGTATCAGCGAGAATTTTATTGCATCAGCTCGTATTACCGGTCCGGTGGTATATTGTCCCTCATCCTTGACCTGAACCACGACCGGTTGATCCGCCGGTAGATGGTATTCCCCAACTAAAACCCAATTACCGCTGCCTTCATTTTGATTGATGATGACAGTTTCCTGCACAATGTCATCGACAATAACCGAATAAATTGCACGATCAGTGGAGTTGACAGTGGTAGGTACAATCTCATATATCGCATATAAACCGGAATATGGCAGTGTGATTGTAAAGCGGGCGCTGGCGCCATTACCAAGATAGGCATAACGGCTGGTAGCGCCCCAGGCTTGAGCAACGCTGTAATGCCAGTCGCCAGTTTCGCTGTAGCAACAGTCATCATCATTATCAATTATTTCGAAAAATGGTTCCAAAAAAGCCTGCAGCGGTAGTCGATATACTGGAGTATTCGGATCATCACTGACAAACTCCAGCGTATCAACCAGGGTTCCCAGCTCTTCACTATAAACTTGGACGAGCAATGTATCTGTCGCCATTCCCGGGATTTGCAGCGGAAAAACCGCATTTAATATTACAGAGGGTGATCCACTGGTAACGGAAGATATGGTCAAGTCGTTGATCCCAAGATTCTGGATTCCCAGCTTGAGCCAGGCTGTATCTCCGGCACTGATCGATCCGAAATCCAGCAGCTCGTTGTTGATATTGATATCTCTTTCTCTGACAAGAGTTGAAAAGCGAACTACATCGGCCACCAGGCTCTGTGTTCCGTTCAGGTCAGTTCCCGTTCCAAATAGCTCAACATAATCATTTGATCCAGCGCTGAATTCGCTGGTTCCAAGATAAAACCAATCATCAAAAACCGGATAATTAGCCAGATTAATTGTATCAACACTCGTAACTGTATGAATGATATAAACCGGAGCTGCGTAATCTGAATTTGCATCAGGAACCTGGACGAACAGATTATATAATCCGCTTTGAATTATTTCTGGGGTCCAGCTTGCTCGGGCTGTTTCACCATAACCAAGCTGAGCGATTTGTGCTTCAACACCCCATGCTGCATCTGATGTAACAGACCAGGTTCCGGTAATGGCGCTGAATCCGTCACTTTCATCGTCAAGATAAATGTCATCGGCCCGGTAGTACAGGAATTCTGTTGCCAGATTGCCGGCTGTATCGATAGCAGCGGCGCTTACTTTGGCGACAACATCCGGATCAATTGTTTCCTGGGTTTGCCAGCTGTTTGCACCGATCACTTCGCAATCTAAGACCTGGTATTGCTCGTAAATATCCTTCACTGCAACAAACGGCGCTGGTTGAAACAACGGTTCATTGGAGGTTATGGTAAACCTGACTTCGCTTCCCGCAGATTCTTCGGTGATCTGGATTTCAGGAGCGGTAGTATCCTGAGTGCCAAGCCATAGCTGCATGGCTTCAACTGCGGTGCAATAACGGAATTCAACTCCGGGATAATTAGTTTCGGCCTGATGGGCCAGGTAGTCAATCGCTGCTATATTGTCCAGAAAATCGCCTTCTGGTAAATGGCCCCAGAAACAAGCCACCTGATCAATCCCCTGGGAAGCCTGATAGAACAGAGTATCCATATAACCCCGGCTGCCAACGTTCCCAATGTGGGCCGAGCGCAGGTTCCAGCCCCGATCACCGCCGGGCAACTGGTAATTGAGATCAGAAGGCTGGTAGGGTACAAAACTGGAGGGTGCTTCATTCCAGTGATAGGTATTATCTAAAGGCTCTTCATTATCGGTCCGATTTGAGGGGTATGCATTATGCATGCTGAAAGGAAAAAGATCATTTATTGTGGCCTGCCAGCCATTGTCCATATAATGCCAGCCACTGCGGTAGGAAACCGGAAAAACATTTTCTTCAAGCAGATAGGTTGCCAGAGTATATTCCCAGTCATCCCTGCATTCATCAAAAGCAAGCGACTGGTTCCAGAAATACTGGCCATCCTGATCATAATCAGTCCACTTGAAAGTATGATAATGCAGCGATAATTCATCACCGTTGGCCTGAACATTTTGCCCATGATATTTCTGCATCAGGTACATAGTCATAGTGTTGGCTAGTGGCATATCCCGGTTAGTGGCATAACGGAAGATGTTACCACCCATCATCCACCAGGTCATTTTAACCGGCTGGCCGAATGAATCAACGAATTGCTGCCGAAATGCCGGATCCATCACCTGGTAGGCATTGGCCATTGGATCAGTGAACAGTGATAGATTATAGGTATTATCATGACGGGCAACACTCATTCCATCCCAGATAGCTGTATCTGATCCAAGGACCAGATAAACCTTGCCCTGCGCTCCAATCACGGAGTGTAAAATGATCATTACGCCGAGAAATAATTGACTCGACCTCTCGCTGACTTGTTTTCCTAACAGGTTAATCATAATCCAATCTCACTTAATAAGTTTGTTGCACCACTATATTTTTCCAGAATCCATAAAACATAACGGATATCCACGGCAATCGAACGACTATATGCTTCATTCCAGGCGAAATCATTTATTGTTGCTTCAAAGGCACGATCGAAATTGATTCCAACCAACTGTCCATCGGCGTTTAATACCGCACTGCCAGAATTACCACCGGTAGTGTCCATATTGTACAGAATTCCAACCGGTACGCTGTTCAGTTCAGGATGTTGATAGCGGCCGAAATCCTGATTCCTATGCAGGGTAATTATTTTTTCCGGCAAGTCAAATGGCCATTGACCGGTATGTTTCTCAACTGCACCTTTTAAGGTGGTTATCGGGTAGTGAAAAGTAGCATCTGCCGGCGAATACCCACGAATATATCCATAAGTTAACCGTAATGTCCGATTGGCATCAGGGACGAAATCATCGACTAAAAAATCTTGTTTCACATCAATTAACAGGCCATGCAAGCGGTCAAGCTCACCGGATCTTGAATCGTAGACTTCCCTTTGCCTCTGATAGAGCGGATAAAGGTCCACTGCCAGTTGTATAAATGGATCCTTGACAGTGGCGAGGTTAACAGCAGACAGCCCAATCAGGCTGTGTACATAATCCAGTTCATCCATTTTTGTCTGGTTAAAAGCTTTGCTTAAATAACGGTCGATCCGCTTGCCGGTTTTTCCTTTTCCTGCAATTCGATCAATCGGTGGAATTATGAAATCCGGCGGTAATTTGGTGCAAAACTCCAGCATATTCTGCAATAAGGCCTGGTCCGCCGGAGTATGGAAATTTTCCAAGTTTAAAAACAATCTATCCAGAGTACGATCCAGATTACGATCCTGGTAAGCAGATTTTCGTTCTACATCATTTTTTTCCAACTCTACACTCATATCATAGATTGTGTAGGCCGTAGTTAGAAGTATTGAACTACGTTTTAAATAGTTCAGGGCAAATTCATAATCAGTCCGTCGACGGATATCCTCATACAATTCCCCTATTTCCTGCAACAGTGAACCATATTGATACTGCCGAATAGAGTCGGATTGAATAAAATTATATAAAGCCGTTTCCACCTGTCGCTTCTGTTCCATCAAATCAATCCGTCTGATACCTTGAATTTTTCCCTGATAATTCTTCATCGTGTTGGAACGACTTTTGATCTGTGAAGCCAGTTTCAAACTAACCATACGATCAGTTTCACTCATACTTTCCAACACCACAATTTCCCAGGCATAATGATCAGCAATCAAAGGCATCCGCTGTTCATATTCATAAGCAAGATAATGGGAAGTGCGGTGGCGATAGGTACGCCCCGGATAACCAAGAATAAAAACAAAATCTTCATTATTTACCCCTTCCGGTGCAATCGATATCACTTTTTTGGGCCGGTATGGTACATTTTCTGAGGCATATTCAGCCGGGTTACCATCCGGAGCAACATAAACACGCATAAATGAGAAATCACCGGTATGACGGGGCCAGATCCAGTTATCCGTTTCGCCGCCGAAATTGCCAATCGAACGTGGAGGAGCATAAACTAACCGAACGTCCTTGAGATAGGTATAAATGAATAAGACATAGGTTTTGCCAATAAACATTTCTGCCACTTCTGCTCGCTTACCTGGGTGGTCAGACTCCTCCTGTTTCTCCAGTTCACTGATACGTTTCTCAATCGCCTTGGTACGTTCCAACGGAGTCATTACATTGGAGACAACACTCAAAACTTCTTCTGATATATCTCGATATGACTCGGTGATCCGAACTTCATAGCCCTCGGCGCGAATTTCATCCGATCGGGCACGAGCCACAAAACCGTTTTTCAGGTAATCAAATTCCGGGCTGCTGGCTTTACGAATAGCGCCATAAGCACAGTGGTGATTGGTCAATATTAATCCCTCCTCAGATACAAATGAACCAGAGCAACCACCAACTTTACAGATGCCATCGATCAGACTAATACCAGTCGGATTATACAATTCATTAATATCCAACTCCAAACCCTCTGAATTTAAATTCAGAGTGTGGATTTCACTGAGAGGCCACATGCCCTCTTCAGCCCGCAGAAAGAAACAAAAGAAAGATAATGTTACAGCAAACGGGATTCGGCCGGTCATCATCATAAATTTACCTGTTAGTTACTACAGGAATTTATTCATGCCTGACCGCTATCTACTCAGAATAAAATACAATAACTCAGGTGAAAGTAGACTAAATCAAATTACCTGATCGGTTGTTCCAACCTGGATCAAAACTTCTTTTGATAAAAATGACAGTACGGCGTTGTTCCTTTATTATCGTAGTAATCCTGATGATAATCTTCCGCTGACCAGAAGGTGGAAGCTGCGGTCACTTCTGTGGCTACAGCATATCCTTTGTCTTCAAGGATGCCAATCAATTTCTCAGCCACTGTTTTCTGCTCGTCATTTAGATAGAAAATTCCCGACCGATACTGCAAACCGATATCAGGTCCCTGGCGATTGACCTGGGTGGGATCATGGGTTTCAAAGAAAAGAATCGCCAGTTCCTCGAAGTCGACCTTGGCAGGATCGTAAATCACTTCAACTGCTTCAGCATGTCCAGTATTGCTGTTACATACTTCTTTATAAGTCGGTTTATCTTTATGGCCGCCAGTAAAGCCAACCGTTGTAGCCAAGACACCTTCCACTTTTGATAAATGGTATTCAGTTCCCCAAAAACAGCCGGAAGCGAAGATCGCCCGTGCCGGCATCGGCTGTTCCGCAGATTCGAAGTTAAGCGATATTGAATTCACACAATGACGGGTATTCTTGGTTGTATAGCCTTCACCTAAAAACACATGCCCCAAATGACCACCGCAGTTGGCACAGACAATCTCAGTCCGTCGTCCATCAGCGTCGGGAATACGTTCCACAGCTCCGTCAATCGCATCATCAAAACTGGGCCAACCACAGTGGGAATCAAATTTGTCGCTTGATTGATATAGAGCTGCATCACAACGCTTGCAGGTGTAAGCACCATCCGGCTTATGATCAGTATACTTACCAGTGAAAGCCCGTTCGGTTCCTTTATGAATTATTACCCGCTCTTCTTCAGCTGATAGATCGTTAAATTGCTTGTTTTGTGCCATACTGATCGTTACTAATAATAAGGTTAGACTAACCAGAATTCTATTCATTGAATACTTATATGCCTCAAGCTTCTGGATTATGAGCCGGGAAATTAAGCAATTTTTTTAATTCTCCAGTCTTATATAACTCCATCATAATATCACCGCCTCCGATCAATTTTCCCTGAATAAATAGTTGCGGCGAAGTAGGCCAACCGTACAATTCCCGCAATTCCAGCGCTATGGCAGGATGATCTTCCAGAATATTAACATCCAAATATACCGTGTGCAGGGAATTTAGTAAATTTACAGCCCTAGCAGAAAAGCCGCATAATGGTCGTTGAGCTGTACCTTTCATAAATAGGACAACATCATTATTCTCAATTGTATCTTTGATCATTTGGTCGTATTTCACAATTATTTCCTTCATTCCTAAGAACTTGTTTTTATTGTCAAAGAATGGATGAAACCACCATTAATCTGCATCAATTTCTCAAGCGTACTGTGTACCATTTTATGTTGCTCCAACAACGGTAAATCCCTGAAAATATCCGTTACAACTTCAACTTTGAGATGACTTCCCTGGCGTTCGGTAGGACGATAATGTGCATCTATTTCTTCTTTTCCATTAACACGAATAACTGAATCAGGGAATTTCAGCTCTAAAGTGTCCAAAACAGTTTGTATTTTGTTCCTGGCATCCATATTTATTATTGAGAATGGTTCTCATTAAATTACTCATGATCCAAATAGTTCCCAAAAGAGTGATATTTTTTTTTTGACTAAAAAAAGAGCAACAAATTAATTCACGAAATTCTAGATAAGTTACCGCTGGCTTGGATAATCAGCTAATTGAAAGGAGAATATTCGCCGGACCAGAAAAATCGAAAAACGCCAGATTAACTAGAGTCAGCTCACTTACGGAATGCCACTTTAGCCAGCTCATACAGACCAACCACAACACCCAGTAGTAAACCACCTATCAGGAACCAGGGTGCACTTTCCAACCAGTGGTCAATTAGGTATCCCAAGCCACCCAGTAAGATAACGGCGCCAATCAGGGTATATGAAGCAGATGCGGCAGGCCCCGCTGCTCTCAATGAACGCTGAAAGAATTCGAACGAAGCTGCAAAATAATTCCGATCTTTATTATCAACCATTGCACTGACCTGATTAATTGCCCTTATAAAAGTAATTTTACTCGCTTAATTCCAAACAACGGGATGGGCAGCTTCAGTAGGTTTCAGCCTCCCAAGGTGAAATGGGGGGGCTTGGTTCGTCAAATGAGGTCGGCTGATCCTGCAATAAATCGCATTTACCTTCGAATTTAGCGCCCTCATCAATTAGCAGACTGCGGTATACAAGATCACCAATCAAAACCGATTGATCACCCAGTACCGCCCTATTTGATACGGTAACATCACCTTCCACGCGACCATTGACATGAATATCACTGGCCTGGATATTGCCTATAACAGTACCAGTACTGGCTACACGCACCGGACCCTCAGTGGTCACATCACCATTGATACGTCCATAGATAATCAGACCACTTTTCAGTTTTACATTGCCATCGATCTGCATCTCGGTACCGATCATAGAATGGACATCCTTGAAATCAATCTTATCCATCGTTGGATATACTCACATTTTTCTCACTTAATTCAGGAAAAAATACTTTTGGATCAATCGCACCACCATCTTTCCAGACTTCGAAATGCAGGTGCGGGCCGGATGATATCCCAGTGTTGCCTGCCAGGGCGATCACATCGCCCCGTTTTACATAATCACGCTGATCTACCATATTCTGTTGATTGTGGCCATAGATTGAGAAATAGCCATTTCCGTGATATAGTATTATATAATTCCCCATGTTATAGGTCCAACCAGAAAAAATTACAAATCCGGAGGCAGTTGCTTTTACTGGATCACCGGTTTTAACAGCTAAATCTAGACCATAATGGTTCTCATGGGTGAAGGCGGAAATCTCATTCATGTCCCTGGTGATAAAGCCATCTACCGGTAATACCGAGGGAAGATTCTCCGAAAAGGAAAGGAAGATGTTTGAATCATCTGTTTTGCCAACCGCAGTATCACTGGAATCCTGCTCTGCAGGCTCAGGAGTGAATTTCATATCCGATCCCAAGCTCTTACGAACATATGCATCCATATGCTTCACACGATTCAAATCGCGCATCAGATTCATTACCTGGGTCCGTTCACTCAACAGGATATCATACCGCTCAACCAATTCTTCATGCGCGAGGACACGTGGACCAAAATACCAGAAAATAGTTATTAAAACAGCCAGGAAAAGACCGGCTACGATCATTATCCAGCGAATAGCACTCCGGGTTAGTAAAAAACTGCGATTATTTTCCGAATTATCGGGAACGATCAGTATAGTATATTTTGATGCTTTCATTCCGGCCAATCACCAATCAATCAGTAATTGATCGCATTAATTCCAACAGCCGTTCCAGATCTTCATCGGAATAGTATGCTATCGACATGCTACCCCCCCGTTTACCGGGTTTTATTTTTACTTTCGTACCGAGGATCGATATTAATTCATCTTCGATAATTTTAGTCTGCGGAGCCAGACGCCTTTTAGCCGGCTTCTTCTGCGATTGATGTTTTTTGAGAGTAATCTCCTTTACACCCGCCTCAGTCATCCTGACGCTTAAACCATTGCGGACAATCGCTTGCCATAATTTGAGCTGCGAACGGATCGTTTTCAATCCCAGTAAAGCCCGACCGTGACCCGCTGTGATTTCCTGATTGCGCAAACTGCGCTTTATTTCTGAAGGCAGATTAAGCAGACGCAGGGCATTGGTTATTGTAACTCGTTTCTTACCGACTGCTTTAGCGATCTTGGCCTGTGAAAGATCGTATTTTCCGGCTAGGACCGCATACGCTTCCGCTTCTTCGATCGGATTCAGGTTTTCCCGTTGAATATTCTCGATCAACGCGACTTCCATCATATCGACGTCGTCCGTAACCTCAATAATATAAGCAGGAATAGTCTTTAGACCGGCAATACGAGCTGCCCGCCAGCGCCGTTCGCCAGCGATTAGCATATGCTTCCCATCGATATATCGAACTGTGACCGGGGTAATCACGCCCTTTTGCCGAATGGAATCCGCCAGTTCTGCAAGTGTTTCCGTATCAAAGTTCTGCCGCGGCTGTTGGGGATTGGCAATAATATTATTTATTGCAATCGCCGCAACACCGGATCCGCCAATTGCCGCATCCTGATGGGAGGCAATAATCGCCTCCAAACCTTTACCGAGCCGAGTTACCATCCCGTTCCAGAATTTCTTCAACCAATTCAATATAATCTCGAGCGCCGGTGGAATTGGCATCATATAGCAAAACCGGCTTCCCAAAGCTGGGGGCTTCCCCCAAGCGGACATTGCGGTGTATGATCGAATTAAATATTTTTTCCTCGAAATAACTTTTCACTTCTTCTTCGACCTGCTTGGAGAGATTCAACCGACCGTCATACATCGTCAGCAGCACGCCTTCAATAGCCAGTTGCTTATTAAGGTGTTGCTGAACCAGTCTGATTGTATTCAACAATTGACCCAAACCCTCGAGTGCGTAATATTCACACTGGATTGGAATCAAAACTGAATCGGCACTAGTTAGGGCATTCAGTGTCAGCAATCCCAAGGATGGCGGACAGTCAATAATGATATAGTCATAGCGATCGCGAACAATATCCAGCTTCTGTTTTAACTGGTATTCCCTGGCCATTACACTGACTAACTCAATCTCAGCCCCAACCAGATCCTTGGTTGAGGTGAGCAGATCCAGGTTATCAAAACTGGATTTGGTGATCGCATCTTCAACCAGGACTCCGCTGATCAGAACGTCATAAATGGTAGCCGGTGATTCCTGGAAAAGGTCAGAAACACCAACTGTGGCATTGGCCTGGGGATCCATGTCGATCAGGAGTGTTTTCAATTCGCTAACGGCTAAACTGATAGCAGCATTAACAGCGGTGGTGGTTTTCCCGACCCCGCCTTTTTGATTGGCTATAACGATGATTTTTGACATTGAACTCGATTTCTAGAATAAACTGAGGGCGAATTTAGGGAATCGGTTATGTCAAAACAAAGAAGTTGCCCGGTTAAGGGATCATGATTACTCAAATATTCCAACGATTCCATTTGTCAGCGGTAATGAGATTATGTAGTTTACGGGGCAATTTCTTCATATTTATATTTCAGGAATTATAATGAATGCCATGAAAGCACTGGTTAAAAAATCTGCAGAAGCTGGCATCTGGATGGAAGAGGTGCCGGTTCCTGAAATCGGGACTAATGATGTACTGATCAAAATAGAGAAAACGGCTATCTGTGGTACGGACTTACATATTTATAACTGGGATGAGTGGTCCAGACGCACAATTCCCTTGCCCTTGATTGTCGGCCATGAATTTGTTGGGACGATTGTGGAATTGGGGCACGGTGTTACTCATTATCAGATCGGCGATCGTGTCAGCGGTGAGGGACATATCACATGCGGTTATTGCCGTAACTGTCGGGCTGGGAAACGCCATCTCTGCCACCGCACCAGCGGTATCGGTGTCAATCGTGACGGTGCTTTTGCGGAATATCTCGCAATCCCCGAACGTAATCTTTGGCCGGTCCATGAGGATATTCCATCCTCAATTGCCGCTTTTTTCGATCCCTTCGGCAATGCCGTCCACACTGCTTTATCTTTTGAGATGGTTGGCGAGGATGTTTTAATAACCGGAGCAGGACCAATCGGCATCATGGCAGTGGCAATCTGCAAATTTGTTGGTGCTCGCCATGTAGTAATTACCGATATCAACGATTACCGCCTAAAACTGGCCCAGCAAATGGGTGCTTCGCAGATAATCAATGTTCAGCATGGAAAAGTTTCTGATGTCCTGGCTGAGTTGAATATGTCCAATGGTTTTGATATCGGCCTTGAGATGTCTGGCAATCCGGCCGCTTTTAATTCCATGCTGCATAATATGTACCATGGGGGACGTATTGCCCTGTTGGGGATTCTACCTGAATCAACCCGGATCAACTGGGATGATATCATATTTAAGGGACTGCATGTAAAGGGTATCTACGGACGAGAGATGTATGAAACCTGGTATAAAATGGAACAGATGTTGCGAAGTGGGCTGAACATTTCCGGAGTGCTTACCCACACTCTCCCGATTGATGAATTTCAGAACGGATTTGATATCATGGCCACCGGGAATTGCGGGAAAGTGGTGCTGGATTGGGATTAATCTGTCAAAATTATACTGCTGATAAATAATATTTCTGATTGGATCAAATAAGGACTAAAAGGATGATTGACTCCAAAGCAATCTATAATGGAATTTTAACGGAAATCGAGGCGGATGGTCTGTATAAGAAAGAGCGGGTCATTATTACACCACAGGGAGTGGATATCAAGGTAGCAGACGGCAGTAATGTTTTGAATTTCTGTGCCAACAATTATCTGGGGCTCTCTAATCATCCTGATATAGTAGCAGCTGCCAAGCAGGCACTGGATCAACATGGCTTTGGTTTGTCATCAGTGCGCTTTATCTGCGGTACCCAGAATCTGCATAAGCAGCTGGAACAGGCGATCGCTGCTTTTTTCGGAACCGACGATGCAATTCTCTATACCAGCTGCTTCGATGCCAACGGTGGTCTGTTTGAGACACTGCTCACAGAGGAAGATGCCGTCATCAGTGATGCATTGAATCACGCTTCGATCATTGATGGAGTACGTTTGTGCAAAGCACAGCGCTACCGTTTTCTGCATGCTGACATGACGGATCTTGAAGCAAAGCTCCAGGAATCCAGGAGTGCCCGCCTGCGATTGATCGCTACCGACGGCGTATTCAGCATGGATGGCGACATTGCCCGCGTCGATGAAATTGTATCCCTGGCCCAGAAATATGATGCAATGGTCATGGTCGATGACAGCCATGCCACTGGCTTTGTCGGGAAAACCGGCCGCGGCTCAGCCGAACAATGTAATGTGTTAGATAAAGTGGATGTTTATACTTCCACGCTTGGTAAAGCACTCGGGGGTGCCTCTGGTGGATTCACCACCGGTAAGCAGGAAATAATTGACCTGCTGCGCCAGCGATCGCGGCCATATCTGTTTTCCAATACCCTGGCTCCTGCCATTACCGCCGCCGGTATCAAGGTATTTGAAATGCTCACAGCCACCACCACTTTACGCGATAAACTGGAGGAAAATACTCGTTATTTCCGACATTGTATGACCCAGGCTGGTTTTGATATTAAACCGGGTATTCACCCGATAGTACCGATAATGCTTTACGAAGCCCGACTGGCTCAACAGATGGCAGCTGATTTACTGGCAGAAGGTATCTATGTCATCGGATTCTTCTTCCCGGTGGTTCCCAAAGGTGAAGCGCGTATTCGGGTTCAAATCTCAGCCGCGATGGAAACAGAGCACTTAGACCAGGCCGTGGAAGCCTTTATCAGGGTAGGTAAAAAGCTGGCCGTTATTGAATAAAAATAGACAAAAAAATCCAAAATAAGCAATTGCCTGCAGAAAGACAGAAGCGGTATATTTCAGACTCGTAAATTCTGTTATATTGAAAACTAAACTCCATGAATAAGAAATTAACACCTCGATACATCATAATCGGCATTATACTGGCCTGGGCCATATATGCGCTCTGGCCAACAGTACGCTATGAAACCATGACCGCGGACCAGATGGAAACACTGCGGGAATCCGGCGAGTTGAAAGCAATCGAAACCCGGACCATCAAACAGGGGCTTGATCTGAAAGGTGGTATGCATATCGTCCTGGAAGCCGATTTACCCACCTTAGTTACTAATCTGGCTGTGAATAAAGATCAGAAGTTTGAAAAAATGATCGCGAAAATTCAAATGGGTCTAAAAGATCCTGAAGCCGATTTTTTCAATTTATTCCAGCAAGAAGCAGAAGCTGCAAGTTTGAGGCTGCCTCGTTATTACCACGATTATGGTGCCAGCACCTCGGACATTATCAACGGCCTTGAAGAAGAAGCAGAAGATGCGCTGAATCGTGTTCTGGAAATACTCAGTAATCGTGTGGACCAGTTTGGTGTGTCAGAACCGACTATCCAAAAACAGGGTAATCGCCGGATTATTGTGGAACTGGCCGGTACCCAGGATCCGGAACGGGCCCGGGAATTATTACAGAGTACCGCCCTGCTGGAATTTATACTGGTCAAGAATCCTGAGGTTACCCAGGATCTCCTGATCCGGATCGATAAAATCCTGAAGGGCAGCGAAGAACTGGATGATCTGACACAAACGGCCGATACCAGTGCCACCGAAGACATTGAGCAGGAAGAATTTGTCAGTGAAGATAAATCGATTTCAGTCAATGAATTGTTTGGTGAAACGGTAACCGAGGAAACGCTTGCTGCCGATTCCGACAGTTCCGTAGTTATTGATGAACGTTTGTTCGCTGAAAGGCCATTTTCATCGCTTCTGCGGAATTTGGGCAATGATATTGGTGTTCCGGAAAAGAATTATTATGCGATAAGGAAAATACTGGATCTGCCGGAGATCAGTGAAAAACTGAGCACTACTAACAGCCAGTTCCTGTTTAGCGAAGCAGCGGATGTATTTACCGATGCTTCCGGATCAGAAGAGAAATTTTATCGGCTCTACCATCTGGAAATAGAGTCTGAAATCACCGGTGGTGTGATTGAAAAAGCCAAGGCAACCCTCGGCTCTCAAGGCGGCACCAATGCCGGCCAGAACATCATCCTGATGGACATGAATAGTGATGGCATGCGGACCTGGGCCCGGGTAACTGGAGCTAATATAGGAAAACGAGTGGCTATCGTACTGGACAAGCATGTCCGTATGGCCCCGGTGATTGAGGACCGTATATCTGGTGGTTCAACCGTGATCCGTGGTTTTGAAAACCTGGATGAAGCCAAAGATATTGCGATTGTATTAAGAGCCGGTGCCCTTCCGGCGCCGGTCAATATTATCGAAGAGCGAATAGTCGGACCATCCCTGGGTGCCGATTCGATCCGGAAAGGTACGCTGTCAGTAATTATCGGATTAGTCGTGGTTCTGCTGTTCATCATGGTTTATTATAAACTTTCCGGAGTAGTTGCCAGTTTTGCCCTGATCTGGAATATCCTTCTGGTGCTTGCGATACTGGCATCGCTGGGAGCAACACTAACGTTACCCGGTATTGCCGGATTGATTTTGACAGTCGGAATGTCGATCGATGCCAATGTTATCATTTTTGAACGAATTCGGGAAGAAGCTCGAAAAGGGAAAACACCGCGAGCGGCCGTTGACAGTGGCTACGATCGAGCCTTGACAACTATTATTGATGCCAATGTAACAACGGTGATAGCGGCACTGGTATTGTATCAATTCGGTACTGGTCCCCTGCGCGGATTTGCAACCGTGTTGTTCTGGGGTATTTTAATCAGCATGTTCACAGCTATTTTCGTAACCCGAACTATCTTTAATAGTTATACTTCTCGCAAACAAATACAGACTTTAAGCATATGAGATTGATCAAAGACACTAAAATTGATTTTATGGCCCAGACACGTTTGGGCGCAATCATATCATCAGTGCTGATTATCGCCGGATTGCTGTCAATCATTTTTCAAGGCGGTCTTCGGCTCAGCATTGATTTCAGAGGTGGCAGTTTGATAGCAGTTAATTATACGACTGAAATGGATATCAATAATATCCGTGAAGTTCTATCGGATGTCACTATCGGTGATCAAAACTATGATTTCAGTAATAATGAAATCAAACATTTCGGTGATCTGTCCACCGTGTCGTTACGGATTCCGATCATGGATAACCAGGTCGAGAATTTCAATCAGCAGATTGTGGATTTCCTGTATAGTACTTTCCCGGAGAATGTGCCAGCCGATAAAGCAGAATTCATTTTGTCTGTCGAATCCGTAGGCCCGAAAATCGGGGCGGAATTGAGCGGTAAAGCGTACCTGTCGATCATATCTGCATTGATCCTGATCCTGATTTACATCTCGGTACGTTTCGAATTCAAATTTGCACTAGGTGCAATAGCTGCCTTAACCCACGATGTATTGATCACGCTGGGCATATTCTCAATAATGGACTTCGAGATTTCGCTCTCGGTGGTAGCGGCATTCCTGACCATTGTTGGTTATTCGCTGAACGATACGATCGTGATATTTGATCGTATTCGAGAAAATATCAAGGGTATGCGTAGTAGCCAATTCAGTTCGATTATCAATCACAGCATTAATTCATCCCTAAGCCGGACGATCATCACATCCCTGACAACGTTTGTGGTAGTATTTGTTCTGTGGCTCTATGGTGGCGAAGTTATCCATAATTTTGCCTTTGCCATGATCGTTGGTGTCATTATCGGCACTTACTCATCCATTTATGTCGCCAGCCCAATCGTACTCAAATTACACGCTAAAGCAAAAATTAAGAATACTTAGAATTCAATAATCGATATTATTAAGCAGAAAACTCCGTATCAGCGGAGTTTTTTGTTAGTTTCATAACCGACATGAAAGTTAAGGTAATCGCACTATATATCAGCCTCTGTCTGATCTGGGGAACAACCTGGTTCTTCATAAAAATCAGCTTAGCCGGCACTCCACCTTTTTGGGGGGCCGGATTACGTTTCTTTCTGGCGGGTTTGATCCTGTGGGGGCTGGTAATCTGGAAGAAAGATTACCCGGTCTGGAACCCTACGGCGATTAAAGTTTATCTTTCATTTGGAATCATGAACCTGGCTATTGGTTATGCTTTGAGTTACTGGGCTACCCAGTATATCTATTCCAATCTGTCTTCGATCATCTGGGCCGGTTTCCCGTTAATTGTAACCTTTCTGGCCCATTTCTCACTACCGGATGAACGACTGAATCTGCGCAAATTAATCAGCATTATTGCCGGGATGGCAGGAGTGGTAATCATTCTGCTTGAGGGTGGGAATATGGGTGGTAAAAATGTAACGGCTGGGATTTTAACAATATCTATAGCGGTGATCATTGCTGCCTGGCCGAATATTTATCTCAAGCGCCATCGGGATCAAGTCTCCACAATCCCGATGAATGCTGTGTGTCAGACACTGGCTGGAATATTATTATTAATCTTATCGGCAATCGTGGAAAATGAACGCAGCATGGACTGGAATTTTATCAATGTCGGCTCACTGCTGTATCTGACGATAATGGGCACGGTATTAGCCTGGCTGATCTACATCTGGCTGTTCTCGCATATATCCTTGACCAAGATTGCCTATATTGCTTTTTTTCCTCCCTTAATTGCCACAGTGATCAGCTGGTCAATTCTGGGAGAACGACTGACACCATTGATGGTCCTGGGTGCCGGATTAGTCTTAGGCGGTATTGTATTGATTAACCTGAAATCGAAATCAGCAATCAATGCATCTTGACCTGGATGTCCCTCGGGATTTTCGGTTTTATCAAACATTGCAGGACTCCACCCGCCAGCCATTTGGATTGACTGAATGCCTGAACGGGGAGACTTATTGCACCCTGATCGAAGATCAATTGGTGGCGATAACGCACCTCAGCGATCAATCAAAACTCTTAGTTGAATATGGTAACAGATTAGACCAGCCACAATTAACAATCGAGCTAAGGAGACGCTTTGGTCTTGATCAGGATCTCGAAAATTATTATGCACGGTTAAGTGGCGACCCTGTCTATGGAAAAATAATTCTACCCCTCAAAGGTTTAAGGATATTTCAGAAAGCTACTCCCTTCGAAGCTCTGGTAACCGCAATTGCCGATCAGCAACTGAACCTGCCTTTCGCTGAAACTTTAAAGAGTCGTCTGATAGAGAATTTTGGTGTGGAACACAAGTTCAACAATTTCATTTTATACAAATTCCCAACGCCCGAGCACCTGGCCCGGCAAGATGAACTTGCCCTGCGCCGATTTCAATTCACCACTAATAAAAGCCGTTTCATTATCCGGTTGGCGAAATCAATTATCGATGGAGAAATATATCCCAAAGACTGGTATAGTTTGGATGACGAAAAACTGCTGACCAATCTCCAATCGATTTATGGTGTGGGTCCCTGGACCGCGGAATACGTCGCCTTGGTCGGATATCAACGATTGAATATGCTACCAGCAGCTGATATCGGACTATTGAATGCCACTCAGAAAGTTTACCAATTATCCAAGCGACCTACGCAGGATGAAATGCGGCAAATCGCCAGTAATTGGGAACCTTACCGGGGGATGGTAACGTTCTATCTGTGGTATGCTTATGAACAGGGATTATTAGGTAATCAATGATTATGCATTTAATATCCGCTAATAACAGAAGACCAAAATGATAAAATATGCTCAATATCAGTCTCCAATCGGGGAAATTACAATCGCTAAATCCAAAGTTGGTTTGTGCTACTTAGCATTACCCAGTCTGGCTGAGGGACTCAATCATTTCCTCGGCAAATATTTTCCGGCCGAAACAGTACACCAAGACCAGAATGACTGTCAGGAAATTATCTCACAGCTAAAAGAGTATTTTGCCGGTGATAGAAACGAATTCACTTTAACTATTGACTTACGCACTACTCCATTTTACCAAGCTGTTTTAGAGCAAGTAGCCCAGGTGAAATATGGGCAGACAACCAGTTACGGCCAGATTGCCCTGGCACTGGGTAAGCCCACGGCCGTTCGGGCTGTTGGTGGTGCCAATGCCCGCAATCCGATTCCAATCGTCATACCCTGCCACCGGGTGCTGGCCAGTGATGGTCGTCTTAACGGTTATGCCGGTGGACTTAAAATGAAAGCAAATTTGCTTCGCCTTGAGGGAATTGAAGTAGATGACTGAATATCCAATAATATTTAATCTGGCGCACTGGACTTAATATGAACAGATTTTTTCAAATTATTCGAAGAACATTTTTAGCCGGATTGTTTACTGCTGCCCCAATTGCACTGACGGTATACTTTATAGGTTTGATTTTCAGAGTACTGGATAAACCAACTGCAAATTTTCTACGGCGCTACGAGATCGAAATCCCCGGTCTGGGAATAGTAATCTCAATTATTTTAGTTTTCCTGCTTGGCATAATTATCACGAATGTCATCGGTCGGCGTTTATTCTATTGGGGTGAAAAGATCCTGGCCTCCCTGCCGATTGTCAACCCGATTTACAACACTATTAAGCAAATAACCAATGCCTTTTCAGGCACCGCCAGCCGGGCCTTCCGAAAGGTCGTTTATATTGAGTATCCCCGCAAAGGACTGTGGACGATTTCATTTGTAACCGCCGAGAGCACCAACTCAGAAGGCCTTCAGTTCTACCATCTTTTTGTACCAACCACTCCCAACCCCACCTCCGGTTTTTACTTGATCGTACCCCAAGCGGATGCCATCGAATCAAATCTGAATGTTGAAGACGGATTGAAAACAGTCATTTCCGGTGGCGCACTGGCCAGCAACACCACCCCCATTCCTAACAAACGTATACCTGTACAAAGTACGACGAAATAAAATTTCACCGGTCATTAGCTCCCACTTATAATTTTTCTCGACCTGTTTTATTCGCATATTTGTTATAAATTTTCGATCCACATCATCGATCATTTTCAGATAAGGCAATCGATTCCATGGCAATAAATTATTTAGATGGAAAACGGCTCTATCGTGTGCTTCATGCCGGTCTGCAAAAAGTACTGGCCCGGGAAGAATATTTGAATGAAATCAATGTTTTTCCAGTTCCCGACAACGACACCGGCACCAATATGGCTCATACCCTCACAGCCATTCAGGATGGTATTCATGATAAAGATCATCCAAAGATCAATACCATGAGCCAGAAAATTGCCGATTCCGCCCTGGATGGTGCCCGTGGAAACGCTGGCGTGATTCTAGCTCAATTCATGGTGGGTTTTTCAGAGGCGATTCAGGATAAATTGACCATTTCCACCAAACAATTTTCACTGGCCGTGGAGAATGCCTGCAATTATGCCTATGATGCGCTGGTGGAACCGCGTGAAGGTACAATTTTAACAGTTATCAGGGAGTGGTCGGAATATATTCAGAAGCATTCCGACGGTCTGCATGATTTTCAGGAATTACTGCGCAATGGTCTGGAACGCGCCCAAAAGGCGTTGAAAGATACACCCAAGAAACTGGATGTGTTAAAAAAGGCTGGAGTAGTTGATGCCGGTGGACAAGGTTTTGTATATCTGCTGGAAGGCATGCAGGATTTTATAACAAATGGTAAGGTTAAGCTGTACAAGCGCATGAAAACTGCTTCTAAATCCATTGGCCGACCAATTAAGATCGAATTCAATCAAAAATACCGCTATTGCACTGAGTGTACAATTACGGGTATTTCGATTCCTAAAAAAGACCTGCAAACGGATCTTAAAGCACTCGGTGAAAATATTGTCCTGGCAGGTACAGCAAAAAAAATGAAAGTACATATTCATACAAATTCACCTCAGGACGTATTCGATATTTGCCGGACTGCCGGCACTGTTTCAGATGAAAAAGCCGATGATATGCTCCAGCAACAGAAAGATTCCCATACCGCCCACAGTGATATAGCAATTGTAATTGACTCGGCCTGCGATCTACCCGATGATCTACTGGAAAGCATGAATATTCATGTAGTACCGGTTAAACTTGGATTCGGAGATGAGATGATTGTGGACCGAATCGGAATGACCACTGAGGAATTCTGGACTAAAGTTGCATCGTGTCCCCATCATCCAAAAACTTCTCAACCATCACCCGGTGATTTCCGTAGACACTATGAATTACTATTAAATAATTATAAATCGATCGTATCAATTCATATACCGGCCGGGTCCAGTGGAACCTTTCAATCGGCCGTGACGGCCACCAAAGCTTTGACAGACCATAATATCGAAGTAATCGATTCGCTCAACGTATCGGTCGGTGCCGGATTGGTAGCGCTCACAGCCGCAGAAGCCGTTCAGGAGGGTAAATCGGCCGATGAAGTAGTAAGGATCGCCAGAGAAGCGGTTGAAAATACTAGCATTTATATTGGCCTGGAATCGTTGGAATTTGCTGTACGAGGTGGGCGCGTTGCCAAACCGGTTAAAAAAGTGGCTGACTTGATCCGCATGAATCCGATCCTGACAATCGATAAAACCGGTAAACTGAGTACGGCCGGTAAAACATTTGGGGCGCTCAACCGACCGGATAAACTGTTGAAATGGGTCTTAAAACAATTGGATAGTGAAAAACAATACCGCTATGGCATTGCCTATACAACCAACCGCTATGAAGCGGATCGGTTGGCTGCAAAACTGCGTGCCTGCACTGGTGAAGAAGAGGTATTGATAGCCCAGGTGGGTCCTGCCTTAAGTGTCCATGCGGGGCCTGGTACAATGGCAATCATCGTTCAAGAGCTAGGGGATATGTAATGTTAGAATTAATTATTTTATTACTAATCAGTTATCTAATTGGTTCGACGCCCACCAGTATCATAGTGGGTAAATTGGTCCGTGGTATCGATATCAGGGAACACGGGAGCGGTAACGCCGGTGGCACTAACGTATTCCGGGTACTGGGTTGGAAACCGGCCCTGGTGGTCGTTATCGTAGACATTTTCAAAGGCTGGCTACCAGCGGCTGTCCTGGCAACAACGCTTTTTCAAGGGAAAATAGTCATTGCAGATGCAGGTCTGGTGCAGATCCTGTGCGGATTTGCCGCGGTGCTGGGTCATACATATACCATTTTTGCCGGTTTCAGCGGAGGCAAAGGTATCGCTACCCTGGCCGGGATGCTGCTGGCTCTTTTCCCAATTGCGTTTCCACTCTGCCTGCTGGTATTTGTTATTACGCTGATCCTGACTGGCTACGTATCGGTCAGCTCGATGATGGCGGCTGCTTTTTTACCAGTGTTTCTGCTGGCACTTCCCCCATTGACAAATATTGAACCGGCCCAATTTTCGCTGATAGTTTTCAGTCTGCTGGTACCATTTTTCGTTGTTTTTACGCACCGCAGTAATTTAGTTCGTTTACGGGCTGGCACGGAAAACCGGTTCGAAAAAGCGATGCTTTTTCGACGGCATTATAAATAAGCTAAAAAGTGTGGCCAAAGGCCAGGTGGAACTGATTGTCCACGATCTCGCCGCCATAGACACCCCAGCCGTAATCCAGTCGTAGCTGTCCCACCATTGGTGAAGGTATTCTGACACCGAATCCAACGCCGTAGAGCAGTTTTCGATTCCCCAGCGCCTCGATCGTATCATCAATTACACCGCCATCGAGAAACAGTACCAGGATTAGGCCTGATTCATTTTCCAAAGCCGTAACAAATTTCGGCACCAGCGTCTGGCGCAGTTCCACCGTAGTGGTAATCGACTGATAACCAAAGCGGAAAGCATTTTCCTGAGTTGCATAGGTGATCCGGTCTGGTGGTGTCCAGCCCCTGACTGTGTAGGCGCCCCCCAGGTAGCGGTCAAACAGATCATTCTGATATCCGAAGCGAAAATTTTCCCGCAGATTTAAGCCTAAAACAAGTTTATGCTTTTCACCAGCTATTCTGTGGAACCAGCTATAGGAACCAGAAAATGTCAGATATTGGTGGTCCGGATTTGTTTTTGAGAATCCAACTGTTACAGCTGAAGCCAAATTGACTCCATAATAGGGATCGGTATACAGATTTCTCGAATCATAAATATAGGTAAATCCGGGCAGCAAATATTCAAATAGAGCCTGCAGTGTATCAGCAGTATAAAAACTTATTTCTTCAGCTCCAATTTTAGCACGCAGTTTGTGCCGATAACGATAGTCTTTTCCAATCTGAAGATCGGCTGCCAGCAACCGCTGGTCATAGGGCAGGTAAAAATGCCGGATTCGTTCATTCTTGAACTCGGTGCGCAACGAAAGATGATCACCGGTAATCCAGGGATCATAAAACGACAGGCTGTAGCTGGATATGCCGCCTACTATACCGGCAAGCTGTAGGTTTTGATTACGGCCGCGAAAATTATTTATAATCAACAAACCAGAAACGGACCAGCCGGTTTTTTCATCGTAGACCGGTGCCAGTCCCGGCAGGAATCGCCAGGTTTCGACCAGAAAATAGCGGACTTCGACTGAACCATCTTCCTGGGGGTAAGCCTGCCAGCGCACCATACTGAACAACTGCAGGTTTTCCAGACGCTCCCGGTCGGCCTCCACCAATGTACTATCCAAAGGTTCGCCAAGTGGATGCAGGATTTCCCGGTCGATAATATATTCCCTGGTATGTTTATTACCGACAACGGATATTTTTGACACGGTTGGTTGCTGAGCTCCCGGGCTGGCCCCCAGAGCAACATTGAGAAAGATACAGATTAATAAATGATCTTTGAACATTTTTATCATTTTTAGTGGTTGGAATATAAGTTTGGTGGAAAAATCTACCAATCTAACGCTGGAAGTATAAAAAAATGGCCTTCAAACGAAGGCCATTTAACAGGTATTTTGCCTGGACTTTAACGTCCGCGGGCCATTTTAGCCCGAGCCACATTACCATCTTTATCGATAAAATACAGAAATCCAGCTTCACGGGTGACGCCAGCATCGGCTACTTTAGCAGCTTCTCCTCCGCCTTTTCCAGCGCGCGCCATTTTGGAACGCCAGACGTTCCCATCTTTCCCCAAATAGTATAAATAGCCTTTTTCCTTACTAATGCCCGTTTGTTTCACGACTTCAGCCATAAATTACTCCTTTGTTGGTTCTTTACATAAAAACAGATTCTTCGACGGGAAGTGTAGCATGAGTAACACGTATTTGTCAAGCGTTTTTCGTCGACAAAATCAATAAAAAGCAAGTTGAATGCTAAAAAAGCTAATCTGGCCGCCAAATATTCAGCCGCTTAGCGTGATCAGCAATGTATTTTTGAGTGGATTGTGAAAACCAGGTCTCCAGAAATGGTTGATACAATTTATCGAACTGACCGGTTAAAGAGTTGATCAATTTCAAATTGCGTTTCAGCTTTGATGCGGTATCAAAATCCTTGATGAAATCCAGCGCTGACTCGATAAGTTTTCCCTCGTTTACCAATCGATCAACTAAACCCAGTTTGCAGGCATGATCGATAACTAAAATCTCTCCTGTGGGAATTTGTTCGATTAAGCTCAAGTCCTTCAGCTGTTTAATACGTTCGGTTGCAATTGGGGGCAGGATAATCCCATGCGCCATCTCGTTCAACCCAATTTTATAATCACTTTCTTGAGCTGTCCGGAAATCACAATTGAGGGCTATGATGTAACCTCCGGCAATACAGTGACCATTGATGGCGGCTACAACCGGATAAGCTGCTGTCAACAGTCCGAGCTGGAAAAAATGAAATTTATCCATCAATTCTGTCATTTGCCGGTGGTCGTACTCAAGCACCTTCCGCAGATTAAATCCCGCCGAAAAGAACCGGTTCGTACCGGTAATAATCAGTCCCGCTGCTGATAAATTTTTAGTTTCGTCTATTAACCGATCCAGCAATTCAATATCAATCGCATTCGCCCGACCATAATCAATGCGAATGATTTTTACACTGTTAACATATTCCGTATGAAGCATAGACATGCCTAAATTTAGTTAGGTAATCAGTTCCAAAACGCTAATTGATAACTCACCTGCCCACCGAAGTTCAACTTCAGTTGACGCAGGTGGGAAATTGTTAATTGAAATTGCCCCGGTAGCTTCCCGACCCCTACGGGGTGCGGGACAGGCCCGCCTGCATTACATTCCGGAGGACAGGTGCTTCGCTACCGGATTAGTAATAATTGTGCACGAATGCACTAATTGACAATTCCAACTTGCACTAGCGTTTCAGTTGGCAAGCGTAATTGCTAATTGATATTTGAAATTGCCCCGGTAGCTCAGCTGGATAGAGCAACGGACTTCTAATCCGTAGGTCGTGAGTTCGAATCTCGCCCGGGGTACTGCCGATTAATCTCTATTTCACCAGTGTTTTAAAATTAATTGCATCCGCAGTAAAGTTTCGAAGTGCAGTTAATACTGGCTAAAAATATCACTTTTTATGACCCGGTTTTTAGAACACCCCCTGCTGTGGATTGTTGCCACTCTACAGCCTTTTCATGCTGCTGGATAGCCAACCTGCCAGTCTCCTCAAGTGTTCTCCCTAATGCTAAAAATCCATGATTTTTTAGAACTACATAATTACAGGCAGCCAAAATCCTCATCACTTCTTGCATTAATTCATTTGATCCGAACGGTTTTTCGTGCCTGGTAACAGGTAAATCGAGCTCTTGTGAACAATTTAGAATAATCTCATCGTGACCATGAAAAATGGCATTAATATCTTTTCGGTGCTGGTAAACTGCGTAATGTAAGATCGATTCAGAGGAAGGTTGTTTCGAACCCCTGGCAATAACCCGTTTTGTAAATGAATCCGCACCCAGTACTTCAATAAAATCACTCCCATCAAGATTGCCCAAGTTGGTCCCGGCAGCGGTAATAATAAAACCAATAGGGGTGCGAAAACTTAAATTACCAGCGTATTCTTTTTCATTTTTGGGTGCTAAACCGTATTCAGCAAACTTTTTGCACCACTGGTTTAGTTCCGGTATTTTATTATTTGGAGGAAAATTATTTTCCTCCAACACTGTTATAAACTTTAGCTTTTCTTGACCCTGGTTCAAATCAGTTAGCTATCTTCCCAAGTTCTTCAGGCTTGAAAATCCCTTTTTCGGTAATAATTCCAGTGATGAATTCAGCCGGTGTAACATCAAAAGCAGGATTCTTGGCATGGCTCCCGGGTGATACGATTCGCAGGTCGTCGAGCTCAAGAACTTCTTCCTGGGCTCTTACTTCGATTGGGATTTCAGCGCCAGATGTACAATTAAAATCAATTGTCGAGATCGGGGCAGCAATATAAAAAGGTATGTTGTTTGTTTTTGCTACTACTGCTTTTTCATAGGTTCCGATTTTATTGGCTGCGTCACCATTAAATGCGATACGATCACCACCGGTGATCACTAAATCAATTTCACCATTTTGCATATAGTAACCGGCAGCATTATCAACAATTACTGTATGGGGGATTCCTTCCTGATGTAATTCCCAGGCCGTCAATTTGGCACCCTGTAAACGGGGTCTGGTTTCGTCAACATAGACCAGGATATTTTTCTTATTATAATGGGCAAAACGCAGCGGTGCTAAAGCCGTTCCAAAGTCGATTGTGGCTAAGGCACCTGCATTGCAATGAGTCAGTATTTTATCTCCGTCATTGATTAATCTGTTTCCAAATTCCCCGATCATTTTACAGGCGGCTACATTTAAATCGGCAAATTCTTCAGCGGCTTCAAAAGCCACTTGCTTGATTGGCTTAGAATTCTGATCATCCTTTATTCGATTATAAACAAAATCCAGGGCGTAGCTTAAATCGAAGGCGGTAGGCCTGGCTTTCTTTATCTGCTGCTTTATTTTTTCGATATTATGGAGATCAATATCTGATTGATCAACCGCCATTGCCAACCCATAGGCCCCCATTCCGCCAATAGCCGGAGCACCTCTAACAATCATTGTTTTGATTGCATTGATTGCGTCTTCGTAGTCATTTATTGTAATTATTTCAAAGCGATCAGGTAATAGCAATTGGTTAATTGTTTTGATAAGACCATTTTCCACCCACACCGTTCGATACGATTTTCCATTAATAATCATAACTTAACTTTCAAAAAATTTCCAGATGGTTGCCATCAGCTTTCCACTATCCTGAAATTAACCGCAGGAACAATTGAACTAAGTGTTCTCCCGGCTAATTTCTTGTTCTTTAACGTCCAATTGAAAAACCAATCACACCAGTCAAGTGAACCCAGACAAATGTTTTTTAAAATAATCGATCGATGGATTCCATTGAAAATTTCCTTTCCACATCGCATTTCATATTTTCGCAAGAATGAGTACGAGTAATTCCCGGCATCTAATGCATCATTAATTACATCACCAGCAAGAATACCTGATACAAGGGCATGCTGGATTCCTTCACAGGTCAGAGGATCCGCCAGGTCTGCCGCATCTCCAGCCAGGAGTGCACCATCAAAGGCTATCTTAGGTCGTTTCCAGCTGGCAATATTAAACACCCAGGTCTTTACATTCTCGATACGGAAAGTATTATCAAGTCTATTCCGAATGAACGAGTGGTCCAGCATTCTCTTTAATAAATCATTCAGGTTGGGCCGGCTTTGTTTGTAAGCCGACCGGTACTGCCCCAGGCCGATATTGGCTCTGTTTTTATCGATAGGAAAAATCCAGCCACAAACGGGAAATATCTCTGGTAAAAAGAATAGTTCAAGCCGATTCTGTTTAAATGCGAGGCCTTCTATTACACCTCTGATCCATACCAGGTTTTTATGGGATTGTGCGCTTTTTATCGATAAGCTACGAGCCACCGCCGATGAGGCGCCGTCAGCGCCCACTACAACGTTTGCATAAATATCGCGCCATTGCTTTCCCTGTCTGATCCTGACTCCAACTACCATTTCGTTTTCAATTATTACATTATGGACCCGCGCCTTCATAAAATCAGCACCACTGTCCAGTGCTTCTTGCAATAATAAATTATCCAGTCTGACACGGGGAGCGATAAAGAAAAATTCTTCTGGATTTTTTATGTTAATCTGGTAAGTCAATGAAATATCTCCAGGAGAAACAAGACGAATTTTATTAATTGAATTGAAGTTTTCAGCTTTGATTTTTTCTGCTAAACTAAGCCTGTTAAGAGCACGGATAGTGCCCGGCCCAATTCCATCACCGCACACTTTATCCCTTGGAAACTGCTGCCAATCGATTATCAGTACTTTGCGACCATTTTGTGCAAGTCTGATTGCAGCGGCCGAACCGGCGGGACCGGCTCCAACTATGATTGCGTCATGTTGCATATATTAATACCGGTGGTGACAATGCAGACAGATTCATGGGTGGATAAACATCCCAAACATTGAAGCTGAATTTAATGAAATGAGAATTGACAAAAGTCTTTTTTCACAGGCAATAATCGATTATCCGGTTTCCAATGATCCTCCATTCATTTACATTCGTTTTGTCAAATCCAGAACCACAGGTTAATTTTACACCAGACAAGCTGATTGTTCAGATCAATTAAAAGGCCCAATCTTCAATGGAAACTGCAGAATCTAGTCATAAATATTCCATTTTAATTGTTGATGATGATACCGAAATAACTTTCTTATTCGCCGATTATTTCTCAGAATTAGGTTATCGAACATATATGGCAAACACGGCTGTCAAAGGCAAGGACATATTCGCCCAGGAAGTCATTGATATTGTTCTTCTGGATATTAATATGCCCCAGATCAGCGGCTATAAATTACTGAAAATCTTTAAAAACAATCGTCCCGATGCCATCATTATAATGGTGAGCGCCATCCAAGATGTGGATATGGTTGTAAAATGTATCCAGTTGGGAGCCTATGATTATTTAGTGAAACCGATTATCGATTTAAATCAGGTAAAGATCAGGATTGATCGGGCTTTATCGGAAAGGACCACGCTGCTGGAAAACGAATCCCTGAAGCAGAAACTCTCCCAGTCTGTAACGATGAGTAATATCATTGCCCAATCACCTGCGATGGATACGGTAATGAAGTCGGTTCAAACAGTAGCCCAATACGATTCAACGGTTCTAATAACCGGCGTTTCCGGCACCGGTAAGGAATTGATTGCCCATACCATACACGATTTGAGCCAGCGGGCTAAGAATCCCTATATTGCCGTCAACTGCGGCAGCATCCCGCAATCACTTTTGGATAGTACCTTATTCGGTCATGAAAAAGGTGCTTTTACAGGAGCTACCAGCAAACGCATTGGTTTATTTGAAGAATCCAATCATGGTACTGTTTTCCTCGATGAAATCACCGAAACGAGTCCTGATTTTCAGGTTCATTTATTGCGTGTTCTGGAAAATAATACAATTCGGCGTGTTGGTAGTACCAAGGAAATTGAACTCGATTTACGGATCATTGCTGCAACAAATCAGAATATTGAAGCACTGGTTGAAAATGGGGAATTCCGCGAAGATCTATATTATCGTTTAAATATTTTCCAAATCCAATTACCGCCTCTTAAAGAGCGGAATGAAGACATTCCCCTGATTGTGGATTATCAGCTCCAGAAACTAGCTCAACGTATGAATAAACAACCACTCCGGATATCGGCGGATGTTTTAAATATATTTCAAAAATATCACTGGCCGGGTAATGTTCGAGAACTGATCAATACACTTGAAAATGCCATGATTCGATGCAACAATTCCACTATTTTACCTCAACATCTGCCTGATAATTTTGACAGCTACAATTTGTCTGTGGCTGAAAATCAGGAACCGGATACTTACCAGAATTCCATTCGTAATTTCGAAAAAGAATACTTCTCCAATTTACTAGCACACACCAAGGGTAATATTACCAAAGCTGCTGCCATCGCAGGATATAGCCGCCCGCACCTCCATACAAAATTAAAATCTTTAGGCCTAAAGGACTAATTCATGCTATAGAATTAACTATCTTCATTTATTTGTAAGAATAATATTACACTACTCAAATCTCAATTCATCGTGCTATATCCTTAATATTTAATATATTACGTATTTACATTATAGTTGATTACATAAAATAAATATCCATCGTCATATATATCTGACACTTGTTTGATCGATTGAATTAGTAAAATGTAATATAATTCTAACAGTTTGGCCTGTTTAATCTCATTCTTCAGCAAACAAGGAAATGTGGTGGTGGTGTAAGGCACTATTATACAACAACATATGAATATATATTTTTTAATGGTATAATCTTTGAGCACTTACCCGTACAATGTCAAAAGAAATTTCATCTTCTACTCTGGAAAATACTGCTTTAGCAACGGTATCAAATTCAGGATATCCCAGCAAAGATATACTTTATACGCAACTTGGTATTGAATCTGTAGATTTAAAAACCGTTTATTCCTTTGATAATTCCATAGCAATTAAACTGACCGAGGAATTGTGTGAGTATCACCGCATAGTACCTTTAGAGATATCTAGCGATGGTTGTATAAAGCTGGCAATGGCTGATCCATTTGACATGGTTGCTCAGCAAATAGTCAGTGTTAAAACCGGGTATTCTGTAAAAGCGTTCAAATGTTCGGATGAAGATATTGGTTTCGCTCTTGGACGCATCTTTAAAAATAATTCCAGTTTTGAAGAAACACTCCAAGAATTAATCGAAGTGGATGATGGTCTGGATGAAGTACAGAATGCCGAAGTCAGTATAGATATTCTGCGATCCGAAGCTTCTGATGCTCCAGCAGTAGTGTTTGTGAATTCACTTTTAGTTCAGGCCATCCAGGAGCGTGCCAGCGATATTCACATCGAACCGCAAGAGTCAGAGCTTCGTATTCGGCTCCGGATTGATGGTATTTTAAAAGAATTACAGGCAGCATCGAAAACCTTACAGGGTGGTGTCGTAGCCCGTATCAAAATATTAAGCAACATGGACATCGCCGAACAACGAATACCGCAGGATGGCCGGATAAAATTCAAAATCATGGGACGTAGCGTTGATGTAAGAGTGTCAACAATCCCGGGCATTTATGGTGAAAAGATTGTGATGCGGATATTGGATAAAGGCAGTACATCACTCAATATTAATGACCTCGGTGTTGAGCCGGTTCAATTGGATCGTTTGAAAGAAATTGCAAAGGCCGCCCATGGTATGATATTGGTTACCGGACCAACCGGAAGCGGTAAGACAACTTCGCTTTATTCCATATTGAATTATGTCAATTCTCCGAAATTAAATATCGTCACTGCCGAAGATCCTGTTGAATATCGACTCTCAGGAATTACCCAGATCCAGATGAAGCCTAAAGTAGGTTTAACTTTTGCTTCAACCTTGCGATCCTTCTTGCGCCAGGACCCAGATATAATTATGGTGGGCGAAATTCGTGATTTAGAGACCGCCGAAATTTCTGTTAAGGCTGCTCTTACCGGACATTTAGTGCTCAGTACATTGCACACCAATGATGCGATCGCAACCATCACGCGACTGGTAAATATGGGAGTGGACCGCTATTTAGTCACATCCTCAGTTTCTTTAATTGTTTCACAGCGGCTGGTAAGAAGACTCTGTTTAAACTGCAAAACTCCGCAAGAACCCAGCAAGAGTATAGTAAACAGTTTTGCTCGATTGGGGATTGAATTAGCGGACAACGAATATTTTTTCGGTAAAGGGTGCAAACAGTGCTCTGGAAGTGGTTATTGGGGGCGGGCAGCGATCCATGAATTTTTATTCATAACTGAAGAACTGAAAGAATTAATAGTCACAAATGGCAGTGAAATCGAGATGCGCAAAACCGCTGAGAAGTCAGGGATGCTATCACTGGTTAATAGCGGACTCCAAAAAGCTGCCCGGGGAATCACATCATTAGAAGAAGTTTTACGGGTTCATTGATGAATACATTTAAATACATTGCTATTGATTCTCATGGAAAACGAATTGAAGGATCGGTTGCCGGATTGGCATTGGATGACGCCAAGCGTGACGTTAAAAAGATGGGGTTGCGAATCCTGGAATTATCGCAAATAAAAGTAAAAACTGCGACAAAAAGGAAATTCACCGAAATCAATCTTACCCCCCCGAAGATAAAATCCGAAACACTGATAAGGTTTTTTCGCCAATTGGCTACCATGCTGAATGCCGGTATACAACTAACCGACGCATTGGAAATTCTCGAGCTGCAGTCGCGTTTACATGATAAACTGTTTGCCAAGGCACTGTCAAATGTGACTCAATTGGTTCAGTCCGGAGTTCCCTTCAGTACTGCACTGAACGAACACAAAAATATATTTTCAATGATGGTAATCTCGATGATCAGAGCGGCCGAAGCAGGAGGTGGTCTGGATAAAATTATTGACCATATCGCCGCATTCATAGAAAAGGAAACAGATACCAAGAAAAAAATTAAGTCCGCCACTAGTTACCCAAAATTCGTAGGTGGATTCTTCCTGCTGATCCTTACCGGGATAGTATTCGGATTATTACCCATCTTTCAAGATATATTTTCCAGCTTCGGGGCAGACCTTCCTACTCCCACGCGAGTAATCCTGGCAGCTAGCAATTTAATAAAAAGCAATTTACTGTTAATTGTGATTGTAAGTATTGCGGTAATTATCAGTTACAAAGCTTATAGCAAGACTGAAAAGGGCCGCTTGTTTATAGACCGACATTTGTTTGATATTCCAGTCGCCGGTAATTTTTTCCAAAAATCGATCCTGATCCGTTTTGCAATTACCCTGAGCATCCTGATGAAAAGTGGAGTTGGATTGATTGAAGGTTTGAGAATTGCTGCACAGACTGCTGAAAATAAATATATCGATAAAATTGTTGGTATAATGTGCGATAGAATAGCGGAGGGTGATAGTTTTGGCAGACAACTCTCCCAATACCCGGAGATTTTTCCGGTCCTGGAATCCAGTATGATATCAGTTGGTGAAAAATCCGGTTCGCTTAACCTGATGTTGGACAAGGTAGCCGAATTCAATGACCAGGAATTTTCCAGTAAAGTAGAAAGTTTGTCAAATGTACTCGAACCGGCAATAATGGGTTTTCTGGGAGTTGTTGCCACCATCCTGGTACTGGGTCTTTATTTACCAATTTTTCAAATGTCCGGAGCAATTCATTGATTTACATGACAATAACACAACGGATACAATTCACGTAGTAACAAAAAAGGAGACTATCATGAATAAGTTCAGAAATAAACAAGGCGGTTTCTCATTGGTTGAATTGATGATCGTTTTAGTGATCATCGGCATCTTAGCAGCCGTTGGGGTTCCTATTTACACCGGGAATGTGAAAAAGGCCAAACAGGCCGAAGCCGATGCTAACATGGGAATGATCCGCACTCAATTGCGGGTAGAATATGCGGAAAATGATACTTATCCGGCAAACGCTGTGGCAGGAACTGCTGACGCTGTTACCGCTGTTACCGGTTTATCATTTGTGGCTGCAGATCTGGATGGCAAGTATTTTGATGCCGCCGACTATACCTACCTCTGGGAATCGGCAACAACCTTTACCCTGACTTGCGATGATAATGGTGTACTTGATGCCGACAGGACATTGGACGAGGCCGGAACTTTAGCAGGTGGTAATAGCTAAATATGAATCGGTTTGGTAATCAGGCCAGTACTGGATTTACCTTGGTGGAAACAGCCATATCGATGATCCTGCTGATGGTGATTTTCCTCGGTAGTGTGCAGTATATCCAGGTGAGCCGTGGCGCTATTGCTGCTGCGGCTCACGCACTAAAAGCGTGGCAGACAATTACCAACCGGTTTGAATATGCTTTAGCGCTAGATTACAGTTCGCTGACAGATAGTTTGGCAGAATCAGGTACTCTGCTGACCTGGGATGATTTACAATCATACCGGACGACTATTATTGAAAATGTTGATAACCCCTTGGATGGGACTGCACCAACCGATACGGTTCTGCCAGACTATTTAAAAGTAACTGTAAAAATTGCTCGTTTTTCTGCAACAAATTTTACTGATAGTTCATTCATTTATATCACTCCCCAGCGCAGTTGGTAATAATGCAAGTTTCAAATAACGAACATGGATTTACCTTGGTGGAATTATCTTCGGTCATGGTCATTAATTCGATCCTTATTATTACTTTCGCAACAATCTTATACATGAGCCAGAAACAGTCAAGTTCAATACAACACAATATAGATTCACAGCGCGACATGCTAATTCTGGATAAATTAGTTCACAATCACTTACTGAAAACTTATTCTGACTCACTCTTTATTTATGTCGATGAAAGTTCCGAACAGGCCCAGACGCCCGCCAGTAGCGGTGCAATTCTGGTAACTAAAGACCCCGACAGCAATTCATATCGCATTACTGCCGCAAACAATCAGTTAGTCTGGGAAAAAAACGCTTTGACTCTGCAACCGGTGACCGCTTCAATTGCCGGACTGAATTTTAACAGATCCAATGCCCCCGGTGATGAATATATAGAAATTGAAATGAATCTTTACCAAGAAACCGATACGGTCAGATATGTTAAGTCATTTTCCCCCCGTAATTGAAATTGTACTGAGCATTACAGGCATAATAATGATCGGATCTGTATTTGCGATTATAAGCAACAACACCATAGATCGAATCACCAAAAACCAGCCAATCACCACCCCCAATCCCTACTGTCACGCTTGCGCCGTAACACTGCGGTGGAAAGATATGATTCCAATCATCAGCTACTTAATTACAAGAGGGAAATGCCCTTATTGCGGAGCTATTATTTCCAAACGCAAAATACTGATTGAAATAACAGAAATCATTTGGGTTGGATTATTCATTATAAAATTTGGCTGGAATTACCCGGCCCTGCTGGAATTGCTTTTTGGTATGTGTTTGATAGCCATACTGGTTATTGAGTATGAAAGAAGAGTGCTTTCTGAATCTCTGTTGTTGTTTATGATCATGTTATCTACTATTTATGTTCTGGCATTCAACCATACAGAATTCCCAAGAGCCATTACCAGCCTGTTCATAGGATCTTCAGTTCTGGTATTATATAACATTATTAAAATAGTCGTCCTAAAAACAAAAAAAATAGAATTTCGAGAAATCAAATTTGGTGCTGTATTGGGGTTGTTCTTTGGTTTACCTCAAATTTTCCTGTGTATCTTATTAAGCTGGGTAATCGGTGCGATATGGGGGTCGATTAACATTAGAATTTTGAAGCAAAAACCTACGTTAGCATTACCGGATTACCCGTTTATTTTATCTGTTTCAGCATTAATAATGATCATTTTTGGTGAAAATATTTTAGTCTACTATAGCCGCTGGATAGCGTAGCTGATGCCTGATAAAAGAAAACAGGAAGAAGGATCTGTTCTGGGCATAATCATGGTCTATTTCGTGGTTTTCAGTCTGACTGGCTTGGCATTCATCAGCTTGGCGGATCAAGTACATCTAAAAAATATCGATGCAATCCATGATTATAAAAATCAATGTGTTGTGGAATCGGCAATCAACGAAGCATTATGGCGCATGAACAATGGACCTGATTCATTAGCTTCATTTCAAGATGGTGCACTTTCTTCCACTTACAACGAAACTACCATGACATTAACTGTCAGCACAGATCAATGGGATCGTTTATTTGAGGTGTCTTTGGAGATCGAATTGAACCACATATTCAACAATACTTTTTACACCAGTATACCAATCGACACTTCAGATCCTGCAATCACAATCATATCCGATGATGTTGTTGTCCAACAGGCCGATTCCCTGCCAACGCTGGATACGAATTATTACCTCCAAAATGCGGTAGGTATATACCCGACTGGTGCCACTTTTTCTAGTACATTGACAAATGGAATTCACTATGTAAAAAGCGGCGTCACTGAATTGAAAAATAATACCTACCTTGAAGGTACTTTAGTGGTTTTAGGTCACCTTAAAGTTGTTGGATCCAATGTTGTTTTAAAAGCCGGGCAAGATACTTCCGGGGCCTATCTGCCGGCATTGATAGTAGCCGATTCGGTAACAACAACTGATATCACCAACATCACCATTGAAGGAGCCATTATATCATACGGAGTTTTTGATATTAAGAGTGGTCTTATTACCGGTCCATTTATTGGTAATGATCTCAATGTGCAGACATCATTGATTATTGATGACCAGGGTAGTGATCAGTATTATTCCTATTATCCCGGCTTCGAATCTCAGGATACAACTGCATCAGAAAAAATAATTCAGAAAGGTTCCTGGAGGTAGCTGCCCGTGAATTTATGGTCACCGCAATTGAGGGTTGGAATTGATATCGGCAATAATTCAATCAAGCTGATAGCTTTGAATAAAAAAAATAATTCGCTCTTCAAAATTTCAATTTCCGAGCTGGTAGGGGAAAATCGTGCTCAAGCTCCCAATGAAATAAATGAGTATATAATTAAGGAGGCCGTCAATGAACTTTTGGCAAACCTTCCAAGTAAAAAAGCTGTTTTTAATATTGCTCTATCTGTTCCTTACAACAATTTATTTGTTATCCAAATACCACTTGTCAACGACACTGAGATAAAACAAGCAATATACTGGGATTTAGGAGCCCTGTTGCCGGATCCGGTCGATCAATATGAATTTGATTTTCAGGTACTAAACCGGGATCGAAAGGCTAAGCTAATCACCTTGATTATCGGTGCCGTACCAAAGAAAAATATTGATACGGTACTTAAATCGCTGGAAAAAATGGCAAATAAAATACCTGTGATTGAAATTGATATGTTGGCCTCTCTAGATCTATTTCTGGCAACTGAATATGATAATACCGACACGATTGGTTTTTTACAATTAGGCGCTGAACAAAGCACCTACACCATCATTTCCCAAAACCAAACTCCGGCGTTTCTCTCCCTACCCTTTGGTGGAAATATGCTTGATACAATCATATCCAATCAGTTGAGTATTTCGTTCATTGCGGCTAATGAATACCGGCAATCCGGGGAACTTTATCGACAAATCTATCAAAAAAGTGAAAGTGCAGCATCTCTTGAGAAAGAAATCCCAAAGGCTATCGTAGAGTTTACCAAGAGTCTGATCCAGTTTAATGCCCGCTATTTTCATACTACGGGAGAAGCAGTATCTAAAATCTATGCAACAGGCGGATTGTTAAATGACCGTTTTATTGTTGAAGTATTACAAACAGACCGATTTTTCATCAATTTACCCTGCCAATTCTGGGAACCGTTATCCGCCCATTTGGAAAATGGCGAGTTTGAATCAATTGACAAATTTACCTATGCCTCTGCATTGGGTGTTGCCCTCCGAGATTGATATGTATTATCGTTTAAATTTCATTACAACTACAGCAGATCAGTGGAAGCGGAAACGGATTCAACGCTTTGCCATTTATATCTATTTTGTTCTTTCCTGCGTTACTGGTTTTGTGCTTTATAAATTATACGACTCTTTCGATTATATGGCCAATGTTCTTAACGAGAAGGTCACGCATGTAAAGCAGGAAATCAACGATATCGAACCGCGAATTCTATTGCTAGAAAAAAAGATTGAAAATCGTAATCAAATGTTACAGCAATTAAAATTCTATACTCAGTTCGAAAAAAGACCCTCCCTTTGGCATGCACGACTACTAGAAATTGCTGAAAAACTACCACCAGAAATCGTACTGGATAACATCTCTTATATACAGGCCAAAAGTGATGGCTCCAATCAAAACCATGATTTTACCATCAAGGGTCATTTACTGATCAATGATAGTGAACATGACATACATAAAGTAGATTATTTCCGTTCAAGTCTTGCCGAAAGTCAATATTTCCAAACAGTATACGATCATGTGTATTTGACGGATAATAATATTTATAAAGAAAAAAATGACTTAAAACTTACTTTTTCAATGGTATTTGAAAAATGAAAAGTACAATCCAAGATTGGTTAGAAGCAGTGCAGCTCAAATGGTTTTTTCTGGGGATGTTTATTTATTCAGTCATACTCGGAGCCATGCTATACGGCTTTATTTTACCCAATCGGCTGCTCTATGATCAAAACTTAGATAATCAAGGCGAAATTAATGATATGTATGTGAATCTTATCAGCCTTGATATTGGGGCTGCTATCGCCAGTATTAATCAGCAAATTAATGATTTAGAAGAGCTTGACCAGCAATTTCAAGAAAGATTGGTCGGCACTGGCACCTTTAATTCGCTCATTCCAATGATTGATAAGTATAGTGCAAAATCTAATTTAAAAGTAAAAGTTTTATCTCCGATTGATAATACAGAATCAATAGCACCACGATACCTGAAGCGCTTTATTAAGGCCAGCATGACTGGTACATTTCGTGATTTTTTACTATTCACACAAAAATTGGAATCCTATTCCAAGTGGCTATTAATTGAGAAACTGATTATCAATTCGAGCAAAGGCGATGCTCAAAATCAATATGATTTGGTCATTAGCGTTATACAGAAAAAGACAATGTATGACCAATAAGCCAAAAAAAATTGTATTGTCTGGATTAGTAGTAATAATGGGGCTGCTGACATCTTTAAACTTTGTTACTCCAATTGCTGAATTAATACCAGCGACACGCACCTCGCAATCTCCTTCTCTACCGATGAATATTGATTTGATAACAATTAGATCCATTATCCAGGTTGTGGATAGAAAACCTGAACCTGAGCTAATTCTGCTTGGTTCGCTCGATTCGTTGGTGAATACTGCTTTAGCACATAAAATTAGAAATCCATTTAATATAAATAACAAGCAAATACCCACAGCTAAGAAAAATTATGTTCCACCAAAACGAAAAATATCATTGAAACCAAAAATTACCCGTCCCAGCATTACACTTGAGGGAATTGTATGGGATGCTCATTCTCCCTACGCAATTTTGGACGGGAATATTTATCAGATTGGTGACCAAATCGACGGATACACAATTCATGTGATTTCAGATACCATGATTACCCTGGTCAACAAAAATGATATTTATAACGTGTATTTCAGTGAGGATGATTGATGAATAGACTTATCAAACTGCACCTGTGGCTAAGTTGCTTCGTGTTACCAGTTGCCATTATTGCCCAGGTTGAACAAAATAATATACCGATTACATTAAGTGTTCGCAATGTCAGTCTGGATAAAGTATTGAAGATTATCAGCGAAAAAAGTGGATTGAGCTTTATTCCAGATCCAGCGGTTAGCGGTATGCAGATCACAACTGAATTATCTAATATCAATCCCCACGAAGCACTTAAAATTATTGCCCGCTTGTACAACCTTGGTTTTCAGGAGCTGGGTAAAACAGGTAAATATGTGGTTACTGATCTAAGTGCAATTGCTATTGAAACTAAAGTCGGTTTCTATATTTGTGAATTTGCGCCAGCGGAAATCATGGTTCCTATTATCGAAAAATTCCTGACTCCGGATGTGGGTAATATCATAATTGATGAACGTACAAATACATTGATTTATCGCGATACTGCTGACAATCTCGCAGTAATCCAAAGGATTATTAAAACACTCGACCGATCATCGAGACAGGTCTATATTAAAAGTATCATCGCCGAAGTATCGCTGACGAAGTCCACTGATTCCGGAATCCAGTGGTTCACTGAAACAGATCAATTAAAGGCAGCCACCGATTTTGGCATCAAATCCGTTCCCACCGAATTGCCGCTGCTGCCGGAACGCCCGACCGGCACCGGTTTAGGTGTCGGCATTCTGGATATGAATATCGATGTAGCCATCTCCATGCTAGGCTCAAAGAATGATCTAAATCTCCTTTCAACACCTTACCTGATCACGCTGGAAAATAATTGGGCAACCATTGAAGTCGGAGATCAGATACCTTATCAAAAATTGAATGAATACGGTATTACTTCCTATGAGTTTAAAGATGCTACAATTAAATTGAGGTTGAGACCACAGATTAATAATGATTCAACAATCACTATTTATCTTGAACCCCAGGCCAATTTCCAGCAAGGTTTTACTCCCGACGGAGTACCTATAATAGCTACCAGGAAAGCCAAAACCCAAATAGTTGTAGAGGCTGGCAAGACTGTTGTGATCGGAGGTATTATGCAGGAATCTGATGTACTCAATGAAACACGGGTTCCTATTCTAGGTGCCATTCCCCTGATTGGTGAACTCTTCAAATCTCGTAGAGTCACCAGACAAAAAACAGAATTGGTAGTGATGTTAATGCCGGAAATCATCAATAATGATTTTATCGGACTATCAGAAAAGGCTACCGATCGATTTCCTGAAAAAATGAAAGCAATGATACAATGACTCAATCAAATAACAATCAAAAAAAGCAGGTCGCACCAATTATTGTGATAGATGATGATGGGAGTATTCTGGAATTCTTTAAGGATCTATTCGATGAAATGGATATAATAATTGATACTGAAACTGATGGAATGACCGGCATCAGCAGTATATTGGAAAATAAATATGAACTGGTATTTCTGGATGTCATGCTGCGTGACATGAATGGACTGGATGTTTTAAAAGCAGTTAAATCGGCCTTTAAAGAGGATATAAAAGTAATAATGATATCGGGTTATCTTACCGAGGAAGTTATTGAAAATGCTCTATCCTTTGGTGCCGATGGCTACCTGTATAAACCATTATCGGTAATGGATGTTCTATCAAAAACAATCAAGTATATTAATCCGAAAACCATGCAACAAATCAAGTTAAAACAAGTAACTTAAAAGTATTTCTCAATATGGCTAAGAAAACAAAAATAATGGTTGTTGACGACGATCGCCAGCATATTGCTTTACTCGCAACAGCCTTGAAAAAATTGAACTATGAGGTTGTGGGTACAGCCAACACCGGGGAACAGTCAATTAAAAAGATCAAATCAATTAATCCCGATGTAGTTCTGATGGATATATTTATGGACGGTAAATATGATGGGATCAATGCTGCTGACCGGCTTCAAGACATAGTGCAAATCCCGGTGATATTCTTAACCGCCATGACTGATGAAAACGTAATTAAAAAAGCTTTGGATACAAATCCCTACGGGTATATCCTCAAACCATTCCGAAATGAAGACCTAAAAGCCGCGATTGAAGTTTCACTGACCCGTTTCAATTATGAGCGTAAATTAAAAGCATATCAAAGCAAAATTGAAGAATCCGAAATCCTATTTCGTGGCATCTACAATAATCAACTCTCTGGTTATTTTCAACTTGACCAAGATTTCAAAGTTACATTGGTTAATCCGTATATGTTGCAGATGTTGAAATATCCATCAGAAACTGAAATCTCCGGGGTAAATATATTTAATCTATTTTTTGCTGATCAACTTGAAGGTAAGAAACTGCAAAAGCAACTCAATCAGTCCGACGAAATTCATTTATCCGAGGCGGAATGGGTTACAAAGGACAATCGTATTATTCAGGTTTTATTAAATATTAAGCGGGTTATAAATAAAAACGACAACACCCATTTCCACATTGGATTTGCCAATGATATTACACAGTACAAACAGCTGGAATTCCAATTGCGACATGCACAGAAAATGGAAATTATTGGTACATTGTCCAGTTTGATTGCCCATGAACTCAACAACCAGTTAACCAATGTTATCGGGTACTCTGATTTGTGTCGAATGACCCTTGCTGAAAATGATAAGGAGTATAAATATATTCAGTCTATTCAGACCAAAGCGAGGGAAGCAGCTGTAACAGTTCGCCATTTGTTGAAATTCAGTCGTAAGCAAAATCCTAGTATAGAAGAGCTTGATCTCGATAAATATATCGATAATAAACACGAACTCTATTCTCAGGTTGCCGGGTCTAACATAGAGATATCCACGGACCTGAATTCTCCTGGGGCTTTGATAAAGACCGATAGAAAATTAATTGAGCAGGTTATAATGAACTTGATCATCAATGCTAAAGATGCCATCACTGATGAGGGGACGATAATTTTAAAATCGAAAATTGTGCAGGATGATAAAGATTCTGAAATGTATTATAAATTACCAAAAAATAAATATTTTAATTTATCCGTTAAGGATACGGGATCGGGCATTCATCCAGAAATCATTGATAAAATATTCGCACCCTTTTTTACCACTAAAGATGAATCAGTCGGAACTGGTTTAGGATTGGCTATTGTAAAAAATATTCTCAAAGATATTGATGGATTCATCTTTGTTGAAAGCGAGCTAGATAAAGGAACCAACTTCGAGCTATTTCTGCAATTGGCCTGATCCAACCAGAGTCGAATCAGGGATTAAATTGACTTTCAGTTAATTTGTGCTTGACTTCACAATCTATTTTTTTCAGCAATTATTAACGCAAGAATGCTTAAAGCAGGAAGACCTAACCTATGGTCCAACTGATCAGAACTTCTCCAGTTTAGTTAAAATTGATACTTAACCAATAATAGTAATTTGATCAATATCGCATCTTATAGTTCAGTCAATTTAAATTTCAGCACCACATTACCACCGGCATTAGAATTAGCTGATTTTAATCCGTAACAGTTTTAAAATGTTTCACAAATTAATGATGAATTCAATATGATTACTAAACTGTTTCTATTTTGAAATTTGAAAACAGGGAGTGCAATGAAGAAAATATCCTTCTGCTTACTTATTGTTTCAGTCATTTATGCTCAGAATGCCGTAGACGATCAAATTGTAGCCCGGATCAAGATGGAGGCATTCCAGAATTCCCAGGTAATGGAAACTACTAGCTGGATTTCTGATGTCCATGGGGGTCGGTTGACTGGCTCACCAACTTATCGAGCCGCCGCCGACTGGTGTGTAACCAGGTTAAATGAATGGAATATTGATGCCCACCTGGAATCCTGGGGAACGGCCGAAAGCAGCTGGTCCTATGAGCAAGCTGAAGCTTTCATAACCAAACCTTATCCAAGCCAACTAATCGCATATCCACTGGCCTGGTCGGCGGGAACTTCTGGACCGATTACCGGTCAGCCGGTTTTTGTTAATATCGAATCAGTTTCCGATATAGAAGCCTACCGCGGAAGTTTGAAGGGCAAAATTGTATTCAATGGTACTCTGGGCGAAGCCAATCCCCACTTTACGGCTGATGCCGAGCGGATGGATGATAGTGAGCTGGAAACCGAACGTAGCTTGGTCACACCAAATTTAAGGAATTTACCATCCAAATCCTGGCAGCGTTACCTCAAATGGACCACAGCTACAGATACAATCGCCCAATTCTTCGCCGAAGAAAGTATTGCCGTATTGGTAACTCCCAGCAGCCGTGACCATGGTGTAGTACGATTGACTTCAATCTCATACGATCAACAATACGCTGGTGCCTATCCGGCGATAGCGATACCTCGCGAACATTTTAATCGGATTCTACGGCTCGATAGCCTGGCTATTCCCGTAGAATTAAAGATTGCTGTCGACGCAGAAATTCTGGATTCGGCAACCGGCTATAACGTGATTGCTGATATTCCGGGTACAGATCGCAAATTAAAGGACGAAGTAGTCCTGCTGGGTGCCCATCTGGATTCCTGGCATGCCGGAACCGGTGCTACTGATAATGGTGGTAATTGCGCTACCCTGATGGAAGTCCTGCGAATAATAAAAAAGCTGGACCTAAAACCGCGACGTACAATCCGCATCGCGCTCTGGGATGGAGAGGAACAGGGATTTTATGGTTCAGTTGGCTATATCCGAAAACATTTTGGCGATCCGGCAACTATGGAGTTACTGCCGGAACATGAAAAACTGTCAATTTATCTCAATCTTGATGGCGGATGTGGCAAGATTCGCGGGATCTATCTTCAGGGAAATGAAATGGCGCGCAGTTTCTTCGAAACCGGTTTCGAACCATTCAACTATCTCGGCGTCGGGACCATTTCCACGGATATGGTCACATCTACCGATCATATGCCATTTAACTGGATCGGCCTGCCGGGCTTTGATATGATGCAGGACCTGATCGAATACTGGACCAGAACCCATCATACTAATATGGATGTTTATGAAGCAGTGCTGGAAGAAGATGTTAAAATCAATGCGGCGGTTATGACAACCCTGGCCTGGCAGGCAGCGAACCGTGAGGAAAAAATCCCCCGTGTTGCCTTGCCGAAGCTGGAATAGCCTGCCCCGGGAGTTATATTATAATTCACAGGCAATAAATCTGATTTCAGGATTAAAAACTACCAGTATATTAAAATCAACTGTGTTTAAAGGTATGTTGACTTTGCTGATCTTGACCGTATGGGCTAAGGCAGCATCCTGGCAAATTGTTTTATCTTCCGGAGAACATTTTCGTCAGATTGATGCAATCTATATCGATGAAACTACCGTATATCTTTTGCCTCGGGGGATGGCTGTTGGAGATTTACCAATCCCAGTCTATTTGGGTGACATAAAAACAATCAAACGCATATATTTTAACCGATTTCTAGGCTTGTCAATAGGTGTTTACCTTGGCCTTAAGGCCAGTAATTATTTTTACAACGATAGGATCGAGCCTGACCAGGAGTACCAATTTAGTAGACATGATGCACTCGGTCTGCTGACGGGATTGTTCTTGGCCCGGCATGTTTGCGTTGATAAAATACGCCTGGTAAATCTCTCGGTTGCAGAACGCGAAAACAAAATTCAAGCAATTCTGCCGGCAAATGGACTTTGAAATAATAAATTATAAATTGAATTAAATAAAATAATACTATCCCCGGAACCAGTCAGTAATGAATCATTAGAACCATCTTTAATTAATTTGAATATGCTGGGAAAGAAAACAGAAAAGAAACGCGAATTGATAACAATCGGTGCGATGCTCCGCATCTATTGCCGATACCATCATAAACCTGAAGATTATCTGTGCCAAGACTGTGATAGCCTATTGAATTATGCCGGTGAACGACTGGACAGATGCCCCTTCGGTACCGACAAACCAACCTGCCAGAACTGTACGATACACTGTTATAAACCTGCTCGCCGGCAACAGGCCCGGCAGGTAATGCAATTTGCTGGATCCCGGATGATTTGGCGGCATCCATTCCTGGCAATTATTCACTTGATTAATAATCGCAAAGAATCCCGGATTTCTCAATGACTGACTGGCGATAGCCGCAGGATGTTATCTGGAAATCTGACCGAGAGGTTTAGTCAATCTCTGTTTCGTTCTACTTAAAACCGTAGTGACAAACAAGTCAGTCCACCATCCATTTTCTGCATTTCGCTCATATCCAAATCATGAATGGGGATATCCAGGGAATTGATTATATTTGCTGTGCGGGGGAATCCGGCCGGCATCAGCAGTGTACCGTTTATCAATAATGTATTTGCCGCATATTCCTCTTGCGGGTCAACAATAATTTTCTGATATCTTTCCAAAGTCGGACTGTTGACGAATTCGTTGGTCACTAAAATTGTATCACCACCGATATAATTCACACTTGATTTCAAATGTAAACCGGCAGTAACCGGTATAGCCCGGCAATAATAATTCAAAGGCGTTATTATTTCAGATAATTGATCAAAACCGGCCTGATTAGTGCGATCCGTCAATCCAACAAAGATATTTTTTCCGATGGTGAGCACGTCACCACCGTCAAGAGTTCCCGGCGGATCGATTGAGACAATTTTACGGTATTTAGCTAGAACGGGGGTCATCAGTTTTACCTCCCCCCTGCGGCTGGGCGCACCAGGACGAGTAATAAGCGCAAGTTCCGGGAAAACCACCGCTGTATCCTCAACAAAATGAGCATCAGGAAATTCATTCGCCGGACCCAACTGCTCAACATTCAACCCAAGTTGAGTAAGCAATTTCACATACTGCCGATGTTGGAGTATCGCTCGGCGATAGTCAGATGGACCCAGGCCGGCGGTGGTCAATCCGTAGCTCAAATTTGATGCTGGTGTTCGTGTGATGGCCGTTGAAATCATTCAAATCATCAGAATAGTTTTTTCTTCGTATTAATAATTAAAAATTACGGCGCACTAGGTTTTACCGAAACGGAAGAATCGCGTTTGTTAGGTTCTGAGAAAAAATTTCCACGTCCAGTATAGATTTACCCGAATGAAACTAGTCACACATTATGCGACATCGAATGGAAATTGGAGAAAAACAGGTTATTAACCACAACTTGAGTCAAATTTTACCGGTGGCATTATCTTTGCGACAAATAGGTCATGTTGGTTGTGGCACGATCGACTGGCTATTGATGTTGGCATAAAAATAAAAATTACAAAATATTAGAGAAATGGATGTGTAACAATGACACTGAATACATACATGAAACTGGTCAAATTGCGGATTAGCCTGCAAGTCCAGCGGCTTAATCATAAACTGGAGAATTTGAGGAACCGTCTGGCAATGTCAATTTAATCCGTCATAATATAGACAAACAGCCAGTTTGTCCAACCAGGGGGCTTTGCAGTTTATCGCGGAGCCCCCAATTTAAGTAGTAACATTACCCGATTGATTTTTAACTATTTGTTAATTTTACCAGCCAGTGATGTAGCGGCGATAATTTCTTAAATATATCAAAGCAACTCTTCACGAAATCTGTTTTTTCAAAATGATTGAAATCATTGATCCTGACCAGACCATAGATTCCCTTGTATAATAATAAATCCGGATCGCTCACCTCCAGGCTATATCCGGAGGGATAGCGTTTATATTTATCACCACCGATTTCACCACCATTACTTTGAATCTTTTTTATTACAGCTACCAGATTGGAATTCCACTGCGGTTCACTGACCGCTTGCCGGTATTTTTCTAATACCGATTTTGGGAAATTATATAAACCGGCTCCCAGAAAAATTTCCTCCGGTTCGATCTGCAGATAGTATCCTGAATTTTCCAGTTTAGGTGCCCTGCCCTCCCACAGAAATATTCCCAGATGCGTTTTATACGGTGATTTATCCTTGCTGAACCGGACATCACGATGAATCCGGAAAATAGATTTATCAACCCGTGGATCGGCAATTACTGCTGGTGATATGGTCCTTAATCGTTCACCTAATGCCACAATAAAATCACGAGCCGGATTCAAAATATCGGACTCATACTGTGCTCGGTTCTCGTTAAACCATTCCCTGGAATTATTCAATCTGAGTTGAGTAAAATATATACGCCCTTTTTCAGGAAGCTGATTTATTGCTTTGGTTGACATACTTATCTCACCTATAACTTATTATTTAATTGACAGGGATTGTATTACGTTGCCGATTATACTTGCAAGTACAAAACAGCCTTTGAATAAGAAGGACGCCTGTGCCTCCCATCACATAAATGAATTGAGCAAACTGGTATTTTTCACATAGGTTATTCCAACTCGAAAATGAATATTCTCTTATACGTATGAAGTCGGGATTGTGATTTCTGGAATTTGACCTGATAACATTCAATAAAGGATTATGTGATGAGTTTAAAAAGTAAATATTCTGTTTTTCTTGTCCCGGTTCTTGTATTTAGTCTATCTGCCCAAACACCTGATCTAATTCTCCAGGATGAGATCACGCCTGCCTACATTGCCTATTTAATCGGTAAAGAGGCCGACTGGTTGATCCAAGTATCCGGCGGAATTGACGACACCCCGACCATGCAGGCTCACACGGGTCTGGCTATATTGGCCTTTGCCTGGAGCCATATTGATGGCGACACGATGATTACTGAAATTGATCCGATTACTGAATCTATAAGAACCAATCTTGATACAATGGTAAATCGGATTGGAAGTGATATTATTCCAATGTTGGAAACTATGCAGATGAATGCTTTTCTCACTGCTTTAACAGATTTCTTCGACTCGGGTGATTATGTTGCTTTCCGCGATTTCGTACAGAACACCGCTGATAGTCTCGGCAGTGATTTTGATAATTTTGGTATGACAGTCGATGAATTTTTCAGCGATGTTGACGACAATTTTGCCGAAGAACATTTTAGTAGTCATATTGATTCCATATTCAGCAATTCAGCAGATTTTAATTTTACGCTCCAAGTTTTAGACACTGAATTCGCCGATACGACTTTCATTTTCTCCCGTACCTTTTTCGATAATCTGGAAGACATTGCCGCACTGGGCGATTCCATTGATGTTGATTTTGACCAGTTCGCCAGCTGGATGGATTCGGTAATGTCCATCACCGGCGGAGATGTGATGCCAGGAATCGCCTATTTACAGGACGGTTTGTATGATTTGACCGAGTTATTGGATACAATTAGGGTGGTGATTACCAGCCAACCATTTGCGCCTTTTGAAATCGATCCGTCCCCGATCGATTCGATCCAGTTGGCAATCGATGAGCTTGATTCTCTATTAAATGGCAAAGAATATGAATACAACAGTGATTATGAAGGCTATACTATTCGGCCACTAGCCATAATCCAGAATATGCCAGGCAACGGATTGTTCGATTTATACACAGATTTTTACCGCTCAATCGATCCTCCCGGCTATTCTTTTGGCGGTATCTTTCCCTACGGGCTTGATCCACAGTCCCTGGACCTGATCAGCGCTGATATGGTTTTAAATGACTGGGACGACTTCGATGCTGTCCAAGTGCGACTGGATGCCCTGGAACTTGTGTGGCAGGCGGAATTATTTCTCGAGCCCGATGATCCGGATGCTCATCTAGGAATCGCGTTTGTTCAAACATTAAATATTATTAATGATCATATGCCGGTATTTGAAGACATTTTCCGTTTGCTTGATGCGGGACGTGTTGACAGTTTGACTTATCTTTATGACTGGGAAAGTGTCAATTTCATGGATGATCTCGACGATGTCGATTATCATCTGGATTATTATACAAATGCCGATGAACCAGCCCATTTCGTTGTATTGATCAAAACAGTGGAAGATGCCTATGATCCCTACACAATTGGTCCTGACAGCGAATTCGAGATTGCGCATGTCCCGGTTCCAACGGTAGCTGCCGCACAGATCAATATGAACTTGCTCCGGGGTGGAATGGATCTTATAATTCAGGGCAGTTCCAATCTTTATGCCGAATTAAGCGATATTTTTATTCTTGAACTTGATCCGACGATCCTTGATTTCAGCACCGTGGAAAGCGACTCCGATTTGGTCTTAATGCTGGAACAATCCAATCCAAATTTCCTCTCTTTGACCTCCTACGGAGTGGACAAATTCATTGAAGCCGGTGATGCACTGGAAGAGGGATTTCGCAGCCTGCATAATTTCTTTACACAGATGGTGACTCTGGCCAACGCCATGCTACCCTATGAAGACGATTTTGATTTGGACGGTCTGCAAATGATTGCAGATATGGAGGAAATTGAAGAGCATACTTACGAAATTTGGCAGGATTTTGCTTTTATAGATTCAGTCACGATAATTGATGATGAGCGGGTCAATCTGTCGGCCTGGTTTGACTATCCGCCGCCCAGCTTTCTAATTATGTGGAAGGACCTTGTCTTCGGGATAGACAGTACTTTACGAGGACTGTTTCCCGATCGGCCTATGGTCGGTACAGACCCTGGGGCGACTCCATCCCTGCCCAGGAAATTCATAGTTCACGATGCTTATCCAAATCCTTTCAATCCGGTTACACTGCTCAGCTTTGATCTTCCCCGAGCTGGCAATGTGAACGTAACCATTTTTAATCTGCTGGGTGAGCAGGTAACCACGCTGGTTGATGGATATATGACTGCCGGTTGGAAACGAATTCCCTGGAATGCCACCCAGCAATCTTCCGGAATTTATTTCTACCGCTTACGCTACGAACGCCGGATAATTACTAATAAATTAATGTATATCAAATAATCCCAAATCCCCAATTGATCTATATACGGCAAAAGAGGAAGGACCTGATGTCCTTCCTCTTTTTTATTATCGTGCTGACTACTATTTCAGCACGTGCACAGGATATTTTCCAACTTTTGCCAATTTTAATGAATGAATATGATTTGGATCGATTCAGTATAAACGATCTGAAGCAATCTGATAGGCAAACAAAACTTACTTTCACCACAAACGATTACTATCGGCAACGGCAGGATTGGAGAAACGTGGTTAAGCTGGGGGGCAGTACTGACCGGGTAAGTCAGCGGATAATATTATCGACCACTAAATTTAATTATGGTCTACAGATCAATCTATGTTCAGCATTGACTGATTTCAACAATCAAGCAGATAATGCAGCTATTAGCGGTCATTATCGACGGAATACCCGATCTGCCTCAATCATGGTTGCCCTCACTGATCAGCGGGCCCTGTGGGGAGCAAAACTGAGGATCAATTCCGGTACCAATTCTGCCCCACTCATAGTAAACAACTACCCGGCCAGTCAAAATCCTGAAATGAATAATTTTTTTCTGGACTACCTTGAGCCAGCCTTTGGCCGCCAATTGGAATTATCCGGCCGATCCAGTTCCCTGCAACCCCAGTTGTTTACCTGTCTTCCATTGCATGGTCAATTAAAACTTAACCTCAACTTGCGTATAAGCAGTCTGTCTTTCTCACCCCAATTAGCTTATCAAAACAATTCCAATATCAGCGCATTAACAGGTCATCGGATTGTAAAACTTTCATCACGGATGAACGAAAATGTTTTCGAAATTGGGCTCGATAATCCCCGGTGGTCGATCCAGCCAGTTATTGTCATATTTAAAGGATCATTGGACTGCAATATTAATAATCCTCTTCCCGGCTCAGTGTTGACCGGATTACCGGAATTGGGTTGGGTCGAAGGCAAGCGGCAGGGATTTGCATTTAATATCAAAGGCTTGCGCGATAACTTATTTTACCAGGTTGGCGGTGGGTACAGCCGGTTATCCATGGAAACTGATATCACTACCCCGGTGCTGGGTAGGGAAATCCTGATTCCAGTCGCCCACCGAATAACAACCGATCTATCAGGGTCTGCCTTAAGCGAACAGATTAAAATTAGCTACAACTGGAAGAAATCAACCTGGGACTTGCGATTGATTACTGGTTACTCCCACAGTTTCTACAATTTACACGTGGACGGCGATGCAATCCTGTTGTTCGGTTTGACATCTGTGCCGGTCGATTATCCCCTGCAATACCGTCTACACCTCATCACTCTCCAATCGCAATTGGAAAAACAGTTCGGGCAATTGAAGCTGCATTACGAGTTTTCCCAATATTTGCCCTGGCTGATCAGGGTTGATGACAGCCCGCTTAAATTCAAACCGGAAATCGAAAAACCGGATTATAAAGTCAGAGGTGGCGGCCAACATCGGTTAAGTATATTTTTCCGTTTTTGAATTACAATTAATTCAGAAATTTCAAGCAAATAAATATGAATTATTAATAGGTCTGAAAATTTATTCTTCCAATCAACTGACCCACATTTATATCTACTAATATCGTATTTTTATATTCTCCCATAGATTTTGGGCATCCCAATTTTACCGCTGTTTTGATCTTAATTAATCCGATTTCACTTGACAATATAGCCACCTCTTTTTAAAATAGACCGACCAGTCGGTCTACCTAATGGCTAATTCGAAAGAAGACCAGCGCCGCGAACAAATCCTCGAAGCCGCTCTCGACGTAATTGTTGAAAAAGGCTACGATAAAAGCCGTATGGATGACATCGTCCGCGTATCAGGTCTAAGCAAAGGTGCCATCTACTGGTATTATAAATCTAAGAAGGAAGTCTATCTTTCGCTCGTCAATCATTGGGTTTTCAAATACAGCGCCACCTTGAACCACATTGTTGAAGAAGAACAACCAGCTGCTGATCAATTACGGGAATTATTCCAATTTTTTGTGAACCAATATCAAACCAATCCAAGACCATTTAAAGCAATGATGGAATTTTGGTCTTTAGCTGCCAGAGACGATGACTTCCGGATCAAAATGCAAAAAGTCTATACCGAATTTTTACATCTGATCGAGAGTATTTTAATCAAGGGGGTCGAATTGGGGGAATTCGACCCCCTTGATATTAAAATCGCGGCCATGTCAATCATTATCAATATCGAAGGCATCATCTGGTTCGTGATTTTTGATGTTCCCGGTGTTTCGGCACCGGAATACATAGAGACAATTTCCAATTTCATCCTGACAGGTCTCGCTAAGGACAGCAATGGAGGAAACAACAATGAGTGAAATCATAACCTACCGCAATACCGGCGGTCGGTTTTTAACTGAACAGATTGGTTCGGAACCAATCTTTGCACGGGAAAAATTCAATGACGAACAAAAGGAAATCTTCCAGATGGTCAACGATTTTGCCGTGGAAAGGGTCAAACCCAATCGCGATAAATTAAACGCCTTTAATAAAGATCTGATATTTGAGTTATTCCATGAAATGGGTGAACTGGGACTACTGGCAATCGACATCCCGGAAAAATATGGCGGCATGGAATTGGACAAGATAACATCAGCCCTGGTGGTTGAGGCCCTCAGTAGTGGCTTCAATGCTTCTTTTACAGCAACGATCACAGCTCATGTCGGAATCGGAACTTTGCCGATCGTCTGGTTCGGAACACCTGAGCAAAAAGAAAAATATCTACCCAAATTGGGCTCCGGGGAATGGATGGGTGCTTATGCCTTGACTGAACCATCCGCTGGTTCCGATGCCCTGTCTGGAAAGACTACCGCTGTATTATCAGAAGATGGCAAACACTGGATTTTAAATGGTGAAAAACAGTTCATAACCAACGGTGGCTGGGCCGAAGTCTTCACCGTATTCGCCCAGGTTGATGGCACTAAATTTTCAGCCTTTATACTTGAACCGGGAATGCCCGGTTTTGATATCGGAGCTGAGGAAAAGAAGATGGGTATGAAGGGATCCTCCACCGTACCACTTAAGTTTACAGATGCTATGGTTCCGGTGGAAAACCTGTTATATGAGGTTGGCAAGGGAGCTACGATAGCATTTAACGCCCTCAATCTGGGACGGTTTAAACTGGGAGCTGCTGATCTTGGCGGTTGTAAAAGTACCATCACCGAAGCCGTCAGCTACGCACTGGAGCGGCGCCAGTTTGGCCAACCGATCGCTCATTTCGATTCTATCAAAGGTAAGGTGGCCGATATGGTAGTCCGCACTTATTCATCCGACAGTATGGCCTACCGCACGATCGGGTTGATCCAGGATGCCATTGACGCCCTTGACAAGGATGCTGAAGATTATCAACTGCAAGCAGGTGAGGCCACTGAATGCTTTGCGATTGAAGCTTCCATGACCAAGGTTTACGTTAGTGAATCATTCGCCTTCTGCGCTGATACAGGTATCCAGATTCTGGGCGGATATGGTTTCAGTGAAGAATATCCCATGGCTGCCCCCTACCGCGATACGCGCATTGATCGCATCTGGGAAGGCACTAACGAAATCAATCGCCAGATCATCACCGGCTACATGATGAAAAAAGCGCTGATGGAAGAATTGCCGATCCGCGATTATCTCACCAGAATCGAAGCTTTCCTTAGTGGAGAGGAGGTAATTGAAGCGGAGGGAATCCTGGTCGAAGAAATAAAAGCAATCGAAGCAGGTAAACGCCTGGCAGTCGATCTGTTCAATGAGGCCCTGTGTGAATTCGGACAGGATTTGAAACACCAGCAGCAATTGATGGAAATCCTGGCAAATATGTTCACCCTGCTCTACACCGCAGATAGTACGATCAGTCGCGTACGGCAGGTGATTGAAATAAACGGACATAATCAAACCCTGATTGATATTGCTGAAGTGCATTCGGCCGAAGTTTGCATTCAATTAATGAATATGGCTCTAGCTGGTTGGAATGGTGTCTATCGCGGGCATTTACCGAAGATGACAGTTGACAAGCTGCGGATATTCCAGAAATGTTTGTTACCAAAAACCGATATTCTGGGACTAAAGCGGCAAATCGCCGAAGCAATTTATACCCAAAAATGTTACCCTTTTTAGGAGGAAATCATGAGTAAAAAATCTGTTATTATTGATGCGGTCAGATCACCGATCGGGATTAAAAATGGTCAATTGGTTGGTATGCGTGCCGATGATATATCAGCACAGGTTGTCAAAACTCTGCTGGAGCGCAATCCAAATCTCAAGCTGGAGCTGGTGGAAGATCTTAGCCTCGGTTGCGCTTTTCCGGAAGGACCGCAGGGAATGATTATGGGACGGTCCGTCGCTGTTCTGGCGGGTCTGCCAGATACCGTACCCGGGAAAGTCACCAATCGATTCTGCGGCTCGTCAATGGATACCCTGCACCAGCTGAGTACTGCCATTGAAGTCGGGGACATGGACTGTGCTATCGCTGTCGGAGTTGAAGACATGTTCTCGGTCCCCATGGGAGGCTTCAGTCCCGATTTTCACCCGGAACTGGCAGAACAGGAATTCTATATCGGAATGGGTGAAACCGCTGAAAACCTGGCTAAAGACCTGGATATCAGCCGGGAAGACCAGGAAGAGTTTGCATTAGCATCGCACCAGAAAGCTTTGACAGCCCAAAAATCAAGCAAATTCGACAATGAAATTGTCCCCATCGATGTCTACGGGGAAACTACAGTTGAAAAGGATGAGGGACCTCGTGAACCGGACCTGGAAAAGATCAAGTCTCTACGCCCAGCTTTCCTGGAAAATGGTTCGATCACTGCCGCCACCAGCAGCCCAATATCCATCGGTGCTGCTGCTATACTGGTAACCAGCGAAGAATTTGCCAAGTCTCATGGACTACAAATCCGGGCTGAAATTGTTAGCCGGGCTGTTGCCGGTGTGGATTGGACTCGGATGGGAATGGGACCTTTACCAGCGACCGAAAAAGCACTGGCCAAAGCCGGTCTCACAATCGGTGATATTGAAACAATTGAATTGAACGAAGCATTCGCTGCTCAATCCCTGTACGTGATTCGCAAAGGTGGCTGGGATGCTGACAAGATCAACCTGAACGGCGGTGCTATCGCATTGGGTCATCCACTTGGATGTTCTGGAGCCCGGATCCTGACTACGCTGATCAATGTCATGGAACAGCAGAATACTAACATTGGTCTGGCCACCATGTGTATTGGTTCCGGTCAGGGTATTGCAACGATTATCCGGCGCAGCTAAACGGAGGTAGATCACATGTCAAATAAAATTGATAAAGTTGCCGTTCTGGGAGCCGGGGTTATGGGTGCCCAGCTGGCGGGACATCTGGCAAATGCCGGTATTCCCTCCCTCCTGTTCGATATCAGCCAGGAACTGGCGGAAAAAGGAGTGGAGATATTAGGTAAACTAAAGCCGGCTCCTTTATATAAACCAAAAAATACCCAGCTGATCACACCCTGTAATTATGATGATCATTTGGAATTGCTGAATGAAGCGGATTGGATCCTTGAAGCAGTGGCAGAACGCCTTGACATCAAGGAAAAAGTATTCGGTAATATCGCTCCCCATCTTAAAGATACAGTCATTATCAGCTCGAATACTTCGGGAATACCACTGGTTGATCTGGTAAAAACTCTACCAGAGAAATTTCACAGTCGCTTTCTGATCACCCACTTCTTCAATCCACCTCGCTACATGCGTCTGCTGGAACTGATTAAGGGGCCGAAAACCGATCCTGCCGTCTACGATTTTATTGCAGAGTTTGGCGAGGATGTGCTTGGAAAGGGAATTGTACACGCTAAAGATACTCCCAATTTTATCGGTAACCGGATCGGTATCTATGGAATGATGAAAACGATCCAGCAGGCACAGGCTATGAACCTGACAGTTGAGGAAGTGGATAAACTTACCGGAACAATCGTTGGGCGGGCTAAAAGTGCTACCTTTCGTACAGCTGATATTGTTGGTCTGGATACACTGGCGCACGTCGCTCAAACCAGCTATGATAAAGGCGAGGGAGACGAAGAGCGTGACCTGTTTAAGATACCAGAGGTGTTACAAAACCTGATTGATTCTGGTAACCTGGGACAGAAAACACAAGCTGGGTTCTATAAGAAAATTGATAAAGGTGTGATTCATTCCCTGGACCTGGATAAAGGCGAATATGCATCCCAGAAAAAAGTCCGCTTCGATGGTTTTCGCCTAGCAAAGGATCGCCAGTCGGTTGGAGAGAAAATCGCTGCACTTACTTACAGTGACGACAAAGCTGGTAAATTTTTCTGGGAAATTCTGTCTGCTACCCTAAACTATGCTGCCAACCGTATTCCTGAAATCAGCGACGATATATATAATGTCGATAATGCCCTGAAATGGGGTTACGGCTGGGAAATGGGTCCATTTGAAACCTGGGATGCCATCGGTGTAAATCGGTCGGTGGAACGAATGAAAGCGGAAGGGAAACCGGTTCCGACCTGGGTTGTGGATATGTTGGCCAGTGGTCAGGCCTCTTTTTATGGATTTAGTGACGGTGCACCAACCTTGTATGATATATCCACAAAACAATCCGTTGCCTTACCAGTTTCAGAAAAGTCAATCAATCTGAATCTGGAAAAACAGAAAGGTAATCTGATCAAACGTGGCTGGAGCGCCAGCCTGATCGATCTGGGTGATGGCGTGGTCGATGTGGAATTTCATTCCGTGTTAACCCCAGGCTTTAATCCGATCGATGGCTCAATTCTGGACACCGTCAACCAGGGCTTGGATTTACTGTACAGCGGTAAATACAAAGGGATGGTTCTCGGGCACCAGAATGGTAATTTTTCTGTCGGTGCCAACCTGGCTCTGATTCTCGGTTATGCTGAAAATGGTGAATACGATAATCTTAATAATACCAGTAAAATGTTCCAGGATATTGCCCAGCGGATTCGGTTCAGCCCGGCGCCGGTGGTGGCAACACCATTCCAGTTCTGTTTTGGTGGTGGTTTTGAAATCACCGCTCCCGCCGCTCACCGGGTTGCTTCCGCAGAAACCTATATCGGTGCCGTGGAAGTTGGTGTGGGACTGATCCCGGGCGCCGGTGGCAACCTACGTTTGCTGCTGAATCTGTTTGCCAATGCCGGTAAGCGTCCCATGAGTCCCTTCCAGACGGCTCAGAAGGCATTCGAAACCATCGGTTTTGCCAAGATAGCCACCAGTGCGGAGGAGGCCAAGCATGTGGGCTACTTCCTCAAGACTGATACCATTGTCCTGAATAGCGAGCACCTGATCAAAGTGGCTAAAGACAAGGTGCTTGAACTTGCTGATGGTTATGAACCACCGGTCTATCGCGATGATATCAAATTACCAGGTAGTGGTGGCCGCACAGTGCTCAACCTGGCGATCAAGGGTTTCAAGATGCAGGGCAAACTTTCAGACCACGATGAAAAGATCGGTCAGAAACTGGCTTATGTATTGACCGGCGGCGACAAAGCCGGCCTTACCAAAAAAGTGGATGAACAGTACCTGCTGGATATCGAGCGGGAAGCATTTGTATCACTAGCCAGTGAACAATTGTCACAGGACCGGATGAAACAAATGCTGAAAACCAGCAAGCCCCTCCGAAATTAAATTTCCTCCCCAACGAGTCGATGAAGGGCGCTGAGTCCTACCTTAATTTCAGCGCCCTTCTGATATACCAAAATGTAGGGACAAACCTCGAGAGTTGTCCATACTGCCAAAAAAATTGTCATTTCTAATCCCGTATCGCGGGGTGAGAAATCTACATCTGGTAGGATCGAGGTTTGGTAAATGTGGAGGGGTGCAAAGTTATTGTAGATTTCTCCTCAATCCATAAATGGATTTCATCAAATTGACTTTATTGGATATGGAGTGATTTGTGGAGGAACTACGGTCTGGTGTTGTCTCTAAGTAATTATTTCAACCATTTCCTGATAAAATGGAATGTCAGCCAGGCAGTGATCGCCGAGACCGCAATCGCTGCCAGAGTACCCCAAGCCAGTCCCAACAAGTCATAAGAATAACGGACAGCAATGGCGTAGATACTAACATTGATCATTGCACTCATAACCAATGTTTTAACCACCGCCCGGGAAAATTTATAGCCACCGGAGTGGTAGGCTATCACCATTGTTGAAGTAAAAATCACCGGAAATACTGAGAAAATGCCGCCCAGTATCGGACCCGCCAGTTTGCTCATGAAAACAGCAAAAGCAATCAGGCTCCCGGCAAACAATCCCCGGGAGATAATCTGAACGGTAGTATAGTGAATGACAACTTTGCCATGGGCAGGGATGTGAGCAAATTTCTCCACAGCAAGATAATAAAATGCCATCAGCACCAGCCAACCAAATACAGACAGCGGGAAATGATCAAGTCCAGATAATGCCAATGGTCCGGCCAGTGCCAACCACACCAGAAAAGCGCGTACCAATGCTGTCACCAGGCCACGCTTTACACTGACCAGATATACCAAAGTAAATATCCCGTTGATACCCATCATTAGGGGCACAACAGTGGTGGCTGTGACGGCTGCTTCCGGCGATTGGTTAATGCCAATAAACAGCAGCGCTATAATGATCGTAGATGGCAATCCACCAATGAAACCGCCGATTTTACTGCCATATTTCTCAGCAATCAGAGTCGACAGGGTGATCCAGATACTGCCTACCAAAAAGCTTTGAAGAAGTTTGAACCAGAATAAAGTGTCCATGTTGGTTGTCAGGTTTCAGGGGTCAGGGATCAGGGGTCAGAAATTGGAAGAATTTGTGTTAAGTTTTAAATTTTTAGTTATGGAAGTTGTACAAATTTAGAAGTGATTGATCATAAAACACTTAATTAATACATTAATTCTACGTTACATGACATTAATTATAATCTTTTCCCCAACCACCAAAAGTAGTCATACTTTGCTTTGTACCAGCCTGGTTTTATATCCACACATTGAAACCTGATTTAGTGGTGAAGACAGTTAAAATTTTTGCGTCTTAATTGAAAATTCTTTCCTGATAAAATCAACTTCTGGGTTAAATTTCTGTCCATTTTCTACCGGATAACTGATGGTCGACATACACAAATCTCCACCAGCCTGGAAATCCTACCTTAAAGTTGTAGCGATTTTTACGTTACTGTATCTATTTCTGGTTAGTATCGGATTAATCGGCAGTGCATTCAAAGGCTTGGGCCGATCATTCGCCGAACAATTGATCCAAAGTTCAGCCGGTCCTTTAGTAGGGTTGTTCATAGGGATCCTGGCCACCAGCATTATTCAAAGTTCATCTACGACCACCTCATTGGTAGTTGGTATGGTGGCAGCCGGAACATTTGGTGATGATCCCAGGATCGCCTTAGCGGCTGCAATCCCATATATCATGGGCGCAAATATCGGGACCAGCATCACCAATACGATTGTATCACTGGGACACATAAGTAGAAAAGACGAATTCCAGCGGGCCTTCGCAGCTTCAACAGTCCATGACTTTTTTAATTTGATGTCTGTAATAGTTTTATTCCCACTTCAGATTAAAACCAATTTCATTGGTAAAAGTGCTTACTGGCTGGCAGAATTATTCATTGGAACAGAAGCAGTAACATTTAACAGCCCAATTAAAATAATTACGAAACCAACCGTCCATTTGATCACAGATATATTTAATGCTCAGGAATTGATCAATCCGTACTGGTTGGTTCTAATGTTGGCATTGATAATGCTGTTTTTTGCTTTAAAATATCTAACGATTGTCATCCGAAGTTTGGTAATTAGTAAGCTCGAAGCTTTTTTTGACACCCATATATTTAAAACCTGGATTCGTGCTATGATCTTCGGAATCATGATTACGGTTCTCGTTCAAAGCAGTTCAATCACAACATCGTTGGTAGTACCTTTAGCTGGCGCAGGAATATTGACTCTAAGGCAAATTTTTCCTTATACACTTGGTTCAAATATTGGAACAACAATTACAGCCATCCTGGCAAGTCTGGTTTCAGCTTCGATAGCTCCGGTAGCAGTAGCTTTCGCACATCTGTTATTCAATATTTTTGGGATCGTAATCATCTGGCCCATAAAACATATTAGAGATATACCGATAAAGCTGTCTCAAAATCTTTCTGCTTTGGCAATAAGAAACAGAATTTTCCCGTTATTGTATATATTGATAGTGTTTATTCTAATACCCATAAGCTTAATATTCATCGTGAGGTAAAATATGAACATATTTAAAGACTTGCTTAATATCTGGAATCAGGAAGACCTGCTGTCGCAAGCCTGGCAGGAAAGTTATGATATGCTGGATATTTCACGCGAAATGTTTATAGCCGCAATTACCATGCTGCATAAAGATAGCAAACGAAAAAAAGTCATCGCCCTTAAAAAACGTGATAAGGAAATCAATAAATATCAAAAAGACGTACGGCGTAAGGTGATGACCCACTTCGCCTTACGTAAGGAGAACCTGAATTTGTCCAGCGGGATGGTTCTGGTTAATATGGTAATTGACATCGAACGGTTGGGCGATTACACCAAGAACATTCTTGATTTGGCAATCTATCATCCTGAGAAACTTATTGCCGAAGACATATCTCCCGAACTCGGGAAGATCGAAAAGAAAATTCTGAAGCGTTTCAAGAATACAGTATTGGCAATCAAAAATCAAGATACAGATAAGGCTTATGCACTGCAAAAAACTTATAATAATCAAGTTAATGAGGCTTCGGATAAACTGGTAAATGATATTTTAGCCGGTAAACTTACATTTGGTGACGAAACTCAAACAGCAGCGATTGTGTTATACGCCCGCTATCTAAAAAGAATCGGTGCACATTTAAAAAATATAACATCGGTTCTGATTAATCCGGTAGACACAATCGGATATAAAACGAAGGAACCAGAAAAATAATACACGCGAATAGAACCAATTACAAAAGAATAGCCAATCCGATTATGGCAGAGGAGACATACCCTGCTAATCGATCTTTTGTATCGTTCTTCAGCTTGACGAGAATAACTCCGGATTAGTCCCAGACATTTTTAAAAAGACACCGCCTGAGATTACCTTTTTATAGGATCCCCAGATTTAATTGTATCCAATATCACATCAGCATAGTGTGGAATAAATTTGCGTTATACAGACAACTTGATCAAATCTATCACTGGGAACGGGATTAACTAATCCACAAATGGTATACCCTGCGGCCAAGACCGAAAACTGCGCCAATAATAAAAGCTACGCCAGCCAGTTGAAAAGATTCCAGATAAAGTGCTGCTCCAGATAGAACGTAAAGTGTAAATCGGAGAGCACCAAAAACTGTAAATTCTCGATATTTTTGTTCTCTTTTTTCGCGATCAGTCAATTGTAACCTACCTTTCCTAATACGATATTTCTACTAATTGTCAATTGTGTTACTCTGCGCTCCAGATAACTTTTGCATTAATCCAAAATACTCCTAGCACCGGTAGTGGTTTGGCTATGTATGTGTATTGATTCAGGCTGTTATTCCTGACTGCCGCCACCACCTGCTAAGGTTTTGCTGCGCTCAATTGATTGCAGAGCCAAATAACCGTCACCAAATTTAGTCATATTTTCCAATTCGCTGTCAAATTGACCGAAATGGCGCTCTTCATCATCCACCAGGTTTTCAAATATCTTCTTGGTAGCCGAATCGGCATTTGCCGAACACTCATTGGCAGCCAGATTATAGCTTTTAATCGCCCCCTCTTCGCTGGCAGTTGCCATTTCCAACATCGCTTTAACATCTTGGATTATTTGGACTTCTTCCCCGGCTTTCAGCTCCACATCGCCTTTGAGGAACAGGATTCTCTCCGCTAATATTTCCACATGCATCATTTCTTCCATTGCCGTACGCTTGAACAGGCCGGCGATAAGGTCGTAACCCAGATCGTCACAATGAAAATGGAAATACATATATTGATGAACAGCAGTCAGTTCATCGGCCACCGCTGCGTTCAATAATTCGATACTTTTTTTATACATTGGTTTTCCTCAACATGATTTCAGATTAAAATTTGCGATATTTATCAGGACCCAGATTGCAGATCGGGCAATTTTCAGTTGGTTGTCCAAAATGGGTATGTCCGCAAACGGGACAGATATACACTTCCGCTTCTTCAATATCTTCTTCGCGATTGACTTTTTCAAGTGCTTTTTTATACATCTCCGCATGAATTTTTTCCGCTTCAATCGCATAGAAAATCGACCGTTTAGCTCGCTTCTCACCCTGAAGCTCGGCAATCGCATTGTAAGCCGGATACATTTCCTCTACTTCAAAATTTTCCCCATCAATTCCAGTCTGCAGATTATCGGCAGTTTTTCGCAATAATCCCAATACTCGAGCATGATTGGTAGCATGAACCTGTTCAGCATAGGCAATTGCCCGAAAAAGATTCGCCAGATTTGGATAGCCATCCATTTCGGCAATATCACCGAAGGCCAGATATTTCATGTGAGCCATTGATTCACCAGCAAAAGCCTCATTCAAGGATTTTTCGGTCATTTTTTTCATTATGTTTCCCTCTTATTATATTAGTTCAATATTAACGGTGCAAACCTGCTGATGCAAAAATAATTTTTTACCCCAAATGTATATTTCCATTAGAAAAATATTTGATTTTCCAGATCAAGCTACACTGAATATCTAAAATGAATAAATCAATTTCAAATAAATATTATCATTATTGGCGAATTGTCCGATAAAACTTTCCTGCTTGCCCCACAGGATATCAACACCTGTTTCAAACAAAACAGCATCGGTAATCTTGTAACCCATCATTACCCGCGACAATCCAGATTCATTTGTTTTATCATATAGGGTCAGACACTTCGCATTACCCTCCTCATTCCAGAACGTTCCGGAGAGCATCAGGGTCAGCATTTCCTCGATTTCCTGGTTGCTCAATATCATCGGATCGTAATCTAGAACCTGCTTGCGAATGTACTGCATCGAAAGGCTAATGCTCCAGGGACCGGTGATATCGGTACCTACCATAACCTGTAGAAAATCGGACGTAATGATATTACTGATTTCGGGCGTTGATCCAGACATCAACAGGTTCATCAATTCCGGTGAAAACTCCGGTTGCAGATTAAAATGATAATCTGTGAAATAACCCAATTCACCACGTAATACCAAGCCACCGAAGGGTCGAGAAAAATTAAGACCGTACATGACGTTTCGTTCAAAATTGGGAGCTAGATACAGCTCGCCTCTTTCAGGCACCGGATATCCACCGGTCATATCTACCTGAATTTCCATTGTGTCGATTTGCGCAACCGGGCTGTCCTGAAATGAATTCAGGTATAAGAGACTGATATCGGTCCCCAGTAATAATCCAGATAATTTAAGCCCGATTTCACCATTCTTCAGTGTTACTTCTGGCAAAGATTGTTCCTGCCAATTGAAAGCGATCGGCAAGGGAACCAGTGATGATGATGATGACAGCGGGGAAGGTGAAAGCCAAACCAGCATCGTGTCAGGCCGATAAAATTCCCAAGGACTGCCTGGTTCAGCCATTTGCCACGGTTCAAACTTGGGAATAAACAATGCCTCTAATCCCCAGGACCCAAGATAAGCATTAGCTTTAATCATCATCGAACCTTGGCGGATGTCGTCAAAATCCTGCATTAGGAAATAGCGCAGATCCAGGGGATTAACAATATCATTAATGAAAACACCATCTGCCTTTCCCCAGATCACCTGTTGCTTCCCAACCCGCAGATCAAATCTGTCAAAATACAGATCAAAATACAACTGGCGGACACTGAAATCCTGCTCTGGTTTTTCGCCCTGGACTTCATCGCTAAAATCGATACTGGCATACCCGCGAGCCCAATCTCCCGATAGTGTCGTATTCAAACGGAACCGATTGCGTAGTAAAAAAACTACATGATCATCATTTAGGTTATAAGCTGTCCAGTTTTGAAGAAATCCATTGAATCTGGGTTGAGCAATACCCGGTACTGTCCCAGTCAGAATTAACAGGAATACCAATACTTTTTTCATCAATCAACCCGCATTAAAAATCGTTCGGTAAAATAATCATCACGAATACCTGCGTCGTACTTGATGTCACTCATTACCATTATCGTTTTATGCCCGGTCTGCACATTCTCCATCCGCATCTTCAGCACCGACCAGTAAGGTCCATCTTTCCGTAATTCATCGAGTGTCATTATTTTCATCAATCGATTTTTCTTATCATAGAATTCAACTTTCAATGCCAGCCATTTCCGTTTATCAATCCAGCTGATTCTCCGGTGGTAAGAGGATTCGCCTTCAACCGGGACAGCATCAATTTTAAAACAATCATTATCATTCAGGATCTCCTCTCCCAGCAGCGTAAAATGATCATCATCTAGGTCACGACCACCTATATCTTCGTAAGTGAAATCACTACCCATGAAATTCTCACCTTTATCGCGGGCCGCAATCCGCTTAACCTTACCCAATGCTGGCAGATACAGCCACTGGTCGTCATCCTTATCACCGGAATATTCCCACATTAGAAAACCGGTTCCCTTTACATCTGCGGGATGCTGAAAGCGAATCAAAGATTTACTCTCGAAAACACCAACTGAATAATTACGCTGAAAGCGTGTGATTTTCCGCAGTCGCTCTTTTACTTTGCCACGCTTAACTGAAATCAACGTCATATCAGTCGTTGCAACCATTGATTTCGGTTCCGGTTGATTGTCGACTTTGATCATGATCTCACGAGCGGTCATTTGACCGAATACTTGACCCAGTGCGATAATAGTGATTAAGGCTAACTTAATATGCATTTCTATCCTCTCATATTTTCAGATATGCTGCGCTGTCATGTTATGACTCGATAAATCATCATGAATATGATAATATCAATCATGTTTTCGGTGTCCATAGGCTATCATCATTATTGGTGGTGTAAGAATGAATGCCAGACCAAACGCTTTTAGAAAATGATTATTAAATTTCAATTCAGCCAAGCCGGCCGTCTGCAGACAAACTATAGCGTAGATTGCGATAACAATACTGAGATTGTTTAATAAAAACCGTCCGACTGCCGGCCACCACTCCGATGAATAGCCACCTGAATCAAAATACCAGTTCCACAACCAGACACCACCGGAATACAGCCAATACAGGAGAATCAGGACACTGAACAGGGTAAATACGCGACTGATAGCTTTATCTTTACTCATCGAATTCATCTCACTACTCTCCTTAACGGTGTAGAAATTTCGGGTTTAACCAGCTGACCAGTGCCGGTAGAATCGCCAGGGCGCCGAACAGACACATTGATATTGACATCACAATCAGAAAACCAAAGAAATAAACCGGCAAAAACGATGATATTGTCAACACGGTAAATCCAATAATAACTGATAAAGCGTTGAAGATAATACCTTTCCCCGATATTCGCAGAGTACTGTAGATAGCCGTATCCAAGTCCTCCCCTTCTTGAATGTGGTCCCGCAGATGCCACAAAAAATGTACCGTATAATCCACTCCTACCCCGATCATAATGCTAGACAGCATGGCAGTGGCCACATTCAGCTCAATATTCAGGTAACCCATCATTCCGAATACCATCACGATGGCTGATGACAGGGGGATTATCGATAGTATTCCACCCACTACCGAACGAAAAACAATTGTCATCATCACAAAAATGACCACCAGTGAGATGGACAAACTGACAACCTGTCCCTGGACAATCATCTGGGCCAACCCACTGATTAAAGAAGCAGGACCAGAGACTTCCATTGGTAATGAGTCACCAAAATTAACGCGGATATATTCCTCAGTATCCCGGGTAATTTCGGATATTTGAGCGGTCTTTATCTTCTTCAGACGTGCTATTAATAAAGCATATTCAGGTTCATCGATATCATCCATCAGCCGTTCAATATCCTCATCATTTCCGGTCATTCCGTACAGGAAAAGATACTGTGCTATTAAATTTCGATTTTCAGGGATTATCTCGAATTCCGGTTTACCTTCATGGAATGTGGAATGCATTTTCTTGATCTGATCGGCAATCGAAAATGTGTGTGATACCAGAGGATTCTTTTTCAAATGCTGGGCAGTCTGATCAATTTTATTCAGGGTTGCCGGATCTTTAATATCACCTTCGATCAATATCAATAATTGCGATGATCCGCCAAACATCTGGGTAATGGCGTCATTATTCCGCCGGATCTCGGAACCTTCGCGAAAATACTTATCAGGATTTGTATCGACCACAACCTGCTGAATTCCCAGCCCGATAAACAGTAATACAACGATTACGATCAGAATAAATGGCTGGCGATATTTTATAAAGAAGCTGCCCCAACCAAATAGAAAACGATTCATTCTTTCCATACTCCCGGATTGGCTGAGAAACCGCGGTTTTCGGGCCACTGCCAGAGCAGCAGGGATTAATAAAATACTGAAAACAAAGGCCATCACGATGCCAAACGATAGGAATAATCCAAATTCCTTGATTTTATCCAGCACATGCCCCATAAGACTTAAAAAGCCAATCACAGTGGTAATACCCGCCAAAAGGATCGGTCCCCCCAGCCTGCGGAGCGTCTTTTTAATAATCATCAATTTGGTTTTATCGCCATTAGTTTGACTGTATTCATAATAATGGGCGATAATGTGGATACCATAATCATTGGCAATAGCGATCAGCATGACGGGTACCAGAACGCCGATGAAAGGTAGTTCGTAATTCAGCAGAACCATGAATCCAAATGTCCAGATTATGGAAATGATCACCACGCTCAAGGGTAGAAAAACACCTAACCAGCTGCGAAAACTGATGGCCAGCAAAATTATCATCAGTGCAACGCCAAAGGGCATGAAAGTTTTCATGTCCAGTTGCATGAAATCAACAACGAAAGCCCGGGTAACCGGCAGGCCAGAAATATATATTTTTTCATTACCCTCGCGAAAATTATCAACTGCTTGCTCCACCGCATTTTTCAAGATATGCTCATCATAATCCAGACTATTTCCCACCTGAACCATAAATGCCATCGCCTTAAAATCGGCCGATATTATATTTTGATAAACCAGGTCATTATCCCGGATTTTGTTCTGCAAACTATGTACTTCTTCATCACTGGTGGGATAATATTCCAAAATATCCTCGACCACGAATCCATCTTCACTGCTGATTATATTGGGAGCGGAATAGAGGGAAATCACCGAAGTGATTTGGTCAATCAACTCTAGGGAATCATGAAGTGCTTCAAATTTAAGTAATGTTTTCTCCCACAGGAGACTGTCTGATTCGATACCGACCATGATTATTTCAGTTCCACCAAAAAGATCATCAATCTTATCCAGCGTTCTGACAATCGGATTATCTTCGGGTATCATTCCTTTCAGGCTGGGGTCCAATCGCAGGTTAGGAATATTCCACAAAAACAACAGTGTAAAGAAAATCGTTGCCGCGATAATCGTCTTTGGATAGTTCAATAGCGTTCTAAACAGGTTTGACATGCTTGATACCTTCCGCAGTGAAGATTCCTTCTGAAATTATTTTAAAAAATAACCTGATTGTGTCTGGAATCATCAGATTATTCTGAACAAAAAATTCGGGCTGAAATATGGAATTAATCATGTGCAAGTGTAAGCGAACAAATATATCAATTTCCAGATCATCTTTAAGCAGACCCAGTTTTTGAGCTTCGAGTAATATGTCCGTGAACTGTTCCCGGCGCTCGAAACGGAATTCTTCGATCAGCTGCCAGACCTGGGGATGTTTGACTTTCAGATCCAGCATGCGATTCACTTGGACCCGGCTCAGAGCGGTTGCTAAATATTCTCCAACCACGATGAATTGCTGCACCGGATCGACTTCTTTTTCGATCACACCCAATAATCCGGTTTCAATCGAACTTAGGGTAAAGATTACGATCCGTTCGATCAATTCTTCTCTGGTTTTAACAACCTGATAAATCGTTTTTTTACTAACACCTAGCTGCTGTGCTAATGTTTCAACTGTGAATGCGCGTAATCCATCCTGCTGGAATATTTCCCAGCCTTGTTGATATAGCCGCTGCTCAAATTCAGTGATGATGGGTGTCATTGGAAACGTATTTCGTATATTGCGTTTCCAATTTACTAATTATTATCATTTCGACCTACTCAATTCTTATTAATCAGATAGGCTGATTCAACCTAAATTCCGACCGATGTTGTCCGAACTGAAAGACATATTAAAACCCCGTCCCCGAAAATATCGCAATATTGCACGCCATCTGTCTCCAATCCTGCTGACCCAGGAGGACAATAGCGATCAATTAAGCACTTCAGACATCTTTGAAGATCTTTCCACCAGTCGCGGGACAGGACGTTTCCTGGGTTTGTTTTCCAAACTGGGAATTCAATTTGCTTTAAAGAATTTTGGAATCTACCAAGAATTGGAAAATGCCGGTTTAACAAAACCACAGATTCAACTGGATACCAGTGATCCGTATAAGCATTTTTTGCGGGTGAATCACGATCAGGGAGAATCAACTTTAATTTCAGGAGAGATGGTAGCCCGCCGAGGCTATTTTACCTTCCCGGAATTGAATGGTTGCCAGGACATACATCCTAATCTGGACCTGATAATTATCGAATGGCTTCTGCTCCAGCACCCAACCAAACCATTTTCCCGGTTCCGCCCCCAGCTCCCTGGGCAGGAATTTCCCGGACTGGGAATTGGTCAGCTCGTCTATGAAACGCTGTACTGGGCCGCCCGCCGTTCAGGTACCGATGGAGTCCTGCTGGTGCCTAACTACCTTCACACCGGCTTATTTTATGGCCGCCAGTTCTTATTTATCGATCCGGTCCAACAGGGTTTACTGTATTATATCGAAAAAAATCTCCGCCGAAAATGCAGACTAGATCAGCTCAGTTGGGCCTGTACCGAAGGTCAGATACTTGATCAAACCAGTCAGCAGGTTTTCCATTGGAAACCGGCGCCAATGCTGATGCCGGTCTCATATCGATTGAAGGATTACTTCAATTCACCCAAATATTCAAGTATTATGCAATCCAGCCGGCGACAGCAGCAATTGAGAATCAATCAAGGATACCGTAAACAATATACTAAGCACTGGCAGGTGGTAGGCGATGCCGGATAGCAATACATCAATAAATCAATTGAGCGCGGTTGTTATTCTGGCAAACGGTTCTTTCCCAACTCATGAGTATCCAAGCCAGGTGCTAACAGAAGCAGAATTTTTAATTTGTACTGACGGCAGTGCCGATAAAGCAATCGCACACGACCTGAAACCGGATCTGATTATTGGCGATCTGGATTCAACCCGGTTGACGGGCAAGGAATCACCGTACAATATTATTCAGGTAGCTGATCAAAACAGCACCGATCTGGAAAAAGCACTGGACTGGTCTGTTAAGAATCGAATATTAAAAGTCAGTTTAGTTGGGATTTCCGGAGAACGTGATGACCATACTTTGACAAATTATCTGGTAGCCACCCATTTTTCCAAATATCTGGAAATTCAAATTATTACCGATTTTTCAACCATGGATTTCTGCTCAGGCAAATGCCATTTTAAGTCAATTCCGGGCCAAATCGTATCACTGCTGAATTTTGAAAAAATCCAATCCGTGACCACTTGGGGATTGAAATTCCATTTGTCCAACGCTGTCTTGGAACCTTCCGGACGTGGTATGAGTAATCAAGCCCTGAGCGACGAATTCGTAGTCAAGTCCAGCAGCCCACTCCTGGTCATCCGTAATCATATCTAATGCAGACAACGATCGGTATCAGCGATTCGCTGGTGATTCTGGCCTACTTCGGATTTCTTATATTCCTCGGTCTGGTGCACAGTCGAGGCAGTCGTTCCGATGCGAAAGAGTTCATCCTCTCCGGTCGTAAGCTGAGCCTGCCTGGCTTTATCGCCACACTGGTTGCAACCTGGTATGGTGGTATCCTGGGGATCGGTGAGAACACTTATAATTATGGAATCCAGACCTGGATTATCTTTGGTTTACCATATTACATCTTCGCAGCGTTATTTGCTTTTTTCATCGCCGGCAAAATCCGCCGGATGGAATTTATTTCTATCCCGGATCAATTCAATAAACACTACGGAAAATCTCCCGGAATCATCAGCGCTGTCTATCTCCTAATTCTGGCAAGCCCGGCACCATATATTCTCAGTATCGGTATCCTGATTCAATTCCTGTTCGGTATTACCTATGGCTGGGCTTTACTGATTGCAACCAGTCTCAGTCTGGTGTATATCTGGTTCGGTGGATTTGGCGCTGTTGTACGCACCGACATTCTTCAGTTCATACTGATGTTCTCAGGATTCATCCTGCTAATTATATTTGCCTGGATCAAACTAGGTTCTCCGGTTCAACTCCTAGCTGAATTGCCTGCCTCACATCTGGATCCGTCCGGAGGACAATCATGGCGATTCATAGCAGTCTGGTTTTTTATCGCCTTATGGACGTTCATTGATCCTGGTTTTTTCCAACGCTGTGCTGCCGCCCGGACACCGCAAATTGCCCGCAACGGTATTCTATTATCGATTTTGTTCTGGTTATTTTTCGATTTACTTACAGTTTTCTCAGGGCTTTACGCGCGTGTGGCTTTGGAAAGCACCAATGCCTTATTCGCCTTTCCCCTCCTGGGACAACAGCTGCTGCCACCGGTTCTATACGGATTATTTCTGACCGGAATCATTTCAACAATAATGTCGACCATTGATTCACTGGGTTTGATCAGTGCTGTCAGTTTTGGCCGCGATATAATCTGGCGTCTGAATCGGCGGGCTGATCCTACCCGATTAACCAGGTACGGTCTGGTGGTGATGGCTGGAATTGCCGTGATCCTGGCCTGGAAATTTTCTTCTGTAGTTGAGTTATGGTACATTCTCGGATCGATCATGGTACCAGGGCTACTGCTTCCTTTCGTGCTCACATTCACAAAATTCAGACTAGCAATAAACCATATTATCCTTATGATGATCGTCCCGGTTGTATTGGCTGGTTCGTGGTATTTTGCCGGAATATCAGCAGGTGCCTATCCCCTCAATCTGGAACCATTCTTCCCCGGACTGGCAGGCTCGCTTATTATTTTGTGTATTGGATTAATCAAGCTTAAGACAAAGCGAACTGCGATATAAGTTGGACCGGGTACTGTTTAGCAGCCAGATCATTTGAGAATTGTGATTATAATCTGGTGTAAGTGGCAGGTTACATTAACGCCATAAGATGACTTGTGATGATACCAATCATTTATTGCACAAATGATTTTCCGCTCGTCGTTTGATTCCCCGCAACATTTTCCGTTCCATAACAAATGCTATCGGTTCAATTAAGTACGGACCATAGCTCAGCGAGTTTGCCAAACCCGGACCATAGGCATATCGACCACGAGTAATTAATTTGGTGGTTGTGCTATCAATTTTCTGCAAGTAGAATGTCCAAGTCAGATTTGCTGAATTATCACTACCGGCAGGTTGGTTTGCGGCAATCAACTCTCCACCGTTAAGCACAAACCAGTAGTTCCGGCGCAACGATCGTACTTTTAAAGGTGGTGCCTGTGGGTGAAGATAAATTTCATCTCCCGGCCGTAGGAATTGATACCTATCAATGATTTGATCTGCGTTTGAAATTTGGCAACCAATAATATTTTCCAATACTTGGTAGCTGTAGAATCCACCACGTTTTTGGCCAATTTGAACAATCCAGGGCCAGATGGCCACATGGGGAGCATTAATGGTAATTGCATGTGTATAATCCCACTCTGGTTCAGGAACCAGTTCATCGCCGGGTAAATAGCGCTGTTTATCATGATCGGTTGCACCCCAACCGGTTCGCCAGTTTCGCAGCCAGGGAGCAGCCTGATGAAATACCATCCCTGCTGCTCCGCGCAAATTAGCTGTGATTGACGATTCCTCAGAGGATATCGAAAAGCTTTGATTGTCTTGATTAATACATTCTGATATCTGAGGTCGCGGACTGTCTTGAAAATCGTGCTGATAACCGGACTTGACCAGCCAGGGACTGATCAGACCGGCATATAGCCAGATTAAAAGGACGAGCAACCCCGTCACAGCAAATTTATTTCGCATGGTGAGGTCCTATTTAATACATTGAAATTAACAAGTCGTGTGAATTAACGCCCCAACCGGTTCACTGGGTTGTAATTCGTTATACAATTTTATCGCTTTAGCGGTACGATGGACATGAAAGATGATTCCCTGTTTTTTAAGGTATTGTTTCGCCTCGTCACTTACCTGCAATCGACCCAGATTACCACATGATAAAATGATTACACTGGCGCCATGTTCGATCAGTTTAGCAATATCACCAGGTTGAATTCCATTACTGTGGCTGGTACCGGTCGCGTTCCAATCCCAGGTTTGGGCGCCACCGGGGTAAAGCATTACATCTTTAAAGGGTGAAAAGCCTTCTACTATAATTTGCCCCCAGGAATGATTTATTATGACAGGTGATTTCACATCAGATCCACACGAACTCCGAATCCCCGCTATAATTCTAATACCCGAATATTTCCTCTAAGGTCAAGTATTTTACATCCCCATATTCTGCAAGTGTACTCAAGTCAATACGTGCCGTATCCCCTAAAACCATAATATTGTAATGTTGGTTCTTAATATGCTCATTAAAAAAGGCGTTGATGTCTTGCAGCGTCAAAGCAGGTACTTGAACGAATAGATCTTCACGGGTATCGTGGTCGATTCCCATCCGCTTTGTGCTAAGGTAACGGAAAAGTATATCTGCTTTCGTGATCCGCTCCGGTCTGATACGGTTAATGATTCCTTCCTGGGCAGTGATAAAAGCTTTCTCCGATTCTGGCATATCTGTCAATAGATCGAAGAAACCGGCCAAAGCTTCCGGTAGTTTATCGGCTTGGGTACCGATGTAGGCAGTAATATAATGGGATTTTTCCGGCCTTGATGGTGTACTGTAATAAGCATAAACAGCATAGGCAAGCGCCTTAGATTCCCGCAATGTCTGGAAAACTACCGACGACATATTGCCACCGTAATATTCATTGAACAGGGCCCGCGAGGCAATATTGTCAGGGTTGAAACTAACCGATTTTGATTGTAGTTGAATCTCAACCTGAACCATATCATAGTGCATGATAAATACCTGATTTATTTCATTGCCTGGTTCAGCAAATTCTCTGCGCTCCGGAAAAGCCAGGAATTCCGCTGGGATTCTATGATCGGCATTCAGTTTGTTCACCAGTATTTCTGATTCTGCAGGTCCATAGTACAATACCAGATGCTCATAATCATTTATCTGGTGAATCATATCCACCAACTCCATTGGTGTCAGGGCTTGTATTTCGGTTTCCGACAGTACATTGGTAGCTGAAGAAACTGCTCCGTAACGACCATAAGTGCTCATAGCCCGACGGATGCTTCGCTTGGATAGTTTACGGTCAAATCTTTGTTTAGCTATGTCCTGTTTGAGTTTTTCCAGCGCTAGCGGATTGGGTTGAGCATCAACCAACAGGTGCTCGAATAAGCGCAGTGCTGCATCAAAATTTTCCTCTAAACCATTCAGCTGCACCCAGACCCGATCACTGGAACTGTTAACATTGAAATCACAACCCAGCTTATAGAACTCCTCTTGTATCTGCTCCGGTGTATAATCGGATGTTCCAAGATATTGCAAGTACCGCAGGGCAATTCCCAGCCGGCGATCGTGATCGCTACCCATTTCTACCATGTAATACAGGTAAAACAGTTCATTTTCAGTGTTTTTTCGATAATAGACCGGAATTCCACTTTTAAGTGTTAAATAATCCAAGTCTTTTGCGAAATCCAGAAATACCGGCTCCACATCTGACACATCGATCTCCAGTATTTCCGACATAAATGTCGATTGATTGCTCCGGTTGAGCTGGACCGGTGTAATGGCCGGTTTAGTAATTTTCACAATTCCTGTATCTGCCCCGGTTCGTTTGTAGACCACCACATAATTATCAGAATAGAATTGATTAGCAAAATCAACTATATCTGCTTTTGTGAGACTGCTCAAACGATCCATCTCGTTGACGACCCTTTCCCAAGGTGTATCGGTTGTGAATGCGTTCATGAACTGCATGGCACGAGCACGATTACTCTCCTGTCCACGAATTCTACTTAGCTTCAAGTCAGTAATTACCGCCGCTGGTAGCCAATCTGGGAATGCTCCTTCTTTGATCAATTCGATCTGGCTGAGTAATAGATCTTTAACCTCTTCCAGCGTTTGTCCTTCCCGTGGGCGCGCTCCCATCCCATGATAAGAATAATCCTGCATGATCCGGGTATAGGAATAGGCCCCGATTACGCGTTGGGCTTGATTCAAATTCAGGTCAATTAAACCTGCTGAACTGTTCATTAGAATCATATCGGTCATAAACAATAAATCAGCCTCGGGTGTGTTTTTACCGGGAAAACGAAAAGCCAGCCGGACACTCTCCGCTTCAGGGCCAAATACCTCAATAGGATGTGGTTCGGCGATTGGACTTTCCACAGGGGAGATAAATTCGGGAATGGGCTTGGCTGCCATCTTTCCAAATGTTGCATCTATCAAAGGTATTACCACTTCTGGATCGAAATCACCGGATAGACAGATGGCCATATTATTCGGCACATAATAAGTCTCAAAATACTCAATTACCCTGCGCAGCGGAGGATTCTTTAGATGATCTACCTCACCCAATATCGTATGAGTCCCATAGGGATGCTTGGTAAATAAACCGGCATTCAAGGCATTATATACTTTAGAGCCATCATTATCAAGTGAACGATTCTTCTCCTCGTAGACAACCTCAAGTTCTGTATGAAACAAACGCATTACCGGGTCACTGAACCGCTCATGGGCGATCTTAAGCCAGCGCTCGAATTGGTTAGTCGGAATATCATTGATATAGACTGTCTGCTCCACTGATGTGAAAGCATTGGTGCCGGTAGCACCTATTACGCCGAGCATTTTATCATATTCGTTGGCAATTGCATAGTTGGAAGCAACCTGCGACACGGAGTCGATTTTATGATAGATCAATTTTCGTTTTGACGTATCAGAAGTCTGACCGTATTGATCATAAAGTTCAATTATTTTATCGATCTCGACCCTCTCTTTTTCCCATTCCATGGTTCCGAATTCATCGGTTCCTTTAAATAACATATGCTCCAGATAATGAGCCATGCCGGTCGCGTCATCCGGATCGGTTTTACCACCAGCTTTTACGGCAATTGCCGTCTGGATGCGAGGCTCATCCCGATATACGGTGGTATATATTTTCAATCCGTTATCCAGGGTATAAATTCGGGCTTTCAAAGGATCACCTGGAACTTCCTGATAGGTATAATCCGGTTTTTCAATTTGGCCAGTCTCCGGTGCAACTTCAGCTGGTATGCATCCACCAACTAGGACCAAAATGAGATTGAAGATCAGGTAGGTGATAATAATATTTAAACCGTTCGATCTGACAGACATGTTCGCTCCTGTTATATGTAGTTTATATTATTCTGAAATAGTATTTTCCCTGCCAGGCTCTAATGGTGATAAATAATCCGGCTGGGCTACTTTAAATAATACCCGACTTTGAAATGTTAACGGTAATTCAAGTCCCCATGTTCGTTGAATTGAAAAGCAATTCATTTGCATTAAATCTACTCAATGTTATCAATCACTTCAAATCAACTACGGAAGACTAGAAATCAGAATTCTTAATTAATTGAATCGAATAACTTTAGAGTTCCACAAAAAAAATCCGTATATAAAAAGAGCCCCGGTGGGGTAACCGGGGCTCTGAGGAGGGTGTATTATATAAGACAGATCTTTAAAATATCTTTCAAAGAAGCGTTAAGATCGAATTTGAACTTAGCTACATCAATCTTTGGTTCCTGCCAAACACCGTAATTTCCGGCCAAAATTAACTTCTGAATATAACTCTGTGAAAGGGCATTTGTACAGATATTATCATACCAGCGTATATCAATTTTAGCACTATCGTTTACCATTGATCCGAGTAGCGCAGACAGGAAAGTTTGGCGGTTTTCCGTGTCAGTATTGATCTTACAGAATCCCGCACCAATCAGGCCCTGTATCTGTTCCCAATCGGTGCCTACAAAATCCAGCCATTTCTGGCGCACACCGGAAGGATCGGACATTTTATCGATCTGTGCAATCGCATAATTGACCACCAGTGGATAAAGAGTTGAGGCACCATGGGCGACAAAAACAATTTCATCATTGATTTGATTGGCAATTTTCAATAAATCATGGGCAAGACTGATGTTTAGTTTAACCTTGGTACCCGGTTTACCTTTATTCGGTCCATGCATTGTACCAATCGTAGGTGCCAGCATCAGAACACCGGTCTCCCGTAAGAATCGATCTAGGTCATCCGGATTGGTATAAGTAGAAAATTCAGATTTCGTATCCTCATCTTCTTCGCCAGCCAAAACGCCCAATTCACCTTCCACAGAAATTCCAAGTGGGTGGGCCATATCGACAACTTCCCGTGTAAGGGCAATATTATCACTCAAAGGCATGGCCGTTTTAGAAACCTTATCGGTCGAATTATCAGCCATGACGCTGGTCAACATCTGTACCGAAGCCTGTACCACTTTCCGACCACCGGTGCTGGTATAATCACCATGATCCAGATGGGTGGCTACTCTCACACTGGAATGTTTGGCTTTTTGTTCAATATAGGTAGTGGCTAATTCCAATCCATATACCGGATCATCGCTGCCAAAATGCTTCAGTGCGGAATTAGAAAATGCCAAGAGACCCGAGGAACCAAGTAGCTCAAAAGCTGCAAACGCTGCATTGATACCTTGAAATGTAGTAACATTGAAAGCCGGTAAAGCATAGCGATCACCAGTGGAATTACCTTTTTCACCATTCTTAGCCTTTAGAATCAAGGAATGGGCAGTGGACATATTATCGGGAAAACGCCGGGAAATATTCAGCTGAGGGGGTGTTTTAAACATTTATTGTAGCTCCTGTCAAATCTAAAAACATTAATTAATTCCAGTACTGTGCGGTTGACCTATCTGGTCCAGCAAATCCACAAACCAGTCACTTCCAATATCGAATGGTTTGCCACCAGCAATCCGTTGAAAATCTATCAAACAAAGTTCATCATTCAGATCCAGATCGAGTCCCGCCAGACCGCTTTTACCGTCCAGGGCAGCCTGGGCAGCCAGTTCAGCTGAACGCTTAATCAAATCCAGATCGGCAGCATTGGGAGCAGCTGATCTGCAAAAATAACCGCTTTTCTGAACCAGTGTTTTACCTGCTTCGAGCTGCAATGCAAATTGTTTGGCAAACCAGTTCCCGGGATTTATAAAATCAAGCTTGACATGACCAAAGGCATCCCGGGCCACGGCTTCTCCCTTGACCTCCTGCTCCTGGACAATACTGTCGATCCCCGCGCCTTCACTCAAAAAAATATTTACACCATCTTTTTCGTCCATCCGCTTTCGCAAGCGTGCGACTTCAGCCGGCAGATCAAGCTCCATTTCCGGCAGGTATACGGCATCTATGTCCCAGCGGGGGCGATCAATCAGAAGGTCTGGTAAAAATTGCTTTGAATCCAGCAGAGCACGGTAGTTTTGAGCCGTCGCTGCCGTCAGCCAGCCACAATTACGCCCCATGACCTCATGAATAATCAATTGACGGGTACTGGTTGTATTTTCATTAACGATGTTATTAAAATATAGAGCACCCTGCTCCGCCGCCGTCCAGGCACCCAACGTTTGTGCCAATGGATATACATCATTATCCACTGTTTTTGGTAATCCGACAACTGTTAGGTTATATTTTTTCACAGCCAGGTATTTTGCTAATTCAGCCGCCATTGTATTGGTATCGTCACCACCAATTGTATGTAGTATGTCAACACCATCGGTAATCAATTGACTGGCCGCTACAGCCAGCGGATTTTCACCAGCTTTAATCAATCCACGTTTGACACAATCGTCGATATTTGTCAATTTCACACGACTGTTGCCGATCGGGCTACCACCATATTTCAGCAGAATATCCGCCTGTTTCCTGACTTCCCGGGAGAAAGTCATTCTATTACCCAGTAATAAACCCTGATATCCGTTTAGATAACCAAGCAATTCGGCCTGGGGAGCCAATCGATTGTAATTCTGAATCAAGGCACCGATTGAGGCAGATAGACAGGGGGCGATTCCACCGGCAGTTAAAAAGGCAATTTTCATATCAATTCCAACTCTGAATATTCATCTTATTTCAAGCCAAGAAATTTAGCACTTTAAATATATGAATGACAGATTTCATAAACCAGATGGTAGTCATAAACAGAAATTTACCCGTGACTTCCAGGTAATGCTCTGTGTATTTTCAACAAATGAGTAAATTGATATGACAGCACAATTATGGGCACCTGCTCCTGGCGCTGCCGCTGACTCACAAATTGAATTATTCCGTCGATTTATAAACCAATCTTTCAACCTTAATTGTGCTGATTATGCCCAGCTCCATGAATGGTCGGTTAAGCATCATACCGAATTCTGGTCTACCTGGTGGAAGTACAGTCAAATAATATATAGTACAAATTATACCAGCATAATTGATTATCCGGCTAAAATGCCTGGAGCAATTTGGTTTCAGGGTGCCCGCTTGAATTTTGCAGAAAATTTGCTGAAATATCGTGATGATCGAACCGCCCTCATTTTCAAGGGCGAGGGACGCAAACCTGTTTTTCTCAGTTACACTCAATTGTACCAGCAGGTAGCACGTCTGGCGGCAGCCCTGCGCACGGCTGGTGTACAACCCGGTGACCGGATTGCCGGATTTATTCCCAACCTGCCCCTGGCTGTAATAGCCATGCTATCCAGCGCATCCCTGGGGGCTGTTTGGAGTTCCTGTTCACCGGATTTTGGTATCAAAGGCGTCCTGGATCGCTTCCGTCAAATCGAACCGAAAATCTTATTTACCGTCGATGGCTATTATTATAACGGAAAAGAATTCAGTTATCTGAGTAAAATTCAGAAAATTGTCGCTCAGCTACCCAGTCTGGAGAAGGTGATCATCGATCCTTATCTCAGCCATGAACTTGACAACAGTTTAATCCCCAAAGCTATAAATTACACTAAATTCATTGCAAACGAGGCCGCTTCGGAAATCCGTTTCGAACAATTACCATTCGATCACCCGCTGTACATCATGTATTCCTCCGGGACCACCGGGCTGCCAAAATCAATTGTTCACAGTGCCGGTGGAACGCTGCTGCAGCATTTAAAAGAACTCCGTCTCCACACCGATCTACAGCGTGAAGATACTATCTTTTATTTCACTACCTGCGGTTGGATGATGTGGAACTGGCTGGTGTCATCCCTGGCGGTTGGAGCGACAGTGGTGCTCTATGATGGCTCACCCTTCCATCCGGATGGCAATGCGCTTTGGCAAATGGCCGCTGAATTGGGTGTTACTGTTTTCGGAACCAGTGCCAGATATTTGGCCAGTTGCGAAACTGCCGATTTGGAACCGGGGAAATTATTCAAACTGGATCAGTTGCGGGCGATTCTCTCCACCGGATCACCCCTATCAAATGAAAGTTTTGATTATGTATACCGGCAGATCAAGACCGATGTAATGCTCAGCTCAATTGCCGGGGGAACTGATATAATTTCCTGTTTTGTACTCGGTAATCCAGCTTTACCTGTCCATCGGGGAGAAATTCAATGCCGGGGACTGGGAATGGATGTTGCGGCGTTCAATGCAGCCGGTGAACCGGTGATCGGTCAGCGCGGCGAGCTGGTTTGCCGGAAGTCATTTCCATCAATGCCAATTTATTTCTGGAACGATCCTGAAGGATCAAAATACCAAAAAGCTTATTTTGATACATATCCCGGGATCTGGCACCATGGTGATTATATTATTATCAGTGAACAGGGTGGTGTGACCATGCTGGGTCGTAGCGATTCCACATTGAATCCTGGTGGCGTGCGGATCGGTACTTCGGAAATATACCGGGTAGTTGAACAACTTCCCGGCATACTTGACAGCCTGGTCGTCGGTCAGAAATGGCTCAATGACGAGCGGATTATCCTGTTTGTTAAACTGGAACAGAATGTTAAGCTGGACAATGAGCTGATTACTGGGATCAGACAGGCAGTTAAAACAGGATGTTCACCGCGCCATATCCCTGCCGTTATTCTGGCAATAGCGGATATACCTTACACGATCAACGGGAAAAAAGTAGAACTGGCGGTGAAACAGATGATTGCCGGGGAAGATGTAGCAAATCGTGATGCGCTGGCTAATCCTGAATCATTGGATTTATACCGGGAAATACCAGAATTATCTATCCCGAATAATTAACGGTCACCGCTGTACGAGAGTTTTACATATTCTTAAATATGTCGATCAGATCCACAATCCGGTTAGAATAACCCCATTCATTATCGTACCAGTTCACTGTCTTGACCAAATTACCGCCAACCACCTTGGTGTATGGAGCATCATAAATCGAAGAGTGGGGATTGCCGATTATATCACTGGAAACTACCGGCAGTGTTGAATACTCCAGGACTCCTTTCATTGCCTCGGAAATTGCCGCATCCTGTACCGCATCATTGATCTGTTCAATGGTCACATCACTGCTCAGATTCATGATCGAGTCCACCACCGAACCATCGGCCACCGGAACTCGCATGGCAATTCCATCCAATTTACCCTGTAAGGCTGGTAAAACCTTGCCAACGGCACGGGCGGCACCGGTGGTAGTGGGAATAACATTCTCAGCCGCAGCCCGACTGCGACGCCAGTCAGTGTGAGGTACATCCGCCAATCGCTGATCGTTGGTATAGGCATGTACGGTATTGATCACTCCGTATTCGATACCAAACGCATCGTTCAATACTTTAGCCATCGGCGCCAGACAATTGGTAGTACAACTGGCATTGGAAACGATTTGATGCTCGGCTTTTAAACCATCATCGTTAACGCCAATTACCAACGTATAATCAATCTCATCCTTGGCGGGTACAGTTAGGATGATCCGCTTGGCACCAGCGTCCAGATGCGGTGTAAGTTTTTCCCGGGTGCGGAAGATACCGGTTGCTTCAACCACAACATCAACTGCCAGTTCTTTCCAGGGCAGGTCCGCGGGATTATAAACCGCCAGCATTTTTACCTTTTGATGAGATGTCATCATCATATCACCCTCGGTGGTGACTATATCGTTAAAACGCTTCATAACCGTGTCGTATTTCAGCAGGTAAGCCAGAGCATCATTTTTGGCAATATCATTAATTGCAACGATACCTATATCATTACGGGCGTTCAAGATCCGAAATACCGAACGACCGATTCGTCCAAATCCATTGATTGCGATTCTCATGACTGCACCTCCAGAAGCTGATAGGCATCGATTGTTTCCAAAATTCGTTTCGAATAGCCCCAGCCATTGTCAAACCAGCTGACCGTTTTGACCAGCTTATCTTTGATAACCATGCTGGCGCGCGCATCATGAATCAATGTTTCCGGGCGGCCAATAACATCACTGGATACGATCGGATCTTCCGTGTAGCCCACAATTCCGGATAATGAACCTTCCGCTGCCTGTTTTACAGTGTAATTAAGTTCATCAACGGTCGGGATGTTCTTCAGCTCAGCGGTCAGGTCAATACAGGAACCATCAGAGACTGGAACATTAAAAGCAATTCCATCCAGTTTACCTTTGAATTGGGGTAAAAGTTGCTCAACGATACCCGGTGCCCAGGTCTGGTTGGGAATAATATTTTCCACGGCCGAGCGGCTGCGGCGCAGGTCTGAACGAGCTGTATCGGCCAGTGGTTGATCGGAAGTATAGGCATGCACTGTGGTCATCATGGCTCGTTTAACACCATAGGTCTGATCCAATATCTGGAGCATCAATGCTAAAACTTGCACTGTTGAGGAAGTTGGGCTAATTAGACGATCATCAAAAGAAATATCCTGCTCATTGACACCCATAACAACTACCCGATCCACCTTATCAATCGGTGGTACCGTGACAATAACCCGTTTGGCGCCGGCATCAAGGTATTTCTGCAACTCAGACTTTTTCCGAAATTTTCCGGTAGCGTCGATTACCACATCTACATCGAAAACATCCCAGGGAATAGCACCTGGATTGCCACCTTTCAGGATTCGGGATTTCTGGTTCCCAAGTAATAAATGATTATCTTCCAGTATTGCTTCTACAGGCATGGGACCATGCACGGAATCACGCATCAGTAAATAATGTAATGCTTCAGGTTTGCCAATATCGCTAATTGCCACAAACTGGTAGTTTGGATTATCATAACCGATCCGATAAATGTTACGGCCTATACGACCGAAGCCCACCAGACCAATTTTAATCGGTTTACTCATATTCTACCACCATTTCATTCAGATTGATAAACAACCGTCCATTTGAGCTAAGAAATTTAACCAGGAAACATATTTGTCAGAAGTGAATTAGTTTTCATGAAATAAGATCAATTGTCTTTTTCAGACAATTTGCAGTAATTATTATCTTCACGGAACTCCACTCATTCTACGGAAATATTTTTCAATATACATGATTACACTAAACTCGCTTTAAATTTCGGTCTATCATAATACTAATAACATTCCTCCTGAAAGACAACCAATGGAACATAAGCAAACAACCAAGATTATCTTTTTGTTTTTATTTATACTCACGGGTTGCAAGGATAAAACCACTTATTTCGGACCCTGGCTCCAGGAACCTACCGATGATGGGATAACAATACTAATTGGTACCAAAAAGAAAGTTAAAGCATCACTGTTATTAGGGGCCAACGCTTCAGAACTTAACATGATCAAGAGTGATTCGGCACGGCAGCGATTGCATTCATATGAATTAACAGGTTTGGAGAGCGGCAGGAATTATTATTACCAGGTGCGCTGGCTTGAGGGTCAAACAGACACTGCTCAGTTTAAAATCACACCTGCCAGCGATACCGCAACTGTCAGGATATTAGCTTATGGAGACAGCCGCAGTGATCCCGCCGTACATGAGCGGATTGTTAACAGGGCACTTGAGTACAAACCAGAAATTGCATTACATACCGGTGATCTGGTTGCTGATGGTAAGATTCTGTTTTTATGGGAACCGGAATTTTTCACACCTGCAGCAGATTTATTGAAGCAGGTACCCATCTATCCAGTCTTGGGAAATCACGAAAGGGAATCCGGCCATTATTACCAATTTTTTCCGTTACACAAGCAGCAACATTACTGGTCTACTGACTACGGTATGGTTCATCTTATCGGACTTAATACAGGTGTAGCAACTGACAAAGAATCCGAGCAATATAAATGGCTGGAAGCCGATCTGGCAGCGAGTGCGGACAAACAGTGGATCATCGTGAACCTGCACTATCCCCTGTTTCATTGTCATCCCATCCGTCCCGTATATGAGTTCAGGTATCAATGGCAACCGCTTTTTGAAAAATACGGTGTAAACCTGGTATTGTCAGGCCACGATCATTATTATCTCCGCAATCATCCGATCGGACACAGTGGCAGTGGTCAAACTTCGGTTACCCACATTACTACAGCCGGGGGCGGTGCACCATTGTATGAAATTGAACCGCAACCATATATGGCGGTATCCCAGAGTATTCATCATTTTGTGATACTTGATGTTTCGGAAACTATAATTAAAGGTAAGGCCATCGATCTGGATGGAAATATGATAGATGAATTTGCGATCTCAATGACCGGCGAATTGGTTGAAGATGGAAAATACATTGATTTTGGTATCATGGAACTGGAACATAATCTGATTGGCCAGCTGGGTAACCTGGATATCACAGAATTGAATGATTCACTCCTGCAGTTCCGGGGCGAGTGCAGTTTAGGCCGTGAACTTACATATGATTCAGAAATAGGTATTAAATGGCAGGAATCCGAACACTGGCAGATTACAAATCCTGAACTTGCGGTCGAAATGCAGGCAGGTGTTGATTATCAGTACCTGTTTGAAGCAACAGTGCCGGCCGGAAAAACAGCTCCCGGACCATCAGTGGTGATTACCGTTATTCCAAGTTCAGAACAGGATTCGACTTTTGATCCGATAACCGTTCCTGACAATCAAACTTTTAAAATAGCCCTGGAAAATGCTTTGTATACCCATGCCTCTTCCACGATCAATTCAGATATTCAGCCATCTATTAATTTTATCCAATATTTTAATAATAGTGCTTATATACCATGGCTTATCAGGAATCTGGCCTGGAATTATGCCCAGGCGCCTGACGATTCTCTCCCGGTGCTATTGGAAAATCTGGAGAAAGCTGATCCAGCAGATGTTAACCTGTTCTATTTTGCACCCTTCCATTTTTTCAATAGCGATTATAATAATTGGGATAACTGGCTGGAGGCGGTAATTACTACACCGGTCCTGAACCAAATTGCGATCAGACCACTGTTTACGAAAATATCTGCCGACACAACGCTGAATATCAGAACCATTACCGACTGGAGCACCATCGGACCTTACGATAATCCCGAAGGGCGTGGTCTTGAGATTATTTATGATCCTGAAAAGGAACTTAATATTGAAAAAGTCTATTTGGGGAAGGATAGCCTGGAGATCAGCTGGCAGGATTTAGAAACACCAACCGGATGGGTAGACTTCCTGGAATTATACGATCCTGATTTGAATACCGTTGCCTATTCCCATACAATCCTGGAAGCCCAACGAAGTGGCCGGGTATTATTCCTGCTGGGCAGCGATGACGCTCCGGCGGTTTGGCTTAATGGAAACGAGATCCACCGGCTACCGGGAGGCCGGGCGGCAGCCAGAAGCCAGGACTTTATTGTAGCTGACCTCCGGGAAGGATCTAATGATGTGCTGGTCAAAGTGGATCAGGGAGTGGGCGGCTGGAATCTGATCCTGGAAGTGGTAGATCAGGATCAGATTCTTATTGATAAATAGATGTTTTGTATAAACATATCAATTCCAATCAATTAAATATGAAATTGCTTCATCCCACCAATCCGGTTGAGGATCATACCAGTGATTCCAGCTACCTACGAATACTGGTTCACCATCTTGATATTTGAAATAATAGTAGTGCTGTGGCAATTCAAACAGGTATATAAACTCACCGTCTAGTATGCCTGGTATAATAGGAAATGGGATTGCATGGGGTAACCATATCAAATAGTTAGGTTCACTGAATTGCACTCCTGGCAAAGTCTCATAAATCTCTGATAATTGCTTAGGGTGTAATCTTATATTAAGACCATGGAGTGCAATTCCTATGCTGTTTGGATATCTCAATACTGTATCGGGATGGAAATGTACCTCCAATGAATCCCAACCAGTATATTGGTGATTCCTCACTAATTCGGCTGATACGGAATCAAATCCAACCACAATCTCACCTATTTTCCATAGTGGTTTCATCCTTACCTCATCCACTATTGGTATGGATTCTCGATGAACATACCGTAAATAATTCAGACCATATAATAATTCATCAATTAGGGAATCAGATGCAAATAATTCTCCAGAATAAACCAAGGCAAATCCGATTGCTTCTATAGAATCTTCATTTGAATAAAATAATTCAATTCGGTTACCATCAATAATATCAGTAATACCATTAGATTCTTCACAACTATTGACACAGATAGAAAACATGATAATTCCAACCATGAACTGATATGTCCACTTGAGTCGAAGCCATGTCATTACTGGCCAATTGACTCTCACTTCAACACCACCATCTTCCTGGTCTCAACGAACTCTCCAGCCCCGATTACATCGGGATCGTAGACCCTAATCTGGTAAAAATACATACCGCTTGAGACGTTGGTTGCGTCCCATTGAACTGATTTATAGCCAGCATCCTGTGTTTCTGAGACCAGTATGGTTACCACTCTTCCCAGCAAGTCGTAGATGGTGATTTGAACATCTGACCTTTGTGGCAATTCATACTGGATAGTAGTGATTGGGTTGAAGGGGTTGGGGTAATTATCAGCTAAATAAAAATCATAAGAATAGTCACACTCGATCACAGCAAGCGTTTGTCCGTTGATAATCGCAGAGTGCAGAAGCCCTGTTTTAGGTGGCATATGATTAAAATCAAAGGCTACAATCCCAACTCCAGGAGCAAAGTAGTAGGTTCTTTCATCATCATAAACAGCAGGATCATCAAATGAAACTACCACGCAACTATCAAATGTTCCTGCGTTGGTTGTTACGACAAAGGTATCAGATTGAATTATCTGATACTTAAAATAACTGCTATCATAGTTATCGTAAATAATTAGAGAATCACCAACAGCCTGAGTGAAATCAATCCATGTACGATTACTCTGATATTTAAGGTAACCAGCGCTGTCCCATCGCAGTAATGTAGTGTTTGTATAGTTATAGGGAATCATTGATGAGTCAATGTAAGAATAATAAACGACGCTATCGATAATGATTGTATCGGATATGTAAGAAACATGATCTGTATAGTCATCATAACCATAATTCCAGACATTCCCAACTTGGAGGGGTAGATAAGACGTATAATCGAACAACTCATCGCATTTCTGGTCAAAAAGACCATAAACATTTGGAATCGAACCATCAGTCAAGAAAGAGGGAATAGCGGATGTATCAACAGATCCATCCGAACAATATAGGTAATTACTATCCAGGTACACTGAATTGAGTTTGGTAAGATTTGATATTGGGATTGGGAGCACGGTCAAATCGTTGTAAGATAATTTTAAATATTCTAATTCCGATAACAAACCGACACTATCTGACAGGATTGAAACTTCATTACGACTTATATCCAGGTTTTCAAGACTGTCCAGATTCCAAATATTGTGTGGGATTTCACTGAAATGGTTGGCTCCAATATCCAATTTGACTAGATTATTGAGATTGTCAAATCCTGTTGGTATGCTCACCAGTTCATTGCCGGCACACCAGAGATTTTGTAGGTTATCCATATAAATTATAGAATCCGGTAGTGAGGTTAGGCCAGTAGAAGAAACTTGTAGAGAAGATAGATTAGAGAGATTACCAATCGATTGGGGTAATTGGCTGAAGAAATTAAAAAACAGGGTTAATGATTGTAGCATTGATAAATCTCCAATGCTTTCAGGGATCGAGGTAATACCATACGGGGTAATATACCAGATCATTCCAGCAGGATAAGAACCAACATTCAAGTCTGTGATTCTTCCGCTTGCCCATAACTGATAACCCAGTTCTTGAGGTTCAAATATTCCATCCCCATCATCTCCGTCAACAGGATTAGTAAATTCCGATAAACCATTCAATGATATGATTTCCTGTAAAACCTGCAGATCGCTCGAATCGCATTGGGAAACATCAAAGGTTGAATCGGTTGGACTTCCATCACACTGACCGTATAAAGAGTTAAATAGAATTATAACAAACTGAATTAAGACTATACGCCTCACCTCAACAACACCATCTTCCTGGTCTGCACATATTTCCCTGCCCCGACTACATCGGAATCGTAGACCCTGATCTGGTAAAAGTACATTCCACTTGAGATGTTGGTAGCGTCCCATTTGATTGATTTATACCCAGCATTCTGTGTTTCTGATACCAGTGTCGTCACCTGCCTACCTAACAGATCGTAGATAGTGATTTGGACTTCTGATCTTTGGGGTAGTTCGTACTGGATTGTGGTTATTGGGTTGAATGGGTTGGGATGGTTTTGTCCAAGAAAGAACGATTTGGGGATTTGTTCAGATTCCACCGATAATTCAGCCATTGACAGCCGATAGACACCACTGTGTGGAATTGCGAAATAAAGGTACTCAGTACTACTTAAAGCTAAATCCACGACCGGACCAGTAAGATTTAACGCTATCTGGTGCCAGCTTTCTCCAACATCGGGACTAAAATATATTACGGCACTTGAAGTATCCGAGACATCATTCCCGGCTATGAAAACATAACCGACATCAGAATCATACACGACATTGCTAAAATTTAATCCATTACCATTAAATGCAATGTCCCACGTTTCTCCGCCATCCAAAGAGCGGCTAATTTGATAGCCATGGGAAACAAAAATTGTTTCAAAATCGGTCAGCGTTGAATCATACGAAAAATCAAACGCAATTACCGATCCGGGTGGGTAAAGATAATCCCAGGTTGCCCCATAATCGGTGGATTTGATCAAGAGAATGCCGGTAAATCCCTCACTTCCTCCTGCTAAAACCAAACCGCCAACATCCACTGCGGTCTTAACGCAGATAACACCTTCTCCTTCAACTCCTAAACTTTCATATACCGGTGTCCAGATTGTATCTCCAAAAAGCTGAACATACAATGCACCACCGGTAGCCGCATATTTCTCACCACAGATAGTTTGATCCGGGAATCCATCTAAACTGTATACACCCCTCGCCAACGAATCGGAAAATCCCAAACTGTTGGGGAAGAATTCCCCGCCCATATGACTACAATAAACATAGTTTGAATCCGCTTCTTCCGGGAAGATCCCTGCTGCTATTCCCCAGCCAAAAGGACCAACTTTGTGGGGATAAACTGCGGTTACATTTTTATCTGACAAACCAATATTGATCCAGGCCGAATCCGGTAAATTGAACGCAAATTGATAATACACACCATCTCCCCCTGATCCAACCGCAATTATTTCTTCCCATATCGCCAATGACGAAATGGGTTTATCTCCTAAACCCAGGTATTCTACTGCAGGTTGGGCTACCGCCAGAGATACACTAATAAAAAAGTAAACAATTAAGTCTGATTTATAACTCCAATTCTGCATCCCATCTCCCTTTCAGGAAACAAGTTACCAAAACTAATGTTATTAATCAAATCTCCGATCAATTCCCAGGGACCACGGTTTCGGGTTGAACTTGATTGACCCCTGTTATGCTCTTCCAGTCTACGCTCGATATTATTCGTGTGGTCGATATATAACTGATCAGTTGATAAGCTAATTAAGACATTGATAATACATGTGGGCGATGACCCCGACATTTAAATATCGGGGCCGACTTTCCCGACATGCAATGTCGGGACACTCTGACAATCATTCAGCGTGCTTATTTATATACGCGATAACTCTGTCCTTCCGTTTAAAAGACTTTAATCGCTTCTCTAATTTCATGGCTTCCGACCTTGAGTTCATTGTGACATATCCAATCAGTTTCCAGGGACCGCGGTTTCGAGTTGATGTTGATTGACCCCTGTTATGCTCCTCCAGTCTGCGTTCAGTACTTCAGTGGCCGATATATAAATGATCAGTTGACAAACTAATTATTACATATACATTATACATGTGGGCGATGATCCCGACATTTGCATATCGGGACCGACTTTCCCGACATTACATGTCGGGACACTCTGACAATCAATCTGAATTTTTAGCTAAATACGCAATAACTCTGTCTCTCCGTTTAAACGATTTCAATCGCTTCTCTAATTTCATAGCTGTCGATCTTGAGTCACTTGTGATATATCCAATCAGTTTCCAGGGACCGCGGTTTCGGGTTGAACTTGATTGACCCCTGTTATGCTCTTCCAGTCTACGCTCGATATTATTCGTGTGGCCGATATATAACTGATCCGTTGACAAGCTAATTAATACATATACAAAATACATGTGGTGCTTGCATTACGGAAACTATAACCCATCTTTTGGTGCGAATCGGAGAAGACTATAATCCTGGTATCTACCTTGCATATTAGGAGTTACGGACATCTATCAAGTTTCTATTTTTATGGTTTCAATGAAAGTTCGCAACTCTGTACGTAGTGGTGTCAGGATGAACAGGGTTAGTTTGTGAATAAAATTGGTGAGGTATTTTACTTATTTCATTGGATAAAATGTTCCAATAATTAGAAACGGATTTTTTCCAACAAAATGGTAGACTTGGGTAGTACCTAAAAAAAGAAATAAATCCTTCTTGAATACAAATTCATCCCAATATTTCTTGCGAACATCAGCACATGCTCGGGATTCAT
>CAYTPW010000009.1:133874-142501 GCA_964439935.1 uncultured bacterium | reverse complement strand
ATTGGAGTATTTAATGAATGCAATTTTGCTAAAATATCCTTAATTTTTGTAAGAATAATTGTTTGAGTAGCAGGACTCACATACGTTCTTAATTATAATAAGTCTGGCGCCGGGGCAGTACAGATAATTAGGATTGAGGATGCGCGAGTGTGCGTGCTATCAGAATGAATAAAATTACTGTATTAGATCAAGAACTTGCTTTAAAGCTATTGGAGTCGGCCATTGCCATCCGGCCTGTTTCCGGTAATTTTGATTGGATGGTAAAATATTCCAGTCGCTATACTTTACTGATGAATGAATGTCGTAGAATGATCAATGATGGGCAGGATTGTAAACTTCATAAATCGAAAATAGTTAGTATCGGACCCTTACAATTCATACCGAAATCAATTGACAAACATGTTTGAGTAAATGATATGTGAAATAGTATCTTTTTCGCATCATTGTTCTGTATTTTCTCATGTACTATTTTCAGAAATCACATTAGCTTACTATTATCATAAATGACCGAAAATGTTATTCGCGTCCGGTTTGCTCCCAGCCCCACTGGTGAATTACACTTGGGTGGTGCTCGTACTGCTTTATTCAACTGGCTATTCGCCCGTCATCACGGAGGCCAATTTCATTTAAGGATCGAAGATACTGATAAACTCCGATCCAATTCACAGTTTACCAGCCAGATCCTTGATTCCCTAAAATGGCTGGGACTGGATTGGGATGGACCGGTAGTTTATCAATCTCAGCGCACTATGGAATATAAACAGGCTTTGCAGAAGCTATTGAAAAATGGCAGTGCGTACCGCTGTTTCTGCTCTAAGGGTAAATTGCATCAGGATCGTGAACACGCTGAAAAAGGGCGTGAATTCAGGTATTCTGGCACTTGTCGGAATTTAACCGATACAGACATTAAATCGCGTTTGAATCAGGGGCAGACTTTTACGATCAGGTTGCGGATTCCAGCGGGCGAGACCGATTATGAAGATCGTATCTATGATTGGGTTAAAGTCGATAACAAGGAGATTGATGATTTTATCATTGCCCGTTCTGATGGTTTACCTATATATAATCTGGTGGTGGTGGTCGATGATAACGATATGGGAATCACCCATATCATTCGCGGAGAGGACCATATCTCCAATACCTACAAACAAATTTTGTTATACCAGGCACTGGAATATGAATATCCGGTGTTTGCGCATTTACCAATGATCCTGGGTCCGGATAAAAAACGGCTCAGTAAACGACATAACGCAGCGGGTATTCAGGAATTTCGGAATGCGGGCTACCCTCCGGCATCCCTGGTTAATTACCTGGCAATGCTGGGATGGAATCCCGATACTGAACAGGAAATATTTACCATTGCGGAATTGATTTCACTTTTCCGCTTGAGTCAGGTTCAGAAGAAAGGTGCCGTCTACGACGTAAAGAAATTGAATTGGATTAGCAGTAAGCATATGATGGCAATGGCCAATGACGATATTCTGGCTGAAATCAGGTCGATTGACCGGGACTGGCAGACAGGTCGGCCGGATGAATACAATCGCCGGGTAATAGCTGAAATGAAGCCACGCGTGCGTTCCCTGCAGGATTTGATGGAAGACAGTACTTTTTTCTACCAGGTTCCTGAGGAATACGATTCGAAAACATGCCGAAAACGCTGGCCGGATTCAAAGGTCAATGATTTGGTTAGAAGCTATTATGATCATTTGCTGGTACAGGTCGATTGGACAGCGGAGAACGTCGAGTGGTTACTCCGGGAGACCGCCACTGAAGTGATGGTATCCGCCAGTAAGTTGATCCATCCGGTTCGCCTGGCTTTGACCGGAAAAGGTTCTGGGCCGTCCTTATTTGCATTGATGGAGATTCTGGGGCAGGAAGCCTGCCTGCGCCGTTTAAAATTGGCTTTGGAAAAATTACCTTAAGAGCTATATTTCTCAACCATGTACCAGCGATTTCGAACCCTGTTTTTACCAATCCTGCTTTTACTCAGTTGTGTCTGGTCGATTCCGGCACCTAAAATAATCCTCTATATCCTGCCTTTCGAAAATATCGAGAATGATCCATCGGTGGACTGGCTGAGGTCCGGGATGACCGATATGTTAAATCTGCGGTTTGCCGATGTTGAAGGCATTGGCCTGCACGATAAGGACGATCTGGAAGTATTGATGAGTAACCGTAACCGTTTGCTTCATCAACTGCCCGGTACTAAAAATTTTCTGCTTCTGGGAAAATTCGAGCGCAAGTTGGATGAAGTTCGGATTGGAATTCAGTTGATCGATATAGCCACCTGGGAGGAGGTCGATCATCGCAGCGCTGCCGGCTATTATTCAAAAATACCGGAACTGAATGATTTGGTGGTTGATGCTGTGCGCACCATGCTGGTTCCATATTTACCGGAAGAAGCGCAAAAACCGGTTGCCAGCCAGTTACTACCGCAAACTATACTGCCAGAGCAGCGACTCCCAGAACAGGTCAGGGAAATGGGATCGTCAATTGATTTGGCGTTGGATGATCTGGAAGAGTCGATGGACCTGGTGATTGGCGCCCGCGGTAAACCGTCAGCCGATGATCCGGTTGTTAAAGATGGTGAGTGGGTGCTGGATATCAGTGGGGAAGATTTCACTCGGGAAAATCCGGAATTATCCGGCAATACGCAAATGCTGATGAAGGTTCTGGATGACCTGACAAATTCCCCCTATAACATAACTTTGTTAAAACCGCGCTTTGAATATGATCAGGACCAGCGCGATCGCATGAATGTTATTTTACCGGTTAAATATGCCTTAAAAGAGCATTTGATCAGGGATATGCTTACCTCTTTGCCATACAGCGGTTTAAAACAGGACGGAACGCTGACGATTTTTTACTTTAATCGTGATAAATTTAATTTTCCACCGGAAGCAATGGAAGATATCAAGCATGGTAATTACCGCGCGATTCCAGTCATTCGTTTCTTTGATAACACTGGTAAAGTGGTTGTATTAATTGCTGATTCTCCCGAAAGTGACTGGGGACAATTTGCGTCGGATAATGTAGTTTTTATGCCAACTCATCATTTTTCACCATTGATATTATTTACGGTGGGCGGTTGGTCAATCCAAGTTGCGATGGAAACAGTGGATATCCCGGTGGAATATCAGTTTTCGCTTGGCGTGGATGATGTCAGCCGACTCACACGCGTGAGTTTGAAATTCATACCGGAGACCGAAATAAAAGAATTTTTAATGCAAAATCTTTAATTATTAGGCTGATATCAATTCGACTATGAGAAAAGCCACCCTGTTTTTTATATTATTAATCTGTACCCTCAATGCTCAGGATAAGGGTGTCAAGACCGTCCCGGATCTGCGACTGGAATTGATAAATGGGCAAAAGATTACCCTGCAATCCCTATTGGAAAAAGGACCGGTTCTGATCGATTTTTGGGCCACCTGGTGTGAACCCTGCAAAAAGGAGATGATCTATCTCGATAAATTCCATAGGACGTATTCCGATTCCGGACTTACCGTACTTAGCATTAACCAGGATACACCACGCAGTTTATCGAAAGTGAAAGCCTATATTCGGTCCAAGCGGTTTTCATTTATAGTGGCTAAAGATCCGAATAAACAGATCGCCCAAAAACTTAATGTCCAGGTTCTGCCAACGACATTTTTAGTCCTGCCAAATGGTAATATCAGCTGGCAACACATTGGTTTCCTGCCAGGAGATGAGCGCGATATCGAGGAACAGATCCTGAAAGCGCTTGGTCACTAAACTGGTCAGTTCAGCAAGCAGTTATGATTAGACAATTTCCGACGCTGATTGCAGTAATATTTTTTTCGAGCCTTTCCGGTCAAATGTATATCTCCGGCAGCAGTAATCTCCGCTATGGTGAAAGTAAAACCGGTTTCCTGTATTCCGAATCAATTTTGAACGGAAATCTTTCCCAAGCTGATTTCAGCGGCTGGTTCCAATTGGAATTCAGCAATCCCCCCGAGTTGGGCCGTAGGTTGAATGGTCTGCAGAAATTCCGCCTGGAATATAATACTGAAAATACAGAGTTTAAATTTGGTAATATTTATGAGATTTGGGGCCGGGGATTGGTTCTGAATCAGTATGCCGATCAAGCTGTTGATTTTGATAATTCACTGACCGGTGTATCTCTGCGAAACCAGGTCGGGGAAGTGCTTGATTGGGGTTTACTGGCCGGCAACGGCGACATCTGGTCGGGTGAATTAAGCATCAGCGATCCGCCGTTCAGTGACCGGATTCCTAATTACCGTCGCCAACACCGGGTGATTGGTGCAGACACTGATTGGCTTAATGGTCCACTTACCCTGGGGGCTTCGTACCTGCAATCACGAGAACAGCATCCCTATACCTATTTTAATCCGTTAGCCGGTGTGGTGAGTGACACCAGTCTGGTCATTCATCGAATCAAGGGTATTCGGCTTGAATATCTCAAAGATAATTTTGATATATTTGCTGCCTATGCTGATAAACGCACACATGATTATAATCCTGACAGTTCCCGCTCATATTTGAATGGTGGTGGTCAGGGTCTTTATGGCAATCTGAACTTTTACTTTGGTTCCTGGGCTGCAACTATTGATTATAAGAAATATGCTTTCAATATCTCAGATCCGCACACTCAATCTGCAGTTGATAATTATGCCGGTATAATTGGATATCAACGGCCCCCGACGGTCATCCGTGAACATCCCAGTCGATTGTTGGGTCGGATCGCACACCAGGTCGATTTTGATGATGAAGTCGGGTACCAGGTCGAAATCAGCGGACCAATTGCGTTTGGTAATTCAATCTTACTTAATTATACCCATTCCAGTCGTAATGAGATCTGGAAGCAATATAAACCACAGGATAGCTACCTGTTGGAATGGAAAAAAGGTGATAAATTAACTGTATTTCCATTTACGGATAAATTTGCTCAACCATTCAATGAATTGTTTGCTGAAATAGAGGGTCATATAATTACCGATAGATTGCATTATCGACTGGCCTGGGCAAATACAAATGCAGTTTTGGATATTTCATCCAATCATGTTACAGATTCGACCAGGAATATCTTTTATGAGGAGCAAAAGGTTATCACAGTTCCAATGGAAATTGAATATAAGCTGGGCGGACGTTTTGGAATTGAATTGAAATACGAGTATCAAAGGCTATCAAAAAATTCTCGAATGACCAACACGGCTATTGATCAAGATACCTCTTTTTCAAGATTTCCTGCTAAATACCAGTACAACGCCTTTTTTAGTCTGGGTGTCAGTCATTCACCTAAATGGTCGTGTGCACTATTAATTGATGCCAGCTCAGCGCTGGAATTTGGTACCCCTGCCCGACTCGATAACATCAATGGTCTGGAAAAATTTATTGGGCGTATTATCGATCTTAACAATCGCTGGATTGCCCTGGAACTGCGTTGGAATATTACCGATTCGCACGGCTTAACCTTGACCTATGGTTCCCAGCAGGGGGGAATTTTGTGCAGCAATGGTGTCTGTCGCCAGATCGAAGCCTTTGAAGATGGCTTCAAAATAGCATTGATTTCACTGTTTTAATCAGCTTGTTATCAAATAATCAAATAAGTAGATTCAACCAAAGCGAGGAAGCAAGTTATGCTTAAAAAAATAGCATTTTTCATCCTTTTATCTGCCTTAGCATTCGGTGCTTATAATGTAGGCGACTTCGTTTCAGATTTTACCTTGCCGATTTGTGCTAATGGAACGGGTGATTTTACACTTTACGATTATTACGGCGATTTGAATGGTGGCGATTACCATGTTATCTGGATTAACCTGTTCACCTCCTGGTGACCAAGCTGTGCGACGGAGGCTCCGTCCACAGAAGCGATTTATCAACAATATATTGACGAAGGTTTAATAGTAGTTGCCGCCGGATGGGACTGGGACCAGCCTTACAGCTGTACATCCTGGGGATCGACTTTTGGTTTGACCTATCCAGTACTTGCTGAAAATGGAACTGTCTGGAATATGTACGGGATGGGCTATATACCACACAATGTGGTGCTTGATCATAATATGATCGTCCGTTACACTGATTATGGATTTGACCAGACAACGATCACCAACACCATTCAAACCTATATCGATTTGCTTCCCAATGATGTTGATGGTGATGGTATCAATGGTGATGCCGATAATTGTCCCGAAGTCTATAATCCTGATCAGGAGGATGTTGATGAAGATGGAATGGGTGACGTCTGCGATGCCTGTGACAATGTCAACATATTCATTCCCGGCAATTTGAATGGTGATCTGGTCGATGGAGAGCCAATTATTGATTTACTGGATGTTTTGATCCTCCTGGATGCAATCCTGGAACAGGATTATAGTGGTTGCAGCGGTGAAGCAGCCAATTATAACGGGGATTATGTTGTCAATATTCAGGATATGATGGGCATGATTGCCTTAATCATGAACGGTGGCGGTTCAGGCCAATCATCAGTGATGAATGATAATGATCGGGTGCAGGTTGGTTATCTGGATAAGTCGGGCAGCACCGAGGTAATTTTCTCGGAAGCACCGGACATCAGCGGAATTCAATTTACGATACCTGGCGTTGTCGTCGATGAGATCAGTTCCGAATCAATTTCAATTCCCCAGGGATGGATCTTACGCTCAAGAACGAATGGTGATATGACAACGTTTGTGCTAGCCGATCTGTCTGGCAAAAATGCCCGTTCGTACATCAGTCTGGAATTACCGTTCAAGCTGACGACTGCGATTGAGGAGCTGATAGTCAGTAACAATCAAGGTCAGGCCTTAAAACCGGTATCTAACGAACGTCGCTCCGAGTTTTCAGCAAACCAAAAGTCAACCATGCCGGTTCAGTTTGCCAGTCTGTATCCGAATCCTTTCAATCCTGAAATAGCGATTCCATTTGCCCTGCCAGAAGCAATGGATATCCAGGTCAGTGTTTTTGATATTGGCGGACGCGAAATTGCCGTTCTGCAGAACGGTCTGCTGGATGCCGGTCAGCACCGGCTGAACTGGAATGCCACAGATTTTCCTTCCGGTGTTTACTTCATCCAAATCCGGGCGGCAGGGACTGTGCAAACTCAAAAGGCGATTTTGATGAAATAATCTATCCTGATCGATTGAAAGGCATTTGACGACATATATATCAGACTTAAATTCGCGACCGCTTTTTTTCCATTCAATTGATTTGGGGAGTCGTCTAATGGCAAGACTACGGGCTCTGGATCCGTCTATCGGGGTTCGAATCCCTGCTCCCCAGCGATAAAATTTCTAGATTGATAACGGCCCGTTCGTCTAGGGGTTAGGACGTCGGCCTCTCACGCCGGTAACAGGGGTTCGAATCCCCTACGGGCTACGGACTAATTGACAATTATAAGTATTCAATTAAGAATCAGGAAATTGGATTATTTCGATAGTTTTCAATTCATAATTGATAATATGCGCCCATAGCTCAATTGGATAGAGTGCCTGGCTACGGACCAGGAGGTTGGGGGTTCGAGTCCTCCTGGGCGTACTGCTTGCATCTAGTATTATTAGTAGGTGTATAAAATATATTTGTCTCCAGTTTTTAAAAAACAGTCATTTAAATGCTGTGTCATTTGCGACATTAATAATATAGCTTGACTGGTTTGAACAATATTTTCTAATATACTATATAATATAGCAATTAAGAATCTTGATAAGGGAAAACCATGTCATCCATCGATATTATCATTCTTGGGGTACTAATGAAAAGTGCCCAAAGTGCCTATCATATCAACAAAACAATCGAAAGCAATCATGTTGGTGATTGGTTAAAAATCAGTGAACCGGCTGTCTATCGTAATATCAGAAAGCTGGGCGAGAAGGGCTACTTGTCTGATCATGTGGAGCGCGATGGTGCCCGGCCTGAGCGCAGAGTATATACCATCACTGATGCCGGTCGCAACCATATGACAGAGCTGATAAAGGAGGCAGCCCAGAGTCCGGTACGGATTGATTTTTCTTTTGACGCCTATTTAGCTCATTTGGATATTGTTGATCGAGAAACAGGAATAAAACTGTTGTCTGAATTGAAACAGAAGATTCAGTTGAAACGCCAGGAAATGGTTACAATTATGCGTACTATTGGGCCTAGTTCTTCCTTGTTGACCAAGGGAATACTAGATTTACGTTTACGTATATTACAGACTACACAGGAGTGGGCGGAGGATCTTTATGACTATTATATTGGTAATCAAATACCTCATTATGGAGTTTGAGTTATCCACATATTACACACAATACTCTGGATAATAATATATAATCAACAGAGAACCACTATTATTTCATCTATTATTTTTCATTAGCTCATAATATTAATATATCTTGCCTGATTTATGATGTGCCGACAATACAACCGACAATGTCAGACAAAACACAAAATATTTCCCGACTTGTACCGTAATCATTAATTCAAGTCTCATTTTGCCCTTAATTGGCAACTGAAATCGCATTGACCACTATTTAAATACAATTAGCATTAATGATAGTACCAATGCAGAAATTCGGCACTAGTTATTGACACTTTTTAGCAATATTCGGATGCTTTGTTTAATAACTATTTAAAAAGGATACTAAAGAGTTACTGTTAATTTATGAAAC
>CAYTPW010000009.1:94254-133864 GCA_964439935.1 uncultured bacterium | reverse complement strand
GTAATTCAGATTATTTCTGAGTAAAATATTTCACTCATAGAAGATAATGGGGACAGCATAAGGACTGCAATAATAATATATGATATAGCATATAGTAATAACATTATTTCAACAATTGATAATTTAGAGATAAATCATTGAGAATATAACAGCATGCAGTATTATTATTCGAGCAAGTGGCAGTCTGATATTCAATGTTGTAAGTCATATTTGTGGCAGAGCTTCAAAAAATTTGGAATCAGGATATTTGAAAACTAGTATTGAAAAAACGGTAAAATCAAATGTCAATATGGATTTAGAATGTAAATTACTAACCACTTATTTAAATAATATTCAGATTTAGAGTAAATAAAGTAATGAATGAAGATACAACAAAGAAATCAACGAATTTTATTAAAGATATAATTAATTCTGACCTGGCAAATGGAAAAAACGAAGGACGTGTATACACTCGTTTTCCTCCCGAACCAAATGGATACCTTCATATCGGTCACGCAAAATCAATTGTATTGAATTTTGGTCTCGCTGAAGAGTACGGTGGGTTATGCAACCTGAGGTTTGACGATACAAATCCAATTAAGGAGGAAGAAGAATACATTGAATCAATAATTGAAGATGTTCGCTGGCTTGGTTATGACTGGCAAGACAGACTGTTCTTTGCATCTGATTATTTTGATCAATTATATGAATTGGCAGAACAATTAATTAAAACAAGTAAGGCGTTTGTCTGCGATCTTTCAGCAGAACAGATACGAAGGCATCGAGGTAGTTTGACCGAATCTGGCCAAGATAGCCCCTACAGAGATAGGACAGTTGATGAGAATCTGGATCTTTTCAGAAGTATGCGAGCTGGTAAATTTCCTGATGGCAGTCGGGTATTACGGGCCAAGATTGATATGGCTTCGCCGAATTTGAATATGCGCGATCCGGTAATATATCGCATATTACATGCCGATCATCCCAGAACCAAGGATAACTGGTGTATCTATCCTATGTATGACTGGGCGCACGGATTGGAGGATTCAATTGAGAGAATAACACATTCATTGTGCACACTGGAATTTGAAGACCACCGGCCCCTTTATGATTGGTGCCTGATCCAACTGGGTGTCTATAGACCACAGCAAATAGAATTTGCGCGGCTAAATCTCAGCTACACGATATTGAGCAAACGGAAGCTGCTACAATTGGTCCAGGAGGGGCATGTTTTGGACTGGGATGATCCGCGTATGCCGACCATATCGGGTCTACGTCGCCGGGGGTATACACCAGCGTCGATACGGCGGTTCTGCGAGCGTGTAGGCATCGCTAAAAAGGAAAATATTGCCGATATCGCTCTATTGGAATATTATATACGCGAGGATCTAAATCTTCGTACGCCACGGGTAATGGGTGTCTTAAATCCGGTTAAAGTTGTTTTAGATAATTATCCGGAAGATCAATTTGAAGATCTGGAAGCGGTAAATAATCCGGAGGATCCGGATGCTGGTACCCGCAAAATACGGTTCTCTAGGGAATTGTACATCGAGCGCGAGGATTTCCAGGAAGAGCCACATCGGAAATTTTTCAGATTGGCTCCCGGTCGGGAAGTCCGCCTGAAGCACGCCTATATAATTAAATGTGAGCGGGTAATAAAAAATGACCTAACCGGGGAAATCCAGGAAATTCACTGTTCCTACGATCCGGAAACTAAGAGCGGCGGTGCCCAGTCCAACCGGAAAGTCAAGGGTACGCTGCATTGGGTTTCCGTACCCGATGCCCTGAAGGTTGAGGTACGGTTATATGACCGACTGTTTGAAAAAGCAAATCCAAATCAGGTCGAGGGAGATGAGGATTTCAAAGCTAATCTGTATGACAATTCACTGGAAATAATTACTGCTCAAGTAGAAGCAAGTCTGGCAACTGCCCAACCCGGTGATCGATTTCAGTTTCTGAGGCGTGGATATTTCTGTGTTGATTGCAAGGACTCTACACCGGAAAAACTGGTGTTTAACCGGACTGTTCCGCTGAGGGACAGCTGGGCCAGGATCGAAAAAAGATACCAACGATAGCCGATTTAATCGTTCAATTCCTGAATCCAGCAGCTGGATAATGTCGTTTGAGCATCCTTTTTTTCAATGCGATTGTCGTCCAACTCACAATCTAATTGTAATGATTGCATTAAAGTTGCTCTATACCTTATATTAAATCCATCTACGACCGTATAGTAGACCAGGTAAGGGACAACCCAATTTGATTAAAGAACAGTACGTTACGACTGTTCAACGAGGTAAAGACATGAAGCGGAGCATAAATATCCAGTTCGGAGTAACCTTTTTACGCCTGTTAACTATCTTTGGTATTGTACTATGTATTACTTTTTTACCAATCACAGCACAAGATGATTATTATGCTGAAGATGATTCTCTATATTTCTGGGATGAAGGCGAATATGAAGATGAAGGCGAGTATTACGAAGACGAATATTATGAGGACGATACGACTACCTATGATGATGAATACTATGACGATTCGTATTATGAAGATGAAGGTGAGTATTACGAGGATGAAGGTGAGTACTACGAAGATGAATACGATGAAGAAGGTTATGATGATGAATTCTATGAAGAAGGGGAGGAAGGCTATTACGAGTTTGATGATGAAGCCGGAGAATATGTTGAAGACCGGGGTGCTGGTGATGTTTCGAGTACTGAATTAGGCGAACGCGCCCGTCGCTTGGGTTATAGTCTTGGTATTGCTTACGCCTCACCAGGATTTGTAAATCACGCTCTTAACACTTATAACTCATTTGCCGATTACCGGATCAGCATCGAACTGCCAATGCTGATGCAATTATTCAAATCGCGATTTCGGATTGGATTTGAATTTGGAACCTTCGCCTTTGAGAATTACATGCCCTCCGCTGGAGAGTACAAAGGCAATACAATTTTGGGCCTGGTAAGTTTTCCAGCTGGACCTGGCCAGGTTAAACTGGGCGGAGGGAAAATCGGGGACTATTACGGCTATTTTGCCGAAACCAGCTATGGCCTTGCCCTCGGTAATATTCTTGATATCCGCGTGGGGGTGCGGGGTACCAGTGCTTCAGGGGTGATCGATTCCAACAATAATGAAGTGGGTACCGCCGCCTGGCTGGATGGCCTGGTGATTTTGGGGATTAATTTTTAAGGTATTTCACTTATTTTAAGTCAATTTAATCATAACGACTAACGCCACTATGGTCATTTAGCATGAAAAATGTTAATCAAAAGAATACTTGGAAGTTTATACGGCAATTTCTTGCCTTACAGAGCTTTGCAGTTCTGTTGCTAGGTCAGACTGCGACGGTAACTGGCGGCAATGTTGTTGGCGATTACTGGAATAATACCAATACCAACCTGATGGTTCAATTTAGTCTGGCTCAACCTGGGGCGTATATTATCAAGGCTACATGCACTGGTAGCTCGAATATCAGATTGCTGACTTCAGTCGGAGCCGGAACACAAACAGCTGGTTCAAAAACTGTATATATTAGCCAATCGGGTGTAGAATCAATTTATGGTCGTGCTGACGGAGAAACCTTCAATGTTTTTATCATACGGCAAGATAATGATGGTGCAATTCTTGACACTTTGACGACGGCTACTAATTTTGAATTTCAAGAAACAGCCCCTCAGGCCACTCAGACACCGGTATTGGAGTCAACTGACGATTCAGGTATATCAAATTCTGACAGAATTACCAATTTGACTTCGGTTACAATTTCAATAACCGGTACCACATCCGGACTTAGAATATCTACAGATTACGTTGAGGATAAGTTGGCTGGCCAAAATATTGGTGTTGATCCAACATCCGATGGCAGTGATTTGAGCTATACTTTGAGTTTATCTGCTGGAGATGGATATTATACGGTGCGAACCTATTCCAGAGATGCATATGGCAGTGAAGGATCGTCTGAAAGGCTATACCTTTATCTCGATACCCAGGCACCGAGTGCTCCTTCCGTATTCAACCTGATTGATGACACAGGTTACTCAGACAGTGATTGGCTTACGAATGATCCCGATCCTCGTTTTGGCATCAAGAATACAGATCTATCTGTTTGGAGGGACAATGGTTTTAGTTGGGTATATGGGCGTGCATTGCTTTACCGTGATGGTACTTCCCAGGCTGACAGCGTCCTGGAATCTAATTCGGACGACTCCGTTGTTGTAACAATCCCCACAATATCGGTGGATGGATCATATCAAATTCAGGCTCAGATAGTCGATGCAGCCGGGAATCGTGGACCAAATTCTTCCCAGGTTACCCTGAATTTGGATCGCCAGGCAGATCAGACCGATCAACCCAATTTAAAATCCACTTCTGATTCAGGATTCAGTGACTCAGATAACTGGACTAATGATAATACTCCCACCTTTACCGTAACTGGCTACGACGTTGGTGATTCAATTTATATCACAGTAAACGATGCTTTCAGTGTTGGATCATGGTCAACTTCGGGAACAATAGATTTGACGATTCCTGATGGCAGCGCACTGGCAGATGAATTTGATGCATCGATCGAGGCCGTCGCAGTGGATTCTGCCGGCAATGAATCGGTAATTTCACCCGAATTGACGATTACCATCGATACAACGGTTCCAGTCGCCTCGGCCACACCAGATCTGACAACCGATACCGGCATCTTGACCAATGACGACTATACAAATATAACCAGACCGGGATTTACTGTTACAGCTGAAGATGCCAGTGATTCAGTTTTTCTGTATTTTGATGGTAGTTTGGCGGCTCGCAGGGTTGCTGGTGCTGCTTCGCTTACATTTGAAACGACAGATTATTTATCTGGTCAGAGCGACGGTGATTATACTGTTACTTATCAGCTGACCGATAAGGCGGGGAACCAGAGTGTCGCATCGTCTGCACTTGATATAACCATCGACAGTTCCGATCCTGACCCACCCAGCTCTATTGATTTGGTAACAGATGATGATACGGGTACTTATAGTAACGATGAAATCACCAGTGAACGGGAACCGCGTTTTACTCTGGAATTCGCTCCGGAGCATATTACGGATGCCGACTCAATCTTGATTTACATGAGCGGTGTCCTCAAGGTCAGTAGTCTGATATCCGCTACGTCCCTAAACCTTACGAGTTCCACCTTGAATTCAGGAACATATGCGGTAACTGCTTCGATCCTCGACAGTGCCGGCAATTCTTCTTCTGTCTTGACTGGTCCCTCGCTGACGATTGATTATACCGATCCAGATCCTTCGGATTTACCTGATTTGCAGACTACCTTCGACACCGGATTTTTGAATAATGATAATCTCAGCAAAGATTCTACAATTACATTTACTATCAGTAATGTTACAGAAGGCGATTCAGTCTATTTGTTTTTTGATGCCGATACTGCGGTGCGTGAAATGGTTACGGAGGGAGGGGCAACATCAATTGAACTCGATATTACTGATTATGATGAGGGTCAGTATGAAGTAGGTACTAGATTGAGGGATTTGGCAGGTAATTTGGGAGCAGCATCTCTGCTGCTGGACCTGGAGCTTGATCATACCCGCCCTGCTCAGCCGAATCTACCGGATATGACCACCGACACAGGACTGTTACCAGCCGATAATTTGACAAACGATCCAACCCCTGCTTTTACAATTAGCAATATAGTGGCAAATGATTCGATCAGACTTCTTTTCGACGGTGTTGCCATAAACACTGAATTGAATCCTGCCGGAACTGATCACTCGATTACTGCTCCCAATACAGTCGATGGTACATTCTCGGTTTCTAGTCGTGCCCAAGATCCAGCTGGTAATCTTTCCAATCTATCCACCACGCTGGATATTACCATCGATACCCAGGCACCTAACCGGCCGTCTGTGCCTGATCTGATTGAGGCTGACGATAGTGGTTTCAGTTCGATCGATAATCTAACTAGTGACGCAACGCCGCGTTTCCTTCTGTCCGGTCTGCCGGCTGCAAGTTATGATTCGGTGCGAATCTATCGCAATACTGATACGCTTGTGGTGGCTGCCCGCATGATCCAGTACAGTACAATGACGGTCCAAGTTTCAGAAGCGCTGGCATCCGGCACTTATCCTATCACTGTAGTTGTGTTGGATTCGGCTGGTAATACATCACTGGCTAGTAATAGCCTGTCCCTGACTATCGAAACCGAGGCTCCCACCGATCCGACCGATGTCGATCTGCAGAATAGTAGCGACAGCGGTACATTAAACAGTGATAACCTGACTAAAAATATCATGCCGTTTTTCACCGTTTCAGGTGTAAGCAGCGGCGATTCGGTTTTCATCGTAATGAATCAGGCTGCAGTGACAGATACAATTGGCCGGAAACTATCCACCGGTGTAACTACCAATATCCAGGTAGATGATATTACAGGAAGTTTCAGTGAAGGTGCAATTACAGTAAGAGCTTATGCAAAAAACAGTGCCGGTAACAGCTCTGCAGTCGCCTCTTCCGCCTCCTTGGAGATTGTTCTGGACAATTCGAATGATACCACACCAACCATTGGATTGGATAGTGGCTCCGATACTGGCGTCAGTTCATCAGATCGTTTGACACGCGATACCAGCCCTACCTTCACTGTCACGGATATCGTCGATACTGATAGTCTGTATCTGATAATTGATACTGATACGGTTGCCCGAGATATTTCGGATGGTACCAGTTTTGATATTACTTCAACTGTCCTGGCAGCACCAGGGACCTACCAGGCTAAAGTTATTACCAGAGACTATGCCGGTAACTTATCACCTGTCTCATCTTCGATTACAGTACGAATCGATACTGATGCGCCCGCTCAACCGGCGACTCCGGACTTGCTGGTAGACGACGATACTGGCACCAGTTCCATTGATAATATTACCAATGTTACTCAACCACAATTTGTTTTGGGTGGTCTTCCAGCCTCCGATTACGATTCAGTCCGTGTATACCGCGATACAGATACATTACTGGTTGCTGCTCGAATGACTGATTATAGCAGTATCACGGTACAGGTTGCCGAAGCATTAGCTCGTGGTACCTATCCAATAACGGTAGTCGTGATTGATTCAGCCGATAATACATCGACGGCCAGTAATACATTGTCCATAACAGTCGAAACGGAATCACCCACCGATCCTTCCAGCATTAATCTAACTGGCGAGAGTGATACCGGGACTGATAATTCCGATGACCTGACTGCGGACGTAACACCAACCTTCACAGTTGCTGGTGTAACTGCTGGCGATTCAGTCTTTGTTGTGATGATTCAGGGTGGTACCAGAGACACGCTGGGACGCGGATTGGCCACTGATGTAACAATTGATATTACAACTGATGATATCAGCACCGTTTTCAGTGATGGGTCGATCACTGTCAGGGCTTATGCTAAAAATAGCGCTGGAAACAGCAGCGATGCAGACTTTTCAGCGGCCCTGGATATCATATTGGATACATCAATAGCAACTGATCCTTCCATAGTTTTAACGATCGCCAGTGATACCGGCATTAGTCCATCTGATCTTCTGACCAATGATACAACGCCAACGTTTACAATAACTGATATAATAAGCACTGATAGCCTTTATCTAGTGATCGGTACAGATACTTTGGCTCGTGATCAATCAAATGCAACTAGTTATAATTTAATATCTACAGCACTCGCAGATGGAACCTACCCGGTTAAAGTTCTCAGTCGCGATTATGCTGGTAATATTTCGGCCCCATCCAGTGTTATCACTCTCCGAGTTGATACCCAAGCTCCTGATCCGCCGGCGATACCGGACCTCCTTGCAACCGATGATTCGGGATTCTTTGATGATGACGATGTCACCTATGTAACGCGGCCAAATTTCATCCTGACCGGACTATCCACTATCAGGGATTCGGTCATTCTATCACTGGTGGGCCCCCTGACATCAAATACCAGGTCGGTCATATCTCAGGGTGTGTTAGATACTCTTCAAGTAGCAGATATCCTGGCCCAGGGAACCTATGCGGCCACTTTAGTAGCCATTGATTCGGCCGGTAATTCATCACCAGCCAGCTCGGAGTTGACCATCGAAATCGACACTCAGTTTCCATTGACACCATTCGCCCCGGATCTGTTGCCGGCATTTGATACTGGCCAGGAATCAATCGATAACCTGACCAATGTCGATGAACCTCAATTCAGTATCGGTAACCTGGAGAATGGTACATTCGTGCGTTTGTACAGTATCACTGGTGTAGATACTGCTGAGATTGCTGCTGATACACTCACCGATGGCACTAACAATATTACTCTAACCAGTACAGCACTTATTGATGGATCATATAATATTTTTGTTACCAGCCAGGATACTGCTGGAAATACCTCTCAAAGCGGCAACCTGTCAAATTTCAGATTAGATACCGAGATGCCTTCCGCAAGCATCTCCTTAAGCGATTCCCTGGTGAGGGAGGCGGATGTCAGCACAGTGATTCTTCAATTTTCAGATGGAATGACCTCATCGCCAACTATCAGGATTGATTATGCCGATGGGGACAGTCTGGATACAACATTTTTATCGAATGCCGGTCAATCCAGTGATTCCACCTGGTTTTATGATGTAACAATCCCAGACAGTAATGATGGTGCTGCAACTATAACTATTACTGGATTTGATAATGCTGGAAACAGCATGCCTGCTGACAGTGTTTCAGGTATAGATTTGTTGATATTGGATAATACTGATCCATTTTTCTCCAATATTTCCATTGATACTGGAGCATACATCAATAATACCCAAGTTGGCTGGGTGTTATCAGAGGACCTCGAATCCGGTACAATACAATGGAATGCAATTTCTGGTCCTGGTGGAGATATTACTACCAACCTAACTGACAACGAATTACAGATTGGTATCAAATCTGAATCTGCTCTTAATGATCCACCTGTTTTGGTAGATGGTACTTTATACGATCTAATATTCACTGCCGTGGATTTTGCCGGCAACGACAGTATCATAAGTATAGATGATGTTACTTATGATATCACTCCACCTGCGGTTGATCTTTTATATTCACTATATATCGCGACTGCCGATTCAGTAGTGACCATTCAGGCCAATTTCACAGAATCTACTCTCGATACCCCGACCATTTCAATTGCCTATAACAGCGGAAACGGCATTGCCAACTTCGGTACTATGTTTCCCATACTGCAAAGTGATATGGAATATTCTTACCCGGATACAATTCCGGGTGGTGGTGGGAATGAAGGGATCGCTTTGATAACACTCACTGCGACTGATCGAGCTGGGAATGACCTAACCACCGATAGCACATTTTTCCGGGATACACTCCGGGTAGACAACAGTGCGGTTACCGACACCTTTGTGTACGCCAATCTGACCCAGCCGCACCTGAGCAATCTTGGCAGGGTGGATGATGTAATCGAAATTACTGTCCATTTTGATGATCAGATGCGGGATGATGCCGAAGCGCCGGTACTCAATATTCAATATGCCGATTCAACCGATTCTATCGAGGGTTTGACTTTTTCGGGAAATGCTGATGGTGATAGTACCTGGACCTATGAAATTATCTTGCCGACAGGAATCGAAAACAGTGATACTATCTCAGTTCTTGCTTTTGGACAGGATCTGGCGGGGAACGATATTGTAAGTCATATCGATAATGAAATCTTTATTGTTGATAATACACCTCCAGATTTCTTTGCAACCGGGCCAGTCAGTGCTGTAGCCGGTAATATTGTTACCGGCTGGATCAATGGGTCCAATGATAGTCTTGATGTAACTGCGCCGGTTGGTATTTCTGATATGAGTGGTATGGCGCTGCTATCTTTTGCAGTGCCCGCCAAGATGGACACTTCCGCAATTTGGGCGATTGCCGGTGATTCGACTGTTTTGACCACTGCCGGAACACCAACTTTTAATGTTGAGATTGATACCGTTATTGCTGCATTGAATGATGAAATGCTGGTCGATTTTGAACAGAGCGATACGATCCTGACCAGGGTATTAAAATATGATCAGGCCGGTAATCTCAGAGTTGGTCAGGTTAGTAGCCAGAAAATGATTTATGATGTTCTACCACCGCTGGCAGGCGATCTTATAACCTGGAACAGCACCAACCCGGATACCTTAATATCCGAGGATTCACTGCATCTGGTTTGGGGTGCTTATAGTGAACCGAATGCCACAACCGCCTCCGGGATTGGCCGTTACGAATGGACAGTGGAGACAGGTGGTCCGGTGGTTTGGACGGATTTTGTAAGCTGGACATCGGCTTTGACTGATACCAGTGTGGATACGGCCCTGGCACTGACTCATGCCAATCTTTACCGCTTGAAACTCAGAGCTTTTGACGTGGCCGGAAACCAATCAGCTACGGACAGTACAACTTCATTTGAACGTCAGAATTCAGCACCGGAGATTACAACTGTCGATTCTACCATTGTGTATGAAGATGTGGAATATGTTGATACGCTAATTGTCAGTGATGCTGATTTGAACACGCTTAATGGTGATTCATTTATTTATGCTCTGGAGACTATCCACCGGGAAGGCTGGTCACCTGTTACAACCGCAGCTGTTGATACGACCGGAGTGATTACCTGGACACCTTTGCCACAGGACACTGGAATCTACGATTTCACTGTTATTGTACAGGATAGTTGGGACTTTGCTGATACCCTGACCTTTGTAGTGAACGCCTTACCGGTCAATGATGCACCGATTGCCGATTTCCGTGATACCAGCCTGGTGCTGGTGGAAGATTCTCTGCGAACGGTACAGGTATATCTGGATACGTTCGTATCTGATGAAGATAATCTGATATCAGAAATGGATTGGTACCGGGTGGTTATCCTGGATACGGTCAATAATCCCGGTTATCCCGAGATTGGCTATAATTACCCTCCGGATGATATGGTCGAAGATCCAGTTGCTCTAAAGAAAATTATATCTGATCGTGATATTGTGGAAAAAGATGAATATGGTTACGAAATCCTGGCTGCTGAATGGGCAGCAAATCCCCCGCTGACGGTAGACATCATAACATCCAATGATTCGAATTATGCAATTATTACAGCCGATTCTAATTATTTTGGGATGCTGCATCGGCTGGTCTTTATGGTACGTGACCCGGATAGCGCCAATGGCCTCGATACTGTTTTACTTGAGGTGGAATCCCGCAATGATTCCCCGGTTCTTACAGCCATTCCCGATCAGAACATCCTTGAAAACGATTCTCTCAAATTTGATCTGGGTGTATTTGCCTATGACGTAGATGACACAGCCCTGACTTTCACAGTAACTGCACTGACCAATCCGGATTCTCTGACAATCAGCCAGGCACAGTATGTTTCAACCGATCTGGGGGATACGATCGTTTTCACACCCAAATCGCTCTGGTCCGATTCAGCCCTGATCCAGGTAATAATCACCGATGATTCTGATGCTGCCGACACAGTGCAGTTCGTACTCGATATTATCCGGGTATTGCGACCGCATCTGGCGATTGCTGTTGTACAGAATTCTACCTTTACCAATCATTTCGAAGTGATTGTCAGCGATACTCTGGAAAAGACCATTCAGTGCATCGTCACTATGGACGAAGAAACCCTGAATCTCGATACTGTGGCGGCCTATACTTATATCGGGCGCAAAACTTTCAGTACAGCAGCTGATTTCACCGTTCGAGCTTATGCCCAGGGGATCGTGGGTGATACATCAATCACTCGGGCGGGCACAGTTGTGCTGGCCCGTTCAAAGTCCAGTTGGTCCGGCTCCAGTCCCGATGGATTATTGCAGGTCAGCGGTGAAAGCGGGGCCGTAGTAGCAGATCAACCAATATTGATGGTTGACTCGACTTTGTTTGAATATCAGTTGGCAGGGCAGGCAGCTTATCGGTTGGGTGCGATCGGACTGGACTTCAATTCACCGGTGTTGCTGGCCTTCAACAAGGCCGCCGATGATCTGGCCCTGTACCACAGTTCGGATGGTTCCGCCTGGCAGGAATTACCTACTTTGACCGTTGAAGATCGGATCGTAGCCTGGACGGCCAAAATGGGTTATTTCAGGACCGGACCACGAACGATTTACGTTCCGGAGAAAACGGCTCTGCAATCAAGCTACCCCAATCCATTCAACCCGGCGATAACAATTGCCTATGATCTGGGTTTCAGGGATGGACCGCAACAGAAAGTGAATATTGTTATCTATGACCTGCTGGGTCGCCAGGTTATTGAACTTTTTGATGGCTATCAGCCGATTGGTCATCATGAAATTCGCTGGGATAGCCGTAATGCCAGGGGAGTACCGTCGGCCTCTGGTATTTATTTTGTGCGAATGCAAACCGGAAACCAATTTGTTAAAACACATAAAATTATGTTGCTGCGATGAAGTATCTACAATCAATACTAATAGTTCTGGCCATCTTGATCCTGGTGATACCGGGTTGCCGGAAAATTCATGAAGCAAGTGATCTGGAATTGACTGCCTTTGCCTGGGAACAGTACGAGCTGGGTAATTATTCCGAGAGCTATACCTGGTTCAAAGAAGCGATTACTATCGATTCGACCTATCAGGATGGATTTAACGGCCTTGGTTGGGCTTTCGGCAAACTGGTGCAAATGGATAGCAGCGTTCTATATTTTAATAGTGGTTTACCGTTAACGCAGCCGAAGGATGTAGTAGCGAATGTCCGGCATGAATTATGGGCCGGACTGACCTTCGCTCACCAGGCGGTGGGGCAGGATTCGCTGGCAATTCTGTATGGTGATTCTTTAATAACCGATATAACGGATATCATTGCGACTGAAACCGCTACCTGGACTTTCAGCCATGATGAGGAACTGAATCATCTCGATATCCGGCTCAGTCTGGCTACGACCAATTTCAATCGTAGCGAATTCGGGACCTGTTTGGATCATATCGAATCAATTGTTTTGGAAGTTGATACGTCAGCCACTTTCAGCGCTGATACGGCTACGGTTCTGGGGCGTCAAGCCATGGCTGCCAAGCTGGAAGAATTACGCATCCTGCTGGCACTACCCTGATAGCGGATGAACAAGCACGAACGCAGGATGGAGCAAGCTCTGCGTGAAGCGCAGAAGGCATACGATAGGGGGGAGGTCCCGGTCGGAGCAATTATTGTCCATAACGAGCAGGTTATCGGTCGTGGTCACAATCAGACTGAAAGCCTCAATGATCCAACCGCCCACGCTGAGATCCTGGCAATTACCGCCGCTGCTAACACCCTGTCCGATTGGCGCCTGAAGGACTGCAAACTCTATGTAACTAAGGAACCCTGTCCCATGTGTGCCGGAGCGATCATCAATTCACGACTGAAAATGGTCATATTTGGCTGTTACGACGCAGAAAAGGGTTGCTGCGGGTCATTATACCAATTATGCGGTGATCCCCGTTTTGGGACCAAAACAGCCGTAAAGGGAGGTATTCTGGAGAAACGCTGTCTAGGTCTCATTCAAGACTTTTTCCTGAACCGCCGAAAGTCGTAATTTCCGCCCGCACTTTCTCAAATAATCATTATCTTCGAATTACTTTTATCTTGATTCCCTTTATCTTGTCAACTTGAACCGGAGAGGTGGCAGAGCCTGGCTGAATGCACCGCACTCGAAATGCGGCATGCCCATTGGGCATCGGGGGTTCGAATCCCTCCCTCTCCGCCTCCCTGTGCATCGATAAATCGATGTCTTCGGGTTGCAGGCCATCCTGGTTGTAAAATCGAATTTTACACGACGAAGTCCCGAAGTACGTAGTTATCACCTCCCTCTCCACTGACGATAAAACCCATTTTTGACGAAATGGGTTTTTTTATTCTACTCGAATATATATGCACAAATCTGCCAGAATTGACCGTTAAAGACCGTTTTAGGTTGAATTTGGGATACGGATTTGTGGTATACCATAAACTTTATTGTTAAATGACCGACGAGGATTACTAATTAAATCGTTGTATAGATGCGGTGCACATAAATTCCAATCAAATAGCATCGACTTATAAGTACCCTACAATTTCGACAACCTCAAAAAATATACGATTATTTTATCTTCATCTGTCATAATTACTGATTATTATTAATCATGAGTTCTGTGAATTGATTATAAGGTAAAATAGATTATTTTGGCTCTGATCATGTATATTTTGGATATGAATCTGTGTATTAAAACTTCGTTTTATTATCTTATATATTCAGTAACACATCTTAAAATTATTCAGTGACAAGGGAGGCAGATCCATGTTAGGAAGCGACCTGAGATCGACATGGCACAGGGCTTTGGCAATTGGAATAATCTGGACACTCGTAATTGCAGTTATGAGCTATCTGGGGATAAGGAATTTAAACCGTATCGTTTGGGAAAGAGCTTCTGCCACAGCACTTTCCAATTTTGACAAGGACCAAGCATACAGGTTCTGGGCTGCAACCCATGGGGGAGTGTATGTACCCCAGACCGAAAACACGCCACCAAATCCTTATCTGTCCCATGTTCCAGAGCGGGATATCACAACACCTTCTGGTAAGAAACTAACTCTGCTGAATCCAGCCTACATGCTTAGGCAGATCATTGAAGAACACGGCATTCGATATGGGATAAAGGGACATATTACTAGTCTTAATCCCCTACGTCCTGAAAATGCAGCGGACGATTGGGAAACCAAAGCACTACATGCTTTCGAGTCCGGAACTGAGGAAGTGCTTGAGTTTAATGACCTTGATGGTGAGAAATTCTTACGGTTCATGCGACCCATGTATGTCCAGGAAGGATGTCTGAAATGCCACTCTCACCAAGGTTATAAACTAGGGGATGTGCGGGGTGGAGTAAGCGTATCAGTGCCTGTAAGTAGTATGTTGAGTGATGCCCGTAACAATATAATTGGTCTGCTATCAGGACTAGGATTTCTCTGGATTATTGGCCTCGGGGCAATTGTAGTAACAGCACAACGAATTACCAATTCCTCAAAAGAACGCATAATGCTGGCCGCTAAATACGAAGATTTTTATGAGAACGCTCCTGACATGTATATCTCAGTGGACGCTGAAACTGCTAATATTCTAAGATGCAACCAGGCTGTTGTAGATACCCTAGGTTATGACAAATCTGAAATTATTGGCCGGAAGGTATTTGACATGTATCATCCTGATTGTATGGAAGATGTCCAAAAGGCTTTCCAATCGTTTGTGGAAACTGGTGTTGTTCATGATATAGAATTAATACTAATGCTCAAAGACGGCTCCAAACTGGATGTCAGTCTCAATGTCTCTGCTATCAGGGATATGAATGGAAAGATACTGAGCAGTCGCTCTCTCTGGCGTGATATAACCAAACGCAAGCAGGTACGCAAAGCTCTAGAGAAAAGCGAAGAAAGAAATGATATGGCTCTGGCAGTAAACAATGATGGATATTACGACTGGGATGTTCCGACAAATGATATTTTTTTCGATTCACGTTACTATACAATGGCAGGCTATGAACCAAATGAGTTTCCAGGCACTTTTGCTGAATGGGTTAAGCGTGTGCACCCAGAGGATTATTTACTTCTTGAGAATATTGTCAATGATTATTTAGCAGGAAAAATCCCCAAATACGATGAAGAATTCCGTTTTAAACGCAAAGATGGCAATTGGATGTGGATTCGTGCCAGAGTAAAGATTATAAAACGTGATGATAATGGAGATCCTTCGCGGATTGTTGGGACGCATACTGATATTACCGACCGTAAAAAAGCTGAAGCAGAGTTATACCACTCTCATTCTATGTTAGAAACTGCCGAAAAGGTTGCTGGGATGGGTAGTTGGGAATGGGATCTGGCAACTAACCATGTCACTTACTCAACTAATGCTTTGGAGATCTACGGAATCGCATTGGATGACTACGATGGTCAATTAGAAACCGTATTCAAAGTCTTTCATCCCGATGATCAAGAGAAAGTGCAAAAATCCATGGAAGAGATGCTGGCTGAGAAGAAACCCCGTAAGTTTAAATATCGCATTGTCAAATCCGATGGGGAGATCAGATACATTGAGGGATCGAATCGGATGTTTTTTAATGATCAGGGTGAGATTATCAAATTGATAGGCCATATCCAGGATGTAACTGAACGTAAGAAGATTGAAAAAGAGCTTCAAGAAACACAGATGCGATATGCTGATTTCATAGAGGCCACAAGTGATGTAATATCGTGTTGGCAGGTACCAGAAGGTATGAGAACAGACCTGCCTGTTGAAGCGCAGGTAGCAATGCTCTATGAATCAGTATGTATCGAATCGAATAGGGCAAGCTGGGAATCATTCGGATTTAAGCACAAAGAAGAGGTGGTCGGTAAGAAGTATAAGGAGCTTGTTTCGTCTAGCGATACAGCCGATGATAACTTTATTAAATTTATCAATAATAACTATACGTTCGATAACTTTGGGCAGCGTGAAATCTTGCTTGATGGTAGTGAATTCTACGGACTTAATAACTGGTTCGGGATGATTAAAAATGGGATATTAACCCATGTTTGGGCAAGTGCTAAAAATATCACAAAGCAGAAAAAAGCTGAAGAAGAGCTCCGAAAGCAACTAGATGAATTACACCGATGGCATGAGGTGACCTTGGGAAGAGAAGACCGGGTGCGGGAACTCAAGGCAGAGGTCAATGCGCTGCTGACCAGGCTGGATGAACCTATTCGATACGCCAGCTTAAAAAGGATCGACGTGTCAGCAGGTAAGCCAGGGACTCAAGGAAAGGGTAAAAAGTAATGGATTCCAAAACGGAAAGAGAATCGCGTCAAGAATTTGCTGAACGTCAAAGACTGATCGCAATTTTGGAAACGACCAGCGACTTGGTGTCCACCGCACTCCCTAACGGTCAAGTCACCTTTATGAACCAGGCAGGCCGTAAACTCGTTGGATGGAGTACCGATGCAGATCTCAGTACAAAAAAGATATCAGCTGTCCACCCTGAATGGGCGCTTCGAATAGTTGAGGATGAGGGCATTCCCGCCGCAATCCAATCAGGGGTGTGGGAGGGGGAAACAGCCCTTCTCAGCCCTGATGGTCATGAGATCCCAGTCTCACAGGTCATTATGGCTCACAGATCTCCTGATGGTGCACTAGAGTACCTCTCCACAATTATGCGGGACATCTCCGAGCGAATAGAGGCTGATAAGGCACTACATACAATCCGAATGCACTACGACGATTTTATAAATGCATCCTCTGAACAAGTCACCTATTGGAAGGTACCTGATGGCTTGAGAATCGACTTACCGGCTGAGAAGCAGGTCAAAATGCTTAGACACAGCATATTGGTCGATGCTAATAATGCCTTCGTGAACCATTATTGTGGAGGCAAAAAGGAAGAGGCTATTGGGAAGACAACTGGTGAGGTCTTTGACATGCCTTCTGAACCATTCTATCAGTTCATAGATAGTGGTTATCATATTGACAACAGTGAGGTATACGATGTCAACAATGAAGGTCAAGAATACTACGGATTGGAATCATGGTACGGTGTGATTAAGGATGGAATATTGACAAACATCTGGGCAGCCAGCCGGGATATCACCGAGCAAAAACTGGCTGAAAAAAAACTTCACTACGTGCAAATGCACTATGCAGATTACATCTATAAGTCACCTGGTTTTGTCTCGTTATGGAAAATGCCCGAGGGACTGCAGACCGACCTCGCTATAGAGGAACAGATCGAGATGCTGTACAGGTCAACCTGTGTCGATTCCAATGATGAAGTGTGGAAGGCATGGGGTCTCAAGGGAAAGGAGGAACTGATCGGAAATAGATACATCGATCTCATCTTAGAAAGGATGTTCGATGATGCCTTCAAGAAGTTCATCGAAAGCGGTTATCAGCTTGATAATTATGAAACCTGCAATATCTCAATATCAGGAGCAAAAAGTTATGCTATTGAAACATGGTCGGGGATCGTTGAATATGGAGAATTGACCCATCTATGGTCAACCTCAAGGAACATCACAGACCACAAAAAAGCCGAGATTTCTCTTAGGAGGAGCGAAGAGCGTTACCGAACCTTCTTCGAAACTGCACGGGACGGATCATTCGTCACAACCCCTGATGGTCAGATGATTGAATGTAATCAAGGCCTGGTTGACCTCTTCGGATATCCAAGCAAAGAAGAATTTATGAAAGTAAATGTGGTTGATCATCAGGAACCAAAAGAGAGGGATAGGTTGATCAAAAAGATCATTCAGATAGGATCTACTGAACCAATTCCCATTACATATCGCAAGATGAGCGGTGAAATATTCCACGTATTGATGTCTGCTACTGCTATGGAAGATGAATATGGCAATGTAGAACGAATACAGGGGCATATCATCGACATCACCGAGCGCAAGCGGGTAGAGGATCTACAGCAGGAGAACGAGAAGAAATTGGCAGAAGAACAACGGATCAGGATTGAGAATTCGGAGCATTCACGCCAGGCACTTTTAGGTATTCTTGAAGATCAAAAGCTAATTGAAGAGTCGCTGAAGGCGAGTGAAGAGCGATATCGGCTAATATTCGATCGTGCCCCAGACGCTTATTACCTTATTGACCTTAAAGGGCAATTTGTAGATTGTAATGCGGCAGCTGAGAAGATGATAGGAACGGTAAAGTCTGAACTGGTTGGTAAAAATATGCTAAAGATTGGTTTTTTACCAAAAAGTCAACTTTCTAAAGCTGCAAAACTCCTTGCAAAGAACGTGATGGGTAAATCCACTGGACCAGATGAGTTTACGTTATTGAGGAGAGGTGGGGAAAAAAGAGATATCGAGATTCTAACTCACCCTGTGAAGATAGGTGACAAAACTCTTGTCTTAAGTATTGCGAGGGATATAACAGAGCGTAAAAAAGCTCAAAAGGAATTAGTCAAATTATCTTCAGCTGTTCAGCAAAGTCCGGCTTCAGTCGTTATTACTGACACAGATGGAAATATCGAGTATGTTAATCCCAAGGCTCTAAATATCACCGGATATTCTAGTGAGGAAGTTTTAGGTAAACATACAAGAATCCTAAAATCAGGGGAACAGTCAAAGACATTTTATCAAGATCTCTGGAAAACGATCTCTTCTGGGGAAGAATGGCGAGGAGAATTTCATAATAAGAAGAAAAATGGGGAACTTTATTGGGAAGCTGCTTCAATCTCTCCAATAATGGACGAATCCGGTAAGATTATCAATTACTTAGCGGTGAAAGAAGACATAACTGAACGGAGACTAGCAGCAGATGAATTAGCAAAGAGCGAAAGAAAAAACAGAGCTCTGTTAAATGCTACCTCAGATTTAGCCATGTTAATTGATAAAAAAGGGATAATAATCGCAATTAATGATGCCATGGCAAATTCATTTAAACAATCCCCTGACAATATGATGGATAGAAATATTTATGATTTGTTACCTCCTGACTTAGCAGAAGAAAGACAGAAACGAGGACAAGAGGCTGAAAAAACTGGTAAAGTGGTACGATTTGTTGATCAACGAATAGACCGGTGGCTGGATAATAGTGTTTATCCTATCTTTGACGAAAATGGGAGTCTTTCACAATTTGCGATATTCTCACATGACATTACAGCGGAAAAAAAGTCTGAAATAGAACGTGAACAAGCATTATGGGAAGCGAAACGTGCTAATCAGGTCAAGACTAATTTCTTAGCCAACATGTCCCATGAGATTCGAACGCCTTTAAATGGGATCGTTGGTTTTGCGGATCTTTTAAAACATCAACTCAGTGACTATATTGATGAAGATGCCGAAGTATCGTTTGACTATATCCATCGCAGCACAAAGCGTCTTATGAATACAGTCCATGGCATACTGGATATATCCCAAATCGAAGCAGAGACATTTGCCACAGCTGATGTTGAGATTGATCTTAAGCAATTAATTCAAGGATTAGTTGCTGAACAGCGGTTTAAGGCTGAAGAGAAGGGTTTACAATTAAGCTTCAATAATAATTTGCGGAAGACTACTATCCAAGTGGATGAATACTGTGTTACAAATGCATTGACAAACCTGATTAATAATGCCATTAAATACACAGACACTGGATCAGTCAATGTTGAATTGGGAAGAAAAGGAAATAATCTGGTCTTTACAGTAACTGACACGGGAATAGGAATGACAGAGGAGTATTTGGGGCGTATCTATGAACCCTACTCCCAGGAAAGTGAAGGATACTCCAAGAAGTATCAGGGGATTGGGCTTGGTTTAGCCTTAACCAAAAGGTACATTGATTTGATCGGTGCAGACATTCAAGTAGAGAGTAAGAAGGGACAAGGAACTACCTTTGAAGTCACTTTTGCAGCCTAAAACATAATGAAAGAGTAATAGCATGAATATTGGCAAAGATAGTAAAAGTCATAAACCAACGATACTCTACGTGGAAGATGATTTCATATCCCACGAATTAGTGCGGCTGTATCTTGGACCTGAATACGGATATATCATCTCTGAATCGGTGGAAGATGCTAAAGAGCAGTTAAAAAAGACAGTTATCGATTTGATATTGATCGATCTATCACTGAAAGGTGAAGAAGATGGTTTAGATTTGATTAAATACTTGAGGAAATCCAAGAAATGGCAATCCCTTCCGGCTATCGCTATTACAGCACATGCATTCATTGCTGATCGTGAAAAGTGCCTAAAAGCGGGGTGTAATGATTATATGTCGAAACCTATTTTGAAGGATAATCTATTAAATAAGGTAAATCAATATTTATGATTAAATCACGTTTCGAATCTCCAATTACAGTCCAAATTAATAGGGTTTAAGACGGGATGACTACCAAGTATAAACTATTACATGGTGTACAGAAATTGATCTCACCACCCCATTTCGCTGATGACGAAAAAACCCGTATTGCAAGACTCCTGAATACAATATCCCAGGCTCTAATAATTACGGCAATAATATATACAGTTTTTACCCTGTTTCAGGTTCCAATCCAGATATATCGATTATTCATGATTGCTGTTATTATCATAATAGCTCTTCTTACATTTATGTTGATTCGGCTTAAATATGTTAATCAAGCAAGTATTTTCATATCTGTTGCGGCTTTTGTATTTACAACAAGCGTTATAATCCTAACCGGAGGAATAAATGCACCATTTGTTGGGGGTTATATCGTGACGCTGCTTATTGCAGGAATGTTGTTGGGAAGATCTGGTGGATTTGTTTTTGTTGGTTTATGCCTGCTGTCGTTGACTGGAATCTATTTGTTAGATAAGGGTTCGTATTTACCCGAACCTGTATTAGTCCATACAATAACTACCAGTTGGGCCTTGAAAAGTATGATATTTATTGTTGCTGCGGTTGTCCTAGGCCTAGCCGTCAGAAGTATAAACAGTGCTCAGGAGGCATTGAAAAGAAATCTAAAACGCTTTGAAGGATTATTGGAATCTGCTCCAGATGGAGTGATGATAGTCAACAAAATGGGGAACGTTGAGTTAGTAAACAATGAGGTTGAAAATCTCTTTGGTTATACAAGAAAAGAAGTCATTGGTAAACCGATAAATATGTTTGTACCAGCACGTTTTCAAAAGCACAATACAAAAGTTGAAGAATATATGAAAGCTCCATTTGTGCGGCAGATGTATGCTGATTCGGATATATATGCTATCAGAAAGGATGGTTCTGAATTTCCGGCAGATATTGCTTTGGGTTCGCTAAAAACTGATTCGGGAATACTAGTATTTGCATCTATACGTGATATCACAAGACGTAAAAAAGTGGAACATGAATTGGCCAAACATCGTGAACACCTCGAAGAAATGGTAGAAAAAAGAACTAAGGAGTTAAAAGAAGTAAACGATGTTCAGGAAATGCTGTTTGATATAGTAACCCATGATTTAATAAACCCTGCCGGTCAGATTTTTGGATTTTCTGAGATATTGATGGAGGATCAGCCAGGTAATGAGCATCTGAATTATATTCATACAGGTAGCAAACGACTGATTGATACATTAAAAACGGCTACCAGTCTTATACAGGCAACCCAAGGAGATGAAATCGAGAAAGTACCAATTGACCTTGTTGAAATGATAACTGGTATTAAAAAAGATTTTACGCAACGTTTGGAAAGTAGTGAGACGACACTTGAATTGGATCTCCCAAAAAAACTAACTGTAACTGCTAATCCGATAATTTGTCAGGTACCAATCAACTATATTAGCAACGCAATTCGATATGCCCGGGATGGTAAAAAGATTATTGTAAAAGCCTATTCAGACAATAAAGTAGGAATAATTGAAGTTAAGGATTATGGTAATACCATTCCCGAGAATAAACGAAAGGAGATTTTTAAAAGAAAGGTGCAGCTGGATGGAAAGAAGCAACGGGGACGTGGTTTAGGTCTTGCGATTGTTAAACGTATTGCAAAGGCTCACGTAGCGAAGATTGGAGTAAAGCCTAATGAACCAAATGGTAATATCTTTTTTATTAAAATTCCATAAAGAATTACTTATTATAGCTTTAATTATTGATAAATTCATTACAATCGAGACAGGTGTTTAATTACTGGGTGCAATAATTATATGTCCAAACCAATTTTAAGCCAGGACCTAATCAGGAAAGTTGAAATATATCTTGGATGATATAAGCTATGAATAATACATATAGAAAGTTACTAATAGTCGAAGATGATCTAACATCTCGTGCATTTCTCAAATTTATGTTAAAAAAGATGAAACTGGACTATCTTGAAGCTGAAACTGGGGAGATGGCTATTGAGCTAATGGAAAATGAGGAAGTAGATGGAATGTTATTAGATATTGCCTTAGGTGAAGGCATATCGGGTGTTACTCTAATGGAGAAATTCAGAGAACAGGACAAATTCAAAGAAATCCCGATCATTGCTGTAACTGCCTTTGAGAAGCGTGTTGTTGGGAAAGTAGGACAAAAGGATTTTAATAGTATTCTTAGCAAACCATATACGCTTGATCAATTAAAGAAAGAACTAAAGAAGCAAAGCTTGATTTGACGAACCGTCATTTATTGGACTATTAATTGGAGTTCAAAAATCACCGATTAGGGCTGGCTATAGTAAAACGAATGGTTGAAGCACACAATGCAGAAGTTGGAGTAAAGCCAAATGAACCAGTAAGTAATATATTCTATATGAAAATCCCCAAATAAAATCTAGTGATGAATTCTATTCTAACTGTCCAAACCCCGATTCTGGTAGTAGACGATGATACCTGGATGATAAAGTTAATTTTGCAACGATTGTCCCATGAAGATTATAATATTGAATCTGTTACCAGTGGACAGGAAGCCATTGCCTGGATCGAGAACCATCCCGAATCGATCATTCTGATTGATTACGAGCTGACAGATATGACTGCTTACGAAGTTATAACAAGAATCAGCATTCCGGACCGTTATCAGGAATTTATCGTGATGACCAGCATCGAGGATATTAAGATCGCTGTGATGATGACTGAGTTGGGAGTTTTCGATTTCATAATCAAAAGTTCTGAATTCCTGGCCGATTTACCCGTAGTATTGAAAAAAGTTGACCAACATTTAGCAGATCGCAAACAATTGAATATTCCTAATGTCAAACTGAATGTGATATCTTCCTGATTACTAGTTTTCCAAGAAGAAGAGGTTCTCTGGATTATGCAGGAAATCCACGAAGAGTTGTGAAATTGCTGATTGGGATACCCAGAATCGGGATACGGTAATGGAGAGTTAGAGTTTTATCGATAAATAATAGGTTAATGCCGTTGTAGAAACAGTGCGGTGCACACCTATTCGAATCGAATAACAGAGGCATAAAAGAACACCGCGTTCTCGATGATCTTAAACTAAAAGTGGGCACTAATTGTACTATGTTTTTTGTTTTATTGTATAAAATTCAAATGCAGATATAATTCAAACAAAAGATAAAACCAGCAACGGATTATTAGTTCGTTGCACAATTGTCGATAATCGGTTTGTTGTATCCTTAAAATGTATCCCTAATTGTTAGTTTAGTTTTGGTATCAGGTATCTTTTACTCACCATTCCCATAATCAAAATCGATTAGACGTATTTGGAAATTTGAGGATTGGGGAGTGCCAAAAATGTATGAGTTTTGGTGCAGATCATAATCCAAAAGTTACACCCTAACTTTTAAATCAAATTAGTCCGGCTAACTAAACTAACCATTCATAACTTACAATTCCAAGTTTAAGTAGCGCTTATCACTTTGGTCCCCATTGGATTTGTATATCTTGATTAAAGTATAGTCTTTCATTAATATCTTGTTATGCTATTATCGGGGAAATGGTATTCACGTGCGCTACATTTAATTACTGTATCCTATTTTCAACATTTCTCTATTTTATATTTACTAATACATATTTCAAAGCCCATCATACAAGAATCCGGAGAAACATCATGAAAAAACTCATTGTCTTAATAACCGTCCTCTCATCCTTTATTTTTTCACAATCAATTAATACCCAAGGTGTATTGAGAGATGCCAATGGATTTGCCAAGGATGATGGTAATTATGATCTCACATTCCGTATTTATGGCTCTGAGACTGGAGGAGCCGCCGTATGGACAGGACAGTATTCTATCACTGTTACTAACGGCGTCTTTAATGCGACATTAGGTGATGATGTTAATCCTGTAAACATGTTAGCAGGATCAGCCAGTTACTGGTTGAGCATTGCAGTCGGAACCGATGGTGAAATGACACCACGATTAAAGCTTAATACCAGCCCTTACGAAATGGCCTATTTGTCTGGTGCAGAAAATGTTTTCCCTGGCGCGGGAAGTGTGGGAATAGGAACGACAAGCCCAGCATCCAAGCTCCACGTAAAAGCCGGTGATTCACACACTCGCCTAACTATCGAACGGTCGAGTAACGCAAGAGAAGCATTTTTACAATTCCGTACCGGTGGCGTAAACAAAGCTCTAATTGGTCTGGACAACAATATGGATGGATTGAGTTTTTATTCCTATGATGGAGCCGGCAGGATGGCTACGTTTAATAATACCACTGGTTTTTTGGGAATTGGTACCTCGAACCCTCTGGACCGACTACATGTTGATGGGGATATTAGAATTGCAGATACCGGTGGAATTAAAAATAGCGCTCTTGGAAATTATATTTTGCAGACGGGCTCTAATACAACCTTTAGCAATTTTACTGCTATTAATTCTGGCTGGGGCTGGGAGGCTATGTATGAACCCGTATCGCTAGTGGCTTCACAATTTGGTTTTTATGTCACAAAGGCAACAACAGCTGGGACACCCTTCGGTGAAACTGTGTTTAATGTAGATCTCAACGGCAATGTAGGTATCCGAACGACAAATCCTGGTACCCAAGTTTCCATGGATGGCGGAATGACTATTAACGGTACGGGAAGTACGCATATGACCATTCAAAAAGGTGGACTCAACTCATTTGCCCTAAATGTAAGTGAGGTAATTGACGGTGATGTTCATTTCTTTGATAGAGTGGGGGGTAGCAGTTGGAATCAGGCAATCTGCATGAATTCCGGTTATGTCGGTATAAATGGCATTGATACGCCCACCAAACCGCTGCATATCTACGATGATAGCAGTAATCCCATCCGCATTGAATCTTCAGGGGCTAGCACTGCTGATGCTCTCAGTGTTTTAAACAGTGCACCAAACAGCACTCTGCTGTTTGGTGGAATATATCGCAATGCGATTTATTTTTACTGGAAAGATGATCTGGGTAATAAGTATATGCATAGTCCTGTAGGATATCTCTTTGGCACAGCTCGGACTGAAATGGGTGACGGAAATGCAGTCCCCCTGGAAGAATTGGTGAATACACAGGAGGCACGAATTACCGCACTTGAAGAAGAATTAGCTGAGATAAAAGCCCTTCTTGAATCGAATTAACCATATACCATTTCGATAAGGAGGCATCATGAGAATTTTCTCAATCCATTTGATCTTATTTTGTGTCCTGGCAGCGCAGGATACTCAGGTAACTCAACATCTTGAAGTTTGGGGTGCAACTGGTAATGTATCAACCACCAGCGACAATCCACTTTCGAGAGTACATTCCATTACATTGAATACGGGGCAACCATTTATCGGACAATCGCAAGGCACAAATCATTCTGTCGATTTAGGTATCTGGTCCCTCTTTTTAAAAGAACCGGATGCTCCAATTGTATCAGCCACTGATGGCGCGCAAAACCATCCGGATTTAATTCGTATATCCTGGGAAGCTGATAAACTCAGTCCGCCAGCCGATTTTTCAAGTCCAATTCCTACCGGGAGTACTCCAACCACAGGAAACTGGGTGATTACCCGGGATGGAACCTGGCGGGCAAATGTTTCTCAAGATAATCCGGCATTCGATGACAATCAAAGTATCTTTCCCGGGACACTGTATGATTACGGAATTCGTGTTTCAAACGAGTACGGATATAGCGAAGAAGGGTTCGATATTGGGTTCACCATACCAAATGGAAAAATCGCCGGTCGTGTATTCACACCTGGATCCATACCTGGTGTCCCTTGGACACCTTTGGGAAATCCCGTAGCTGATGTGGAAGTATCATTATCCCCCATTCTGGGAAAATCTGTTCAATGTGATGGAGTAAATGATTATATAAGTATAGAAAATGATTTTTCATCCATTACCTCATCATTTACTGTTGAATTATGGTATAATGTCGATGCTGCCCCTGGAAATTCAACACTCCTTGATTGGGGTTCACGGTTACGTATTTTTCATACTGTTGATAAAATAAAAGCTCAAATTGAAAGCTTTATTGTACAGGCTGATCTGGTGACTCCCGGGAGCTGGGAGCATATTGCCATTGCTTTTGACGATGCAACTCTTCGATTATTTCAGGATGGTTTTCTTGTCGATTCCCTTTCATATACCAATGCACTTCCTGAACCTGCAAACCTGATCATCGGGAAAAAACGTGATAATACCGAGTATTACGATGGGTATATTGATGATATTAGAATTTGGCAAACAGCTAATTCTACTTCGGATATTGTTCGGAATAAAGATCGCGCCTTATTTGGCGATGAACCTGGTTTAGTTGGTTATTGGAAATTCGATGAAAACCAATCAAATATATCGTTTGATATGACAGAACCCCGGGAAAATGCCCTATTAATGAATGGTGCAACCTGGAGCGATGAATTTGCTGCTGTAAAATTAAGTGCCTATACTGATGTTACAGGACATTATGAAATTCGTGGTGTCTGGTATGATGTAGTAGATCCAAATGGTACATCGTACACTGCCACTCCATATAAACTGAATCATAATATATTTGATCCTTTAACTGCTTCTGCACCGATCACCAAAAATGATCCTGTACTAAATGATGTGAAGTTTTTAGATAAATCGTTATTCTCAATCAGCGGAACAATTATGTACGATAATACAAACTGCCCGGTGGAAGGCGCTGAAATACTATTGGATTCTGCTGAAACCAGACCTCGCACTTACACCGATACTGACGGAGAATGGTCTCTGGATTTGGAACCAGATGCCAGCGGACAACTGTCTATTCGTTTCGGGGGGTATTTCCGATATGACACAACAACGGTTGGTGAACATACAAGCATAGATACATCCTATATAGAAGGTCATACATTTTTATTAGACGGTATCGAACAGGGTTATACGATTGAAAATGTTAATCAGGATTTAGCAGGAATTGAGTTTACCGATGCAAAAACAGAAACATTAACTGTATCCATTGGTGGTGGTGATTGTTTTTACCCCATTGGGGACGTTGATATTACCGTTTCCACAACACCTTCCTGTTACTCAACTGTTTTAAATGATCAAGCTACAGGAACAGACAATGACATTGTCATAACGGGATTACCTCCTCTGAATTATGTGGTGAGCATAACCCATGATAATCCGGAGATATCTTTTCAATCAAAGATTGTGTCTCTAAGCGGTGGAAGCAAATCCCTGGAATTTGTTTATAAAGATTCTTTGCGAATTTCATTAAGTGATCTTGCATGGGGAGATGGTTGCGCTGTTGTTCAGCAGCATCAGATCGATAGTTTACTCGTAAATGTTTATGAAGAGTATGGCGGGTATGATGGCGTGCCTGTAAATCGCTGTTATCTGGACTCCTTTACGGTTCAGGCTTATGATAATTGGACAGGAATTGTGACCGATCCCTGGCCTGTCTGGACGCCTGAAGAAACAAAGGGACAACTGTGGTACAAATATCAGGCTGACAAGCCAAATTTGTTGTCCGGAGGTGATCACCCCCATCAAAAACAATTAACCATTTTAGCGGAAGATCCAATCGGTCGTCAGGCAACCACAGATCTCTGGGCTTTTATCGAAGGACGTTCAGCTACGGCTGGGACCGACTTTTTACCACGCCCAGCCCGGACAAATGTATTGCCTTTCTTTGTTTTGAGAGATCCGCCTGGGGATCTGAGTTATTCCTATCTTTCCGATGATCAATCCATCTGTCGGACATTGCAAATGAGCACTCAGGATGATACTACTGCAGATAATTGGGTGACTGCCAGCCTAGGTGCGGATATTACAGTTGAGGCTGGTTGGACCGTGCCATTCATCGGAACAACTATCTCATTTGAAACTGAGTGGGATATTACGGCAGATTATGAAGCAAACTGGGGCTATTCAAACACAACCCTGAACGATACAGTATCGGAAGTCTGTATTACAACATCAGAATTATATCAAACAAATGGAGATGGGTTAATCGTTGGAGATGGTGCTGATATCTTTATAGGTGCAGGATTAAACGTGACTTACAGCCGCATGGTGGATTTATCATTGAACGGATCATGCGAAGTTCAACTGGACACATCGCATGGATTATCAGATATTACCGGTTTCCATTCATTCTACATCTATTCGGATTATAATATACGGAACAATATTATTCCCGATTTAATAGTGGCTCAGGCGCTTGCTGAACCTGCTGATACAGCCGAATTGGGACAGGCTCTTCGTTATTGGGAAAGATTACTGGTATTAAATGATGAGGCAAAAAATAGCGCTGTTTTTACCAATGCCATATCCAATACCGGTGAATCCATTTCCAATGTGAGTTTTGATGCACTTGCCAGTTATGAATATTCCACAACCACCGATTCTTCTTATTCAACCACCCAGGACATCACAGTTACAGAATATGATGCCGATGGCTTTGCCCTTGGTCTACTTGTTAATGGTGTAGGTGTTGTAGGTGGTCGTACGGGAACAGATACGCACACTGGTGTCGACGGTAATGGAACCACTCAAACCTGGTCAAGAACAATGGGTTTTTCTTTCGGTGATGATGATCCGGGAGATGCCTTTACAGTAAATATAAAAAGGGATACGGTCTGGAATATGCCCGTTTATGAATTGGTGGCAGGGCAATCATCAGTGCCCTGGGAACCGGGTACTTTCAAGCGGCAATGGGCAGATTTATCCATTAATCCAGCAATTCAGTTAGATGTAGATCCTGACCAACCTGCCATTTATACCTTAGGTTTAGGAAACCAGAGCGAAACTGGAGAAACCTGGGTTTACAGCTTAAGCATGTTGAATGAAACGAATCCTGATGGAGCCATCCTTAAAGTGAATGGACAAAATCTGGCAGCGGGGTTAGATTTTGAAATTGATGCCGGTCAATCTATTGAAGCTACATTAACCGTAGAAATGGGACCGGTTGAATATATTTATGACAGCATGACCATGGAACTGGCACCACCGGGGGAAGCTGATATCGCAGATTTACTGGGGGAGGATCCTCAAAATGCCAGTTGGGTTGATGTTTCCGCACATTTTATAACCCCCTGCTCTCCAATAGAACTTTCTTTTTCCGATGAATCTTCACAATGGCATGTCAGCCAAGCCGATAGCAATCAATTGAACTTTATTTTCTCAGGCTATGATACTTCCGATTTTGAACTGGAATACATCGTCATGGAATATTCGTTAGCAGAAGAAAATAATTGGCTGGAAGTGGATTCAACCAGATTTACTATCGATACACTGGTCAGTGCTGGACAAAACTTTTTGGTGGCAACCTGGGATGTAAGTTATCTTGACGATGGCGATTACAAAATCAGAGCCAAATCCCAATGCCGGCTTAGAGAAACAACATCCATGGATTTATTCGGATCAATTGACCGAATAAGTCCTGAAATGATGGGTGCGGCTGAACCCGCCGATGGTGTTCTAAATATGAATGACCAGGTTTCGATCACTTTTACTGAAGATATTGATTGTTACAGTTTGAACGCAAATTCAGCAGAACTATTCTTTGCATTTACCGGTAATGAAGTGGCATCCGAATTTACCTGTAGTGAAGACATGCTAATCATTTCTCCTGCGTCCTCAGTAGCCAATCGGGAGATTGAGGGGCAGGTATTAAGAGCCGAAATACACAATATTCAAGACTTGGTTGGAAATGTCATGTCGGTTGACACTCTGGCCTGGGAATTCGTCGTGAATAGAAATCCTATTGGCTGGAATACAACAAACATTGATTTGATTGCATTTACAGGGGAAGAAAATTCCTTTTCAACAACACTTAATAATATTGGTTCTTCGGCGCAATCTTTCGTAATAACTAATCTTCCACCATGGATGACAGCATCTCCAGCTGCAGGGGAAATCAATCCCGGAGGATCCTTTGATATTTCGTTTGAAATTGATCCTTTTATTAATTCTGGTGAATATAGTCATACCTTGTTTGCTGATTGTCCGGAAGGATTAGAACCACTGGTACTGGATCTTGTGGCTATGTGTCCATATCCTGAATGGGAATTCAATCCTTTCGAGTACGAATTTTCTATGAATATGACAGCCAGATTATCTGTTCTTGGGGACGTGTCCGGTGATATCTACGATCGGATTGGCGCTTTTGTTGATGGTCAATTACGTGGCTACGCATCTCTTGTTTACGATGAAGCCATAAATGATTCCCTAGCCTATTTGACCATCTATAGTAATCTTTCTGCTGGTGAAGAAGTTTTATTTCATATTTGGGATCGTACTGGTTGCATAGAATACTGGGGAACAGATACTTCTATAATATTTTCTGACGAATCCTATGTTGGATCACCTGCAAATCCAATAATTATTAACGCCACTGGAACCGTTGCTCAGAATATTAACATTCACAGTGGTTTCACCTGGTTCAGCCTTAATCTTGAAAGTGAAATTTCATCAGATATAAATGCCGTTTTTGATGGTTTTACTGTAAATGATGGCGATCGTATTGTAGGTCATACGGGTTATGCCCAATACGATGCGTCTGATTCCAGCTGGGCCGGGACACTCATGAGTATGGGACTAACCCCGGGTAAAATGTACTTCTGTGATATGGACTCCCTGAATCAACTAGACTATGTTGGGTATCCAATTGTACCAGACACTCTACCTCTTCTAATGAATAACAACTGGACCTGGCTGGGCTATCTTCCAAATGAGAATATGGATATCAATGTTGCGTTAACATCATTGAGCGTAACAGAAAATGATCTAGTAAAGAATCAGCTCCAATTTGCCCAGTATGTGGCTAATGTCGGTTGGGTTGGCTCTATGACCCGGATGTTCCCGGGACAGGGGTATAAGTTGTTCATGGAAACTGGTGATACTCTTATTTATCCAAATACTGATAACACCAGAACCGATCCACAGTCTCCTAGCTTGTTTGAACAGCTTAACACTTTTGATCCTGACAGCCTTCCATTAGAGCCATGGATCACCCAAGATATATATCAATTTGAACATAATATGAGCATTACTGCACTAATTGATGAAGGTGATTATGGTATAAATGATCCCTACGATATGATTGTTGCTTTGGTGGATGATGAAGTACGAGGGATTGCACGACCGTTGTTCATTCCGACTTTGGATCAATACCGTATTTTCCTTACTATTTATAGTAACTCCACAGAAAATGAAAATATGGAAATCCGGATTTGGGATAATGATGAGGAAACAATCTATAAAGGAGCGGAATTATTAACATTTAATCCTGATGACATGATTGGTTCAGTAATGCAACCGCTTATCATCCAGAAATCTCTATTGGGAATAGGAGACCAAGGATTCATTCCCGAGGAATTCATGTTAAGCCAGAATTATCCTAATCCGTTTAATCCTATAACTAAAATCGGGTTTGGTGTACCTGAGATATCGACGGTTAATATCATCATTTATGATATTATGGGTCGTCAAATAAAAACGCTATTAAATGATGAAATGGAACCGGGTTATCAAGTGGTAATCTGGAATAGTACCAATCAGCAGAATAAACCAGTGAGTTCCGGTATGTATTTTGTTGTAATGGAAGGTCGGGGACTTACCAAGAATTTCCGTGATGTAAAGAAAATGATAATGCTAAAGTAAATCAGATGCTGAAAACCGGTAAAAACCTGTTTGTGACTGCGGTCATTATAACTGCATTAATGGCCCAACCGCCTGTCGACTGGACTGTGAATCCCAGTGATTTTGAATACTTTATGACAGTCACCGCTCTGCTCGAAATCAATGATGGGCCATCCAGTGATACAAATGATGTAGTGGCGGCATTTGTTAATGGTGAGTGTCGGGGAGTAGCAGAACCCATCCAGGTCAATGATCGGTTGATTTATTTCCTGATGCTTCGTGCTAATATTAATGGCGAAATAGTTCAATATTTGGTATGGGATGCCAATTTGGATACGGTATTGAATGTGACTGAAACAACTGTATTCAATTCAAATGATGCACTCGGGACGATCAATATCCCATATGTAATTGAAGCGATCAATTCAAGCTTGGGACATATTGACTCAGACGGATTGGCAGTTGGTTATAAATTGGATCAAAATTGTCCCAATCCATTCAACCCAATAACCACAATCCAATATGAACTACCCCAAAGATCTGATGTCCAAGTCACCATCTACGATCTGCTTGGCAGAGACGTGACTACGCTGGTATCTGAAACTCAAGATGCTGGGTACAAATCAATTCAATGGGATGCCACCAACGTCTCAAGCGGGATGTACTTTTACCAAATCAAAGCTGGTGAGTACATTGTGACCCGGAAGATGCTGCTGCTGAAATAGCCTTTCGGGATACGGAAAACGGGGATACCGATTTTCATTTTTTAGCATTTCTCGACGGTAATCTAAAATTGTTATTTGTACTCGAAATGCGGCGTCCCGTTTACGGGACCGGGGGTTCGAATCCCTCCCTCTCCGCCAACCTACACCCCGATGAATCGGAGACTTCGGTTGGCAGGCCAACCAGTATTTTCATAACAGCTTTTAATGTTTGTGACCCCTAATTTATTCTGGTTCGAATTTTACACGACGAAGTCCTGAAGGGCGCAGTCATGTTTACCAACGTAGTTCTACAAGGACGTAGTCGCGCCTCCCTCCTAGTCGGGCGTAGTCATCGTAGATGACGTAGGCGGATCCGCAGACTTGAGTACAATAAAATCGTGGGTTAGGTTGACAAGCCAGGAATTTGAATATACTTATTAATCAGATGTATTATTATTTATGCCTTCCTTCTAAACATAAATGGCAGAAATGCCAGCAGGTAGATCACCATGGCGATAACAATCACATAGGGTACATGCCATGGAGGTTGGGGAAGAAAGTCGAGCAGAGAGCCCGCCTGAGGCCGGTATCGCAGATAGAGATAATTGGCACCATTACCCAACAGATAATTCAACGGGAAGATAATTACCATTAGACCGAGAGCGGTGCCGAAAGATATCTTTACCGAATGCCAGGTGGGGCGAAAGTTCAACACCATCAAACCATAGAAAATTCCGATGTAGATTAATGTGTGGGTTGTCGTATGCATCAGGTATTGTGGATCAGGAAAGCCGAACGCTAAGTCCGGGGTCAACACCGCCATTGTACCGCCGCCAATTGCCCAGAAATAGGCAATTTCGAACCAGCGGTATCCACGGGTAATCAGCATTACCCCCAGGGCAATATTAGTCAGTTGGCATAAATTGAGTGGAAATGTCACTTGCCAGGCTTCATTCAGAATAGTTGGCCTCAGGAATGCTTTGGCGATTTCATATAGTATTAATGTCCAGCCGGCATAGCGGCTGAAAAAATCACGCTTAACCTTGTCATGAACCAATCGTTTGAAAATCAGAATAAAAGTAATACTTGCCAGAATTGTAAAAGCGACCGAATACCAGTGATCAGGTCCGAAAAGATAGAATTTATCTGCCTGCATACATATCCCGTAATTGTATTTGATTAGCCCCAGTTATAATCATTAAAATAGAATCTGAGAAGGATTAGTACAACCATTGATACAGCTTTTTAATAATTATAATGAGTTTATTAAGAATTACCAGCCAAATTAATAAAATCAGACCCAGTTGACATCGTTCGGTTAATTTGGCTCAATCCGAATTTTATAAATAAACCAATCGCCATATTAACAGTCGGTAAAAATAATTTCCAATTGTCATAATAGTAATCAAGTAAATTACCTCCAAATTTTAGTGCTGGAAGGTGCATTAAAACTTTCTTACTGATAAATTCGAACGATTGGCAATGATAAATAATTACATAGCAAATGATAATTAATTTGGGATTTTAATTATGTTACGAATTATTATAAAAGTGGCTTTAATTGGAGTACTTATTTCCCAGGTCAGCTGGGCTAAATCGAAAATCACATTTGATGATCTATATGGATTTCCGCAGCTGAAGAATGTGGTTCTATCACCAACAGATGAACATTTAGCGGTTGTTTATAGCGAATATGATATTGGTATGAATTCCAGAACTGATGTTCTACAGATATTAAAGAAGAACGGCTATCTACTGGCGTCTATCCAGGGTGTTGTAGCTTACAAATCCAGTCCACGCTGGTCTCCGGATGGAAGTCGGATTGCATATTTGACGACCTCCGATGGTCAGACCAATATTCAATCTTACGATATTGTACACGGCACTACCGACACGATCGTAAAATTTGTTACTTCTGTCGATGATTTCATCTGGTCACCGGATGGTAAAGCGATTGTTTTCGCGGCCGCAACTTATCCTGAATGCGGCACCGATGAAAATTGTATCCAGGCGGTGCAGGAAAGAGAATCTGAAATGACCGGGAGCGGACAATTATACGATCAACTTTTATTCCGCCATTACAGCCATTGGAACGATCGCTTCGTACAGCATATTTTCTGGCAGGATTTGTCAACTGGCAGTCAGGTTGATCTGACACCTGGTGATACGAATGCCCCGGGAGCCTATCTAGGAGGTGACCCTGACCTAAGTTTTAGTCCAGATAGTAAATTTATTGCTTTCACGATGAATACGGATCCGGAGCTGGCAGTGAGTACCAATAATGATATCTTTTCCGTCAGCCGGGATGGAAAGAATCTTACTCGAATATCATCTAAACCTGGCAATGACACCGATCCGAAATATTCTCCCGACGGTGATTACCTAGCTTACCTGGAAATGGCCCGGGCCGGGTACGAATCCGATCAGCGTGATTTGATAGTACTGGATAGTGAGGACAAATATCTGAATCTCACTTCTGAGTTCGACCGGTCACTTGATAATTTCAGCTGGTCCAGGGACAGCAAATCAATTTATGTAATTTGTGGTGATCGAGCCCTGAGCTCGCTATATAAAATTGACCTTGCCGCGCCGGGAATCAAACGTTTGTTTGGTGGTGTTGTTATTCAATACGAGAATATCTCAAGTGATGGGAAATATTTATACTGCAGCCTTTCAGAACCGCAGCGGCCAGCTGAAGTTTTTCGGGTGAATTTGAAAAATAGCAAGAGAAAGCAGTTAACTGAATATTCACAGGATCTGGTAAGCAATGTGGATTTGAGTCCAGCAGAAACATTCTGGTTTGCCGGTGCCGGTGGAGATAGTGTTATGGGGATATTGACTTTCCCACCGGATTTTAAACAGGACGATAAATACCCGTTTGTCCTGCTGATTCATGGCGGACCGCAATATGTCTGGTATAAACATTTCAATTTTTATGGCTGGAACACTCAGTTACTGGCTGCCAATGGTTATATTGTGGCTCAGATTAATCCTCACGGATCTGCCACCTATGGATTGAAATTCAAGGAAACTGTCAGTGGTGACTGGGGTGGAATGGATTTTGAGGATTTAATGTTGGGCGTTGATTATTTAACCCAGAATTATTCATCAATTGATACTGCCCGAATGGGAGCTCTGGGCCGCTCATATGGCGGTTTCATGATCAACTGGATCAACGGTCATGATAACCGCTTCAAATGTCTGATTTCAATCGATGGAAGCTATGATCAAATATCAGCCTATTACTCCACCGAAGAATTGTGGTTTCCCGAATGGGATTTCAAGGGTACTCCAATTACTAACCGGGAATTGTACATAGAGCGATCGCCGTCTACTTATGCCGGTAATTTCAAGACCCCTACCCTGGTAATCCACGGCGCCAAAGATTACCGGGTGGATTTATCCCAGGGGTTGAGCATGTTCACCGCCCTGAGGAGTCAGGGCATTCCGGCTCAGCTGCTGTATTACCCCGATGAAGGCCACTCAATCAAGAAAATTCATAATTTAAAGCAGTCCTATGAAATTCAACTTAATTGGCTGTCGCGCTGGTTGAAGGAGTAGCAATTATATCTGGAATGAAAATGAATCTGTCTGTACAGTAGCCTTGGATATATAAAGCTTATTTAATATTCTGGGTATTTAGTTATACTGTTGTTTAGATTTGCACTTAATAATTTGGAAAAAGGATCTGGCATGCAAGAGAAAGAGATTGGTTTTGTGTCAAATTTCTTCAGTAAAATATCAGTAGCTGCTGTTGAGATTACGGGTGGTAAAATAGCGGTGGGAGATAATCTGCATTTTAAAGGAGCTACAACCGATTTTACTGCAAAATTGAATTCAATGCAGATAGAGCATGAGTCTGTTTCCAACGCGAAGAAAGGTGATAGTGTTGGAATTAAAATATCTGAAAAAGTTAGGAAGCTGGATAAGGTACATAAAGTACTGGAGGATTAATAACGCTGCCCTAATTAGATAATATATTTTATGAATCTATTTCTGATCATCGCCATTTTCTGGGTAGTATCTGAAATTGGTCTTTCAAGATGGAGGAGATCCAAAGATTCTCAAATTGATTACGACAGATCTTCACTGAAAATTCTGTGGATTACGATTACAATATCTATAACCCTTGGTTTCATTTTGAAAGATACCGGGTTCTTGTTAACAGATTCAGATACCGCCATCATTCAACATGCTGGCATTTCAATGATCTGCCTTGGCCTGATCGTCAGGTGGATTGCAATTATTAAACTTAAAAAGTCATTCACGGTGAATGTAGCGCTGGCTAACGATCAGAAATTGATCCAATCAGGTATTTACAAATATATCCGGCATCCTTCCTACCTGGGAAGTTTATTGTCGTTTCTCGGTTTAGGGATTGCATTCAATAATTGGATTACCGTTATTATTATTTTCATTCCAATATTGCTCTCTTTTTTATATCGTATTCAAGTTGAAGAAAAAGTGCTGCAGAAAGCATATAGTCAGCTATATGATAATTATGTCAAAACTTCATGGAAGCTGATACCAAAAGTTTTTTAGGTAAAACTCAATCCATAAAACTTGAGAATTCAACATTCATTGTACCGGATACAAAAAACCATAAACTGTTCATTAACTATCAACCAACCAACCAGCTTTGTAGGCCGTTAATAGAACCGTTTTATGACCACAATTCTGTTAATCGCAGGTATTATCGCTGCCTCAGCAGTTGTCATTGTAGTTGCTCTATACTATGCCAGGAAACGAACTGAAGCACTGCAGGGGGCTGCGCTGTCCCTGGGACTTTCCTTTTCCAAGCAAGCGGACGCAGCATTGCTGCCATCGTTGAGTCAGTACCATTTATTCTCACAGGGTCATTCCAAAAAAGCGAAGAATCTGTTGAATGGCTCGGTCAAAGCTATTGACGTTACAATTTTCGATTATCGCTACACGATCGGTTCAGGTAAGAACTCCCATACCCGGAGCCAGACAGTTATATTATTCAAATCGAATTTATTACACTTGCCACTATTTACACTTCGGCCTGAGAACCTTTTTCATAAGATCGGTAAAGCATTCGGTTACCAGGACATCGATATGGAATCCCATCCAGCGTTCTCTGACAAGTACCTGCTTCGATCCAAAGATGAGCAGGCCTGCCGGGAGCTATTCACAGAAAATATCCTGGAATACTATGATCAGCACCAGGGCTTAAGCACGGAAGGGGGTGGAGACAGAATTCTTTTTTATAGAGCTTCCAAAAAAGTCCGCCCGGAAGGCATGCAATCCTTCCTGGAAGAGGGAATTCAGGTCTTCAGTCTTTTCCAATCAGACAAATAGCGACCCTGGTTTTAGTGTCTATATAATTTGCACAACCTCATGGGAATTTCTGTCTTATTGGTTGAATACTAAGTCTTCATCTCTGCCGACAACTCAGAAATCAAAGCGGTTGAATTTCAAATTGACAATCGTTACATGCAGAATTAGGTTCAGTCACGGGAATCCTCTGATTACCGGCACACTGCGCATTGTACGCACCTACTAATTCAGCACTATTCTGCCCTGGTATTATTGTTAATTAAGTTTGCGAAATGATAACATCAGACACGACAAGACAATGGCCTCGTCACCGTGGCTTGAAATATCTAAAATTCGATGAGAAATAGCTACCATATTGTTATAGTGATCTTTTGCTTTATAAGTATTTCCTTGGCACAGCCGAATATACTGTGGACTAAAACTTATGGTGGTAGTGACAGTGACTTGGGTCATTCTGTTCAACAAACCAGTGATGGTGGTTATGTAATCACAGGTTATACAGAATCGTTTGGTGTGGGTGGCGAGGATTTATGGTTGATTAAGACGGATGCAAATGGCGATACTCTTTGGACCAAGACTTATGGGGGTAGTAGCGATGATATGGGCAATTCTATTCAGCAAACCTTTGATGGTGGTTATATAATCACAGGTTATACAGAATCGTTTGGTGCTGATAGTTTGGATTTATGGATGTTAAAGACTAACTATATTGGTGATACCCTCTGGACGAGAACCTTTGGGGGGGGTATAAATGACCGAGGATATTCAATTCAACGAACGATTGATGGTGGGTACATTATTACAGGGCAAACAGAATCTTATGGAGCAGGCTCTGGTGATGTGTGGTTAATCAAGACGAATGTAAACGGATATACAGCCTGGACCAGGACATTCGGAGGAAGTAATGACGACTATGGTTCTTCGATTCAACAAACGCCGGATGGTGGGAATATTATCACAGGGCGAACAGAATCTTATGGAGCAGGCTCTGGCGATGTGTGGTTAATCAGGACTCATGCTTTAGGTGATACAATTTGGACCAGAACTTATGGAGGAAGTTATGAAGATTATGGCTCTTCGGTTCAACAAACAACCGATGGTGGTTATATTATTACTGGAAGTACTGATTATAGAGGAGATGATCCTGATGTTTGGCTAATCAAGACGGATGTAAACGGAGATACGACCTGGACCAGAACTTTTGGAGGAAGTTATGAAGATTATGGCTCTTCGGTTCAACAAACAACCGATGGTGGT
>CAYTPW010000009.1:232-94154 GCA_964439935.1 uncultured bacterium | reverse complement strand
TATATTATTACTGGAAGTACTGATTATAGAGGAGATGATCCTGATGTCTGGCTAATCAAGACGGATGTAAACGGGGATACGACCTGGACCAGGACATTCGGAGGAAGTAATAACGACTATGGTTCTTCGATTCAACAAACGGCTGATGGTGGGTACATTATCACGGGGCAGACTGAATCGTATGGAGCGGGTAATTATGATGTATGGCTGATTCGCATCGCACCGGATACCAACCGCATCTGGTATGCTTCAACCACTGGCTCGGATTCCACCGGTGATGGAAGTGAATCAAACCCGCTGGCTTCCATTCAGGAAAGCGTAAATAGATCAATTTCTGGCGATACCGTCCTGGTCATGCCGGGCGTGTATAATGAGACGATTAATTATTCAGGAAAAAATATTACCGTCGGATCTCTTACACTAACAACAGGTGATACTTCATACATCAAGCAAACAATTATTGATGGTTCTCAATTATGGAATAGTGTAGTTAGTTTTTATGGTGGTGAGAATACATCAGCGATCTTGAATGGTTTCACAATTCAGAATGGTGAAGCCTTTTTTGCAGGAGGTGGTGTCTACATTGGTGCTTCCACCAGCCCCACAATCACGAACTTGGTGATCAAGGAAAATATTGCGATTGGAGATTTCGGCCCTGGACTGGGCTCTGGTATATTCTGCGGACCTGGTTCTGCTCCAATCTTAACTAACCTGGTTGTGCATGACAATGGTAGCATAGATGCTGGTGGATGGGAGCTCGGTGGAATATACAGCGCAGGTTCCCTGGCCAGTCTGCGGAATGTAACGGCCTATAACAACGGCAATTATGGCATTTACTGCACCGGTGGGACACAGTTATCGATAACGAACTCCATAATATGGGGCAATACACCTTCACAGATATACTGTGCGGACAGTACCCAACTGTCAATCCACAATTCCAATATCAGTGGGGGACAGGACGATATTTTTGGTGGATCTGATGCAATCGTCGAATGGGAAAACAATCTGAATGAATTGCCCCTGTTTTGCAGTCCCGACAATGGAGATTTTACCTTAGCTAATAACTCCCCCTGTGTTGGCACAGGAGAGAATGGTGCTAATATGGGTGCTTTGGGTATTGGTTGTGAAGATATTTCAACTGACAATCTGGCGCTCAGGTTTGATGGGATTGATGATAGGGTATTTGTACAGGATCATGAAAATCTTGATTTAGATTCTGCAATTACTATTGAAGCATGGGTTTATCCCTATGACGTATCAACTGATCCCGGAGGCTGTCAAAGAACAATTATTAGAAAAGGGGATGTCAATAATCCTGTTAATTATGCTCTATCCATTGATGTCTGCGCAGGTTCCGGTATGATTCAATTTAACGGTGCGTCAAGTGGTGTAAACGCATTGGTTGACTCTGTTTGGCAACATGTTGCGGGGGTTTATAATCTTTATGAGATGGACATAACTATTTATGTTAATGGGCAACTAATGACCCAGACAGATGTTATAGCGCCTCTTCAGACTAATAATGATTCACTCACCATTGGTTGTACATTTCACAATAACGGTGGAATTGAAGATATGTATTGGGGTATTATTGATGAAATTCACATATGGAATGTTGCTCGTTCTCAAGCTGAAATTCAAGCTGACATGTATCGTGAACTTTCAGGGTATGAATCTGGCTTAGTAGGTTATTGGCCATTTAATGAGGGATCCGATAATTCAACCTTTGATATCAGTGGCAATGGGAATGATGGTATTATAAACGGTGCGGAATGGGTGCTGTCGGATGTCCCATTGATGAGAGCGGATTCCATTACATTGATAATTGTTCCCGACGACCAGCCCACTATTCAGGATGCAATTGACTTTGCAGATTTTATTGGTGACACTGTTCTGGTCATGCCCGGGACCTATGTTGAGAATATCAATTTCTCAGGAAAGAATATTACGGTTGGATCTTTAACACTTACAACCGGTGATACCTCTTATATCAGACAAACAATAATTGACGGCGATAGCAGTGGCAGTGTCGTGACCTTTGAAAATGGTGAGGATTCTACCGCTGTGTTGAACGGATTTACTATAATCAATGGTACTGGCGATCCAGATGAATTCTATGATTTTTATGGGGGAGGGATTAATTGTCTCTCGGCCAATCCTAAAATAGTTAATGCAATAATAGTGGGAAATTCTGCTTGGTACGGCGGTGGGATTTCATGCAGGTTTAATTCTAATCCAAACTTATCTAATGTGATAATTACTGGAAATCAGGCTGGCGATGGCGGTGGAATATTTTGTGAGAGTTCCAGTCCAAGTTTAGAGAATGTAACCATTACCGATAACTCGGCATCATTTGTTGGGGGGATTAACTGCCTATACGGTTTTTTAACTCTTAAAAATGTAACCATAAGTACTAATCGTAGTGACAATAGGGGTGGAATCCTCACCTTCGAATCTGATATAATTATTCAGAATTCAATACTTTGGAATAATTCACCAGATCAGATTGTTGGTGAAGGCAATTCGAATATCATAATTGAGTATTCAAATAGCAGTGGTGGTTTAGAGGCAATAATAGTTACAGATAATGATACAATCGAATGGGGCGAAGGCAATATTAATGCTTTACCTCTCTTCTGTAATCCTGATAGCGGAGATTTCACCTTAGCTGAAAATTCACCATGTATCGGTGCGGGGGAAGGTGGTGCAAATATAGGTGCACAGGGTATTGGCTGTGGGTATATCTCAATAGACAATCTAGCGCTGCGGTTTGATGGGCATAATGATTATGTGAGTTTCAATGAAAACATTATTACGTCAACTATTTTAACCATTGAAGCATGGGCAAAAATGGATGGACGGGGCGGAGGAGATATGGAGTTGAACTCTATATTTCAACAACGAGACGATGAGACTGGAGATAATAGATCTGCAGTGGTTTTAACTGCCGAAAATGCTGATGGGAATGTAGCATCCACGATTAGGAGTAATACTGGTTCAGCAGATGTAGTTGCATCACCAAGTCCCGATTACGGTGAATGGCACCATTATACTGTAGTTGTAGATACGACAGCTCTTTATTTATATCTTGACGGAATTTTGCTGGATTCCACCACCAATACTCAAACAGGAGATTACACTACATCAATAGATTATATAGATATTGGCAGGCATAGTTATAGTGGATTAGATCAAGGATTTTTTGATGGTTTGCTGGATGAAATTCAGATCTGGAATGTTGCTCGTTCTCAGGCTGTAATTCAAGCTGATATGTATCGTGAACTATCCGGGGATGAACCCGGTTTGGTTGGTTACTGGTCATTTAATGAGGGTGCAGGAGAAACGGCTCAGGACTACAGTGCCAATAGTAATGATGGTGTAATCTCTGGTGCTGAATGGGCACTATCTAATATCCCAATGTTCGGTCAGGATTCAATTACCCTGATTATTGTCCCAAACGACCAGCCCACCATCCAGGCTGGGATAAATTTTGCGACTCAAGGTGACACTGTCCTGGTAATGCCGGGACACTATATTGAGAATATAGATTTCAATGGAAAAAATATTACCGTTGGTTCCCTGACGTTCACCACCGATGACACTTCCTATATCAAACAAACAATCATTGATGGTGATAGTAATGGCAGTGTTGTAACCTTTGCGAATTGGGAAGATTCAACTGCTCAGTTATGTGGATTTTCAATAGTTAATGGATCTGGTACTATCTTATGGGGAGGTGGTATTCTGGGTGGCGGTATTTATTGTATTAATTCTTCGCCAACTTTAAGCAATCTAATCATTTCTGGTAACGCTGCGGACACAGGTGGTGGGATATATTTTAATTCCTCTAATTCACAAATTGCCAATTGCCGTATTATGGATAATTTGCCCTCAGTTGGAAGCTTTTACGGAGGTGGTGGAATATGTGCTGATAATTCTGATCTAATTCTTGAAAACCTGGTATTTACCAATAATGTTGGCATCTGGTCCGCCTTAATATCTTTCTCTTCCAATCTTACAATTAACTCTACTTCCTTTATCGATACAGACACACTGGATGGAAGTATTTTTTATTGTGCTGATAGTTCAAATCTACACATCTCCAATTCCATTCTGTGGAATCCAGGAAAACCGGAAATATCAATAGGAGATGCCGGAAACACATTAACAGTATCCCACTGCAACATCGAAGGTGGTCTTGATAGTATTGTAGTCGGTGAAAACAACGTCAACTGGCTGGCTGGGAATATTGATGCTGATCCACTCTATGTTAATTCAGTAAATGGAATTTATCAATTAAGACCCTGCAGTCCCTGTATCGGGGCTGGGTCAAATGATTTTATTCCGCCAGTGGATATTGATGGCAATCCCCGACCCCATCCACCGGGCAGCCAGATTGACATGGGTGCTTATGAGCACCAACTGGCATTCCCCAGGGATATACCAGAGATTCAGGTCACTCAGTTTAGCATGGACTTCGGTGAAGCATTCCTCAACTTTAATGATACCCTGATCTACAAGGTCAGTAACTGGGGTTGTAACGTTCTGTATATCTTTGCCGAGACTAACCTGGTGGAATATGTTGTTGAACCGGACTTCATCGCTTTGGAGCAGGGTGAAAAAGATTCATTCCTGGTCATTTTCACGCCGATCTATTGCTCCAATTATCCCGGTACCCTGACCCTGACCACTAACGATGCGGATGAAGATACGATCACCGTTGCACTTACTGGTCGGGGTGTCCTACCACCGATTATATCAGTATACCCCATCCAATATACTCTGGAAATGAACCTGGATCTGGTTGAGACCCATACATCAGTCATATCAAACAACGGCGGCAGCGACCTGGTATTTGAGATTGCGATGGACGAACCAACCCAACAGGGTGGCTATGCCCTGCAGTTTGATGGCATCGATGATTATGTCAACTGTGGTGATCTTGGATTTGAAAGTGGTGACGATAGTGTGACCGTTGCGATGTGGATCAAACCCAATACAACTTCCGCTAATTATTGTTACTGGGAGTTTCCGGGTGGTATGGCACATTTCGCTCTGAATATTCAGGATGGGAATTACCTGGTATCGATTGCTGGAGCGCAGCATTCAGTTATTGCTGAACCGGCTGGAGAATGGGTTCATTTGGCAGTTACATACGACGGATTATCTGTAATGCTTTATCTCAATGATCATGGTCTATTTAACCTATCGGTCGATGAACCCGTTGCTTTTGATATCTCTGGCCGGCCCTTCTTGGTCGGTACCAGTGTTAATAGTACTGCTTTTGTCGATGGTGCGATTGATGCTGTCATGGTCTGGAGTGCAGTTCGCAGTCAAGCCGAGATCAATTCCGATATGCACCGCACGGTTGCTTACGACGAACCCGGTTTGGTGGGCTACTGGCGCTTCAACGAAGGTATCGGTGATACCACCAGCAGCTACACGATTGTTAATCGTACCGGTATGATTTATGGTGCTCCGGAGTGGATCGAATCGACGGCACCAATCACCAGGTGGATTACAGTTCAACCGCTGTCAGGGACGATTGAATCCAGTGGTTCGGAGGATATCACAATAACCCTGGATGCCAGTAATCTGCTGGTTGGAGATTACCAGACAGAACTCCAGTTGTTCAGCAACGATCCTGATCATGGTCTAATCACAATCCCGGTGATATTGACAACCGTTGTCAGTGTCGTTGATGAACCGGTAGTCCCGACCGTTTTCAAATTGCACCAGAATTATCCCAATCCGTTTAATCCGGTGACGACCATCCGTTATGACCTGCCTCAGGATTCCCGGGTCGAGCTTACCATTTATGATATCCTGGGTCGGCAGGTCATATCTCTGGCTGATGATTATCAAAACGCTGGTTATAAGTCAATTCGTTGGAACGGCCATAATGCATCTGGAAAGCCGGTTAGCGCCGGGATGTATTTTTATGCAGTGAAAGCGGGGAGATATTCTGCAATTAGGAAAATGGTATTGCTAAAATAGCCTTTAACGTTACGGTAATTCCCCGTGCATTTGTGTATCGCTAATAAAATTGTAATAATTCCAAAGCAAAAATTACTTCAACTATAGTGCATCAATTGTGATGCACTAGTCTAGTTTCATTTATTCTTTTTAAGTTATACAGGATAAAAATATCCTATTATCTTGTTGCATTAGAAAAAGTATACAGCTAATATTGTGCAGTGACTATAGCAGAAATACTGCATTAACCAATACAGATTATGAAATTATCCCTAATGCCAAAAAAAATTGCCGGGCAGGTGAAACAATCAGAAATCTTTCCGACTATTCAATCTTCCGATGGCTTTCATGAATTCCGCTGGGAAACTAATCTTGGATCGGATTATTTGGACTGTGCAAAGTTTACTATAATGGCATGACCTAGATGATTGATAAACTTAATGATTCCAGCACGCCGCTTTATCCTTTACGGGTAGCGGCCGAATTGTCCAATACTTCAGTTTATTCATTGCGCCAATATGTGGACCTGGGTCTAATCATCCCCTTTAAAACTGAATCAAACCGACGTTTGTATTCCCAGATAGACATCCACCGGATCAAATGCATTAGAAAATTCCTGGATGATTATGGCATGAATATAGCCGGTATCAAAGTCTTATTTGCTCAAGTACCATGTTGGATCATTAAACCCTGTACTGCTATTGATTACCAGCAATGTGAAGCATATACATCAATCGGTGAACCATGTTGGAACGTTGCGGCCAAGGGTCCTGAATGCCAGAATGCCGATTGCCGGTCGTGCGATGTTTATAGCTTATCAGAAAAATGCAGTGATCTTAAAACAGTGTTTAAAAATCCATCGCAGATCAATCTTATTATAAAGAAAAAATAAATCCTCAGGGGGTTGAATTATGAAAAAACTTTTAGTGCTTGGTGCCGGGACAGCTGGTACAATTGTCGTCAATAAAATGGCATCAATACTGGAGCGGAGTGAATGGCAAATTACTGTTGTGGACCAGTTTGAAACCCATTATTATCAGCCCGGTTTCCTGTTTATCCCGTTTGGCATCTACAGCAAGCAAGATGTAATCAAACCTAAACGTGATTTTTTTCCTCCATCAGTAGAGGTCATTTTTTCTGAAATCGATATTATTGAACATCCTAAGAATCAGGTAAAACTGAAAGATGGACGTCTACTGAATTATGATTTTTTGGTGATCGCTACCGGAACTAAGATCAAACCTCAGGAGACAGACGGATTAGCAGCAGATCAATGGCATAAAAATATTTTCGATTTTTATACAATCGAAGGTGCTTGCGCCCTGGCCCATTATTTTAAATACTGGGAGGGGGGAAAATTGGTAATGAATACCGTGGAAATGCCTATTAAATGTCCCGTTGCTCCACTGGAATTCGTTTTTCTGGCCGATTGGTGGTTTACTGAACAGGGTATTCGCGATAAGGTGGATATAGAATATGTTACTCCCCTGCCAGGGGCATTCACAAAACCCCGCGCTTCCCGGATTCTGGGCGATTTTCTTGATAAAAAGAATATCAAATTATCAGCTGAATTCAATACAGGAAGGGTGGACTATGAAAATAATAAGATTATATCCTGGGATGAAAAAGAGATTGATTATGACGTTTTAGTATCCATTCCGACCAACATGGGGGATGACTCAATCGAACGATCTGGAATGGGGGATGAGCTGAATTTTATACCAACAGATAAATTCACCCTTCAGGCAATCGGACATGAAAACATATATGTGATCGGTGATGCAACAGATTTACCAAGTTCCAAAGCCGGTTCAGTAGCTCATTTCCAGGCCGATGTTCTCTGTGAAAATCTGCAGTATGCCATGGAGAATAGACCACTGAAGGCAAAATTCGATGGCCACGCAAACTGTTATATTGAATCTGGATTCGGCAAAGGTATCCTGATCGACTTTAATTATGACACCGAACCATTGCCCGGGAAATTCCCGCTTCCTGGGATTGGTCCATTTTCTTTGCTGGAAGAAACAAAAATGAATCACTACGGGAAAATGATGTTTCGCTGGATGTATTGGAATCTCTTGTTAAAAGGTGCAGAATTACCAATCGAGTCGCAGATGCTAATGGCTGGTAAGAGGTTGTAATATGGAAAATTCGGAAATCCAATCCCAGCTTCAGGATATACAGAATCAGCTCACGCATATTACTGCCGAACTGGATAATAACAAGCGGCGACAACGGGAGCTGGATGAGCTTAAAGACGATTTAACAATAATAGCCAAGGATGTTTTTAATACCGCTGTAATCGAATTGGAGGATACTGCTCAGTTTGTTAACACCGGTGATTTTTTGTTCCTTATTAAAAAAATTATCCGGAACACAAATAATATATCAGCTGCAATCTGCCAATTCGAAAGTCTGCTTGACTTTTTTGAGGATGGTAAACCAATCGGAAAGGAATTATTTAACGACCTGCTTATTTTGCTGGATGAAATGGATCGCAAGGGATATTTCCTATTCATGAAGGAAACCACGAGAATTGTGGACAATGTTATTGCCAATTTCACAATTGAAGATGTACAGAACCTGGCTGATAATATTGTTACAATCTTGAATACAATAAAAAAACTGACCCAGCCGGATATGATGCGGGTTCTGGACAATGCCGTTGAAATCTATCGTACTATAGATTTGAATGACGTTAAGGAGTATTCAGTCTGGCAAGTAGCCAAGGAATTAAGGCAACCTGAATTTAAAAGAGGGATGGGATTTATCGTATCATTCCTTAAGAATATCGCCAACCAATCTGGACAACCAACTAAAGGAGAATAAAATGGCAGCACGTGATATCGCTGGAAAAACAATTGAATTTGATGAGGATGGCTTCATGGCAGATTTTATGGCCTGGGATAAATCAATTGCTGAAGTTCTGGCGCAGGAAGAGGGGATTGATGCTCTGAGCGATCGCCATTATGATGTAATTGAATTCATGCGGAAGGAATTTGAGGAAAACGGCACGGCTCCCTCAATCAGGAAATTGAATAAGCTGAACGTGGTCCCGACAAAGGAATTATACCAGCTTTTCCCAGGCGGTCCCGCTAAAAAAGCCGCTCGCATCGCTGGACTTAAAAAACCTCAAGGATGTATCTAAGGAGATTAAAGTGAGTGATAAACCAGAACCAATCAAACGCGTTTCGATTATTTGTGCCCATGGTGGGCTGGATGATGTTTATCCAGCTTTAATTATGGCTAACGGTGCTCGCATGGAAGGTATCGAAGCATCGATCTTCTTTACCTTTTTTGGTCTGAACGCCATTCTGAAAAAAACAATGAAAAACCTGAAAGTAGCTACGGTGGGAAATGCAGCGTTGAATTTGGCGATGCCCATGATGAAGCTCCCTATTACAATGCCATTTCCAACATTACTGGGTGCAGTCCCCGGTGTTTCCAGCTTCGCTACGTGGATGATGAAAAATGAAATGGAGCAGCTGGATGTTCCGCCCGTTGATGAATTCCTGGAGATGTACTCCGATGCAGGGGGTGAACTCTGGGCCTGCAGAATGGCTTCGGATATGTTTAAGTTAACAATCGATGACTACTGTGAACAGGTTAACGGAATTCTTACCGTGGGAGAATTCTATGAAAAATCAGCGGGAGCCCAGATTATCTTTACTTGATGAAGACAATCGATAATTAAAGTACAAACTGAAATAAGCAGGGCATTGCAGTTATCGATTGATCCTGCTTATTTATATTTGGAAAATTGCCTTTTCAAGAATTCTGATTTGTAGAGAATAATACCAGCTGAGTCTATTGATTATTTTAAAATTTACTAGAGAAATAAGTAATAGTTAAATTTCTGTAAATACCTAATATATTGGAAGATACAATTCTGACAAATTTGTTAGAAATATTTCTGACAAAAAAGTAAGAATTAGCTTGTTTAAATCCCTTTTTTCTTATTAATCTTAATTAGGATTTGAGCATCTGCTTTGCGGCTTTATTTTGAATTAACAGATGGGAATAAGATTGAAAATTTTAAACCGTAAGCCACTCACTTTATTTTTTACACGCGGTAACCGATGATCCTATCGCGCTCCACTCAATATGCCTTAGAAATAGCACTTTATATTGTAACCCACAACAGTGATAATTATATACCCCTAAGTGAAATTGCCGAAGATCTTGATCTTTCATTTCCTTTCCTTGGCAAAATTGCTCAACCATTAGTTAAAAAAGGTATAATCAAAAGTTTTCGTGGCCCCTATGGTGGGGTTGCTCTGGCCAAGGATCCTAAGGATATATCTCATTATGATATAATTATAGCTATCGAGGGTAAATCATATTTTGAAAATTGTATGTTACGGCCAGTGAAATGTGGCAACGGGAAAAATTGTCCAATTCATGATTTTGATGCCGGTGTTCGGGAGAATCTCAAGCAGGCTTTTAAGTCGCAGACGTTGGATAAATATGTGACCGGCAATAAAAAGGAGGCCTCGGAATGATCCAGTCTGCCACCGGCAAACCGTTCCGGGCAATCGCCCGCCCGATTGAATGGTACGAGAATAATGTTCCCTGCCGTACCGCCTGCCCGGTCAAGACCGACTCGGGTCGCTATGTCCAATTAATCGCTGAAAGTCAATTTGAAGAAGCGTTTCTGGTAGCCCGTTCACCGAATCCGTTAGCATCGATCTGCGGCCGTATTTGCGCCGCCCCCTGCGAAGATGCCTGTCGCCGGGGTGTAATCGATTCACCAATTTCGATTCGGCCATTAAAAAGATTTGTTTGTGAACAATATGGAACCGAATCAGCAGCGTCAGATACTTTCCTACAGTTGATGCGTGATAAAATTGATCAGGGTGCGCACCGGCAATGGCATCTGCCGGCTTTATCTTTTGAGGAACAAGTTGAAGAAGAACACAAAGTCGCGATAATCGGTTCCGGTCCGGCTGGAATTGCCTGTGCCCATGATCTGATATTGCGTGGTATTCACGTTACTGTATTTGAAGCTGATGACACATTGGGTGGAATGATGCGGCTGGGAATACCGGAATACCGTCTGCCCCGGGGAGTTATCGACAAGGAAATTGCCGCAGTGCAATTCCTGGGTGCTAAATTTAAAACCAACCAGAAGCTTGGACGTGATTTCACCATCGCAGAATTGAAGAAGCGCGGCTATGACGCCATTTTCCTGTCAGTTGGCGCAACACAGGGTGGCGATTTGCGAATTCCTGGAGTTGAAAAAGATGGCGTGATCAAAGCGGTCGATTATTTACTCAATGTTAATAAAGGCTATAAGGTCAATCTGGGCGAGAAAGTATTGGTGATCGGTGGCGGTTCGGTCGCCCTGGATGCAGCGCGTACTGCAATTCGTGAATTTTATGCTCCTATGGAAGAAATCGATACTGCTGCCAAAGCGGGGGATATGCATGTGGCCATCGATGTGGCTCGACATGCGGTTCGTGGTGGTGCCAGGGAAGTCCACGTTGCCTCTCTGGAAAGCCTGTCGGAATTACCATCGGCGAAAACTCAACAGGGACGCGAAGAGTTGTCTACCGCCGAAGAAGAAGGCGTATTTCTGCATCCTTCCTGGGGACCGAAACAGATCATTGGCAATGGAGCAGTAGAAAAAATCGAAATGGTGGAGTGTACCCGGGTATTTGACGATAATGGTCGTTTCAATCCCCAGTTCAACGAAGCCAATACCATGACTATGGATGTGGATTCCGTGATCATCGCTATTGGCCAGAAACCGGATTTGTCATTTATTCAACCTGAAGATAAAATTGAAACAACCCAATTCGGCACAATTCAAATTGACTCTAATACATTGGCAACTACCGCGCCCGGAGTTTATGCTGGTGGCGATGTGGCTTTTGGCGCCCGGATTTTGATCGAAGCGGTTGCCAACGGTAAAAAAGCCGCTCAATCGATCACTGATTATTTGCTCGGTGGTGAGCACGGCACACATTTGACGGTGACAGTTGATAAAATACCGATTTCAGAATATAAGATGCCGGAAGCCTATGAGCTGAACAAACGGCAGCATCCCAAGGCGATTCCTAACAATCGCCGGACAGGTATAACTGAGGTCGAGCTGGTCTTCGATGAACACGAAGCACTACTTCAGGCGGAACGCTGTCTGGTCTGCCATGTTGAAACTGTCTATGACGCCGAACTATGTATTCTCTGCGGTCGCTGCGTCGATCTCTGCCCTGAAGAATGCCTGAAACTGGTACCACTAGATCAGGTCGAGATCGAAAATGGTGAAGCAATTTTAAAGGAGCAGGCGATCGACCCGGAATGGTCAAATCAGGATTATTCAGTAATGCTGAAAGATCATGATCGCTGCATCCGCTGCGGACTCTGCGCCCTGCGCTGCCCAACAGAGGCATTTACAATGGAGCGCTTCAGCTTCGATGAAACAATTATCTGAGAATGAGGAATACTAATGTCTTCAAAAAATGAATCTCGACGAACCGTGCTGGGGAAAATTAGCGCCGGACTGATTGGTCTGGGTTTGTTTGGTCAAATCGGTGCTTATTTTCGATCGTTGGTACCTAACGTACTTTACGAACCGCCCACCAAATTCAAAATCGGAATGCCGGAAGATTTTTCCGAAGGCGTCAAATTCATTGAGGATAAACGAATTTATATTTTCAAGGAGCGCAATAATTTTTACGCTATCAGTGCGGTCTGCACACATTTGGGTTGCACCGTCAAACATTCACCTTATTCCCAACCCAAAGAAGTGGAAATCAGGGGGCTGGTCAAAACTACTACCGGTGAATTTCGCTGTCCCTGTCATGGCTCGGTTTTCCATGGTGATGGAACCGCTAAGGAAGGCCCGGCACCGAAAGCATTGGTTTGGCATCCGCTGGAGTTGGCTCCTGAAGATGGACAATTGGTGGTTGATATTGCGCTGGCTGTTGATAATGAATTCCGGTTATCGGTATAGGAGTTGACAGGAATGAATATGATAAAAAAAATATTTAATAATATTATTTGGCCCTGGTCACCTGCCAGTAATCGAGAAGCTGGTGACGCGATTGTAAAGAATGTCGCCCTGCACTGGTTTCCAGCGAAAGTTTCCTTGAAGAGTTTGTCCTGGGGTTACTCATTCTGGCTTGGCACAGTAACATTTTCACTATTTCTGCTGTTGACCATGGGTGGTGTAATGTTAATGTTTCTATACGTACCGTCGGTGGAACGTGCCTACCAGAGCATCAAAGACCTGGAATTCGTTGTCAGTTTTGGTTATTTCCTGCGCAGTTTCCACAGGATAGGCGCTCACTTGATGGTTATAATGGCATTCCTGCATATGATGCGAACTTTCCTTACCGGCGCCTATAAAAATGGTTCAGCACCAAATGCTAATCGTCCCGGTAATTGGATTTTAGGTGTAGTCCTGTTAGTGCTGACCCTTGGATTGTCTTTCACCGGCTATCTGCTGCCCTGGGATCAGTTGGCATTCTGGGCGATAACAGTAGGAACCAATATTGCTTCCGCAGTACCGTTTGTGGGAGACTCAATCCGTGAGCTATTATTGGGTGGCACCATGATCGGTCAGAGTACCCTGATTCGCTTCTATGTTTTACATTGTTTCTTCCTACCAGCAATTCTACTGGGGATTGCCTTCTGGCACATGTGGCGGGTGCGCAAAGATGGCGGCCTGGCAGTGGTGGAACAATACCATCAGGCAGCAAAGAATTCACCCATGGTGGAACCGGTTAAGTCCAAATCGTATTCATTGCTGGGGATTTCCAAGGGGACCAGTGTTCATGTCCATAATTCCACGATTCTCACCGAAGATAATTCTGTGGCTTCATCCCCAAATCTGATCCGGCGAATCTGGACGGTATTTCTACTTACGTTTGTGGTTACATCGATTCTGGCTCTAGCTTTCCCCGCTCCGCTGGAAGAAGCAGCCAATCCATTGGTGACACCTAATCCGGCCAAAGCGCCCTGGTATTTCCTGTGGCTGCAGGAAATTGTAACCGATACCACCATTCACATTGGTGATTTCGTAATCAATGGTGCGTTAATCGGCGGTGTAATTATCCCCAGTCTGGTTCTACTGGGCTTGATAATCTGGCCCTGGCTCGATAAAAGCGGTCCGGAAGCAGTTGGCGTCTGGTTTGCCAATAGCCGTCGTAATCATAATATCATTTTCCTGATTCTGGTGCTGGTGATAATCATTTTCACAATTATCGGAACAGTCATGCGCGGGCCGAACTGGAATTTTTACTGGCCCTGGGAAGCCTGGCCTGAAATGCCAACCAAGATTTGAGACGGTTATGAAAATAAATATTTCAAGTAAATCTGATTCGATCTTATTACTGATTGCGGGTATTTTGCTGTTGGGAATATCGGGCTACATGCTATTCAGCGCGGGGGCTACCGATTGGCAATATTATCAAAGTGAATTCAATGCTATCGTTGCCGAACAATTCGGTGATGACGCAGCCAGTTCAATCCCGCAGGGGATTCAACAGATCTGGATTGAAGAAATCGATCTCATCGATCGTTGTACCACCTGTCATCAGGGTCTGAAGTGGCAGGGATTGGAATATGAGGAAAATCCATACAAGACTCATCCACGATTGGATTTGCTTACCAACCACCCAATTGAAGATTACGGTTGTACAACCTGTCATGATGGGCAGGGCTTTGCCTTGGAAACAGAGGCCGCCCACGGGTATGTGAAGCATTGGGAAAATCCGTTGTTGTCAAAGGCTATTGCCAGCGAGTATCTGATCAAGAATGGAGCTGCCCTGATAGAAATGAAATGTAACGAATGTCATCGTTATGAGCGCGAAACCGACGGCATGCCGATGGTCAATTACGGTAAAAAACTGGTTCGCGATAAAGGCTGTAAAGCCTGCCATGTTATAAATGGTACCGGTGGCAAGATCGCTCCTGATTTGACTCATGAAGGGGACAAACATGCCGAAGGACTGGATTTCTCGAATTTTGCCGGTTTCGAGTCCGTCTTTAACTGGCATGTCACCCATTTTAAAAATCCGCTGGCTGTGGTTCCCAATACAGTCATGCCTGATATGAATTTCAGTACCCATGATGCCCAGTCGCTGGCAATTTTGACCATGAGTTGGCGCAAGACCGATTATCCGATTGAATATATTCCAAAATTTAAACTTGAAGAAGAGCGCACTCCAGCTGAGATCGCTCGAGAAAAAGAATTATTAGAAGGCGATGGAGCTTTTTTCATTGAAAAAGGTTGTTTCGTTTGCCATTCAATTTCTTCCTGGGGAATTTATTCCCCATCAGAAAAGGGTCCTGATCTGGCCTATGCAGTTGACGATGTACGGATCAGGTTTGGTAAAACCCTCGATGAATTTATGTTTGAACCCCGTGGCACCATGAAAATCATACTATCCACAATGATCGTTCTGTCGGAGAACGAAAAATGGGAAGTTGTCAGCAAGTTGCGTGAAGCCTATCATATTAAACAGGAGCAACTTAAGCAGAATGAATAAATGGGCCGGGGATAAAACAATGAACCCAAACCAACAAGGAGTAACGTCATGGATATCCGACGTTTGAATAAAACTCTCGTTTGGCTCTTGTTGCTTTCTTTAGCATTCGGGCTGGTATTTATCGGCTGTGCTAAAGAGCGAGCACCACGGGGCAGGGGAGGCGTCGAAGCTGGTCGTTCTGATATCATGGAGGCCGCTTTAAAGACCTACGTGGCTCCGGGTGATTTGGATGAATACTATCTGTTCTACAGTGGTGGACACAGCGGGCAGATCTTTGTAGCAGGTGTGCCTTCAATGCGTCACATCTGTACGATTCCAGTATTCACACCATATCCCGGAACCGGTTATGGTTTTGATGACGAAACCAAGGCCATGCTGGGTGGATATACCTGGGGTGATTCACATCATCCGGGTCCCAGTGAGACCAACGGCGACTACGATGGTCGCTGGCTGTTCATCAACGACAATGCCCAGGGTAGGATCGCAAGGATCGATCTGGGCGATTTTAAAACGAAACAAATCCTCAAGGTACCGAATATCAGTGCCAACCATGGATCGGCTTTTGTAACCCCGAACACCGAGTATATTACAATGGCAACCCGTATGTCAATTCCAATCCCGCAGGGACGGTATGCCGACGTGGATAAATATGCCGAAGAATATAACGGTATCGTGGCCGGTATCAAGGTTGCTGATGATGGCGAAATGTCCCTGGGCTGGGAAGTATTGGTACCACCTTTTAATTACGATCTGGGCGATGCCGGAAAACTGGTCAGCGATGGCTGGTTGTTCTGGACCTGCTACAACTCAGAACGGGAATTCATCGAAGGTGCCAAGCTGGAAGTAACTGCCTCGCAGCGTGATAAGGATTTTGTAATGGCAGTTAACTGGCGTGATGCCGAAGCGGCGATAAAAGCCGGTAAAGGCAAGATGATTGGCGGCACTAAGGTTTTGATGCCCAAGGAGATTGCTGGCTCAATCTATTTCATTCCACTGGCAAAAAGCCCCCATGGTGTGGACGTAGCGCCATCCGGAAAATGGATCATCGGCTCGGGTAAACTATCCCCGACCACTACCGTTTTCAACTGGGAAAAGGCTCTGGCAGCAATGGAAGCCAAGGATTTCGAAGACACCGTCGACGATATCCCGGTTCTACGTTATGAGGCAGTCATGGAAGCTGAAGTACCGGTGGGTCTAGGTCCGCTGCACACTCAGTTTGATGGTAAAGGCTTTGCCTATACATCGCTATTCGTGGAAAGCTCGGTAGCAAAATGGCGAATCGGACCTCCCTGGGATATTGTAGATAAGATTCCTGTTGCTTACAATATTGGTCATTTGGTAACGGCTGAAGGCGAGACAGTCAATCCCGATGGGAACTATCTGGTTGCATTAAATAAACTTTCCAAGGGACGCCACCTCAGTGTAGGACCGTCGATACCGGAAAGCGCCCAGCTGATCGACATCGAGGGTGAACAAATGAAGCTACTATATGATGCCTTCACCGAACCTGAGCCGCATTATGCTGTAATGGTAAAAGCGGATAAACTCAATCCTTTCGAAGTCTATAAAAAGGATAAAAGCCATCATCCGGAAGCGATCTGGAGTGAAGAAGAAGTACGTGTAGAGCGCAAAGGAAATAATGTAGTAGTTTGGATGCTATCAGTTCGCTCATTCTTCGCACCGGATGTAATCCGCGTTAACGAAGGCGATAATGTGACCATTCACATTACCAATATCGAACAGACCCGTGATGAGCTGCACGGGCTGGCAATTGATGATTATAATCTTAATATTGTAATCGATCCGGGGGAAACCAAATCAGTAACCTTTAAGGCCAAGAAAGCTGGTGTTTTCGCTTTTTACTGCACCAATTTCTGTTCGGCGTTGCATCAGGAGATGCAGGGTTACTTCCTGGTGAAACCTAAATCATAAATCTGTTTGATTCGAAGGCCTAATCCGCTTGAGAATCAGCGTTGGAGATGCTATGAAGAAGTATATCGATTGGGTTAGCCAGTTTTTGAATAAACAGCTGAATTTACAGTCAAGAATACTGATTGTAATTGCTGCTCTGATAATTATACCAACGTTATTCCTGCCGCTGTGGAGTCTGGAGTTCTGGTCGGCGCAATATCCGGAAGGACTCGAGATGTACGTGTACACCCACAAGCTGGAAAGTGGTGATGATGGCAATGATCTGGTTGAGATCAATATTCTCAACCATTACATCGGTATGAAGGAAATTGAAGCCGAAGATTTCAGTGAGTTTAAATGGATTCCATTAGCATTGCTGATCTTCATCTTCGTCGCCTTCAGAGCAGCAGTATTTGGCAAAATGGGGAAATTGGTCGATGCAATTTTCCTGTTTGTTTATTTCGGAATATACTCCCTGTGGACGTTCTGGTATCGGTTGTATACCTACGGCCACAATCTTGATCCAAAGGCGGCAGTAAATCTGGAGCCGTTTATGCCCCCGGTTTTTGGTTATAAGCCGGTGGGACAGTTCAAGGTTTGGAGTTATCCAGACACTGGTGGCTACTTGCTGGGTATCTTTGTTTTGCTGCTCCTGGCAGCGATGTGGTTATCACGTAAGGAAGAAGCACTTTAATCGATGGTACAGGCATTCCAACGTCGATAATGTTAACGGAGGAATCGATATGAAAAAATATGCCTTAATTCTCCTGATGATTTTGGTCGCATTTGCATTCGCCCAGGATAAACCTGTTGATTGGAATGCACGATGTGATGCCAAAGTCGCGGAAATCGAAGGCGTGATTGGTATTCTCGGCCCGGTCGTTGAGTATTTGACGGCAGCGTTTGAGAAAAATACATTCACGGAAACGACAACCGAAGAATGGGGAGATGCGGTTACTCAGTTTACCTATGCCAATAAATATTACGACCTGGCCAAAGGCTGGATGAAGGATGGTAAGTATAATAAACTAACCTACCTGAAACTGGAAGAATCCTGGCAGTATTATGTTAAGACCGGTGTGGCCGGTCTACGGACAAAAAGCATGGTAGATCACGAGTTAGGAGTAGAGTAAAATCAATGGGGGCGGACCTGGTTCCGCCCCCATTTAATAATTTGAAAATAACTAAATACATATTAATTGCAGTAATTATCCTGGCGGCAGTGACGGGTCGTGACTGGCAAGCCAGTTCTGGAGCGATCTTGCAGGAAATCATTAATGAGATGGCGGATGGCGATCGACTTTTGATTGGGGCAGGCGACTATAGCGGTGCTTTTATCGTGGATCGGCAGATTGAAATTATCGGTGAAGATTATCCCTTCATAAATGGCGGTAAACAGAAAGATGCGGTTTTAATTACCGCCGATACTGTCACAATCAGTGGACTTGAAATTCAGTGGAGTGGAATCCGATTACTGGAAGATGAGGCCGGGATTAAAATCGAGGGAGATTATGTAACCATCGTAAATTGCCGGATCATTAACACTCTCCATGGTATTTACGTCAAGGGTGGTAACCAGATCACATTGCGCAATAATTTTATCAAGGGCAGGATCGATCTGCAGACGGCTCTCCGCGGCAACGGTATTCACGTTTGGAACAGCCGCGATAATCTGTTGGAGGGAAATGAAATCAATTTCACTCGCGACGGAATCTATTTTTCATTTGCCGATGAAACCCGGATAATCGGGAATTATATCCATAATGTTAGATATGGATTACACTATATGTATTCTGACGATAACCGTTTCACAGGAAATCGATTTGAATATAATATTGCAGGTGCAGCTTTAATGTATTCAAAACGGATTCATTTTAACCAAAATATTTTCTCCCATAACCGGAGTTATCGTGCTTATGGCGTTCTGTATCAGTCGTGCGATTTTTGTACTGCCCACGACAATCTGATTATCGATAATACCCGGGGTATATTTTTCAGTGATTCTAATTTTAACGAGCTGTGGAATAATGATATCGTCGAAAATGATATTGCTGTTCAGCTGAATGCTAACTGTGAAGATAATAAAATATACAGCAATAATTTCCTGGAAAATTTGAGCGGACTGGTTGTTGACGCCAAAGGTTTCCCGAACTATTGGTCAGATGAGGGCCAGGGTAACTTTTGGACAAATTACCTGGGTTATGATCTGGATGGCAATCAGATTGGCGATTATCCGCACAAGCTGCAAAGTGTATTCGAATATTTGGAAGTGGATTACCCGGAAGTTCGCCTGTATTTATTCAGTCCGGCAGCCCAGGCTCTGGAAATCGCTGAGCGGACCCTGCCAATTTTATTAGTCACTGATAAAGAAGACCCGTTTCCGCAGATGTGGCCGATTGAAAATGAATATGTGCCCTGGACAGCCTATAGCAATACAACTATACATCAGGCCAATATTCCGTTAGCCATTTTCTATTTGCTGCTGACTGGAATTCCGTTAGCTTTAATTCGAAGATTCAGAAAATGATAGAGCTTAACCAGTTCGAAAAATATTACGGTAAATTACAGGCAGTGCAGCCGACCAGTTTTAAGGTTGCTCAAGGCGAGGTATTCGGATTACTCGGTCCCAACGGCAGCGGTAAAAGTACCATCATTAAAGCAATCGTTGGCTTATTGAAGCCCAATCGTGGGAAAATACTCGTTAATGGCGTGGAACTCACCAGTGATCCAGTAGCTGCCCAACGCTTGATTTCATACATCCCTCAGCGGATCAGTATGCCCCCTAACCTAACTGGTAAGGAGGTGCTGGAGTTCTATGCCAGCTTGCGGGATTGTAACCATACTCGGGTGAATGAAGTGCTGGAATTAGCCAGACTTTCTGAACATCGAGATAAATATGTAGGGGAATATTCCGGTGGATTATTACAGCGATTGGGCCTGGCGGTTGCATTCATCGGGGAAACACCGATTTTGATTCTGGATGAACCGACCCTGAATCTTGATCCCAGCGGAATGAAACAATTACGCAAATTCGTTCAGCAGCGCAAAGAAGCGGGTACAACGATACTTTTTGCATCACATATTCTTGCGGATGCAGAATCGTTTGCTGATCGGGTGGGAATCATGGTGGATGGTAAACTGGTGCGGGTAGATCAGGTTGATATGCTGCATCGGGAAATTCAGAATCGGACCACGGTCGTACTCAAGATAGCGGAGCATAAGGAAAAATTGCTGGAACAGGCCACTAGGTCGGGTGCCAGCAGTGTCTGGTTTGAAAATGGTGACCTACGCTTCATCGCTCCGCTGGATCAGCGGCTAGAGGTATTGCAGGCGCTGGAGAACGCCGGTGCCACAATCGACCGGTTTGCAACCGAAACACCCAAACTGGATTCGCTGATACTGGAGCATTTTGACGAGGATTGAGGGGAATGATAACAGTTTTGCTTAGAAATATCATTTTTTTTATTATTGGGCTGCTGATCTACGGCTGTGCCGATGGTAAACAGGTGGAAATAGCTTTTGGGATTGACAATTGCCAGTCCTGCAATATGGTGATCGACAAGCAAAAAGAGGCAGCTGGACTCTTGATCGGTAGTGAGTTTTATCCATCTTGCAATCCGATTTGCATGATTCATGAAGTGAACCGGTTAAAAATCAGCCAGATTAAAGCTGATAAAATTTACATTAGCGATTACACTACTGGTGAATTGATTCCCGCAATCGGGGCCGAAGTAACTTTCTTTGTGGGTCGTATCCAAACCGTTATGAATTATGGAATAGTTGCATTTGCTGATGTTACAGCTGCCGAGGCTTTAGCCAAATCATATTCCGGAGAATTACTCAATTACAATAAATTTCGCGCTCGTTTTGAAAATCCTGATAAAATTTTTACTCTGGAAATTACCAATGACGGGATTTTACCGTCACAAATACTGGCTGATAAAAACGATGTGATCCTGTTGAAGCTGGATTATCAATTAGATCAAATCGACGAACTAATCATTCATGGCTATCAGGATATTAATCCGGTAAAACTGGGAGCAGGGGAATCACCAGTTGAGGTAAAACTGGTGACCGATAAACCGGGGGCAGGATTTCCAATAGAGTTAAGCAACTACACCGGCATCAGCGGACGCCTGATTGTGCAAGGTACTCACACTGCCGAAGAGGCTCTATGAATTCAATTGGATTGATTGCCGGCCAGGAAATCCGACTGAATCTGCGCAATAAATGGGTTCTGTCATTTGCAATCCTGTTTACCATTCTGACACTGGGATTAGCCTATTTCGGTATGGTAACAGCCGGTTATTCCGGCTTTCAGGATTTCAGGCGTACCTCGGCCAGCATCATTAATTTGACGGCGTACCTGGTACCCCTGTTTGCTCTGCTAATGGGTGTATTCAGCTTCATTTCCAATAGGGAATATTTCGAATTGCTGGTGACCCAACCGGTATCCCGCAGTCAAATTATGCTGGGTAAATACAGTGGCCTGCTGGTGGCTCTGTTGGCAGCTACAGTAGCAGGATTTGGGATACCAGGCGTGATTTCCGCGATTGTGATCGGATCGGCCGGTGCCAGCCGCTACCTTGCAGTGGTGGGGCTGTCGATCCTGCTGGCAGCCAGTTTTTTATCGATTTCATTTTTGATAGCTGTTGGTTTCAAACGACAACTGGCGGCAGTAGGAACCGCACTGGGAATCTGGTTTTTCTTCATCATGTTATATGATCTGGTAATAATATCCATGACTTTGTATCTGAAGAAAAGCGTGCTGCAATATTTGCTGGTTTTTGCCCTGCTTGGAAATCCGGTAGACATGGTTCGGGTAATGTCGCTAATAAGTGTTGGCGGAACAACTGTATTTGGTCCTGCCGGAGCTACCTTGATCAAGATTTTCGGCAGCGCTGGTACAATCTCACTGCTATTCTCCGGGGTATTATTTCTATGGATTGCTTTACCATTAGCCCTCGCTATCTTTTTATTCCGCCGGCAGGATTTGACCTGATGTCTATCAATCACAGCAGGTCGATTATCGCAATTTTACTGGTGACGGGTTTCAGTGTCCAGTTAGTATTGCAGAGCATCCCACTGATTTCGATTTACCATGACGAAGACGGCACGGTCTGCACCTGTGGTTGCACTAATCTGAATCATGGTGATGAAGAAGCCGATGATAACTGCGATCCAACAGGCTGTGGACTATTGTGTCTTTGTGATCAGGATCATGAAAAACGAGTAGAGTTTTCTGCATTTCAGTTACCTGATTATTATTTTGAAATCCAACAGTCAGATTTAAACATCGAAGATTTTCACTATCTTATAACTCCGACATTAACTTCTATTGAGTTTGGGTTCAGATTTAAAATATACCATCCTCCCCAGGCTTGACAAGCTCCCTTCGGGAGCTGATTGATCAAAATAGCAACAACGATAATACTAAAATACAGGGGAGCTGCATGCGCCACATAATAATCCTTTTTGGGATACTTTCAATCCTGTTCAGCGGCTGTGAAGATACTAAAGACACAGAGACTGATGCGACCGATGAATTAATCCTGATCGGCACCGTCAGCGACAATGGATTGCAGGTTGAACTATTCAGCAATGAAGCATTATTTGTCGGTATCAATGAGGTTTTTTACCGCTTAACCGATGAAGCCAGCAATACCGTTATCACCAGCGCCGAAATAATCCAAAGCCCCGTTATGCATATGGCCACAATGAATCATAGTTGTCCTTTTACTAATCCCGGCACTAGCGCCGATGCTGACGATCTGTTTAAAGGTGAAATAGTATTTATTATGGGCAGCGGTACAACCGATACTGTTGATATCTGGAATAATACCGTGTCGATCCATAATATTTCCGCAACTACTGATCACCAGGTTGTATTTTCAAATCTAACAGTCATTGAAACCTACATGAAAAAGAAACTGACCTATACTGATATTGACTCGAGCCTTGTGATTTACCTGGTCACGTTAAATGGCCTGGCTGAACCACTCGTTGGGATTAATGATTTCGTTCTTTCGGTAAATCATAAAGTGAGTATGATGAGTTTTCCACCGGTGAACGACCTAACGATTACTGTTGATCCGCAGATGCCCGATATGGGACATGGATCAAGTGGTAATGTTGATCCGGTATTTACTGAGAATGGAAAATACGAAGGGAAAATTGCTTTCAATATGACTGGTTTCTGGACCGTTGATTTCGTTTTCAGCCGAGACGGAGTTGAACTTGATACGATCCAATATGAATTCGACTTCTAAATACATACTGATGATACTTTGCCTGGCTAATGTTAATTTAGCCGGGCAAAGTGTTATTGCTGGTCGTGTCACCGATAGTTCAACCGGACTGGCACTGGTGGGTGCCAATGTAATTGTTACCGGTACCCAAATGGGAGCTGCTACCGGTCTCGACGGTACTTTTACGATTATGGCGGTTAATAGCGGCGCAGCTGATATAGTCGCCTCCATGATTGGATATAGCGCCCGACATTATCATTGTGATGTGCCCTCGGATGGTCCGATCGAGATTTCATTTACGCTCGATCCCGTCATACTGGAATCAGGACAAAATGTCACTGTTATTGGACAGTCGTTTGAAAACACGACTATCGAGCAGTATCGCAATGCAAATCTCACCAGTACCGAGGATATGCTCAGCCGCCTGGAAGGGGTGGATTTGATCTCCCGCGGTAGTTTTGCATCGGAACCGATTTTCCGGGGATTATCGGGTGGCCAGATGAATATTACCATCGATGGTATGAAATGTTTTGGTGCCTGTACCGATCGAATGGACCCGGTATCATCCTACATCGAAGTGGATGCTTTGAATTCGGTTGAAATTGGCAAGGGCGCCCTGGCTCTGGAAAATGGCGGGAATGTAGGTGGGTCCCTGAATATGAATCATAACCGACCTGAATTTACCAGTATTATGGAAAACAACTGGTATTTTAGGGGTGAAGCACAAAGTGCGATCAGCGGACTCAAGACTGCTCTGAATTGGACACGGAACAGCCCACGATGGGGAATGATTGTTAATACTACCCTGCGAAAGGCAGGTGATTATACTGATGCCAGCGGCGAGGAAATTCAATATACGTCGTACAGTAAAATCAACTATAACCTGGGTATTTTAGCTCGGCTGTCAGATCGATCCGAAATATATTTCGACTTTATTGGTGATGATGCTTTTGATATTGGCTATTCCGCATTGCCGATGGATGTGAGTTACGCTCAGATGCGCATGTTCGGTCTATCAACTATAACCACCGGAATAAAGCCCTGGTTTCCCAAGTTTGAATTCAAGCTTTATGGTAATTACGTGAATCATTGGATGGATGATTCCAAACGTGATGAATTGTTCATGAACATGCGCATGGATATGCCGGGATTTACCCGTACTGCAGGCCTTTACTGTGATGCAGTTCTGGTCCCAGGGGAAAAACAATTACTCCAGATACGGAGTGAATATTATTTTAGTTCTCACTATGCTGAAATGGTGATGCATCCGGTTGATTCATCGCCCATGAAAATGGTCACCTGGCCGGCAGTATTGCGATGGAATTTTGGCGAATATCTGGAATATCAGTTGTCGGTCAGTCCCAAAACCACCTTGAAAGCAGCCCTGCGCTATGATCTGTTCTGGTCCAGAGCAACTGATGAAATGGGTATCGCTGAATTACAAATTAGTCACCCTGACGATCCGCTGGAGCGAACTGATCATTTGTTTACCGGAAATATCTTCTTCGACTACCGGATAAATTCCAATTGGCAGACCACCCTGGCTCTGGCGGCAGGTCAGCGATTGCCGACTGTATCAGAGACCTATGGTTATTACCTTTATGTTGCCCAGGATGGTTATCTATATAATGGTAATCCTAATCTGAAAAAAGAGCGCAGCAAGCAAATTGAATGGCGCAACCGGATTGAAACCGACTGGTTTGATCTGGGACTAAATTTATATCGCTATAATCTCGACGATTACATTTTCGGAATTGTGGATCAGAACGGCATCTCAGTCGATTATGCCAACGGCTGGAAGAATTTTAATAACGCCGGACCAGCCTATATCCAAGGCCTGGAATTGTCAATTCTTTCGGAACTTGATTGGCATTGGTCGGTATTTGGTGGACTGAACTACGAAGTTGGCCGCCTGGATGATATTAATGACAATATGCCGATGATTCCACCTCTGGGAATTCAGGGTGCGATTAAATATCAATTCTATCCCTGGTGGATCCAGATTGAAGGAAAATGGAGTCACCGGCAAGCAGCTAATTCAGTTGCCAGTGGCGAAAATAAAACTGCTGCCTATTTCATAATTGGTCTGCGCAGTGAGTATTTAATTCAGGATGGAATCACCGTAAATTTGGGGATTGATAATCTAATGAATGTGAATTATCATGACCATCTTGATTGGGCTGATTTGCCACAACCCGGACGCAATTTTTACCTGAGCATTGCGATCGATGAAAATTTAATTAACCGGCTTAAAGAGAAACTATATTGAAGATAGCACTGTTTACATCAATCATACTATTAAGTATTATCCAGGCCTCGCTGCCTGAACGTGCACAAGAGTGGGTATTACAGAATACAGACGGTAAAAATATCGCATTAACTGATTTATACGGTAATGTAGTCATCATTGATTTTTGGGCGATCTGGTGTTCAACCTGTAAGCCCGAATTACGTGAATTATCTGCTTTACAGGATGAGCTAGGCAGCCAGGGATTACAGATTGTCGGGATCGGAGTGGATTCAGGTGATCTGGAATTTTTAAAAGAATTCAAATCGTTTATGAAATTGAGTTTTCCTTTGTTGACTGGCCAACGACGACTGGTTAAACGGATTTTGCGGGATTACGGCAATATCAGGCAAATCCCATCGATGATAATCATTGATCAATCCGGTTATATAATCCATCGCATAACTGGCTTTAAAAATCGAAGTGAATTACTACCTTTGTTAATACCTTTGTTGTCTGAAGAAAAATAGGTGATATGATTGGGAAAAAGGTTGCCGGTAAGCTGTAAATTCAACAAATAATCTGACTTCAGCTGCTTGCGGTTGCTAACTAAGGGAGTTTATGATGCTGGGAATTATTGGCGGAACCGGAATTTATAATTTAGCTGGTCTGGAAATAATCGAAGAATTGTCGGTCGGTACACCGTTTGGTGATCCATCAGCCAAATTGCGTAAAGGGCGTTGGAATGATCGCGAACTTTTTTTTCTACCTCGCCATGGGGATAACCATCAAATTTTACCATCTGAAGTAAATTACCGGGCCAACATCTTTGCCCTCAAATCGACAGGTGTTACCAGAATTATCGGTATATCAGCAGTTGGCAGCCTGCGGGAAGATATTCAACCTGGAGAATTCGCAGTTCCCAGTCAATATTTTGATTGGACACGAGGGAAACGCGCCTCGACATTCTTTGGCGACGGACTGATTGCCCATGTATCCATGGCCAGACCGGCCTGTCCTGATTTAACCGAAGCTATTCGCTTGGCGGGCAATCAAATTGGCGAGACAATTCATCTGGATAAAGTCTATGCTGCTGTGGAAGGTCCACGCCTGGGGACCCAGGCCGAGAGCCATTTTCTGCGCCGGGCGGGTTGCGACCTGGTAGGAATGACCAATGTACCAGAGGCTTTTCTGGCCCGGGAGGCGCAGATCTGCTATGCTGCGATTGCCATTGCCACCGACTATGACTGCTGGCTGGATGACCCGGCCCAGCATGTTTCGGTTGCCATGGTGATCGAACGCTATGGGGCCAGCCTTGGGCGACTACAAAATCTGCTGCAGATTATCGTTAAAAATGATTGGATAGGGATCGATCACGATTGTCGTTCCAGTCTCAGTGAAGCATTAATGACACCAGCAGCAGCGCTGACAGACGAACACAGACAGTTGCTGAAAGTCCTGCAAAGTTAGGCTGGATGCCAAAACAAATCATACCGGAATCACTGTCAGGAATTATGCCACAGGATCAGGGATAATATAATAGATAGTCGTTCTGTAAAGTAATACACATGAATTGTGTTGTATAATGATTCTATCACATATCAAATTAATAACCATCCTATGAGACTAATAGACATAATTAACCGGTATCGACTTTATCTGGTTATAATTGTAGGAGTAGCGGTTCTATTTTTCTGGTCCTGCTCTAAAGATGTTTCACCGGAACTTGCTACCAAATCTAAAACGCTGTTGATGTCCCATACGATGAAAATAGTAGATTTTCACAATCTAAAGTATGAAGTGTATATAACTTTCACAGATAGTTTGCTCAATTCCCAGGGGAAAAGGGTCAGGAAAGTAAAGCTGCCCCAAAGGAAGGTTCAGTATCGGCTGGATGTCGATGCACCGGATAACAGCGACTATTCTTGTCGCTGGCTGGTAAATGCCGTTTCGCAAGTACACAGCTTCGGGGATTCAATCCATTTCGGCGTCACCGACGAGGCTAAACTGACTTCAGGTAAAATCATACGCCCGGTGAAGATTGTGGATCATATGCCGCTATTAATGGGAATGGATAAAGTACGGCATAGTCTGCAGATTCAAAATCCAAATTCGGATTTCATCAAACTGGGATTCGACCGTCTGCTGTATTCCAGGAGCGGCCGGATAATCGCGCAACGGCAATTATCAAATCCTGAACTATTGCCACCGGGAGAAATAACCAAACTGATTCTGGAAGATTATATCGAGCCCGACATTTTATCGGAAACAGTTACAATTGTGATTGATACCGTCTTTCATTTATAGAAGAATCTCATTAGCATTGCAAGAATCTTTAATTTTTACCGGATTTTTCAGGGCCAAATAATTACGCTCAATGCAAAACCATGGAAGATTTCTCTTCCGATTTCAACAGAATCGAAATGACAGAATTATTTGATAAAACTTGACGATGAAATCATATTATGTCTACCTCCAGATATAAAGAGAAATATACTGATTGAAGAATTCCATACTTGTTGGCTCGATTGTAGTGATAATCGATATAAAGAAAACTATTGTCATTTCGACAAATCCCATTTATGGGGTGCGGAGAAATCTACATCGGTTTGGCACAGACCACTCCTTTGATGAGCGGAACTTCATTAATTTTTACATAAGCTCTACACGTTCGTAAGGTTTTCAGCAGGGAAGAGGAACCTGCTAATTTATTGGAATAGTGAATCTGATAATGATTTCAGTTTAATTTTTAGTGCTGTTTATTACCGAATAGTTTGAGTATCATCAGCTGTTTTAGATAGAAAGAGATAAAAATGATTAACTTATCGCCAGTTGAACAGGTTTTCTTCCAGAAATCACAACGGTCCGAGCCCACAACCAGGGTACCATATATATTAGTCGATAATTTTCCCAAACTTGGTTTTTTCACCGCTTTGCGTTTTCTGGAATGGGTTAATGAAAATCCCGAAGGCGTGATCAGTCTGCCAACAGGCAAGACACCGGAATATTTTATAAAATGGGTTTATCATTTTATTAACAACTGGAATGATAAAAAATTGGTTGAACTGCGCCGCGATAATGGATTGGATATCAATCAAAAACCCGATTTTCGTGGACTACAATTTGTCCAGATTGATGAATTTTTTCCCATTGATTCACAGCAGCACAACAGCTTCTATTATTATGTGAAAAAATATTATATAAAGGACTTTGGCCTGGACGAATCTCGGGCGCAACTGATTGACTGCACTACGATTCCCACCTACCAAAATTTGCCGGTCGTGGCGATTTTCCCCGACAATAAAGTGGATTTATCCCTCCGTTATTGCGATTGTCAGACCGATCCTGATCAGGACCGCCAGCAAACCATCTTTTTGATTGATCAGTGGTGCACTGAATACGAGGAACAGATCCGGGCAAAAGGCGGAATCGGATTTTTCCTGGGCGGAATCGGTCCCGATGGTCATATAGCTTTCAATGTACGTGGCTCTGATCACAATTCTACCACCCGTTTGATGGAGACAAATTTCGAAACCCAGGCGGCCGCCGCAGGTGACTTGGGCGGGATTGAAATCTCCCGTAACCGGTTGGTGATTACGATTGGATTGTCGACTATAACTTATAATCCTGAAGCAACTGCAATAATCATTGCCGCTGGAGAAGCGAAAGCGTCAATCGTTAAAAAATCTCTGGAGAGCCAACGGGATAATCATTATCCGGCGACAGTTTTACAAAACCTTCCCAACAGTCGATTTTACTTGACGCGCAGTGCTGCTGCTGCTCTGAAAGATAGTGTGGATGAATATTTTTTTACCGGTGATTGGGATCAGGAAAAAACTGACCGGGCTGTGATTAATCTGGTGAATCAATTGCAGAAATTTGGCCAGAACATCACAGTTGAAGATCTGCGGGCCGATCGATATTGCAGTAAAATTCCAGCAATTGATGAAGACACTGTTGCTGGTGTATTGGCAGATTTGACCGGCAAAATGGAGCGGGGATTGGATCTGCCGGTTGACCAGATATTTTATCACACCGGACCCCACCACGATGATATTATGCTGGGTTATACGCCTCAAATACTGCACCTGGCACGGACACCACTCAACCGTCATCATTTTTCAGTACTGACCTCTGGATTCACTTCGGTCACCAATGCCTATGTCATCTCGATCTTGGCTGAAACCGGTAGATTACTCGATGCTGGGCAGATCCAGATGACTGATTATCCTGATTTTTTTGACGGTGGTTTTAAGTTTAAGCGTGATAAGGATGTCTACCATTATTTGGATAAGATAGCAGCCAAAAATATTGCCGGCCAGAAACGGGGATTGTGCCATCGAGTGGTACGAGCGCTGATAGAGATATATTCGGTTGAATCCAAATCAGAGTTGAGTGTAAAAATTCGCGATATTGTTACTTATCTGGAAGGTTGTTACGATGGCGAAAAAAATCCTCCGCCAATTCAATTATTGAAAGGGATGATCAGGGAATTTGAAGAAGAATTGGTCTGGGCGCACCTTGGAGTCAGGGTCCGGGATGTCAGCCATTTACGTCTAGGTTTTTATACCGGTGATGTATTCACAGAGCAACCTGATCGAAAGCGTGATATTCCACCGATTCTGGATCAATTGCGTCAGCTTGATCCTACCGTGATCACATTAGCCCTGGATCCGGAGGGAAGCGGTCCGGATACACACTACAAAGTGCTGCAGGCAATCGCAGAAGCAGTGCGGGAATGGCAAAAGGAAAAAGATCTGTCCCAGGTACGAATCTGGGGTTACCGAAATGTATGGTATCGTTTCAATCCGGCCGAGGCTGATATTATCATTCCTGTTTCCATCAATTCACTGGCTGTTTTTCAATCAATGTTCATGGAAAGTTACTTAAGCCAAAAAGAAGCATCATTCCCCAGTCATGAATATGATGGACCATTCAGCGATCTGGCCCAGCGGATCTGGGTCGAACAACACCAGCAGTTGCAGTTATTGCAGGGCAAGGATTTCTGGTATCAGAATGAACATCCCAGGCTACGTTCGGCACACGGATTAATCTTCCTGAAGGATCTGTCGGTAGCAGACTTTATAAAGATGGCTCGCAACCTGGAGAAATCCATGGAAGGTCAGATTAGCTGAGCTGCCATCCGGTTTAGAATATTCGTCTCAACAATTCTATTTAAAACATTATCGACCATCTCCATTTAGGATCTATTTTTTTTCTTGCATAAGTTGTATAGACAAGTTAACATCGATATGACTACACGTAAAACCAATGAACCTTATCAAGCACTTTATTTCGCCGTCACTTTTCAGCAAGCCAGACAAATTGCTGGTAACCGCGATTGCTGAGGATATCTATCAACTCGATATTTTAAAACAGCAATCTTCTATAATTAATTAAGTGAGGAATTTATGTCGGATACAATTGGAAGAATCAAGCAAGTAACAGCTGATCTTCTGGGGATTAATATTGAACAGATCAGCGACCAGGCCCGGTTTGTTGAAGATCTAGGTGCCGAATCAATTCAGTCGATCGAGCTGGTAGCAGCATTTGAAGAAGAATTTAATATTGAGATGGATGAGGATGCAGCCCTGGCGATCACCAATGTCAGCGATGCCAATGAATTCATCGAAAATGTAATAGCTGGGAATTGAGCTGAACCTAGTTTCGATAGCAAATGTTTGGGCTTTGGGCAAGGGGTAAATGATGTTGAAACTGCTCGCAGATTATTATGTGGACAAAAATACTCATACGCCAATCTATATCCAGGTCAGGGATATACTGATCGGATTGATTAAGGATAAAAAACTTTTACCAAATCAGCGCATTCCCAGTGAGAATCAAATATCAACCGCATTCAATATCAGTAGAATGACGGTTCGGCAGGCGATCCGTGAATTGGTTAAAGAAGGCTATATACACATCAAACGTGGGGAAGGTACGTTTGTTAATGAATTGCCAACCACCCAGATGCTGATTAAGCTGGAGGGGTTTTCAGCAGTAATGCATAAAATGGGTTATTCAACTCATTCACAAATTCTAAAAATTCAAACAATTACCCGATCCCAGAAAAAATGGGAATATGCTTTCCAGGGGTTGAATCAAACTAATGAACATCCAATCGTCATGGTTCGGCGTCTGCGTTACCTGGAGGATACACCATATTGCCTGGAAACTTCGTTTCTAACGCATTTGGTTGGTGAAAAAATATTAGAAAAAGGCCTGGACGAAATCATTTCCATTTATGGTTTTATTGAAAAAGAATGTGCTATTCATCTTTCTCGGGCAGAGCATATTATCGAACCGGCGCTGGCTAAGAATACAACCGCTAAACTGTTGAGTATCAAGACGGGTAGCCCGATTCTGTTTGTCAAAGGGACTACCTATTCAGCGGCAAATCGACCCATTGAATACCTTGAAGGCATTTACCGGGGTGATAAATATAAACTGAATGTGGAAATCACCAAATGAAGGCTATGCTATGAAGCCGGATTATCGACAGCTAACCACTGCCGAGATTGCGATTCTCAAGGGCAATGGTTGCCGGTCCGCTGACTGGGATCGAATATTGATCACAGATAAAACCAAACTGGATCGTGTCATAAACTGTGAATTCCAGGGTAGTATGTCAATCGGACAACTGGATGCGGACTTAAAAGTGTTTGACGGCATCCAGCGCCAGGCCGCACTGTTAAACAGCCGGTTTAATAATGTAGACATCGGTGATAATTGCCATATTTCCAATGTTAAAGGCTGGTTATCTAATCTGACTATCGGCAGATCGGTGATTATTGAAAATGTCGGATCTGTGAGCTGTGATGGTGAATCTGCATTTGGAAATGGTCATTCGATTGAGGTTATCAACGAAGGTGGTGGCAGGGAAATCAAAATTACGGCCCGGACCAGCGCTCAGTCAGCGTATCTGAACACCCAATATCGCCAGCGCAGCGAACTGATCCAACGGCTGGATGAAATAGCTGGAAAATATGCCGACAAACTGCGGACTGATTGGGCGGCAATCGGTGATCAGGTTCGTATTCTGAATTGCGGAACTCTTCGTAATGTTTTAGTTGGCGATGGTGCTTTTCTTGACGGAGTACAATCATTGGAAAATGGAACGGTAGTATCTTCGCCGGATCACAATAGTTATGTCGGTCAGGGTGTAATCGCTGAAAATTTTATCATCCAGTCTGGTGCCACCGTTACCGATATGGCAATGTTATCTTCCTGCTTGATCGGAGAAGGCGCCAAAATCGGTAAACAGTTTTCAGCTGAGAACAGCGCCTTATTTGCCAACTGTGAAGGTTTTCACTCGGAGGTCTGTTCTATAATGGGTGGACCCTATACCGTAACCCATCATCGTTCGACTTTACTGATTGCCGGCCTGTTTTCTTTTTACAACGCTGGCAGCGCCACCAACCAATCCAACCATATGTACAAGCTTGGTCCGGTTCATCAAGGTATTTTGGAGCGGGGCTGCAAGACCGGATCCGGCTCCTATTTATTGTGGCCAGCAAAGGTCGGAGCATTCTCCGCGATAATGGGAAAGCATTACGCTAATTTTGATACCAGCGATTTTCCATTCTCGTATCTGGATATCATCGATGGGAATTCCTACCTGATTCCAGGTATGAATTATTTTACGGTTGGAACCCTCCGCGATGGCCTGAAATGGCCCAAACGTGACCGGCGTAAAAACGCTGATAAGCTTGATCTGATCATTTTTGATGTATTATCGCCTTATACTGCCCAAAAGATGCTCCGTGGTCAGCAGGCCATGGCTGAACTATATGCTAAAACTGTGAAGGGTCAGGATTCGATCATCAATAACGGTATACACATCAAACGCCTGCTGCTGAAAACCTGCGGGCGTTATTATCAAATGGCTTTGGATATGTATTTTGGTGATTTATTGATCTGTCGGCTCGAGGAACTGGGCGATCAGGCAACATCGGAATCAATCGGCCGGCCGAACCCCGACGGAGAAAAGGGGCAGGGTGAATGGATCGATGTAAATGGCCTGCTTTGTCGCCAGAGTCGTCTGGAACGAATGCTCACTGCGATAGAAACAGGGCAGATCGCTGATTTCGATCAACTGCAGGAAGGATTTGAAGCAATTCATGCGGCCTATCGCACTGATGAATGGAACTGGTTTCTGGCTGTATATGCGAAACAGCAGGGAAAGAAATTGTCGGAGGCCACCAAAGAAGATTTGAAAAAGATGCTGGAATTCTGGCTTAAGGCGTCTCGGAAATATCTGAATCTGGTGGCCAATGACTCTAAAAAAGAATTTGAAGGTAATGTCCGGATCGGATACGGTATTGATGGCAATCAGGATGAAGATTTTACTGCGGTCCGCGGAGATTATTCCAACAACACATTTATCCAGCAATTGGAAGCAATGGGTTATGAGGTCGAAGAAAAATATGCCAGTGCTCAGGGAATCATTGACCGGATATAAGGAAAAGATCGGAGTTTAAGATGCGTTTGATCATTCAAAACAGTTATAACACGCTTAGTAAATGGGTAGCAAACTATATCGCAAAATCAATTAATGATTTCAATCCTACACCTGATAATCCATTTGTGCTCGGTTTGCCGACCGGCTCATCACCGGTGGGAACCTATAAAGAATTGGTGAAACTGGTAAAAGCCGGAAAGGTGTCTTTTAACAATGTCGTCACTTTCAATATGGATGAATATGTCGGTATAGAGCATGGGCACCCGGAAAGCTACCATTCATTTATGCGGAAAAATTTATTTGAGCATATCGGCATGCCGTTGGAGAATATCAATATACTGGACGGTAACGCCGAAGACCTGGAAAAAGAATGTCAGCGTTTCGAAGAAAAGATTGCTGCCCGTGGTGGGATTAAGCTATTTCTGGGGGGAATCGGTCCCGATGGTCATATTGCCTTCAATGAGCCCGGATCATCGCTCCATTCCCGGACGAGGATTAAAACACTGACTTATGACACCAGAATCGCCAACTCCCGGTTCTTTAACAATGATGTCGATCAAGTCCCCAAACTGGCTTTAACTGTCGGTGTAGCCACCGTTACCGATGCGGAGGAGGTCATTCTGATCGTCAGTGGTCATGGAAAAGCTCGCGCCCTGCATAAAATCATTGAAGAAGGCGTTAACCATATGTGGACAGCATCTGCACTGCAGCTCCATCCTAAATCGATGATCGTTGGCGATATTGATGCTACAGCCGAATTGAAAATGGAAACTGTCAGGTATTTCCGCGATATTGAAAAAGATAATTTAGATCCATGTGAGTTATAATTGTCCTAATTAATTGGATCGGGGGGTGCTAACGGACCCCCTTTATCATAGTATTATTCTCAGTCAGCAGGTTTTACCATCGACACTTCAAGAGGGCTTGTCGTGTCCAGGTGGATATCACGTTGTGGAAACGCAATAGTTATATTCTCGGCGTTTAGCATTTCATATATTTTATATCTTAGATCGCTGTCAATTACGAATGGATTCAGGGTGTTACTGATCTCTACCCAATATAAAATTCTGAATATCAGTGCATCATCGCCGAAATTATCGAATAGAATTACCGGTTCCGGTGATTGCTTTATGTCCGGAATATCACTGACTGCCTGCTTCAGAATGTTACCAACAGTACTGGCTGGTGAACCGTAGGCCACTCCAACTGAAACTTCGCGCCTTAGATCACTGTCGATGAGGGACCAGTTAATAACCGTATTTTCCAGTAATTTGCTATTCGGAATCACCATTCGAACATTTTCGAATGTTTTTATCCGGGTTGATCTTCCCCCGATATGTTCGACAATTCCCCGCCTGTTCTCTAATTCCACAATATCACCGATTTTCAACGGTCGTTCGGTCATTAATACAATACCGGAAAGGAAATTATTGACGAGGTTTTGACTTCCAAGGCCAATGCCAATCGCAAAAGCACCGCCCAACAATGTGAATGCAGTTAAGGGAATTCCGACAATCGTCAGTACAAATAATATGACAATTGCGAATAATATGTAACGGAAGAAAGCTTCTAGCGACTTTTTTGTACCCGAGTCTAAGCGCAGCCTTTTCAGAACCAGGGACTGAAATTCACCGGAGAAATATCTTGAAATTCTGATGCCGGGGTATAGTAAAATTAATCCCAGTATAATATTGCCGATATTAACGGAATTATCTTTAATAGTGAATAAAGTTAGATGCCAGACCTGTCCGAAAATTGAAAAGGGGAAACCAATTATCGTCAACGAAATGATGCTGAGAACAATAATCAACAGGAATGTAGTAAAACCGTTTAGCCAACTTCTGGTTTCAGTATCTTTTATTCCCTTATAGAAATAGGGTGAGAACAACCTGTTAATTAAAAATCGTATCAATTTCAGACCAACCAGAAAGATAAATACTCCCAGGATCAGTTGCCCCAGTTCAATCTGTAGAGCAGCACTGTTTATCACAGGATATTTAAACACTTGGAATAATATTTCGAATACTTCTCTAATGGTTGCCATGATTGAAATTAGGTTTCTATGAGGTCAACGGAAATGATAAGTTTAATTACCTGTCAAATTTACCAAGAATTAGCTGAATACGATTCGACAAATGAAAACAGCGGCCATTATACCTACGAAATCACCGATCAATCCGGAAGCGACGGCATGGCGGCTCTTTCGGATACCAGCAGCCCCAAAATACACCGCCAGCACATAGAAAGTCGTTTCAGTACTCCCAAACAGAGTCGAAGCCAGACGACCGATAAATGAATCCGGACCGTGAGTGTTGATTAATTCAGTTACAATTCCGAGCGAACCACTACCAGACAGTGGACGCATCAGAGCCACCGGCAACGTCTCGGCCGGCATTCCAATCAGATTTGTAGCTGGTGATAAGATTGCCACCAGCCAGTCCATCGCACCGGAAGCGCGGAACATGCCGATTGCTACCAATATTGCCACTAGATAGGGAATTATCCGTATGGCAACATCAAAACCTTCTTTGGCTCCATCAACAAAAACCTCATAAACCTTGACCTTCCGAATGAAACCCACCAGAATAATAACGAATAACAGGAACGGGATCGCCAGATTGGATATCCCTTTCATAATCACTGTGAAAAGGGGATCGGATACAGCAGCTGCTGCGGTAGTAGCCAATGTGTCAATCATTTTGCACCACCTTTTCATTCGTATTTTTTTTCATGGGATCGCTACCTCGTGAAGAAGGCAATTTCTGTAATAAACGTGAAGCAGTGATGGCAGCGATACAGGCACAGGTGGAAGCAAAGATTCCGGTACTGATAATTTCAAATGGATTTGCCGAACCGAGTTCGGCGCGTACCGCGATTACTGTCATTGGAATAAAGGTAATGCTGGCGGTATTGATTGCCAGGAAAGTAATCTGGGAATTTGTAGCTGTATCAGCAGATGGATTCAAACTCTGTAATTGATCCATGGCTTTTAACCCAAGTGGTGTAGCGGCATTACCCAGCCCCAGCCAGTTAGCGGTGATATTCATCATCATGGCACCAATAGCGGGATGACCGTCGGGTATCTCAGGAAACAGGAAACGCGCCACTGGCCTGATACCACGAGCAAGGATTTTAATCAGGCCGCCTTTTTCGGCAATTTTCATGATTCCCAACCACATGGCCATGATGCCAATCAGGCCTAATGCGATTTTCACTGCCACAGCGGCAGAATTCACGGCAGCATTAGTCACTTCAGTTAATGAACCGTTGATTACTCCAACGATGATTGCAATCATCATTAATCCGAACCAGATATAGTTGAGCATATTATTTCCCTTTATTTGACGGGTGATTCAAGAATTTCCAACGTCGGAATAGCACCATCGGCTCGCAACCGGGATGAGATTGAAATTGGTAATGTAGCCTGGTAGCGGCCATGACCACAGGTAAAATTGGAAATGATCGGAATATCCAGATCGCCGCAGACATCCATTACGATTTGATCGACTGATTTGCCAAACGGAGTCTCAGTATCTTTCATTTCATACATTTCACCGATGATAAGACCGTTGATTTTGTCAAACATTCCGGTTTGCCGCAAATGGTACATTGTGCGATCGAAGGAATATAAGTATTCGTCAATATCCTCCAGGAACAGGATTACACCATCAGTATCCAGTTGCCGGTGAGTTGCCAGCCGGTTGACCAGTAGAGATATATTACCACCCCACAAAGGACCTTCAGCCTGACCTGGCTTAAGAATCTGAGACGGGAAGTCGTCCGGTGGAGTGATTGTGTACGGCTCTCCATTAACAACACCGTATTCAAAATTGATAAAATTATATTCAAGCTCTTCATCTTTGTGGGTTACCAGCATTGGGCCATGGAAAGTGATTAAGCCTGTATTTTGGGTGATTGAAGTGTGATAAACAGTGATGTCGCTATATCCCATAAATATTTTGGGATTAGCTTGAATTAGATCGTAATCCAGCAGCGGCTCAACACGGTTAGCACCATAACCACCACGCGCACAAACTATAGCATCGATATCCGGATCTATGAACATGTTCATCAAATCATCGGCCCGTTCTTGCGGTGTACCGGCATATAGATTGTCCTTTAGTCCGGGCGATTTGCCCAACTGGATTTTATACCCGTGTGCCTCCATAATTTTAACTGTTTTAGTCAGGAATTCCTCTTTCAACCAGTAGCACGGATTTACAATGCCAATCGTCCCACCAGGTTTTAACCGTAATGGTTTTATCATTTATTCTTCTCCCTTAATAGGTTGCCAAAATTGTGCAGATATCGTCCTGAAGTTTTCGATAAGGTCCCGATGATCCCACATATCCATTCATCATGATCGAAAATGCCAACGGTGTTCCAGAACTGGTAAAAGCATAACCGGACAGACAACTTGCACCGGAGAGGGTCCCGGTCTTAGCCAAAATCTGGCCTTTGGCTCGGTCATTTTCCATTCTTTCTTCTAAGGTGCCATCAACTCCGGACAATGGTAGGGAAGCCAGATATTCGGACTTGAATCCGGATTGATTAAAAACATATTCCAGAATCGTTACTAATTGGTCGGGTCTGGTTAGGTTATACCGGGATACGCCGGAACCATCGACCATCCTCAATTCGGTGGTGTCGATAGCGGCTATATCATTTAAGAATGTTTTTACTGCCAGCAGACCGTTTTGCCAATTACCCTGCTGACCGCTGGTTTCCCGGCCGATTGTCTTGATCAGAAGTTCACCGGTAAGGTTATCACTCTCTTTTAAGAAATTCCTTAACGACACGAAAAGAGAATCTGAAATATGTTCCGCAATCAGCTGTGTGCCACGTGGGATGGTTTCGATAATTATCGGTCCATCAAACGAAATACCCTGCCTGATCAACGATTCGCTGAATGTTTTTCCGGCAAATCGTGCCGGATATTCAATATTTCGGTAAATAGTGTCTCGTTCCTCGGTAAATAGTATATCACCGGTGATATCGATAGTATTGCTGAAATCCCACCAGCGCCGCTCAATTTTCATGGATTGTAAATCCAACGTATCGGCGACGGTCTGAGAAAGATTGTTCAAGGTCACATAATTGGTTGGTGGATTGATTGTTATTTGCGGTGCCTGACCGAGGATTCCGGGAGCAATATCAATATCTATGCAGTTGTCATTCAGGGACATGGCATCGATCTGTGCAGCATACCACCAGGAACCTTCATCCCACATCCAACCTTCACCAAAACGAATTGAATCGAGACGGGAATTATCAACAATTAATGTATCGATGGCGGTGATATCCTGCTTGAGGACTCCCGCCAGAGAATCAAGACTGGTCAGGGAAAAATCAGGATCGCCACCGCCTTTCAGTATCAATTTGTTGACCCGACCGTTTGTAATGCCACTGCTATCTGTCCAGACCGTAGTACTGAAGCGATAATCCGGTCCCAGGTAATGGAGTGCGGCCGCCGCGGTATATAATTTATTATTACTGGCCGGGGTAAACAGGTGGTTGGAATTTAGTTGATACAGGGTTTTTCCGTTCCTCAGATCTAGTACATTGATTCCCAGATTAGTTACCAATCCCGAATCGTCAATAGCAGACTTAATTTTATGTGACAGGATAGGGTGACCCTTGACGGCGTACGTTCGGGGAATCTGAGAACACCCACCTATAAAAAGCAGAGTAGACAAGATAAGCAATCGGATCAATAATTTCATATTAAATACAAGATTTAATCGGTGGAATCCGAGTTTGAATAGGATTAGTAACTTTCAGAAAATACAACATGGAGGTCATAATGGAAGTTACTTGTTTTGGTCACTTAATTTTGATGGCAGATTAATTTGAGATTTGTCTAGGGATTTCTGTAACTATTGGAATAAATATGATATTTCTTTGCAATTTCATGATATTCCACCTGGCCGGAATCAATGTATTCGGTTTGTTCGGGATATGAATTTATCGTTGCCTGATGTGAATCTGATCCCCATAATCGGTTTAAGCTATTCGTCCGGAATTTTAATTCATCCGGATACTGTGATTGAATTGTGGACAGGACGCTGATTCCCACCATTAAACTTCGATATTTCGTTCGATTAGTAACCACTATTTCGATTCCTTGACAAGCTAAGTCCTGGTACTTGGGCTTACCTGACATTCCGGGGATAGATACGGGAATAAATTGTACCGGTTTAAATATAACGCCTGGCAAATGTTGTTTGTTAAGCGATTGTGCTAATCGGTGGCCATCGATCCAGGGAGCACCAAACTTTTTAAATGGTTGATAGGTACCCCGGCCTTCACTGACATTAGTAGCTTCCAATAGACACATACCAGGGTAGATTAGCGCTGTTTCGAGGTCTGTAATATTCGGAGATGGTTTAATCCAGGGCAGGTCAGTTTCATCGAACCAGCGATCGCGAGTCCAATCCTGCAATGGAATTACTTCAAGTTCTGGAATTGTGATTATCCATTTTTCACCAACGATCATCTGTGCCAGTTCTCCTGCCGTTAAGCCATAACGAATCGGAATCGGGTAGTAGCCAACAAAAGACTGATAATTGATATCCAAAACAGGTCCTTCCACCAAATCTGCTCGAATCGGATTAGGTCGATCAAGAATCCAAATCGGTATTCCCAATTCACCGGCTGCCTCCATTACCAGACCCATCGTAGAAATATAGGTGTAAAAACGTGCGCCAATATCCTGGATGTCGTAAAGAATAAGATCAATACCATTGAGCATTTCCGCTGTAGGTTTCCTTATTTTCCCATATAGACTTATTACCTCAGGTAATTCTTTAATATCTTTTCCATACTTCACTTTTTCACCTGCAGCGGCTTCTCCGAATAATCCATGCTCGGGTGAAAAGATAACCTGCAGGTTGATTTGTTCCAGTTCCATTAAGCGTTGATAATTGGGCTGACCTTGTTTGTCAATCCCGGAATGATTTGTCACCAGTGCGATATTCTTGCCAGTCAACCTGTTAGCTTGCTGCTCCAGCAAAACATCAATCCCATTCAGGACATTAATTTTGTCCGCTGGTGGATTAATCTGCCCTTTGTGTTGCCGTGCCTGTTCCTGGTGGATCGAGGGGTGATTTTGAGCCATTACGAAACTAGCACAAATTCCTACTGCAAACAGGATGGTAATTGATTTCATTTTAATACCGTAAATTTACTGATATCGGATTTTGAACCGGATTTTAGCAAGGCAATATATACCCCTGACGGAGCAATAGAACCTTTGGCAGAGTATCCATTCCAGCTTACTCGGTTATTAGTTAATTGTTGTTGTGTAAGAACTAATGTTTGAATTGTGCGACCCAGCATATCAATTATACTAATTTCAACCGGTTGAGCGACATTTAAGGCCAATGAAAACTCAATCGTGACTGTACTATTAGTCGGATTTGGGTAAATTGAGGTGATTCCAAATTCGACTGGTATTTCAGGGGGATTGATTGTTCCACCTTCCGCTTGATCAAAATAATCAGTAATCCGCGACATAAGCTCATTTCGCTTTGATTCCGGATATATAGCTTCAAAACCGATCGCCAAATAAACCAGAGCCCCGTATGCCGTACTGGTTCCGAAGGGACCATTATATACTATTCCGGTACCACCTTTAGCGTCGTAATCCACAGAGGTATAACGGGCACAATTTTGTGCCCCAACGATTGGTAAAATGCCATCAGGCCAATCGACATCATAAGTTCCATGGGTTCCGTTGTCAAAATTGATTGCATTGATACCATCAAAAATGCTTCCTGAAACTCCCCAGGCCTGATAAACACCAGATTGGCCACCGGCGGCATCTGTGACATATTCTGCTTTAAGATAATTGGAATAGAAATCCTGATCCAGGCTATTACCTTGGTCAACCAGGTCATAGCCGATTTCGGAACCTGAGACCATAAGATGTCCACCTTGTTCAAGATAGGCCTGGATTAGAGCTTGCTCTGCGAGTGTAAATGTTGAGTTTGTAGCGCCTTCTTCACCCAATATCCAGTCCACCACGGTGTAATCATTCAGGTTGATCAATCCTTCAATAACAGCTTCATTACAGGCACCATCGAAGCTGATTCCAGCTTGCCCTAGTGCAGATCCGTGCTGAGTAAAGTAGTTTCGGGGATTAGTAGTTCCGGACTGGCGGTCAAAACCGTTGATTATCAACGCATTGGATAGATTAGTATCTGGTTTGACACCCAGTATTTCGGTCGCGGGGCTATCACCAGCAGCGTTTGAAGCAACGACGCTGATAAAATAGGTCTCGGTGGTTGCTAAACTATTGACCAGAATCGGGTGCTGGTCATATGTGCCAAGTATATCAATTTGACTTGAATTTAGATAGTGACGCAGAATGGTGAGACTATCTGCCGAATTAGAGCCGCTAAAATCAATTTCAACAGTTCCATTCCCAAGATTACTGATGGTAAAATTCTGCGGTTCCGTGGGTGGTAATACTCCACCAAATTTATCTGCCAGCGCTTGCCATAATTTGGGACTTGAACCGTCATAGCCCAATGCCCACATTCCCACACCCTGAAGATCATTCTGGATCGCCAGATCGTATTTTATGGATAATGACAAACTGTCGTCATACCAGCCCTGGTACCAACCGGGATTTTGATAGGTATAATAGGGAGTCTGTGAACTGCCGTGCCAGATTCTGCCGTAGGTCATTGCCAGTGCTTCGGCAGCATCATATAACCGTACCGCTCCAGAACTGAGGGTTGCTGCTCCGGGACTGGCGCTTACAGCTTCCCATTCGCGACCATAATAGGGTAGGCCCAGGATGATTTTATCAGATTGATTATTCGTCTTGGTTAGATAATCATTTACGGTCCAGGTAATATTGTAAGATCCACCGGTTAAAGGAGCAATCGCACCGGTGTAGTCACTGCCTGACCAATGATAGCCATAGCCCATGATGAATAAGCCATCACTGGCAGCCGCCAGAGCATTGTAATCCCATTCATTACTCCAATCCACAGCAGGAGTGGCTAGTGTAACCTGCGATCCTGGGATTTGCGAATGGAATGCGTCAGTCAAATCGCTGATAAATTGGACCATACTATTTTCTTGCGAGCTGGGGAAATCTTCAAAATCAATATTGACGCCATCCGCATTCCCGGCTTGAATCTGTGCGATCAAATTATTGATCAAATTCTGGCGATAAGAAGGATTGCTCAGTAGTGTGGTCAGATCCGCGTCATCAAACAGGGTCACGCAAAGTACAACCTCGACTCCATGGGAATGTGCCAGGTTAATCAATCCGGTTACCGGCCAGCCGTTCAGATCGCTCAACTGCCCGGTTGGGGTTGCTTCGGCACTGAACCAAGCAACAGTAGTAAGCAAATTGTAATTATAATTCTGCCAGGCAGTTCCCATCCAGTAAGGGTGATAACCGAATACAGTATGACTTGGTTCAGTTGTTCGCAATTGCTTGGGTAGCAGAGGACCACTGTCGTCGGGTTTAGCCGGGTGACGATAATTCTGCCGATAATATTCAGCCTGCTCCTGATGGATCGATTGGTGATCCTGGGCGACTATTATGCCCAATAAGATCAGGAAGCCAACTAATCTTTTATAAAATGCATTTAGCATAAATATCATCGATCATTTCACGATGGCGAATTAACTGGGATCCCGATTCAGTCAATAAAACCTCCGACGGCCGGGGACGTGAGTTATAATTCATTGACATTACAAATCCATATGCTCCCGCATCCATAATCGCTATTAAATCTCCTTCTGCGACAGAAGGGAAAGACCGATCAATGGCCTGGCGGTCTGTATTTTCGCAAATCTGGCCGGTAAAGTCGACTTTGCCAACCGGATTGGCATCGGGATCACCGACCTTTAAAAATCTATGGTATGCTTGGTAGAGGGCCGGTCTAAGGATGGTTTCCATCCCAGCATCCAAACCAATAAAAGTGCGGTACCCTTTTTTAATCCCGGTTACTCTTGATAATACGAATCCACTATCGCCAACAATATACTTACCCGGCTCGAGCCATAGAGCTGGACAATCGATTGCTTTCCGGTCATAATATTGATAAAAAACTTCACCAAGTTGCTTCATCACGTAATCAATTGGCAGGGGCTGATCTTTGTCCTGATATGGAATTCCCAGCCCACCCCCGATAGATATATATTCCATTTTAATGCCGAGTTCTGTATCGATATTTTTAGCGGAATCCAGGATTGCGGTCAATAAGCTTGCAAAATAATCTTTATCCAAAATACCGGATCCGGTCATGCATTGTAGCCCAAAACGTTTGACTCCCAGATTCAACGCTTTCGAATAAGCATTAATAATATCATGTCGGGGAACACCGAATTTTGCCTTTTCACCTCCCGTATTGATCTGTTTAAACATGCCCCTACCAAATCCGGGATTAAGCCGGAATGACAGACGTTTCGGTAGCTTTAGGCGCGCTAAACGGTCCAATGATGATACATCATCCAGATTGATGCAAATGCGAGAATCCAGGGCGTACTGCAAATCTGCGGGCGATTCATAATTTCCAGTGTAAATACAATCTTGCGATTTGATTCCGGCTAACCAAGCTGCTTCGATCTCACCAGGACTTGCGCAATCTCCACCCAGGTTGGGCAGGTGAGCCTTCATCACCGCAATTAAATTAGGATTACTGTTTGCTTTAACTGCATAGCAGATATGATACTTATCAAAATTCTGCCGCAGTGCTTTATCTAGTCGGTTAATATTGTCGAGCAGGCGCGGTTGCGAATAGATGTAGGTCGGAGTGCCATATTCGTCGGCTAGATTCCCCAACAGATTTTTATCGGCTATCAGCTTTATTAGTGGATGTGATGTCATCGCATGCAATCCTGAAGATTAATAAGAGTCTTAAATGATCAGGCTGGTTATGAAATTAATACTGACAGGGGCTATTTTAGCATAGTCATTTTCCCTGTTTGTTGCCGTCCGTCGACTATTAGCTGGTAGAAATATGTTCCTGTGGGATACAGTTCACCGTTCCACTGTATTTGTTTGTTCCCAGCTGATTGGAATGTATTTACTGGAGTTGCCACTGTACGACCTCTCAAGTCTAATATATTCATGGTAACATATCCCGGTTTTATGAGATAATAACTGATTGTTGTGATCGGATTAAATGGATTGGGATAATTTTGGTTCAGAGTGAATGTTTGAGGATGATCAGTTACTTCAACAACAGTTGTTGAGGGAACCAATCCCAGATAGTCACCTATCCCATGAAGCAGAGCGTAGGCAGTGGAATCATACAAGCCTGCCTGATCATTGTTCATATCTTCGTAAGTCAAAGCCATTACAGAATTACCGTGGTTCAGCCAGAACCAGCTTTCGGGATAATAATCGGGAGTAAAATTGGTCCAGGTAACAGTGTGGTACCAGGGGGCGATCCCGGTAGGAAAATATGATTGAACTGCTCCAATGAATTGCTGTTCCAGCTGAGTATACTCGTATGATGTTCCATTCTCATGGTGATAGACAAAATACCTAACAGCGGCTCTGTACGCAGAATGCATATTTAGTGCTATTTCTATCGGAGCGGCGGATGCCATCAGGTCTGTAAATCGCTGCTTCAAGGCCGTTGGTTCTGGTTGCATTGGAATATCGGCCCAGTTGCTTTCAATATCTATTCCGTTGGCATTTTCCCTGGGAAAGCCGAGTTCGACACCATCGGGATTATACATGGGAATAATATAGAAAGTGCATCGCGATCGTAAAAACGCAGCGTAAGGATCATCAGAAAGAAGCAGATTGATAAATTCGTTGGCAACCCAGAATGACTGTACTTCATTGGGATGGGTGCGAACGTGCATATAGATAGTGCGACGCGGTGAATCGTGTGGCAGGGTATCGGTGATGGTCAACTCCCACAATGCTCTTCCCTGAACGCTGGCACCGATCGAATCGAGAGTTACCCAGGGACTGGCATTCCAAATTGGCAGATCGTTAAGTAAATCATTGTAACTATACCCCCAATTACTAGCTTTAGTAATATTTTCACCCGCAGCCAATAGCTGGCTTGTACTCATCAGATTTCCAAAGCACAGGACGGTTAAAAATATTCGGTTCAAAATTGTAGTCCTTCGTTGGTCGAATTATTAAACATCAGGAAATAATGATTGATTTATTATTCATAAGATTAAGAAGTCTGGGAACGAACCTGTTGTTTATTTTGTTCATTCATTCTGACCGGACGAATTTAGCAAACATATCTATCGAATCGGGATTAATTAACAGCATAATTTTTCAATCTCGAAATGGTACTGTAAGTAATAATTATTAATTTCGCAATATTCGAAAAAATAGATTTGAGAGCAGAAACCCGAGTAAATCCGCTTTAGGGTGCTGAGCTTATAATCAATACGTGATAAATTCATAATTGATCATGACATTGTTTCACCGAAACTGACGAATGAGTACTAAATGAAATTGGATGATAATTCAGTTGGTTTGAACCTTCAACAGCTGACTAATACATTGAAAGAACAGAGTGCGACTGTCCAGTTGATCGATCGTCTTGCTTATGCCCATGATGCCAGCATATACCGCCTGGTTCCTCAGGCAGTTGTACAGCCACAGGATGAAGCGCAGGTGATCAGATTGCTGAAATATGCCCATCAGAACAGAGTTGGAGTTACATTCAGAGGTGGTGGTACTTCGCTATCCGGTCAGACAGTAACCGATGGCATTGTGGCAGAAACGGTCCAGGGTTGGACCGGATATAAAATTCTTGCAGATGGTAAGGCTATAAACCTCCAACCAGGTGTAATCGGTGATCATGTCAACCGCGCTTTAGCGCCGTTTGGACGGAAGATCGGACCTGACCCGGCTTCCATCAAGGCAGCCAGAGTCGGTGGAATTGTATCAAATAATGCCTCCGGAATGAACAGCGGGATCGGCTTGAATTCTTATTATACATTGCAGGATATCCGCTTCATTCTCGGTAATGGAAATGTTTATGATACCAGCATCGATGCTGATTATCAACGTTTTGCAGTACAGGAAAAAGAACTGGCTTCGGGATTAACCAGGCTGCGTGATGAAATTATATCCAGTGATGATTTAAAGAAAAAAATAATACATAAATACCGTATTAAGAACACATTGGGCTATTCTCTTAATGCAATGCTTGACTTTGAAAATCCATTAGATATATTCGCTCATTTGCTGATTGGTGCCGAGGGTACTCTGGCCTTCATTTCTGATGTTACATTGAAAACGTTACCAGATCCTGAATTTAAAGTGACCGGTTTATTGATATTTCCATCCTTGAAAGAAACCTGTAATGCGATTGAATTCTTAAAAGCCAATGGAGCCGATGCGGTCGAATTGATGGATTTCAATTCTCTGACAACTGCAAAATATCTGGAAGCACCACCATACGACCCAGACAAATTGAAACCAGGTTCCGCATCTTTATTATGCGAATTTCAGAAAGACAGTCTCAAGGAAGCTGAGGTTTGCGCTCAGTACATTGAAACAAATCTTGGTAAATATAAAGGCAAAGTACTCAGTGGTTTTTTCAATGATGAGACTAACCGTTTAAAATTGTGGACTGTGCGGAAGAGTCTGTTTACAACAGTTGGTTCGCTACGGAAGCCAGGTACCAGCGTAATAACCGAAGATATTTGCTTCGATGTTGAAAAACTGGCTGACGTGATTGCCGATCTACATGCCATTTTTGATAAATGGAATTACGAAGATGCCGTAATCTTCGGGCATGCCAAAGACGGTAACCTGCATTTTGTTGCTTCAATCGATCTGGAAACAGACGCAGGCATCAAAGCATACGAACGGATGCTGGCTGACATTGGACAAATGACAGTCTCTAAATATGACGGTTCATTAAAGGCAGAACATGGAACCGGGCGCAATATGGCACCGTTTGTCGAACAGGAGTGGGGTAGTGATTTGTACGAGATTATGTGGCGGATCAAGGAATTGTCAGATCCGCAGAATATATTAAATCCTGATGTTTTGCTGAATCGCGATCCAAAAGTACATATCAAATCGTTGAAACCGTTACCACTGGTCAATGAGCAGGTAGATCTTTGTGTGGAATGTGGTTTTTGTGAACCGGTATGCCCGTCACGGAATTTGACCTTTACACCACGGAATCGCATCGCTGTTGCCCGTGAAATAGAAACGATGAAAAGTAATTCAGATAAACGTCGATATGATTTGATCAAGGCTTACAATTATAAGGGTACCGCTACCTGTGCGGCGGATGGTCTGTGCGAAACCGCCTGCCCGGTGAACATCGATACGGGCAGTTATGTAAAAAAATTACGGTTTGACGCCCATAGTTCGCTGCAAAATCAAATCGCAGACTGGACCGTTACTCATTTTAATGGACTGCAGAAATTGATTCGTTTTCTGCTGAATGTTCAACATATTGCCAAGTATATTGGTTTACAGCATTTATTGAAGAAACCATCCGAGTTAATCAATTGGTGGTCCAACCATGTGATTCCGGTTTGGAATTCTGTCCTACCTGCAGGTGCCCGCGTTCGTTCTCAGGAGGTATATGGAAGTGGTATGCCGTATATTTATTATACATCCTGTATTAACCGGACTTTCAATGCCAGTGGTAAAAAAATGTCGCTGACAGACATCATCGGGCAGATTGCTGCCATCTGTAATATTCAGTTAATCGTTCCGGAACGGATCAATGATACCTGTTGTGGCACGCCCTACGGTTCCAAAGGATTCAAAGCAGCCTACTCTAAAATGGTGAACCGAACAATTACAATGCTTTTTGAAACATCCCACCAAGGAGAAGTACCCATTATAGTTGATACATCCCCCTGCACTTATCAATTTATAAACATGGGTAATCATATAACTGATGAGCATATCCTGGTTATGTGGAATAAATTGAAATTTATTGATATCATTCCTTTCCTGCATGATTTGATCGCGGAACGCGATGAAAAACCTCTGGAGCGTGAAGTTGTTTTACATCCCACTTGTTCAACCCAAAAAATGGATCAGGTAGATATGATGGTCGATCTAGCCCGGAATTGCGCCCGGACCGTACATTTGCCGGAAGATTATGGTTGTTGTGCATTTGCAGGGGACCGTGGTATGCTAATTCCGGAACTGACAGCCAGCGCCACTCGTAAAGAAGCCGAGCAGGTTAAACAACTTCCTGACACTGCCCAGGGTATATCAACCAGTCGGACCTGCGAAGTGGGTATGATGTCAGCTTCTGATCGCGCTTATGAATCAATTGCACTACTCGTTCGCGATTATTTGACCCAGATTATGTGATTCTGAAAAATATGGTATTGATTGTTGTATACCGTTAAATTTCGCTGTTCAGGGGAATCACACAGCAATGTTTAGTAATAAACAGAGAGAATTCTGATGAAAAAAATAATTATTTGTTTAATGGTCATTTGTCTGATGACCGGATTTACTGTAGCCGAATCCATTGCCCGGGTAATGAAAGCTCAAGGTGAAGTAAATATTAAAAGGCTGGGTGGACCCGAGTTTGCAGAAGCCGCCGCGCCAGGAGTTGCCATTAACAATGGTGATGCCCTGAAAGTTGGCGAACTAGGATTCGCTGTGGTGGTATTTATCGATGACCGGTCGGTTATTAAGGTTAAAGAGAATTCCGAATTCGAATTCGTGGATTCAGAAAGCAGCCGTACACTGAAAATTGAAAATGGAACACTGATCAATCAGATCGCCACTGAGGGTAGGTCTAAAACATTTCGGATTGAAACACCAACATCTGTTGCCTCGGTGAAAGGTACTGAATTTACGGCGATAGTAAATTCCATATTTGGTGTTGACCAGTTCTTAGGGTCCAGTGGTCTGGTCGAAGTATTGAATCTGATCAGTCAGCAAATTGTATCGATCGGCGCCGGTCAGAAAGCGATTTCAAATATTGCCGGTGCTTTGATTCAGGCTCCGGCACTGCCGAATGAATATCCCAGCGACCCGGATGCTGAGCCGGAACCACAACCTGAACCAGAACCGGATTCTGACGAAGAAATTGATGACGAAGACGCCGAAGTGGAGGATACTGGTGCCGAGGAAGTTACTCCAGATGAAACTCAACCAGTGCCTGAGGAAGTCGCTCCACCGGAAGATACCGGGGAAGCCGCTGAAGACAGCCCCTATAATTTCGGATTGGGAATCGGTTCTGTTACTATCGATGGTGTGATCTACAATCAATTTGCCTTACGACCTGAGTTAAAATTCGGCAAACTGGGTGTAGGCCTCGATATAGTCCTGTATATCGATAATGAAGGGAATGTCCGCAAGGATGACTGGGATGTTAAGAATGATCCCAGCGTGATCATGGATAAAATCATGTATCTCAGCTGGGCCCAAAAAGGTGATCCATTCTGGGTCAGATTTGGAACATTACCGACTGTGACACTTGGTTATGGCGGATTGTTGAATGGATATTCAAATATGATGGAGTATCCGTCAGTCCGGCAGCTGGGCGTTAACATGGGGATGCAGTTCAAGGAAAAAATCAACACAGAAATTTTCCTTTCTAATGTTAAAGATTTGATGCGTGGTGGTACTCTGCTGGGTGCCAGGGCTTCCTATAAATTCTCGAAGGCTTTACCGCTGACAGTTGGAGCTAATCTGGTGGTGGATATTAATCAGTTTTCGGGATTAAAGGATCGTGATGGAGATAATTATCCCGACGTATTTGACAAATTTCCAGATCAGGAAGAGTATTGGAAAGATAGTGATGATGATGGACTCGCTGATAATGATCCAGCTGAAACAAATAGAGATGGGGATGATTATCCAGATGTGGCTGGTCCGGCTATCTTAGAGTACTGGCAGAATATAGAATCTATTACTGGAATTGATATGAGTGCGTATTACGATGTCATTCCTGATTCACTCATTGAATTAGTCAATGATCCCTTTAGTACGGAAAATAACAATGCAAGAGCATTTGGCTTTGCATTTGACGTCGGTTATCCCGTTTTCAGTAATAATATTATTGGGATCGATATCTACTCAGAGATGAATCATTTGATATTTCCATCTGCTAGCGCCTCCGGGACTCAATTCATAGGACGCGATACCCAGTCAGGAACAGGTATAACTATTCCTGGTGTAAAGCTGACTCTATTCAAAATGATACAGATTAATGCCGAATATCGTTATAAGACCGGTTATTTCGTTCCCCGTTTCTTCGACCAGTCATATGATATTTCGCGCGTAATATCAATGAGAAATTCACAGGGCGAAACAGAGATATATACCAAAGACATGTTAGTTTTGGTCGACGATTCTGACCTATCAGGTTACTTTGGATCCGCCGGTTGGGATATCTTTGGCTTTGCCAATGTGTCGGCCTCCTATGCCAACATGAAGGCTGAAACCGATACAGTGCGCAGCTTTACCGCGGTAGCTGGACTGAACACCGATTGGATTCCTAAATTAAGCGAGGCTAGAGCTTATTATATTCGGAATAACGACGCTGATCCATTTGATTTTAATAATCCCTCTGAAAACACAGTTTTTGGCTATCGGCTGGGGTATGAAATCAGTGCTGGTGTTAGCCTGATCTGGGACTTCAGTCAGTTTTACCGCGATACCGGTGATGGGTTGGAACCAATCGCGCAAACCACTATTGAAACGGTATTTAATTTTTAGCTGATCTCTAGTCAGATCACGATGCTTTCATCAATCAGGGGCATGTTCACTTGCCCCTGATTGTATTCTTCCTTTTAATTGGATTTAGCAATAAATTAATCACAATCAGTTCGACGTGAACTTCCTCACGTTGCCAGATTTCAGGGGCACTTAAATTCCACCGTAAGTGCTTTCAGGGATCAATAACTATTCTGCGGAGGACCGGTTTTTATGTTGGCAAAAAAATATTTACTCCAAATTTTGGGAGTGGCACTTTTTTTTCAAATAATCGGAGCCACGCCGATTGCCCGGGTTATCAAAGTAAACGGTTCGGTCAAATTGAAAAAAGTTGCTGCGGAGGCTTTTAATACATTAGTAAAGCCAGGATTCGGGATCAGTAACGGTGATATCGTGCGTGTCGAATCAGCCAGTTTTGCAGTCGTTATGTATCTTGATGACAAATCCGTAATTAAAATGAAGGAAAATACTCAGTTCCAGTTCGTTGATACTGAGAATACCCGTACAATCGATATAGAAATAGGCACAATTATCAACGATATCAATAAAGAAAACAGGACTAAAACTTTCCGGGTTCAAACTCCCACGTCAGTGGCATCGGTGAAGGGTACCATCTTTGCTGCAATTGTGGATGCCAGCGGGATCGACCAGTTTTACGGCCAGGAGGGAATCTTTGATGTTTTCAATCTGGTCAGCGGACAGTCCGTGGAAATTGGACCGGGACAAAAAGCATTATCCAGTCCAACCGGAAATGTTATCTCCGCACCGGCCACGCCAACTGAATTCCCCATCGATCCCGATCCTGATGTCGGAACCGGGGAACTGGATCAGTTAATTGAACAGTATTCCCCAGCTCCGGGAGAAGCGATACCGGAAGAATTCCCACAGGAAGTGCTGCCGGAACAGGCACCCGCACCGGAGCCTGAAACCAGCCCGGAGACACCGGATACTGATGTCCCGCAATCGACTCCTTCGCCACCGTCAAAACCATTTGGAATGGGCTTTGGTGTCGGTTCAGTGACGATTGATGGAATTGTGTATAATCAGCTAGCTTTCCGACCTGAACTGAAAATTGGTAAGCTAGGATTGGGATTTGATCTTGTTATTTACCTCGATAATGAAGGTAATATCCGCCAGGAGGAGTGGAATGAAGCTTCGGATATCGTGGATAAATTCCTCTACATCCGCTGGGCCGATAAAGGCGATCCCTTCTGGATTAAATTGGGCGCTCTGGAAAACGTAACTCTGGGTTATGGCGGTATTCTCAGTGGTTATTCCAATATGATGGAATTTCCGACTGTGCGCCAGATAGGTGTCAACAGTGGATTTGGTTTTGGATCATTTGGCGTTGAAATTTTCTTGTCAAATGTGAAGGATTTTTCCCGCGGTGGTACATTAATGGGTCTCAGAAGTTCATATACAGTCTCCAGGAATTTTCCGCTCACATTCGGTGTCAATTTTGTGATGGATATGAATCAATTCTCCGGATTGGTTGACAGCGATGATGATAGTTACCCCGATGCTTTTGATGATTACCCCAATGACAAGCTATTCTGGAACGATACGGATGGTGATGGAATTCCGGATCCCCATGCCGGAACCGATTCAATATTATGGGATCCTAATTCTGACGATGATGAATATTTTGATCCATGGATCGGTGGCAGTGATACAGAGGTCATTTTAAAGAGTGAACCATTCAGCGCACAGGGGAGCCAGGCTCAGGCCTTTGGGTATGGATTGGATATAGGTTACCCAATTATCAAATTAAAATCGGCACAGTTGACCGTATATACAGAATGGAACCACCTTAGTTTTCCGGCGGATGGCGATTCGGGAACAGCCTTTTACCGACCGGAAGCAAGATCAGGTGACGGAATTACAATACCGGGTCTTAAGGCAACCCTGTTCAGTATGATTAATATTAATGTTGAATACCGGATTAAATCAGGTTATTTCGTGCCGCGCTTTTTTGATCAATCTTACGATATAACACGGGTTGTCCCGATTAATGATGGTTTTTCGACAATTGTTCGGACCAAGGATATGCAGGTATTTGGTGAGGAAAATTCAGATATGTCAATGTCGGGTTTTTACGGATCAGCCGGTATTAATCTGTTCGATCTTGTCCGGGTCGATGCATCCTACACCAATATGGTAAAGGATACGTTAGAGTATAACAGTTTCAATGCTGGACTTGAGATCAAACCAGATCTGATTCCGAAATTGAGTGAAGCGCGTGCTTACTACCAGCGTAACAATGACTCAAATCCATTTGATTTTGCTAATCCCAGCATCAATACAATCATTGGCTACCGGGTCGGATATGCCATTGCATCCGGAGTTAGTATGATTTGGGATTTTCGCCAGTTCTACCGCGATGATGGGACCGGTGAATTAATCCCGATCAAACAAACAACAATCGAGACAGCTTTTAAATTATGATCAACTCAAGTGTTTAAAATCTGTCTGGTTTAGTACTAAAATTGAAAGGTAAAATCACCTAGAAGAAAGGAGTTTAGTAATTTATGCATGTAAGCATTGAATATTGTAATGCCTGAAATTATTTACCTAGAGCAGCCAGTGTGGCTGTGGACATTTTAACTAAATATGGAAATAAGATTAAGTCAATGACGTTAATTCCTTCCGGAGGCGGCGTTTTTGAGGTGACCAAAAATGATAAACTGATTTTCTCAAAAAAAGAATCGGGACGTTTTCCGGAATTAGATGAATTGCTGGCGGTTTTATAAGACAATCCTGATTATCGGTTTATTACTGGCAAGTTGGGCAACTTCCCAGTCACCGGAGATCATACCTCTCAGCGCCAAGGTTGGCACAACAATCGATGCGGAAGAGAATATCGTTTTTGGAATCTTCCAAGATGTGATTGGGTTTGAGAGCGCCCAGATTTTTGCATTGCCTGATGATACTTACCAAGTGAAAATTGCCTATCTGAAATCTGGAAGGATCAAAATTAAAACCCTGAATTATACTTTCGATAAATTTATCAGGTTAAAACACATGATTGATCGTAAACCGGCTATTACGATGAAGGATCGGCAAGAGATTTATGAAAATCTAACATATTTAAGAACGAGTGAAATTCTGGAGGAGATACCCACCGGACAATATGTTATCATCAAACACGTCAGCGGTAAAAAGATCCGTGGAATTTTACTACCATCTGTTGACCATTCTCTTCAAATCCAGACTCCTGTTCAAGTCCTGGATTTTCCCTACCATCAAGTTAGTGGAATAGCATATCGCGAATTCTTTAATATCCGATATGGTTGGCGTAAATGGATTTATACGGCAGGTGCTTTGATGGGATTGGGATTGGCTGAAGTCTGGAATGGCCATACCAATCCTGTACCCGAAATGGGCTGGCACTACCGTTTTATGGGTATACTGCTAGGTCTACTTGGAGGACGGGAGATGTATGAGGCGGTCAATATTCTCACCAGTCCTAAAACACATTTTACCCTTTCACCAGAAGAAGTGCAGAAAATCATTAATATTGAAGAATAGGAGGTTACATGCCAGTGGCAAAGACAACCAACAAAACAGCTCCCAAACCAGCACCAGAAATTGATGCAGCAAATTATATCAGTGAAAAACTGGGCAACATCCTGGAAAATATTGGTTCCCAGTATGGTGTATCTCTGCAGGATGAATTATTGAATCGCCTGGAGCGGACAATCGCTGAATTTGATAATGAAGTCAATGAAATGCTGGTGGAATTAAAACAGCGGTCACTGACCCGCCGGGAACAACTACAGAATATGATTCAACATCAGGAAAGTGAAACTGAGATAGTTGAAGAAGAACCTGCCGAGGAAGAAACAGAAGAACCGGCGCGGGAAATGAGTGAGTGGGAACGTCGATTGGAGATGCTGGAGCAGAAAAAAAGTTAAGCTTCCCGGACAGAAATAAGATCTGGGTTCGAGTTGTTATACAATCATGTATTGGCGGAACGGTATATTACTTCTGGCAATAATTTGTGCCTGTTCGCCATGGGCTGATTGCCAATCAATTCACAAGTACCGGGATTACACAAATCTTACCAAGCGCGTATACAGTTTTACCAAGGTGGAATTTATTACTGAAGAAGGGGAGTTTAACGAGGCGATTTGTACTCTGATAATACCAGATTTCAAAGCCGACAGTCCGCCATATATAGCGATTTATTACAAAAGAAATAATTCGCAGTGGTTTACCGAGTCACTGTATCGCAAACGTGTGCGATTCAGCTTTCAAGACGGCGTCATCAAACTCGATCGATCGAATTTCTGGGATTGGATCGAATTGGATGAAATAAAAATTGTGATTTATTATTGATATGCTAAGATTTGTTAAAGAGTATTTTTTTAGGAAGATAGATTGAGTTTACGATTAAGGAGAATAATCGATGGCAGATATTTTCCGTAAACCATTTTCCGGGCAATATTTTGGTTAGACTTGGTAAGAGCATACTTGTAAATTCGCCACCGCTCTTTGAATTGACATTTGACCATTGGGGCTGTAAATCCAGATAACTGCCAAGAATTCATCGAAAAGCTTGCTGAGTCCCAATTTGATTTTCAAATGGGGCCGTAGCTCAGTTGGGAGAGCGCTAGAATCGCACTCTAGAGGTCGAGGGTTCGACTCCCTTCGGCTCCACGTTAGAATTAGACGAAAACCAGAGCGTTAATTGACATTGTGGTCGTGCTAGACGGGGAGGTAGCGGTGCCCTGTAACCTGCAATCCGCTACAGCAGGGTTTAACTCCAAAGTACGGCCGGTGCTGTATTCAGCAATCGTGAAAAGTGGCGTTGAAACTTCAAACCGTTGCAATGGTTTTACGCTAAATCCCGTCAGGCCTGGAAAGGAGCAGCGGTAGGTGTTGAAGTCAATTGGTGGCGGTATCCTGAAGGGGAGCCAACTATTGCGATCAGATGAATCTCCAGACTGGTCAAGCGATGGTGCACGACTGCATTCTTAACACTAATAAAATTGCATGGCATACCAAGTATTATCCCTTAAATGGCGACCGAAAACATTTGATGATGTTGTTGGACAGGAACATGTAACCGATACGCTGGTCAATGCTTTCAAAAAGGAGCGGATTGCACAGGCATATTTGTTTACCGGTCCACGGGGAGTAGGTAAAACAACCACGGCACGAATTTTAGCTGCTGCATTGAACTGTAAGAATGATCATACCAGTAATCCCTGCAATCAATGTAGCAATTGTACTGAAATTGCTGACAGTCGTAATATGGATGTTCTGGAGATCGATGGGGCTTCTAATCGGGGGATCGAGGAAATTCGCAATCTGCGCGAAATGATTAAATATGCTCCTATTAATTCCCCATATAAGATTTTTATTATTGATGAAGTGCACATGCTAACCGGTCCCGCTTTTAATGCATTACTGAAAACATTAGAAGAGCCGCCTGAACATGGTAAATTTATCCTGGCGACTACCGATATCCACAAGGTTCCACTGACAATAATTTCACGCTGCCAGCGCTATGATTTCAATCGAATTACTGTAAATATTATCGCTGATCGGTTAGAACAGGTTTTAAAGGATGAAGGTGTTGTTTGCGAGGCAGAAGCTCTTCAAGCCCTGGCACGTAAAGCCGATGGCAGCATGCGGGATGGATTGAGTTATCTGGATCAGGTTATAGCCTACTGTGGCGATACAATTACATACAAGGCCACGATTAAGGTACTTGGAATTATTCCATTTGATTTACATTTTAGTTTGTCAAATTCAATCAAGACCAGATCATCCATTGATGCACTAAAATTGATTGAGGATATTCAACTATCGGGAACACCTGTGGCTGAATTTATCAATGGTTTTAGCCAACATATTCGGAATTTGCTGTATGCCACCTTACCGGACGGACACAAGGTAATAGGCTTGACTGATGAATTGGCTCAGCGATATTTGGATGATGCGGTTTCCTGGGATCGACGTGACTTGCTACGTATTGCCAATCTGCTCCTGGAAGTAGAACAAGTCCTGCGTCGTTCAAATAATCCCTACTTGCTGATTGAGGTTCTGGTCCTAAAACTACTGGAGATGGATGCTTCAATTTCAATAGACCAATTATTGACACAATTACCAACTGAATCACTGCCAAAACCGGTTCTTACTCCCAAAAAATCAACTGTGCACAACAAGCCAGCGATCGAGGATAGCGATACTCAAGCTAGTACCAAATCGGGAGCGGATCCGGTAAGTGGAAAGTCACGACCGCAGGTACCGGTAAATGCTGAGCAGGTTGAATCAGGACCTACGGAGCAATCCAGTGAGCAGCCGGTCGAAAATACACTCATACCGGAAATGCTCCAGGGAAAATGGAGTGCCATTTTATCGGATATACAAAAAGAAAGCGCTTCGGTTGGAAATATCCTGGAACAAAGCCGGATTAATGCTATTGAGAATAATCAGATAGTGATTGGTGTAGAAGGCCAGTCCCGTTTCAACCTGGATCTGATCGAGAAAAAGAAACATCAGATTGAAGCGATAATAAAGCGGCAGATTGATTTTTCAGTAACAGTTAAATTTATTGAGATAGACAAAAGTCTGGAGATCGATTCGCAGCCCGATATGGAAGTAGAGATACCTGATGTTGCATCTGATGATCAGGGGCAGGCGGAACATCGGGAAGCGGTTGTTGACAGAATTGTAGAATTATTTGATGGAGAACAAATTCGATAGGAGTTAAGATGTTCAATAAAGGAAATATGACAAATATTTTAAAACAAGCCCAGGATGTTCAGAAACGAATCGAGTCGGTACAGAATGAATTGGAGGACTTGATCGTGGAAGCTGAGGCCGGTGGTGGTCTCGTAAAAGTGCAGGTAAATGGCAAACAGGAACTTTTAGAATTGAAGATCCAGCCGGAAGCGTTGGAAGAGGATGTTGAAATGCTGGAAGATCTAGTTATTTCTGCTGTAAACATGGGATTGCGCAAGTCTCAGGAAGAATCACAGACCAGAATGAATTCCGCTACCGGCGGTATGCTGTCAGGCTTAAAGATACCGGGAGTGTAAACTGTGGGTTTCGTACCAGACACTGTAAATCGATTAATCGAGCAGTTTGCCAAATTTCCTGGTATTGGTCGAAAAACTGCGCGCCGGATGGCTTTTCACCTTTTGAACTCGTCTGATGAAGCAGCTGCTAACCTGGCTCAGGCCGTGATGGAGATGAAAACTAAAATCATCTTTTGCGATGTATGCGGCGGAATAACCGAGCAGAATACTTGTGAGATCTGTCTGGATTCAAAGCGCAATAAAAACCTGATCTGCATTGTCGAAGATCCAGCGGACATATATGCATTTGAGAGAACGAATAGTTACCAGGGGATTTATCATGTTCTCGGAGGTGTATTATCGCCGCTTGACGGTGTCGGCCCGGATGACTTGAATATTGATTCTTTATTACCGCGAATAAATGCGGATAGTGAAATAATAGTAGCAACTAATCCCAGTGTTGAAGGTGAGACCACTGCATTATATCTGGCTAAATTGTTAAATTCACGTGGCGCATACGTCACCAGGCTGGCGCGCGGTCTTCCAGTCGGCAGCGATCTGGAATATACCGATGACGCGACTTTAATTAGAGCAATAGAAGGTAGAACAGCATTATGTTAATGACTTTGCCAAATATTTTAACTATCGGGCGCATATTAATGACACCTTTTTTCATCATTTGCTTGTTCTATGATCATCCCTGGGCCAAAACCTGGGCATTAATTATATTTGTTGTCGCATCAATTACCGATGCATATGACGGTTATCTAGCCCGCAAGAATGATCAGGTGACCGAAGCCGGCCGATTTTTGGATCCACTGGCAGATAAAATTCTGGTCTCGTCGGCCTTTATATCATTTGCCGTAATGGGAGTTGTCGAATACTGGATGGTTGCCCTAATTGTATTCCGAGATCTGTTCGTAACCGGTCTGCGAATTGTAATATCCCAGCGGGGATTCATTATGATCACCAGCAAGATTGCTAAAGCAAAAACAGGCACACAGATTGGAATTATTATCTTCATACTCGTTTTTCTGGGTTTGAAAGCTTTGAATCTTGAACCATTGAAATTCATTCTTCAACTGATTGTACAATATAATTTCATTTATGTTATTACATTGATAATGACTATTTTTACAGTGATTACCGGCATCGCCTATATTAGGAGTAACCGGAGTGCTATTAAACAATTTTTTACTATCGGTCAGTGAGTAATATTAAGCTGGCCGAGTGGGTTGCCACTGTCGGGAATATTGGCCGGATTCCTGGAGCACCCGGAACCTGGGGCAGCCTGGCAGCGGTACTGGCCTGGTTGATTTTACCACAATCGGTGATTGAATGGCCTCTTTTCATAGGTTTGGCAATAATTCTTTTTTTTATCGGCGTTTGGTCGGCAACCAAAGTCGAGGATTTTCACAGGAGTAACGATCCGGGATATATTATTGTGGATGAATGGGTAGGGCAGTGGTTTGCTTTAATAGCCCTGCCACAAAATTGGCTAATCGGATTGATAGCATTTTTATTTTTCAGAGCATTTGATATTCTAAAACCTTGGCCGATCAATCGACTGCAAACTTTGCCAAAAGGCTGGGGAGTGATGACCGATGATCTGCTGGCGGGAATATATGCATTGGGAGTTACCCACTTGATTAAATTTATCTGGTTATGAGTGTAGGGATAATTACCGTGGGAGATGAACTGCTCACGGGATTCATCGATGATACAAATGGTTCCTGGTTGGGGCGCGAGTTGACTATTATCGGTCGAGCACCAGTCTGGCATCTGTCTATCGGTGATAGCACTGAATCGATTAAAGCAGCGCTGAATTCGGTGCCAGAACATGTCCGGGAATTGATTGTAACCGGGGGTTTGGGTCCAACCCATGATGATATTACGCTGAAGACAATCACAGAAGTATACGGAGCGGAGCTGGAATTTGATCAGGTGTACTGGGAGGAATTAACTGAGCGGTTTGCCCGACGTGGTTTCAAGATCGGCGCTATAAACCGTAACCAGGCGCTGGTTCCGGCAGGTCATTCAATAATCCCAAATCCGGTTGGTTCGGCACGAGGTGCTATTTTTAAATCCGAACGATACAGATTATTTCTGCTGCCCGGTGTACCAGCAGAAATGAAGGCAATGTTCAATGCAACGATTCTGCCATTGATCAAGCCAGCTAGTTTTAACGGTAAGATCAGGGTAATCCGTACTGCTGGAAATATCGAATCGCACCTGGCGGAAAAGCTGACCGATCTATATAATTCATACCCAACAGTCAGCGTTGCTTCGCTTCCACGGTTGGGTGGTGTTGACATCAGGTTGATTAGTAACGATCGCACAGCTGTAAACGACTTGGAGTCCAAGATTATCGAGCGTGCTGGTGATTATATCTATGGCTTTGATGCGGATGAACTGGAAAACGTGGTCGGATCATTTTTGACAAAACAAAAATTGACCATTGCTACGGCTGAGTCGTGCACGGGAGGTTTGATTAGTCACCGTCTAACACAGGTTCCGGGAAGTTCTAACTATATGCTTGGCGGTGTTGTTGCATATAGCAATGCGGTAAAAATGGAGCAACTTGGTGTTCCTGAAAAAACATTGATCGAGCATGGTGCGGTCAGCTCACAGACCGCGATTGCAATGGCGGAGGGAGTGCGCCAAAATCTTGGTGCCGATATTGGTATTTCCTCCACTGGAATTGCTGGGCCGGGTGGCGGATCTAAGGCAAAACCAGTAGGACTGGTTTATTTTGGTTTTGCCAGTCCTCAACAGTCTTTCACGCGGAAATTTCAATTCATTTATGATCGCAAGATAAATAAAGCAATGAGTAGCCAGATTGCCTTAAATATTGTTAGACTTGAACTTGAAAATGCCTGAAAGACTACTTAGAACATTCATTGCTCTCGCAGTACCTAAACGGGTTAGTGCTGTTCAGGAGATGTTAAAAACGACTATCGAAGCTAAACGTACGAAACTGAAATGGGTCAATCCCAATTCCATTCATATCACCGCAAAATTTCTTGGACCGACTCCGGAAAAATTGATCGATAAAATTAATTACCGTCTGAAAAATCTGGCTGAGCAATTCCAGCCACTTAACTTTAAAATCACCGGTACTGGCTGCTTCCCGACACCTAACAGACCTCGTGTCTTATGGCTTGGTATGGATGGAGAGTTAGAGCAATTACAGGAACTGGTTCGACTCATCCATAATGTGCTGGACAAATTCGGCTTTCCGGACGAAAGTGAACGTTTCAAACCACATGTTACAATTGCGCGGATCAGATATCCACAGAAACATACCCCTGATATAAATTCTTTTCTACGAACGCAGTATAATAGTATCAACCTAGTAACTGATCGTATACATTTAATTTCCAGTGAATTATTACCGGGTGGCCCGATCTATACCAATTTGGGAACCCATTATTTTTCACCACAACCTGTAAAGGAGTGATTTATGGCAGCCACAGATAAGAAAGAACGTGCATTAGATTTAGCTATCAGCCAGATCGACCGGCAATTCGGAAAAGGATCGATAATGAGATTAGGAAGTGATCAACCCCGGATGCTCGATAATATAATTTCTACTGGCTGTCTTTCACTTGATATTGCTTTGGGGATTGGCGGGGTACCCAGGGGCAGAATAGTAGAAATTTATGGTCCGGAAGCTGGTGGTAAAACAACCTTAGCCTTACATATAATTGCTCAGGCGCAAATAGCTGGTGGTTATGCTGCTTTTATTGATGCTGAACATGCCTTAGACCCGGAATATTCCCGAAAATTAGGAGTGGACACCGACCAACTTCTGGTTTCACAACCTGACACTGGCGAGCAAGCCCTGGAAATCACTGAGACACTTGTTCGCAGCGGTGCCTTGGATGTAATTGTAATCGATTCGGTCGCTGCTTTGGTTCCCCGGGCTGAATTGGAAGGTGAAATGGGCGATTCGTTTATCGGATTGCAGGCTCGCCTAATGTCCCAGGCACTGCGCAAACTTACCGGTACTGTTCATAAATCCAATACCTGTGTTATTTTTATTAACCAGATCAGGGAAAAGATAGGCGTTATGTTCGGTAACCCGGAAACAACATCCGGTGGACGTGCTTTAAAATTTTACACCTCGATCAGAATGGATATACGACGCATTACATCAATTCAGGATGGCGGTGAAAATGTTGGCAATCGTGTACGGGTGAAAGTGGTTAAAAATAAGGTAGCTCCACCATTTAAAAAGACCGAATTTGATATCATGTTTGGGCACGGCATCTCATATGAAGGTGATATACTTGATTTAGCCCTGAAAGGTGATATTGTTCAGAAAACAGGATCGTGGTATTCATTTGGCGATGAACGTATTGGTCAAGGTCGCGAAAATGCCAAGAGTTACTTCCGGGATAATGCCGATACTATGGCCAAAGTCATCAGCCAGGTGAAAGCATTTATGGGAATTGAAGAGGAAGCGGAAGATCACTCCGAAGATTAAAGTTGTCAATGTAAAGGAGCAACGACGACGTACCGATCGACGGACGATATTTCTGGCTGATGGTCGAGTATTCGGCCTGCCGGGAGATATCTTCCTTGCCCACCCTATTCATCCCGGGGATCATCTTGACGAGCATCAGATAAATGATTTATTGGACCAAAGCGATCAGCAGAAACTGTGGGATTCGGCACTTAACCTGTTGAGCTACCGGGCTCGCAGCCGTGGAGAACTGAAACAGCGCTTGATCCAGAAAAACTGGGATAAATCCGAAGTCGAACCAATTTTGGATCGGCTGGAAAATAAAGGGTATCTGGATGATCTGGAGTTTAGCCGCGCTTTCTGTAGAGATAAAATTAAATTGAAGTATTTAGGTCCCAGGGTAGTGAGTTCCGAATTATTTCGACTGCATATAACCGCCACTATTATTCAGCAGATAATTACTGAATATTATCCGGCTGGCAGAGAAATTGAATTGATCAGGAAATTATTGGATAAAAAGAATATTTCGATGGCTGGCTCAGATAAAAAACAACAAAAAAAAATAATCGATTTTCTTATGCGAAAAGGGTATAACTGGACAGAAATCAACACTGTTATACAGTCCCAAAATGAAGCTAAATAAGTGGTGATTTGATGAGCACTGTGACGAAAAAAGCCGGTTCCCGTGGCAGGCTTACTGAACGCGAGCAGGAATATCTGCGCCACTCGCTAGGTAGGATTCCAACTGAATACGAACAGTTGGTAGTCGCCCATATCTGGCATGAATTTTATCAATGGTTTCCTTACGCTGATATGATTAGACGAAACCAGACAGCTCAAGATGAAATCCTCACATCAGAAAATTCAATCTTGAAACTGGATAGTGATTATATTACTGAAATCAATGGAAATAATTCATTGAAGAATCTGCCTGTAGCCCTGCATGATTCGGTACTAAACATGTTGCTGAAACGATGGTTACCAAGTACTGCTATCATCGGTGGAAATCTAATTGAAAATGAATCTGCTTCACTACCGCACATTATCCGGAAATTAGAACGACAATATGGTGACTTGGATTTGCGGATTATACCGGGAAGATCCTATTTATCTGGTGAAAAAGATAGCGCAGATTTAATGGTTCTTGGTGTTCCTGCTCAGTCACGGGTGGGAACAATCAATCCCAGTCAAGGAATTTTAGTTGCAGTAGATACCGGTATTTACCGTAAATCGGGTAGCGCGACAACAATAGCTCAACGGAAAAATATTATTAAAGCTTTACGGTTGTTGATCGAAAAACCATGGATTATCCGTTTGGCAGACGTCTCCACACGAAACTGCATCAATGATATCATCGATTTCTTAATAAACAATGGCGTTGGGATCGAAATTTCGCTAAAAGATGTTTCCCCCGATGATATGTACGATCGATTGTTTTCCATTGAACGGTTATTCATGGTTCAGATTCAAGCCGGGTATGAGCATGAATTGCTGTCACTTTTAAGCGATTTCAGTTTGACTTTCCAAACTATCGGACACATCAAGGAAGATCTGGATTTTACAGTTACAAATAATGGTGAAATACTGGTACATATCCCGGCAACCCTTTACAATCCGGATGTGAGTTTGATCGAGGAGTACTCAACTCTTTTTACTCCTGAAGAAACTGAACGGCAGACCGGAGCGATCTCCGAAGTAAAATATGGAGAAGATTACAACCTTCAGTTACTGGATTTAATGGCATATATCACTGATCGAAATATCGGCCAACCGGCACGAATCATTTCATCGGATATCACTAATTCTTCCATCTTGTTTGATATCGGACAAAATCAATCGATGACAGCACTGGATCCGCAATTGTCAGTGACGATTTTGATTGCTAAAATGGTTCGCAGAATGGCTTGCAACGGGGGCAAAGCTAATGGGATTACAGCATATATTCTCTGTAATCAGGATCTGGCAGCTGATAACCTCTTAAATTTCAGTCAGGTTATTAGGGGAATTTCAAGTGCCTGTCACCAGCTGGGATTGCAGCAATTGAGCATTTATTCGGGTCCGGTAAAAATAACTCAACAATATTCACCAACGATTGGACTAATTGGATCAATGAGCTCTAACAGCGAGCCGGTTACTACTGTATTCAAGGATAGTGGCGATTTTATTTCCATATTGGGTAGTTTGCGTGGTGAATTGGGGGGATCAAAATATATGCAGGTATTTCATAATTCCTCAGCCGGTGTATTACCGACTCTGGATTTCGGAATGGAACGGCGTCTGCAGGAAACCATAATCCAAGGAATTGAGGGAAAATTCGTTAAATCAGCTTATAGTATTGGACGGGGTGGACTGGTTGCGGCGATTGCCAATAATCTGGTTTATGCTCAGGAAGAGCTTGGTGCGCGGGTTCATCTGTCACGAAAACTGCTACCGGCTGAGCTCCTTTTTGGTGAGTCACAGGGGGTAGTACTGATTACATTGGGCGAGAATGATCTTATGGAATTTGAGCGTATATGCATGAATGTCGGAGTTCCATCCACTACGATTGGACGAGTTACCGATGACGGTCGGTTTACCTTCAACGATTTAATCGATTTACCGGTTTCTGAAATCCGGTCCCGTCTACCCGGATTAACTAAATAAAACATGATAATTATCAAGTAATGGAGCAGGGGAGAATGGCCGGTCAAGATCAATATGCTCATAATCGTCTCCTGTTGATGAGCAATTCTACTAATTATGGTGAATCATTCCTGGCGTATCCCGAACCAATCATTAAGGCATTTTTAGGCTCATCAATAAAGACAATCATTTTTCTACCTTTTGCCGGTGTTTCAATCTCTTACCAGGATTATGCAGATAAAGTCCGGCAGCGATTTGACGAGATGGGATATGATATCATCGCATTACATGACCAGACTGATAAAACAGCAGCCATTCAAATCGCGGATGCCATCATGGTCGGTGGCGGGAATACGTTTCAGCTGTTACATGAAATATATCGCTATGAATTATTGGAACCGATTAGACAGGCAATATCCAGTGGTAAACCCTATTTGGGCTGGAGTGCCGGTTCCAATCTGGCCTGTCCAACAATTATGACCACCAATGATATGCCGATTGTCAATCCTCCCAGCCTGGAAGCACTGGGTTTGGTTCCTTTTCAGATCAATCCCCATTTTATTGATGCCAAACCAGAAGGGCACGGTGGTGAATCACGGGCGGACCGTTTGAATGAATTTATTACCGTTAATAAGCATGTCCCGGTTGTTGGATTGTATGAAGGCAGTATCCTGCAAATTGTTAATTCACAAATAGCCATCATTGGTGAAAAACCAGTTAGAATTTTTCAATATGGATGCGATGCTGCTGAAATTGCCAGTGATAAGCAATTGCAGAAAATATTGTATAAATAAATATTCGCGCATCTCAAAGTGTAGATTCAGATCACAAGTGAGAGGACATTGCTAATGTTGACTGTACTTGCGCTAACACGGTATCATATAGCTTACCGTTGGTTGCCAGGAAATTTTTATCATAGATTGAATAGTTTTCACCATCTATCCGGCTGACTTTTCCGCCTGCTTCCTCCACCAATAAAATTCCAGCGGCTGTGTCCCAGGGATTTAGACTGAATTCCCAGAAGCCATCTACTTTGCCCGAGGCAACATGGGCTAAATCGACCGCTGCTGCGCCTAAACGGCGTACACCCTGGGTAATGTCGGTAAAATGCTTAAACAGCTCCATATTGGCCTGCCAGGCGGCATCGTGCACATAACCAAAGCCGGTTACCAATAGTGATTTCCCCAGATCTGACACATTTGAAACCGTGATTGGATAATTATCGCAGAAAGCACCCTGACCTCGGATAGCATGATACACATGATTTGCAGGCAATTCGACAATTACGCCGCAAACAAGGATTTTTTGATAAGCTATTCCAATGGAAACAGCGTAGGAGGGATAACCATGTACAAAATTGGTGGTTCCATCTAAAGGATCAATTAGCCACTCATAGTCTGACTTGTGGTGGCTATCTCCGCTTTCTTCAGCCAGGATCTGGTGGTTTGGAAAATACTGCCTGATGATACCTGTAATTGCCGCTTCTGATTCACGATCGGTAGTGGTAACCAGGTCGGTGTCGCCTTTATAGTCGATTTGTTTTGGCTGGTCCGCCGCAGAATTAATTATATCACGTGCAGCGTGCGCTGCTTCAGACGCTGCAGCATGTAGATCACTAAGCGGAATCGGACCATCATTTGTCATGAAAAGTTTGCTTGGTGTAGGGTTGATGGTTCACAGCAAAATAATCTTTAGTCATCTTCCGCAGGGCACCGGTCAGTAAAATGATTGTTATGAGGTTGGGGAAAGTCATGAAGCCCAATGCAGCGTCACCAAAAGCCCAGGCTGCTTCCAGCGGGACAATCGCACCCATGAAAATAAAGAACACAAAAATCCAGCGGTAGGGGAGGATCGCTTTATTTCCAAATAAATATTCTGATGCCCGGTCACCATAAAATGACCAACTGATCGCTGTTGAAATCGCAAACAGCATAACCGACAGAGTCACGATTTTATCACCACCGATGAACAACCAGCTCAGACCCTCTTTAAACGCTAGTGAGGTAAGCAGGCTACCATTCAGTAATTCAGTCGTGAAATTGGGATCAATCCGATTTACGTAAAAGGCGGTATGTTGCCAGGCACCGGTTGTGATGATTGCCAGACCGGTCAGGGTGCAGATCACGATTGTGTCAATGAAGGGACCCAGCATCGCAACGGATCCTTCACGGATCGGGTATTTGGTCTTGGCTGTGGAATGGGCGATGGCGGCGCTGCCCTGGCCAGCTTCATTGGAATACAGGCCACGTTTGATACCCCACAGGAGAGTGTTCATAAATACCAGGAAACCGCCGCCGGCTATACCGGCAATCTCGGCCGGTGGATTGAAAGCCCAACGGAAAATCATTGAGAAGCTTTCACCCAAAGTGTTAAGGTGGGACACAATGATCAACAGTGTTGCACTGACATAAATCAAAGCCATCACTGGCGCGAGAACACCAGTTACATTTCCAATGCGACGAATTCCGCCGATGATAACCATAGCTACCAATCCGGCCATGACCAGACCATTAATGACCTGCTGAACCGACAGTGAGTAATTCTCAAACAACTGATGTTTGATTGTCAGGAAATGGCTGGTTCCCACAATTTGCGCCACTTCGGAGTATACCTGGTCCGAGACGGTAAATGATTGAACTGCATTACCGGTGGCAAAAGAGCAGATAATTGTAAATGCGGCAAAGGCCACTGCCAGCCAGCGCCAGTTTTTACCGAGCCCGTGTTCGATAGTGTACATTGGACCACCGGCCGTTGATCCATCAGGACGAATCTCACGGTATTTCAGAGACAGAGAACATTCCGCATATTTCAAGGTAGTTCCGAAAAAAGCGGTAATCCACATCCAAAATATTGCTCCTGGTCCACCGTAGTAAAGGGCTGTCGCCACACCGGCGATATTACCAATACCAACCGTCGCAGACAGGGCGGTTGTCAAAGCCCGAAAATGATTTAAATCGCCTTCGTCCTCGGGATTATCATAGATGCCCATGGTCACTTTGACGCCGTGCCAGAAATGTTTTATCTGCGGAAAACCCAGCCTTACGGTGGCATAAATACCAGTTCCAACCAGTACAATGATCAAGAGCGGAATGGCGCCAAGGGGTAGGTCAGAGCTGGGTAAATTGTGAATAGCGTCAAAATTACCAGGGAAAGACCAGACAGCCTCGTAGGGTCCAATTCCGAATATAATTAGAATTAAGAAAATAATTCCGAAAGCAATCAATCCCGCTGTGAGTCGACTCATGAACGATCCCCTTTGGTTAATTAATTTTGCGGGCAAATTAACGGCACAGACTGATTACGGCAAAATGTAATTTATTAAAATGATCCAGATTAAAATTAATCTGGTATTTCGCTATCATTTTATCCAATTTTAAACATGTGTTCGTTAAGTATATCTAAGTTTTATAAACAGATTCCATTAGTCTGGTTGATCTTTTTTATGATCAGCGGCATTATTACCGCCAGTATATTGAATAATAGTCTGTGGGCGGTCAGCTTTATGTCCGGTGCCTGTGCTGGAGTATTGCTGGTTAAAAGCAGTAATCGGTTGCTGATCTTCTGGTTTATGATAATCTTTGGGTATGGATGGCTGCAATATTCGTTATCCTTACAAAAAATGGAAATCCGTTCCAATCTGGCTGAAAAACTTGCTTACAGTTCAGTATCTTTTGAGGGAGTCGTTCGGGCTGTCAACACAACTGATCGGGGAATGCGAATCCAGATCGATAATTTTAGTATCGAAAATGATTCTATAAAATTTACCGGCAAGTTATCATATTACATTTATGATGACCAGCTAAAGATTGTTCAACTGGCAGATACGATCAGTGGCAGGGGCAAGTTCTATGCACTTGAAGGCCCTCGCAATCCTGGTGGATTCGATTTTCGCTCTTTTTATCACCGCAAGGGAATATATGGACGGATTTATTTAGCGGATCAATTTCCGCTGATGTATGTAGCCGCTGATAATCATCCGGTCCAAAGACGACTTGAATCTATTCGAGAATCGATCCGGGAGATATTCCGGACTAATATCGGTGGTCAACCGGCAGGCTTACTGCAGGCTCTTATCCTCGGCGATAAATCAGAGGTGGACCCGGAAGTACGGACGGCATTTGCCGACACTGGTGTGATTCACGTGCTGGCCGTATCCGGGCTGCATGTCGGTTACGTCTTGATCATATTACTGGCCCTGACCCGGGTTCTGCGGATTCCCTGGGGCTGGGATCGACTGGCTGTAATCATTGGCTTGATTTTTTTTGTACTATTAACAGGTGGAAAACCAAGCGTTATCCGGGCTGCTCTAATGACTGGTTTGTACATTCTGGCGCCTGTGGTTAATCGACCTGCAAAAGTATGGAATCTGATTGCTGCTGCCGCTTTGTCAATCCTGGTTTTTAATCCGATCTATATTTATGACCTTGGTTTTTTACTCAGCTTTACCGCTGTTATTTCGATAATATTCTTCTATAACCTGTTTGAGAAAATCCTGCCGGTAAAAATGCGCGTTAGCAACATTAAAAATAAATTTTTGAAATACAGCTGGGGCTTATTTCTGGTGTCACTTTCAGCTCAGATTGGAACTCTGCCGTTTACCGTATTGTTTTTTCACCGTTTGCCGATCATTGCCCTGGTGGCCAATGTTCTCATCGTACCGCTGATTGGTATATTGGTTGCGCTCGGATTTGCCTTATTATTTCTTAACTGGCTGCCCCTGATTGGATTTGCCCTTGGAAATGCTATCTGGTTATTGTCTCAGATTATCATTCTGCTCACTAAAGGTTTTTCTTCGTTACCAATGGCGGCGATTGATATGCCGAATCCCGGTTTAATGAGCGGATTGGTCTACGTCACTTTTTTGATTTCCCTGTATTTATTGAGTGTTCAATCCAAACGGAAATATATATTTGTTATTTTCCTGAGTCTGGTAACCTGTGCGATTTGGAAATGGGCTTTGATTCGTCCTGGTTTGGAGATACTGATTTTGGATGTTGGCCAGGGGGATGCCGCAATGATCAAATTTCCAAATCAAAAGACGATGCTTGTTGATGCCGGATTGCGGTTTAGGAAAAAGGATATGGGTAAAAATGTTGTAATACCGACAGCCATATATATGGATATCGACCGATTTGATTATGTTGTTATGACCCATCCCCATAATGATCATGTCGGAGGAATTATTACAGTCCTGGAAACGATTCCGGTTGACACAGTATGGGACACATCAGTCGATTACAGCTCTTACGCTTACCAAGCTATCCTGACCGTAATACCGGAATTGGGCATCGAATATGTTTATCCGGTCCGGGGCGATATTTTCCAAATTGATTCTAAAACAACTATTCAAGTTTTTGCGCCCGATTCGAATTTGATCAGCGATAAGCATAATCTGAACAATTGGAGTATTGTTTTTAAATTAATTTATGGTAAAACATCATTTCTATTTACCGGAGACTTGGAAAAAGAGGGTGAGCAGTTACTCAGGCCACTGGGAGAATGCCTGAATTCAGATGTGCTCAAAGTAGCCCATCATGGATCGATCACAGGGACAACACCTGGTTTTATTTCTGCCGTTAAACCACAACATGCGGTAATTTCAGTTGGGCATGGGAACAAATTTAAACATCCATCTCAATTGACCATCAATCGTCTGAAATCAGCCGGTGCAGATATATGGCGCACCGACCTACATCAAGCGCTGTGGCTAAACTCCGATGGAAGAGAGATAAAGGTGGTGGAATGGCAATGATAGCCGGTGTCGATGAAGCTGGAAGGGGACCTTTGGCAGGTCCGGTCTATGCTGCCGCTGTTATTTTACCTGAAAAGTATTTGATCGATGGATTGGATGATTCGAAAAGACTTACTGCCCGCAAACGCGAACTCCTGTTCGGCGTGATCCAAGAACATGCGCTGGCGGTTGGAATTGGGATAGTTGACGAACAGGAAATTGACCGAATAAATATCCTACAGGCCACCTTCAAGGCAATGAAACAGGCTCTTGGCCGACTTAAAATAGCTCCCGATGAAGCATTGATAGATGGTTATGGTCTTCCAACCCAGATTATTCCCAACCGCGGTATCGTCGGTGGCGATCGTAAGATTGACTGTGTCAAAGCGGCTTCTATCATTGCCAAAGTAGCTCGGGACCGATATATGTGCGCCATGGATGTTGTCTTTCCGGAATATGGATTTGCCCGGCATAAAGGTTACGGAACCAGACAGCATTTGGCGGCATTAACTGAATTAAAAGCAACCCCGATCCACCGTCGAAGTTTCCGACCAGTGTCAGAAAATCTGCCAACGATGGCCTGGCTTCGAGACCAGCACAGAATCGGTTGGTGGGGCGAAAGATTGGCCTGTCTTGAATTGATCAAACAGGGTTTAACGATTTCGGCAACCAATCTGAACTGTGGTAATTACGGAGAAATCGATATCATTGCAGAATCGAATGAAGAAATCATATTTGTCGAGGTTAAAACTGTCACCAAAGCACAGCTGGGAACACCAGAGCAGAAAGTGGATCGCAATAAATTATCCAAATTGCAGCGGGCAATCGATTATCATTTGATGCAGAAAGAAATTTACAAGGATATCAGACTGGATGTGATAACTGTGAGGCTCGCGAAAGGCGGTCCCAACCTGAAGCATTACGTTGGAATCGATGTGGATTAATCACGAATTAAAATAGTCCTCATTCATAAGACTTAGGTAAATTCAGACCAATGAAAAATAAAGTAATTCGCGAAGTAAAATCGATTGTAATAATCATTATTATTGCCTTCACACTGAAGGCAACTATTATTGAAGCATATATCGTTCCGACCGGTAGTATGGAAGATACCATAATGACCGGAGATTTTCTGATCGGATCAAAATTTGTGTATGGAATGCGGACACCGGATTGGATTGGGATTCCATATACTGATATCGGTTTCAGCTTTCCCCATTTTCAGTTCCCGGTATTCCGTGAGCCCCGTGCAGGAGACGTTATGATATTTAAATATCCACGGGACGTATTTCAGAAATATGTTAAACGTTGCGTGGCTGAACCGGGAGATACAGTTGAGATCGTTGCCAAACAGCTGTTTGTTAATGGCAATGAAGTGGCGCTTTCTCCAAATGGTAAAGTAAAACCGTATTCATTGTCGCCCAACGATGTCCAGCCCGACATTTTTCTGGGTACCCAGGGTAACCGGGATCATTTCAGGTCTTTACGCGTACCGCAGAAAGGTGATTTAATCACCTTTAATGGTTCCACCAACTGGGAGTATCTGATCCCGATCATGCTCATGGATGGGCATACGGTAACCATTGAAACTGATAATGTTCGCTATGAATTCACCATGTTTGAACCGGTGGATGTTATGCGTCGAAAAAAACGGACTCCACAATTAAAAATTATCAATGAATATTATCCGCGGGGAACTCTGTTGACACCCTGGGCGGATCAACTGTCCTATAATTCCAACCAGGTCCAGGCTCTGCATATCGATGGATTGCCCATTTCAGAAATAACCGACTATACAGTTGAGCAGGACTATTTCTGGATGATGGGGGATAACCGTGATGATAGTGCTGATTCACGCTACTGGGGATTCGTCCCGCGTTGCTACATTCTTGGGGAAGCACTTTTTTCCTATATGTCGATTGATTTCGATACCTGGTTGCCCCGTTTAAGTCGGATTGGTACAATAATTCGCTAAATTTTTTACACTTGCGAAAAGATTGCTGAAAGTGTATTTTGCCCTATCTTGAGGTATGGGCAAATCCGTCCATTGAACCACGGCAACAGGAGTACCGGCATGAGAACAGCATTAATCCTGATAATTTCCATCAGTACATTGATTTGCGCACAGGAGATATTGGAAGATACAGTTACCAGTAATGTCCCGGCGGAGACAATACCTGTCGATACGACAACAAATCTGGATGCCGAAGATTCAACCGCTACCGATACACCAACCAACTTAGGTGCCGAAGATTCAATCACCGCCGATGCACCAATCGATCTGGCGACCGAAGACTCAGTCGCTACCGATTCAACCACCAATCTGATTACTGAAGATACATTCGTTGTTGATAGCCTGGAGACAGATACAGCTGCGGTGATAACGGCTACTGACTCGTTGCCTGGCGAATTCGTCGAGGAGCTAACTGACTCAACTATAACCAAGATCGTTCAAACGGATTCTATATCCCAGCCTACTGCAGAACAGGAGGCAGCTGCGGTAGAGTTGCTGGAAGCACCGATCGCACCATTGCCAATGGAAATGAGTTATGGCTATAAGGGTTATCGCTGGGGCAGCCCGATTGGCAGTGTTCCACAGTTTGCTTATGCTGAATCGATAATATCCCAGGACAGTGTAAAAGTTATATTAGCAGCCCGGTTAGGGCCTGATCCTGTTCAAATTACGTACCATTTTGCTGATAGTGGATTCTGGAAAGTTGAGATAGATTTCGAACTGGTACAAACCGATATAGACGATCAGATTGATCAGTTTTTGCGGATTGAAAAAAGTATGTCCGAGATCTATGGTTATCCCAGCAGTACCAATCAGATTTACCAGGGACCGTCACCGTCATATAATGATATCCTGGATGTCAATTTCTCCCGCGCCTTTTATCGTTCTGGCTGGCAGCCACTTCCGGTCAGGATTGAATTATTACTCAGCGCTGTTGTGCAACAGAGTGGATCGGTACTACCGATCTTTGAAGGTGAATTCAGCGTATTGAAGCTGGTCTATTATAATCCTGATTACATGCATTTTCGTCCGATCTCGGAACGTGCTGAGAAAATCCCCAGCATTTTTGAAATCTACTGATTAGATGTCAGGAAAACTGCGTTTTTTCGGCTCGCTGATCCTGGCGATCCAGCTGTCATCATGTCCAGAATCGACTCGGATGGCTTGGGAATTTGATTATCCCGGGACCAAAGCCGCTACTCTGGTCGCCTGCAAACAAATCCTGGAAGAACTAGGTTACGAGATCGATGTTTATGCTCCTGAAAGCAATTTAATCGTAACAACCCAACAACCGATCAAATATTTTTTACAGCGCTACGATTATTCCTTGGTCTTGGGAATTGAAGATCGATTGAAGATATTTGTCACGGCACAAAAATATGTGTATAAGCGGGGATCTCAACTATCACTGTTCGGCAGCACAATGATTGAAAATGAACAGGAAGATAAACTTCCATTTAAATTGCAGAATGAAATCTTGAATCCAATCCGTGGAAAATTACAGACGCAGGGAATAATAGAGTTTAGTTCACAACAGCAGCCAGTGGCTGGGAGGCTATGAGGAATTGGTCGGCACACAGTGCAATTAAAGTGAGGAATAAATAAATTCAATTTTTAATTTCCATAATAATATAGGTAAACTTGAGTAGAAAAATGGCACTTGATTTTCATAAAGAAGAAGGCCGAAAAAACTATCTGATTTCAAAATTCGATGATTTACTTGTTGGTATAAATGAAACCTACGGTAAATCATTAATGGATGAATTAGTAGAGCGCCTGGAAAATACAATCAAAGAATTCAATGATGAAGTGAGCCAGATGATGGTTCAACTGCAGGAGAATCTCAAGCGCAAAGAGCAATTGCTGCAGAATATTAAATCTAGTAATACCGAACCCGAGCAACCTGAATCTGCCCCTGCTGCTGATGAAAATATAAGTGAATGGGAAAAACGGGTAGAAACATCAGGTAAATAATTACAGATAGGGGATACTATGAGCATTAAGGATAAAATCATATTTGGATTGATTGTCGTCTTACTCATTGGTGGTGGATACATTCAGTATACTTATACTCAATTATTAGCTGTAATGGAAGTATTAGCCTCTGAACAACTATATTCAAAGGCGACCATTGAAAATCCGATTATCGATTCTCATGTCGATGAAATAAACGCTGAATTCCGTGAGGATTTACGCACTTTGAATCTACAGTTTATCGGCCGCGGTAAGCATGTTGCCCGGAATCGCGATAATGTCGCTGCCAACCTTGAGCTGATCAAAAAGAACACCGATTCACTGGCCACAATGATCAGCGATGTGCAGTTCAACCTTGAAGAGTTCCAGCGAGAAACAAATGATGAATTAAGTGGCATCACCCGCGATATCCGCGATGTACAGGATAGTTTTTCGTCCTATCGTCGCCGTGTTGCAGCACAAATCGCAGAAGTGCAGCAGTCGATATCTACCCTTCAGGCAGATGTTAATAAATTGAATGAAGAGGTATTTGAAAAAGAGAAGGATGAAAAGCGCCGGTAGGCGTTTTAAAGCTTGCTAAAAGGGCTGTTTAACAGCCCTTTTTTATTACTGAATTGTTGCCATCCGCCGTGGGGCAGGTCCCTATCTTGGAAACAGTAGCACATTTTATTGTTTGCGGACTGCAGTGTTGATCAACTTGACCGATATCAGCGTTAGGATATAATTTTTTCTTTGTTCAAAGATGCCGGTTCTTGGCCGGTTTTCAACCATTCCAGTGCCTGTTCGTAATCATTGAAAACTTTGGTTACAGAGAGTGTTTTATCGCTGAGTAGAATTTCATACATACGCGACAACCCAAATGATACATCCTGTTTCACTACCAGTGCTGCTCGGCTCTGCCCATTGGTGCCCCAGGATTTGGATACGAAATCAGCGATAGTATTGATCTGTTCGGAGGTGAAAGTAGTTACATCTGCTTGAGCGAGATCCCAGAGCGACTTCTGATAGGGGATCAGATTTGGGTCGGAATAAATTTCCTGCAGTTTATTACGAAGATCATTATAGGTTAATAGTCCCTTTATGGTGATAATCCTGATATAAAACTCAGAATCTAGGATCATCTCTATCTTCATTGATCGGCTTTCCTTGCCATAATCGTTAATTCTTCCTTGAATTGAATAGCTTGAATATTTGACTCACAGAAATTTTAAAACTAATTGATCTCCAGTTCTATGTGCCAGCTTATTTCCTACAACTTACAGCGTAACTGTGAGTTTGTCAATCATACTCCCTATTGCTGAAATAATAATGAAACAATGTGATTGATATGTTCAACGAAAAATCATATTCAAAATCGGAAAAATGATCCTCCGGAATTTATCCCCTTTGGTTGAAAATCTGAGGATTTGAAATTTATGCAGGTGTCATAAAGTCATTGATTGGCGTGAGTATCCGAGTCGTTTGATAATCAACTTACTGTCAATTCCACTCAGGTGAAGGATTACTCATATTTGACACCAGCGTCGACCAGAATTGGGGACCATCTTCAGAATAGGACAGATCCAATTTGCTCATCAATTCATGATTCGTTAAATATATGCTGGCTACATTTGCCTTGTAACGGATTGTGGCGGTTCTTCCCGTATGTGACAAACGATTCAGAACTCTGGTGAGGTCATAATAAGCTTTATCCTGATTGACATTTTGCATCTTAACCGCGCAGTATATTGCTGATTCGACAACACCTAAATTATAATTATTAAGGCATTTCACGTAAGCTGCTTCATTGTTCTGTTTGTAAGGTGAAAATGTTACAGTTGAGTTACTTCCAAACACCAGGCAAAACATGAGGAACGGAAGAATGATTTGTTTTATTAGCATTTGTATTCTCCAGTCAAGTTAGTTAACAGTAAGACAACTTCATCCAATAAATGGTTGTCAAACTGTCACCTCATGCAGTGTTTTCCCGTTCAATGCTCCTTGGTAATATGATAGATTCATTAGCCTTATTTATTAAAACTAAAAACTCTACAAAAATCTGAAAACCAAATCAGGAAATGACCGGGGGTGGTTAGTCCATAATTTTGACATAGATTTTCTCGCAAAATACTGTTTGTTATTTTTTTTAAGGTAAAGTCCGAAAGATTGAGGATGTTTATAACCAATGCCTATTGCTTTTGTATATTATTTTATTATTTGAGTCTAAAAAGGGGTCAGAACACCGGTCATTTCATTGAACTCAACGTTGTCAAAAATACCTTCCATTATAACTGATCCATCAGGATCACCTGCAGCTAAAACAAATTGATTAATGCCTTCGAGTCGGCCATATCTTGCACCATAATCAAAATTCCCTAAGTAAATTTCACTACTTTCGTTATCCATTTCTGTTATCCAAAAATCAAATTTGCCTTGCTCACCAGCTTCATTATTGAATTTATATCTTAGATAATACCAGGTATTTTTCTCATATATGAAATCTGTATATACTGGCGTAACACTACCATCAATGAATTGACGAACAAATAATGAATCACGTCTGAAAAGAGTGAAAATACTCCACTCAAGAATACCACTACTTAAAGTATTGCCCTTAGTTTGAAATGAATACGAACCATTTTGTGGATATATTTCAACTTCTATATCACCTTCAACAAAGTGTGTACTGCTATCATATTCTATTGTGTGCCACCAATATCCCTGAACAGAACTAAGATGTAATTGACCATTGATAATTTCAGCGTTTGCCGTTCCATCCCAACTGGAAAGATCATTGTCGTTAAAATCATAACTATATAGTTGGGGATCAAGTGTATTTAGACTGTCATCTATTTTTGAACAACAGCACATTATTAACACCAATATGATTGAAAAGAAAATCGTTTTATTAAGCATTACTAATTACTCCTTTTTCAATTTCTGGTCTGTCAGATATCAATAAGTGGAGATTTTTGTTTCATTTCATCCATTCAGTTGAATTAATCTATCAATCCCCATCCCCATTGAGCAACTCAAAGCACAATTCGTATTCGGTTGATGGAATTTATGTAAGAACCGGTTTAATTTGAATATAAATTGTGGTTTAAGTAGATTTTACATAAAATGATTCTAAATCTGCATAAGGACGAACTGCATTGCTAAACAAGAATAAATCCCATATAACCGTTAGGCATAGAAGAGTATAAACCAATTCGCCTCTATGTAATTGTTATCTTGATCAATCCTTCTAACAATTAAGTTACAGCAAACAAAAGCAACTGTTGGTTGGTTTTGAATCGCTAGTAGCAATTAAGTTGCAATTTTCAGACAAAACCAGACCAAACCAGACCAATCGCCCAACAAACAAAAATCCCCGATTCTTTATCGGGGATTCCTGTGTGCCGAGGGCCGGGATCGAACCGGCACGAGGTCGCCCTCACTGGTTTTTGAGACCAGCGCGTCTACCAATTCCGCCACCCCGGCAATTTATTAAAAAAACGAGTGCGGAAATTTCGAGAATCTGTTAATATATAGTCAATATTTTTGACTCAGTATAACAAGTTGGAGGTAATATTGTGGAAATTAATACTATAGCCGAACTGTTTTTAAGATCAGTGAAGAATATGCCCGAGCACCCGGCCTACTATGATAAAGTCGATGGTGAATGGGTAAAAACTACCTATGGTGATGCTGGTAAAATCGTTGAGAACCTGGCTTTTGGACTGGCTTCTGTGGGGATTAATCCCGGCGATAATGTGGCCATTTTGTCAACCAACCAATCCCGGTGGGCACTCAGCGATTATGCTATCACCGGTCTGGGAGCGGCCTCAGTTACCGTCTATCCAACTCTGATTGCTCCTCAAATCAAGTATATTATCTCGAATTCCGATTCAAAATTGATATTTACTGAGGATCAGGAACAAACGGCCAAGGTAATGGAATTCATTGATGAAACTCCTGAGCTTAAAACAGTTGTTGTCATGAATGATGATACCAGCGATGATAAGCGGGTCATCGGATTCAGCGATCTGATGAAAACCGGAGCTGATTTCAAGTCACAGGCCGGATTTACTTTTGAAGAACGATCGAAAGCGATAAAACCGGACGACCTCCTGACTTTGATCTACACCAGCGGGACCACCGGTGATCCCAAAGGCGTTATGCTGACTCACAAAAACCTGATCTCCAATATTGTCAATGGACGTAAGGCAATCAAGATTGATCATACCGACGTATTTCTGTCATTCCTGCCCCTCAGTCATAGTTTTGAGCGGATGGTCGGACATTTGACTGCTTTTTCAGCCAACGGTATAGTCTATTATGCCGAAAGTATCGACACAGTCGCGGCTGACATGCAGGATGTTCATCCAACGGTGGTGGTTGCCGTACCGCGCTTCTTTGAAAAAGTCCATGGCCGTGTTATTGATAAGGTCAGTAACGATCCGGCCCTGCGCCAGAAAATATTTTACTGGGCATTGGGTGTCGGGCAAAAATCGGCCAAGTATCTGACACGCGGTTCCAAACCAACCGGCTTTTTGGCCTTTAAATTTAGTCTGGCCGATAAACTGGTCTTCTCAAAGTTGAAGGAAAGGGTCGGGGGCAAACTACGCTTTTTCGTTTCCGGCGGTGCCCCATTATCTAAAGCTATTGGTGAATTCTTCGCCTCGGCCAATATTCCAATCCTGGAAGGTTATGGATTAACAGAGACCAGCCCGGTTATTACCTGTAACCGGACTGAATTGTTCAAATTCGGTACCGTGGGTGGGACGATTGATGGAGTTGAAGTCAAGATTGCCGATGACGGTGAAATCCTTTGTAAAGGTGATAATGTAATGAAAGGTTATTATAAGAATCCGGAAGCCACTGCCGAAACGATCGACAAAGATGGCTGGTTCCATACCGGCGATGTCGGTCACCTCGATGATGAAAATTATCTGGTGATCACCGATCGGATCAAGAACCTGATAGTCACTTCCGGTGGTAAAAATATCGCCCCCGCACAGCTTGAAAATGCTCTGATTCTATCCAAATACATCGAACAATGCCTGGCGATCGGTGACCAACGCAATTTCGTCAGTGCTCTGATCGTTCCGTCGCAGGAAAATCTGGTGGCCTGGGCCGAGGAAAACAGTTTGCCCAGTGAAGACTATGCGACTCTAATAATGCACCCCCAGGTTATGGAACTTTTTGAGGCCGAAGTGGAGCAGTCAATGGAGGATTTTGCTCGTTACGAGAAGATCAAGAAATTTGTCCTGCTGCCTGAGCTATGGACGATATCGGGTGGTGAAATCACGCCTTCGCTGAAAGTAAAGCGGAAAGTTGTCATTGAAAAGTACGCCGAGCAAATCGAGCAGATCTATTCCTGACAACACTTCAGTGATATAATATGAATTACATCGACAAGAAAATCACTGTATTGGGCTGCGGTTCCTGGGGAGGTACCGTGGCCCAGTTATTGGCGGAGAACGAATACGCATTAAAAGTATGGCATAAGTTCGCTGATGAACTGGAGCGAATGGAAAAAACTCGTCGGCATCCTTTTATTCCGGAACTGGTTTTTTCCGATAATATTGAATTTGCAGGCTCTTTAACAACAGCTCTGGAAAATGCGGATTTGATAGTGGTAGCTGTGCCGTCCCACATTGTCCGGCCGGTTATCGATGAAATCAAGGATTTTATTCCACCCGACGCGATTATCGTTAACCTGGCTAAGGGCATTGAGAATAATTCGCTGTTGACCATGAGTCAGGTCATATCTTCCGTGGCTGGAATTGAGAATGAACGGATCGTGACTCTATATGGCCCCAGTCACGCAGAGGAGGTGGCTCGACGAGTACCCACTACCCTGGTGGCCGCTTCCAAATCTCAAGATGCAGCTCGGCTGGTTCAGCATATCTTTGCCAATCCCGTTATGCGCGTATATACTAATAATGATATCCTGGGTGTTGAGCTGGGTGGTTCGTTGAAAAACGTAATTGCAATTGCCTCCGGTATCTGTGACGGAGTCGGCTTTGGAGATAATACCAAGGCAGCACTCCTGACGCGCGGTATTGTGGAGATCACCCGCCTGGGGCTCAAAATGGGCGCCCAGAGGGAGACATTCGCCGGATTGAGCGGGATCGGTGACCTGATTGTCACCTGTCTCAGCAAACACAGCCGCAATCGCTATGTGGGCGAAGAAATCGGCCGGGGACGTAAACTGGATGAGATACTGGCTGATATGAAAATGGTGGCAGAAGGGGTGAAGACTGCGACTTCCGTGCATCAGTTGCTGAATAAATATCAGGTAGAGATGCCAATCTCCGAAATAATGTACAAGGTATTATTTAAGGGTATGGATCCGATCCAGGCGGTCCGCAATCTGATGACCCGCGACTTGAAGGATGAAACTGCTGTTTAAATAGATTTTCCTGCTTTTCATACATCTATATATAGAATTAATTTCCCAGGCTGCCCACATAGCTCAGATGGATAGAGCGACTGCCTCCTAAGCAGTAGGTCACAGGTTCGAATCCTGTTGTGGGTACTGGTTATTTGAGAATCCCCCGATCTGACCTGGCTGGTATCACTCGGACGGCAATAACTGCGAATCCGTGCCTGAAAAAAGCGGTACCACCTAAATACGGGGAATTAAAATTTGATAGAAATTAATCAATAGCCGGCTGGCCGGATATTAAAAATTCCTGAAAGGGAATGGAGACATAATGCTTAAACCAAAAAAGAAGATAACAAAAAAAGAAATCAAGCAGGACCCTCTGCTGGAAACAACTTACAAAGCACAAACCTATTATAAAAAAAATCGCACTGCGATCTTCAGAATTGCTGCCGTTGCAGCGGTTGTTCTGATAGTAGCTTTTGTTTTGATCGAACGTAATCGCACCATCAATATGGATGCCCGTACAGCTTTTGGCAAAGCCCTGGTCGCTTTCATGTCCAATGATCTGTCAAATGCCCGACTCCAATTTGAGTTTGTCAATGATGAGTACTCCGGAAATCAGCATGGCAAGCTGGCAATGTATTATCTTGGTCAAATCCTTTACGATCAAAATGACCTGCCGATGGCGGAAACCTACCTCACAGATTTCGTTAGCGGATCACCAGTTGATCTTTTGACATCAAACGCCTACACCATGCTAGCGGATATCAACGAACAGGCAGCTGATATTGAGACAGCGATCAAAATGTCCACTAATGCCGTAAAATCAGCCTCCAGCAAAGGTGACCAGGTGGGAAAACAACTCGCACTGGCCAAATTGTACTTACGCAATGATCAAATCGATGCGGCGGATAAGCTGGTCAAGCAGATTATGGTTGATGAAGCATTACCGGCTGCAATAAAAAAGCGGGTGGAAGAATTGTCTGGTCAATTACTGGCCCTAGAATGACGATAAATGGCTTGGTAAAGTAAATAATTACAAGTAAAATCAGGGCTGAAAAGTGGGTTGACAACACCCACTTTTCTTTTACTGAACGAGATGGAACAGATAACGCAAATAATTAGAAATTTGGTCGCTGCTGAAAAAGTGGTCGTTCTGGAAGTGCGCGGTGATGGAATCAATTCGCCTTTGAGGATTATTATCGATTCCGAAATTCCGGTATCGCTAGACATGGTGACCCGGATTACGCGGCTGATCAAGGATGCCGATGAAATAGAAGAATTATTTCCCGATGGATTACGCCTTGAAGTAACCTCACCTGGAATTGATTCTCCCCTTGAGCACTCGTTTCAGTACCGGAAAAATATTAACCGGACTCTCAGACTAAAACTGCGTGAAGATCAAAGCAGCGAACTGCTAGGAAAATTAACGAAAGTCGAAGAAACAGGTATTTTTATCAGTGGGAAAAAAAATCCCAACCAGTTTATCCCGTTTAAGCAGATAATTCAAGCCAACTTAATAGTTTCCTTTAAGGGTTAATGGAGGTCATTTTTGATTAACCGGGAATTAATTGAAGTATTTTCTGAAATCGCACGGGAGAAAAATGTCGAGCGTTCGGAATTAGGATCAATTATCGAACAGCTGTTTTTATATATAATCGAAAAACAGCGCGGTGATTCGGAGAATTGCAGTGTAATCGTCAATATCGATAAGGGTGAGATCGAAATCTATGCTGAACGACAGATTGTTGCCGAGGTTGAAGATCCAACCCATGAAATTTCGTTAGCTGATGTACGCAAATTGGAGCCGGATCTGGGTGATCTGGATATTGGCGATGACTATATTGAAGTTATTGATCCTACCGTTTTCGGACGGCGACTGGTGGCGACAGCCAAGCAGTTTTTTGCTCAGCGGATCCAGGATGTAGAAAAAAAATATATTTATGAAGATTATAATCAGCGTGTAGGTGAAATAATTATTGGAGCGGTGCATCAGGTCCAGAAGGACAACATTTACATCAATATTGAACATGCTGAACTGCACATGCCCAGACGCGAACAGATTCAATCGGAACGTTACCGCCGTGGTGATACAATCCGGGCAATCATTAAATCAGTTGATGTTTCACCCAAAGGACCAGATATCATTGTTTCTCGAAGTAGTAACCAATTCCTGTACAAATTATTCGAGATGGAAGTACCGGAAATAGAGGATGGGATTATAGAAATTACCACAATTACCCGCCAGCCCGGTGAACGCGCTAAAATTATTGTCAAATCTCAGGATCGACGGATTGATGCAGTCGGAGCCTGCGTTGGTATGCGTGGTAGCCGGATCCAGGCGATTGTAAGAGAATTGAATAACGAGAAAATCGATATTATTAATCATAGCGACCAACCCGAAATTCTGATTAGCCGGGCTTTATCACCGGCCAAGCCAATCAACCTCTATATCGATGACGATCGACGCTATTGTGCAGCTATTTTCGGTGATAATGATCTTGATACGGCAATCGGAAAAGGTGGTGTCAATATCAATCTTGCTGCCCGTGTAACCGGCTATCGGATTGATGCTTACGGTAAATCGGAGTATGAGCGACAACAAAGTGATCAAAATACACTGTTGAAAAATATCCCCGATTTTCCAGAGGATCTGGCAACCACATTGGCCAATGGTAATATAAACCTCGTTTCAGACGCATTGAATACGGACGATAATACGTTAGCGGCAATTGAGGGAATTACCCCTGTATCAATTGAAAAAATGTATGATACGATTCAGAATTTCGTCGAGCGGTCGGAAGTTGAGGAAGACGAATCTATCTTTGATTTTGACTTGATGGCGCCTGAAAATGAATCGAGTCCGACCGAGCAGGAATTGGATAAATAATTTTTATGACGGACGACTGATGCGAATCTTCCAAATTGCCAAAGAACTGAATATCTCTCATCAGGAGATTATGACCTTCCTGAAGAAAAACGGGGAAGCGATATCCAGCCACATGTCACCGGTAAATGAAGAGGTTTACAATCAAATCTTAGCTGAGTTTGCCAAGGATAAGGAAGTCGTTGACCGTTACCGAAAGGATCAGGTCCGGCGGGAGATTCATGAAACCCGCATGATGGAAGAGCAGCATTCCGGTAAGCAAATGAAGATCCTTTCGCTGTCTGAGCAGCGGAAAATCGAAGAAGATGAACGCAAGGAACGCTCGCGGAAGGAAGCTGAGGATAAAGCAGCTCGGTTAGAAGCCAAAGCGGCAGAAGCCAAGCGTAAGGAAGAGGAAAAGAAAGCCGAGGAAGCCGCCCGCAAGACAGCCAAGAAACTGGCCGAGGAAAAAGCAGCAGCGGATAAGGTTAAGGCGGCTAAAGATGCAAAGACCAAGGTAGTTAAATCAACCGTTAAGGGTAAGAAGCGGAAGCTGCGTAAGATTAACTTGTCTGAAATCGAATCGCAAATTGGTACATCGGGACACAGGCCTAAAGCCAAGGACAAGAAAGAAAAGGATCAGGAGAAGGCGGCTGATGTCAAGCCCACTGTCCGTGATGCTGTGCGCCGAACAATAGCCGGGATAGACTCCAAATCCAGGAAAAAATCCTATTCCAAAGCGAAAAAGGAAAAAGTTGACGAAGGTGAGGAAGTTAATATCCTCAAAATTGCTGAATTCGCCAACGTGGAAGAGTTATCCAAGATTTTTGAAGTACCGCCCAATCAGATTATCCAAAAATGTTTTAGCCTGGGTTTTCTGGCAACGATCAACCAACGGCTGGATTGGGATACAATCGAATTGCTGGCGGAGGAATTTGGCTATCAGGCCGAACAGTTGACCGAGATTGGCGAAGAATTATTTTCACTGGAAGATACAGAAGAAGACCTTAAGCAGGCTCATGAGCGTTCGCCGGTTGTAACGGTAATGGGTCATGTAGATCATGGCAAAACATCGATCCTTGATTATATACGTACAGCCAATGTCGTCGCCGGTGAATCTGGCGGAATCACCCAGCATATCGGCGCCTATAGGGTAGAGGTTAATCCCGGTAAACCGATAACCTTCCTGGATACGCCGGGACATGAGGCTTTTACCGCTATGCGTGCCCGGGGCGCCCAGGTGACCGATATTGTTGTTCTGGTTGTGGCGGCCAATGATGCGGTTATGCCCCAGACTATCGAAGCGATCAATCATGCCCGAGCAGCCAATGTTCCATTAGTTGTGGCAATTAATAAAATAGATTTAAGCAATGTTGATATTGACCGGGTCAAACGGGAATTATCCGAACAGAAAGTACTGGTTGAAGATTGGGGTGGTAAAGTGCAATCAATTCCGGTATCAGCCAAAACCGGTGAGGGAATCGAAGATTTATTAGCCGCCATTCTGATGGAATCGGAAATGCTGGAGTTGAAAGCCAATCACAGCGGCCTGGCCAAGGGTACGGTGGTAGAGGCTCGGTTGGACAAGGGACATGGACCGATAGCTACTGTTTTGATCCAAAAAGGTACCCTGAAGGTTGGGACACCGTTTATCTGTAATAATTATCCCGGTAAGGTGCGGGCGATCCTGGATGAACGTAGCAATCGGATTAAACAAGCCGGTCCTTCAGAAGCCGTGCAGATTTTAGGCTTCAATCAGGTACCTCAGGCAGCTGATATTTTTGCCGGTGTTGAGAATGAACGGGATCTTAAGCGAATCGCCTCCGAGCGCCAGCGTCTGAAGCGGGAAATCGATCATAAGAAAATTGCTACTCAGTCACTGGATCAAATATCAGCCATGATCAAAGAAGGCAGTATTAAGAATTTACCATTGATCATCAAAGGTGACGTGGATGGCTCGGTCGAAGTTCTGGCCCAAACACTGGAAAAACTTAACACCGAGGAAGTCGGTGTACAGATCAGGCATAAAGCGGTGGGTATGGTTAGCGAATCAGATGTATTACTGGCGGCGGCCTCCGGTGCGGTTGTAATTGGTTTCCAGGTTCAAGTCCATTCGAACGCTAAACTGTTGGCTAATCAAGAAGGAATTGAAATCCGGGATTACAGTGTGATCTATAATGTGGTTGAAGATATCAAATTAGCCTTGGAAGGTTTACTGGAACCGGATTTGGTAGAAGAAATCACCGGCCGGGCATTGGTTCAAGCCCAATTTAAAATCCCCAAGATTGGTAATATCGCTGGTTGTAAGGTAACCGAAGGCCTAATTAAACGCAATGCAGATGCCCGCCTGATCCGGGATGAAGAAGTCATCGGTTCAGGTACGGTATCTTCATTGAAACGTTTTAAAGATGATGCCAAGGAAGTGAAAGAAGGTCTGGAATGTGGAATTGGTCTGGCAGGCATATCCAAGTATAACGAAGGTGATATCATCGAATCCTTCGTAGTAAAGAAAATTAAGCGGAAACTTGAAGCAAATTGAACTTAGCGACACCCTATCGGCGACCGGATCGAGTCGCCCAACAGATCCTCGAGATTCTCGGTGAAATTGCTGCCCGGAATATAGATTTATCCCATTTGGGATTTATTACATTTACGCGCGTCGAGATTACCAGCGATCTGAAACAAGCCAAAATCTATTTCAGCGTTATACAACCAAAACCTGATAATTCATCTGTGATTGAACGGCTAAACCGACTAAGTTCCGCGTTTCGCAAATATCTGGGTCCTGAATTGCGGATCAAGCATACGCCTGAATTGCAATTTATTCACGATGAGTCGCTCGAATATGCCGAAAAAATGAATAAACTGTTGTCGGATTTACCTCCCCCTAGTGAAGCGGATGTTGATTAATATTTACAAACCTGTTGGCTGGACATCGTTCGATGTAGTTAAAAAGGTACGCAATATCACCGGCGCGAAAAAAGTTGGGCATGGTGGCACCCTTGATCCATTTGCTGAGGGAGTGCTGGTTCTAGGTACCGGCCGGGATACCAAGCAGCTGACGACTGTTACTACTGCAGATAAAACGTACGAAGCCGTACTGAAGTTAGGCACCGCTACCGATAGTCACGATCTCACCGGAAAAGTTATTGACACAAAATCGGTTCCCAAATTGAGCGCGGAGATAATAATATCGATTCTGGATTTATTTCGTGGTGAACAAACCCAGATTCCACCGATGTTTTCCGCTAAGAAAATAGGTGGACAGAGGCTTTACAGGTTGGCACGGAATAATATATCAGTTGAGCGGAAACCGGCACCGATTACAATCCATACGCTTGAACTGATAAAGTTTATGCCTGACATTATAGAATTCCGCACAATTTGCAGTAAGGGTACCTATATCAGGGTCCTGGGTTCCGATATTGCCCGGAAGCTTGGTACGGTAGGTCATCTGACCCGACTGATCCGGACAGCGGTGGGCAAATATACACTGGAGTCGGCCATCACAATTGAAGATCTGGCAGCGAAATGGAAATCATCCGCAGCTTAGATCAATTCACTAAACTGCCGGAATGTTATTTGACTATCGGTACTTATGATGGCCTTCACCGGGGGCACCAGGAGATCATCAAGCGGGTTGTAGCATACGCCAATGCCCATGATTCCAAGTCGGTGGTCATCAGTTTTGATCCTCATCCCCGCCATGTTTTAAATGAAAATAGTGAGCAATTGCCGCTATTGATGAGTATTGATAAGAAATTGGACATACTGGCGGAATTGAAGGTTGACCTGGCGGTGATTATTCCATTCACAAAAGAATTTTCCCACATATCAGCTGCAGACTTTCTGGAAGAAATTATTCTAAGCAAATTCGCTCCCCGGCAGATTGTGATTGGCTATGATCACCATTTCGGCCATGCTCGGGAAGGATCACCTGTTTTTATTCGGTCGCAGCTTGATCTTCAGGACATCGAAGTGGAGGTGGTAGAGCCGGTTCATGATGAGAATGTTGTAATATCCAGCACTCATATCCGGGAGCTGATCAGCGCAGGATTTGTGCGCCGGGCGTCGTTCGAACTTGGATGGGTCTATGGTTTCCAGGCCACAGTAGTACCGGGAGTTGGACGGGGACGTACCTTACAATTTCCAACCGCTAACTTCATCCCCCGGGAGAAAAACCAGTTATTACCAGGCCAAGGAGTATATTTCACCAGAGGAAGACTTAATTCAAAAAATATCTATGGTATGTGTAATTTGGGAACTCGTCCAACCTTCGATGAGGAAGGATTTGTGATGGAGGTGCATTTTTTTAAGGCGATAGATGAAGAATTGTACGGCCGGCAGATCACGATCGAATTTCTGGAGCGGATCCGTGATGAGAAAAAATTTGATTCGGCTGAAGAATTAATTGAACAACTAGAAGAAGATAAACAATACTGTTTAGATCTATTAAGTAAATACAAGTAGGAGATATTATGCCATTGACCAGTGAGAAGAAAGTTGAACTAATTTCTAAGCATGGCAGAAATGAACAAGATACCGGATCGCCGGAATCGCAGATTGCGATGATGACCCAGCGGATTCGGGATTTAACGGAACATGTAAAAGTACATAAAAAAGACAGCCATTCCCGTCGTGGACTGGTAATGTTGGTTGCCAAACGCAGGAAATTGATGAAATACCTGCGCAGGACGAACCCAGCAGCATATGTAAAAATAATTAAAGATTTATCAATAAGAGGTAATATATAATTTATGGTAAAACACGAAATTAATATCGGTGGTCGCGAACTGTCGATACAAACTGGCCATGTGGCCAAACAGTCTTCCGGATCGGTCCTGGTGACCTATGGCGAGACTATGATATTGGTAGCGGTGAATGCTGCCAACAAATTACGGGATGATATTGATTTTTTCCCGCTGCAGGTTGAATACCGGGAACGCTATTACGCCGGTGGAAAAATACCTGGCGGCTTTTTCAAGCGTGAAGGTCGTCCGACAGAGAAGGAAATCCTGACCTGCCGATTGACGGATCGTCCGATCCGGCCTTTATTTCCCAAGGAATTCAAATACGAAACCCAGGTGATCATCACCGCTCTTTCCAGTGATGGCGAAAATTCGCCGGATACCCTGGCGGGTTTCGGTGCTTCCGCGGCCCTGATGCTGTCGGATATTCCCTGGAATGGACCGATTTCCAGCGTTCGTGTTGGATGGATCGATGGTGAATTCATCATCAATCCGACCATGTATCAACTGGAAGAAAGCGAATTGGAAATTGTCCTGTCCGGTTCTGATGAATCGGTGGTCATGGTCGAGGGAGAAGCGAGTGAGATATCTGAAGAGATCTTGATCGATGCGATTGAATTCGGACACGGCTATATCAAGGAATTGAACGCACTGCAGATGAAGCTGATAGCGGATTGCGAAGTAAAGAAACGTTCAATCCCGGAAGTCGAAGAAAATGAAGCATTGACAAAAGCGGTTGCTGATCTGACAGATGCCAAGGTGGTTGATATTGTCGCCATCGAAGATAAGATGGAACATTATGAAGCCATGGATACCCTGACCGATGAAACAATTGCCGCCCTGGCTGAAGTGTATCCCGAATCGGACCCGGTAATCAAGGAATTGATTCAGGAGCGCCATAAGGTTGTAATGCGGGATATCATTCTTACCAAGGGCCGCCGGATTGATGGCCGGGACACAAAGACAGTACGCCCGATCACGATCGAACCGGGATTCCTGCCCAGAACACACGGTTCAGCACTATTCACCCGCGGTGAGACACAAGCTCTGGTGGCGGTTACCCTGGGTACCAAGCGTGATGAACAGATAATAGATGATATCGATCGGGACACAACCAAACGCTACATGCTGCACTATAATTTCCCACCATTTTGTGTCGGTGAGGTGCGACGGATAATGGGCGTCAGCCGCCGTGAAGTGGGGCATGGTAATTTGGCGGAACGAGCGCTTAAGCCTTTGATTCCGACAGCTCAGGAATTTCCCTACACTGTCAGGATCGTTTCCGATATCCTGGAATCGAATGGTTCCTCATCGATGGCTTCGGTCTGTGGCGGTTCTCTGGCCCTGATGGACACCGGTGCTCCAATGCGTGAGCATGTGGCTGGTATTGCCATGGGATTGATACTTGAAGGTGATAAATACGCTATCCTGACCGATATTCTGGGCACTGAAGATCATCTTGGAGATATGGATTTCAAAGTTGCCGGTACTTCCAATGGAATTACCGCCATCCAACTTGATTTGAAAATCGCTGGGCTTAGTTTTGATCTGCTGCGGGAAGCCCTGGCCCAAGCCCGGGAAGGTCGTCTGTTTATCCTGGATAAAATGAATGCAGCGTTACCGGAACCGCGCAGTGAACTATCACCTCATGCACCCAAGATTCTGATGCTGCAGATCAATCCTGAGAAGATCGGTATGTTGATCGGACCAGGCGGTAAAACTATCAAAAAAATTATTGCCGACACGGAATGTGGTATTGACGTTGATGATGAAGGAAATGTGGTTGTATCTGGTAGTGATACTGAAAGATGTCGGGATGCAGTTGAAATGGTCAAAGCGATTACTTTCGAGCCGGAGGTAGGTAAGGAATATGATGCCATTGTGACTAGATTAATGACCTTTGGTGCATTCGTGGAATATGCTCCCGGACGGGAAGGTCTGGTACATATATCCGAACTGGAATGGAAACGGGTTGAGAAAGTTGCTGACGTACTTAATCCGGGCGATAAGGTTCGGGTCAAACTGATTAAAGTAGATGATCAGGGACGCTATGATTTCAGTCGTAAGGCGACCCTGCCCAAACCAGAGGGATGGCGTGAACCACAGCGCCGCGAACGTCCGCCTCGTCGCGATGGCGGCCATAGCCGTCCATTCAAGAAAAAACGGTTTTAACATTAAGACTATGGGGGTCTAAGATGATAATTGGTGTACCAAAAGAGATTAAAGATAATGAATCGCGTGTTGCACTGACGCCACATGGCGCCCTGGAGTTGGTTAACCGGGGACACACGGTCATCACAGAACGTAATTCCGGTGTGGAAAGCGGCTTTTCTGATGATTCTTATCTGGAAGTTGGTTGCCGGATAGTAGACACACCCAAGGAAGTTTTCGACGCGGTTGAGATGGTAGTCAAAGTAAAAGAACCCCAGCCAGCGGAAATAGCCCTGTGTCGGCAGGACATGACCATGTTCACTTATTTTCATTTTGCCGCTGACGAAAAGTTGACCAGAGATTTTGCTGCTACCGGTGCTACGGCGATTGCCTATGAAACGATAATGCTGGAAGACGGTAGTTTGCCATTGTTGGTTCCAATGAGTGAAGTAGCCGGAAGGATGGCCGCCCAGGAAGGAGCCAAGTATCTGGAACGGGCATTCGGCGGCAGCGGAATTCTGCTTGGCGGTGTTCCCGGTGTCAAGCCGGCCACGGTCACTGTGATCGGCGGCGGAGTTGTTGGTACCAATGCGGCCAAGATCGCTGCTGGATTTGGAGCCGATGTATATCTGCTCGATAACAACCTGCAGCGCCTGCGCTATCTGGATGATGTGATGCCGAAGAATGTGCATACTTTATACAGTAATAAATACAATCTGACTGAACTGCTGCCTGAGACGGATCTGTTGATCGGAGCAGTACTGATTGTCGGTGCCAAAGCGCCCAAACTGGTCACTCGGGATATGCTGAAACTGATGAAGCAGCGTTCAGTGATTGTGGATGTATCCGTTGACCAGGGCGGTTGCATCGAAACCTGCAAACCGACAACCCATGCAAATCCCACTTTTGTGGTTGAGGGCGTAGTGCATTACTGCGTGGCCAATATGCCCGGTGCTGTACCGTTCACATCCACGATAGCACTGACCAATGCAACAATACCCTACACTTTGAAACTGGCGAATCAAGGACCGATTGAGGCACTTAAATCCGATCCGGCGTTGCTGCAGGGATTGAATACATACAAGCGGCAGATCACCCACAAAGGTGTGGCTGACGCTTTCGGAATTGATTATATTGCACCAGAAACTGCTCTAGCAGTTTAGACTGAGAGTTCTTTGACAAAAGGCTTGTATTGAAGCCCATCAGGGTATTAATATCAAGTGTTGCTTTAATTCCCGTAATGGAAATAGTTCTGTGGAACAGAGTATAAAAAAACTGTATTATTCGATCGGTGAGGTCAGTGAAATCACCGGCCTAAAGCCATATGTACTACGTTACTGGGAGACTGAATTCAAACAGTTATCCCCACCCAAGAATCGGGCCGGCAATCGAACTTTCCGTCAAAAAGATATTAAAATGATCCAGAGCTTGAAGCAGTTATTGCACGTGGAGAAATTCACCATTGAAGGCGCCCGGAAACGACTGGCGGAGAAACCGGCCGAGCAGGTTGAGATTGAGACCGCTCCGGTAGATTCTCAGAAGCAAACGGATGTTAGTCCGGAAGATAAATCTGAAGCAAGCCGGCGCCGCAAGAAGATGCTCGGTTACATCCGTCAGGAACTGGAGTCGATGCTGGAGGTGTTGCAAAGATAATTCGGGGCGTGGTCCCGACACTGCATATCGGGATAAACTCCACCTAGTTAGCGCGTCCCGACATGTAATGTCGGGAAGGTCGAGAGTTCAAATCCAGAAAATTTAGTGTACTCTTATTTTGAGCAAAATCCTGGTACTTCTCCTTAACTATATCATTTATTCTGTGCCCAGATTTAAGATTTCTGATAGATTGATTTTAATCAAAAATATACAGTAATTTTTAAGCAAGTTCGGGGCATGGTCCCGACACTGCATATCGGGATAAACTCCACCTGGTTAGCGCGTCCCGACATGTAATGTCGGGAAGGTCGAGAGTTCAAATCCAGAAAA
>CAYTPW010000009.1:0-132 GCA_964439935.1 uncultured bacterium | reverse complement strand
TAGATTGATTTTAATCAAAAATATACAGTAATTTTTAAGCAAGTTCGGGGCATGGCGCAGCCCGGTTAGCGCGCATGACTGGGGGTCATGAGGTCGAGAGTTCAAATCTCTCTGCCCCGACGAGTTGGAAGG
>CAYTPW010000008.1:0-146185 GCA_964439935.1 uncultured bacterium | reverse complement strand
ACTCCGATCAGGATCAGGACACCGGTCCAGGCCATCAAATCAAAATTGGTTCCTGTGATCAGGAAGAACCAGAAAACACCAACGATCGCGAAGATGATCGATGACCAAATGGCCGCCGGGAATACCAGCGATTCAAACAGGGCAGCCATCACAAAATAGATCAGGGCCAGTGCCATCAAAGTATTTGTCATCATCATCTGGCCGGTTTCATCCTCATAATCGAATGTCCGACCGAAATTATAGGAATAGCCAACCGGAAAATTATAATTGGCCAGAACTTCCCGAATCTTTGTACGAGCATCGTCGACTGTGACACTATCAAGATCCATGTAGACACTCATGATCGTGGTCCGGTTTTCCCGGAAAATATTTCGGGGACCTCGCCGGATCTTGAAATCAGCGATGGTGGCCAATTTGACAACTTCACCGTCCTGACTGAACAGCGGCAAGTCCCGGAGGTTATCCAGTGTACGCTGATCTTCTTTTTGCATCATTACCCGCACATCGATCTCACCATCCTCACCGCGCAGCCGTTGCAGGTTCTGTCCACGCATTGATATGGAAACTGTCCGGGCGACTTCCTGGGCCGAAAATCCGAATTGTCGCGCCCGATCACGGTCGATGACGATCTGCACTTCCTCATCCCCTGCCTCGGCCTGGGATCGCACATCGGTAAAGCCCGGTACCTGTGACAGAATCCAGGCCACATCATGGGATAAGGTCACCAGACGCTCGCTGGATTTGCCAACCAGTTGAATCCGTATCCCTTCCCCGCCACCATGGCGACGGTGTCTTTCAAAACTGGGTTGGGCAATTGCCAGTTTGGGCAGGTTTTCTCGTATCTCTTCCTTGATCTGATCCAGCGATTTCTTCGAATCTTCCTTATCTTTCATGATAATCGTCGACATCGCATAATTAGTATTATAATAGCTATAAACCGATTTGATCTCGAACTTTTCCTGATTGGCAAACAGGTATTCCTCGATAATATCGACCGCCTCCTCAATTTTCTCGATCTTGTAATTACCATTGATCTGATAACGCAAACGGATACGGCGGTCTTCCTGAGGCGGAAACATATCTTTTGATACAAATTTCATTGGTATTGCTACCGACACCAGGACCAGAAAAACAATCAGCAAACTGATCTTATGATGATCCATCATCCAGGTTAAGATACGGCGATAATAGACGATCATTTTATCTACCGAGGTGGTCTTGGGATTTGCCAGCCTTAACTGAACATGGCGGGCGATCAGTGGAATCACGGTCTGGGCTATCAACAGCGATGCACCCAGAGCGAATACGATTGTCAGACCCACATGCTTCAGATACATTGAAACTTCATTCTGAGAATTGACAATATTGGGCAGGAAGACGATCGCCGTGGTGAGAGTTCCAGCAGTTATTGCCAGTGCAACTTCTTTTACACCCTGCTTGATTGCCACCAGCTTGCCAGTTTTATCATTCTGCCGGTGTCGGTAAATACTTTCGGTTACAACCACCCCGTTATCCACCAGCATACCTACTGAAAGCATCAGGCCCATCATAGTCAGAATATTTAGTGATAAATTGAAGAAATACAGCAATGTTACCGTCACTAAAAGAGAAAATGGTACCGCCAGGATGACCATCATGGTCGTTTGAAATTTGCGCAGGAAAAAGAACAGCAGGGCAATCGCAAATAAGGCACCCAGCAAACCGGAATTCAGTAATTCCTTCAAAGAAGATAGAATTCCTTCAGCCTGATTGTCCATATAGTATATGGATATTCCGGCCATTTCAGCCAAGAGACTGATTTCATCAATTTCCGCGGTAACCAGATCGGTCACGGCAATTGTATTTGCACCTGACTCTTTGAACACATCTAGGCCGATCGCATACTTCCGGTCCAGATGCCGGCCATAATCCAGCACTGGATTTTCATAGACCACATTAGCCACGTCTTTCAATTGCAGGTTGTGAGGTCCAATGATCAGGTTTTCAAAATCCTTGACTGATTCAAATTCACCAATCGGGCGAACCACAAAACGGTGATTCCCATCGGTGATTCGACCAGCGGTTACCGAAAAATTGGACCGGGTAAGAATCTGTGCCAGCTGATTTAAATTTATATTATGCGATTTGATTCGATCCGCCAGCAGTTCGATCCGAATCTGTTTTTTCTCTATTCCATATAATTCTACCCGCGAAATACCGCTAATCCGCTCCAGCCTCCGTTTGACATTACGGTTGAGCATATCATACGCATTAGACAGATCGCGGTCACTGGAAATCCGCAGGTTAAGTATTTCCCAGTCCGATGATGACCATTTCCGGACAAAAAACCGTTCCACATCATCTGGCAAGAGGTGCCGGATTCCGTTTAACTTTTCCTGAGCTTCTAACGCTTTGATCGCGGTATTCTCACCCCAGTTGAATTCCAGTTGCACCCAGGCGCCGTTCTCATGGGAGTTGGACATTATGCGCTTAATACCGGTAATTGTGCCCAAAACTTCCTCGGCCGGACGGGCAATTTCCCGCTCCACTTCCTCCGGTGTGGATCCGGGATAGGGTATATCAACCCAAATCTGTGGTCCCTGAACTTCGGGAAAAAATTCGATCGGGATCAATTGGGTGGCAATTGCGCCAATGACAATCAGGCAGGTAAAGACCATCAAAATCGTGATTGGTCGTCGCAGAGATAGATCAGTCAGATTCATCAGCGGCTAGACTTCATCCGGTAGAATCGTTTTCCGATCCAATACCGAATACATTACTGGTATGACTATCAATGTCAGTAACATCGACACCAGAAGGCCACCGATTACGGTGATCGCCATTGGTGCCCTGACTTCTGCCCCTTCGCCAAAACCCAGCGCCAACGGCAGCAACCCTAGAGCTGTAGTAAGGGTCGTCATGACTATCGGCCGTAACCGTGATCTCCCAGCTTCAATGATTGCTTCGGATTTGGATTTACCCCGCCGCCGCAACTGATTGATCAAGTCAATCAGCACGATTGCGTTATTTACCACAATTCCCGCCAATAAAATCAATCCGATGAAAACCACTACACTGATCGACGATCCGGTTAGATACAGCGCCCAGATCGCCCCGATCAACGCCAGTGGTATTGTAAAAAGAATCACAAAGGGATGCAGCAGAGATTCGAATTGAGACGCCATCACCAGGTATACCAGAAAAATTGCCAGTGCGAGGGCGAAACGCAGGGATTTGAAGGCAACATCCATTTCTTCATTCTGACCGGCAAGCCGGACCGATAGTTCGGGTGGAACAGTCACTTTTTCGAGGATGGTAGCGATTTCAGTGGCAGCGGAATTCAAATCCCCATAATTCAAATTAGCAGTAACCTGGGCGATTCGTTCCTGACCAGATCGACGTATTTGGCCGGGCCCTGTTTCCACCACTACATCGGCGACTGCTGTAAGTGGCACCGGATGTTCACTGTCGGGATTAATAATCAGATTTTTAATTAACTCAACCGAATTCCGGTCTTCGTCCCTAGCCCTGACCAGAACATCGATTTTACGGTCGCGCCAGGAATAACGGGTCGCAACCGCACCCCGTACTTTATTCACGATCCGGTTGGCAATTTGATAGACCTGAAGACCCAATGCCGCTGCTCGTTCCCGGTCAAAATAGATTTGAATCTCCGGATGACCGCTTTCCATGGTCGATTTGATATCTGCGAAGCGATCCTCATTCTCCAGCCGCCTGGCAATTTCGTTACTGACCTGCTTCAGTTTCTTCAAATCATAACCGGCCACTTCAATCTCCACCGGTGTACGGAAAGTGAATAGGGTCGGCTGAGCAAATTTATATTGGAGACCCGGAATTTGCCCAAGGTTCCGACGCAATTCATCAATAATTACCGCCTGAGCGTCACGACGGGCGCCAACTGACATGCTGACGATCATCTCACCCCAGTTTTCACCGCCCTCTTCCGGATTGGCATCCATCCGGTTCCCGGTTCCGGCTATTGAGAAAGTAGTTTTAATATTCTCTATATTGCCGGCCGCTGCCTGGATCCGGGCAATAATTTTATCGGTCTGTTCCAGCGGTGTTCCTGGTGGCATCTTAAATTCTACCGTGAATTCACTTTGTGACAGCTGGGGTATTAATTCCATGCCGATCCGGGGGATCAGCAATAATGACCCGGCAAACATTATCAAAGCCAACAAAAAAACCAACGCCCGGTGTCCAAGAGCCCAGCGCAAGACTGGTGGATAGCGCTGTGCCAGGGCATCATAGCCAAGATTGAAATATTTCAATAGAGGGCGAACCAGAAAACCGCACAGCCGAGCCACCAGCTTCAATCCCCGCCCCAGCCAGCGCATAATGAATATCGGAACGGTGCTGAACAGGAACAGGCGTACGCTTCGAATGCCCCGCCCCAGTTTATATCGGGGTTCAGACAGTTTCAACGACAGATCATCCTCACGGCCATTCTTCCCGATTGAAGCTAACATTGGGATCAAGGTCACCGCAACTAGCAGGGACGCCAGTAGGGCAAAAGTTACGGTGAGCGCTTGATCCCGAAAAAGTTGTCCCGCAATTCCTTTGACAAAAACCAGCGGGAAAAATACTGCCACAGTGGTCAGGGTAGATGCGATCACTGCCATACTGACCTCACCAGCACCATCATTAGCAGCCTCCAATATATTTTTACCCATTGCCCGGTGTCGGCTAATATTCTCCAGCACTACGATCGAATTATCAAGTAGCATTCCAATGCCCAGGGCAATTCCCCCCAGGGACATGATATTCAGGGTAAGATCGGCCCCATACATTAGATTGAATGTGGCTACCACTGAAACCGGGATAGACATTGATATGATCAGAGTTGCCCAGATGTTTCGCAGAAAGAGATAAAGGATGATGATCGCCAGGATACCACCGATAACACCGGCATTAATTACTTCACTGATCGCCTGGGAAATAAAGGTTGCCTGGTCGTAGATTTTGATTAATGACATATCAGCAGAGAGCATGTCCCGCACCCGTTTTAACCGTTTTTCCACCTCACGGGCTACGGCTACCGTGTTAGCATCGCCTTCCTTGTAAACAGCAATTTCCACCGCTTCCTTACCATCAATGCGGTTGATCGCCTCACGCTCTTTAAAACCGTGTTTGACTTCGGCAACATCACGCAGGTAGACCGGTTTGTTGTCTTCACTGGTGAGAATTACATCACCAATTTCTGCTACCGACTGAAACTGGTTTAAAGTCCGTACCAGATATTGTTGGGTACCTTCGGCCAGCCGTCCACCAGACAGGTTCACATTTTCTGCCCCAAGCAGGCTGGCGATTCGCTCGATCGGATATTTCAGTTGGGCTAGACGCGCCTGGTCCACCAGCACCTGGATTTCATCCTCCAACCCGCCACTGACCTTAATCGCCGCTACCCCTAGAGCAGATTCCAATTCTTCTTTTATTTCCTCATCGGCAAAACGCCGTAGATATTTTAATTTATCTTCATTAAAACCAACCGTCAGGGATTGAGTCTCGACAGTATTTGTATCCGACACGTTAGCCTCGGCAATCAGACCAAACCGCATAATCGGATCCAGGGAGGGATCGAAACGGAGTACCACAGGCCTGGTGACATCCAGAGGCAGCATCAGTGCATCCAGTTTTTCCCGTACATCCATGCTGGCGAAATCCATGTTGGTCCCCCAGGCAAATTCGAGACTTACGTCCGATTGCCCGGAGCGCGAAATCGAGCGTACCAGTTGGACATTTTTTACTACACCTAAAGCTTCTTCAACCGGCTTGGTAATCAGGTTTTCTACTTCGGCCGGAGCGGCACCGGCGTAGGTGGTTCGGATAGTAAGGGTTGGATAGGTCAGATCGGGCAGTAAATTAACTTTCAGACGACTGAATGAAACCATTCCAAATAACAGGATGGCAACTGTAAACATAGCAATTGTAACCCGCCGTCTGATCGATAGGTTAATTAATTTCATTGGAGCTACCCTGTTGTTTAATTGGACACAATGTCGATTAGAGCACTGTCTTTTAAACTACCCTGACCAGTTACAACCACTGTATCATTAATAGCAATTCCGCTAGTGACCTCAGTGTGAGTCGAATTGACATAACCAGTTTCAATCAACCGCCGATAAACGACAGTATCACGCACGACAAAAACAGCCGCTTCATCATCTTCGGTAATAATGGCTTCACGTGGTATCAGCAGCGACTGTTCATGAACATCGAATAAGATACTCACGCGGGCAAACATACCAGCTTTCAATTGGCCGGTCAGATCATTGATTTCAACAGTCACCTTAACCGTACCTGTCCGAGGATCTACTATCGGGCTGATTCGATCAATTACACCACTGAATTCGCTTTTTGAAAGGGCATCGATCATAACTCTGGCCTGCTGGCCCACCGCTAGTTTACCAATCTCGCGTTCGGGAACATAAAGAACAGCCAATAGCGGATCAAAATCGGTGATCCGAAAGGTTGTGGCGTTGGCCAATACCATATTGCCAACCTTGATCTGCCGTTCAGTGACAATCCCGGATATCGGCGCCCGAATTGCCGTATAATCAAGTTTCAACATAACCAGGTCCCGGGCAGCTTTCTGGGATTCATACTCATATTTTGTCTGCTGAAATATGTCGATACTGATTGCATCTTTTTCAAATAGAGTCGTCTTGCGTTTAAAATCTTTTGCCAACCGCTGCAGCCGGGCTTCAGCTTGAGCCAATTCAACCGTCAACACTTCGCCATCCAACCTGGCCAGGATTGTACCTGCGACCACTGCATCACCCTCTTCCACCAGGATTTCCTGCACCACACCTCCGACTTTGGCAACTACCTGGGCATCATCTTCCGCTTCAAGAGAGGCAGTACCATTAAAATAAGCGGCAATATCACCCTGATCTACAACAGCAACTTCTATTGGAATTAAAGTTTTTTCTTCACCGTTTTTACCATTTTTCCCATTACTATCTTTACACCCAAAACACATAAACAGAATACTTAGTATTATTCCAACTCTGAAATTTGAACTCTTCATATCAATTAGATAGCGCTCCCTGCCGATTTACTTAAAACAGTGGTAATAGAACTATGGTATAATAGACAAAAGAAAGTATTAAAAGGTTGCCAAAAGATTACCGTGCGTATTTATGCTGTTCAATAGCAAAATTGTATTCTGTTTATCAGAACAAGAATAATCTGGAAACGTCAGTATTCCAGTCACCCTTATTTTTACACCAATGGATTCAGAAATATTGTTATCTGATCAGGAATAGCATAGGAATAAATGGCAAATCTGTTTTTAGTGCTTGGGCTGGTCGGTTAGCTTTATCTATTGTATTGGTTCAAGAACCAGACCTTTAATTCTGAAAAATTATGGACAACTAATTTCCCGGATGTTAATAATCTAGCAGTATCAGTGTGACCCAAGGCCAGTAGCACAATATCAACTCCCAATTCGTGGGCAACATCAACATCATGGAGGGTATCCCCGATATAAATAATGTCCTTTGCAGGGTGAGGCAATTCTTTCATCCAGGCCTTACCCGCCTCCAGTTTACTGTGCGCATAATGATTATCCAGTCCGACAATACGAATAAAATAGTCTTCCAATCCGTGGTGCGCCGTCAATTGCTCCAGCATTTGCTGTTTGGCAGCGGACAGCATCGATTGAGACACACCGTACTCAGTAGCAAACTGCATGAATTCCTTGGCTCCCCGGTGTAGCTTAACCCGGAACATACGGGTGGTATATTCTTCAATGAATTCCGTACCCACAATATTGAACGGTGTCAAATTGAAATCGAAACCGAGCTTCTGATAATATTCAATAACCGGGAATGTAAATATTTTTAAGTAACGTTCCCGCCCCAAATCCGGCAGACCATAACGAGCTAAAACGATATTGATCGCCTTTAATGACAGATTGACATCGTCCAGCAGTGTACCGTTCCAATCCCAGATAATATGCTTGTACATAAGTAATACCGGGCGCAATAATCGCACGGATTTATTAAAAAAGCGATAGTTTTATTGCTACAGATAAAATATTTTCAGCTTCTAAAATCATGTTAAGAAATTTTATAACCGGATTACAAGATGCCTTGGCAGGTGAATTACCAGGTTTTCAAGCTCAGCGCAGTATGCTGGCACAACCGCGTACACCGATTAACCTCCCTGATTCTCCCGAAACAGCAACAACAGCCGCTGTTCTTATCCTGTTATTTCAATCAGGATCCGAAATATTTTTTTTCCTGACCGAGCGAACGAATACCGTGGAAAGCCATAAGGGACAGATTTCATTACCCGGTGGTGCCCACGAGGCTGATGAAACCCTGGCCGATACAGCTCGCCGCGAAACCTGGGAGGAAATCGGCATAGTAAAGGAATCTATTGCAATAATTGGAAATCTGTCAACGCTTTATGTACCGTTTACCGGTTTCCTGATTCACCCATTTGTGGGTTGGATTGGCTCGGAGCCGCGAACTACGCCTGACCCGGCGGAGGTACATAAACTAATTCCGGTCTCGATTAACAATTTATTGGACGATACTCGGGAGGACCAGGAAATCCGCCATATCCGAGGATATGAAGTTCAGGTACCCTATTACAGATTTGGCCGCTACAAGGTATGGGGCGCTACAGCAATGATCCTGGCAGAATTCAAATACATTTTAAAATCGAATGGAGTTAACGTTTAATGACCCGGATCGGTATTGACCTGGGCGGTACGAAAATTGAGGCTGTTCTGATTGATTCCAATCAGGCAGTGATCAAACGCGAGCGGATTGCCACTTATCAAGAAAACGGATATCAATCAATTGTTGAACGAATCGGTGGATTAATTAAAAAATTGGAAACCCATGCCGAGCAAGATTTAGCAATTGGTGTCTGCACGCCTGGTGCAATTTCAAAGACATCAGGACGGATAAAGAACAGCAATACCACCTGTTTGATCGGTAAACCGCTCAAGGAAGATCTCGAAAACGAGATTGGACACTCGATCAAGATGGAAAATGATGCCAACTGTTTTGCGGTGGCTGAAGCCAGTATGGGCGCCGGAAAAGGATATTCAACCGTTTTTGGTGTAATCATGGGCACCGGTGTCGGAGGTGGAATTGTGATCGATGGAAAAGTACTTCAGGGCCGATCAAATATTGCCGGCGAGTGGGGTCATCATAAAATTGATCCGGCAGGACCTCGATGTTACTGCGGCCGGAATGGTTGCGTGGAAACTTATATCAGCGGACCAGCCCTGGAACGGCGCTGGTGGGAACTGGACGGACCCGAACGAAATTTACCGGGAATAGTGGAAAGTGTTGTAAAAAATCCTGCTAAAATTCCAGCCCAGCAGTGGAAAAGAGAGTTCCTAAATAATTTTGGAATAGCTCTGGCCAATGTAATCAATATCCTGGATCCGAATGCAATTATACTTGGCGGTGGAGTGTCCAATATCCCGTTTTTATACACAGAAGGAAAACAGGCAGTATACCATTATGTTTTCAGCGACTCCACCGATACACCAATTCTGAAAAATCAGTTGGGTGATTCCGCCGGTGTTTTCGGCTCAGCTCTGTTGTAAGATTTATGAAATTAGGAAATTGGTTGAACTCCCTATCAGGTCTGGACCATCTGATAATATTATTCTGTTTTGGCCTGGCGGCTATTATGAGCCACTATATTCTCAAGGTGGTCCGGCAATTATATTATCAGCTACAAAAAGACAATCTATTCGCTCCCGAATTTAGAATAACACCGGCCCTGTTTTTCGTCTTTGCCCTACCCTTAACCGTAGCGGTTTATTTACTGCTGGGAATCGCGCTCAGTGACTGGCTTGGTTTGCTGATCGGCTATTAGCTCGATATTTCTCTGATATTTATTTTTTTTGACAACCAATTGGCCAATTGGCGGTCGTATGGTACATGAATCCTGTGGACATTTACAGTGAGAGAGGTTTCCTAATGAATAAATTAGCTATCTTTTTAACTATTTTCTTATTCTTCCTGGCAATTGGAATCGCCGATCAAGATTGGGGTACCCTGCCTAAATCCCTTCAAGCACTTCGTATAAATCACAGCAAGATTGCAATCGATGGCGATCTTAACGAATCAGAGTGGCAAACAGTTCTGTACTACTCCAATTTTATCCAGCGCGACCCAGTTGATGGTGATCCTGCTTCGGAAAAAACTGAATTTGCGATCCTATACGATGATGAATATCTTTATGTTGGCATAAAGGCTTATTCCAAAGATCCATCCACAATTAAAGGTATTATGAGTCGCAGGGATGAAGAAACACCTAGCGATTGGCTGTATGTATCTCTTGATAGTTATAATGATAATAGAACCGCTTTCGAATTCGGCATTAATCCCGCTGGCGTAAAACATGACCTGCGCCGTTACGATGATGAGAACCACGACTCTAACTGGGATGCTATCTGGGAAGGGCGAGTCATGCGAATGGAAAATGGTTGGTCAGCGGAATTCAAGATACCTTTTCGCGAATTACGTTTTGAAAACAACGATCATATCAAATGGGGCCTGCAGATCAACCGTTTTATAGCCAACAAAAATGAAGATGTTTACTGGTCACAGATTTCCAAAGAAGAACAGGGTTGGGTCAGTCACTATGGTGAATTGAATGGAATTAGTAATATTCCCAAACAGCGGCGGATGTACATCAGTCCGTATGTCACTGGCAAATACAATAAGGCTAATTATCTGCGCAATCCAGTTCATAACAACAGTTACGATCTATCACGCAACCTGGGTGCCGATATGAAATTTGGTGTTACCAGCAATCTGACTCTTGACATTACTGTCAACCCGGATTTCGGCCAGGTAGAAGCAGACCCGGCTGAACTGAATCTGGGTGCATTTGAATCCTATTTCTCCGAAAGAAGGCCCTTCTTCATTGAAGGAGGGAATATATATAATTTCGGTTTAGGTATTGGCGACGGTGACAATGCCAACAATGGTTTATTCTACACCCGTCGGATCGGCCGCTCACCACATAATTATGCTGAACATGATGATGGTTACGAGACTAATCCAACCGCCACGACTATACTCACTGCCGGAAAACTGAGTGGCAAAACCAGCAACGGTTGGTCTATAGGCGTCATGAATGCTCTGGCTAATGAAGAAACCGGTCGAGTGGAATTCGAAAATGACAGCTCATATACAGAAGTTGTTGAGCCATTGACAAATTATTTCGTAACGCGTCTACAGAAAGATTTTCGTGAAGGTAATACCACTGTCGGCGGTATTTTTACGGCTACTAACCGGAAAATTGATACACCTGATTTACAGTGGCTCCATTCCGACGCCTACGGTGGCGGGCTGGACATAAATCATCGCTTCCTGGATGGCAAATATTCCCTGGAGGCAGCTATTGCTGCCACTAATGTAATCGGAAGCCGGGAGGCGCTCCTGGAAACACAAACCGGTTCATCCCATTATTACCAGCGACCCGATGCGGGGCATCTGTCGGTGGACTCCAGCCGGACTAATCTGCTAGGCTATGCTCACAAACTGGCGATCTGGAAACTAGGCGGTGATCACTGGCGCTATATGATCGGAGAACAGGTCACGTCACCTGGTTTCGAGCCAAATGACATTGGTTATAATCGCGAAACCGATGAACAAGCCATTTTCGCCTGGGCTCAATACCGTGAAGATAATCCCGGTAAATACTTCCAAAGTTACCGGTTTAATTTCAACATCTGGCGGGGAAGTTCTTTCGGGAGTGAATCACCCAATTATGGCGGTAATATCAATATCAACAGTACATTAAAAAGTTACTGGAATGTCGGCGGCGGATTAAATATTGGTGGGCCAGCCTGGCATCGTTATGCCCTGTGGGGCGGTCCCACCGTCCGCATGGATACCAATATGAACAGCTGGTTTTATTTCGGCAGCGATCACCGTAAATCCGTCACTGCCAATTTCCAGGGTTATTTGGGGGGACAGGTAAGCGGTTCGCGCTTCTACGGCATAAACCCGAACATGACCTGGCGGCCTGCAAATAACTTCTCTATGCGGTTATATGTATCCTACAATGTGTTGGATGACAATTGGTCCACTTGGGGCGATTATGACGTTATTGTCGACGAACAGGCTCCCAATTCAACCGGCGATTATCTGATGTCTGATATTCTGCAGAAAACGCTTTCTGCCACCCTGCGCTTGGATTTCACCATTACACCGAATCTCACGATCCAGTTTTATGGCTCACCATATGTCTCTGCCGGTCAGTATTTCAACTTCAAGAAAGTAGTAAATGCTCATGCCGATTCATTTGATGAACGATACAAAGAATACATCAATGGGGAGGCTACCTACGATGAGAAAAATGATGAGTGGTTGATCGATACAGATTTTGATGGAATTACCAATTATACAATCGGTAATTATGATTTCAATTACAAGCAATTCAATTCCAACCTGGTGATGCGTTGGGAATACCTGCCGGGTTCCACCATCTACCTGATCTGGTCTAACGGTTCAAGCGATTACATTGAAGGCATGGGTAAGATGAATTTCCTGTCTGATGTGAAAAATATTACCAAGCTGGACGCTGAAAATATTGTGATGTTGAAATTCAGTTACCTGCTTAATATATAGACCGATTTCCATAATATTATTAACTGCCTTGCTGTGTATAACACAGTAAGGCAGTTGCTATTTGTGAATGAACGATTATTCCGTGCATAATATTAAATATCTGATATTATCAGGTTTCCTGATTTTTTTAATGATTTCTGCTCAACCAGTGGAAATTTTAGCGCCGGAATTAACAGCTGTTCGTCTTGATTCGCCCATAATAATTGATGGAGTATTGGATGAGAACCTGTACCAGACAGCTCCATTCAATATTTTCATTCAGGCTGACCCAGATAATGGTAAGCCCGCCAGCGAACAGACGGAAGTGTGGATCGGATATGATGATGTAGCCATTTATGTGTCCGCTCGGCTATGGGATAGCGAGCCTGATTCAATTATAACCAGAATGACCCGTCGAGATGCCGATTTTAATTCCGATGAATTTCAGCTGGCGATTGATTCCTACTTCGATAAGCGCTCCGGATTCTATTTTGTTGTCAATCCCTCCAATTCAATTCAGGACGGGACTATGTCCAACAATAGTTGGTTTGATGAAACCTGGGACGGAATCTGGTCCAGCAAAGCGCTGATTGATAGCCATGGCTGGACTTTGGAAATACGTATACCATTTTCACAGCTCAGGTTTAACCTGAAAAAAGAAGTGATCATGGGCATGGGATTCGGGCGTATGATAAAGCGTAAAAATGAGCACAGCCTATCATTCAGTTCTCCCCGTGGCAATCCTGATGTTGTCTCCCGTTTCGGAAAACTGACGGGAATAAAAAACATCGATCCACCTCGGCGCATCGAATTAATTCCTTATACAACTGCCAATTACGCAGCTCTGCCGACAGAATCGGATAATCCGTTTTACAATGGACATGATCGCAATTTCGACTTTGGAACCGATCTCAAGCTCGGCATCGGAAATAATCTGACAATTGATGCTACAGTCAATCCGGATTTCGGACAAGTAGAAGTGGATCCATCAGTGATCAATTTATCGGCCTATGAAACTTTCTACGATGAGAAACGACCATTTTTTATGGAAGGTGCCAGCATATTTTCCTTTGGAAGCGGAGGACCAACTAACCGCATGGGATTCAATTATGCCCATCCCCATTTTTTTTATAGCCGACGGATCGGCCGCTACCCCCAGAGAGAGGTTGACAGTGATGGTTGGGTTGATGTTCCCCAAGCCAGCGATATTCTGGGAGCCGCGAAAATCAGCGGTAAACTGCCCGGTAATCTTTCGGTCGGCAGTCTGAGTGCTTTGACCCGTCGTGAATTCGCTCAAGTGGAGGAAGACACAACCGAATTATTTGAGGTCGAGGTTGAACCCCTGACCAGCTATAACCTGGTGCGGGCTCAAAAAGAATTTCGGGATGGCATCCATGGAATCGGTGGTCTGGCTTCCTGGGTGACGCGGAGTTTTGATGATCGTGACTTACGAGAAAATCTAACGGATAATGCTTTCGGCTTTGGCATTGACGGCTGGTCATTCTTCAATGAAAACCGGAATTGGGCCATGTCAGGCTGGCTGGGTTATACCCAAGTGCACGGAACGACTGAGCGGATAACGGAGATTCAGGAGGCCTTCAATCATTATTTCCAGAAATCGGATGTATCCCATGTCAGCGTCGATCCCAATTTAACTACGCTAAATGGGTGGGCATCTCGATTCGAATTGAACAAGGAAAAAGGGCACGTCCGGGTGAACAGCGCGCTGGGAATATTATCGCCCGGATTTGAAACTAACGATATGGGGATCAATTTCCGTTCCGACCAGATCAACAAACATCTGGCGGTTGGATATGACTGGTATGATCCCGGTGATATTTTCCGATTCAAATCTTTGATGACTGCCTACATGAGCAACCATAATTTTGCAGGTGATAAGATCAGTGAAATGGTTTTTCTGTTTGGTCACTTTCAATTTTTAAATTATTACGGTATTCACTTTATCGGTGGTATTGGTCCCCGGACGCTGGATGACACTAAACTGCGAGGCGGTCCGCTGGTCAGTTCACCTGCTGGTTCATGGTTGGAGATTGGAGCATACAGTGATAGCCGCAAAGACGTATCGTTTGAAATGATGGTGGAAACTTCCCAGGGTGAGAATGGTTATTATGAAACAGAATTTGATCCTTCAGTTGAAACCAAGATTGGCACCAGAATGACTCTGCGAATCAATCCGGAGTTTTCTACCAGTCACTCCGAGGCGCAGTATGTAATGAGTCTCGATGATCCACTGGCAACCAACATGTATGGTACACGTTATATTTTCGCCCAACTGGACCGGAAAACATTCGAGACATCGTTACGCTTTGATTATACTTTCACGCCACGTCTGACCTTTCAAGCTTATTTCCAGGGTTTGTTGGCTGTTGGAGAGTACAGCGATTATAAGGAGTTTGCCAAACCACGGTCACTTGAATACATCCATTATGATCAAGAAGGATTGGAGATCCGCTATGATGAAGCGTTGGATGAATATTCGGTGGTCGCGGTCGCCCACGAACCAGTGCATCAGTTGAACGAGGATTTCAACGAAAAATTTTTAGTGGGGAGTGCCGTATTACGTTGGGAATTCAAACCAGGATCAATCCTGTATGTGGTCTGGACCAGTAACACCTATAATGATGCAAATCCCGGTGATTTTAAATTTTCACGAGATTTAGAAGACCTGTGGAAAACCGAAACCGATAATATCCTGGCGGTAAAATTGAGCTGGTGGCTGGGAAAATGAAATTATACAATTTCAACTAGCGGATCATTGTTTCTTCAATTTTCCTTTCCGAAGAGCACCAAGACCTTTCCAGACTGCTTTCGGTATTTTCTCCAGGTCGTTGAATTCACCGGCGCCCTTGAGCCATTCACCACCATCAATCGTAACTACTTCACCGTTTATAAAGCCCGATCCATCACATAGAAGGAACACAGCTAAGTCTGCTAATTCTCGGTGTTCTCCAAATCGTTTCAGAGGTATCTTATTTTTCATAGCCTTTTCAATTCCAAGGCCGGGTGGAACCAGCCTGTTCCAGGCTCCCTCAGTCGGGAATGGCCCGGGTGCGATAGCATTGGTACGGATACCGTATTTAGCCCATTCAACTGCCAGGCTACGGGTCAATGCCAGGATCCCAGCCTTGGCACAAGCGGAGGGAACCACATAACCGGATCCGGTCCAGGCATAAGTGGTTACAATATTCAATACCGTTCCACCTCCAGCCTTTATCATGGACTTGCCGACCGCGTGGGTAACATTGAATGTGCCATTAAGCACGATATCAACAATGACCTTAAAACCACCTTCGGTAAGGTTTTCTGTCGGTGAAATAAAATTACCAGCGGCATTATTGACCAGGCCGTTTATCCGGCCGAATTTCCTTAAGATTTCCTGCACCATATTCTGAACCTGAGTCGGTTTACGCACATCGCATTGCACCACCATTACTTTAGCTCCCGTCCGGCGCAGATCTTCCGCTGCAGTTTCCAGAACTGTCAATTTCCGGCTGGCAATCACCAGATTGGCACCAAGTTCAGCACAACGCTGAGCCATCGATTTACCCAGACCGGTCCCGCCACCGGTGATTAGAATTGTTTTACCCTCTAATAGATCTGAATTAAACATTGCTAGCCTCGTTTTGGTTTACATGATTTGGGTGAATTTACAATATATCGGGTCATTGCTTGACTGGAATTTGTAATTCGCGTATACTTGGTCATGGATACTTTATCACTGATCGGTGGAATATTATTTCTGGTCGGATTATTTATCTTCAGCCTAAAATTAATGGCTTATAACCGCCGTAAATACAATCTGGAAAACAACCAACCGGAAGCGAGTCACGATTACCTGAATCCCAGTATTGTAATCCGCATCCTGGCTCTGGTCATCTTTGTGGTGGCCATGATCATTTTGGCGATTGGGAACTGATTATTCACGGCTTATAAAATTCTTAACCAAAGCGTTTACCTCAACCGGTTTCTCCATCATTGCCAGGTGCGACGCACCATTCAATTCCACAAATTCCGTTTGTGGTAGCTGCCCGGCCAGTTCTCTCCCCGCTGCCACGGTTGTCAATTTATCCGCTGCTCCATTGATGATCAGGGTCGGTGTATTCAACTGCGACAGATCTTTATCCCCATCGTACTTCATTCCCAGAAAAAGTTTTTTCATAATTCGCATGGAATTTTGATCGCTGATAGCGCGCTCACGGCTGATAAAAGCAGGATCAGCATCCGGGTGGAAAGCGCCAGCAGCAAAACTCTTGCTCATCAGCGGACGCAGCATTCGCAATATGAACACCGGCAGATTCCAGACCGTGTTAGTATCAGGTTTCCGGAATGGTGTGGCTCCGATCAGGACGATCTTATCTATCTGGTCGGTGAAACGGCCGGCCAACCAGAGCGTGAAGGCAATTCCATAGGAATGACCGATCACTATGTTATGTCGACAATTATAGCGTTGAAATACTGCTACCAAATCATCGGCCAGTTCTTGAAACGAATAACCGGATTTCGGGACCGGACTCTGTCCATGTCCCAGCAAGTCTGGTACCACTATCAGATGGTGATCTCGGAATGCTGCGACTTGATTATGCCATTGATTACCCCGTCCCCCGGCGCCGTGGATTAGCATTCGCATTGAATCTTTTTGTTTGTTACCCGTTTGGATCGACAGACGGCGTCCTGGGCGAATCTCAATCAAATTTCTTTTCATATTCTGCCTATTTCCTTCTGATCACGCTACTTTGTGTAATGGTAATTCAGAAAGTAAATTCCCCCTGTGACTCCAGACATTATAGCTGACTGAATCTATTACAGAGTACTACTCATGACCAAAAACAAAAAGGAAACCGTATCGAAATAATCCGATATGGATACTTATGAAATTCTGCGCGTTCCTAACCAATGGAATTGGCCAGTAATCTATTATTAACAGACGGAGATAAATTATGACTGAAATTAATTCCGACCATTCACGCACCCCACCGCTGGAGCTATATCTGTCTCTGGAAAATCAAATGATGCTGGAAAAATTGGCAACCTGGGGAAAAATCGTTGCTATTATCAATATTATCTTTGGCATCATCAACTGTCTAACGATCTTTGCACTGGCGATACCGATTGTTGTGGTTGGAATTTTCATGATTTTAATGGGCACACGCCTGAATACGGCTGTAGCACATTTACGTTATGGAGTATATCATCGTGATTCAGTCAGTTTTTTGCAGGCCCTTTCCAATATCCAGGCCTATATGCTGTTTAACGGAATCATGCTGCTAATGATGGTAATACTGATGGTGGTGGTAATAATTATTGCCCTGACAGTAGGATCAGCTTTTTACGAAGCTTTTGATGAATATATCAGCCTGCTCTAACACCATCCAATATGATTAATTGGAAAACAGGAAATAGGGACTATTTCCCAATCGATTTGGACTAAAGTAAAAATATGCTGCTAATTATTCAAGCACATCGTCGACGGCCTTGTCGACTTCTTCCTTGACTTTTTCCACGGCCTTTTCTTTAGCATCCTCGGCCTTCTCTTTCAGCATTTCCTTACCCGGATCAATGACTTCTTCCTGAACGGTCTTTTTAATATCGTCGATGCTGGTCGGTACTTCCTGCCCGGTATAAACCAGATAGCCGATAAACAGTACGAATATTGCTATCACGAATACGGCCAACTTGACCAGCTTTTTTACAAATCCGATCACAATGATCAGAGCTAAAACAACAGCGCCGGCCAGATAGACCGGATTTGATGTTAAAGTTTCGATTAATTGTTCTAACATTTATTTATCTTTCCTTCGGTTAATGATTCCCGTTTTCTGTTCATATTCCTCGATTATTTTCATCACCTGTGGGTGATCCGGCATATCCAGTTTCATCGGTTCCAGATAGCCTGATTTGGAAATAATCCGGTTCTGTTCATCGAATTTGATTTCGATAACACCAACATAATAACCTTCCTTTCCAGCCTGGGCTACTAAGATATTATTTACTTCCTGAGCCGTCTTGAGGCTGGTCTGACTATGCGCCCCAATGATAACATCAATATCGGTCACATTAGCAGCCAGTTTCACATCATGGTCATAACCCTGGTGAGTCAATAATATAGTTATATCGGCTTTTTCAGCCAACTCTTTAAGCTGATTCTTCAGGACGACATCCACATCATCCAATTTTATTGCTGAATTTACTGCTTCCGGGTAATATTTTATCGCCGCCGGACCAATTATACCGAGGAGTGCTATTCTAAGATCACTCCTTTTGACTATCATAACCGGTTTTGATCCAGAAATCTTGGGATTTTTCAGATTGGTGTTAATAATAGGTGCACTGGTCAGGTTTAATAATTTCTCGAACCTGTCCCGGCCCCTGATTATTTCCTGATCTCCAGGCAGGATCGCGTCATAAGGTATATGTCTGTATGCCAGACAGGCCAGGCTGTCCTTGATTGCATCATTGATTAATGGAATCAAATCACCTGCATCCACAACAATCGTATTAGGATGTTTTTCCAGCCAGGTTTCAACAAAAGCTGCCCGCTTTTCGATTGCGCCCAATGGATGGTCTGGACAGTAACAATTCTCAAGCGCTCCATTGGTATTATTGGTATGTAAAATGTACAGGCTTCTATCGGCTGCGATACCAAAGTTGAGCACAACCAGCAAAACCAGGATATAGTATCTTTTATTGCTCATCCAGTGATTCCTAGACAAATGGAATATAAACAAATTTCATACCACCGGTAACATCATCTTTGAAAAATATCAGCTGCAACATCAACTCCAACTTACATAAGTCAATTATTCATGGCTAATATTGGTCATGATCAGAACTACTGCCACCGCTATTATAATAGCCCTGTTTCTATTTTTCACCAGCGCTTACATAGCCCTGCGTATGGGGGCCCTGCCCTGGCCGATTATTTTTTCAATAATTACCGCAGCCGGTATTTTAAAACTCTCCAGACGAATGACCGCTAATCAGGTTAATATCGCCCAGGCCGGTGGTTCGATCGGTGGTCTTATGGCGGCCGCCGTTGTATTCACCCTGCCGGGACTAATACTAACGCAACCGGATCAGGTTTCGCTACTCTGGCTGACCTTGACTGGGGTCAGCAGCGCCCTGCTGGGTATCGGTCTTTCAATTCCACTGCGAACTGAATATGTCATTAAACAGAACCTGTCATTTCCTGCCGGTCGTGCCGGCGGTGAGATAATCAAAGCCGGTTTTAATGGTGATAAACGTTTTCGGTATGTAATAATATTCGGGATAGCCGCTGCCCTGTTCGCCATGATTCGTGACGCCCTGGGTTGGGAATTCATTTCAATAGCTACCGTAGGTGGAATGTCAGTGTTACTGCTAATCATGCCAATGGTGATCGGTACCGGTTTGATCCTTGGTCCGGCAAATTCACTATCCTGGGGATTTGGTGGACTTCTATCACTGACCGGTCTGTTGCTGATACCCCGTTTATGGCCGGGTATCACCCAAGAACCGAATTTGATACTTCAGAATTTGGGTATGGGATTAGTGATTGGATCAGGTATAGGCTATATCCTGTTTCATAGCCGACTGAAAAAGGGTTTATTTTCCATCAAGCGGCGACAGGAAAGCTGGACGTGGGGTTTGGCACTGCTGAATCTGGTGATCTTGATTCTGGCAGGTGTACCAATCTGGGCGGCAATACTGGGGCTGGTCTTTACATTTCTGGCAGTCAACCTGGCCAGCCGCATGACCGGCGTAACCAATATCGACCCACTGGAGCAATTTGGTCTCTTGGTAACTCTGTTAATCGTTATCGTATATAGTTTTTTCCAATTGGACCTGCCGATTCAATCCCGTTATCTACTGACCTTCTCAGTAGCAATGGCAGCCGCCATCGCCGGGGACATAGGCCATGATTACCGTTCCGCCGAAGTGGTTGGAACTGATTATCAAAAAATCATTCGCGTTGATATCTGGGCGGTTCTGGCAGTCGCAGTTGCAATTCCTTTTTTATTGCTGATCATGCGTGCACCGGAAATTGCAAATGCACTGTTCACTACCCGTTTTCCGGCACCACAGGCTCAGATTGTGATGAACAATCTGGCGGGTTTGACTCATCCTCTACTGTTCCTATCCGGTGTGCTGATAGCTGTAATCATTGAGGGTATCCGCTTTAACAAAAAATTAGTCTATATTCATTTGATGCCTCTGGGGATTGGCCTCTTTTTGGGTATCAACCTGGCTTTCTTAATCGCAATTGGTGGAATAATCGCACTCACAATTAATCGAAGAGGTGACGCTGCTAAGCTCACTGGCATTGTTGTATCTGCCGCGATACTGGGGGGCGAAGGGACAATCGGTTTTTTGCAGGCAGTCACCAATATCTTCTTCCCGGCTCAAAAAACTCTGATACTGGGTGTGCTGGGCCTGATTCTGATTGCCGTTCTTACCCGCAGCATCCAGAATTTCTTCCTTCCACGCAATCGATGAAAGCTAAGCTTATCCCAGCCTATTTGCTGCTGGCAATTAATTGCTCGATCCTACCTCAAACCAAATATCCAGCCGATACTCTATTAGTTTCCAGTTCGCTCAATCTGGTGCAAAAAGCCGGTATCCTGCCAATTGCAGCCTGGCAACGGATTTCCTACAATCTACCAGGTTTTGCCTGCCAGTTTTACCCCAGTTGCAGTAATTATGGCACTCAAGCAATCACAGAATATGGCCTGGTGGCTGGTTCAGTTGTCACCGCTGACCGGATCGTGCGCTGCAATCCGTTTGCCTGGCATTATCATTTACAGAATCAGGGTGAATTCCATCCACCGGACAGTCACCTGGTTGATCCGGTTATACCACAACCAGTAACGACATCTGAAACCAAATCGCCCTATCTGGCAGCAGTTTTATCAGCAGTTGCACCTGGTAGTGGTCGTCTTTATGCAGGGCGGCCCTGGGACGGTCTGATGGGTTTCATGAATTTCTCACTATTCGCCAGTTTTGCTTATTCGGGAGATAAACATAACCGGCTGGTCGAAAGGAATTTTTTCCTGTCATTAGCTGCCGTAATTTACCTGGGTGAAATCTACGGAGCCTGGAGAGCAGCTAAATATTACCAGGCTAGAAAAACACCAGTGCACAAAGTATTCTGAGAGATTTCTCTTGATCATTTATCGTCACCAAATCAAATATCGTAAAATTTTATCAAATTTATTATTAGCTAATCTGGTATTGGTTCTGGTCTGCTGCAGTGGCTGCAGTACAAAGATAGATCGTCTACCTGCACATCATCCTTTTAAATCAGCCTGTGCCAAAAAACACTATCTCAAGCATTATGACCAACGAGCGGAAAGTTGGCCGGTCCCGGCTGACACATTGACGGTACCAACCAGATATGGAAAAACATTTATAAGAGTAAGTGGTCCCGCAAATGGACCGCCCCTGGTACTGCTACCATCCGCTTCAGCCAACACTTTGATCTGGTTACCTAATATTAGCGCACTGGCCGGGAAATTCCGGGTGTATGCTATTGACAATATTTACGATTTCGGGCGTAGTGTCTATACTAAGGAAATTAGCTCTCCCACCGATTTGGTCAACTGGCTGGATGATCTGTTCACACAACTGGAGCTTGGTAATGCAATCAATTTGATGGGCTTGTCATATGGCGGTTGGCTCACAAGTCAGTATGCTCTATACCATCCGAATCGGCTAGGAAAAATTGTTTTGCTGGCGCCAGTTGCCACCATTCATCAACTCCCCGCTGATTGGGCCTGGAAGGCACTCCCGACCCTGATACCTCACCGCCATTTTTTGCGAAATATGACCGAATGGATGTTCCCCAACTTAATCTTAACACCGGAAGGCCGGGCGCTGGCCGAAGTTATGCTGGAAGATGCCTGGATAGGGATGCGTTCCTTCAAGCTGAAGATGCCGATGCACCCCACTGTTCTCAGTGATAGTGAGCTAGCCAGATTAAAAGTACCGGCTCTGTTTCTGGTGGGCGAGAACGAAGTCATTTACCCGGCTCAGGCTGCTCTTGATCGACTAGCGCGTATAGCACCGCAAATTGAAACCAGCTTAATACCTGACGCCGGACATGACCTGACCATCGTTCAGGCCGACCTGGTCAATCAACTGGTGCTGGATTTTCTGAAATAAATAATTGAGACTGGATGGAATTAAAGTTCCATCGCTTAGCAATACGGTTAATGCTGAGTCGGAAGGTTAAGTAAACAGGGTCTTGGGATTATCATGAAGATCTGGGCTGTAGGTGCACATTAACCAATTAGCTAATACCCAATAGTCCGTCCACTAATAGCTGGGTTTGTGAACGCTGTTCAATTAAATTTTACTAGATATGAGTCTACTATTATCCAATTTTATCTACATTCCATCAACCAACCATTATTCCACCTGAGTGAAAATGAAATCAGATCAATCAAAGACCAAAAACCAATTACTTGAAGAAATTAATAACACTCGTGAGCTTATTAGCGAAGTTGAAACTGCGGACTTGAAGCGATCTCATATGGATTCTTTTATTCAGCCCCCGAGAATTCCCGTGAAATGGGGGATCAGTAAAAAGACTTATATCGGATTTGGGATAGTGGGCACAATACTAGCTTGTGCAATCATCATATTTCTGAATAGCATTATTTCTCTAAATACAAATATTAAATTGACTCACGATCATCCATTAGTTGTAACGCGATCTGCTACATTAATCGAGGTCGAAATTGTAGAAATGCATCGCTCGATGAAGGACGTCACTCTGGCTGAAAATGATGAAATACGAAATCAATATAATAAAAAGGTAACTTCTGGTCAGGAAGAGGTAATACGATTATTTGACATTATTCATATGCGGATCCTTGGTGAGGCTGGCCAGGAGCTGGCAGCGAATGTGCACGAAACTTTTCTGGGATGGGAACCTATCCGTCAGCGGGTTATTGCTTTAGCGAAATCCGGAAATAATATAGAAGCTCAGCGAATAACCCAGACTGAAGGACAAAATTATGTTGATTTGCTAATCACTGAAGTTGAGGAATTGGTGAATTATGCTGCAAATAAGGCGATGGTGCTAAACAAAGAATCTTCAGCCATTGCCAACAGTACCCGGTCCACCGCTTTAATATTATTCTCCTTGACTATGGTATTTGGCGCTATACTAACTTATTTTATCACGCGCGATATCACTAGTCGCTTGGATAAAATTAATCAGGCAGCGCTGAAAATGACGGAGGGTAATTTAAAGCAAGTTATCAATATTAAAGGCAGTGATGAACTATCTCATGTTGCTGATAGTTTTAACATAATGGCAAATCAGCTTTCAAGGTCATATGAATCGTTGGCAGAGAAAGTTGAAATAAGAACTCGGGAGCTTAAAGAGTCCGAAGAAAAGTATAAAACTCTTTTTGAAAGAGAATCAGATGCCATATTCATATATGACCCAGACACCACCAATATTTTGGATGCCAATCAAGCTACATCAATTATGTATGGCTACAATAAGACTGAATTAATAGGCATGTCATGTTTGAAATTCAGTGCCGAGATTAAGGAATCAGCCTCATCTATTGATAGAATTCATGAAGCTGGTGAGGTACACGTCCCGATCCGCTATCATCAGAAAAAAGACGGTACAGTTTTCCCAGTTGATATCAGCGGGTATTCTATCAAGTTAGGTGATAAAAATGTATTGTTTGCGGTTAGTAAAAACATTACCGAGCGCAAGCAGGCAGAGGATGAACTGCAAAGAAGTTTGGAAGAAAGGGATAAGGAGTTGACTACCCAGGCCATGTTCATGGCTCAGAGAAAGGAATTCTTGTTAACCATTATCGCTAAACTACAACAGCACTATGCAACCATTGATACCAAAGAAAAGTCAGTTATCCGGCAGGTTATCTATCAGCTGGAAAAACAGGTAACTCCTGGAAGAGAATGGGATGAATTTGAGATATGGTTCCGGGAAGTACACAAAAATTTTTACCGGAAACTAACAGAAAAATATCCAGACCTGTCACCGCGAGAACTAAAAATTTGTGCTTTTCTCAAACTCAATCTTTCTTCGAAAGAAATAGCCAGTTTAACCAATCTGACTGTAAAAACGATTGAGGTTTATCGATCCCAGTTGAGAAAAAAATTGAACGTCCTCCCGGGTGTCAATCTCATAAAATTTATATCGGAAATATAGTTAGTTTCTAGAAGTTAAGGTTTGTAGTCAGCTCCAAATGTTTGGAATTTAGTACTATAATTTTAACACCCTGATTCCCCGGCAGATTAACACCCCAACGCACTAATATATATTTTTTAATTAATATAATTCCCATTTCTTGGGAAAACGTGCTCCCCATCGCGTATTTAAAAAGTATAGTGTTTTTCACAAGGTCAATAGTGGTATTCATTAAGTCTCCTATTGTTGATTTCACAACAATTTCTGCCCGCATGATGAGGAAATGCTCGACATATGGGTCTTATAGAGTGCGATCACAATCACATAATTACATAAAGTATAGTGGTTTTCATAAGGTCAATAGTGGTTTTCATATGGTCTCCTTTTGTTGATTTCGCAATAATTTCTGACCACATGAAAAGTAACACGCGACATATGGCTGGTATAGAAAATGAGAAGAGGGAAGATATCGTTGATGCAGGGAACCTCGGTTCTAAATCCCGATCATTAACACCCAATATTCACGATGGAAAACAGGTTGAAACTAATTCTACGATTGATCAACCTAATCCAAGTATCATAAAAAAGGCTCAAACCCAGTTAAAGATATTAAAACAATTCATTTTTAAAAAGCAGGATGAGAAGAAATAAATGCAATTCTATATTAGTAACTATTGGAGGGAATAGTAGAAGATGAAAAAGCCATCTGCCATAGTGAGTAAAACACGAAAAGAGGAGATTGTTATCTTCTTATATTGTTGTTATAGTTCAACATAACACTTGACTTACATTCGGTAATAGACCTATACTGTTAATGAGATTTAGTCTCAATATCGTACAAGAAATCAACAATGAGTAGTAGGAGTACAACATGAAATTGAAAAATAATACCAAACTTTGTAGTTATCTAGTAACAACATTGCTGCTTGTTTTAATCCCAACCATAAGTCAGGCCCAGGTTAACCCGGGTGATGTTATCACCACCGATCTTACCCTAACAGCTGACCTGGATGCGTCTGGTTATAGCGGTCCGGCCCTCAGAGTGGGTGCAAGTAATATTACCATTGACGGTGCCGGTTTCACTATTACAGTTAACGGAAATAACACTGGTGTTGATGTCGCCAATTATCATGGCGTCACAATCCAGAATGTTACGGTTATCAGTTCTGCTGCTGGCCAGGGCACTGGTGTTTCGCTTAATAACTCCAGCAACTCAACTGTCCAGAATACTTCCTTCTCCGGTCTTAATATAGGTATTTACACCGCTGGGGCAGGATCGAACAATACGGTTAACAATAACGACTTCAGCGGCACTAATACTGGTATTGCCTCCCATCATTATGGCAACAACCTGCACTGGACCGTTACCAATAATGATTTCACCGGCACAGCCGGCTGGGCCATGCAGTTCCGCGGCACACTGGCTGAACTGGACGGCAATGACTTCACCGGTGCTGCCTATGCATTAGCCCTGGACGGCCATAACCCCGGCGCCAGCAATCCATTCGTAATGACCTGGCAGGGTTCAACCGGTCCTAACAAGAACACCTTTGGTGGTCATACCCAGGCCGTTATCCAATTGGCCAATTCATTTTATATTGATATCAGCGGCTGGGACTTCACCACGCTCTGGGACTCCAGCGTAGATATCGCCACTAAACAGGGACTGAACCTCAATACTGTTCACTACTCCAATTTTGCCAATAATGATTTCAGCGGCTTCGGAACAGGTATTTATACCTCCGGTGCCGGACAGCGTGACACGGTTAACAATAACGACTTCAGCGGCACTAATACTGGTATTGCCTCCCATCATTATGGCAACAACCTGCACTGGACCGTTACCAATAATGATTTCACCGGCACAGCCGGCTGGGCCATGCAGTTCCGCGGCACACTGGCTGAACTGGACGGCAATGACTTCACCGGTGCTGCCTATGCATTAGCCCTGGACGGCCATAACCCCGGCGCCAGCAATCCATTCGTAATGACCTGGCAGGGTTCAACCGGTCCTAACAAGAACACATTCGGAGATCATACCGGGCTGATACTATCATTTAGTAACTCATTTTATATTAATATCGATGGCTGGGACTTCCCCGCTCTATACGCTGCTGGTGTTGATATATCAACTAAACAAGGGTTATCATTAAATACAGTTCATTATTCTACCTTCTCAAATAACATCTTGAGTGGTTTCAGTACTGGTATTTACACTCAGGGAACCAACCACCAAAATGTTATCCATGGGAATGATCTGAGTAATAACGGATCTGGGATCAGCTCCAACGCCCATAATTGTAATAATGTGAGCTGGACGATCACTGATAATGATTTCACCGGTTCTGCCAGTTGGGCGATTGCCAGCTTCGGAGGGCCAAATCAGATTTCCGGTAACGATTTTACCGGCTCGGGCCACGGGATCTATCTGCGCAGCGCAAGTAACAAAACCTATGATTTAAGTACAAACATTTGGGATTTGGCTGATGCTGCTACCGCCTTCAGCATTGAATATTCCGCTAATACAACTATCGAAAACCTGAACATCGTTGGTGATGGCGGAACAGGTGTTTATGTGGGCTGGAATACTTCCAACATCGTTGTTGACAGCCTGGAAACCTGCGGTGACCTTGGCGTAAACCTTAATCGAGGATCAGGACACACTGTCCGCAACAGCAGTTTTGCTAATGCCGGAACAGGTATTCATATCCAGTATGCCAATAATGCCCAGATACAGGACAACTCTTTCTTTGACATTACTAACGAAGTAAGTGGAGATGTAAGTACCGCCACCATCAGTGGTTCTCAAACTGTCACTAGCGCTCCCTGGTGTCCAGCCCCACCCAACACACTGCCAGTAGCAGATGCCGGTGCAGATCAGGACTTCACTATTCAGAGTGGAACAGTAGCTGTAACACTTGATGGTTCAAGCTCCTCTGACGCTGATGGCGATCCTTTGACATATACCTGGGATGGTGCATTTGGTACCGCAACAGGTGTATCTCCAACTGTTGCACTTGGTTGGGGTTATCATGGTATTGCTCTGACAGTTAGCGATGGTACAGATTCAGCCACAGATACAGTTTCTGTTTCTGTGGTAAGCGGTTTGCCCCAGGCTGATATAGTCAGAACCCCGTGGCAAATGAACCGTGGTCAGGGCTGGTCCCTGCTTGATAGCCCGCTGTCAAGCCACGGAGAACTTGGGGCCTATGCCAATGCTTCTGTCCCCTTGACATCTGATTCTAACTGGGAACCTGCTCCAGATCCCAATGTTGTTGGGTTTTCAGAAACATCCATACTTCCAGGCTACTGCCTAGAGGCCGTGGACTATACATATTTCCAGACCTTTGTAAACGTGCCCATTGGTGCAAGTATTACACAATTCACTATTGAATTTTCAGGAATTGATGATGGTGGACGTGTTACAATTTTCAATGCGGACTACCCTGGTGGTCTTGTAATAGCAGGTAGCTATGTATTCCTTGGAGGCACAGGAACCGCGAACCTGGCATCCTATGTTGCAGAAGGTGAAAACCGCGTTGTGGTTACACAGGTTGATGATTGTCCGACTGGAAACAACCTGCATGTGGCACTGGTTGTCTTGAATGGACAGACTGTTGGGCTTGAAAACGAAGCCCCAATAGCAGACGCTGGCGAAGACCAGTTGATAGAAAGCCTCACGGGCAGCGAAACTGTTTCATTGTCTGGTGCCGGTTCATCTGATGGTGATGGTGATAACCTATCTTACAGCTGGATGTTAAACGGAGTAGAAGAATCCCAGGATGAATCATTCCAAACGACTCTTGGAATTGGCGTTCACACCTTCACCTTAACAGTCGATGATGGAAATGGCGGAACGGACAGCGATGATATCGTGATCTCTATTATCGATCCTTTGATCGCCTATTGGAAAGCGGAAGGAAATGGTGTTGATGAAACATTGAACAATAACGATGTTTCTTCAGCGGGAAGTGGTGCGGTTACTTATGGAATAGGTGCTGATGGTCAGGGTTTCGAATTTACCGGCTCTAACTGGATGGAAATTCCAGATAATCCTACTCTAGATATTGGTAGCGGGGATCTGGCTATTGTTATGTGGGCTAAACTCTCTGGAGCTAGTGGTATTGAAACACTGTTAGACAAACGCGATCCCAACGATGGCTGGAGAGGCTATGTTGTTTACACAATAAATGATGGTTTTGTAGGTGCTCAGATAAATGTCGGGAACAGTTACACCAACTGGATATCTCCCATAAATATTGCTGATAACCAGTGGCACCATATCGTTTTCACCATTGATCGTGATAACCCAACAGGCGGATATATCACAGTAGATGGAACACAGACATACACATTCGATCCAACCGCTTATCAGGGTAATGTTGACAACGCAGGTTCTCTGCGAATTGGTGGTCGGAATGACGGTATAGAAAACTGGGTGGGCTCAATAGATGATGTTCGCCTGTACAACCATGCCTTTACCCCGACAGAAATTGAAGATGATTTTGATAATGTTACGCCTCCGGTTAATGCAGCACCTGTAGCTGTTGCAGGCGATGACCAGTCATTCACTTGTGTTGTTGGCTCGCAGGAAGTTACCTTGGACGGCTCTGCTTCATCGGATCCCGACGGCGATGCTTTGACATACAGCTGGAAATTGGCTGGCTCTGAAGTAAGTACCGCAGCAGCTTTTACAACCAGTCTGGCTGCCGGGAGCTATACCTACACCCTGACCGTAGATGATGGAAACGGCGAAACTAACTCGGATGAGGTTGCCATATCCATTGTAGCGGACACTGAGCCTCCAACGCTAACACTGCTTGGTGACAATCCTTTAAACCTGAATATTCATAATGCCTATGATGAGGCTGGATATGAAACATCAGATGCTTGTAGCTCAACGGTAATTGTTGAAGTGAGCGGAACGGTGAATGTAGAAATCCCCGCCGCCTATACTTTGACCTACACTGCCACAGATTCTGCTGGTAACGAAACGATCGTTGAACGTGTTGTTACGGTCATCAATACTGCGCCAGTAGCAGCAGCTGGAGACGATCAAACCATTGAATGTGTGATTGGCAGTGTTGATGTCACGCTGAACGGTTCAGCTTCCAGTGATTCTGACGGTGATGCTCTGACATACAGCTGGAGCCTGAATGGCTCAGAAGTTAGTACTACCGCATCTTTCACAGCCAGTCTGGTTGAAGGTAGCTATACCTACGCACTAACGGTAAGCGATGGATTCGATTCTTCCAGTGATGAAGTACTTGTAACGGTAGCATTTGATACAGAACCTCCTGTCATTACACTGCTGGGTGATAATCCCATGAACCTCGGTCTTTACCTGACCTATACTGAAGCTGGATATGAAACAGTAGATGCCTGTGGCTCAGCGGTAACTGTGGAAGTAACCGGCACGGTTAATATTAACGCTCCGGGATCAGATACCCTGACCTACACCGCCACAGATGCAGGTGGAAATTTCAGTTCAATAGATCGGATAGTTGAAGTATTTAACACAGCTCCGACGGTTGTAAATGCGATCAGCGATTTTCAATTGTCGTTCGGGGATGAATTCCTGAGCACCGAGTTCGACCTGGCTGCAGTCTTTACCGACGTGGATATCTATGATGTGCTAACTTATAGTTTCACCAATTCAAACGGTTCAGCTGCAAGTGTCGCATTGAGCGGCTCATTAATCAACGTGAGCGCCCTTGATCTTGGTGTAACTATCATTGAGTTAACGGCCACTGATCACTGGGGTGCCAGTGTTACCCATGAAATTGCGGTAACAGTCGATGTTACGCCGGTTTTGGCCGATGCGGTTGTATTTGGAATCAGGCAGGCTGAATTGAAAAAAAGAACTCAAGTCTTCTCCGGCAATATCCTGGTCAATGGTTTGAGCATATATTGCGATTATAATCAAGATGACAATGACGGTAATGATCACGGTGGTGGTGGACATGGTGGAAGCGATCACGGTGGCGGCGACCATGGCGGTGGTTACGGATTCAACTGTAGTTTTGCCGGCAATCTAAGGATTGACCGTGACGTAGAAATCGCAGGTGGTTATCAGGTTCACGCCAATTGTATCAGCCTCCAGAGAAACACAGTAATCAACAGTGATGTGTATTACAATTTCCTGGATAACAATCGTGGAGATATCTATGGTGACGAATACAGTCCAATTGATGTTCCACTGTTCACTACTCTTCCGCCATTCAAATCAGCCCCGGCTGGAACAGATAATATAACCGTCAATAAGAATCAGAGTCTGTCGTTAGCACCTGGTGACTATGGGAAAATCAAGGTCAAAAAAGGCGGAGAACTGACTCTCAACGGTGGTGTCTACAATGTTAAATCCATCAAGCTGGATAAGCGGGCTGAACTGAACTTCGATGATGCCGCTGAGATACGGGTCAAAGAAAAAGTCGAAAATGGAAAACAGACCTATATCGGTCCCAGCAACAATGCTTTTATCGATGCCTCTGATATCATCTTTTATGTGAGCGGATTACATGGAAATGATGATGACGATGATGATGACGACGATTATTATGGCTGGTACTGTGATGAACCGGGCCACGGCCACAACCATGGTGATGGCCATAGCGACGGGCATCCCCGAAAGGTGGTCAAGGTCGAGCAGCAGAGTATGGTTTTCGCCAATTTCTATGCACCTGATCATAAGATCGAATTGCATAAGAATGTTGATTTTACCGGTGCTCTATACGCCTGGGATGTAAAAGTGGATCAGCAGAGTGATGTTACTCTGGATAGCTACTTCAATATCTACGACAGCGGTTTAGCCAAACAGGTAGCCTGGAGCAAACCATCCTTTGAATGGTTGCCTGAGGAGTATGTGCTGGAACAGAATTATCCTAATCCGTTCAACCCCAGCACTACTATCAGTTATGCCATACCAAATGATGGGATGGTCTCATTGAAGATTTACAATCTCCTTGGACAGGAAGTGGCCAATCTGGTCAATGAAATCCAGGAATCCGGTTATCATCAGGTGATCTTTGAAGCAGGACATTTAAGCTCCGGTGTTTACCTGGCTGTAATGCAGTCGGCTGAATTTGTTGACACCAGAAAAATAATCTTGATCAAATAGCATAATCCAATCGATCGTAATAAAGGGGCAGTCGTATGGCTGCCCTTTTTTTTGTAGCACTAACCGCGGCTGTAACCTGCAGCTGACCCTCCCCCGCCACTCCAACTTGAGATAATATGTGGGATAAGTCAAATTGGGATAACGAACGAATATGTTAATCTGTATTAATTAATAATGGCAAGACGTGTGCTGGCTATATTCCAGGAAGCGCTATTTGGGTGAACCAGATGAACTGCGCTTTTGCTGTTCGATTTCCTCCTTGATTGTGCACAGTGCATGATTCCACACAACATCATGCACGAATTTTGGGAATAAAGCCCGGGCACTCCGCCAAATAATCCGGCTGATACGGCTTTTGCCGCGTTTGTAGTCGAAAGCAGCATAAATGGTCAGCTTGTTATTACCATCTTTGGTTGGTGAAACACTAAATGCCAGGATTCCATTGTCGGTTAGTCTTTCATCGAGTCGATAAAGCAGGGTCCTGAAACCACTTCTTTCTAGCAGACGCAATTCCGTTCTTATTCCTATAAAAGGTATACTGTATCTGATCACTGATCCGATCTGGTTGGGTACTCCGCGGATTCGTTGAACTTTGATGATTCGAAGGTTTAGGAATCGCGCTTCAGTACCGCCGAATTTGGCCAATTCCTCAATGATCATACGCTTCGAACCTCTGATCTTGATCACGTACATTCGTTCAAAATCATAGGATTCATTAACCGAAATTCCCAAATGCGGCACCAGATCTTGTTTGACTGCCTGCCGCTTCTCCTTTATCACCAACGTCGGGTACCTACCAGCTTTCCCCCATTTTAATCCTATTAGTATTTCAACCAACACATTCCTGAGGGTGACATACAGTCCAATAAAAATTGATCGCAATACTTTGAAGCTGATCATCTCCCGAAGCACATCGTAATAGTCGGCGGTTCCGCTGGCAATCTTCCACAGAACAGCCCCCAATGGGCGTTTGTGTTCATCGCGCACCTTGAATTCGGTGGCAAACGATTGGTATATGATGCGGCTGATAACCGGCCAGGAAAATGCCGCCCGGCTTGCACTAAACACAATTCGTCCGTAACGATTATCTGTCGCGAGCCATTTGATTGTTTTACCGTAACCTGTTGCCAGATTCTTAATGTCAATCCCTTCATGGAGGATAGTTTGCGCGAGTCGATGTGCTGTCATATGAGCCGATAAAAGTCCATCTTTGTTCAATCGTGCCCCGGCAGCATCACCAATAATAGCGAACCGGTCTCCGAAGGGATCTCTGGCGGGAGTCACGGCCATTTTGGGGAAACAGGCACAGACCGTATTCACTTTTTCAATGCCAGGCAATATCCGGCTGATCTGAGATAACCGAAGAAACTCCCGGATAATCTTCTGATTATCCTGTGGCAGGGTTGCTCGATCGATACTTTTACCGATCATGGCAACACTCAAGAATCTTCCTTTAGGAAGCAGCGCGACATGTTCAAGATCGAGGCGTTTAGAACCGTATTCGATGAAGTGTATCTCGCGATCCATATTATACTTCAGATATTCCTCACCAACATCGAGCTCAAATATAAAAGCGCTCCGGGATTTGCTCTGAATGAAAGCGGGGTTCAGCCGTTTAACTGAATGTATCAGAGTATCCTTGGGATAATCAAAACCACGATGTGCATTAATTCCGGTGGCGATTGTCACAAAACTGGAATCGAGCGTTATTTCCTCGCCAGAAAGTGCTTTCACAGTAAGACTAGGCATTCCCGTAGCTGTATAGTTAAGAGACTGAACATCACCCTGCATGATGCGAGCACCCTGCTTGATTGCCTCACCCAGCAGAAATCCATCGAAGCCTAAAGCTTTATCACCTCTTCCGGCAGGCAATGAACCTCTGAACACCGAATACATCTGCTGATCTTTGGGAACTTGAAGCCTGAAATTTTTCCACTGACTATGGACCCAAATATAATTGATGCGTCCCTGGATGATCCCATCAGGGATAACAAAATTATTTTGATCAAGAATCCCACTCAATCTCGGTGATATCCCGCCCGCACAAAAATTACATCCACCGAGTTGATAAGTTTCGTTACTATTGTTAGTTGGCTTATGCTTTTCAATGATAACAACATCTATCTGCCGATTGAGACGTTTGCTCTCCTGAAGAAGATAGCACGCGAAAAACGAACCGGCAGGTCCGCCACCTACAATTGTGACACTGTCACCAGTTTGGATAACAGTTGATTGAGAGTGGGTATGACTCGTGCTCATTTCATGGTTCTTAATATGATCATTGTACAAAATGATATCGGAATCGGAAAAACAATTCCCCCCTGTGAAAGGTAATATATGCAAATCATTTGTTTCAACGGACTATTATTTTGCTTTCTTACTATCGACATTATCCAACTGATGACTAATACTTGTGGCCTTTCTACTATTTTATACTTGCCCCCTTCTTAGATCTGGTTGCTAACCCGAGGATTGTATTTTCAAATCTCTCGAATCAAGACAATCTTATATATCAGTTTATTTCAGAAGAACCAAAAGATTAATGAAGCTTTTCCATCATCCTCTAAAAACTTACTAGTGAATTAATCATTTTTCAGTATAGTTCAGAATACTAAATAACATGCCAAATTCATTCCAGAATCGTGTCTTGATTTGTAGATATCTTTAACATATTTAATTGATGGCCCGAAGCTCCAATATAATTGACATTTGCTAAATTGATTAATCTTAACATATTCAGTTGATAATGAAACTATAGTTTTAGTATTATCAATTATATCTGTTACGACAACATTAAAAGAATCTCCTTCGATAAAATAGTAATCATCAACAGAGACTTTAGTCCGCTTTTCTTTGTATATACCGATATCTAATCCCAATGTTGTCCGAATACCCCAACTTTCACTCCGAAAATCAAGCTAAGATATTGACAGATTATCAGTCAAATTGAATTGAAATTCATCCTTAACAGACGCGTTTTGATCATTATCATTAGAATACAAAATTTGACCGAAAACAAATACAGCTAAATGTACTGTGCTTTCACCAGCTTCCCTTTTCAGTTATATTTCTTTTCAATTACGGATTGAGAGCACCAATCATTATTATTGTCCAAGCTATTAAGTAATACATAAAAAATGTTTGAGCTACTGCGATTCTTTCTAATGCTTTTGTCTGGCGTTTATCATAATCATTAACCATTACAGTATCTGGTACTGTTATTGCGTCATATGATACCGGTACCGGCATGGTGCTCTTGTCAAATACTACGGTTCCATCTTCAAGGATCACCTGGCTGATCTGCGTTTTTGGAATGCCAGCCACATTTGTCTTATTTGATTCGATGAAATAAATTACCTCTTCCGTAGCGCCTTCATAGGTGCCCAGGTATTCATAGCCACCATTTGTAATGAGTTTGTCCTGGCCCAGGAGAGTCCCCAGGATTAATAGTACAATCAGTATCTTATTCATAATCTCCTTCCGGAATTTGATTAGTATTATTTATCCAAAATAGTAATACGGGTAAATGATAATTCAAATACGCTGAAGTACTTATTTTCACAGAAAAAAGTATGAATTGAGTGAATCGAACAATTATTTAACACCATAAGCCGCCATATGATTTTGAGCTATTATTTTCCCTTTTTCAGTATTGCATTTTCAACCGATACCAATCACGACAACATCAATATAGTCCACCAAAATTCGAATAAGTACCCAATTCCCATTAGTCGCTCGCACGACAATTTATAACCAAGTGTTTAAATTTGCATTGGCTTAATTATTTTCAATAAATAAGTGTCATTTGAGACTTAATCTCCAAACACCTCCTTCAAATCAGTTGCATCGAGATGACAGTAAATTTCAGTGAATTTCTCTTCAGAATGACCTGTGATCTAATAAATCCAAGAATTGCTTCTTGTAGTTTTATTGAAGTAATTAAAACATTAAATTCAGCACCGCTTTTTGGAATAATTAATGCCACTGTAGCTCAGTTGGTAGAGCAAGTCATTCGTAATGACTAGGTCGGAAGTTCGAGTCTTCTCAGTGGCTCTATTCTATTTTTTAGAGTCGGAGGTTCTCCCGATTGATCGGGATCTCGGTGACTCTTTTCTATTATTTAAGGTCGGAGGTAATCCAAACGGATTAATAGGTTCAACCTTCTTGAAAACCAATGTAAATAATCGCCTGTCATTTCGACAAATCCCGCAGGGAGTGAGGAGAAATCTACTCTGGCCTGGCACATACACGTTTTAGCACTAAACATAAATGCTTTGCTCCAGCAAAAATTCCATTGTGGCTAGGTAGTCTTTGATTTACATACCACTTGATAGTTGCTGGTTCATAAAACTTCAATGTAATACTAATGTAGATTTCTAACCCCGATCACCATCGGGAATCGAAATGACAGCCTATTTTATTCTTTTTTAAATAACACAGATTAATATAATTGTAGGGTCAACACCGGTTGTCCCAACCATGTTGTCTCTACCGATCGAAAATTCAATCATCCTCCACCCGCTCGATACGAAAAAAAGGTTTTTTCTTTCCTTTAGGCGATCTACCGGCTGTCTGCTCAGCGAATGGATCACCACGCTTTTTGGGCTGCTGCTGGAAATTAGTCCAGATAAAAATCAACGCGACAGCCAGAAATATGACCCAGAACCACATATTACCGACTTACTGGACACCCAGTAATTCAACTTCAAATACCAGTGTGGCATTGGGGGGTATCACTCCACCGGCACCGGCTTCACCGTATGCCAGATGCGGGGGAATCGTCAATTTGCGCTTACCACCGACCTGCATGCCAACGATACCTTCATCCCAGCCCCGGATTACCTTTCCGGCTCCCAGTGAAAAATCGAATGGTCCCCGACCGGCCTGCAGAGAGGTATCGAAAATTCTGCCATCCTCAAACATGCCAGTGTAATTGACGGTCACGGTTTTCCCGGCTACTGCCTGATCACCATCACCGATCACTTCATCAACATAAATCAATCCGCTGCTTGATTCCACCTGTTTACCTGCCTTTCCTGATCCTTTACTTCCGCAACCAATAAGAATTACCAATCCGATCACCAGAACAACTCCCATGAACCAGTGGTTTCTACTATTTAACAACATGTACGCTCCTTAATTTCAGGAGGCAAGTTTACAGCTTTAGTAAACGCCGTGCACCGGAATTTCTGATTATTATCAAACAACACACCTCTTCAGTATTTCAACCGATTGCTTTTGGAAGACTTTCCGAAATAAATTATTAGCTCATGTCGGACAGAACATCCTTATTTGATTCCCACTTGCCACCATTGGCTGACCGGGTTCGCCCTCGTTCCCTGAGTGAATTCATCGGCCAGGAACACCTGGTGGGGAATAAAAAAATCCTCAGCCAGTTGATTAAACAACAAAAATTGGTTTCCCTGATTTTGTGGGGACCACCAGGTACCGGTAAAACCACTATTGCCCGGATCATCGCCCGCGGTACCGATTCCGCTTTTCATGAAATGTCGGCCATATCCAGTGGCGTTAAGGATTTGCGTGAAGTTATCCGCCGGGGTCAGAGCAACCGTCAGCTGGGTCGGTCTACAATCCTGTTTATCGATGAAATCCATCGCTTCAGCAAATCCCAGCAGGACGCCTTACTGCACGCCGTTGAAGAAGGCATCGTCATCGTGATTGGTGCTACGACGGAGAATCCCTCGTTTGAGGTAATCGGTCCACTGCTCTCCCGCTGCCGGGTGCTGACCCTGAAACCACTCTCTGATTCCGCTCTGGAGACCATTCTAAAACAGGCCTTCAGTACAGATATCATATTGAATAAAAATAATTATGATCTACAGTCATCGGTCCGCGAGCGTTTAATCCAATCCGCCGGTGGTGATGCCCGGAAGATGTTAAACACGCTCGAGGTCAGCCTGGATCTGGTCGATGACCAGGAAACGATAACTCCGGAAATACTGAATGAAGCCCTCCAATCCCGCGCTCAATTATATGATAAGACCGGAGATTACCATTATGATACGATCAGCGCATTTAACAAGAGTATCCGTGGCAGCGATCCGGACGCGGCCGTTTACTGGCTGGCGGTGATGCTGGAGGGTGGTGAAAAACCGGAATTCATCGCCCGGCGCTTGATTATCCTGGCCTCCGAGGATGTGGGCAATGCTGATCCCCGAGGATTGACTCTGGCTACTTCTGGTTTCCAGGCAATCCATATGATTGGCATGCCGGAAGCGGCAATCGTTCTGGCGCAGGTTACGACCTATCTGGCAAGCGCACCTAAATCCAATGCTTCCTACAGCGCCCTATTGGATGCGCAACATACCGTCATTCAGGGCGGAACTCCCTCGGTCCCAATGCATTTACGAAATGCGCCCACCCAGTTAATGAAAGATTCAGGCTACGGCAAAAACTATCAGTATCCCCATTCAGCTCCCGATCATTTCGTCAAAGAATCCTATCTGCCAAATGATGTGAAGGCGGTCTTCTATCAGCCCACCAATCAGGGTCATGACAGATTTATCCGTCAGCGGCTGCGGGAACTATGGCCAGATCGTTATGATAAATAACGGCGGGGAAATATGGGAAAATTGATCGGTAGTTTTATCGGTGTACTTCTGGTCTCCGGGTCCTTGGCTGATGACCGTCTCTACTTGCAGCGAGCTGATCTACTGGAAAATATCACTGTCGATGGCCAGGCGATTCAAATCCTGACCGGTGATGTAGTTATCACTAAAAAGAATGTTACGATGACCTGCGACCTGGCTCGCTACAATGAGAAGACCAGCCAGGGTATTCTGGTGGGAAATGTGAAAATCATCCAGGATGCGTTGACTCTGGTGTGTGATTCCCTGCATTATGATTCACCCAACGATCTGATGATGGCTTATCATAATACCCATGTCTGGGATTCGGAATATGACCTGGTAAGCGACACCCTGTTTTATTTCGCTGAACTGGATAGCGGCAGCGCCGTGGGTCGGGTCAGGCTGATCCAGGAATCCCAGGTGATCAATGCCAATCGTCTGACTTATACCAAGCCACCGGAAGCGGAAGCGGCCTCATACACCGCCACTGGCGAAGTGGTGATTACGGAAAGCGACCGGGTTGCCACCTGTGGTGAGGCTTATTACTCCTACGATGAGGGAACAACCATTCTCAAATTGAAACCAGTCGTCAGGGAAGACGGCCGAACCATGAGCGGCAGCGCTATTGAATTACGTTACCGGGATGAGATTCTGGAATCGCTGTACATACCGTCGGAGGCTCACGTAATCAATAGTTCAGCCGGACGGCGTGAATCAGAATTAGTGATCGAAGATTCCACTATCACTCACAGTTTACCAGTTGAATTCAATGATGATCTCACCGGGCAAGTTCTTAAAGGCTTTTTTACCGATGGCGAACTGGATTCGATGCGTATCGAAGGTATGGCCACAACACTGTACCATATTTTTGAAGATTCCGTTTATCAGGGCAATAATACAGCCAGTGGTGATACTATCATCATGTATTTTGGTGCTGATGACCTGGAAAATATTTATATCGATGGCGGCGCTCGCGGCAATTTTCGACCTGATTCAAGTAATGAGAGCATTGATGCCCCGATTACTTATCGATCGGACGTCATTGATTACAGTATCGCCACTGAAGCAACCGACTTACTCGGTAATGCCAGCATCGATTATACCGATCTAAATCTGAGCGCTGGCTATATCAATGTAGCCTGGCAGAAAAACCTGCTGAAAGCTCTGCCTACTGTTCCACGCGATACAATGTTCACCGAAATACTGCCCACCATCAGTGAGCAGGGACGGGAACCAATGCGTGGCGAATCACTGACCTATAATCTTCAGAACCGTCATGGAAAGATTGTCAAGGGGCGTACCAAAACCGGCGATGGCTATTACGCCGGGGAGGAAATCCGAAATACTGATAACAGCACATTTTATATAAATCACAGCAGCTATACCACCTGCGATCTGGTATTACCCCATTTTCATTTTGCCGGGCGTAAAATGAAAATGATCAACCAGGATAAAGTCATCATCCGTCCAATAATTTTATATATCGCCGGAATACCGATAATGGCTTTACCACTGGGAATTTTTCCTCACCAGGGTGGTGCACGTCATTCAGGGTGGCTCATGCCTGGTTATGGTGAGAACCGAAGACGGGGACAATTTATCAACGGACTGGGTTATTTTTGGGCCCCTAATGATTATTATGACTCGCGATTTTTATTTGATTTCAGCACAACCTGGGGCATCCGTTTCAGGAATTATAACCGTTATGAGAGGCGCTACCACTTCGATGGCACTTTGAATACGGAGTTTAAAAAATCGCTCGATGGAAATAAAGATATTGTAAACCTGTTCAAGCCGGGCACAAAAACCGATTATGTACTAAAATGGAGACACAATCAAATTATGCGTCATGACCAGAGTCTGAACATTGATGCAAGTTATCAGAGTAACAGTGATTATAATCTGGACAATGGTATTGATCTGGAACGACGCCTGAAACAACAGGTGATATCCAATCTGACCTATTCGAAGCGCTGGAATAAATCTAAAAATTCGATGAGCTTGAACTTATCTTCCTCCCGTGACTTGATGGCCAAGAATAAAATTAATTCTGACACGAATTCCATCTATTATCATTATTACCAGGAACCATCCAAAGCCGGTACAAAACTAAATATTACCACTAGCACACTTCCTAGGCTCTCCTTCCGCCATGGCCAGGATTATTTTTTTAAGAGCAGCGGCCAGAAAAAACGCTGGTACAATAATATCACCTGGAATTACAGTGCTAATCTGAATAATTCACACAAAACCTATTATGAGTCAGAAGTTGTTCCCGACTCGGTTGATCAATATCGCTGGAATCCGAATGTAAGAACTTCTTCTGATCAAATCTTAAATCATTCTAGCAGTATCTCCGGACCTCAGAAAATATTCAAGTATATCACCGTTAATCCAAGTACCAGTATCAAATCCGCCTGGGTTAATCGCAGTTATGTAATCGCAGGGCTTGATTCAAGCACCAATAAAGTAATCAAGCAGGAGGTTGACGGTTTCGCTGCTCGTACTACAGCCAATTTCAGTTTGAATCTCAAGACCCAGATCTATGGCTTGTTTCCGATTAACCTCGGACCCATGAAATTCCTGCGACACGTTGCCTCTCCCACTATTGGCTATCAGTATAGCCCTGATTTCTCCAGGCCAGTGTTCGGCTACGATTTTGGCTATTTCCAGACAATTTCTGACACCGGTGGTAATACGCTGAAATTGGACCGCTTTACCAACACATTGGCCGGTTCAACGCCAAAGACCGAATCACAATCGATATCATTTTCGATGAATAATTCTTTCCAGGCTAAACTTCTGCGGGATGAGCAGGAATTAAAACGCGATTTGTTCACTTATAATTTTTCAACCAATTATAATTTTAAGAATTATAAGATGGGGATACTGAGTTCATCCTTGCGATCGAATATTAGTGATAAACTGAATCTCGACCTGAGCATGATACATGATTTCTATGAATTTGACGAAGAGCTACAGCAAAAAACTGATAAAATACAAGTTAATAAATACGGTCTTCCAAAACCACGCCTGACCAAGGTCAGTATGTCCCAGAGTTTCAGTTTTTCCGGAAAGCGTCTGAAACCGATTGATACTGAAATCGATACACTGGCCGATTCGACTTTTGTAGAAGACGAATTCATCGATCAGGGAATTGAGGCCGAGCCAGTCAAGAAGCCGGCTAAGATTTCAGGTTCGAAATTATGGGATGCCAGTTTTTCGTTTTCATATTCTTTGACCAATCCCCAGATGCGAAACGAAAATGAACGTTTCCAGATGAGTTCTAATTTGAATACACAGATCACAAAAAACTGGCGCATTAAATATAGTGCCAGTTTCAATTTGATGACCCGCAAATTGCTCAACCAAAGATTTTCAATTTACCGTGATCTGCATTGCTGGGAACTTTCATTAAATTGGGTACCTTCTGGCTTCGGGACTGGTTTTTATTTGCAGATCAGCCCAAAATCACCTTCGTTAAAGGATCTTAAAGTCGAACATCGCGGTGGTCGACACATGTCTTCAGGGTATTAATTATTATCCTAAATACCTGGTATTATCGCTACCAGAATTCAGCTTAAAAAATTCATCGACCTTACTCAAAAAATATAATTTAGATTAACTGAACATGCTTCTAATAACAGACATGTGTCGTACTAGAAAAACGCTTGAAAAAAGAAATTTCAGGGTTTACTTGCTGCCAGCTTTTCTGCAAATTCAAGCGTAATTATTGGAGTAATCATGTATTGTCCTTTGTGTCAGGCTGAGTATAAACCGGATATAAAACATTGTGCTGATTGTCATGTTACCCTGGTTGAAACACTGCCGGAAGAACCGCAATTGGAAGAAATCAACTGGGCTCTGGCGGGAACGCTTGCGGGTAAAACTTATGCTGAAATGATCGGTGAAATTCTGGATCAAGAACAGATTGCCCATTACATTAAATCAGATGTACTCACAGCTACTTTCAATATTTCAGGTCTTGGGTCCTCCGGTGGCCAGGTCAAACTTTTCGTTCCGGAAAATAAACTGGTCATCGCCAAGGAAATATTAACCGGTTTGATTGATTAGCTAAATGAATAAAAATACCCTCCGATCAATCAAAGGTACTCATGATGTTCTGCCTGGTCAATCCCGGCGCTGGCAGAATCTGGAAAACCAAATACACAATTTCATGAACCGTTATGGCTATTCGGAAATCCGAACGCCAGTTTTCGAACGTACCGAATTGTTCGCCCGCGGAGTCGGGGCGGAAACAGATATAGTTGCTAAAGAGATGTACACTTTCCAGGACAAGAGTCGGACCAGTCTGACTCTCAAGCCGGAATTGACTGCGCCGGTGGTCAGGTCCTATTTACAACATAATCTGGATAAGCTAACGCCACTGACAAAATTATATTATATCGATCATGCTTTCCGCCAGGAACGTCCTCAGGCTGGTCGTTATCGACAATTTCATCAATATGGTGTGGAAGCACTTGGATCGCCTTACCCTGAGATTGATGCGGAAATAATTGCCATCGCCTATTTTTCCCTGATAGAATTTGGATTAAATCAGTTAACCATAAAATTAAACAGCATCGGTTCTGGGGACTGCCGTTCGGCATATCGATCCGCTTTACAGGATTTCCTGCGGCCCTACCTGACGGATCTCTCCGATATCAGCCGGAAGCGTTTTGACACCAATCCACTACGTATTCTTGATACTAAAATCCCCCATGAGATCGAAATAGTCCGGGATGCTCCTGAGATCACTAATTATCTTACTGGTGAAGATGTCCTGCATTACGCACAGGTCAAATCAATCCTGGATGAAATCGATATTCCGTATGACGAGGATTTCAGTTTGGTCAGGGGGTTGGACTATTATACCCGGACCACCTTCGAGATTATATCGCCTGCCCTGGGTGCCCAAAATTCATTATGCGGTGGCGGACGCTATGATGGTTTGATTGAAACCCTGGGTGGTAAATCAACGCCGGGAATCGGTTTTGCCACCGGGATCGAACGCGTACTGCTAGCCTTGGAAACAGTAAATGACACTGATGTCATATCCGGCTTGCAAGTTTACCTGGTAACCCTCGATCAGGACGGGCGGACGGCTGCTCTCAAATTGATCCAGGAATTACGCACAAAAGGACTCTCCGCCGACATGGACTTCCTCCGGCGGAGTATGAAAGCTCAACTCCGGGAGGCCAATCGCCTGGGAGCTAAAAATGTATTGATTATCGGACCGGAGGAATTGGCAAATAATTCGGTTCAATTCAAAGATTTGAAAACCGGGGAACAAAAAGCTGTTCCTATGAATTTAGCAAGTGCTGAATTGCTGGAAAGCAATAAATAATCGCCCGTTTCGGCCTACATTTCGGTAACAATGGTACTTCCGTGCTGGAAGTAATTAAATATTCATGATTTTACATAGCAACCTGTAAATTCCGCCCCAATATGAGTGAAAAACCGATCATTATAGTCGAATCTCCTTCAAAGGCGCGGACAATTTCCCGTTACCTGGGAAATGAGTATAATGTATTAGCCTGCGTGGGGCATATCAAGGATCTACCGAAAAAAGAACTGGGAATCGATATTGAGCACGATTTCAAACCAACGCTCAAAGTATTACCGGATCGGCGCGATTTTATAAAGAAACTTAAGCTGGCAGCTAAAACTGCTCCGCAAATAATTCTGGCAACTGATCCAGACCGGGAGGGTGAAGCAATTGCCGCCCACCTGGCCCAGGAACTACCAAAGACCAAATTAGAGCGGGTCCAGTTTACGGAGATAACTAAATCCGGAATTACCACCGGCATGCAGGATCGCCACCCGATCGATCAAGCCCTGGTCGATGCCCAACAAACCCGCCGCTCAATTGACCGTTTAGTGGGCTATAAAATTTCTCCGGTGCTTTGGAGTACACTTCAAAAAAACATGAAATTTGTCAAGACTGCCCTGTCTGCCGGCCGGGTCCAGTCAGCAGCAATAAAAATGATTGTCGACCGGGATCGCCTGCGCGCCGCGTTTAACCAAGCCACTTACTATACCCTAAAAGCAGACCTGTCCACCGCCGATCAACAGATTATTGCCAGCCAACTGTTTCAACTGGATAATCAACGATTGGCAACCCGGAAAGATTTCAACAGCGAGACCGGTGAAATAACCAAAAAAGGATTGCTGGCCTTGACCGAGTCACAGGCTCAGGAACTGGCTAAGGAACTGAAACCGGGACCTTGGACAGTAACCGGCATTGATGAGAAGCCGCTCACATCCCGGCCATCACCACCATTTATTACCAGTACGCTACAACAGGAAGCAGCTCGCAAATTGCGTTTCTCAGCCCGGAAGACTATGCGAACTGCTCAGAAATTATATGAAGCGGGTTTCATCACCTATATGCGTACCGATTCCACCCATTTATCAGGTGAGGCAATTGGCGCGGCGCGATCGGAAATCGAGGCTCGTTATGGGCAGGACTATCTGCCTGATAAGGGCATCCAATATAGACGCAAGGTCAAGAATGCCCAGGAAGCCCATGAGGCAATCCGACCGGCCGGACAGCGGTTCAAATCGGTGGATGAAATTGCAGCAAGCCTGGATAAAGATGCTGCCCGGCTCTATGATCTGATTCGCAAACGCACCCTGGCCTGTCAGATGAAACCAGCCCGTTTGAAGCAAACTACCGTGTTCGTAACCAACCAGCAGGCTGATTTCCGATCGATCGGTAAGGTCATCCTTTTCCCCGGTTATATGCGCGCTTATGTAGAGGGCCGGGACGATCCCGATGCTGCCCTCGCCAATAAGGAAAATATTCTACCCGATCTGAAGATCGATCAGCGACTTGCCTGTGAAAAATTGGTGGTCGATCAGCGACAGACTCAGCCACCAGCACGCTATACCGAAGCTTCTCTGGTCAAAGAGCTGGAAGCAAAAGGTATCGGGCGGCCATCCACTTATGCCAACATTCTTGACCGGATTCTGCAAAAAGATTATGTGGAAAATCGCCAGGGTACCTTGATCCCAACCTTCCTGGCAGTGACTGTCGTTCAGCTACTCGAGAATCATTTCGAATCACTGGTAAACGCCGAATTCACCGCCCGGATGGAAGACAGTCTTGACGCCATCGCTAGAGATGAACAAGCGTCCTTGCCTTTTATCAGAAATTTCTATTCCGGCAATGATGGTCGGCTTGGTCTGGAAGAGATGCTAGATGCAAAAATCGACATCCGAAAAGCCTGTACAGTAGAATTAGGAGTTGATGACAACATTGACGTGGAACTGCGTGTCGGGAATTACGGCCCTTATATCCAAAAGGGTGATCTCAGGAAACAGGTTCCGCGTTCGTTGACACCCGGCGACATGAATTTAACGAAGGCGTTGGAAATATTGTCCAAGACCGAGGATCAGCTGGATGCACTGGGCAACGATCCGGACACCGGTGAAGAGATCTTTATTAAAGAAGGTCCCTATGGATTTTACGTTCAAAAAGGTGATTCCAAAATAAGGAAAGGTATTCCCAAAGGAACAAATCCTGAAGAATTGACCCTAGAAATGGCCTTGGAATTACTGGCGCTCCCACGCAGCCTGGGGCAACATCCGCAGACCGATGAAGAGATCCTGGCTGATTACGGTCGCTATGGCCCCTATTTGAAAACCGGTTCGAGCAATAAAAAACTTACGCCTCCCGACACACCATTTACCGTAACTCTGGATCGTGCGGTTGAATTGTTAGCTCAAACCCGGAAGCCAAGTGCGGAATTGAAAGAATTGGGCAAGCACCCCACAACGGGCGAACAATTAGTTCTGAAGGAAGGCCGCTACGGCCCCTTTATTTCTGATGGAAAAGTCAATGCTGCCATCCCCAGAAATCTGACGCCCATGGAAATCAGTCTGGAACAAGCAGTTGAACTGATCGATAAAAAACGAGCTGCCGGTCCCAAAAAACGTAGACGGAAAAAATGAAATCGATAATAATTATTCTAACACTTTTCAATCTGATCCTGGCCAGTGAGACCCAGGAAGCTCTGATAAAGGATCTTGAACAAAGCCTGGTCGCCCCTTGTTGCTGGAGCGGTACCGTCTATGATCACGGTCATCCGGAGATGGCAAAGGCAATTCGACAATTGGTTGAAGATGGGAAATCCCGTCAGGAGATTATCGATCATTTTGTAGACCTACACGGGGAGCGGATTTTGGCTGCTCCAATTGCCAGCGGTTTTAACCTGATGGCCTGGATAACACCAATTATTATCGGACTGATTGGCATTGCTGTTTTCGTAAATTATCTCCGGACACCAAAAGCGGAAGCAGTCAGTAAATCTAAACCTAAATCAGATCAAAAAATTCCTTTTGACGATCAGATCGAACGTGAGCTTAAGTCACTCGACTGACAGATCTGATACCATAAAATGATAATTCAATTATGAAGAAAGATCAACGTTTAGATAAAATTGTATCTCTGGCTAAACGTCGTGGCTTTATTTTCCAATCCAGTGAAATTTATGGCGGTTTCGGCGCTGTTTACGATTATGGTCCCCTGGGCGTTTCGCTGAAAAATTCGATTGCCCAGCGCTGGTGGCGTGCCATGACCCAGCTCCACGAAAATATCGTGGGTCTTGACAGTGGTATTTTGATGCATCCCAAGATTTGGGAAGCGTCCGGTCATGTCTCAGAATTTCATGATCCGCTGGTGGATTGCAAACAGTGCAAGTCCCGCTATCGCGCTGATGAATTCTCAGAAGATTATGATCAACTCGATTGGACTACCGTTAAATGTCCCACCTGCGGTACGACCGGTAAAATGACTGACCCGCGCCAGTTCAATCTAATGTTTAAAACAACCGTCGGCCCGGTGGAAGAATCGGGCTCAGAAGCTTATCTACGACCCGAAACAGCCCAAGGCATCTATGTCAATTACCTGCTGACTCAGGGTGCCATGCGCCTGAAGGTCCCATTTGGAATCGCCCAGATCGGTAAAGCATTCCGCAATGAAATCGTTGCCCGCAATTTCATTTTCCGCACTCGGGAATTCGAACAGATGGAGATGCAATATTTCGTCAAACCGGGCACCGATGATGACGAAATGACAAAGTGGAAAGATGAGCGGATCAAGTTCTACACGGACACATTGGGTATCAATACAGATAAAATAAGATATCGCCAGCACGGTGAAAATGAATTGGCTCATTATGCCAAAGAAGCCTGGGATATCGAATATGAATTTCCTTTTGGCTGGTCCGAAATTGAAGGCGTACACAACCGAACTGATTTTGACCTGCGCCGACACCAGGATCATTCCGGCAAAAGTATGCAAATGTTCGATGAAGAAATCCGTGAGAAATATTTCCCCTTTATTATCGAAACATCAGCCGGTTTGAACCGGATGCTGTTAGCTGTATTATCCGATGCATATTGGGAAGACGAAGAGAATAATCGGGTTGTCATGCGGTTTCACCCGGCTTTAGCTCCGGTTAAGGCCGTAATCTGTCCCCTTGTGAAAAAAGATGGTCTGCCGGACCTGGCTCACAAGATTTCTGACAATTTGAAACAGCACTGGAAGGTTGTTTATGATCAGCAGGGATCGATCGGCAAGCGTTATTACCGACAGGATGAAGCAGGTACTCCATTCGGCATAACGGTGGATCACAAGACCCTGGAAGATGAAACAGTCACAATCCGGGAGCGGGATTCCCAGAAACAGGACCGGATCCCGGTTGATGGTATAGTAAATGTGATCCAAGATCGAATCGAAAATTATTGATTAGGAAGAATTAATGAATCAGCACCTTTCTCTCCGCTCCGGGAATCCAGCATTACGGGCTGAAACATTCATTAAAGCCGGACGGGTTGCTGCCGATCAAGCCATGACCATTATGGGTACGGTCAATAAAACAGCCCTGTCACTCTTACTTTTAATGACCACAGCCATTTTCACCTGGAACCTGCCAACCAACGATCCACGGATGGGTGGCTTAATGATGGTGGGCGTAGTCGGTGGTCTGATCGTAGCACTGATTACAGTATTTAAAAAGCACCTGGCACCCTACACGGTTCCGGCCTATGCCCTGCTGGAAGGTCTGGCGCTGGGTGGCATATCAAAATATTTTGAACAAATGTATCCCGGGATCGTGAATCAGGCGATATTCCTCACCTTTGGAACATTGGCGGCATTATTGATCGCCTATCGTTCAGGTTTGATCAAACCGACTGAAAATTTCAAGCTGGGGATTGCTGCCGCCACAGGTGGTGTATTCTTCATTTATCTGATCAGTTTCATAATGGGTTTTTTCGGTAAATCTATCCCACTGATTCACAGCAGCTCGAATTTTGGAATCTTATTCAGCCTGATCGTGGTCGGTATCGCCGCCCTGAACCTGGTCCTGGATTTCGACTTCATCGAAGAAGGGGCCGAACAAAACGCTCCGAAATACATGGAATGGTATGGCGCTTTCGGACTGTTGGTCACCCTGATCTGGTTATACCTGGAAATTCTGCGTTTACTAGCCAAATTACAAAGCCGCCGATAAATTTATTTATTGATAAAGGTCATGCGAACGTGTCGAAGTATAATATTTAATTTTTATATTCCTGTATAAACCACCAGTCATCGAATTGATATAATGACCAATAAACTCCAATTTCTACTTGTAGCACTAATTGTTCTATCCTTTTTACCTGCGGCCGATCCCGAGCCGGTCTATGCTAAAAACGGCATGGTTGTTTCAGCCCAGCAGCTTGCTTCTGAAGTTGGAGTGGGAATTTTAAAGAAGGGTGGTAATGCCATTGATGCGGCTGTAGCTACCGGGTTTGCCCTGGCTGTTACCCATCCCCAGGCTGGTAATCTGGGCGGGGGTGGATTCATGGTAGCAAGACTGGCCGATGGTACCAGCTTTGCACTGGACCACCGGGAAAAAGCTCCGGCAGATGCTGATCGCGATATGTACCTAGATTCAACCGGAATGGTAGTACCAAATCTATCGACCTATTCCCATCTGGCAGTGGGAGTCCCGGGGAGTGTCGATGGCTTGTTGCGTGCCTGGCGCGATTACGGATCGGGAAATATTTCACGGAAACAGCTTTTGGCACCAGCTATTCGCCTGGCACGACAGGGATATCCTATTACCCGTCGTTATGCTCGCTATCTGAATTATTATCAAGAATTTTTTGCCGCTAATCCCGGAGCAGCCAAAATATTCAACAAACCAGGAAACTCGCCCTGGTCAGCCGGTGATAAACTGGTCCAGAAAGATCTGGCAAAAACACTGCGATTGATCGCCAAAAACGGTTGGGATGGTTTCTATGCTGGTTCTGTCGCCGATATGATTGTCGCTGAAATGAACCAGGGTGGTGGATTGATAACCGCTGATGATCTTTCAAATTATTCTGCAATTTACCGAACGCCGGTAATTGGAAAATATCGTGACTATGAGATACTTTCAATGCCGCCCCCCAGTTCCGGCGGTGCGTTGGTAGTCCAGATGCTAAATATGCTGGAAAATTTTACCATCGATTCACTGGGCTGGAATTCATCAGACTACATTCACCTGCTCACTGAAATAGAGCACCGGGCATATGCGGATCGAGCAGAATATTTCGGCGATCCAGATTTCTGGAATATTCCACTGGAGTGGTTAATATCAAAAGAGTATGCCCGCCAGCGAGCCGCCGAAATCCGCCTGAATGAAGCAACACCATCCAGTGATATTTCTGCCGGGCAACTTTTACCGATCGAAAGCCCCGAGACAACCCATTATTCAGTGATCGACCGTTTTGGTAATGCTGTTAGCGTGACCACAACCCTTAATTTCAGTTTCGGCTGTGGTATTGTAGTGGAAGGAGCCGGTTTCTTTTTAAACAATGAAATGGATGATTTCTCCGCCAAGCCTGGCGTGCCCAATGCTTTTGGTTTACTGGGCAATGAGGCCAATTCAATCGCCCCTGGTAAGCGGATGTTGAGTTCGATGACACCGACAATCATTAGCAAAGATCAACGCCCCTATCTCGTGGTGGGAGCGCCTGGGGGTTCAACAATAATTACAACCGTTCTGCAGGTCATTTTGAACACTACAGTTTATAATATGGATATCCAGGAAGCAGTTTCCGTACCACGTTTTCACAGTCAATGGTATCCAGATATGATCTATGGCGAAATTAGAGGGATGTCGGAAGATGCAATCAATAACCTGCAAGATCTGGGACATACGGTTGCGGTCCATCCCTGGGGCTATATGGGGCGGGCAAACTGCATCATGGCCGATTCGACCGGTTATTATGGAGGAGCCGATCCTCGTGGTGAGAATACTGCAGTTGGCTATTAAAACATCTGGCGCATCATATAATCCTCAAAAGATTTTGACTTTATCCGAAAACCAAATTCAAGCTTAATTCACACTTCAGCAAATTCAATTTCAGGTGTAAAAATGGAAATACAAAATAATCTCGTTGTATCAATTCACTATCGCTTAACTGATGACGATGGCAATCTGCTGGATTCATCCGATGGACAATCACCATTAAAATATCTTCACGGAGCCGGCGGTATTGTTACTGGCTTGGAAAAGGAATTAACCGGAAAAATCGTTGGGGATAAACTTCAGGTTACGGTACAGCCGGCAGATGGATATGGTCTGGTCAAACCGGAATTATTGCAACAAATGCCCCGTGACGCTTTTGATGAAATTGAAGATCTGCAGGTTGGGATGCACCTGCATGCCGAGGATGCAGATGGTAATGGCACCATGATTGTTGTCCGCGAGATTGATGATGACAAGGTTACAATTGACAGTAATCACCCTCTGGCCGGAATGGTCTTGAATTTTAACGTAACCATAGAAGCCATCCGGGAAGCGACACTTGAGGAGCTGGAGCATGGACATGCGCATTAAAAGAGATTATTTGCAGATTATTATCTAAATTGGTGTTATTATTAAACTGTTATGGGCCGTGTTTTCAAGCGGTATGTATGCAATAGGGTTGAAACAGCTGACAGTATAAATGTTACAGTACAAACGCTACCCCAATCTTGATTTCACCTGGTTGATCGCTAGTAAAGAATTTACTCTCTCCGAGTATTTTTCCGGTATGGAAAAGTATACACGTGAAGGCCTGACCAAGTATGAATTGTTTGATCTCCGGGCTTCATTCAAGCCTTTCAAAAGGCAAGATATTGACGCGATAGTTAAAACTTCAGTACAGGATGTCGATAAAAGACCACCCGATGGCTTGTCGGCCATCCTAGTGGACAAAGCCTGGAAATACGGTTTAATTCGTATGTATAGTGCGATGGAAGAACTTAAAAGAATTCCAGCCACAACCAGGGCATTTTATGACCTGACCAAGGCACTCAATTGGCTGGGGCCGGAAATAAAAGAATTGGTCGAGGAGACCGGAGAACCTGATTTCTAATAGTGCAAATCACTGCTGCCGATAAATTCCCGCAGGATTGAAATACCCGGCACCAGATTCTCGTCCAGCGGTTCAAAAAACGATAGTAACCTGTTCAAGCGGGCTGCTTCAACAGCAAATCCGGATTCATTCTTAATATCATTTAACAGGGGGCCGACATATTTGGCCAGTACCGGGAATTCATAAACTAGGGCCGTATTGAAAATATAATCAGCTTGTTCCTGGTAGGGAAATATATTCCGCTCCTCACCCAGGCGAACGGAGGGCCAGCGATCCAATGTCTGCTCCGGTAGATAGCCGCGGAATTTATGATCGCGCATTATGCGGCGCAGCAAGCGATTATCCGAGGTTGATACACGGTGTGTAGTGTCAATATTCAGCTGCGTCAATGCACTGATATAGATTTTCTGAATCCGGTCCTCGCCCAGCTTGCTCGAAAACCGAGGATTGAGTCCGTGGATACCTTCTACAATAACAAAATCGCGATCATTCAGTTGGATTGTTTCATTTGTATCCCTTCCGGTACCGGTGTTGAAATCAAATTCCCTTTGTGGTATTGCTTTACCGGATAGCAAATTTTCCAAACGTTCAGCCAGTAAATCGATATTCATGATCGTGATCGACTCAAAGTCCTGGTCCCCGTTTTCATCGACCGGTATCTCAGTTCGGTCTAGAAAATAATCATCCATTGAAACCTGCTTGGTCGTGAACCCATTGACCTTCAAATGGATACCAAGACGCTTGGCAAAAGATGTTTTTCCAGACGATGATGGGCCAGCAATCGTGATAATACGTTGCCCGGGGAACTGAGCTGAGATTGCGTCTGCAATCTGGCTGATTTTCTTCTCGTGCAATCCTTCGGCGACCCACAGCATTTCATTGATCTTACCGGTTACAATCAATTCATTCAACTCCCAGACCGTCGATACGCCTAAGATACTGCCCCATTGCTCCTGCTCCTCAATGATCGAAAACAGCTTCGGGCGGTCGATGAATGGTTTCAGACGCCGGGATTGGGCAATGGTTGGGAAACGCATGATAAAACCGTTATTATACTGTTTTAAACGGAATATCTGTAAGGCGGTTTTATCGGTTGTCATCGGTTCAATCACATAATCGAAATAGTCCCGATAGCGAATCACCGGTATCTGGTCCGCATGCCAGCGCTGAACATTACTCAGTTTACTAATTGACTTGATCCTGTGTAATTCCTCGATCATCCGATCACGGGACCAGGTTTTTAATGTTATCGGTTGATCGTCCCACAGCCATTCCCGCATATAATCTTCCAGCTGCTTGATTTCCGACCTAGTAATTGTCTCCCAATTGGCTTCATGACAGAAATAACCATCGGCAAATGAGTGTTCAATTACCAGCATGCGCGGGGCGAATAATTCCTTAAAAGCACTCGGTAACAGGAATGCCAGCGTGGCCTGGTTTTCACTCAGTTTCATAAACTGGAAATTACTGCCGATAAGATTCGTGGAGAATGAATATTTAACTATTATACTTATAGGATGCTATATCACAAGGAGTATCATCGATTTTGCATCCCGGGTTACACCTTTATAATCAAACCGATATTCCGTAAAATTAATAATTCAATTCGTCCATTGGAGAATAAACATGAAAAAACTGATTATTTTTCTCATTCTTTTCTATCTTCTGCTTACTCTTGCGGCCTGTGCTGCCGGACCCAATGACCTGGTTAATACCGGTGGGTTGCGCGCAGTGGCCGGTTTCTGGAAAGGTTTGTGGCACGGTTTTATTTCCTTCTTCACATTCATCATTTCACTATTCAACGAGAGTGTAAACGTTTACGAAGTCCACAATAATGGTGGTTGGTACAATTTCGGCTTTATCCTGGGTGTTATGTGTTTCTATGGCGGCAGCAAGGAGGGTCACACCAAAGCACGAGCACGTAAAAAAGAATAATGACGTCAGGGATGACATCCCGTTCCAGTGCAGCTGGATTTATCCGATGCAGATTGTGACTTTGAATATGATTTTCCGGGATTAACCTGCACTGCTATAGAGAGCTAAGTCTACCTGGTTTCAGCATCGTCCTGCATGAGAAATTCTAACAGAAAAAAACACTGGGAAAATATCTACCGGAACAAAAAGCTTAAAAATGTAAGCTGGTTTCAGCCAACACCGGTAACCTCTTTGGACTTCATCAAACATTTTAATATTCCCGCAACTGCAAAAATCATTGACATTGGCGGCGGTGATAGTCTTTTTGTCGATCATTTACTCAATCTTGGCTATCGGAACCTTACCATCCTTGACATTTCAGCAGCTTCACTAGCGAGGGCCAAACAGCGACTTGGCGACCGTTCGGAGAAAGTAAAGTGGTTAGTTGCCGATGCAGTGAATTTTAAGCCAGCTGAGCAATATGACTTCTGGCATGACCGCGCGACCTTTCATTTTCTGACCCGGGAACAGGAAATTGAAAAATACATCCAAACGGCTCACAGCAGCCTCAATGAATCAGGAATTCTGGTGATCGGGACTTTTTCGGAGCAGGGACCAAAAACCTGCAGTGGATAAGAGGTTAATAGATATTCTGAAATGACGATGACCGACCGGCTAAATAATTTCTTTGAAAAAATTAAGTGCCTAACTGTGGACCACGAGACACCGTCCGCAACAATCCAGAATTTTATTTTTTGCAGTTTCAAAAAATTACCAGTGGATTGAAATGAAAAAGCAAATCTCGACCTGACTATTCGAAAAAAGGAGAAAATATGAAAAGAATTACTTTAGTAATTATGCTGATAGCGCAGGTAATCGGAGTTGTTTATGGACAAACAAATCCGCTGGAAAGATTGGATTTCTTAATCGGAAAATGGTCCGGGACTGGGAGCGGATTCGGCAATGAAAAATCAAAAATTGAGTCCGAATTCAATTACATCATGAATGGAAACTATATTGAAGTCTCTAATGACTCAAAATTTGAGCCTACCGAATCAAAACCCGATGGTGAGCACCACCTCGATAAGGGGATGATCAGTTACGATAAAAACCGAAAAGTAATTGTTTACCGGCAATTCAACATTGAGGGCTATTTTAATCAATATATCTTAAATGATACTCTGTCAAATGACACGATTCTGGTGTTTAAAACCGAAGTCATTGAGAATTTTGTACCCGGAGGAAAAGCGCGCTGGACAATTGAGACAACCGGCATCGATCAGATTGAAACCAATTTCGACGTTTCTTTCCCGGAAAAAGAATTTGCCTGTTTCGGTACAAATGTTTTGACTAAAAAAGAATAACCGTTTCGAGTAATTATTCGGACATCAGGAATATTTTAAATTATATTGGTTATGACGATTAAGATCAGGAAAGCAATCGAACCTGATCATGACCAGATCTGGGCGATCATCAAGCCTATTATTGCTGCTGGAGATACCTACGTATTTGCCCCTGATTCAAGCCAGGAAAACATGTTAGGCTACTGGTGTGGAAAAGATAATCGCACTTATGTAGCAACCATTGATAAGAAAATTGTTGGGACCTTTATCATAAAGGATAATCAACCGGACCTCGGCTCCCATGTGGCTAACGCATCATTCATGACTTTACCTTCCCTGTCCGGGCGGGGAATTGGTACTGCAATGGGAAAATTCGCGTTGAAAGAAGCTAAACGGTTGGGGTATTCGGCCATGCAGTTCAATCTGGTAGTGAAAAGTAATGTGGGGGCGATCCGGTTGTGGGAAAAACTGGGCTTTAAAATCATAGGTGAAATCCCCGCTGCCTATGACCATCGGCAAAATGGCCTCACTAACGCTTATATCATGTGGCGGAGATTATAAGCGTAGTTTTTTTGGGGTGCTGTTACTACACCCTACCACATTTCACTTTATTATCAATCGTTCACTCTGTAAAATCTCCTGCTCTTGATCAGCAGCGGATTGAATTCACTAACCCAAGATATCAGTGGTAAAAACATGAATAATGAACAACAGCTTAAGGTTGCCCTGGCGCAAATAGCTCCAGTCTGGTTAAATAAAATGAAGACCCTGAAAAAAATAGAAAAGTATGTCGCGCAAGCCGGTCAGAAGGAATGCGATCTGGTTGTTTTCGGAGAGGGAATTCTTCCGGGTTATCCGTTCTGGATTTCATTGACCAATGGCACCAAGTTTAATTCAACGGTGCAAAAAGAATTCCATGCCCATTATATCAGGAATGCCATTCAGATTGAAGCCGGCGAATTGGATTCCATTTGCGAACTGGCAAAGGTAAACAAACTTGCCGTATATCTGGGCACTATTGAACGAGCACTAGACCGAGGCGGGCATAGTCTGTATTGCTCCCTGGTATATATCAACCAAGCGGGAAAAATCAAGTCAGTGCACCGCAAGCTGCAACCGACCTACGATGAGCGCCTGACCTGGTCACCAGGTGACGGCAACGGTCTGCGGGTCCACCAGTTGAAGCAATTTACTGTCGGTGGACTGAATTGCTGGGAAAACTGGATGCCACTAGCCCGGACAGCCCTGTATAGTTTGGGCGAGAATCTCCACATTGCCGTCTGGCCAGGATCGGAAAGGAACACCAGCGATATCACCCGGTTCATCGCCCGAGAGGCCCGTTCGTATGTGGTATCGGTCTCCGGATTGATGAAAAAAGACGATTTCCCGTCCGACACGCCCCATCTGGAAAAACTGTTGGAATCGGCGCCTGATGTACTGACAGATGGCGGGTCCTGTATCGCCGGACCAGATGGCGAGTGGCTCCTACCACCGGTAACAGGTAAAAAAGGATTATTTACTGCAACACTGGATATCAATCGGGTTTTTGAAGAACGCCAGAATTTTGATCCGGTGGGCCATTACTCCCGGCCCGATGTTACACAACTGCTGGTTAACCGGGAGCGACAATCAGTGATAAAAATTAAAGAAGAATTATAATTTGATCATACTTAATCCGTTTCAGATCACATTTACTGCCGATCAATTGACATGCCACTTTTACCTTTAATATCAACCGGATACTGCGCAATATTCAGTGGAACAGGTAGCTATACGCGGACAGAATTATCCCTTTATTGATTGTGAATTATAACAAAAAATTTGTACTTGATCATTTGTAAGAAAACGCGTACACTTAAATAGATTATATAATTCTATAGTTTTCTTTATAGATTGAAAAAGAGGATATTTTGATAAAACATATATTTATAATAGTTGGAGTATTCTTATTTGCAGATTTGTATAGCCAAGAACCCGACCTTGGCCAAATAGCTACCAAAGATTTAGTATTTACGCAGACATATTATATGAACAATAAGCGTTTAAGATTTAGTGAATTAAATGACATTTTGACTAATATAAAAGAAACCGAGCAGGAGATAAAGTCTGCTAAAAAGAAATATAAGACCAGCTTATTATTCTCTATTCCAAGTGCATATTTAATTATAAGTGAACTATCTCGAAAAGAGGGAAGGGGTAGTATTAATCTTGGAATCGGGTTATTATTAAGTGGTGTAGCATCTTTTTATGAAATACAAATGCATGCTCATTATCACAATGCAGTTTCTTTTTACAATAAGCAACTTACAATTAAAGAAGAATGAATTGAATCTTCGTGAAAAATTCAAGCTGATTTATAATTCAACAAATCATATCTTCGGTTCAGGCCACTTCAATACGATTCATCCAATATAACGAAATAGCGTTGCCAGAAATGGAGCTGGGGTAATTCATTGGCCAGGAAATCGTCCAGTTCCACCAGCAACGATTTCCGCAGCGACAACACCAGCACACCTGAGTACTGTCCTGAAATCTGCTTCAGCGCAGGAAAGAAACCCTGGTGATCGAATTCTAAAATTCCCACCTCATCGACGATCAACCAATCCCCAGTCGCTGCGCTGAGCCGCCGTGAGCCCCAATCCAGGGCTGACCGATCAAAATAATAATTTTCAGTCTCAAGCGCTTGCGTTTTTGGTTCCGTCGTTGCAACCACTCGCTTTTCACTGCTGATAATATCAGTCAGTACCAGCTTCCAGGTCGATTCAGAATCATATTCCCGGTCGGTGATAACTCCACCAACGGGAATTAAACGGACTTTCAATTCAGCATGTAATTCTTGCAACCAGGTCGATTTTCCCGTTCCCGATTCGCCGGTAACTACGATCAATACCGGCTGATGGTCACCGGAGATCTTATCAATCAATCGAGCCGGATTTAGGTCAAGCCGGGGCTGAAAAAGCTGGTTCAAGCGCTCGGCCAGATGGATTAAATCAACAAAGACCTGACTGATCAGATTCAGCAGCGCACCGGGGCGGACACTGGCAATCGAGAAATGTCGATTGTGCTGCAAACGATTATTCAGAATATGGCGGGCATTGGGGATGATTTCCCGGGATAATTCGTAGAGAGTCACGAAATTTTGATTACCAAGTTTCGCCAGGCGCCGGGCAAATTTCTCACTGTCCTGTTCGACTGTCAAAACCTGGATCAGCAGGAAAACCACGATTCCCCGTAAAGCCATCAGATATGTTTGAGCTAATTTTTCACTGGAATAGGTGATCCACAAAAGTGATCGGTCCTGCACACCGGCAAATAGCGGTACGATTATCACCAGCAATCCAATCGCAAACCAGAATTTGATATTCTTCAACGGGCGCACTGTCGCAGGATATATCCAGCCGGATAATGCTGTAACCGCAAGAGCAATCAACAGTGGCGCTGATTTCAGCCAGAGAATACCCGCCAGCACCGCCAGGGCAGTCAGCCCGCGCTTGGATTTATTCAGATTCAGAGTCCTCGCTCCAGCGCCAGTTGGATTGGCTTACGAATCAGCCAGGCTGTGACTGCGGCCGTTAAACCAAAAAGGATGTGAATGATGACATACAGTGCCAGCAGCCACCAGCCCAATGCCAGTCCCACCGAATCGGTAAATCCCTGGGCGGTTTCCAGGATCACTGGTATAAAATTGGCGCCGAACAAGATCGACTTGGTGACCACTGTCTGCACGATCGGATAGATACCCACCAGCATCCCCGCCAGCAAAAAGCCCGGTATACCGATCCCCAAACCGGAGACTACAACTTCTACGATCAGGCCCTCCATCGTGATACCCACAAACGGTCCCAGCTTGATCGTGGCATAGCCCAGCAGCTTGATCGTGGCGGCGATCAATCCTATCAGCAAGCTGCTGCCCTGAACATTATTCACCGTCCGGGCAGTTAGTAAAATGATCAATCCCAGTGCTGATAACAGCGACCCGGAAAAGGGAATTCGCAAACCGTGCAGTACCGATCCCAACGATGCTTCCAGAAGCCCCCAGAAAGTTCCGAATACGGCGATGTATACCAGAGCCTTACGATCCAGATGAGCCACGCCGTCTATTCTCCAATGATTTTCACCAGCGCACGTTTGTTACGACGGCCGTCGAATTCACCGTAAAATATCCGCTCCCAGGTGCCAAAATGTAACTTACCATCAGTAACAGCAACTATTACTTCCCGACCCATGATCTGCCGTTTGTGATGGGCATCTCCATTATCCTCACCGGTGCGATTATGCAGGTAGCGCTCAATCGGGGCGTGTGGTGCCAGTTCTTCCAACCAGCGCTTGTAATCGCGATGGAGTCCGGATTCATCGTCATTAATAAATACTGAAGCGGTAATGTGCATGGCATTCACCAGGCAAAGTCCCTCACGGATACCGCTCTCACGCAGGGCCGCCTCCACATCCGGGGTAATATTAATAAAATCCATCCGTTCAGGGATGTTGAACCATAGTTCTTTGTGATATGATTTCATTGCAGTACCATTATTTGTTTCATTGAATTTACACCGGACACCTTAATGCAAACCGTTGAAACGGTTGACTTGATTTTTTGTTTTTACCCACAGTTAAAACTGTGGGCTGGATTTATGATAGCGGGCGGTTTAAACCACTCAAATCAAAGCCCACGACTTCAGTCGTGGGTCTAATACCAGAAAACAAAGATAACCAATTTATCGGTTTATAAACGGTAATTCCTAATGTAGGGACAACCTGTATTGTCCCCACAATTTAACAGAATATGTCATTCCGATAGAGGAACGACTGAGGAATCTGTAATAGTTGTGGAATGACAATATTGGAAATAATTACAGCCAAATCTCCACGGTTTACAAAAGTAGATTTCTCTCCCGCTTTCAGCGGAATCGAAATGACAAATATCAGCAGCAGCCTTGGTCTGAAATAACCCGGTTCCGTTTACATTCTGTTACATTAGCGCAATCAAACATTTATCCAGCACAGTATAAACTTGGACAGCTAAAATGATAAAACAGAAAGGAAAAATCATGATAACTAAAATACTAATACTCTCAGGCACCGCTTTGATCGCATTAGGTTTATTCTCCGGCTGCGGACACCGCATGCACAGAATGGGAAATCCTGAAAAAAAGGCTAACCATATTGTTAAACGGATGACCAAAACGTTAAAACTATCCGATAAGCAATCCAGTGAAGTACGCGTGCTGGTCAATGACCTGGTGAAAAAAGGTCAGGACCTCATGGGAGATAAGCAGAAACATCATACGGTATTAATAAATCAGTTACGCAGTGATCAACTGGATATGGAACTGATCTCCAGTATGGCTGATGAGAAAACCGGACAAATTGATGAAATGAAGAGCCTGATGATTACCAAGTTCAGTGAACTTCATGCTATCCTAACACCGGAGCAGAGAACTAAACTGGCCGACCACATAGAGCAGAAAGCTGCGCGTCGTCATTGCCGTCACTAAACAAGATGGGCGGGATTTTAATTTAAAATCCCGCCTAATATTAATTAGATTTTAAATATGAATGAGTCCGTATTAATCATCGATGATGATCGCAAGCTGAACAATCTGCTCCTGGATTACCTGGGTCAGTTTGCATTCCAGGTTTCAGCGGTAACATCACCGCGGGAAGGGCTGCGACAGATCAAACAGAATGAACCGGATGCAGTAATACTGGACATTATGCTGCCTGAGATGGATGGATTTGAAACTTGTAAGGAAATACGGAAAATCAGTTCCGTTCCCATATTGATGCTGACTGCCAGAGGTGATGTGACTGATCGCATCCTTGGACTGGAAATTGGTGCTGATGATTACCTGCCAAAACCATTCGAACCGCGGGAACTGGTGGCCCGGATCAAATCAATCCTGCGACGGGGATCCACCACGGTAAAAAAACCAGTAAAAACATTTGGATCGCTGATCATCAATTCTAATACTTACAGTGCAATGTTGAATGGAAAAAAGCTCGATCTGACCACTGCTGAATTTGAAATATTGAATCTCTTGTCTGACAATCCATCAAAGGTACTGGACCGGGATAGGATACTTGACGGAATTCGGGGAATCGAGTGGAATTCATATAACCGCTCAGTTGATGTATTGATCAGTCGTTTACGGGCTAAACTGGGAGACGATCCGCAAAATCCACGGTTCCTGCATACCGTCCGTGGAGCCGGTTATATGTTTGTTGGCAATGAAGATGCCTAAACGCCATCAACGATCGCTTTTTATGCGGCTGTTGCTTATTCTGATTGCGGCCGGCTTTTTAATGTATTTATGGGCTGGTATTTTCTGGATGCTGGCTACCGATGAAAAACCCCATTCAATATTGCGTACTAATATAGAACGCTATGCCAATTTTCTGATCGATGAGATTGGAATACCTCCTGATACCAGTCTGGCGCGTACTCTATCCACAGATCTGAAAATTGATATTAAAATCAGCCAACCTCACCTGGACTGGTCATCTCGACCTAATCTGAAATTTCCAAAAACACGTCATAGAATATCAAAACTAAAAACCAATCAGGCGCGTGCTGATTTCCATCGTGGTCGCTTTTTTATACACATGACCCGGGATCAAACGGATTATCTGCTGGCCTTTAATTTCCAGCGGAATCCAGGCGAACATAATTCCAGCCTGTTAATTTTATTAGCCGGATTAACCCTGATACTGGTATTTACCTACCACATCATAAAAAAATTATTGAAGCCCATCCGTCTTCTGGAAGATGGTGTTCAGCAGGTAAATAAAGCAAATTTTGATCATCAGGTTCCGGTTTGCTCCAACGATGAATTGGGACGCCTGACCGTATCATTCAATAATATGGTTCAACATATTCGCAATATGATTACTGCCCGTGAACAATTGCTCCTGGATGTCAGCCATGATTTACGATCACCATTAACACGGTTGAAAGTAGCACTTGAAAAAGTAAAGAACCGGCCGGTACGCGCCGGTATTGCCGATGATATTAAAGAGATGGAAACTATGATCACGGAAATTCTGGAATCGGAGCGCTTAAAAACCAAACATGGTGGTTTACATCGTAAAAATACCGATCTGGTAACCATGATCAAGGCAACAGTTGAACAGTATCAGCAGCAAAAACCGGGCATCAAACTGGTTGCAAATCCGTCTGAACTGCTGATTAATGTCGACCCTGACCGGATTCAGATCTGCTTGAAAAATATCATCGAAAACGCCCTGAAGTATTCACCTAAGAATGGCGAATCCGTGCAGGTATTTCTGAATTCCATGCCTGACAATATCGAGCTGAAAATTCAAGATTTTGGGCAGGGCATCCCGGAAGAAGATTTGAATCTGGTACTGGAACCATTTTACCGGGTGGATAAATCGCGAGCCAAAGAAACCGGCGGTTACGGCCTGGGGCTAAACCTGTGCCAGAAAATAATTCAAGCGCATGGTGGAAAACTTACCCTGAAAAGTACTGTTGGTCAGGGAACCAGCGTAATAATCACCTTACCATTAGACCGTTAGAACTAGTCTTCTTTATATCTATAGGCTGAACCACATCCGCTCATCCGGCCACTAAATTCCTGCCTGCACGCGATCGCAACAACAATTTAAATAATTCGCTAGTATTATACTTTTATCATCACCAACAGCATCTTAAAACGCAGCTCGGCCTGCAGGGCATGGGGATGATTAGCGGGCATGACAATATCTTGACCAGCGGTAACTGTTATTGGTGTGCCATCGATCGATATTTCCGCCTCCCCATCCAGCACATATACTGTGGCATCGAATGGTGCCGTATGCTCACTGAGTCCCTGTCCACGATCGAAAGCAAACAGGGTCACGGTACCGGTTTCGTCTTTCAGCAAAGTTTGGCTGACGATCGAATCAGACTGATATTCAATCCTACCTGCCAAGATGGTAAAATCAAGATTAGTGACGAATTTATCGATTAACATATCCGACATTTTCATTTCCTCCGATTATGAAAATAATTATGAAACAAGCCTTCTTCATCACAGGTACTCCAGGCCGGATAACCATCCTGACGCATTCGTTCGACCAACGGTTCCGGCAGGAAAGGCGTCAACAATTCGAAGATTTCGCCTTCAGCCAGTTCCGGTAAACCGGCCAGAACGGCACTTAATGGATGGCCACCAGAAGCCAGGATTTGCCTGGCATCCAGGGTCTGCTTTACCAAGTTGACCTGAAACCATTCCGGTGCACTGGCACTATTATCGAAGGCAACCCCGGTTACTTCACTTGCCAGAGTACGTAATTCGGATATTATTTCTAATATTGGTTGATTCAGATTATCAGCCAGTTGCTGGAGCGTTACTGATTTGGCTATAGTTACAAATAGATCAGTACCCTGCACCGTTTTCAAGTCAGGAGCATATTTCAGCAATTGTGTTTCAAGCTCGGGATAATTCTCCAGAAAATCGGCTGCGGTCAGATCTGGAGTAATCGGTTGGCGATGAATAAAATCACCGGATGCACATCCACTCATATTTAGTTTCCTTCCTTTACGTAATTCAATAGCCGCTGCTCACCCTTCAGAGCTCGTTTATCAGTCAAATCCTGACTTACCTCCAGCACACCCAGGTATTCACCCTTTTCATCACGAAGGGCATAGTATTCAATACACAAAAATCGATCATTTAACGTCAGCCAGAACTGGGCCTGGTTTTCTTTGTTGGCCTTGAAATCTTCCAATATCTGTTCAACTATATGGACCGACCTGGGAGGGTGGCAAAGTTGGACTTTGCGACCAATGATAGCCCGGTTGCGTTCGAAGATTCGTTCCCGACCTTGTGAAAAATAGCGGACGGTATCATTTTTATCCACAAAAGTGATATCAAACGGGATCGTGTTCAGAATCGCTAATAGTTCCGGTACAGACAGCGATCCGCTGGGCAAGTGTACAGAGCTCAGATCGAGAACTGGTAATGCAGCCTCGGTCGCATTCTCGGGCTGCCATTCGGTTGCAGGATCATAGAGGCAAAAACCAATCTCGACGCTCTGTTGATAAACTTGATACCACTCAGCTTCCGTCAGTGTGTCCATGGACATCGGGAAAAGAATTTCCTCTTCTTTGTATATCATATCCGCCACAGCCTTTGAAACTGGTTTTAAAACCAGTTTTATCACCGATTGCAAGCCCAGCAGGTTATCCGAACCAACTTTCTTCAATGCACTTAAGGCATTTTTCAGGTATTCTCTGGTTTCGTCATGTTTACCCCACATTACTGTCGGTGGACCGGTAATCTCATGCTCTTCCAGGAATGGGAATAAAAGGTTCTCCTTGCGGCGATAATGTTTCTCAACATCTGAAAGCGAGTTGAATTGGGTCCGCAGCTTAAAGTTAAAATCGGTAACTTCATCCTTATTACTGGATGCCAGTACAATCTCATACAGCTTTTCAATATCACTGATGACCCAGGTCAGAGCTTGATTCTCCTGCTTGAAGGTGTGAACCGGGTGACCGGCCGGTGCAATCTGCTCGCCGGATGTATCAATCTGGCCTTCCATTGCCATGACATGAACATCACACAATTTCAGGATTTCCGCCTGGGGCAGACCATCGGCAATCAGTTCCTGCTCAACCTCAACAACATATTCATAGGGTACTTTACCCATCAACTCGGCCAGTCGTTTTTTCACTTGCTCGGGGGCCACACCATCATGCAATTGCAGGATCATATGCTTTAACAGATCCTTCTGTTCACGAGCCTTCTGTTTTAAGTCACTCATTATAATTCTACCTCTTTATAGTATTTGTGTTAAAATATTTTCAATGCTTAATGGCTGTTTGAGCGGATAAATCTGCCAGGGATGAGTTAAACAACATTTTCTCAATACCAGTTTGAATACTGCCCCACTGATTATGCAGTGCGCAGGGATTTTCATCGGAACATTCAGCAAATCCTAATACGCAGCGGTGAAAATTGTCCAATCCTTCGGTAGTGGCAACGATTTGATTGAGGAAGATCTGGTGGGCTGGTCGCGCCAGTTGAAAGCCCCCCTGTTTACCCTGCACGGCGCTGACAATCCCCGCTTCAGCCAATTTACTCATCAACCGTCCGAGGTATTTGTAGGGCAGGTCCAGTTCCCGGTGCAGGCGATTTACAGAAAATAATTCACCTGGACTGGTAGCTAGAAAAACTAGTACTCGGATCGCATATTCACTTGTCTTTGATAATTTCATATACTACCTAATGGTAGAATATAAAATACAATAGTGGATCCAACAAGCTTTATCTTTATTCATCACAGTTGTCCTGAGTAATTTATTGATCCATTTGTTGATCAAAAGCTAGGAACAAAAGATGAAGATTCGTGGATCACTATTGATAATACTATTCTGGATTTTTGGTTGTTCGCAACTGAAGCAGCGCGAATTCGTAATTACGGAGCTGGATTATCCGGACGCATTGGCTGTAATTACGCGTGCCCAATGGGGTTCATTATCATTGAATGACACTCTGCCCCAACACCAGATCAGTAAAATTACGATCCATCATGGCGGTGTCGATTACCCAGAGGGCAAAGACCCGGTGATGCATATCCGTAATCTCCAGGAATGGAGCATGTCGGATGAAAAAAACTGGATCGATATACCCTACCATTTCATGATTGATATGGACGGTAAAATCTATGAGACCCGGCCGATTAATTATCCCGGTGCCACCAATACAACTTACGATCCCACCGGCCACGCGCTGATTTGCGTGATGGGCAATTATGAAAACCAGATCATTTCAGAAGATCAACTGGCAGCGGTGGTGAAACTGTCCGCTTTCCTTACCAAATTATACAATGTCAACCTGGACGATATCAAAGGCCATAAGGATTATGCTGAAACCGCTTGCCCTGGTCTGGATTTGTATCGTTATCTGGAAGATGGAACCATCAGGTCTAGAGTAGCTGAGAAACTGAATTTTTAAATAGAAACTAATAAAGATATCACCACTGTAGTCCCCACACATAAATTCTGGAAATCTCTGATTACCCAGTAGTATATTGTCTTACCAATTTTTCAATCGGAGGTTGAAATGCTCAAAGAAATTCATTTTCTATTGACTTATACCTGCATCTATGAATGCGATCATTGCTTTCTCTATTGTGGACCAGAATCGGAAGGTACATTTACTATCGATCAATTACGGCAGGTATTTGCCCAGATCGCCAAAGTTGAATCGATTAACAAAGTCTATTTTGAAGGCGGTGAAGCATTTCTTTATTATCCCCTCCTGCTCGAAGGCAGCCGCCTGGCCCGAGCACAAGATCTGGAGGTTGGAATTGTCACTAATTCATTCTGGGCCACTTCGGTGGCCGACGCCGAACTATGGCTCAAACCACTGGCTGACCTAGGTATTGCAGATATTTCGATGAGCGACGATTCATTTCATTTTGCCAAAGAGGAAAACCCTGCCAAGTTTGCATTACAGGCAGCCCAAAACCTGGGAATGCCTGCCGGGGCAATTTGTATTGAGGAACCCAAGATTGATCCCAATCCGACCGGAATCGGTGAATCAGTTGTGGGAGGTGGCGTGATATTCAGAGGTCGGGCGATTGAAAAATTATCGGCTGGACTACCAACCAAGCCAGCCCGGGAACTGGTAACCTGCCCTTATGAGGACCTGGAAAATCCCAGCCGCGTACACCTGGATTCCTACGGCCACCTGCACATTTGCCAGGGACTTTCAATGGGCAATATCTGGGAGACACCTTTGTACGAATTACTTACAAGCTACAATGCCATCAATCATCCCATTTGCAGCCAATTACTAGCCGGGGGGCCACATCAACTGGCCAGTGAAAATGGATTAGACACCGAAGGTCAGTACATCGAAGAATGCCACTATTGTTATGAAATACGAAAGCAATTGTTGGGCAACTACCCGGAATATCTTGTACCGAAACAGGTATACGGGATCGATAACCAACTATAGGGGCAAATCATGAGTTATTCCTACAAAATTGTCCTGTTCCATCCTGAATTTGTAAGAACGAGAGATCTATAGAATAAGTTCACTACACAATACAGTTAAAGATTAAAATTATACTATAGTCGATATCTTCAAATAAAATATAGAATTCAAAGCAGCAACAAAACCAATTTCACCGTAGATTCACCCCATGAATAAGGGGTATGACTATATTATAATCGGTTCCGGGTTCGGAGGCTCAGTGGCAGCATTGAGACTAGCAGAAAAAGGCTATTCCGTAGCTGTAATTGAACAGGGCAAACGTTATCTTCCTCAGGATTTCCCCAAGCGCAATTGGAATCTCCGCAAATTCATCTGGCTGCCCCAGATCGGATTGTACGGAATCCAGGCTATGACTCTATTAAAAGATGTTTTCATTCTCCATGGCGCCGGTGTCGGTGGTGGGAGTCTGGTGTACGCCAACCAGCTGCTGATTCCCCCGAAAGTTGTTTTGGATGATCCGGCCTGGGGACAGTCCGGCTGGAGTGATATCATTAAACCGTATTTTGATAAAGCACGACAGATGCTTGGAGCTACACCGGCCCAGGAATTAACTGTCGCCGATGAATATCTGAAAGATTGCGCTACCGACATCGGTAAGGGCGACACCTTTCATATCAACGAGGTCGGTATCTACTATGGTGAACCTGACCTGACCGTTCCCGATCCCTATTTCGATGGCGAAGGTCCCGACCGCACCGGCTGCACCTCTTGCGGAGCCTGTATGACCGGTTGTCGGCTGGGTGCTAAAAACACACTGGATCTGAATTATCTCTATTTAGCAGAACAATTAGGCGTAACTATCATACCGGAAACCCGTGTCACCGATGTAAAACAAAATGGTAATGGCTATTTGGTTACCACGAAAAACGCCACCGGACTGATTCCCAGCAAACAGCAATTCGAGTCTCGTGGTGTCATCTTTTCTGGTGGTGTTCTCGGTACGATAAAATTATTACACCATTGCAAAACCAATGGTTCGTTGCCAGATATTTCTGATCAACTCGGCAATGTGACCCGCACCAACAGCGAAGCGCTGCTCGGTGTGGTGGCAAAGAAAAGCGATGTAGATTATTCAACGGGTATTGCGATCACCTCCGGTATCTATCCTGACAACAACACCCAGATCGAGACAGTGCGTTACGGTAAAGGCCACGATGCTATGGCATTATTGACAACATTAATGGTCGGTGGTGGTAAACCCTGGCCACGGCCGCTGCGATTTTTAGGTAATATCATTCGTCATCCGCTTATTTTTCTGCGTTTTCTGGTCCCATTCGGCTGGGCCAAACGGGCAACTATCCTGCTGGTGATGCAGAAGATTGATAATTATTTGCGATTGGAATACAAACCGCGCTGGTGGCGTCTCGGTGGCCGCTCGATGAATTCCAACTGGCACACCGATAAAAAGGTACCGTCCTATATTCCAGTTGCGAATGAATTCGCTGAACGAATGGCGGAAAAGATCAACGGTCGACCCGCCAGTTGCCTGCCTGAAGTACTGTTGGATACATCTACCACTGCTCATATTCTGGGTGGCTGTGTGATGGCTGAATCGCCGGATAAAGGTGTAATCGATTTAAACTGTAAAATTCATGGCTATGACAATCTTTATGTGATCGATGGATCGGTGATCCCCGCCAATCTGGGAGTAAATCCCAGCCTGACAATAACCGCCGTCGCTGAATATTTTATGGAAAAATTTCCGACGAACGCCAGCAATGAATAATATGAAATTTACCCAATAACCACTGACTGTTGACTATTGACCAATGACCAATTTCACTGATTGCTTCAACCCCGCCACCGGCGAAAAGATCGGGCAAGTACAATTAACAACCCCCGAAGAATTACAGTTAATCTTTGCCAAAGCCCGGGTAGCTCAAAAGGAGTGGGCAGCCCGGCCGGTAAACGAACGGGCACGATATATTTTTAAGGTGCGCGATTACCTGGTGGAAAACGCGGACGAGATCGCTACTATCATCTCGCAGGATAATGGCAAGGTCAAACTGGATGCTATGGTAGGAGAAATCTTTGCGGCCGCACTTGCCGCTAATTATTATGCCAAAAATGCTTCACGCTTTCTAAGCGATAAAAAATTGCGAACCGGCAGTCTCCTGTTGATCTATAAAAGGTCCAAAGTAGTACATGTACCATACGGTATAGTCGGTATTATTTCACCCTGGAATTATCCTTTCGGAATTCCGTTTCACGAAATTGCTTTTGGCCTGTTGGCAGGAAATGCCATTGTGATTAAAACCGCCAGTGAGACATTGGCAGTGGGTCGAAAGCTGGCGGATATATTTGAGCAATCAGGGTTACCGGAGGGTGTTTTCAATTTCATCAATCTACCCGGTCGGGAAGTTGGTTCTGCATTCTTCGAAAATCGGGTTGATAAATTATTTTTTACCGGTTCGGAAGCAGTTGGAAAAATACTCAGCAAGCAAGCTGCCGAAACCCTGACACCTCTAAGCCTGGAACTGGGCGGCAATGATCCGATGCTGGTCTGCCCCGATGCCGATATTTCCCGGGCAGTCGGTGGTGCAATCTGGGCTGGCTTCACTAATTCCGGCCAGAATTGCGGAGCTACCGAACGGATTTATGTACACGAACAGGTGTACGATAATTTCTGCGAGTTAATGGAGGAAAAGATATCCACTTTCAAGATCGGTCTTGGCACCGATCTCACTAACGATATGGGTGTTATGACTACCACCAACCAGGTTCAGGTCGTTCAGGAACATCTGGAAGATGCCCTGGCAAAAGGTGCGAAAATTCTGGTGCAAGCTAATCCGGTTGACACCAGTTTGAATAATGCTCTGCCAGCTATTGTATTAACAGATGTTAACCATGAAATGCGGGTAATGCAGGAAGAAACCTTCGGACCGGTTCTGGCAATCATGAAAGTGGCTGATATGGAAGAAGCAGTCCAATTGGCCAACGATAGCGACCTCGGGCTTACTGGCTCGGTCTGGTCCAAAGATCGCAATTATGCCGAATCTCTAGCCCGCCGCCTGGAAGTCGGGGCAGTATTGATAAACGATCATTTAATGAGCCATGGTATGGCTGAAACACCCTGGGGTGGTTTCAAGAATTCAGGCAACGGCGGGCGTACCCATGGTCAATGGGGTTTCGAGGAGATGACCCAGCCTCAGGTGATTGTCAAAGATTATTTCCCGTTTGCCCGCCAGTCGATGTGGTGGCATCCCTATAATAAGAGCATTTATAATGCCTTCTTACATTCACCGAAACTGCTATTCGGAAAAACAATTAAAAAGCGGTTGCAGGGATTGTGGGCGTTGATCCGGGTGATACCGCGTTATTTTAAAACATGATTTAATTTGTTGCGGTATTGTTTTATGAACTAATACCTTTTCTTATGGTATCCGAAATTCGTCTGGGATAGACTGCATCCACGCTCACTTTTTCACAACCGTTGAATTTCGCCAAATCAGTTAATTTCCGGATCAAGCCTGGAAGTATGGCCTCAAATTCCTCAAATCCTGGTTCAAACTGGAAAGATTTAATAATTAGTACTTTCTGCTTCCGGTCCGCCTTCGGATCAAGGCGACCAACCAGCTGGTCACCCCAGAGAATAGGTAGAACAAAATAGCCCCATTTGCGCTTGGCTGCCGGGACATAACATTCCAGCGTATAATCAAAATCAAACAACCGATTAGTTCTTTTGCGCTGAATTATCAGGTTGTCGAAGGGTGAGAGAAAATGGATTTTGGGTTTATCCAATGGCCGATCACAATCCACCAGGTAGTCCGGCTGTGTCCAGTTAACCTCCTTTTGCCCATCAATATTTACTTGCCGTATCTCACCAGCAGCATCCAGCGTGCAAATAGCTGTTTTAATCTCATCTTTCATGGCGAGTTGCAGATGATCGGCAATCTCCTTTTCGGTGGCAATGCCAAAAGCCTTCAGGGCGCGTAAAACATGAAAGCGAGCCAGTTCTTCGTTGGATGGTATTGTCTTGTCAACATCAACCGGCAGGACTCGTCCGGTTAAATCGTAGATGCGGTGGAATTTTTCCCGGCGGGTGACCATCAATTCACCACGCCATAGCAGCATCTCTAAGGCTACTTTTTCCGGTTTGCGACCACCCCAGCGGTTTTTTGGTCCATTGTCTGGCCCCGGAAAATCTTTAACGCCCAAAGGTCCTTCATCACGAATCCGTTCCAGCACCGGTTGCATCAGATGGCCGAAATTGCGCAGTCGTTCCCGCTCCCATTTGGAATGAGGATCGGCGGATTGCAGCATAGCCCGGTGGTAAAATCGATAATCCGATATGGGCAGGTATGAGGCGGCATGTCCCCAGTACTCGAATACCTGTCGGTCAATCGCCAGCAATTCGTCCAGATATTCCAGTCTGTAATCGGGCAGGCGGGTCCACAGGATGTGGTGATGGGCGCGATTGATCACATTGATAGTATCAATCTGTATGTAACCCAGTTTATCCATCACCTGAACTGCACCTTCTTTACCGATTACCAGATTCGGTTCAGCCAGCAATTGTTGTTTTACTGCTAACCTACGCGCTTGATCAATTGTGATTGATACCGGTTTCATAACGTGAATTTATGGCTGCTAATATTATAAACCGTTAAAACGGTTACATTTGTTTTGCACAAACTAACCCACGATTAAAATCGTGGGCTGTTGAAATTATACCCCCTGTAGCATAGCCCACGGTTTCAACCGTGGGGAGTTGGGCATCCAATGGAAAATAACCGTTTAAACGGTTTCCCTATTCCGTGGACTAGAACAAGCTCAGGGTGGCATTAACTGAAAATTGTCATTTCGAAATGAGACCCGAAGAATTCGGGATGATTGAGAAATCTACTTATGTTGGTAACCAAATAAATGTAGATTTCTCATCCAGATTGCATCAGGATTCGAGATGACAGATTCGGTATATTACTGACTGCTTATTCTTTGGATCGAAATGTTTGCAGCAATTCACTGCCAGTGAGCAGATTGATTATATAATCCTGCACATCTTCGTGATTAGGCAACTGGGCGTGCTGGCCACCGATTTCAATTGGAAGCCTATCAGCCTTCAAGTGACCGGCTGCTTCGACATACGAAGATCGATTATGAACCGTCCCATCACCTTTTTTGTTTTCATCCGCTTTTGCGAAATCATAATAATTATCTTTATTGCGATCGACCCTAACCTGTTTCAATGTTTCACTACCTTCACCGTAGACGCAATAAAACCGATCTTTTAAATCATCTGGGTATTCAGTTTTAACAACTGCGGAGAATTCACCGGCATCCTCTAGCATGGCCGGCAGGAAATCCGCACCATAATTACGTTCCAGTTTACGAACCACATTTCCCTGCCAGTTTTTCGCATCGAAGATGTCAATATTGTCCCCAGTGGATTTATCGATAACAGCTTTATCCCACGAAGGCAGTAATTGATACACTCCCGGTAAAGTTCGGGAAGCCTTGCGCATATTTTTCTGAGCTTCCATGCCAAAGAAACGGCGTGCACCCGGTAAAATTGCCTCGATTGCTTTCAGACTGCCGCGGTAGGGCGTAGCAATTGTTATTATTTTGTCTACCAGAGACCGTTCATCAGCGGGAAGAACTTGCAATAAAAACCATTTGATTACCAGTCCCCCCATACTGTGGCCGACCAGAGTTATTTTGTCGGGTGGTGCTTGACCAGATTTAGCATGGATTTTAGCCCGTTCTAGAATTTGCCGGATGAATTCCCCCAGTTTCTCTGCCGCAAGCCGATTATCTTTCCGCCAATCATAGGTAAACAGGTAACTTTGTTCGGTTGCCTCTGAGCGCAGTTCTTCAACAATCGATTCGTAGATTAATGGTACTGCTTGATGGGGAAAAATAAATGTGTTGATATCCTTATCAACGTCGCTGTTAATTGCACTGAGATGCAATTTATCAAACTTCTTTTTCAGGATACCAGTCCAGTAGATTTCATCCTGGTAATCTACAGGGTATTGATTTTTTAACCAGGCTCCTTGAATTCCGTGAATAAATATGATTGGATTTGGATATTTCATAAAACCTCCAGTTGATTAGACTATTAACATTGAATGATGCCCCGGCGATTAATCCTTCTTCAATTCACTCGCGGGGATGCTGATATCTTTGTTTTGAAAGAGTGGCGCTTGCTGCACATCAATTCGCTGCTCCATGATTCGTGTGCTATCATTCCAAGCTTCTATTATATATTCACCAAACGGCACTGAATCGACAAAATAGAAACCATCACTGGCAGTTATTGTTTTAAACAATTGCCTTGTGCTACTGGTATCTGTTAAAACAATCTCCAGGTTCGATGCCGGTAATTTCTTACCGCTTTCCAATTCTATGTCCAATTTACCTGATACGTATTTCGCTGTATCCGGTGGATCTGCAATCAGAAAATGGCATGAAAATATTCCTATAAAAACAATTTTAATTCCGGTGACTATTAGTTTATTCATTTTGGTTATCTCCTCAGCTGCCCGGTCGTTCGACCAGCACGATCGGCTTTGATAACTGCAATACTTTTTTACCGGGCAACGTGATATTTTGAGCGTTATTCAAATCATGAGAAAACGGGATGTAGCCGGCATATTCGGCAATTAACTGGGGAAATTTCATCCTGCCCGATTGGTCTGGTGAACGAATTACATTTACGCTAAAGCTGCTATCACTATTGACATTATGCAAAGCTGGTTGCACTTTTACTGCTAATACATTATCATAAATGATTTCTCCGTCAGATAGGTACATATCTCCGGTCACCGTCCAAATATCCCAGTTACTTTCCGGCGGCGACATAAAAACAAAAATCATTAGCAGTAATATGAAATAGCCAGCAAACGCACCACTCATATCAATCTGCAAACCTTGAAAGGGACCTTTTACGAAGGTCTTGGAAGGGATGATTTTGTAAAAAAGGAATGCAGGAATTACCGGAATCAGGAAAACCACAATCAGATGCTTGATATAGGGATCCATCTTAACCTCCTATAATTGAACTAATTACAAATAATCATCCTCACAATACATCATTAAAGCATATCAGTAAGCAGCGTGCACCCAAATCAAAAGTAATATCGATACATCAGAATCGAATCATCACGTAAAGGGATGATAATATTTGTTACTCCAGCAAGAATGTAGTGCTTACAAATTCATTATTCAAATAAAATCAGTTCAACAATTGAGATCAATATCTGATTCATTGTATGAAATACTTCTTCTGAAATCTTAATGCCACATTCACTAATCCGATTAATACAGGCACCTCCACCAGGGGGCCAATTACGGTAGTGAAGGCTATAGCGGAATTGATACCGAAGACTGCCACTGCGACGGCAATTGCCAGTTCAAAATTGTTACTGGCTGCTGTAAATGAGATAGCCGTAGTCTTTGAATAATCGGCACCGATTTTCTTACCCATCCAGAAACTCACCAAAAACATTACCACGAAATAAATCAACAATGGAATAGCAATACGCACCACATCCAGAGGAATTGAAACGATCAAATTACCTTTCAGGCTGAACATCACCACAATCGTGAATAACAGGGCAATCAGGGTTATTGGGCTGATTTTAGGAATGAAAACATTATGGTACCAATCCTTGCCACGAGCTTTAACCAATAGGAAGCGGGTAAGCATACCGGCGAAGAATGGGATTCCCAGATAAATAAAAACGCTTTCGGCGATCTGGCCTATACTCACCTCCACTACACTGCCACTGAGGCCAAATAGTGGGGGCAGGATTGTGATGAAGATATAAGCGTAGACACTGTAAAACAGGACCTGGAAAATGCTATTGAAAGCTACCAGTCCGGCCACATATTCATTATCACCACGGGCCAGTTCATTCCAGACGATCACCATGGCAATGCAACGCGCCAGGCCAATCATGATTAAACCGGTCATGAATTCCGGATAGCCGCGTAGAAATACGATTGCCAGAACAAACATCAGGATCGGTCCGATGATCCAGTTCTGAACCAGTGATAGGCCCAGTACCCGCCAGTTGCGAAAGACATCACCTAGCTCTTCGTAGCGCACTTTCGCCAATGGTGGATACATCATCAGGATCAGGCCGATCGCGATGGGTAGATTGGTGGTGCCGACCTGAAATCGAGCGATAAATCCTTCCACGCCCGGCAGCAGGTAACCAATCGAGACTCCGCTGATCATTGCCAGAAAAATCCATAGTGTTAACCAACGATCCAGAAATGATAATTGTTTAGTTAACTTTGCCATTTGCTATCCTTTTGTACCATTTTTTCCTTGATTGCTACAATCCGTTGGGCTTTGGGAACCAATATCATCACACCTCTGCCAGAATCCATTGTTCCAGAGTTGTTTTTAGTGGCACTTTGCCACTGCTGATTACTTTCCCATTTATGATCAGCCCGGGAGTCATCAGCACGCCCAGGGCTGTTATCTGATTCAGATCGGTTACTTTTGCGACGATCGCATCCAGATTATTTTCCGCAACTACATCCCGGCACATCTGGGCCAGTTTGTTGCAGTTCATGCAGCCTGGTCCAGCTACTAAAATGCTTAGCATTTCTTCTCCAATTTTAGTTAATTAATCCAAAAATTATCCCACTGAATGTGGCCATCACCACCACCAGGGCTACAAATACTATCGTCTTTTTCGTCCCGATCACCGAGCGGATTACCAGCATATTCGGTAGTGACAGAGCCGGTCCTGCTAACAGCAAAGCCAAAGCCGGACCCTGTCCCATACCACTGCTGATAAGACCTTGCAGAATCGGGACTTCGGTCAACGTGGCGAAATACATGAAAGCACCCACAATTGCCGCGAAAAAATTGGCCCACAGGGAATTACCGCCAACCAGACCGGTAACCCAATCGTCTGGAATTAGCCCCCGGCTACCTTCCGGTGATCCCAGCAGCAATCCCGCCAGCAGTACACCGGCTGCCAGCAATGGCAGAATCTGCTTTGTAAAGCCCCACGTGGAATTCAGCCACTCCAGCGATTCTCCCTGCGAGGTTAGGAGTAATAGCACCAATACCAATAATCCGGTCAGAAATGGAATCAGTGGATGTACCGGGAAAAACCAGGCGGTAAATGCGACCAGGATAATTCCGGCCATAACGCGGTAGCGATTAAGACCAATTATATAAACTAATGATAGCGACAATGCCAAACCCGCCAGACTGACCAGTTTCCATTTAATCGACCAGATCGATGCCCAGACACCAATCATTTTTTGCGGTAGTGCCCAGGTTGTAAAAACAAGAATGGCCACGAGAATCAATAAATGTACGGCCGTCTGCCAGATCGGGCGTACAACCACTATATCAGGAACCTGCAAATCAGCGATTTTTTCCACCTCTTCCCTGCGATAGATAAATTGCATGATCAGTCCAATCACTATGCTGAACAGGACGGCACCAATGATCCGGGCCACTCCCAGCTTGAAGCCCAGGATCCTGGCAGTCAGAACCATAGCCAGAATATTAACAGCAGGTCCGGAATACAGGAAGGTCACCGCCGGACCAATACCGGCACCCCGTTTATAAATACTGGAAAACAGGGGCAGGATTGTGCAGGAACAGACAGCTAACACCGATCCGGAAACCGATGCGATCAGGTAGGCCAACCATTTTTTAGCGGCCGCACCAAAATATTTGATGACCGCCGTCTGGCTTACAAAAATAGCAATAACACCAGCAATAAAAAATGCCGGAACGAGACATAGCAAAACGTGAGCACGTGCATACCAATTGGCCAGTTCCATAGCGGCAGTCACTGCTCCAACTAGTTGATTATCTTCAATCGGCATAAAATAAAACAGCAGAAAACCACCGACAATCCAGATTAGATATTTAACTTCTTCACGCCAGCTCATTCTAACCTCCGCAGAGAATATTCCGGTCAACTTCATTTGCTAATTTTTGATCTCTGATGATTGTTTTATCATCAGGCAACCACGCAGCCAACAATTTCAATATTTGTTGTGCTTGTTCTTCATCCGCTCCGGCTTGCAAGTGATAATTGACCCATTTGCCTTCCTTGACATCGACAATCAATTCGGTGTCGCGCAACAAGGACAGATGTTTGGAAACAGTCGATGGAGCCAACTGTAAAACCTCGGTAATCTCGCAGACACAGAGAGGACGCATTTCCAGCATTTTCAATATTCGGATCCGGTTTGTGTCAGACAGAGCTTTAAATAATTTGATTTCTGTTCGCATGAATATTAATATTTCATTTCGTTATATGGCGAAATGTATAAACGAAATTTCATGCACAACAACTGATTAAATGTTACCCAACAAATCCTTATAAAGATGATTTTACTCATTCCATCCTTGAATTTATTTTCCTTCCAATACAAGCTACGATTTATATACAGATATTTCAGATTCCTCTCCGTTTCGGGGTAGAGTCGGAATGACAATTTTTTAATCTGGACTAAATTTGTCCACTTATTGCTTGATTCATTATTTTTACTGTTTTATAATCGCGACATGTATTCTTTCAAATACTATATAATTAAGCGTAACCAATAATATTTTATGCTTGGTATCAGTAAAGCAGCTGATTATTCAATCCTGGTGGTTGGCTTTTTAGCTGGCCGGAATGATAATGCCGTTTATACCAAAGATGGTCTAGCCTCTGCTCTCAATCTACCGGCAGAATTCCTTTCAAAGGTTTTGCAGAAATTAGTAAAAGCAGAAATCGTGGAATCGGTTAAGGGAATCCACGGTGGTTATCGTCTTTTGAAACTACCAGCCGAAATAACTCTTAGGGAAGTCATCGAAGTTATGGAAGGTCCGCCGCATATGGTCAGATGCCTGGAAAATGATTATAAAGATTGTGGCCGGCAGCAAATTTGTAATCCGATCATTAATAAAATGCGCGATGTAGAAAACCAGGTATCCACTATTCTTGAAAAGATTAATTTTACCGAACTGATACCTTATATTCCTCCCAAAGATAATGAGAGGGAAATGTAGAATTGGCGCAGATTTTTCCAAAATGGACAAATAAACTGCCAATCCTATTAGCGGTTTGTGTACTACTGTTATTAGTTAGCATTGTCATCGTAATCTGGTGGTTTGGATCACCTAAATATACCGATGTAGGCTACCAACCTGAGCAACCAGTACCATATAGTCACAAACTTCACGCCGGGGATTTGGGAATCGACTGCCGATATTGTCACACTTCTGTAGAGACTGCCGCTTCTGCCAGTCTCCCACCGACCCAAACTTGTATGAACTGTCATCAACTTATTCTACCTGAAAGTAAAAAATTATTACCTGTCCGACGCAGCTGGGCCACAGGCAATCCCTTGCAATGGGTACGTGTGCATAAAGTACCGGATTATGCCTATTTCAATCATTCTATCCACATTAATGCCGGAATCGGCTGTGCCAGTTGTCATGGAAATGTTACAGAAATGGAAGTAGTAAAACTGGTTGAGCCATTAAGTATGAGTTGGTGTCTTGATTGCCACCGAAATCCCAATCGGCACATACGGCCAATATCGGAAATTACTAATATGAAATGGACTCCACCTACCGACCAAATTGAACTGGCGCACCAGCAAATAACTGAATATAATATTAAACCATCTGAGGATTGTTCTGCCTGCCATCGATGAAGACCCTGACGACTACTGGCAAGACTTACTGGCGCAGCCTGGATCAATTGGCTGATACGGACGAATTCCGCCAATTCGTTGAACGGGAATTCCCAGATAGCGCTTCCGAGTTGAACGATCCTGTTTCAAGACGTGTATTTTTATCACTCATGGGAGCATCGGTTGCCTTAGCTGGTTTGGCTGGTTGCCGACGACCGGTGGAAAAAATTATCCCCTATGTTGTCGGGCAGGAAAATATTACTCCCGGCTTGCCAAAATTCTATGCCACAACCATGCCGTTTGGGCTTGAGAATATCGGGGTGCTGGTGGAAAACCACGAAGGCCGCCCCACCAAACTGGAAGGCAATCCCAAACATCCAGCTTCCCTGGGTGCCGCCAATTCTTTCGTCCAGGCAGCCATTCTCAATCTTTATGATCCAGATCGTTCTAAATCCGTTATAAATAATGGCCTCACCCGCAACTGGGATGATTTTTGCGCTCACTGGCGCACAACCCATTCTGAATTCAAAGAAAGGAAGGGCGAAGGGTTTGCCATTTTATCCGAGACTTTCGCTTCACCCACCCTGGCTCGTCTCAAGACCGAGTTTATCCGGCAATTCCCCAAAGCCCGCTGGGTTACCTGGAGTCCAATATCCGATGAAAACATTTACAATGGTATTCAGGCCGCTACCGGCAAAATCTATCAGCCGAAATACCACCTGAATAACGCGCAGGTGATACTGGCGCTGGATAGTGATTTTCTCCATTTGGAGACCGATGCTATAGCCAACACTAAAGGATTCACGGAAGGCCGCCGGGTAGAATCGGAAAATGATTCCATGAACCGTTTGTATGTTGTAGAGCCCGCCTTCACCGTTACTGGCGGCATGGCTGATCACCGCCTGAATTTACCAGCTTCGCAAGTAGCAGCATTTACCCTGACTTTAGCTCATGAACTGCAAAATCAAGGGTTAGCTTTGCCCGGGAGTATAAGCCTGCCAGCTGTTGAATATAAAGCAAGCCCCGATTGGATTCAAGCAGTTGCAAAGGATTTGCTTACTAATCTGGGACAGAGCTTGATCGTAGCCGGACGCAACCAACCTGCGCAAGTTCATGCCCTGGTTCTACTATTGAACTCAGCTCTGGGAAATACCGGTAGTACGGTTGACTACTACCAAATGAAGGATTCGGAGTTATCATCAACACCAGCCCTGATCAGTCTGGTTGATGCAATGGAAGCTGGTGAAATTGATTATCTGGTAATGCTGGGTGGTAATCCGGTTTATAATGTCCCTGTCGATTTAGATTTTTCGAAAGCTCTTGGCAATGTTACCAACACCGTCCATCTCAGCTCCCACGTTGATGAAACATCCAGATTAGTGAATTGGCATATTAATCAGACCCATTTTCTGGAAGCCTGGGGTGATGCCACTACCCTTAACGGTATCCGCAGTATTATACAACCACAAATCGAACCTCTTTTTGGCGCGATCAGCGCCATAGAATTATTAAGTCTACTTGCCAGCGGTGAGAAATTCAGCGGCTACGATGAAATCCAAAAAACCTGGCGAACCATTCTACAATCAGCAAATTTTGATAAATCCTGGCGACGGGTACTTCACGATGGATTGTTGGATTCCATTGCAGATAGCGAAGTACCTCGGATTTCCCAAAGCGGATTGAAAAATTATTTTACTGAAAGTTTAACAAGCACACCTCCATCAGCCACTAATATTGAGATCTCACTGACAGCGTCTAATGCCAGTTTCGACGGCCGTTTTGCCAATAACGGCTGGTTGCAGGAATTGCCGGATCCAATCACCAAACTGACCTGGGATAACGCGGTGGTAATGAACCGTAAAAGCGCTGAAGCGTTGAAGGTATCCAATTACGATGTAATTGAAATTTCCTTTGGTGGTCAATCGCTAACGGCTCCAGTCTGGATCGTCCCTGGCCAGGCTGATTTCACAATTTCTCTGGCAACAGGTTATGGACGTGAAGCCGCTGGAAGGATTGGTAATGATGTTGGCGTCAATGCCTATCGGCTCCGTACCAGCGATAACCCTTATATTATTTCCGAAGCGACGATAACCAAAACCAACGCCACTTACGAACTGGCCTGCACCCAGGACCACCATGGCCTGGACCTGGAAAAACTGGCTGCGGATGCAATTCAAGACCGTTTGCCGGTATTATACCGGGAAGCTACTCTGGAGGAATACCAACAGCATCCCGATTTCGTCAGTGAAGCAGTGGAACATCCACCATTGAAATCGCTATGGGAAGAAAAGGATTACGACAAAGGTTATCAATGGGGGATGACAATCGATTTGAATACCTGCACCGGCTGTAATGCCTGCTCAATCGCCTGTCAGAGCGAAAATAATATCCCAATCGTTGGCAAAGAAGAAGTTGCCAAAGGCCGCGAGATGGCCTGGATAAGAATGGACCGATATTTCAGCGGTCCGGAAGAAAATCCTGAGCTGGTACACCAACCCGTGGCCTGTCAACATTGCGAAAACGCACCCTGCGAACAGGTCTGCCCGGTGGCTGCTACAGTGCATGACGGTGAGGGACTGAACGTGATGACCTACAACCGCTGCGTGGGTACTCGCTATTGCGCCAATAATTGCCCCTATAAAGTCCGCCGTTTCAATTTCTTCAATTATACCAAGGATACACCGGAAATAGTTGAGATGGCCATGAACCCAGACGTTACCGTCCGCTCTCGTGGTGTCATGGAAAAATGCTCTTTCTGCGTTCAACGAATCAGTCTGGCGCGCATCGGTGCGAAAAACGAGAATCGGGAAATTCGGGATGATGAAGTACAGTCGGCCTGTCAGCAAAGCTGCCCGGCGGATGCAATCGTCTTCGGTAATACCAATGATCCGAATAGTCGTGTTTCTAAGTCCAAACTTCAGAACCGAAATTATGCGCTGCTGGGTGAGCTTAACACAAAACCGCGCCTGACCTACCTGGCCAAACTGCGTAATCCCAATCCTGAGTTGGTGAGCTGATATGACCGATATTTCACTGCTGCCGCCCCAGGTTACCGGTAATCAAACCTTTGATACCATTACGGAGCAGATCAGCTCAATAACCGAGCGGAAAACACCCAAACCCTGGTATTTTGCCTTTGCCCTTTCAGTATCGGTATTGATGATGCTGGTGGGCCTGCTGGCCTATCTGTTCTGGGAAGGCACCGGCATTTGGGGGCTCAATAATCCAGTCGGCTGGGGTTGGGCGATTGTAAATTTCGTATTCTGGGTTGGTATCGGTCACGCTGGTACTCTGATTTCAGCGGTCTTATTTTTACTACGCCAGAAATGGCGTACATCGATCAATCGATTTGCAGAGGCAATGACCCTGTTTGCTGTCATCTGCGCACTGGTTTTCCCTGGGATCCACGTTGGTCGAATCTGGGTCATCCACTGGTTCTTCCCGGTTCCAAACCAAATGGGAATGTGGCCCAATTTCCGCAGTCCGCTGCTGTGGGATTTTTTCGCAGTTGGAACTTATTTTACTGTTTCCCTGCTATTCTGGTTTACGGGACTGATCCCCGATCTGGCCACTTTACGTGATCGGGCTAAATCAAAAATCCGTAAAATTGTTTTCGGAACATTGGCGCTGGGCTGGCGCGGTGGAAACCGGCAATGGCAGCATTATGAACTGGCTTACTTGCTGCTGGCTGGACTTTCAACACCGCTGGTGTTATCTGTTCATTCAGTCGTCAGCACTGACTTTGCCACCAGTATGATTCCCGGCTGGCACACAACCATCTTTCCGCCCTATTTTGTGGCCGGAGCGATTTTTTCCGGTTTTGCCATGGTCATGACGCTGGCATTAATCGCCCGTAAAATTTTTGCATTAGAGCATTTCATCACGATCCGCCACCTGGAGAACATGAATAAAATCATGCTTGTCACCGGATCAATCGTTGGCTATTCCTACGCCATGGAATTTTTCATCGCCTGGTACAGCGGCAATAATTATGAAAGTTTCGCATTTATCAATCGCGCTTTTGGACCCTATGCCTGGGCCTACTGGACCATGATCTCCTGTAATGTGATTGTTCCCCAGTTATTCTGGTCAAAAAAATTACGCACCAGTGTGCCAGTTATGTTTGTGGCCTCGATCCTGATCAATATTGGCATGTGGTTTGAACGGTTCGTGATTACCGTCTCGTCACTCTCACGTGATTTTCTACCATCCAGTTGGGATTATTATTCACCAACATTTTTTGATATTGCGACGTTCATAGGCACTTTCGGTTTATTCTTTACACTCTTCTTATTATTCCTGCGATTTTTACCAATGATCTCAATGTCTGAGGTCAAAGGGGTACTGCCTCAGGCTGATCCTCACCATTACCATGCAGAGAACAAATAAAATGGCCCGGAAAACAATTCACGGAATACTGGCGGAATTCGCCAATCCCGGTACTTTAATTGAGGCCGCTGGAAAAGTCCGTGATGCTGGCTATCAATTATTCGACTGTCATTCACCCTTCCCAATCCATGGTATGGACAGGGCCATGGGAATGAAACGCAGCAAGCTGGGATTTGTGGTGGCTATTTTTTGTGCCACCGGTGCGATCAGCGGATTATTACTGCAAGGCTGGACAGCAACCATCGAATACCCAATTACTGTATCCGGCAAGCCCCTATTCAGCTGGCAAGCATTTACGATTGTTACTTTCGCATTGATGGTTTTGTTCGGCGCTTTCGCAGCTGTATTTGGCATGTTCCATTTCAATCGATTACCTCGCCTGCACCATCCGTTATTTTTTTCCAAGAATTTCAAGATAGCTTCTAACAATGGATTCTTCATCAGCATCGAAGCTGCCGATGGATATTTTGATCAACGCCAAACCGCTGCATTTTTAACGGAAATCGGTGGTATCAATATTGAATTACTGGAAGGGGAAGATTAGTTACGTGAAGAGCCTGATTCAAATTGGCTTTAGTGTCCTGATTGCCACCATCCTGATAAGTTGCGGAAGGGGACGAACTTCCGAAAATCCACCAGTGCATCTGAATCCTAATATGGATACACAGCAGAAATACAAACCATTCCGGGAAAGTAAATTTTTCGCTGATGGATCGACGATGCGTCAGCCTGTCGCGGGCACTGTTGCTATGGGAGAGCTGAGAGAGAACCAGGAATATTATACGGGTAAAACCGGTCCTGAGACCTATGTTGCAATTAATCCCCGACTTACTACCAAGGAATTACATCTGCGCGGTCAGGAGCGATATAATATATATTGTGCACCCTGCCATAGCCGGGTCGGTGATGGTAAAGGGATCATCATGCAATACAAGTATCCGATTCCACCCACTTCAATTCATGATGAACGTATCCGTCAGGTGGAAGATGGCTACCTCTTTCATGTAATTACTAATGGTGTCCGTAACATGCCGCCCTATGATCATCAGATTCCAGTGGATGATCGCTGGGCCATTGTGGCCTACCTTCGCGCATTACAACGCAGTCAAAATGCCAGTGCAAACGAAAGTACTGCCGATCTAGGGTCCAAATTAGTAAAATGATGTACGATACACCATCACACCGACTGATTGGTTCAGGCACTGTTCAGAAGCGGACTCTGTTGATTGGAATAGTCGCCTTACTGATTAGCGCAATTGGTATAGTTACTGATCCGGCACAATTCTTTCATTCTTATCTAACGGCTTTTGTCTTCTGGTTTACGATAGCAATCGGTGGCCTGTTTTTCACTCTTCTGGGACATATTACCGGGGCAGTCTGGAGTATCGTTTTACGACGGATAGCTGAAGTGCTGGGAATGCTGCTGCTACCCCTGGCAATCCTGTTTATCCCAATCCTGTTCGGAATGCATGAATTATTCCACTGGAGTGATGTTGAAGCAGTTGCACACGACGCCATATTGCACAAAAAAACAGGCTATCTGAACTTGCCGTTTTTTATCATCCGAACCATTTTCTATTTTACAGTTTGGTTTGTTTTATCACGTGCCCTATACAAAAATTCTCTTCAACAGGATCAGTCACCGGACGGCACACCAATAGCTGATAAAATGCGTCGAATCAGTGCTCCCGGCACGATCCTGTTTGCCCTGACCCTCACCTTTGCCAGTTTTGACTGGGTCATGTCAATTGATGCTCACTGGTATTCAACCATGTTCGGGGTTTATATTTTTTCCGGTAGTTATTTAGCAGTCAATGCTTTTCTGGTGCTACTGTTACAGTATTTCCGGAACCAGAATGTTCTTTCCGGAGCCGTCTCTGGAGAGCATTTCCACGATCTCGGGAAGCTGCTTTTTACTTTTGTCGTATTCTGGGCTTATATCGCCGGTGCCCAGTATTTCCTGATCTGGTACGCCAACATACCGGAAGAAACAGTCTGGTACCTCCACCGCTGGGAAGGTAACTGGAGATATTTCACATTATTCATTATTGCCTTCCACTTCATTATTCCATTTTTCGTTTTACTGTTCCGGGCTGCCAAGTGTAACCTGACGATTTTAAAGATAATGTCCACAATTATATTAATTATGCATTATGATGATCTCTACTGGCTGATAATGCCCAGTCTACATCCCCACGGTCCACGTATGTCATGGATGGATGTTACTACTCTGGTTGGCATCGGTGGTGTGTTAATCAGTCTGCTGATACGGAAATTATCAACGCAGCCGCTGGTCCCAACCGGTGATCCACGGCTTGAAGCATCGATTAAATTTGTGAATCATTGATCAAAGCATCTCTGGCCGGCCTGAATTGAGCGAAAACTGGGTTTACTAACGGCCTTGTCATTTCTCCACGTCCCGTATCCGGGACGTGGAGAAATCTACAATAGCTTGGTACATACAGTAATTTATTCGGAAATACTAACGATTTGCACTTGTCTTAATTTCCTTCCCAGGGTGGAATCTACTTTTGTTTATATCGTACACTATCGATGGGTGAATGAACTATTTTCATTGCAAAACTAAAGTGGATTTCTCTCCCGATTTCATCGGAATCGAAATGGCGGGCGGAAGAAATATACCTAACAGTACAAACTTTCCTACAAATTAACCACCAACTCCTCCTCCAAATAATACTCAATACCCTCGACTTGCCAGAAGATTTTGATCTTCCATAATCCCGGCACCGGCAGGTTTATTCCTGAAATAAATTGAACACCTTCCCGATTTAAATTAATCGGGATCCTGCGGTCTAACCGCTTATCGGAAGGCCGGAATAATATAATTGTCCCTTCCACCGTTGCCGACTCAAAGAAAGCTGGAAAGCTGACCTCCAATCCGCTGGCCGGTTTAAATTCCACCGTTACCGAGGGTTCCAAAGCATTAGTGCGCTGGATACGGTCAATCTGCTGCTGGTATGCGATCTCATCAGCGTAATAATTATCCGATACGAGTCCAATCGACAGAGTGCCGGTATAAACTACAAAAGCGATATTAAGCACAATGAACAGACTGATAACAATCACCAATCCACGCAGGAATATGTTTGGTTTTTCTAACATCAATTTCTCACAGGACCTACAAATGACATTTTAATCGTCTCCAGCAATTCTTTTTCAGACCAGACCTCGAGTTCCAGCGGTATGCTAGTGGTGGTCATGATTGATTGTGGTAAATCAACAAAAAATGCTGATTGTTCCAGGTCGTCCTCGGCAACAACCAGTTCACTTACCATCGTTATTGATCCGCCAACCGGTTGGATCAAACGTAGATTGATCGACTTTTGCTGAAAGGTTTTATTAACCACTTTTATATTATATAGATTACGCAGGATCCCATCAGGCAACTCTTGATACATGACACCAGGAACGCGTAAAATGGTGGCTTCCACTGGTGTGCGCATCACCAGCAAGACTGTTAACAGGATCACCAACATAGTCAGAACGACCGAATAGCCGGCCATCCGGGGTGAAAACAATCGCTGGACGCCATTTTTAATGCTATTGTAAGAAGCATATCGAATCAATCCTTTGGGCTTTTTCACTCTGGTCATAATCGAATTACAGGCATCAATGCAAGCTGTGCAATTGACACATTCCAACTGAGTTCCGTTGCGGATGTCTATCCCGGTTGGACATACCTTAACACACTGGTCACAATCGATACAATCACCTAATCCATTTGGAGTGGCATGGTTGCCTTTACCCCGGGGTTCTCCACGGATAAAATCGTAATGGACGACTACCGAATTGTTGTCCAGCAACACACCTTGCAACCTGCCATAAGGGCAAACCAGCACACAAACCTGCTCCCTGAACCAGGCAAATACACCAAAAAATATGAAGCTGAAAATCACCATCGTCATAAAGCCACCCAGATGCTCGTTCACAGGTTCAGAGATAATCCGGATCAGGGCCTCCGTACCAATGATGTAAGCCAGAAAGGTATTACCGATAATAAATGAAATAGCATAGAAAATCCCCTGTTTCATACTTTTTTTGAATAGCTTTCTGATAGACCACGGCTCGGCATTCAATTTGCGCTGAGCAGCGGCATTACCTTCGATCCAGTATTCGATTTTACGGAAGACCATTTCCATGAATATGGTCTGAGGACAGGCCCAACCACAAAAAAGTCGACCGAAAACGACGGTAAACAATACAATGAACACTACCAGTGTAATAAAGGTAAGACCGAACAAGTAAAAATCCTGAGGCCAGAAAACGATGCCCAAAATATAAAATTTGCGCTCCAGGAAATTCAGTAATAGGATTGGCCTGCCGTGGAAGGTAATGAAAGGACCACCAAAGAACAGGGCCAGAAGTATCAGGCTTACTAACGTGCGGGCACTATAAAGCGGTCCACTGGGTTTTTGGGGGTAAATCCAAACCCGCTTCCCGGAATCATCGACTGTGGCGATATGATCCCGATATTTACCGCCGTCTTCATCACCAGTAATTGTCTGGTTGTAGTCTTGAGTTGTTATCCCAGACCCCCGACTATATCATTAATCCCGCTCGTAAATTTCCCCTTCCGGGGCTTTAGCGGCAGGTGGATTAGTACCATCCAGGGAATAGATAAAACTGGCCACTTGATGGATTTTAGCTTGGGATAGTGTCTTGTTCCAGGGGATCATACCCTTTGCCGGAACACCCACATTAATCAGGTGGACTATATCATCCATGCTGCCACCATGGATCCAATAAGAATCTGTCATGTTAGGCCCGATTCCGCCCTGTCCCTGCCGCCCATGACATACTGCGCAGCTGGCCTTATATAATTGCGAACCGACCGCCAGACTGGCATCGTCAGTTAGTGCGACTGTACCGGTTGGCCGGGCTGGCTCAGAAGGCTCATTGGCAGCAATCACCGGTTGGATAATTTCAGCGCTGGGAAATGAAGCCATTAATAGATCCAACTGCTCTTTGGTGGCCCGTTGTTTAGCTGCCATAATCAACTGATCAAAAGCCACATCATCACCAATGTGCTGACGGAATTTATTAAGCAACTGAGGGGTTATATCGGTATCACCGGTGTACCAGGGTGATTGATAGCCAATCGAATGCCCCGCTATAGTCACATCCACATAATCGGGATTGAATTCTTTCATGTATTCGGTGATGCTGGATGGACCGGTATCGATCACATGGAAATGAAGCATGTAGACCACTGCAAACGCGATCGATATATAGAACAGGTACAACCACCAGGGTGGTAGATCATTATCCAATTCTTTAATGCCGTCATAGTCATGATCAAGCTGCAGGTCTTTCCGGCCTGTATTCATAATAAGCCCTCCTGCTTTTTGGTAGTCTCTAAAGGCAATTTGCTCATGTGCTTTAAATAGGATTCTTTAATGGTAAACATCCAAAACATTACAGCGGTAAAAATTGTAAAAAAAATCAGCATTGATATGACCGGATAGATTCCCAGTTCACCAGCTCCACTAAAAATTGCTCGAAACATATTATTGACCTCCCGCTTTAATATCTGTGCCCAGGCGTTGCAGATAAGCTAATAGCGCCACGATCTGCTTATTGCGGTCGATCCCGGGGATACCCTGATTGGCCAGGTTGACGGTAATCAGGTCTGCCTGCTTTTCCAGGTCATCATTGGCGATCCGATCATAGTCATCCGGGTAAGGAACACCCAGCTTCTGCATGGCACGAATCTTGGCCGGTGTGGAATTCAGGTCGATGTATTTATCCGCTAACCATTTATAAGCGGGCATGATCGAGCCAGGTGAAGTGGATTGGGGATCCAGCATATGATTATAGTGCCAAGCATCTGGATATTTCCCGCCGATTCGATGCAGGTCGGGGCCAGTACGTCGCGAACCCCATTGGAAAGGATGGTCGTATACAAATTCTCCTGCCTTGGAATACTCACCATAGCGCTCGGTCTCGGAACGGAATGGTCGAATCATCTGTGAATGGCATACATAACAACCTTCACTTACATATATATCACGGCCCTGCAGCTCCAGCGGTGTATATGGTTTTACGCTGGTAATCGTGGGAATATTACTTTTCACGAGATACATGGGAACAATCTCCACCAAACCACCGATGATTACGGCAACCGTGGCCAGTATCATGAACTGGATCGGACGGCTTTCCAATAATTGGTGAGAGAAACGACCGGTTGACTTACTTTCCGGCATCAAAGCGGGTGCTTCATCTTCCTCTTCGTCCACGTACTGACCGGCCTTTGCAGTTTTGTAAAGGTTGACAACCATGATAACAGCCCCGGTAAAGTAGAGCAAGCCGCCGATTATCCGGATATGGTACATGGGTAGAATCTGCAAAAGCGTTTCCAGAAAATTGGGATACTGCAGTAAACCGTCGGCATTGAATTCTTTCCACATCAGTCCCTGGGTAATGGCAGCCCAATATAACGGAATAGCGTAAAAAACGATGCCCAGGGTGCTCAGCCAGAAATGGGTGTTAGCCATTTTCACAGAGTATAACTTGGTGTTGAACAGGCGCGGTACCAACCAGTACAAAATTCCAAAAGTTAGCAGGCCATTCCAACCCAGGGCTCCGATATGGACATGGGCAATGATCCAGTCGGTATAGTGGGCCAGTGCATTCACATTTTTAAGCGCCAGCATCGGCCCTTCGAAAGTGGCCATGCCGTAGGCGGTTACCGCTACTACCATGAATTTCAGGATCGGATCCTGTCGCACCCGGTCCCAGGCTCCCCGCAAAGTCAGCAGACCGTTAAGCATACCGCCCCAGGAAGGAGCGATCAGCATAATTGAAAATACTGTACCAAGTGATTGAGCCCAATCCGGTAGAGCAGTGTACAACAGGTGATGGGGTCCAGCCCAGATGTAAATAAAAATCAAAGACCAGAAATGCACAATTGACAGTCGATAAGAATAGACCGGTCGATTGGCGGCTTTAGGTAAAAAATAATACATCAATCCCAGGTAGGGTGTAGTCAGGAAAAAAGCCACAGCGTTATGACCATACCACCACTGGACCAGAGCATCCTGCACTCCGGCAAATACGGGATAGCTCTTAAAAAATGACACCGGTATTTCAATCGAATTAACCACATGCAGGATCGTGATTGTGAAAAAGGTGGCGATATAAAACCAGATCGCCACATACATGTGTCTTTCGCGGCGCTTCAAAATCGTGCCGATCAGGTTTATCCCAAAAATCATCCAGACTACGGCAATCAGCAAATCGATGGGCCATTCCAGCTCGGCATATTCCTTACCGACGGTCTTCCCGAACGGCAAGGTCAGGGCCGCGGAGAGAATGATCAATTGCCAGCCCCAGAAATGCAGGCGGCCGAGTAAATCACTGAACATGCGGGCTTTCAGCAGGCGCTGGAGAGAATAATAAACCCCCATGAAAATGCCGTTGCCGACAAAGGCAAAAATTGCCGCATTGGTGTGCAAGGGACGCAACCGGCTGAAGGTCAGCCAGGGAATATTGAAATTGAAATACGGACTGATCAATTGCAGGGCAATTGTAAGGCCCACAACGAATGCTACAACTCCCCAGCCGATTGTGGCATAGCTAAAATAGCGAACGATTTGATTATCATAGCGGAATTTTTCAAGAGCCATATTATTCCTCTAACTCGAATTATTGGTATTTTTACGTCGGCTGGGAAACAACATGCGCATTGCAGGCGTATGCATATCCTCAAATTGACCGTTTTTAACCGCCCAAATGAAAGCGATCAGGAATCCAATTGCTACCAATAGACTGGCAGCAATCAATATTGACAGCACGCTCATGGAATCCCCTGCATTAGTGACTTAAAACTTTTATCATAAAAATCATCTGGTTTTTACCTTTGAAAATAGGGTCGCAATGTCCATAATACTAAACCAATACGTGCCCGATTTTACGTCCCAGCAGATTTGTGGACAATGTTGCGAAAACCACCACACTGATCGAACTCAAGGGCATCAGGATGGCGGAAATCAATGGTGAAAGCACACCCTGGACAGCGAAGGTCAGGCCGATCAAATTGTACAGAAATGAAATCCCGAAACTGATTTTAATAATTGTCATACTGGTTTTGGAGAATCGCAGAAAATCATCCAAGTGATGAAAATGACTGGCTCCCAAAATACCATCACAAGCTGGTGAAAATGTATTGATATCTTCGGAAATCGATAGTCCCACGGCACTCTGTTTCAACGCACCGGCGTCATTCAGACCATCGCCCACCATCAGCACCTTTTCACCGGCTGTTTGTAAATCTCTGACTTTGTCAAGTTTATCGAATGAAGACTGGTTGAACAGTAATTGACCGGCTTTTGTAAAGAATTTTTGCAGCCGCTTACGTTCGCTGTCATTATCGCCGGATAATACCCAGAGACGGTAATTTCTCAGACTCGCGATCAATTGCCGCACACCATTACGATATACACTACGTATGGAAAAAGAACCCCGGTTTTCGTCATCTATTGACAAAGCCACCGCCGTACCCCAGTAATTCGGATCATTCAAATCACCACTGATGAAATAGGGTGAGCCTAAGTGGATAGTATGTTCGCCGATTTGCGCTTCCAGTCCTTTACCGGTAATCTCTTTGTATTTATCTGGTTCCAGAAACGGTCCATCGGCTGGCAAGGATTCATAAATCCGGCGACTCAGTGGATGCGTTGAATTGCGAACGACCAATCTAACCAGCTCGATTTCTTGGGTGGATAAATCGGGCATACCAGCGGTAGGTACAAATTCAATTCCTGTAAGGCTGGTATCGGTTAGGGTGCCGGTTTTGTCAAATATTATAGTGGAAATTTTAGATAGTGTCTCGATCACAGCAGTATTTTTCAGATAAAATTCACGACGACCAAAAATCCGCAGGGTATTTCCGAGCGTAAACGGCACCGAAAGGGCGAGAGCACAGGGACAGGCGATAATCAGGACTGATGTAAAAGCATTGATCGCCAATGTCGGATCGTTAAACCACCAATACACACCCGTCATTGAAGCCACCATCAGCACTCCAAAAGTAAAATACTTACTTACTGTATTGGCAATCGTATCCAAATTGGTGGAACGATGTTTGGTGAAGGTATCATCATTCCAGAGTCGGGTCAGGTAACTCTGGGACACTTCTTTGACCACATTGACAGTAATGGCACTCCCGATCTGCTTGCCACCAGCAAATAATTTATCGCCGTTGGTTTTTGCAACCGGCCCCGATTCACCGGTAACGAAGCTGTAATCAATCCAGCCTTCACCATTGGTCAGGATCGAGTCGGCCGGTATAATTTCATTATTGCGAATCATGATCCGGTCACCCTTTTGCAGGCGTTCCAGCGGTATCGATTCTTCCACAGACTTATTTATTCGCGTGACTGCTAATGGGAAATAAGATTTAAAATCCCGGTCGAATGACAGGGTCTGGTAGGTTTTCTCTTGAAACAGTTTGCCCAGCAACAACAGAAACACAAATCCGATGAATGAATCCATCCACCCGGGACCATCCAGAAAAAGTATTTCCACCAGACTGCGTAGAAATAGGGTGATGATTCCAAGTGCTATTGGTACATCGATATTCAACGCCCGGTGACGCAGACCGCTCCAGGCAGAAATGAAATAATCGCGGGCCGAATAAAAGAACACCGGCAGTGCCAGGGCGATGTTCAACCAGGCGAATAGCTGAGCATATTCCGGTGTTAAGTTGCCCTCTGTCGCCAGGTATTGCGGTAAGCTCAGCAGCATGCTGTTACCCAGACTAAATCCGGCGATACCCAGTTTTAGATACAGACTGTGGCGGGATTTTTGACCAACTTTTTGAGATACTGTTTCTAGATTAATTTCCGGTTCGTAGCCTATGGAAGTGAGTAATTCCACAATTTTCCGCAAATCGGTTTCGGCATTATTATAGGTGATGGAAACCTGCTTTTTCACAAAATTGGTCCGGGTTTGAGTGATCCCCATATCGAGACGATAAAGACTTTCCAAAATCCAGACGCAGGAACTGCAGTGAATCGACGGAATCGTGAAAGTTACCCTGGTTGATCTGCCGTCGGAAAAATCGCGAATCTGTTCCACAAGCTGTGTATCATCTAAAAAGCCAAATTTCTTATCGAAAGCAGCTTCCGGCGGTGTTGTACCAGGTTTCTGATTCAAATTGTAGTATTGGCCGAGATCGTTGGCCTCTAATATTTCATAGACCATTTTGCAGCCATCGCAGCAAAACATTTTTTCATCGACGGTGATATCTTTATTTGTGCAGTCAAGCCCACAGTGATAGCAGACCATATCAATATCGGTCGTCTTAATCGGCTTAATCTGAGAGGTCAGATCAGTCATGCCCCATTTCCATCATAGTGACGGGGTGTTGTTCGCCGGACATCTGATGCTGCATCCAAGGCATAGGCAAACCAGCAAGATTCATTACGCCTTTGGTTATGGTAAAAATACCGAACAGAAGCACAAAAACGGCGGCAATTCTGAAGACTTTTTTTCGAAAACGGACCGTTATCAAATTAGCACTTATGCCCAAAATAAACAGGGCTGGGATGGTTCCGAGCCCGAAGAACAGCATGGTTGCCATTCCACCATAGATTGTACCGACTGCTACCGCCTTGAAGCCGGCTACATAAACAAGCCCGCAGGGAATGAAGCCCAGGATCAATCCATATAAAAATATGTTCTTTGCATTGGTCCGATTTAGCAGCGAACCAACCAGTTGCTTATAGCTTCCGAATCCAGGATAGTTTTTGGGGATTGAAATATTGAACAGACCCAGCAGATCAAGCCCCATCAGAACCATAAAAAGTCCGGCAAAAATGAGTAAAACACTCTGGTAATCATGAATCAGGTGTTTGAACGAACCACCCAACATTCCGAACCAGAATCCCAGAAAAGTATAGGTCAGCACCCGGCCGCAATTGTACATCAGGTGAGGTAAAATAAATTGTAATCGACCACCAACTGATTTTTTTTCAGCCACTTTCAGCGAATAAGCCATCACTAATCCGCCGCACATGCCATAACAATGGCTGAAGCTACTTAAAAATCCTAACACAAATATGGCTATCAGATCGATTTCCACAGCCGTGAATCCCTGTTTTAATTATATATTCCCGAATCAGTTTGACTTATTAATTATTAAGATATTCGTTTTGATAATACTCGCAGGTCAGAAAATACTAATATGGACTAAATTAGTCCACATTTAGTTCAAGGCGTAATCGGACTCGTAGACTACCCGTCTCTATTGTCCAGCAGAAAATCTTATCGAGGAGTTCAGCTGTATTATTTCCACGACTTGCCATGCAAACGGTAAAAATTATTTGGTATGAAAATCAATCATACGCTCAATGGCGGCCCGGCAAACCCGGCAGAAATGATCCGGGTTACGCGAAAACATGATGCAATCAATTTCCGGGCGATAAAGCCCTAGAGCCTGGTAACCAGCACCTTCAAATACACCAACTGTATTAAAATATTGATTGGCTTCCAAAACCGGCTCTGTTGCTTGTCTTACAGCCTCAAACAAAGCATTCATTGAATCAGCGCTGGAACCTGATGCAATCATCTGGGTCCGTTTAGCTTGATAATCGGCACGAACACTGTCATATGCCAATTGATTCCAGGGTGTGGGAATCGGAGTATCCTTTTCTATAAATGCATTCCATTTAACACCCGTACTATCCAGCAATGCCGTTACATTCGGATCCCATGGTTCGACCCCGGGTGGCGTAAATTCTTCATAGGCTACATTGGATGTATAATACTCATCCCCCAGCCCGGCAAAGGAATGTCCAAATTCATGGATCATGATATACTCAGATGGTTCCGTATCCACCGCAACAGTGGAATACAAATTAAAGATGCCGCCACCACCATATTTGTCGCTGTTAATTAAAATAAACAAGGCGTCATAGGGAGCCTGGGCGGCAAATTCCCGAACAATCTTATTATCAAATGTCAACACATATCGATCGGAATCAAAAGTATTGTATGAAAGACCCAGGGCAGAATTCTTCCAATCCAGGCCGCGGGGATTCGATATTCCGGATTCCTGGGAAAAAATATCGATGGCTCGAACATTAAAGGCTGCTTTATGCAATTTGAACGGTTCAGCATTAAACAATGCCTCTACCAAACGTTTAGTATCGGCATGGAATTTTCTTTTTTCCTTTTTGGTATAGCCATCGCCAAGCAATAAAATGTCAACTTTTTTACCGGGTTCATCGTTGATAAATACTTCCCAGACATCATTGCTATTCTTTATGGCAGATCGATCAATGTTGTAGGCTTGTGGATCAAACCGGTGGGCAAAAATCTCATGCCAGCCAGCACTTTCCCTCCTTTTATACAGACGCAGAACAGCCTCGGATTTTGGCTCCGGAAAACGTAATGATTCATGAAAAGTACCCCAGTTTCCATCAAGGGCCGAACTGATTGTTTCCCACTCACCATAGATACTGGCAAATCCCTGAGAAAAAATTACAGTTGTGGTGGTCAGGTCCATGATTTCAAAATAATATTTTCCCAAATTTGTACTATCAAGCAGATTCTTACAATTACCCGCCCAAGATCCTTCCAGACGAATCTGATCAAAACTAATATGTTCTTCACCAGCTGTACCACTGTGATAATAATCAAACCGGAAGGTCTGTCCTGTAAAGTAATTGTCAAATTCAACCGCCCCGGAGAATGATGTCAGAATTAAGACCAATAAAAATAGCATTGGAAGTGTTCCTCTTGAATTACGATTGTGCGATATCCTAAACATATTTATGATTCAAATTACATACCAGTATTATTGCGTATACATTAGAAAATGTCGGTTGGTCGACAATATTTTGCCGGATTACCAAATATATTCCACCAGACTACATGAGGTACAAATGGCCACAAGATACTACACTTTAATAATTTTCCTTATTTTATTCTCAACAGGATTCGGAAAGAACCTGGAACGATTATCGCGCACCAGCTTGAGCAACTATGAACTGCTCGATATTCACCTGGATGGATATACCGCTTACATTACGGGTGGGCTTGGTGGTTTAAACATTGTTGATTTAAGTGATCCCTTCCATCCACAGGTTCTGGGAGTATATCAAGCCAGCGGCTGCGATTGGGGGCGTATCTATGCCTGGGCTACAGCCGGAAGTGTTGCTTATGGTACGGGCCGGGACTGCGGAATTCATGTAATTGATGTTTCAAACCTCAACAGTCCTCAACATGTTCAAACTTATCATGCCGGTGGAGAAATTTGCTACGAGCACCCATCGGTTCAGGGAAACTACCTGTTTGCCGCCCGTCACCAGGATGGAGTTGAAATATTTAATTTAGATAATCGCAATAATATTACTCCAATCACCGTAATTCCCACCTTCAACGCCTGGGCAACACTCCCTGACGATTCAATCTTATACGTCGCTGACGGCTCCGGAGGATTAACAATAATTAGTATCAACAATCCTGCACAACCTGAATTACTGGCCAGTTTAGCTACAACTGGTAGCGCGCGTGATCTGGATAAAAATGGTGATTTTTTGTTTATTGCAGTTGGAGCCGGTGGTGTTGATATGATCGATGTGAGCGATCCGGTGAATCCACTCTTTATCGAAAATTACAACACTACTGGGTTTGCATCCCGGGTTGCGGCTGGTGATTCCCTTGTGGCAGTTTCAGACTGGGATGATGTCGAAGTATTAAGCTATTCACCAACCAGTCTTGACTTGATGGCATATAAAAACACCGGTGGACGAGTAATGGCCATTGCAATGCACAATGATATTATTTATTCCGCTGAATGGATCAAATTCCAGACTTTCCAGATCAATGAGAATCTCTACACTGATATTGATTTCTCAACTAGAAATCTGGAATTCCCCCGGGTAATTAATGGTAATCAGGGTCTGGCTAATCTCATCGTGAAAAATAACGGATCAGATTATCTGACCATTAATGATATCCAAATCCAGCAATCCATTTTCGCGATTCCTGTGCCCACCAATCCAATAGCTGCCGGTGATTCAATATCACTTCAAGTCACTTATACTCCCAGTAGTTCGACTTGGAATTCCAACGCCATTTTTCATTCCAATGATGAGGACGAATCCAGCACGCCAGTTCGTCTGACCGGGAATTTTTCCTTTGGACCAATGCCTGGTGATCCGGCACCGAATTTTAATTTATCAATCGTCAATGGATCTGGTAGCCTGTCCCGGGCTGATTTACTGGGTAATCCAGCTGTCATTGCCTTTTTCACCGGCTGGTGACCAGTCTGCGCTCCGGAGTTTTCGGACATAGAAGTATCGATTTGGCAGGAATACCAGGCTCGGGGTTTGCAGGTCATCGGAATATCCAATGAGCCCATTCAAACAATCGAGAATTTCATCGCTGACCAGGGAATCACCTTCCCCGTATTACATGATAATGCCAGTGTATATGGGAGCTACAATATACCCGGCAGCCAATCGCCTTATCCACGCGACTACATCATTGATAAGAACGGGATTATTCAAATGGCGAAAACCGAATATGATCCCGGCACGATGATTAATATTATCGAAAGTCTTTTGGTCGGCCAGGTAAATACAGATGATGAATCATCGGTGATCCCTGCAGGAATTGAAGTATATCCCAGCTATCCAAATCCATTCAACTCAGCGGTAACTATACAATTTGAGTTATATCGACCAGACCAAGTTTCAATTCGGATTATTGATATTACCGGGCGATTACTAAATACGCTTATTGATGAGCAAAGCCTCGCAAGTGGATTACATACTTATCACTGGCAACCAGGTATCAATACAGGTAAAAGCTTAGCGAGCGGGTTATATGTCATTGAAATCGCCACCACTACTGAACAGCAACGGCTAAAAACACTTCTGATCAAATAGAATGATAAAAAATTACCAGCGATTCTCTTTTGGATTTTTAATTATTACCAATATTCTTGTAACCCAAAACTACTACCAGATGGGGGATGAGATTAGTCTGGCAGATCAACAGATAAAATTACCTGTCTGCCAGAATGGTCCCGACACCCTGATGCTGGCCGATTTTAATGGGACTAAAAATGGTGGCAGTTACCAAATCCTGCTGATAAATTTCTTCACTTCCTGGTGAATATTCTGTCAAGCGGAGGTTCTGCAGATAAATCAACTTTACACCCAATTCTATGATCGTGGACTACGCGTCATATCTTTGGGACGAGCCTGGAACCAGCCTTACAGCTGTGAAGAGTGGGCAGGATTAGGAGCCTCATATCCTATAATTGATGATGACCTGACACAGTATTTTTTGGAGTTTGGATTTGGTGCCGTGCCACAAAATGTAATTCTCGATCATACGATGCAGGTCCGCTATTCTGCCAACGTATTCAATTATCAACAGCTCATTACCACAATCGATCAACTGACCAGTGAATTGCCCACAACCAGTACAGCACCTGAACCCATCCCTAAACAGATAAATATAGATTTAAATGCCTATCCAAATCCGTTCAATTCCAGCACGGTACTGGAAATTGATCTTCCTGCATCTGAAAGCACATCTTTGACTATTTATAATATTAATGGGCGTCAGGTAGCGGAAATATATCATAATCTAATTCTATCAAAAGGGAAGCATAAATTTCGCTGGGACACCGATGGGATGGCATCGGGCACATATTTCATTCATTTGAATTCAACCACAAATTCCACCCAATTGAAAGTTCAACTGTTGAAATAATAACCAATGTATTCACTTCCGTAATAATCGAGTGAAGCTATGTATTTCGTTGCGTATAATTCAAAATTTTAGTCTACTAAACGACAATGGTATTTTCCAATTTGTAATAGTTTGATCTCAGAAAATTAATTAATTATCTTTATGAAGTTTGTAGAATACCACAATTATACATCGGGAAATCTGATATAAAATATATTCCCGTTGGGTGAGTTAGGTAATACTCCTACCTCTGCATCATGGGCTTCAGCAATCCGCTTGACGATTGCTAATCCCAGGCCGCGACCGTGCTTGGCCGCTTTATCAAGCTGAACGCCCCTCGTAAAAACCAGGGGTCTTTTCTTTTCTGGAACAGTTGGGCCAAAATCAATAAAATTGACGGTAACATAATGATCATCAGTTTGAATCTCGACAACAATCTTCTTGCCATCCGCAGAATATTTAATAGCATTACTGACATAATTCTTAAAAACTTCGGCAATTATCGGATTGGCTTTAATAATTAATTCCTGGTCATATTCACAATGAAATTCCATACCACTGGCTTTGAGCGAAGAATCAAATTCAGCGGCCACTGTGTGAATCATTTTCACCAGATCAATGTCTTCCTTGGCAATTTCATCGCCCAAGGTTACTTTTGAAACAATCGTCGCATTATCGATTACTTTCAGTAGGTTTGAGCAACTTTCTCCAACAAGTTCCAACTCCTGGTTATCGGGATAATCCTCGATTAATAGCTCACTCAATCCGTTGATAACACCAGCCGGATTTTTCAAATCATGTGTGATTACGTCCAACAGCAATTCTTTCATCGAATTGGTTTCTGCTAACTGACCTGAGAGTATTCTATATTTTTCTTCAGAATTCTTAATAGCTTCCTGATTTTGTTTGTTATGAATTGCACTGGCTACTTCATACGAAACAAATTCTAATATTTCCAAGCCTTTATGATTATACAAATTTTGATCACGATAACTTTGCACCACTACTGCGCCGATTACTTTTTCACCGATTCTGAGCGGTGTGCCTAACCATTGCTCGGACGGAGTACCAATTTTTTCCACATCGCCAGCATTAACCAGTCGATATATATCATCTTTAGTAAATATTGCCGATTTGTTCATTCTTATTATATAACCGGTAAGCCCGGATGTGACGGGGATTGGAGAATGGTCATCATCTTGCTCATCCACTGCATGGGGAAAATATAGCTCTTCTTTTTCCTCATCAATTAGGGCAATGTAAAAATTGGTGGTATCAATTACCTGATGCAAGGTTTGGCGAATCAGCGAAAACAATTCATCAAGGTTACCACTACCGCTGGCGGCATTGGCGATTTTATAGATGACTTCTTGTAATTGGTTAGCCTCTTGCAAAGCATCTTCTATCCGTTTCCGTTCACCGATTTCCTGTCTAAGCCCCAGCGTCTTCTCCACCACCCGTTTTCGCAGAGTGGCTACCCAGGCGGAACCAACCAGGAACACAAGGAAAAAAATGATTCCAATCCAGATAGTAATACGGATGGTCTGCTGATTGAGATAATTCCTTTTTTCGTAAATTTCAATCCAGTTTTTATGAAAACGATCCATTTGACCAGTTACTTCCAAGCTTCTGAGGCCTTCATTAAGTTTGGCCAGTAATTCCGGATTACCTTTTTTCAGCGCAAATCCGAGATTACGTGGCAGGAGCTGGGGGCCGACCGCCTTAAGATTGTCAAAGCCAAGTTGCTGAATAATGTAATGGCCTTGCACCTCTGGTATCAGTGTACAATCGTAACTGCCAGCCGCCAGCAGTCGCAGCGCGTCAACCGCCGAAGCAACCTGATGGATTTTAGATGTTAAATCCTGGTGAGCGATAAAATCAATACTGATACCGCCTTCAACCAGAACAATATCTTTGCCATGCAAATCATCGAGGTTTCGAACTTGCGAATTTTCTGTACAAAATATTGTATAGGACACGGTTATATATGGAATAGTAAAATCAAATTTCTCGGCCCGAGAATTGGAGTAATACATACCCATCAACACATCGACATTGCCCGACTCCAAGTCACTGTAAATTTCCCGCCAAGGTCCCAGTTCAAGCTGGATTTTTAAATCGGCAAGGCGGACAACTGCATTCAATATTTCCACATTATATCCAGTTGGATCACCGGATGCATCCAGGTATTCAAAGGGTGGATAATTATAATGTCCGCGGATTTTTATTAGTTCAGTATCATTGCTCGCTACCGACACTGACGTGATGAAAATGAGTACAGCTATTGTCAAGGTTGGAAATCGCCGGTTGAATCCAATTCCGAAATTCTGAATATTCTGTTTTAGCGTTATTTTATTCATGCGCGATATCGGCAATAAAACTAACTAATCACAATTATTTCATCAAAAATGATGCCACTCGTGAACAATCACTAAATTAATAGTGAATAAGGTTCATGCACAAAACCAAATATAAATCCAGCTATCCAACCTGATATGGTTATGCCAATCAATCCGCCAGAATCTGGAATTTTCCTGGGCTTTAATCATTTAAATACTGAACGAATAAACTGTTGAAAGATAATAATGTATCTTCAACCGATATTGGTACCATTTTAGCAAAAACATCCAGTACAACGACTGCATTAAGGCTGGCATCCTGGTTAGTTGCGCATCGAATCCTCTTACACAATCGTGCGTTAATTTGGTCAATCTCCTGGTAAACTGCAATTAATCCTTTTAGATCCAGATCCGTTTTCAAGTCGTGCTTCATTCGGAAGTATTGGGCTAGTAAATACATTGAAGCGGCTCGGTAAATTGTCTCTTCAATAGAGGCGAACGGTAAATGAAATTTCACCATCGGCCGTAGCTTATCCAGGGCCGGGCAACCGCTGGTCACCATGATAATCCCAAGTAGCGAACTCAGTGCGGATTGAATCTGAATATTCCTCTTATAATATGTCCGCTCATTGGTAGTCACCTCACAATCAACTGTTTCATAAGATAAAGTATCTTTAAATACGTGTACCACATCCACCAGATTAACGGCGATCGGGCAATACTCCATATTTTTATTTATTAGCTGACAATTAGTACACTGAGGTTCATAATCCAGACGTGTCCAGGCCGGGTATTTTCTTTCAGCATCAGACGAATATGCTAATGTTTCACTGTCCAGTTGAATTGAAAATTCCACTTTCCGTCCGTTACCCGATGAAAATTTATATGCAATTTCTAAATTCGCTTTTTCAACCATAAAATCATCCTAATGAGGTAAAAATGCATGCTTGATTATAACAAAATTAAGTCTTAATGATTTCCATAATCAATATACTCAGTTTTTTGCTGCAGTAATATGATATTAACCATATCGCCACTAATCATACTTTCAATCGATTTGCGGTTATATAAATCGATCATGAAATTCTGTTTTATGGCACATTTCTTGTTTCCCTTATTTCGCTGACATGAAAAATAGATTAAGTCCATACTGCAGTTAAATCATAAAGTTACGGTTAATCAACAGTTATTCGGATAAAATTTTCAAATCGGATTATGACCAATTTTTATTCAAATGCGGCAGACTCTGCCGGATCACCTGTTAGTTTTTGATTATTATGCTCCCTGAAACAGATCGGTCATCGAAAATAAGTATGGATAAAATTACTGAGCTCCAAATTCTGGTAGTCGAGGACAATCAATCGGATACCGAGTTAATCAACTGGATGCTGACAACAGAAAATTCAATCCACAATGGATATGGGAAATACCGGTTAACTTTTTCAGAAGACTTAAAAACAAGTCTGGACTTATTGAATAACCAATCTTATAACTTAATATTACTTGATTTATTATTACCGGATAGTCAAGGCTTAGCAACCTTCCACGAGATTCAGAAGTCTGCTCAGCAAATTCCAATTATTATATTGTCAGGATATGATGATACTACAGTCGCATTGCAAGCTGTGCGAGGTGGAGCTCAAGATTATTTGATAAAGGGAACGGTGGACGAAAATACCCTGACCAGATCCATCCATTATGCAATTGAACGGAAACACCATAAAGAGGCACTCAGTTTAAGTGAAGAACGTTATAATGGAGTAACTCAATCGGTTAATGACGCGATAGTTATCCTTAATCCCGAAGGCGGGATAATCACCTGGAACATTGGGGCTACAACCATCTTTGGTTATAAAGATACTGATATTATTGGTCATTCAATTTCGGAAATAATTCCTGAACTTGACCGGAACAACTACCAAAAATTATTTCGCAAATTGGATGAACCATCTACGTCAGCAGTGGCCAATACGACAATTGAAACAACCGGAAGACGGCAGAACGGTGAATCCATACCAATTGAGCTATCATTGGTTGGCTGGCAAACAAACGGTGCTGAATTCTTCACAGCTATAATCAGAAATATTAGTCGACGCAAACGACTGGAAGATCAATACCGGCATGCCCAAAAAATGGAAGCCGTGGGACAACTAGCCGGTGGGATAGCCCATGATTTTAACAATATATTAACCGGGATTATTGGCTTTGCCGAACTGGCCGCCGATACAATTGAAACCGACCTGCCTGCCAGTGAATATATACGTTCGATCATCAGAAAATCGGATCATGCTGCTACTTTAGTGAGACAGATTTTAGCTTTTAGCAGCAAGCAAGTCCTTGATACTAGACGGATGGATATGAATGCATCGATTATGTCCGTCAGTTCGTTCATCGAACGTGTCATAGGTGAGCATATTGAATTCTCTGCAGATCTAGCCAATGATCTATATTATATAGATGCCGACCCGACAGCCATAGAGCAGATCATCACCAATTTGTGTGTAAACGCTCGTGATGCCATGGTATCCGGAGGCAAGTTAATAATAAAAACTGAAAATATAGTAGTTAATGACAGTGACGACCGCGTGGTTGATTTTGTTAAAGCCGGGGAATATGCCGTTCTGATGGTATGGGATACCGGACATGGAATTGATATCGAAACACTTCAGCACATATATGAACCATTTTATACAACCAAAGAAGTGGGACAGGGAAGTGGACTGGGATTAGCAATGGTCTATGGTCTGGTAAAGCAACACCACGCTTATATACATTGTGATAGCAATCCAGATATGGGCACCGCGTTTAAAATTTACTTCCCATCCAGTAGTTCCGGTCCGGAGTTAGAGGAACGGATAACAATCGATAATATTGTTGGTGGTAATGAAACAATTCTAATGGTTGAGGACGAGGCGGACTTAATTGTTGTTACTAAATCAATGCTGAATCAATTCGGCTATACCGTTCTTACTGCTGCAAACGGAATTGATGGTTATCGGATATATCAACAAAATCGCAATGAAATCACAATGGTTATTACTGATATCGTAATGCCCCAGGAGGGAGGAATTGAACTGTACCAGAAAATACATGCGGATAATCCCGCGGTCAAATTCCTGTTCATCACTGGCTATGCCTCCGGTTTGGCCGATAAGGAAATGGTGATTGGCAAAGAAATTGATGTATTATCAAAGCCGTATAAAAGAAACCAATTAGCTAAAAAAATCCGACATATTTTAGATCTATAAGCGGTAATAAATTAGTTCCCGTGTAAATCAAAGCAACTGATCAGAAGTACAACTATGATCAGTTAATTTGTTTTTCTCAGTTCCAGTAGTTTTATTCGTGAATCACGGAAATTTGCTGATTGAATAACAAAAAGGGATTCTTATACCGGTTGTATTCGCGAATTTCAAGATGCAAATGGGCATACCCATACTGATCCGAATCCTCAGGAATATTGCCGGTCAATCCCACCTTGGCAATTGGTTCGTCCTTACCAATCCAGAAAGGACCTTCCAATTCAAAACGTTTCAACATTAGATTCCATAATTGACTTGAGTTCAGATGAGCATAGACTGAAGTAATATTTGAATCATGCCAGATTTCAATGATATTCCCCCCATTACGGGAGCTTTCCACGTTGGTAACGAAACCATCTTGAACCGGATAAATTGATGTACCCGCTTCTGCTATCAAATCAATACCACGATGTTCATAATACTCACCTTGCTCGGTCTTTCTCCGGGCTCCGTATAAGCCTACGTCCTTTACCTTCAAACCAATTCGTAATGGATTATCAATCCGTAAATGCCATTCATCCAATTTGGTGTTATTGTAAACAAATCGCACCCGTTTCAATTCGGAATTAAATGCTTTTAAATCGGTAAGGAGCTGTGCATAATAATCGGCATATTTGCTGGGAGCTCTCCGATCCTTTATAAAAGTCTTTCCCTTGTATCCTGCTTTCAGCCAGCCGAAATTCTGACTGTCTCCACGCACTTTGTAATCTTTTCCAATTGTGAGGTATAGTAAGCCCAGGCGAATGTCCCGCTCAAGCTGAAGTTCCGTAATTTTCCGATCATAATAAACGACATCATTCATTGCGTTGGGATTTTCAGTGCAATATTCGATGGCTACATCAACAATCTGCTCCGGTTGGGAGATATCCAGATCATCCAGGACCGTCATTTTCCGTAAAGCTCTTACAGTTTCATTGGAAAGCGGCCGGTCCAGTGTCTCTAGTTTGGACTGTTGATATAATCGTATTGTCTGATTCAGCTCATCAATAATTGGATTAAAATAATCAGATGCCTTATCATCACCGTAGACTTTACTCAAAATAAAACTGCGCAGTGTTCGCAATGTATCATCCATTAGATGTCGATCAAGAATACAAAGATCATCAATATTGAAATCATTTTGAACAATATATGCCAATAATCGTTGTTCATCCTGCTCCGTCAGGTGGTTGACCTTACCATAAAAATCATTATTGTAGCGATGGACTAATGCGGCATACCGTTCCAGATCGGAGTTGGCTTCATTATTGGTAAATTCATAATCCTTAAAACTGACTTCAGGTAATTGAGCTAAAGCGGCATTTTTTATTTCATTGACATTTTTGTGAATAGTACTAACCATTCCTCGGGTAAAAAGATAGCGAATGTTAAAATTAATTGCTGCTATTATCCGCGGCATATATATATACGCCAGTAAAATCAGTATTAGTCCGGTAATACCGCGGACCGTATATAATAGAATTTGTTTGCGTAACAATTGCTTTCGGGCAATATAATTCCTTAACTCGTCCCTAATTATTAATTGAGGATCGTCCAAGGTAATACCGGCCGGTTCAAGCTGTCTCGGCAATCGAGTGTTTTTCCTGCTCATAACGAAAATGTTTTATGATTTTTTCTAAAGGACTATTTTTTTGTTTGACTGTATTTTGGTTATCTAAATTGGCCAAGGCCTGAGCAATTTGACTATAAGCCTGGCCAAACCTGGTCGAAGCATACAGTTCGCTGATCGGTGTATGCTGTCGTGCATAGGCTTTTGCTACCAGGCGGTGCTCTTCCGGTATTGCCCCCAGATAATGGGGATATATCATAACACCGTCTCGATTTCTGGTTATCTCAGTTGCACGCCGAATACCGTTAAAGATACTTTCTGCTAGCTGCGGAGAAGATTTATTGAATACAAACTGCGGTTCAAATTTTTCTCTAATTTGATAATCAGCATCCTTATTCTGCATTCGCTGGTCCAGTTCCTGCAACCGGACTGCGGCAGCCTTAGCACAGCCATAGCCACTTTGAATATCTTCCGGTGTGGTAATAATAATTGGATAATCCGCCGAAAGACCAAAATCAAGTGTTGTACGCTCTATTCCGGCACCCAGATCGAGAATTGTATAATCATATTCTTCGGAAATACTCTTGAAGGCTTTGATAAATTTCATCTTCTGAAAATAATTGAGATTGGCAAATTTAAAATTCCCACCGGCACCTGGAATTAAATCCAAGTTATATTTCGATATTGCCAGATTTTCCAGGTCAGACTCATTTTTTTCAAAAAAATCTAATAAAGTACGATTAACCCGCAAATCTAATTTAATGGATACATCGCCGGTATTTAGATCCGTATCGATCAGCAGAACTTCATTTCCCATGGCACCAAGAAAATTGGCAATTTCAATAGCAAATAATGTTTTACCAACTCCGCCCTTATTCGATATTATACTGATTATTTTACCTGACATTGCTACTATCTGTTCAATTTCTGTTGTAATTAAGAATCGTAAAAATACCCATTTTAATTATTCGAACGATTTGTTACGTTAATATCATAATGCATCAATATTCGTGCCATACGCCTGTAATCAGGTGGCATCTTATTGATCTGAATAACTTTCGGATAGAACCAGTTTAAAACACCGAAAAAATTTCCATTTATCGAAAATTTTTCCTTCACCATTAAGCCAATTTGACATCAGTTCTTAACCTATATTAGTTATCTGAATAATCGCCGCTATTTACCCAAAATCTGATCCAATGCAATTACTTTACTATTCGGACTGATTAGAAATGGTGTTACAGAGCATGGTCGAACCTGTATTGTCTGATCTTTGTTGCCTGTACTAATCGACCAAGATGGTAGTAACCATCGGCCCACTTGAGAAAGGTATGGTATTTGCATCTTATGCAGTGAATATTTACGTCATATTAAATTAATTGATTGAACCAACGATGGCAGAAATACTAATTGTAGATGATAATCTTTCGGTGGTGAGTATGATGGAGGATCTGCTAAAAATTCAGGGACATACCACCCATACTGCTTATGACGGAACAACCGCAATCCAGCGCGCAACCGAGATAGTTCCTGATCTCATAATGCTGGATGTGGAAATGCCCGGAATGGATGGCATCAGCGTTTGCAGTGAGTTGAGGGGGCAGAAATCCACCCAATTAATCCCGATTGTTATCCTGACCGGAAAAACAGATACTAAAACACTGATGAGTGCTATTAAGGCCGGTTGTGATGATTTTCTTACCAAACCAGCAAACCTACCAATCCTGAAGGCACGTGTTGACTCTTTATTAAGAATGAGTCATTTGCGAAACCAATTGGCTGAAAAGGAGAAATTTGAAACAACGGTTAATCAAATTCAAAATGGTATTATTATAACCGATGCCGATGGACTTATTCAAAATTACAACACGACCGCTCAGAAAATGTTCAGGTTGGATGAGGAATTAATCACTAAGCAACCATTTCCGCATCTTGTTAATCAGAATTTCAAGTCAAAGATTGACAATTGGACCAACTTGATCAAAAACCGGAAAGGTGCGTTTATTATTTACCGTACCGAACGTGATTTCAAACTTCGCTACGCCCTGGAATTAAAATACAATGTTATTAATAATCCCTTGGATGAAATTGATGAAGTTGTTTTTGTAGTTACCGAAGAAACAGAACGTATAAATGATGATCGTCGTAAAGACCTGTTCTTTACAATGCTGAAACATAAATTTTCCACAGTTGAAACAATTACCCAATTAAGTTTGGAGTCCCTGGAAATTCTGGTTGAATCCAAGGATCCTGCCATTGAAACAGCAGCCATTGACGGGCTGCAAAGGGCTTCCGGCACCTTGAATGCTATCATGAAAAAAATGATCAAATATATTCGGATGCCTGACGAACCAAATATGATCGAGCGGGAAAATATATCGCATGCTTGGTTGAATAATAATGTAAAGACAATCGCCGACTCTCTGGAGATAGAACCAGCATCGATTCAAATAAACTGGGACGATACACCAGATTTCCCAATGGCTACTGATAGTCTGTACAGTATTTTATACGAACTGATTGAAAATGCAGTGAAATTTAGCGATGCTGATAATATCGCCATAAATCTTTCAGTTTCCAGTACCGATAAATTTGTAAATGTGGAAGTTGCCAATCAGGGTTCCGCCATACCGCAAGAAGAATTATCGCGGATCTGGGATCGCTTTTATCAGATCGACCGCGATATTACCGGGCAGGTTAAGGGTATCGGACTGGGAATGAGTATTGTAAAATATCTGGTCAATCTGGCGGGGGGAAATGTTGATATCACTTCGATCGATAATGGTACCAAGGTAAGTATGCAACTTCCAGTTGCATAAACTGTATTATTTAGAAGAAGTCTGGTTCTGGCGAGCTTGATAGATAACTGACCGCAATTGCTGAACATCAAAAGGTTTTTTAATCATCAATTCTACTTGCGAATCACGCATTTTCTCCTGATAAACATGATCATCCAAACCGCTACTGAGGATAATGTGAACATTGGGTTGGCTGGCCCGTATCTGCTTTACGATTTCATCGCCATCTGTGTCAGGTAAATTAATATCGGAGATAATTATTTCCGGTTGGATTTCCGCTAAACTGGCGACCGCTTCAATACCATTATCAAAGGCATAGACTTCATGTCCATCCTTTTCAAGTATATCCTGCATTAATTTTCGGATATTACCTTCCTCATCCACCACCATAACTACCGCTGGTTCAATGGGGCGATCCGGCTTGATTTCTTCCTTGGTCTCGGGCAGCATCTTTGCAGTAGGAAATACGATTTTAAAAGCAGCGCCCGTTCCAATGGCACTTTCTACTGTGATTTCGCCTTGATGTCTTTCCACAATTTTCCGGGCGACACTGAGCCCCAAACCCACGCCATTCGAACCCTTGGTCGAGAAAAATGGGGCAAATATTTTACGCTGATTTTCTGGAGGAACACCTACACCGTCATCCTTAATAGTTACTGAAATATGATCCTCTATTTGCTCTGAAATTATTCGAATAGATCCACGCTCCTGAATAGCATCAATCGCATTATTAACCAAATTGGTTAAGACTTCCCGTAATTCAGTTTCATTACCTTTCATTCGTGGAATCGGGCCCAATTCAGTCAATACATCGATATGGATGTTGCGTGCGCGAGCCTGATCAAGCCACTGGGATTGCATGATATCTACCACATCAGTAATTATGCTGTTCATGTCTACTGGAGCCAAGTTGACAGCGTTGCGCGAGCGGGTGAATACCTGTATACGCCGGACGACTTCGGCCCCATCAAGGGCAATTTTTTCAATCGTTTGAACATCATCCACCAGGTTTTCCGGGAGATCCATAAATTGCAGCAATTGTGCACGCCCCAAAATACCGGTCAGAACATTATTGAAATCGTGCGCAACACCACTGGCCATTTCGCCCATGGCTACCATGCGTTCCGATTGAAGTAGTTTATCTTCGGTTCGTTTTTTTTCACTGACGTCAAATAACATCCCAACCAATCCCGAAAAATCACCATCCTCGTCCTGGATTGCCCGCCCGATCTCATGGATATATTTAATATTATTATCTTTAGTTGTGATTCTGTAGTCAATTTCAAATACTTGCTTTAGTTTTATGGCAGTCCTGACACTCTCGTTGACCAATTCCCGATCAGATGGAATTATCAAATCAACAAAACTAATCGGGTCGCTACCCATCAGTTCTTCGAAGCTATAGCCGGTCAATCTATCGGTTTCCAAGCTTAAGTATTCCATCGAGCGATTATGGTCACGATCGCAACGGTAAACCAGAGCCGGCATATTTGATATCAGAACCTGCTGCCGGCGGTGACTTTGACGCAGATTATTCTCCAGTCGTTTGCGATTGGAAACATTGCTGATTATACCTATTATGGCCGGTTTTTCATTCCAGATTCCGCGTTTTCCCCTAAATTCGAACCAGACTTCATTTTCATCGGTTGACTTGCCAATAAAATCGATCGTCCTGAAATCAAGACCCCCATCATCCGTCAGATTTTCACATTCCCACAAACCTCGCTCAATTGTTTCGACCTGGTCCGGTCGGGCAAGATTTATCAGCGGTTGACCGACTATGAATGGATTCTCGCCAGTGGTAAAATATTCATCATTACCAGAGAAAAATGCTACTTTTCCATCTACGATAACTACGAGCGTATCCGGTAATTGTTGATTAAGTAATTCTAATTCAAGGTTTTCACTAGCACTCATTTTCAGCCTTTTCTAATTTTCTCAGTGAATCATCTTCGACCCCAGCTAACAATTTGACAGATTTTTCATTATCACCAATTATTCCATATAAGCCTGCCAAGCGTTTTATTAAGTTCGGATTGGCAGGATTATTGGCGATCATTGTTTCATAAATATCAATTGCTTGGGAATATTTCTTTTGTTTGATATACACTAAACCCAGAAGGTCAGTATAGATTGGATTATCGGGAAAATCACGGTATAATTCAGAATAATAGTACTCCATCCCAGCAAGATCATTCTCCAAGCGAGCAATTTCGGCTAACCGTTCGTTGTTTTCTTGCTGACCGGGCTTATGCTTGGCTACGACTTTATAACAGTCCTTAGCTTTCTGCAGATTACCGGCTTTCAGGTATTCATTGCCAAGATTGTGCTGCAATCGTAAATCATCAATTTGTATATCGGTAGCAAGTTGCTTGGGCAATGTTACGAGCAGGTGATTATTCTGCGCTGTTTTCTCTAACCACTTGATTGCAGCAGACTGATCACCGGTTGCCGATGCAACCTGGTACAAGAGATAATTTCCCGCCACTTGTCGAGGAAAAAGTTTAACGGATTGCCGGGCGCACTCGCTGGCCGGACTCCAATCTTGATTTAATCGGTGAATATCTCCCAATGAATTGAGCAGCGATGCGGTCATTGATCTATCCAGCTGCTTCAGGTCAAGAGCTCTCTGATAATGTTCAATCGCAGCTGTTAAATTCTCCTGCAAGCCGTAATTCTGGGCCAGTGTATAATGAGCATAGGCGTTGTTGGGTTCATCGGCCACCTGCTTCTCCAGCAGATGCCCATTGCGCTTAAATTTCTTCGCCATTTCGGCAGCAGCTAAACCATAACCCAAATGATCCAGAACTATCCCAGAATCGCGCTCAATCGCGTCAATTGTTTTAGCACTGGGCGAAACCTGTTCATGTATTTTACCGCTAAATTTTATTCCATGATGATTGGTAAATAACCGGTGGGCGATTGAATGATAGCAGTATGCTCCCGTTAACATCCTGTTTTGAATTTGAATCCGGTAGATGGTAGGTTGGCCAACTGAACTAACAATTTGCCGCAATTCATTAACTGAAGATGGTATCAGACGTTCATCGGCGTCAATCCATAAAATCCAGTCACTACGGGCGTGTTTGATTGAAAAATTGCGAGCTCTGGAAAAATCATTGGCCCATTTAAAATAATATATTTCTGCGCCAAATCCACGAGCAATTTTAACGCTATCATCAGTGGAACCCGTATCGACAATCACAATTTGATCAACCACATCTTCAACACTCTGCAAACAATCGTGTAAGTATTTAGCTTCATCTCTAATGATCATGCACAGTGACAAACTGGAGCTGGTATTCAACCGGTTCAAAGGTGAATTTCCTTTAATATACGTTTAAGGTTGGTTTCAATCCGGCTGAAAAATTCGTTCTGGTAGACATGAAGATATTTAAACAGTGAACGGGAGTCGAAATTCCATTTCTGACATAATACGTGTATTTTTAAAAGCATTTCAACCAGGGCATCCTCATCCTTATTTCGTCTTATCAATGCCAATAGATCAACGATCGGATATATAAAATTTTCCTTATGTGTAATAGTCTGACATGAGGGCTGGACAGCTGTCTGTATGGCATCTTCCAGTAATTGACGGGCAATTTGCGGTTGTTCCTGCTTATCTAATAATTGGGCAAGCGAGCGGTTTAAACGCACATCCACCGGTAGGTTTTTCTGTAAGTTTAACAAAGATTCAACAATCGAAGGTTCACAGTGTTCTAACTGGCTGAGTGATTCGGCATAATAGCCGAACAAACTAGTGGCCGCCGGTACATTTAGAATATTTTCAGGATCGCATTCAGTCATTATTCTGATCCCGTCCTGAAGAGCTTTTTGAAACTGCCCAGTCAAGTTTAATCGACGGCAGAGATAAGCATTTCGATATAAATAAGTAATGTTTTTGGGATCTGATTCTAGAGCTGTTTTTACCATATCCAATCTGACCTGTAAATATTTTCTATGTTCATCATTACAGGTATAAGAGATACCAATTCCGGTAATTAACTTTCCGCCGATCAGATTAAATTCATCAAGAATGGGATCGTAAGTTTCAAGTTGCGAATTCCTCAATAAGACAGGGCGATAATAATAATTATACAAATCATCGCTTTCATACTCGGGGACCAAGAAAAAACTGGCAAGTGTATTGTCTAATGTGGACAGTAATTGATCCGGATCAGCGATGGATAAAAGTTGAGCTGGATTAAGTTTTAGTATCCATTCACTTTCGATCAGTTTAATTGCCTGCTTCCAGGCTTGTTCGTTACTCGAGTTTGAAGTCATATCATAAACAGTGGCATCAAATTCACGTGCCACCCGCTGTGTTCCGTCCTTCGATCCGCGGTCTATGACTGCAACCTGAAACACATCACCTACAATTGAATTAAGCGTGGCTGGAATGACAGCAACGTCATTGTGGGTAACAATACAGATGGTCAGGTTATTTCCGCTACTTGACATTTTAAATAAGTAATTATGTTGACCTATTTTAATTTTACTTCCAATTGTTCAAAATAATCGTTTTTTGCAGCCTGATCTTCAATCTTTTTTATCTGACCAAGATTAACATCATAAAATTTATGACCATCGTTATCACGCCGTGCGTTAATTATACCCCGCTGTGCAAGACGCTCATATTCCGGCTGAATTTCTTCAAACAGCTTCCCCAGATCAGTTTTTATTCTATTTTTGAATAAGTGTTCTTCCAGATCTGGGGCACCAGCCTGTTCTTTCACCAGTTTGGCCAGGAAATCAATCAATTCTTCTTCACGCCCCGTGAACTCCGAATCAACATTGAATACGTCCATTCCCAATTTACTTTTAGTCTTTTGGCGGCAGTAAGCAGCAAAATCTTCAAACTCAGGGATGTCTTCGATAATTAATTTCCGGCCTTTTTGACTGATTTCACTGCGGGCTATCGAAGTAATTGACAATTTATTCAATACCTTATCAACATGCGAAGATGGAATATTCAGTATTGTACTTATTTCTTCGACGGTTGATTTCCATATTAAACTGTTATCACCAACTTTATCACCTATTTGTCGGAATAATAATTCCAGCAGTACAATAATCTGACGACCGGTGTCTTCCGTTACCGCAGAACCAATTTTCTTTGCAGAATCACGGAGACGTTCAACTAAAATCTGATAGAATGACTGCATCCAACCCGGTAACTCATTCAATTTCTTCTGAAACATCATTTGACTTATTTCAACACATTGCGTGCGTGACTTGGAAATCACTGTTGCTGAGCGGGGACGACCATCAATCAAAGACATTTCACCGAATATTGCCCCTTCCTTCAAAGTTGCAATTACCACCATTTTATTACCTGATTTTACCTGAATCTCTACTATACCACTGCGTATAATAAACATTGATTTTCCAGGATCGTCCTCATGAAAGATAACATCTCCGGCATTAAATATTTTCAATGAATGATCTTCAACAAAACCCATAACATTTCCTCTTATTGGTATAATTGTTGTCCCGCCAAAACATTCTTAATTGCATCAATAACCATCCCAACCGTGATGTTCTGTTGGTATTTAACCTGATTAGGGCAAGGCTCTTTCTTATACTTGCTAATGGCATTATATTGCCTATAACAAGGTGAACAATCTTCTGCTGTCCACAAATTAAAGGCTGAATCGTATGGCCATTTTCAAAAGCCATTAACTCTCCATGACCGCTAATTGGCTGGCTGCCACCTGATTCTGCGGATCAAGTTCAAGCACGATTTTAAAATAACTGCGCGCGTCAGCCTCCCGGTTGACTTCCGACATTAAAATTCCCATCTGGTTTAAGCCGTCAATGTGTTGAGGATCCCGCTCTAATACTGATTTCAGCATATGAACTCCCAGATCGATCTGATCATTTTCCAGAAATAATTGTGCCAGGCTGAGTTTATAATCCAAGTTGGTCGGCTCCAATTCAGCAGCCCGGTTGAGATTGGTCACCGCCGAATCTCTATCCTCATACTGCAAATATAATTGACTGATATCATAATAGGCTGAAGCAAATTCCGGTAATATTCTGACCAAAGTTTTGAAAGCAACCATAGCTTTGTCAAGATCACCAAGGTTGCGATAGGCGATACCCAATCCGTACAAGGCACGATATTCTATCGGATTTGTATTTAGTACCTGTTTATAAATATTCCAGGCCTCAGAAAAGCAACCTTGCTCGATGGCTGATTGACCTTCCAATATCAGCTGGTCATTGATTTCTACCAGGGTTTGGTCGCGTTCCATCAACCAGTTCAGATCAATATCGGGCCATTTTGATTTGAATAATGCCTGGTTTGTGGTCATTGCCTGCTGGTAATCGATACGATTATTCTTAAATGTAGAACTGCCAAAATGATGAATGAATGCATCTTCAGCAACCATGATATTGTATCCAGCTGCTGTGGCCCGCAGACAATAATCATCGTCCTCGTAATTACCACTGCCATAAGTCTCATCCAAACCGCCGATTGCATTATACAGGGTTCGCTTGATCAGCATGGCAAATCCGGCGATTCTCCGACGTGGCGCATATCTTCGATCCTGAGCCTGAGCTAATCGGCCGGCATATTGGGGAAAATCGGCCGGATCATCATATGGTACGTTTGCCACCATCTGCAGACCAGATATACAGTTTGTCAGAGGACCTACCAATCCTATGGAATTATCCATTTCGGCGCAACTCACCAGTCGGTTTAACCAGCCCTCAGAAACGAGCACATCATTGTTCAATAGTAACAGATAATCGCCATTGGCGATTTTCATGCCTTGATTGTTACCAGCAGCAAATCCCCGGTTTTCGTGATTAATTATTAAGCGAAAATTTTCATTTTGTGCCACAAGCTTTTTTAGATAATCGCTGGTACCATCATCGGAAGCATTATCCACAAATATTATTTCATAAGGATGGGTAGTATATTTTTGAATCGAAGCGACACAGCGGCGAGTATATTCCAAAGCATTCCATGTTAATATTATTATTGAAACTTGTTTTGATTGAGCTTGAATATTCATATTTATTGGGTGGGTATCAGCTAAATCCTTTCGCTGATAAATCTCAATTTCTCCAAACATAGTATTATGAGGGACATATTCATTTTCGATTAAACGATTAAATCGATGAAAACCGTCGCTTAATGCAGTAATAATTAGATAGCGTGGCAGCCTTGCATATAACTGATCTACAATTTCCTTTTCCAAGCGATAAGGTTCAGGATGAAAGGATATTTGTGAGCGCGGGCAAAATAAACTATAGGTGGGTGATGAACGCTGCGACCATAAATAGATTTCGTATTCAGGTCCCCAAACATATATTTGCTCACCAGCGGGCAGAAATTTATTCAGATGTCGGCCGATTTTCTCACCGGCCTGATAAAAATTATGCTCGTGCAATGAACTCGTATAGCTTAAGCCCCTTTTCCTACGTTCCAACTGCAGAGTTTTTCTGAATTCAAGAAGCTGCGGGAAAACCAGGATTGCTACAACTAATAACAGGATTATCGGGATTAATGACCAACCAGAAGCACCTCCGTATTCTAGCAAGTTTATTGCACCTCCACTTGCACCAACTGCTATTGGCATCATAGACGGGATTAGATGATACGGCATTAAATGTCGGTTCAACAGAACCGTAAAAAAAATAAAGATTAACCAAATAAGCGGGAATAGGAAAACCAATCCAATATTCGGGTCCACTGCAACTCCGATTAAAAATAACACTAGCAACGGACCCATCTGTTTTAAGAAATCTTGCGCATGTTTAATTCTCCAACCACCCACCGCAATTGAAATGGTTTGCTCCAAGTTTTCATCTAAATCTGAATCCGAATCGTTTGAGATCGATTCTTCGGCCACAATAGACTCACTGCCCTGCTGCCCGGTATGATATTTTAACCATTGGAATAAAGTTTTCAATGATGCAGGATTTAGCAGAAATATCATCGTAAAAACCGAATTGTGGATATTCTGCTTCCTGAAAAACAGGTAGGTAAGCAAGTAGCCGGTAGCGATACCTGAAAAACAAACACTGACCGGAACAAGCAATCCGGTATCAAAAAAAATCAGGATTAAGATTACCGGTATAGTATTGATATATGCTGATTGCTTAAATAACAAAGCTCCAAAACACAGAAGACCCGCCAGATAATACAGCCAGGGTATAGTTGGATTGGCCAATAAAACCAGGGCTGCAGCCGTAGAAGTAAAAAAAACCTGTTCAATTTCATCGCTGGATTGAGGCCAGACAAAAACCGGTAAAGACGATATGATGGCAAAGACAAATGCGGCAATACTGGCGATCGTTCCGCCATATATTTGATGTGCGATTATAAACACAGCGCAATTGGTCAACACTAAGAATCCCAAATTTGAGTAGCGAAACAGTTGGCGGCTTAGATTCCAGTAACGCATCAAAGTAGCATAAAGCAGCCAACGTCCCGGCGGATGATTTTCACCGGTGTCGACGTAAGGAATTTTTTCCTTCCGACGCAGCCAAAATAAACCGTGATAACCATAAATGCCATAATCACGATCTAGCGGAATCTTTAAAAATGGAATCTTTAAAAGAACATTCACGAACAGTGCCAGAATTAGTAACATTAGTGACATCAGTCGATTTTCAATTGAAATTTCTTCTATTGACCAGATGATCAAAGAAATGATCTGGGCTATGATAGGCCAGCCAATGCTGGTGAAAATTTTGCCGTTCGGACTTTACCTGCCGACATAGTTGGCTGGCGGATTTTATTGCTTGAGCCAACTGGAACGCATCACCTGATTTAAAGGTTAAACCGTTAACTCCTTCAATCACTTGTTCAGCCATCCAGGTGTTCTGCGGTACAATAACAAATTTATTTGCACTTAGAGCCTCCATTAGTATGCCGGAGCTACGGGCATAGTAATCTTCAGCAAGGTAAGGTATTAGAACTATATCAGTGGTATTAATCCGACGGGCATAGTCATTTGAGGACAGGCTAAATTCATATAAATCAATAAAAGGCAGTTTATCAGATCGTAAACTTTGGACAGCTCCTGATATCAGCGGATCTTGTCGTGCAAAATCTGACATATTGGACTGCAACCAGAAACAAAGATTATTATCCAGGCAGAATTGTTCTATTTCCTTGATTGCCGGGTAAATCAGATGATATCCCTTTTCACCACGGGCATCTCCTAAATAACTGATCGTGATCCGCGAACGGTCGACTTGGAATGGTTTGTCTTGTCTTTGATCGGTGGGGGACTCTGCGTTCGGACGAGAATGAGGAATGGGGAATACTTCAATTCCATAATTGGTATATTGTTCATACTCAGATTGAAGAGCATTGGTATCGGTAACAATCCGGAATTGACGTCGGGATCTGCTGATAATATTGAACAACTTAAATAGAAACTGAATAAACAATACCGAATACTTGAAAATGGGATGCTTTAGGTAACGGTTGTAGGATATCCGCCAAAGGACCACGATTGAACTCGGATTCAGACGCTTGCCACGCATAAGATACCAGATCAATAAGCCCAGGAACTGATTGTGATCGAGGGTGTGGATGAATAGTAGACGATCGCGAATTTCATAAAAGCGGCTGGCCTGCCATAAATCCTTTAGGAAGTAGGCATTGCTTATCAGAACCGAGACTGGGTACAATAATTGTGAGTACAGATCAAGCAGCGGTGGAGAATAATAGGATTTCTGGAATACTCCCGTTACTGGAATATCATACTCGTCTGTCTTGATAGATGAATGACCCCAGATGACAGCATGGTAGTTATTCTTGTTAGCTGATTTGACAATTGCTTTATTATAATCATAATGGTGACCAATCAACTCAGAAAATCCCGGATCCATTATTATAATATCCGGTGAGCGATCCTTGACAGGGATCAGGATCGAATTTTTATGCCAGATAATTCTAAGATTTCGATTGTTAGTCAGAATCTGTAGTTCATTCCAAATCCTGCTAAAATAATATTTTGCTCTGTTTATGCCAGAAACTTGGCTCTGTATTACATTCATGATTCTGGATCTGAGATTCAGCATAGTAACCTGCTACTGGTAAATCGTCTTCCGTTTTGTGTATAAGCAGTCCATTGGCAAGTCTTAATCCTGATTAAAAATTACCTGAGTACCGGTATCATCAAATTGAACTGGAGTATAGAGAAGTGGCTTCATTTTTTCGATGAAACACTGACGAATTTCAATTGGAACAAAAAATAAAATAAATCCACCGCCACCGGCACCTAAAAGTTTTCCACCGACAGCACCGTGTTTCAAACCCTGCTGGTAAATTGTATCTATTTCGCGCGATGATATCTTTGATGACAACTTCTGTTTCAGCTGCCAGTTCTCATGGAGCAACTGGCCGAAATCAAGCAAATCATTTCCATTCAGCAATATATCCTCAGCCTGATCGACATAATCCTTCATCAATTCCAAATGCTCCAGATTTAGCTCGGTTCGATCAATCTGCTCTTTTAACACTTCATGCGCAAAACGGCGTATGCCCGTATAGAACAGGCAGATATGCTGGCGCAGCTGACGTTTACGTTGCTCCGGCAGGACTATTTCCTGATGTAAATAACCATGATTATCAAACGTTACCTTGGCTAATCCACCATGGGCAGCCGCAATCTGATCCTGGCTGCCAACGCGTTCACCAATTAACTCCTGTTCCACAAAGATCGCATCTTCAGCCAGCTTTTGAGAACTGACAGTTAACCCTTGCATGGTGTAGAGACAATTCAGCAGTCCCACAGTAAAGGAAGACGATGAACCCAGACCGGTACGAGCAGGAAGGTTTGAAATGATATTTATTTCAATTCCATCAGCGCAATCTGTATATTGCAAACAAGCTTTTACAGCGGGGTGGATTATTTCTTCGATCGAGGCTGCCAATTCAGTCTTGGAATAACTGATTCGATAGGTATGCTCAAAGAACTGGCTAAGCTTGGTTAATGTTATATATGTGTATTGATTAATCGAAGTTGAAATGATCTTTCCGCCATGTTTTTCATAATAATTTGGATAATCAGTACCACCCCCGAAGAAGCTGATTCTTACCGGTGTTCGTGATATAATCATTTTTTACCTTTCTGCGGACTTCGGTTTAGGTATTGATTGATTTTTTTGCTGGTCCCAAAGTCATGATATTCTCCATCGAAAACATAGGCATACAGTTTTTGATCCTCTTTAATCCACTGCGGAAATAGATCATATTCCAGTGAAAGTTTTACACCGGCTGGTGCTGATTCCAATAAAGCAGTATTAATACAGTAAATCCCGGCATTTATCCATCCAGAATTAGAATTAGACTTTTCATTAAATGCACGGATACGCCGGTTTTTGGTTAACTGCAATGTTCCATAATCGGCGTTTTCATCTCGGTAGATACTGACGATTGAAATTTCAGCCTTTAGATCATTATGGTATTTGAGCATTTCATAATAATCAATCGTGGCAATCGTATCACCATTCATCACAAATAACTTTTTCTGGTCCTCAATCAGATCAGCAATGAATTTTAGCGCACCTCCAGTGCCTAACGGTTTGGACTCCGTAAAATAATCCGTAGCCGTTTTCAAGTCAATCTGGTCAAGAGCTTCAATTACCTGTTCAGCCAGATACCCCAGTGATAGTATAATTTTCTTAAATCCAAAATTATCCAGGTACTCACAATGCCGGCGTAATATCGTTTTCCCTTCAACCGGTATCAGTATTTTGGGCAATCCTGGGTAGCTGGAGCTGATCCGGGTACCTTTACCGCCGGCTAAAAGAACAACGCTGGTATCAGCAATCGATTCAACCATTAAATTGCTCAGTAATTAACATGAAAATGCTCCGTATAACGCAGGATGCGATAAGCTTTCAATAATTCCTGGATTCCGTCCTCTAATCCGATTTTCGCAGTAAATCCGGTTGCATTAAGCTTGGCATTTGAGACGACATAATTGCGCTGATCCGGGTCTGTTCCTATTTTCGAAAAATGATAATAAAAATCAGGTTCATAGCGCTGGATTAAAGCTGCTAATTCGCCCTTAGAAATATTCGCTTCATTCAAACCAACATTATATGGCTCATCTTTCATCCGATCGAAATTATCGATGCTGTGTATAAAGCAGTCAGCTACGTCTGAGATATGGACATAATTCCTTTTAAAATGGTGCTCATATATCACAATGTAACCATCCCTGATGGCGCGGTAAGTAAAGTCGTTGACCAATAAATCGAGTCTCATCCGAGGTGAAAATCCGAAAACGGTTGCCAGCCTGAGAGTAACAACATTACCCCTTTCAAGTAGAGCCCGCTCCGCTTCAACTTTGGATCTGCCGTAAATGCTAATTGGGTTCAGGGGCGATTGTTCGTCGCAATAAACTTCACCTGTTGTTGTACCATAACCACTGTTGGAATTCGGAAAAAGAACAATCTGGTCTTTGCTACGCATATCATTGATCGCAATTACGGCATCCCGATTTATACTCCAGGCTTCCAGTGGATTTTTATCGCAAACCGGCATACCTACCAAGGCGGCTAAGGGTATGATAATGTCAGCATCTTTTAACAAAACCTTTAGTTTATCAGTATGCCGAACGTCGCCATAGTGGAATTGGAAATTTGGATCAGAGGTATATTGCAATAGGCTGGTCTGGTTGTACATCAAATTATCCAGTACCTGAACCTGATAACCATTCTTCAATAACCGACCGGTCAAAACCGACCCGATATACCCAGCACCACCAGTTATTAGTACTTTTCTCATTTATTCAATTTCCATGAATTATTTGATCTAGTCCATGCCATTATCAATAAACCAGTCAACCACAGATTTAATACCCTGGTCAATTCCAGTAAACGTAAAATCGGGATTAAGCGATCTAAGTTTATCGATTTCCAGTTTTTTTGATTTTACACCAACATATTTGCTGGTATCATATTCCACCAAGTCAGCATTATAGCCCACCTGGTCACAAATAATCTGAGCATACTGTCGAATGGAATATTCCTGACCGGTGCCGATATTGATGATATCATTATTCTTAACCTGGTTAATTCGATCCATAATTGAAATGAAATCGTCAATGAAGACCAGTTCCCGTTTCTGGTGTCCATTGCCCCACAGTATTACCGGCTCATTATTTAATTTCCCGCGCAGGATTTTTCTCACCAGATCAAAAATAAAATGCATCTGGCGACCGTCGGTATGATAGTTAGGACCATAGATTGTTGACGGAATAAAATATAAATAATCATATCCATATTGTTTGTTTAAAGCGTTGACCCCGGCATACAGCATACGCTTTGTCATTGCATAGGTGAACAAACCTTCATCCGGTAATCCTGTCATATAATTTTCCTCCCGCAAAGGCAGGTCAGGAGGATAGGAACAACTTGATCCCATGCAAACCAGCTTGGCCTGTGATTGTTGGCGATGCCACCAATTCAAGACATTTGTATTGATCTGCTGATTGTTTAACCACTGATCTCCAGGGTGATGAAGACAAAAATCACCAGCCTGTGTCCAGGCGGCTAAATGATAGATTAAATCATATTTCTCAGTGATATAATTATCAAGTGAATCAGCAATGGTTAGATCACAATTTTGTGAGCCAATACCCGTTATTTGATGTCCATGACTCTCCAGAGTCTTTGATAATCGTGATCCCAGAAAACCAGTCGCACCGGTAATGAATATTTTTGCCATCAGATGATGTCTCTTGGATTTATGGGGAAATGAAACTCGATACCCTGTTCCAACAAGTGTTTATTATTTTCCATGATTTCTTTTCTAAAATTCCAGGCCAATACATAGTAGACATCAGGCTGGTCAATAATATCTTCCTCTAAAATTATTGGAATATATCTGCCGGGTGAGACCAATCCTTTCCGTAAATCATTTTTCTCTACCAGGTATTTGATCAGATTGGGTCCAATTTCAAAATAGTTTAACAATGTATTTCCTTTGGCCGGAGCACCTAATCCATAAACAGCTTTACCATGATTTTTTAATTCAATCAGGTACTGCTGGTTTTCCTGCTTTAAGCGTTTTACCCTGGTCGCAAAGTCCTGGTAGGTTGAGAATCTATTGCTGGCAGCAGAATCTTCCTTGGCAATCAATCCCTTGAGCCGGTTGCTGGGTTGCCAGTAACCTTTGTGGGATACGAAGCCGATAATTGAACCACCATGAATTGGCGCCAGGTAGGCATCAAATAATGAAAGACCGTGGCGATTCAACAGAATATCTATATTATGCAGATTGTAATACAGTAAGTGTTCATGGTAGATCTGGTCGAAGGCTGTATTATCCTGAATACATTTCATGTACAGGAATTGCACAACGAATATACCATCATCTTTCAGGCATTCACGTAAACCTTCAGTCACCGAGTGAAGTTCTTCCAGATGAAAAAACACTCCCGCTGCATTGATCAAGTCGAATTTGCGGTCCAGTCGTTTGGCAAACTCGTAATTGAAAAAATCATTCGCAGTCGGAATTCCATTAGTATTAGCCTGCTCAGCAATTGATTGCGAGGATTCCACTCCCAGCACGTCATATCCCAGTTCCTTAAAATGTTGTAGCTGAGTGCCATCATTTGATCCAATATCCATCACTGATTTGATTGCCTGGTCGGAGTAAAAACGCTGATCCACATCAATCGCTACCTGGCGAAAATGATTACCAAGTGTTTTGGTCGTTCCAGAAACATAGGTGTGGTCACTAAACATGATTTCTTTTTTCACAGTATAGTCCAATTGTGAGGTGGAACAATCATGACAATACATCAATCGTAGAGGATAATGCATTTCCGTACCAATTTCAGCCGGTTTTAGAAAATGATTACACCAGGGGTGTTGCCCCAGATCCAGGACAAGTTCAAGATCCGTCGAATCACAAACGCGGCATTCCATCAACTATTCCTGTGTATTTCATCATTTTCTTTCATACTACTTCCAGTCCAGCCCACTTAATTAGCGCTGTAAAAATTTTCTCTTAGATGCAACTTGTGCACGCCAATAATCAAGCAGGTCTTGCATGGTATTCTCAAATGAAATTTTTGGCTTCCACCCAGTATGGCGAATAAATTTCTCCATGGAGGGTATTTGAACATCGGCATCAATCGGCCTGAGACGATTTTGATCAATTTCTATCTTAATATCTTTGCGGGTGGAAATACTGATCAAATAATTGAGCATTTCGCCAACGGTACAAGAAAAAGTTCCTCCAATATTATAATATTCGCCCGGAATGGGATTGACGGTAACCAGCATATAATAGGCTCGGACCACATCTCGTACGTCGGCAAACGTTCGTAAGGAATCCAGATTTCCAACATTAACAACCGGCTCCATTAAACCCGCCTCGATCATGGCTATCTGTTTGGCAAAGGAAGATTCAGCGAATACGTCGCCGCGTCGTGGACCGGTATGGGTAAACATACGTGAAGTAACCGTTTTCATCCCAAAGGCCTCGCCGTAGTATCGACCAAGCAAATCCGTGCCTGCTTTTGAAATTGCATATGGGGAGGCTGGATGAAAGCCTTCATCCTCAAGGATGGGAACCTTGTCCTTGGGAACCCTGCCAAAGACTTCTGATGATGAACATATATGGATTACAGGTTCAATTTTTTGCATACTGCTATATTCGCGGAGTGCTTCCAGCAGCCTGGCGGTTCCAAGTATATTCGTATTCAGTGTTTCTATGGTTACATCAAAGCTGGTGCGAGGAAAACTTTGGGAGGCAAGATGGAAAACATAATTCGGCCGCGACTGGTTCAATACCTTAGTCAGAGATCCGTAATCATTTAAATCTCCGTGTAGAAAAAAAACCCGATCCCCGGCATTAACACGATCAACTATATGCTCAACATTATCCAGGGGACTCCTCCAGCGACATAAACCGAAAATATCCCAATCGGTATTAGCCAGTAAAAAATCCGCCAGATGCGAACCTACCATCCCCGTAATGCCAGTAATCAACGCCCGGTTACGCTCCACTAATGACTCCTTCTATCTGTAAATGCTGTCTGTATAGCCTGTTCTATGGTATATGGAAATCTGTTCAATAATTGTGCCAGATATAGTGAATTCATATCAATATTTTCAGGCCGCGCTTGATAAAAACTAGCGTCGGGGCAAACTAAGCTAAATTTTAGATTCTGATCAACATAGCGTTGATAATATTTAGCCAGATTGGCCCGTGACAGTAATTCCAAGCCACCTAGATTGATAACCTGCTGCTCATGTTTATCCCAGTTTGAGTGGAGCGATTCCACGGCTGCGATAACGTCATTGATAAAAATTACCCGGCGGCGGATAGGATGGTAAATCTCAGCTTCTAAGTCATCTTGCACGCATTTTTGTAAATAGGTTGTAAATTTATCTTTAGCAGCAAAAACATATGACATGCGAAATGCCTTGAAATGCTTTTCGCCGGCAAATGCCTGCTCGACAGCAAATTTCATCTCGGCATATTTACCCAAAGGTTGTGCTGCTGTGTTATCATCGATAATTTTCTGATTTCCATACACAGTGTCACTCGAAAAAAATATTACACGTGCCTGCTGCCGCAAGCACCCTTTGATAAATCTAATAGTAGCGCTGACATTCAAATTATAAGCCGTTCTGAATTCACGTTCGCAGTAATCAGGAGATGAAATAGCTGCCAACAATACCACTGTCATTCCTGGTATAATTACCTGGTAATCAAAATTCTGCGGGGTGTTCAGGTCAAGCAGATAGGCAGATTTGTCACCTGAACTACTCGTAAAATACAGTTCTTCTCTTCTCACCCACTCAGATTCAGCAAAATATTTAGCGATAAACCCGGATTTTCCAACAATTAACAGTGACATTTCAACATACCATAAATACTGAGTTATTTTTGATCAGCTACTGTTTTGATAGCTATTGGCAGAATAATTCTGCTTTATATGTTCCAGATAATATTCAAAAACGATACGATAGTCATATTTTTCTGCCAATTTTCTTGCCCGCTTACTGATTCTATCATGTTGAGCTTGATCATCACATATAGATGAAATAATTTGTGGATATTTTTGCGGATCGTCCATGACGATACAGTTATCACCATTAACCGCCGGCAGGCCACGAAAAGCTATTTGTGATCCAATAATCACTTTTGAATAGCTCATGGCCTCAATCGTTTTCACTGACATGCCCGTACCCCAGGGCAATGGCATTAGCACCAGATCAGACAAGCTATAAATCTGTTGTAGTAATTCATCATCAATAATCCCCAAAGCATGGAAATTTCCATCAATTTCACGTTTAGCTACTGATCCAATAACCAGAAATTGATAATCTGCTGACATTCTTGATGCTATATTTTTAATATATTCGACAGCCTGCAAATTCGGGAAATATCGGCTGCCGATAAACATACAGATTTTACAGTCTTTTAGTTTTAAATCGAATCGACGCTGCAGATCAGACTTAACATGAATCTTATTATACTCAGCGATATGAATCTGCGTGTCAACAGGCGTAGATATTACTTTAACAGCTACATTGTATTTAGCAAAGCGCTGTTGATCCTCCGGTGAAACACAGACCGGTAAATCCGCCTGCCGATGGGCGCGCAATTCATTTTCCAGGAGTAGTTTCTTTAGATGCGGGAGGTTAACCTGATCAGCCAGTACATCATAATCGGCTAGAAAGACCGGTTTTTTGCAGCGATGTGCAATATGAATCACGTTTGCAGCCCAAAAAGTGTATTTTAAAAATACAAAATCCGACTGGCGAACAACTCGTGTGACCAGCTGATTAAAGTTCCTATCGTATCGGTATTGATAATGCCACCATACCAGATGCTGATTGGTCGAATTAATGTCCCCCGGATGGTAATTCCAAGTCTCGCCACTGGTTTTTATAGCAACCAGTAAATGATACAGTATTTCAACGAGACGATTGAAATAGTGTGACAGTCCCGTGGGTTGATAATATAGAAATTTGATGTTACCATCCTGATAATCCGAGCGTTCCCCGATCTGTACAACAACGACCTTGCAGGACACCTGACTTAAGTAATCGAGCAACAAGCCGGCGCGCTGGCTGGCACCGTTTTTCCGTTCGGTAATATCACCAAATGGATATAATAAGACAATCCGATTCAATTGCACAGCGCTATTTCCCACATCATCAGCAAACAACTTCCCAGCCAAGATTTTTTACAATTCTATTTGCTGTTTTCTCCCAGGTGAAATCAGCGGCATATTTCTTTGAGCGTTCGATCCACCCTTTGCGCTCGCTTCCATTCATATCCAATGTGTTGGCAATAGCATCGGTTATACTAAGGTAATCATATGGATCACAATAGAAGGCCTGTTTACCGCAAACTTCCGGCATGGAACTAATATCGGCTGCAATCACAATTGTACCGGCTGACATGGCCTCCAGTGGAGGTATGCCAAATCCCTCCCATAACGAGGGGAACAGAAATACTTTAGCCCCCTGGGTCAATTTAATTACAGAAGGTTCATCGAGGTATCCAGTAAATGTTACATTCATTTTTTTCTGCAATTGACCTAATAAAAAACTGTAGTTGTTTTTCTGCCCATTTTCACCGATCCAGACCAATTGCGGTAGTTGATCAGTGCGTTTCTTGGCCAATTCGATACAGGCTCTGAGAATATTGGTAGTGTTTTTCCGCGGTTCAAATACACCCAGAACCAGCAAATATGGGATGTCGGGATTTATGTCCAGATGCTCCAGCGTCGCCCGAATCTCTCTGTGATTATGAGCATTGCTGAATTTATCTCTTTCATGTCCAACATGAATTGTTACCGATTTTCCAATCGATTCAGGAAAAAAAGTATTAAGATCCGACTCGGATGCCCTTGAGGAACATATCAACCGGCTGGATTTGTGTACCATTCTACTTACGGCATTCACAAATTCGTACGGCCCCCGTGAATTGGGACCTTCATTAATCCTGATTGGAATCGCGTCATGAAACCAGCCAATTACTTTTACCGATCCGTTTTCCAGGGGATTATTCAGAACTTCATTATATTGGTTGAAAACCATCATATAATCGAGCTGGTTGAGGCTGATTACATTGATGTCAATTCCACCACTTAGATACTTATTGGTCCGTAATCTGTTTTGAATGAACCGTACCAAAGGATGGATTCGGGCTCGTAAAAATCCCGGATAGATAAACCATTCCAAGAGTTTTTCAATCAATTCTTCAAAACGGGAAAATCGACTTCGTGCTTTATCAAACTGATAGGGATTCAGTTTCAGCCATTGGCGTAGATCGCAGGCCGTGTAACAGGTTTCCAAGGGATCATAAAACTCATCCATGTGATGGGTCACCGGACGCAATAAACATACAAGTTTAAGATTTTCAAATTTTACCAGTTGCTCGGCAATGGACCGGGCTGTGGCATGGAGACCCCGGGGATTAACCGAGCTCAATACTTCAGCGAAAAAACCAACACTGGTTTGTTTATCAGGAATTGCAGGCATTGATAATGGTCTCTGTATAGGTAACTGGGTTGTGTTTCCTGCGCCATTTAGGAGCAGATTCAAGGGATAATTCTTTAAAATCACAATAGCGGTCTATAACCGCTAGTGAACAATCCAACAGACTCTGGCGATCCTGAGGATAAAATGCCAGACCGGCAGGGAATTCCCTCAGTTGCTGTGCCATCCAGGTTCCCCGAGGTACAATTACCGGTTTCCCTTCTGAGATTGCCTCGCCAAAAATTCCAGAGGATTGGGAGTGATAATAATCTAGGGTATAGGGTAAAAGAATAACATCAGCCCTGTGCAGCAGGGAATAATAATCAGATGTTGGTAAATCTTTTTCAATTAGGGTGGCGCCGGTTTCTCTTAGCTGCTGTTTGGCAAGATTAATCTGCCACTCATTGCCATTTCTTTGATTAGCCTGTAATTCGAATCTGATCTTTACCCCATGCTTTTTTTGAAGCTCCTTAACCAAGTATGGAAGCAAATGAAAACCCTTATTTACCCGGGCATCTCCCAGATAGGTAAATACCAGTTCATCCTTCACTTTGCTGGAAATGGGAAAATTGTTGCTATGTGGTTGAGTAGCATGGGGAATTCCGACTACATCAACTGGCAAGTCGGTGTAATTGCTGTATTCATCAGCCAGCATCTGGCTATCAGTAAATAATCTAAAACGTTCTTTAACAGGACTATTCTCCAGGTATTTGAAAGCACGTGAATAAAATTTGGCAGTTGAACTGGGCCTGTCAAAGGTCGGAAAAGCAGTGAAATGAAGGATGAATACAATGTGTGGACATTTCTTGCGCGGTAATTGTTCGGCCCATCTGATAACCGGTTTTAACTGGTTGTGACGAACTGTATGAAATAGCAGAATATCTTCTGCCGATAGTTTCAGTGACGCCGTGTTTTTTTTCAGATCATAAAACAAGGCCTGGTCATGACGGAAGTAATTCCATTCGCCAAATTGGCTTAGAAACCGCGGCCTGAATTGATGATCCAAGCCATATCTAAAGCAGGGGATGACCTCAATTGCTTTAGTGATCTCAGTTATGACAGCACGGTTGGCCAAAACTATAGAGCCAAAACCTTCGGATTGGGCGGTACGAAAAATCGACCGGGCATACTCATAAGAGTGTCCCATGAAATTGACCAGTGAATTATCCGCGATAATGAACTTCATAGATCCTGCCGCCGCTAGGAGGTTGTTTTCCTCAGCACCAGGTGAAATCCCCGGTCAGGTTCGCTATCTTTATCCCAGTCATCGGGACCATTCCCCGATCCCCGGGGAAAATCCGAAGTTTGTAAAAGGTCATCAACAGGTCGAAAACCATGAGCTTCGACCAGTTCACGCCACCAGGTTTCAGGCTGTACTGTCGTATGCCAATTGATTCCAAGATCGTGATCCCAATCGTCAAATGTAGCTACCGAAGCTAGAAACAGACCGTCTTGACGCAGATGTTCTTTAACATTAATCAGTAACTGTGGTATATCATCTTCGACTATATGTTCGAGTACATCCCAGCAACCAATAGCATCAAACTGGACCGGACCGTTATTATCATGATTCAGAATTTTGAATTCTTTGCTTATGTCACAGTTGAATAGATGCTGATCAAGAATTGGCCATTCACCTTTGCCCTGAAGGTGGGCATAATCACTTCCTTCCAGACCGATTGCCAGATTACCGGCCAGTAAAAAATCCCAAACCAATCCGCCTCCGGCGCATCCCAGATCCAGATATTTTATTTTCTGCCCGAAAATCGATTCACAGCTATTGACCAGTCGGGGATAGTGAGTATTGTCATGAGCAACACCACGGGGGAAGAGATGGTCATTGCTGTTTATCGCCAGACGTTGTGTACACTCAATTTTCACACCTGGACTCTTTAACTGCGGGAAATGTTCTTTATTGGAAATAATTAAATCATTAATTCGATTCCTCAGACCATTAATGGCATGTATCTGCCTAAGGTCTCCTTTCACCAGGTCTGAATGACCTGCCACTAACTCATCAACCGACAGTTTAATCTGATCAACCGTCTTGACAACCTCCTGCAACTGGTGATTTAAATTATTAAGATGCAGCGCATCGCGTATTTTATTAAAAAACCATTTTACCGGATTCAGTACCATCAATTGGCCAATTTCCCCAAACCGATCATTTCGTTTAGGACCGGTTCAATTTTGGTCTTGTCGGCGTATTGGCTGTAATGTTGAGCTAATTTCTCACCATACTGGCTTGACTCATCAGCGGAAAATGCAAGTCCCTTGCGAAGTGCAGCGGCCAAGCCAACTACATCCTTTTCAGGCACAACGATAACATTCTCAGGATCGCCTACCTGGTCTCTGATCCCATTGATCACCGTCGTAATTACCGGCTTTTTGAACGCCGCAGCCAGGGCAATACCACCGGATTGGCTGCCATCCACATACGGTAAAACCATTAACCGGGCAGCCCGGATTGAGTCCGCCAACTCTGCATCGCTCAGAAACCTGTTTTCATAAACTAGTTGGGAGGAATTGATTTTCTTTAATTCATCTTCAAAATAACCTTCTCCGGCTCCTTTGATCACCAGTTTCCAGTCAGGATATTCATTTTGAACAATTGCAAATGCCCGAATTAGATATTCGATTCCTTTATACGCGACGAGACGGCCAATGAACAATAATTCTTTTCGCGGTTTAATTGACCGGTTACCGGCGGTTGTAATAAAATCGTGATCCGGGAGAGGCATCAATCGGTATTTCCGGCGTTGGGAGTGAGATAATCCAGAGTTAATATATATTTGGCTGTGCACCACGACATATTCTGCCAAAATCATGGCGACTTTTTGTAACCTGGTCAACAGAAAATTACCCTCACCATAATGTCCTTTAGGATCATGATTAACATAAATAGTTTTGTGTGAAAGGAATAATCCCAGCATAAAAGGGTGAAAGAACGAAATGATTACCGATCTGCTACGTTTTTTAAACACACCAATAATCGGCTTGATATAGTTCAAGGGATTCACCAACGACAAATATTCCCGCCAAGTAGAATAACGGGCCGGTACTATTAATCCGACTCTGTCAAGCTTTGCTTCACCATTAATTAGATCGATAGCGCAGTTTTTTGATAAAAGTAGATTGAGATCATATTCACGACCTAGTAACCTGGCAAGTTGGTAGGTATAATGCATGGTTGACCCTGGCCATAGATTAACCAATGTTAATGATTTGGAGCTATATCGTGGTTGAATTCGGTGCCTGTTTTTTTTCAGTAGCTGTATATATTTATTGGATATTATCTCCCATGAATACTGTCTGGACTTCAACCGACTGGCCTGCTTTAATTGAGCCAGTGAAATTGGATTATTTATTAGTTTTGCGATATTATTTGACCACCTTTCAGGATGGTCCGGAGGAATCAAAAAACCGTTACTACCTTCCTCAATGATATCTTCAATCCCGGTCGTTGCCGTGCCGATAATTGCTAATCCGGCCGCTAAGGCTTCCAGCCCGATCATTGGTAAGCCTTCATTAATTGACGGTAAGCAAAGAACATCTGACTGGAGTAAAAGAGTTTTAATCTGGGATTTATCCTGCCAGTCCAGTAATTCAATTTTACCTTTAAGCCCATTTGACCAAATTGTTTGTTTGATCAAATCCCTTTCAGGTCCAGCACCCACAATTTTCAATTTCCATTGTAATTCGCTAATGGACTGCAGACAGTTTATTAAATGGGGGAGATTTTTCTGAGCTGTTAATCGACCAGCATAGATTAATTGCAGCTTGCGATTATTTACTCTTTCTGTATCGGGGTAACTATCACAGTTTATCCCATTGGGAATTACAACAGCTTTAATGCCATAACTCTCATTGATCATATCCGCCAGCCCTCTGCTCATGGTCGTAACCGAAGCAGCCGATTCCCAGACTAATTTGAATAGCCAGTTAAATAAGCGGAAATATTTTCCGGTCTCTTGAGGTGTGAAACCGGGTACATCGCCCCCATGGGAGGTAAGTATATATGGAATTTTGAAACGTTTTCTAATATAATATGCCAGCAAACCGGTGGGTACGGCAAAATGACAGTGAATAATTTCTGGCTTGAATACACGAATAACCCAGCCTATTTCCATAATTCCCGAAACGATAAAGCCAATCTTTTCCCAGGTTGTAGAAAAACCTCGATTCCTGCGCCAGCAATTAAGACGAATGATTCGTCGATTAGCAGGTCCAAAACATCCCACCTGATCGTGTAATCCTGCCGTCGCCGCTACCACCCGATTACCACGGGCAGAATACAATCGATCAAGCTTTTCAGAAACAACACCAGCACCACCGCCCAGCGGTGGGTATTCGTAATTAAGGGAGAGTATCTTCATTGTCCCACCGGTATCAAGCAACCACCTCCGCCAATTGATTATTGCACAATCCACCCCAGCCATGCCGGTCGAGAAAAACATGCAGTTCATCATAATTGGAAATCAAGTCTCTCAAATCATCCGGATTGGTTTTTTTCAATCCCGTGACCAGATCGGTATCAGGGACTGAAACGCCTAAAAAACTGCATACCCGCTTTATTACCGCCGGCGCTAAGGTTTCCGAGCTGAAATTCTCATCACTGAAAAAATCCTCATAATAAAGTTCAAGATAATCAAACGGAGTAAAATGTCGCCGGAACTCAAAAATTTCATTCCGGCGTCGTTCCAACTCATTTATAATTGATTGATCTGCCGGTAATTTCACTTTAACGTGATTTACACTCTGCGTTCCATGGGAATTGCGTCCAAGCTGCTCAGCCTGTTTATTTAACTGATCGGAGATTAATGTTTTTAATATATTACGCCGGATGACATGAATAATCTTAAAACCCATTCGAGCCAGCAAATTCATTTGCCAGGGTATAATGAAATACTGATTATATTTTATATCAATTCCAACTGCCTTATAGGCACTCTGATCTGCAGTTAAATTATCCAGATACGTCCTGAGAATTTCAAAAGCATAATTATACGTCAAATTCCGCGGATCGTCAGCTATCTTTTTTTGCCAAAATTGATAGAATCCAATTTTGTTGTCCAAATCGTCCAGGAAGAGTTCATCAAAAATATGTAAATCAGGATGCTGATTAAGGACATATCGAAAAAAAGTGGTTCCGGAGCGCTGGGTTGCTGCAATAATGAATTTTTCCACTAGGTCGCTCCTGAAACTGAACTGCCACAAACTTCATTCAACATAAATAATTCCCAGATTTCTTTCCGGTGATCAGATTGTCCCGACTGATGCTGTTCAATCATTGTTGTCACATTCTGCGTCGTTACTAGATCACCCATACTCCGGGTAAGATTAAACAAGGCTGTACGAGTGGAATCAGCCAGATCCTGTCGCAACCATTTTGTTAGCGGTATCCCGAAGCCTTTCTTAGAACGCTGGATTACAAAATCTGGCAATTGACCTGACAGAGATTCCTTTAGGAGTACCTTTGTTTTCAAGCCGCGCATTTTATAATTAACCGGCAAACGAGCCACAAACTCGGCTAAATCTTTATCTAAAAATGGACTGCGAACTTCCAGGGAATTAAACATGGCCGCCCGATCTATCTTCACCAGAATATCATCATGCAAATAGGTGTTGATATAACTGCTTGACAAACGATCAATATTGGCTAATCCTGGATTTATTTTGGCCAGGGTCGGAGCATAAACTCGGGAATATGATAATTTGCCGTTATAGTTACGATTGAATTTTTCTAACGATAACGGGCCCAACCAGATCTGATTGCGCAATTCCGGCTGGTGTAGAGTTTCAGGACTGAAACCTTTCAGGAAATGCCGTAGACGGAATTCCCAACTCATATTCTTGTCAGAAAATGGTAACCGGTCCGCGACTGCCTGCAGCCACTTGATGGCCGGCGGCGGAATCAGTTCCAGAAACTGTGCTAGGCGCTGGGCAATAAAAGGGTCATATCCGGCAAATAATTCATCACCGCCATCCCCTCCCAGTGCTACTGTAACATACTGCCTGGTAAACTGCGCCAGCAGATATGTAGGCAGGATCGATGGGTCGGCAAACGGCTCATCCAGCAGTTCTGCAACCTTCGGTAGCACCTTCAATAAATCATCACCGGTAAATTTCTTTTCACGATGACGGGTACCAAAATAACGAGCTACCTGACTGGCATAACGGGACTCATCAAAAGAGCTATCATCAAACCCGATTGAAAAGGTCTGAATGCTGGCTGCTTCACGCAACTGGGCAATAGCCCAAACAATGGCACTCGAATCTATGCCACCCGATAAAAAGACACCTAAGGGTACATCGCTGACAAGGCGCTTCTCCACCGCTTTGATCAATAACTCCCGCAGCTTGGTTTGCGCGTTTGCTTTGCTAATATCTAGCTTGGGCTCAAACTCAAGACTCCAGTAACGTCGGGGTTGCAGTTTCTGGTTTGCTGCGGCAGAAAGTTCGATTTCAATAAATTCACCAGCATCCAACTTTTGTATTTGAGCATAAATCGAAATAGGTGTCGGAACATATTCATAAGCCAGGTACCGCTCGATCGCCAAAGTTGATAATTCCGATTTTATATCACGATGCTGCTTTAGAGCTTTAATTTCCGAAGCAAAGGCAAAAATCCCGTTTTGCATTGTATAATACAACGGTTTTTTCCCAAAACGATCTTTGGCTAAAATCAATTTTTGTTGCTGGCTGTCATAAATTGCTGTTGCCAGCATCCCGTCGAATTTCTCAAAACACTTTACTCCCCATTGCTCATAGGCATGGACAATAACCTCGGTATCACCAGCGCTTCGGAAAATATGGCCATATTTTTCCAACTGGATCCGTAATTGCTTAAAATTGTATATCTCTCCATTAAAGACCGTCCAAACAGTGCTGTCTTCGTTAGCTAACGGTTGGCGGGCGGCGGTGGATAAATCGATTATCGATAAGCGCCGGTGGCCCAAAGCCAGATTTCCGGAAACGAAAATATCCCCGAAATCAGGACCGCGATGAACCAGTGTATCGGTCATCGCTTTAATCTGGTCTCTTTCAGCAGAACGACCGTGATCCAAATAGAAAAAACCGGTTATACCACACATAGAATCAGGTGCTATTTAATGAATCACCTAAAATAGTCTCGACTACATATTCATCCCGATTCTGGGACTCCAGGAATCCACGCATGATAATTTCACTGAGCAGTCCAACAATAATAAATTGTAAACCGCCCATTATTGCGAATGTCAGCATTAAAATAAACGTCTGGAAATCAATCCCATACGGCGTAAAAAAGCCAATAATAAGCATCATTAAGGAAATCAAGCTGCCAATCGCCGTTACAATGACGGCTATTTTACCGAAGAATTGCAGCGGTTTGGTGCGAAATCCCGTGAAAAACCGGAGTGTAATCAAATCCAGGACAACCCGCCCTACCCGGTTCAAGCCATATTTGGTGTAACCATATCGACGATAGTGGTGATTTACCGGTATTTCGGCTACCCGGATTCCCAGCCAGGCGGCGTAAGCCGGGATGAACCGGTGCATTTCGCCATACACTTTTATGTTTTTTATAACACCTTTTTTATAGGCTTTCAGGGAGCAACCGAAATCATGTATCTGAACCTGGGTACCTTTAATCAGTTTGTTTATAATTCGATTGGCGAAAAAAGAAGGTAATTTACGTGACAGAGTTTTGTCCTGGCGATCCTTGCGCCAGCCAGAGACCAGATCGTAACCCTCGCTCATTTTTTCCAGAAGCCGCGGAATATCTTTTGGATCGTTTTGCAGGTCTGCATCCATCGTAATCACAATCTCACCCTGAGCAAATTTGAAGCCGGCGGCAAAAGCTGCCGTTTGCCCATAATTTTTCCGGAATTTGATCACCGATACGGTTGGATCCTTAGCCGCAATGTCAGACAAAATTCCCAAAGAATTATCATTACTTCCATCGTCGATAAAGATTATCTCGTAGATCTGACCCAACTGATGCATCACCTGCTTTATCGATTCATACAGAATAAGTAATGAACCTTCTTCATCCAATACCGGTATCACCAGCGATATGCCGATTTTATTTGTCTTACCATTTCTGCTCGGTAGATCTATATTTTTTAAAATCTGGATCGGATCGATTGTTTTAGATGGTCCGGCTTTGGGAATTCCTGATTTAAGATTTTGTACCATCGGTAAAAAATCTTTCCACATTTCCACGGAATCCTGGAATTTGCCTTCCAGTGTATATGTAAGTGCCAGTAGTCCTTTAACCTGTTCCGCGTCCGGAACGATCTCCAGATAGGTTTTCAGGTCGGTACGGGCATCCTCAATCCGGGTTAGTTTCAACAAACAATACGCCCGGTCAAAATAAGCATCGATATTTTTATCATTTACAACGATTGCAGCACTGAAAGCCGCAATTGCTTCATCAAATCGCCCCAGATCTTCCAGGATCACACCTTTATTGACCAGTAACCGGTCATCGTTCGGATTGGTATTCAGGTATTCATCGATCCAGAACAAAGCTTCGTCGTGACAGCGGTTGCGGTATAATAAACTGGATAAATTGATTACCGGCGAAACAAAACCAGCGCTGGCTTTAATGGAATGTTTAAGGGCCTGCTCTGCTTCTCCGGATCTGCCGATTTCATCAAATATAGTTCCCAGATCATTGTAGACATCCGCGTGGAAAGCATCATTTACTAATGACGATTGCAAATATGCAATTGCAGAATCGATATCACCCCTCAGATAACAGGACTTCCCCAGTCCGTAAAGCGCTTGAGCATTATTACTGTCAAGTTTAGACGCTCTGTTAAAAAATTTCTGCGCCTCGCGGTACTGTTTCATAGCCAGATGAATCTCCGCTATTACCAAATTAAGGTTCAAATCGCTGGTATTATGCGGATAGATTTGATCAAGCAAATCCAAGGCTGCATCGTAATTCTGCTGGTTTACCAAGCCTTGGACTTTGGTCAATAATTTATCAAATGAATGCTCTGACCGTCGTTTGGTGAATACAGCAGGGCTTTTCTGGGCTTGCATATTCATGGCATTACTGGATTCAGTGATTATCTCCGACATGAAACACTGTACCATCAAGGTGATTTTTCATAGCGTTAAACAGTTCCAACGCCTCCGGATGGGTTTGGTCCCGGGCTAATATTTTTCCAACATAGAGCAGGGCTGACTGATACTGGTCAATTTCCATATGCAAACGACTCATACGTAATAACGTCGGTATATCATCAGGGTGGTTCTGAAGAATCGTTATGTAGGCTTGCACACCATGTTTATAATCTTCAAGCTCCAGCAACACATCTCCAAAATTGCGTTGCGCATCAACTAAGCCGGGATCTTTTTCAATAGCTAGCATATAGAAATTTTTAGCACCGACAAGATCATTCATTTTATGGGATATCTGGCCGCAAAGATTATACACACCGGCGAAATCGGGTACCTGCTCAATTACTGTGTGTAACTGTGTAAGAGCGGTAACATAATCGTTTTTAAGAAAAGCACAGTTGGCCATTCCATACAAGGCCATTGGATCTTCCGTATCGGTAAAGATATCAGAAAAAATTTCCAGAGCTTGCTGAGCCTGATTCTCGCTCAGAAAATCAAATGCTTTTGAGAGTGCTTCCTGGTCGTGTATTTGTTGCATATCATTAACTGTTTATTATCAGATTGTTGATTTTTTTCCGCTACCCCAAGGGACAGGCACAAGTATCTCCAAACTAAGCCCATAAAGGTACGCGCAATTATTAATTGTCCATTATGTGAAATCCAGCGATGCATACTATTTGATACTATTAATTAGATTATTCAGTAACTGCGGCCGGAAATTTTCATTCACTACAGCCGATCGATTCTCCTCACGTATGCGCTCATAAATCTCCTCCCTATGGATGGGTATACTATTGGGAGCAGTCACACCGATTTTCACTTGCCCCGAACTGCTGTCTAAAATCGTAATAATTATATTATTACTGATTCGAATACTTTGTCCTGACTTCCTTGTCAATACTAGCATGATTTCCTACTCTTGATTGGATAGTGGAATCAGTGGATGTGCTACCGGTAGGCTTTTATTATCCAAAATTACCTGCCGTCCGACGTTTGTGCTGTCATTCACTATTAGCGGTGCCCGCAGGTTAGCGGTAAACATACCCGATTCCTGGTCAATTTTCAGTACTACATAAATACTTAGAGCATTTTGATCGCTGGCGGAAACGCTTTCCAGGATCGCCGGTGTAATCATTATACAGTTTTTTGATTTGAGATAACCGGCATTCATAACCAGTAAAGCAATCTGGCTATCATCCTCAGCCTTGAGCATATTAAAATACTCATGTTCTTTCAATCTGGATAGCATGTAGAAACGACTGGTTTCAAATCCCGGTATTCCAAAAGGAAAATCAATCCGTTGCTCAGCATTATCTACAAAAGTAGGCACGACCAATTTATCAATCCCTGCTTTGGTTTCGGATATTATTCTCATTTCAAAAACTGCATCAGATTCAGCTGAATAATATCAGAAGCCGACTGTAGTGCCGCCTGATAGGACAGTTCTTCCGCATTGTATTTGGTGATTGCTTCAGCCATATCCACATCCTCGCTCTGCGAAAGGAAAGAAGAAAGATTAAGATTCGCCGTTTCCAGGCGCTGTCGAGCAAATTCAATTTGATTCTCAATTGAACCAATGGCTGTTGACAGTATTAATACACCATCAGCCCCATTCGTCAGTTCTGCAATTGAATTACTAATCTCATCAGCATCATTTGTGGCCAAAGCGTCTTTCAGATCAGCAACTGCTGCATACATATTTGTATCCAATAACTGCTGTCCATTAATATTGATAGAAACGGAATGGTTATCGGTGATCCGCCTGGTAATGCGCCCTATATCACCATTATAGCTGATTGTATCACCAACCCTGGAGAATGGCATATCACCCTGAGTTTCGGTCCCGGAAAACAGATACTTATCGAGGTAGGTCATATTTCCCAGGATTGTCAATTCATCCAGAATACCATTGATCTTGGTTGCCATTGCCAGTCGTGATTCTGACGAATTCGAATCATCAGCTCCCTGAATGGCAATTTCTTTTGCAGCGGAAATCTGATCATATATCTGTGTCAAGGTTGAGGACGTTGTCTGCAACCAGCCTTCAGAATTATTGATTGTCCGTAAATACTGATCATTTTTGGCCATAGCGGTTTTGAAACGCATATTCCGCGAAAAATCAATTGGATCGCTTGAGGGACTTTTAATATCTTTTCCGGAAGCTATCGCTGTTTGTAGTGTACTCAGATTTTCCCGGTTTTGGTTCATACTGTAAATCACATTCCGAGCAATCATTGATTGAGTAATGCGCATTATGGTCGTCCTCTTCCGATTTTCGATTTAATTATCATGATTTAACTCAGCTCACAGCAATGACAGTAAATCATCTACCATTTCATCTACTGTATTAATGATCCGCGCCGCTGCTGTGTATCCCTGTTCAAATTGGATCAAGCGAGCCATTTCTTCATCCAATGATACGCCTGACAATGCATCACGTTGATTCTGCAGGTTTTTGATGACTAATTCCTGATTTGTTCGAAGAAAAGTATTGGCCTGTTTCTCATTACCTATGTCACTCAAAAGGGTAATATAAACTTCATGAACAGTGAGTCCATTGGCGCTGGTATCATTCTGTAAATCGGCGATTAATTGCGCATGTGAACCATCCCCTTTTGCATCTGCAGTGGCCGAGGCAGCGATATAGTCCGGATTACTTAATATTTCAGAACTGACGGACATATCACGAGCACCATCAATATCAGCTGTAAAGAAATCTTTACCGGTAATCCCGCTTTGATTATATCCGGTGGAATGCACCCGGTTGGTTTGAGTAGTAATGGCCTGAGCCATGACATCCAATCGGTTTTGATAATCAGGTATCACGTTATTATACATTTCGGTGAGAGCACTCAATTCACCGGATTCAATATTTATCCTCTGACTACTCCCAGCATAAGAAATTTGTGCTTCGCTATTTCCAGTACCCCCTGTAAAACTGGCAGTAATCTCATGGGTTTCGGTAGCAGTGGCCAGGACTAATCCATTGAGAGATACAATTATATTATTATCAGACTGATTGGTGACTTCAATTGGCAGTTTGGTCGACAATTGTTGAATCAAGTGATCCCGTTGATCCATCAGTTCATAATTGGTTTGAGCTCTGATTCTCTGATTCAGGGCGCCAATTTGTTCGATCAAATTGTTGGCTGATGCCACCCGAATTTCAATTTCGCTCTCGAGATTGTCATGCAAACCATCAAGCTGGGAATAGGTTTGATTAAAAGCCCGGGATAAAATTATACCTTTGTTTTTGACTTCATTCCGGGCCGTTTGACTTTCCGGATTGATGGCCAGATCACTCCAGGAATCCCAAAATTCCGATAAAACCGATGATAATCCCGTGCCTGATGATTCATCGAAGATTCCCTCGATTTCTTCATATACTTGCTCGGCAGTTTCGAATTTTCCCAGATCCTGTCGTGAATAGCGCAGTTGTGTTTCCGCAAAATTCTGCCTGAGCCGCACCGCTCCATCCAGAGAAAGACCTAGACCCAGTTGATTTAATCCGGATTGATTGATTATCGAAAAATCCGGGCGCTGTCTGGTGTAACCTTCCGTGTTCACATTGGATATATTATTTGCTGTCGTATTGATCGCCGACTGATGCTTTAATAACGACTGTTTTCCGATTTGCAGGATGCTTGATATTGCCACGGTTGCTCCTTAAATCTGATAATCAAACATTTTATTAGTACCGGAACTGCCACTGACTGATCCACTGGTATTATAAATACCGGCTGGCGCCTGACTGTTGTTCAGGAATACTCCTACCAGCCCGTGGATGAAATCAATTGATGAATTCAGCAGATACCGGTTTTCCTTGTTAACCATCTGAATATTCTCCGCCTCAATTTTTAATTGATCGCGCAAGGTAATTAATTGATAGCGATCGGTCGCATCGGCTAGCTCAATAATCCTGATCAAAGTCAGTTCGCCATCTAATCCATTGTCATTCATGATTTTTCGAACCTGTTCATTCCGCTTGCGGGATAAGCTGGATGTTTTTTGAATTATTATTTGTTCATTACTGATAATATCTCTCAATACAGGAACATTACCTGCCACAATTGCTTCCTGCTTGGCACGCAGTTCTGTCATAAGCGCCCGGTAAATAGAATACTCTTCCTTGAGCAATTCAATTAAGATTTTAAAATCGGGATTTGATTGTTTATCATTCATTGTTCAGTCGCAGATATTCAATTTTACTTAGCAGATCAATTGCATCAATTTTTGGCTGTTCAACGTCAATACCCTGATCCTGTTTGGCGGCCAAAGACTGGTATATCATATCCGCCAGACCAATTCCACCCTGTTCGGCCACTGCCTGCCCCATGACACTGCTGAACATCATGCTGGAGAGATTATTCTTCGATTCACCCAAAACTCCGCCACCAGCCGTTTTTTCCATTGCTTTAAACAGCTGACTGATAAAAATAGCTTCCATGTCGCGGCTTTTTTCCCGTAATTGTAAGTCACGATGTTGATCGTTTTTTAGCTTTATTTGCGGGTTCTCCGTCTTAATAGCTATTGCTTGATTTTCTTTGATATCCATAATATTTGTCACATGATTATTAAGCGTGCGTTCAAGGCTCCAGCCTGCTTGATGGCTTGAAAAATGGCTACAATATCCCGGGGGCGAACACCAAGACCATTCAATGCCTTTGCCAAATCACTGACCGAAGTAGTCTGGGGGATAACAGCAAACTGGGCTTCGCTCTCTTCAATTTCCGTATCCGTGACCTGCTCCACAACTGTTTCACCGGTCTGACTGAAAGCAGTTGGCTGGGAGATAATCGGCCGCTGGCGTGTGTGGATAGTAATATTTCCATGGGTAACCATTATCTCATTAATGACTACCGCCCCACCGGCTACAACCGTTCCGGTGCGTTCATTGATCACGACACGCGCCTCAACATCCGGACTGACCAGTAAGGTTTCGATGCTGGCTACAAATGTCACTGCTTCATATTGGGTACTGACCATATCAGGAAAAGCAACCTCGACCACACCGGCATTCACTGGTTGGGCCAAAACTGTTATTTCTGCTTCCAAAAGCGGGAATTCTTCATCAGCAAGATTCAGATTTATTGCTTCCGCAATCCTGCTGGCTGTAACAAAATCAGGCTCATTCAACAGCAAACGAAGTGGTTGCGCTAAATCCATGACCTGTGTAACAGTACTCGATCTCACAATCGCACCGGAAGGCACCCTGCCTACCAATGCATGGTTACGACGTAACTTTTCCCCAGCTTCAGTCTCAATATTAAATCCACCAATCGACACTGATCCCTGAGCCTGACCATAGTATTGGCCATCGGGATCCAGCAGGGGAGTCATCAATAATACTCCCCCTTCCAGACTGGTTGCGTCACCCAAGGACGATACGACAACATCAAAACGCGATCCATGGCGGGCGAATAGTGGGGTAGTGGAGGTGACCATCACAGCGGCTGCATTCCTGGTTCGCAGTTGATTAGCCGCTACTGTAATCCCAAAATTCTCCAGCATATTACTTATGCTCTGAACCGTGAACAGTGCTCCACGACTACCCGTTGAACGATCACCGGTTCCGTCAAGACCGACTACTAAGCCGTAACCAATCAGCGGGATCTGATAATTATTTTCCAGTGATACAATATCTTTAATTCTGACGTCAGCACCAAGATTATTGATGCTGAGTAATACAAAAATTCCGGTGAATAAAATGGCTATTTTCTTGTTCATGACACACCAACGACAGCAGCCACCAATAATCCAGCACCCAGCATCCAGGTACCTAATTTATGAATCTTACCCGGTTTACCGATTTTATTAACCAAACCAGTCTTGCGGTAAGTGATCTTGGCATCAGCCACGTTATAGGAAAAAACTGAATTGTCAGACCGTATATCTTTTGAGCGCACAATTCCACTTAACTGCATCAGGTTTTTTTCTCCATTGACCTCAACGACTCTTTCACCTTCAATAAACAAGGTACCATTCGGATTGCGCTCGACGATTGTGACGGTTATTTTTCCGGTCAGTCGTTCTTTCTGTTCAGTTCCCTCAGCACCATTGTGTGAGTTATCGACTGATGCACCGGCACCGAACAGCGGCAGAAAACTGGTCAGATTTCCGGTTACACTACCGTTCATCCCAACATCGCTCTGAGAGCTGCTGTTTATTTTCGATTCTCGAGATGCATTCGCTGTTTCTACAACCAGTACCAACAATATGTCACCAATCTCGTGCGCTTTAACATCGGTGAACAGCGATCGGCTGAGAATATCCTGTTGCTGGCCATTCAAACCACCGCTACTAAGCAGCAGGATAATCAATGTTCCAATTAGTATTTTGTACATGATTATTTCACAATAATTAAATTTGAAGATTGGATTATACCAGCCAGCATTTTTCTGGTGTCCGGGCAGAATACCGTTACCTGGTCACCGACATTGCCTTCCTGTTTGGCAATGCCAGCCGTTTTAATGATCAGATTCCCTGTTTCCAATTGAACTTCCACATTGGCACCCCTTTGAATATCAGGAGCGTGTCGGACCATATTATCACGAATGACAGTGCCAGCTCTTATGACCCGTCTGGTTACCAGTCCTGTAATCTGCTCAATTGTTATTATCTGAGTACCATAACCACTGTTTAAGAACTGCTTTTCCATTACCAATTTTTCGGCTGTTATTAATTCACCGCGATTTAGATTATGAACGGGAATAACAACGTCAGCCAACACCGATACCCGGGCACTAATTGGATATTTTTTCAACAGAATATCCTCAGTGAACAATTCCAACCAGAGAATCTGATAGCCAAGATCTGCACGTGCTCGCTGGGAACGGATTTGAAACCGATCACCTTCCTGGTTCAGATCCGTAATCCGGGGCAGACGGACGAACTCAATGTCTAAGTCAGCTCTTTCCACTTCCAGAGCTTGTTGAAAATGGGTCGTTACAGCCTGTTTAATTGAATTAGCAGTAATAGTCCTAGTCCCGCTATCAATCCCGGAACCAAGGACGATTCCTAATAAACATATAATAATTGATGCTATGGTGACTGGTCGTATCATCGCTTCATTTGATTGGTCAAGGCCATTAATTCATCAGCTGTCTTAACCGCCTTGGAATTAATCTCATATGAGCGTTGAGCGACAATCAGATTGATCATTTCCTGGACAACATCGACATTGGATTTTTCAAGATAACCCTGGACCGTCATGCCAAAACCTTCCTCACCCGGCGTTCCGGTTGTAGCTGACCCGGATGCTTTGGATTCTTCATAAAGATTACCGCCGATTGAGCGAAGGCCGGCTGGATTCATGAATGTGGCCATTTCTAATTGCCCCATTTCCTGCGGCTGAGAATCGCCGGCAACCATGACTGCCAGGACTCCATCCTGCGAAATGCTGACACTGTTAACACCATCAGGGAAAGAAATTTCTGGTGCCAGCAGCAGACCGCTGGGTGTTACCAAGTTACCGTTTGAATTAATCCGCAGAGCTCCGTCTCTAGTATAGGCATAGGTACCATCGGGACGAAGCACCTGAAGAAATCCTACACCATTAATTGCAATATCCAGGGGATTACCGGTTTCGGTAATATTACCCTGTGAAAATGATTTGTAGGTTGAAACGGGTTTATTGCCGAGCCCAATCTGAATTTCGGCCGGCTTGTTATAACCATCAGCCGAATTGACATCGCCATTCTGAATCGTCTCATATAATAAATCCTGAAACTCAACATTACTCTTCTTAAATCCAGATGTATTGACATTGGCCAGATTATTGGCAATCGTATCAATATTTAATTGTTGGGCAGCCATACCTAATGCTGCTGTTCTTAGTGATCTTAACATAGTTCTTTTCCAGTTAGCTGTAATTGCTGATTTTATTAGCAGTATTATTCAATGCCTGATCAATGGTCCGTACCACTTTCTGAGCGCTTTCATACTGACGCTGAAGCTCCATCAAACCAATCATTTCCTTGATCGGGCTGACATTTGATTCTTCCAGGAAACCCTGCTTAATATTTGGTTTTTCGACCGGCACAGCAACGGTATCAGATGCAGCGACAAACTGGTTGTCACCCACTTTTTTCAAATCGGATGGTACTTCGAATCTGACAATTTTCAACTGATCGATCAGCTGGTTGTCGGCATAGATTTCACCTTGAGAATTGATAGCCACATTGGTTAAACTGCGACCATCGATTGTCAGATTGATCATGCCCGCATTTCCCAGAACAGCCGCTCCTGTGGATGTTCTTAAAAATCCAAATTCATCAACCGTGAAATGACCGTTGCGGGTGTACGCCTCGCCAGTTTCGCGTTCCACAGTAAAAAAACCTTCACCGGAAATTGCAATATCAAAAGGATTTTGGGTCATCTTAAGGGTGCCCTGGGAAAAATCAGTACTGGCAACCGCTTTCATCTCCGGATTTTCCTGGCCTTTTAAAACCTCCATGAAGATCGTATCCCGCTTGAATCCAATCGTGTTGGAATTAGCCAGATTATTAGCAATAACATTATGTCGCTGTAATTGTGCATTTAATACATTTTTGATTTTGCTCAGGTCGGTATTCATTCTAATTCTTAGGTTTTATAGAATTACAAGCAATTGTAGTGCCATTGTATTAATCGTTGACCCCGGATCTGATAAGATTTAATACACGTTATCTAAGTATCTAATTATTTAATATTAATATATACAATAATAATCGCATCCCAGA
>CAYTPW010000007.1:28201-162132 GCA_964439935.1 uncultured bacterium | reverse complement strand
ATCCACATAATCATCGATATGTAGGTAAGTTATAATCAACAGTGGATCTAAAATATTTTCACGGTTGATAACTTTAAAACTGTCCAAAACCGCATTATCCACATTGTTGATTAAATAATCCTCAACGAATTTTTTATCATCTTTCTGGTTGTCTAGTTTTCGACGATAATACATGTTCCGGTATCCTTCAAAACGTTGAGTTAAAACACAGGTCAAAGTCCCTTCTCCGTTTAACTCACCATCAATGCTTGTATATAACATGCTCATTGACTGTGGATCAGGAATATCAATGAATCGATAATCATCATCTTTAATCAGGAATCCATGTTTGTTTATATCAAATGCTGGCAGCATTCCATTTGGACAGTACTTTAATTGAGTATCTAGAAAATGATTACCATCACGATCCTTGTAGTGGACAATCACGTGATTAAAGGAATTCAAACGAGGATTGATTCTGTTCACTGATCCATGTTTTCTGGTACTGATTAAAACCGGGTTAGCTTTAACCCCTATGGAACGTAGCATATTTAAAAGTACTAGATTTTTTTCAACTTTGCTGCCTGTTCGGTCATTAATAATTTTTTTAGGAGCCCGGTTTTTCTCTTCGTTATATAGCCAGTAATCTTCCTGTAATACAATACTATCGCGGACAAAACTGTATAGTCGATCAATCTTATCTTCTCTGGTACCAGCCCCGACAATCAGTTCATCCACAAAATTATCCACTCTAGAATATGACCTAAAATAGGGTTTATACCAGTTTGACACCTTTTCGCCAAGATCGTCCCAAGTGCTCACAAAACTGTATTCGAAATAACTATCTTTGTATTTGACAAGCTGGAAATTCAATACGGTCAAACAATTCGCCTTGGCAGTCATGTATGGCTCTGCAACAAATGGTGGTATATTAAAAAATTCCCAAGTATATATTGCAGCCTTTTCATTGTTAGGTTTTAAGGCTACCTCTTCTACTGGCATATAATCTTTGATCAATGGGTTTCGAAGTACTGAACTATATTTAAATCCGCGCGGTACTTCCACACTGAGTTTGGAATATTCAGTATGTAAATCATTCTGGAATATCCATGGTCTCAGAGATCCTAGATATTCAGATGTCATCTGATATTTATACTCGATCACGCAATTTGATACTACACCGGGAATGGCAAATACTTTGTACATAGTACCAGTTTTATCACCTTCGGTGAAAATCTCGCGCTGTTTCAATTTGATAATTGTTCCATCAGGCAGATAAGTTTTTGCTTCTATACCTGTAATAACATTTTTATGGTAATATGGTATTTTGATATCAGCATACTGCTTTCCACCGTCACTGTAAATTTGATAACGTACGTGTCTGTTTAATGTGTAGAGAAAGGGTCTTTTCATTAACTCGATGCTACCAATTTCAAATAAAATATCCGCCACAGCGCTGGAATCATGGGGCGACTGGATTCGGTTTAAAACTTCCTGATTTACCTTCCCCCAGGTAAAAGGACTGGTAGAACCAATACATGACCAGAATAATATGGAAGATAACACCAATGAAAATCCCATCGAATAACGCATTTCTACCCCTTTGCAGTCAAATTAATCCAACTTGCATGACTCAATTTCAATCCCACAACATATTGGATTTTTTACATTAACAATACTTTTCATAAATGTAGCAACAATTAGAAACCAACACAAGCAGATAATCAATAAATCCCAAGACACAATAGATCAATGTATCAGTAATAATCAAATCCTTTATTTGACACAGAATCTTATCAGGAATAACTTTCCGCCCGATATTTATATGAAAAAGGAATAATTAAATAATGGTAGATCGACACGCTTCCCAGATAAAACGTGAACGGCAGGATTTGAAACGCCGTGCGGTAAATGTCAAGAATATGTCAAGATTACGAACCGCCGTGAAAAATGTATTGAGTGCGACCAATAAAAAAGAAGCTGAATCATTGTACAGTACCGCTGTTTCGACAATCGATAAAATGGCTTCTAACGGCCTGATTCACAAGAATACCGCCGCCCGACGTAAATCTCAGATTACCAAGCATCTGAATAATCTGAAATAATTAACTATCAGATACCTGATAATTAGGAGCCTCCTTCACGATCCGGACTTCGTGGGGGTGGCTTTCTTTTATACCAGCTGCTGTGATCTGGATAAATTCACAGCCTGAATGAAATTCCTGAATTGACCCGACACCACTGTAACCCATTGCGGCCCGGACGCCCCCCAACAATTGGTGAATACTGTTGCTCACAATTCCCCGGTAAGGGACCATTCCTTCAATACCTTCGGGAACCAGTTTGGTCGTTTCAGTGCCCTCCTGAAAATAACGATCGCCGCTGCCTTTTTTCATCGCTCCCAGGGAGCCCATCCCCCGATAAGCTTTATACTGACGGCCCTCATATAAAATTGTTTCACCGGGACTTTCATCCATTCCTGCCAGCAGGCTGCCCAGCATTACCGAGTCCGCTCCGGCAGCCAGCGATTTGGCAATGTCACCGCTATATCGAATCCCGCCATCAGCTACGACGGGGAAATCGGATCTACGAGCTTCATCCACGCACTCCATGATCGCTGTCAATTGGGGTACGCCCAAACCGGCAATGATCCTGGTAGTACAACTGGCACCGGCTCCAATACCTACTTTTACACAATCCACACCAGCATCAATCAAGGCGCGGGTTCCTGCTGCCGTAGCTACATTGCCAGCGACCAGATCGGTATCCGGCAACCTGGATTTAACCTTTTCGACCATCTTTAATACACCAGCCGAATGACCGTGGGCGGTATCTATAACAATAATATCAACATTTGCTTCGGCCAGCGCTACAGCACGATCGAGGGAATCGGCAGCCACGCCAACGGCTGCCCCAACCCTCAAACGACCATTGCTATCTTTACAGGCGTTGGGAAATTGTTCCTTTTTCTGAATATCTTTAACTGTTATCAGGCCGGCCAGAGCACCGCTATCATCCACAACCAGCAATTTCTCGATCCGGTGTTTCTGTAACAGATTTTTTGCTTTATCCAGTGTTGTACCTCTGGGCACGGTCACCAGTTTATCAGCGGTCATCCGCTCGCGGACCGTCAGACTCAGATCGGTTTCAAAACGAATATCACGATTGGTCAGGATACCTACCAGTTTATTGTCATCAACAACCGGCAGACCACTGATCCGATAACGCGCCATTAATTCCCGGGCTTCACCAATCGTACGATCAGCGGTGAGCGTGATCGGATTCAAGATCATGCCACTTTCGGATCGTTTTACCTGATCAACCATCTCGGCCTGTTCGGCAATCGTCAGGTTTTTGTGAATGATCCCGATACCACCAACCCGAGCCAGTGCCTTGGCCATGGCCGTTTCGGTCACCGTGTCCATGGCGGCACTCAGAATCGGAATGTTCAGATTAATGTTTTTTGTGAGTCGCGTGGTCAAATCAACATCCCGGGGCAGCACCTGGGATGCCTGGGGAACCAGCAATACGTCATCAAATGTTAAGGCTGTTTTAAATGGTGGTCTGTTTTTCATAACTGATTTCTAATTTGATTGCTGAAAATTCTCAATACAGGCATTACCCAGACTTGTAGAGTTTTATTCCAAACTTCCGATGGCCTGTTCCACTGCTTCCAGGATTTCTCCCGATTTAACCAGGGCTTTCATAACTGTGTGGTCCGGATAGAGTGGCCGATCAATATCCAGGAAATCAACCTGACTGCGAATCACTTTGCGGGCCACCTGAGCACCCTGACCGGGTGTGAATTCACGAAAATCCAAAGCCTGAGCGGCAGCCATGAATTCAATTCCAAGAACGCCATAGGCGTTATCAATAATTTGACCGGTTTTAATAGCTGTGTTCATTCCCATGGAAACAAAATCTTCTTGGTCTGCCGCGGCTGGAATCGATTGAATCGAAGCTGGTACCGATAAAATTCGCTGTTCCACTATAAGAGAATCGGCCGTGTACTGGCTCAACATCATCCCGGAAAACATACCAGCCCCTTTGGTGAGGAAGGCAGGCAGACCCACACTCAAAGCTGGATTGGTCAGGCGGTTCAAGCGGCGCTCGGATAATACGCTGACCATCGTTACGGCCGCACCAACCATATCCATTGGTAGTGATACGGGCGAACCCTGGAAATTTGCTCCGGTAAGCGTCAATTTAAATTCCGGCAAAAAGATCGGATTATCACCCACACCGTTCAATTCAATCTCCACTTGCTGGCGGGCATATTTCACGGCATCGTGAGCCGCACCGACTACCTGGGGAGTGGACCTCATGGAATAAGCATCCTGCACTTTAACCTTTAATTTTCCGGTCAATAGATCGCTGCCCTGCATACATTTATTGATCGCGGAGGCGGCCCGGACAGCCCCGGCAAAACCACGTACCTGGTGCAGACGTACATCATAGGGCTTCAAATTACCCATCAATGCCTCGATTGACATGGCTGCTACTATTTCAGATTGTTTCAGCCAGCGATTGGCATCGTATAGCTGAATGGCACTCATTGCGGTCAGTAAATTGGAACCATTGATAGCTGCTAATCCATCCCGGGCCTCGAGTCCCGGTATGGGAATTCCCGCCCGGTCCAGGGCTTCCTTTCCCGGCCAGACCTGATCCTGGTAATAGGCTTCGCCTTCACCCATCAGGAGTAGCGCAATCTGGGACATCGGCGCCAGATCGCCACAAGCCCCCACCGATCCTTTCTGGCAAACAACGGGAGTCACACCTTTGTTGAGCATGTCAATTAAAGTTTGAGTTATCTCAGGACGACAGCCGGAATTACCGTGGGCGTGGACATTGATCCGCCCCACCATCGCGCCACGGACATATTCGATCGGAGCCGGATCGCCGATCCCGGCGGCATGGTTATAGATCAGGTATTTCTGAAAATCCTTGACCTGGTCGTCATCCAGCACAACTTCCGAGAATTCGCCGATCCCGGTATTCACGCCGTACATAATTTCTTTGGCTTGAACTTTTTCCTCCAGCATCGCCCGGCAGATCTTGATTCTTTCCAGCGCCTTGGGATCCAGCTCAACCCGTTCTCCGAAACGCGCTACCCTTACCAGTTGACCAATGGTTAAGCTTGATCCATCCAATACGATTGCCATACCTGTCTCCTAAAGTTGATCGGTATTCTCAATTTCCATTTTTAGTAATCCCCACGGGTAAATCATTTTCTCGAGCGTGGATGAAGCGTGGAATTTAGGAAGCTCAAAATGCCGTTCCAATAATTCCCGGTGGGGTGTTATAATTCTTTATCCTTGCCACGATTTGCTTCCAGATTTGATCAAGCATAAATTAGTTTATGGTTTATTGGTTTTATATACTGACAATGGGTCGAATAGGTTCAAATTCCATACTAATAGTAATGAAATAGCAATAGATGGATATATTCCATGTTAACGGGTGATGCGAGCCAAAATATTTCAAATATTGATATTGTGACCTCACATAGCTAAATGCGAGATGATTTTTCAGAGAAAGTGAAGCGCACTTTGGGAGAGAGGGTTAATTCTCTCTGCTCCAATCCTGAATGTCGCGCCCAAACTCGCGGTCCACAACTTGCTTCAGATAAATCAATTAATATTGGTGTTGCTGCTCATATAACAGCAGCTTCAAAAGGTGGTCCAAGGTATAATCCTCGTTACACAGCAGAATATCGTTCACGTGCGCAAAATGGCATTTACCTCTGTTCTTCGTGCGCAAAGATGATAGATTGTGACCCAACTAAGTATACTGTATCTCTACTCTGCCAGTGGAAAAAGGAAGCCGAGGCTAAAGCGGATTATTCAATAGGTCGTACTCGCGCAGTCACGAGTGAATTTGTCGCTTCGCAAGGAGAAAATATCCAACGGAACCTCAATCTAAGAAATCTAATGCATGAAGATTTTTATCATCCAATTGATGAAAGGTTTAAATATGGCAGATTCTCAAAACCATATAACAAGTTCCGATACAGTGAAGTAATTATCCACTCCACCGAGGATAAAAATTATCCGAATATAGATGAAGGACCTGGTATCAGCGGATGGTTCAAGCTAGAGGTCTACGATTTCTACCATAATGGTCTAATGTTCATCTTGTGGATTCATCGAGGGATAATTGACAAGGGAGGTAATTGGAAGATCATTAATTACCGAGACACTTTTGATGAAAGACGCTTCAAGGAAATCAAGGTGTGGCAACTCGGACGTATTCCATGGCGCAATATTATCACTTACGATATGAAAGGTGATGAGTATTATCCGTTTCCTCATATCTATTGCAAATTCGCGGACAAAGGAATGCCCTACGAAGATTTTGAATACATGATATTTGGCGAGAAGTTCGATTGGACGTTGGAACAAAAACACCAGGTATCAGAGAAAGAATAATATGAACAACTAAAAAAGTGGCAAATACACCTATCAAACACTACCCCAGACGCCAAAAGTGGGCTTTTCATTTCGAGAAAATGAAGATTTTGAAACAGAAACTGTTAATCAATCACCAAACGCCAGGACAAGTTGTGCCCGGTGAGTTAGACCGTTAGGTAGAATTTAAATGAGAACCGAGTGGCAAGTTCCGTTCATTGCAAGAAACTTTACTTTTAAAAAGGAGGTTAAGTACAGAGGGCATATCGACACACCTGAGGAGTCAACTCCTCCAGATGAAAAGTTCAGGAAGTTTGAAGTTCGTTTTAGAATAGTGCCCAATAAGGATCAAGTTATGGCTGGTTCTGAGCAGCGAGGATATTTCTATCTTGAAATTCCATTCAATTATGAAGAATCTCAAAAAGTTTTTCACAACATAACGCACAATATTGTTCAACGCATCTCATTCGAATATGGTAATTTTGAACTTTTCGGTGGCTTCATCTGCTGTAAGCTCATTCCCGAAACAGAAGAAGAGGAGCAGGATATTGGTGAGAACATGTATAATGTTCAGATGAGATTGGAAGAGGTTACAGGGGATTCACAATTCGATGCAGCAAAATTTCAGAATTCACAGATTGTTCATGCTGATATTTCTCTATTAGCACAATTTAATCACGCAAAAAATGCAAAACATCCTATAGACAAGTTTTTATCTTTCTTCAAGATACTAGAATTTCAAAATCCTAAAAAAAACAAGAAAGTAGGCATTGCGACTGTGTTGAAGGCTAACAATAGTCTGATCTCAATATTTTGCGAAATTTTTGGAATTAAGGAAGATCCACAGAAAAAGGATATTTTCAACGAGTTCATTGATAATATAGTTGAGGCTAGACATCAGTGTGCCCACTTGAAAGCTGATAATAACTTTGGATATTCTCCTATTGACTCAAGAATATCTGACGAAGTATTGCCTTATCTATCGCAATTAGAAATGCTAACACGAGAAACTGTTAAAAGAATGTGATGCTTTGAGAAATCTACCTAACAAAGGCTTAGAACTGACTCATCTTCAGAGAAGAAGTTGAAGAAAATGATGTGGATGAATACAGTGAAATTACAAGGCGAGTGTGTTTCAGAAAGCAGCTCAAGCCTGAGCCGTTGGATGGGCAATTAGAGAATTAAAATGGTAAGCCCTCCAAAGATTTTTCTTGAAATCCTGCTCCTTGTGACAGTATTTATTGCCACTAAATATGTAATTGTTAACCAGCACAAAAAATTCATCAGAATTTTTACCGGTTGTACAATTCTTGCAAGCATATTCTTTTATTATTATGCCGCATTACCTCTATATCAAGGATATGCACAAAGTATTCAACTCAGTATGGATCAAATGCATTCTTTGATTTGGTTTGATATTTTTAAATGGGGGTTATTGACGTACTTCATCGTTCGGTTTGCAATTGCACTACAATTATCTGATCAGGTTTTCTCATTTCAGCTATTAGCACCTGGGCATATATCAATTGCTAAAATATTAATCTGGGGAATCAGTGGGGGAATACTTGGTATTGGATTATCATATGTGGTGAGCTTTATTGAATACAAGTTTGGAATACTTGACGGATTACCCTGGCCATATTTTGCTCAAGAGGCAGATTTATATAGACCGCTTGGGATCATTGGAGGGATACGAAATCTCTTTGGTGAAGAAATACTATGCAGACTTGGAGTTCAAGCTTTGGTTCTCTTCATATTCAGAAAATATAGTTATCGATCAATTATTGCGATTATTTTATCAGCATTATTCTTTGAGTTTTGGCATAATGGTTTTAAGGAATTATATTTCATGAATTTCAGTTCGTCGATGGTTTTTGGAATTGTATATCATTATAAGGGTTATGAGGCAGCAGCAATTTCACACTGTGTAGCTGATTGGTTAGGCATTGTGATCCTGCCACTAATATTCTTCTAAATGATCGCCACCAAATACTCGCTACTACGGACGTCGTTGACAGGCAACGTGAAAAGTAAGTTTGGAGGTCATAAAATGGCAATATGTCACTTGAAGTTTAGAGATAACACCGCAGAGCTATTACATTAGGCAATTCAAGTTGAGTATAAAAGATAGGAAATGAATATGACAACTTCTGATCTAGATATGAAAGCTCTCCATATCGAAGGCGGTAACTACTTCGATGATATGCAGATTGACATAGCAGAGAGTCACCAAAGATTCGTGAACCTGTCACGGAAAGATAAGAACATAACCAGACCTAGATACCGTAACACAATCAAATACTATCTCACAGGAATAGCTATGCAACTTGGTATTTACGAGTTCTTAGTAGTGAATGGAATTAGCAGGCGATGGCTTGATGATTTTCGTGACTATTGGTCAAACATATTGAATGGAAGACCCTTTTGGAACACACTTGATTTTTTTATGCTCCTTCATGATTACAGAAAACGTCAGCAGCATACCTCACAACTTGAATGGAACGATACTACACAACATCTCGCAAACTGGCAGCACCCAAGTCAGATATTTTCAACATTGCACTATGTGAGAAAACATGCGATACAACCAATAACGCACTCGGGATTTTGGAAGAAAGTATCCAAGGGTATGCATATATTGGAGTACGGGTGCTCATTGGCTCCTTATTACTATTGCTACCGCGAATTCTTTTCTCATTTGGAATGCAAATGGATTCTTGCTGATATTCCAAACTATCCATTCCACTATGCAAAATATCTTTATAGAAATGACTCAGGAGTTGAATTTGTAACAATAAATAGAAGCGATTTCTCAAATCCTCTTGTAGATACGGGGAACTTTGATGTCATCATACTTACAACAGTCTTTGAGCATTTAGATAATCCTTTATTTGTCTTTGAGTATCTGCTGAAGAGACTAGAGATTGGGGGGCTATTTGTTTTTGACTATATCAAGTCCGAAGGTAAGGGACTTGATCATCCAAGAGCTCTGGAAATGAGACAGGACTGTCTTAAGAGTATCTTGACAAATACACAACTCGTCCATGGGAATCTCAACGATATCAATGAGAGCATAAGCGTGTGTATAGCTCAAAAGAAACCTACCTGACAACGGATTGCAGCCTACGGTGCTCAACTATACGGCTCAGCTCCACCGTGTGCACTTAAATTTGACCAAGATTCTGAACCGGACAACGCGAACGTACACCCCAAATGATCTACCATATAAAAGATCGCTCACCTGTCGCTCAAGTGAGGCTAATATTCTATAGCATTATTTCATGTACATTATGGAAAACCGACATGGGCGTCGGTATCGCCTCCCGGAAAAAGCTGCCGTAGCGTTTACCTACGATGCGCTCATCCAGCACGATGAAGATGCCTTCATCCAGGGAGGTCCTGATCAGGCGCCCGAAGCCTTGGCGGAACTTGATCACTGCTTCCGGAACGGAATATTCCAGAAACGAATTCCGGTCTTCGGCATTTAGCAGATTAGAATAGGCTTTGATCAGCGGTTCGGTGGGAACGGCAAATGGCAATTTGGTAATGATCAGTATTTCCAGTAATTCGCCCGGCAGATCTACTCCCTCCCAGAAAGCATCAGTTCCCAATAAAATTCCATTTGGAGTTTCTGACATTCCCTTGATCAATGAGAATCGCGATACACTGGAACGCTGGGCAAAGATCGGTAGATCACGCCCTTCCGGTCGCTGGCGCAGGGCCGCATAGCAACCATTCAGCATAGCCCAGGAAGTGAACAGAATCATCATCCGCCGATCATAGTGCTGGTGAAGCTGACAGATCAGTTCCGCAATATACTCCGGGTCCTTACTGCTGTTTTGTGTACCGGCTAATTGAAAATACTTTACCTGATCTGGATAGCTGAATGGGCTGCTGACAGCCCGGGTCACTACGTTAGAGAGCTTAACATTATCCAGGCCGGTTCGGCCCAGGAAATACCCGAATGAATCATCAATTCTTAAGGTCGCGGATGTCAACACCGCACTGTCCAGCACACTGAATAGATTGTCCACCAGATCCTGGGCAATATCGATCGGCGCGGCACAGATCGAAAGAGCCAACTCGGGTTTCTTTCCACCAAAACTGCGGAAGCGGCCTTCCAACCAATACACCCAGTCTTCCTGTTGGGTTTCGGTAACCTTTTTCAGGATTTCACTGACTTCCGAAAATTGCTGCCGGGACTGATCAAAGACCTGGATCAGGTCCAGGTAATCACCACTATTATTATCGATCTTCTGCAGATCATCCAGCAGGCGCTGAAGACTGGAAATCAAGGCTTTCAAATCTTCCTGAATAATGAGCAGCTCCTGGTTCACACCGGAAAATTCATCGGCCAGGGATTCGATCATCCGTTTTTCAGTGTAAGGTGCATTCACCCGGAAATTCCTAGCCACTACGTTAATATATTCTTTGAAAAAAGTACGGTTGGCTGCTGTCAATTGCTTGATATCGTCCTGCAGGTTGCCGAGTGGCCGCTCCAGATTGCTGTGCAGTTTAGCCAATTCCTTCAGCCGATTCTTCAGCCTGACCGATCCGGAGGCATCCAGGTCAATCCGCTGGATCAATGCTGCTATCATATACTGATCAATTGCCACTGTAAACTGACTGTAGGCGGCGCCGACCAGATTGTGGGCTTCATCAATCACCACCGAACCAAATGGTGGCAAAATGCCCGGATTACCCAATTCCGATAACAGCAGCGCATGATTAACAATTATTACCCGGGCATTATAGGTACTGCGCCGCAATGGACCAAAGAAACATCCCTGGTGTCGCGAACATAATGGTGTGGTACAGAATCCCTGTTCACTTCGGATCATGCTCGCTACCCGATTCTGACGGAAACTCCAGAAACCGGTACATTCTGAAAGGTCGCCGGTCCGGGTCCATTCCAGCCAGACGATCAGCGGTAACAGGCACTCCATCTCTACCGGATTCAAATTTTTCCCGGCATCAGCTATCACCCATCCCAGGCGGGTACGGCAGATATAATTATTCCGGCCTTTCAACATTACTGCGTCAATCGATACATCCAACGCCTGTGCAATCAGCGGTAAATCCTTATAAAATAACTGATCCTGTAAATGCTTGGTATAACACGAAATAACAGTTGGACCATTTTCATCTGAGGAATAACCAAGCTTTAAAGCTGGAAAAAGATAGGCTACTGTTTTACCTAGACCGGTTCCAGCCTCTGCGACGGCCAAATCATCTTCTTCCAACGCACGCTCAACAAATTGGGCGTAGTCAATCTGTTCATTGCGTTGCTCAAAGCCGGGCAGCACCTTGGCCAGTAAACCGCCCTGCCCAAATACATCTTCGACTGAATAATCTATTTTATCCCGGGTGCCGGTATAATTATAGTGATTATCATTTTGCGGTTTTTCAATTACCGATTTTGTCAATCCTGCCTTTAAATCACCGGTTTTAGTCAGTGCGTTGGCCAGGTTGATATACAGTTGTTTATTGTGCAGGTCAGCATTTTTCAATACTTCCAGAATACGTGTTATTACACCCAGGGGATAGCTGGCAGCTTCTTCTATCAATTGAATGAAGATATTGCCACAATTTATCGTATCCTGTTCAGCTCTGTGGGAGCCTTCGGCAGTAAATCCTAAGAATTCGCTGGCAGCCCCAAGGCTGTGGGCCGGCCGGAAAAACAGAAATGTACGGCTCAACTGGAGCGTATCATACAGATCATGTTCCACCTGCGGTTTGTCGTGGCGATTTCGCAGCGCCTTGAGAAAGGCAATATCAAATGGTATATTGTGGGCTGCCAGCGGATCAGTGCCCAGGAAATCCAGAAAATCAGCAACAATCTGTTCTTCCGTGGGAGCATCTTTTACCATCTGGCTGGTGATACCGGTAATGTCAGCAATTTCCGGGGAAATCTCGCGGCCGGGATTTACCAGGGTAACAAACCGGTCCTGGGGTTCGCCATCCACAAATCGTATAGCAGCAATTTCGATCAGGCGATCATCATCCGGGCTCAGGCCGGTGGTTTCAAAATCAAATACAATATAGGTACCAAGATTCAGGGCATCCAGTAAATCCTTACGAATCATCATACACCGGCAAAGACGCGGGCGACATCGATTAAAAGACTCGGTTTTCTCTTAACCGCAATCGAAAATAATTTGGTCAAGGTACGATCATTCTCCGGTATTTTGGCAATTGCATCAGCTATCCGGTTTAAATCTGCATCAGTAAATTTGAAGATCGCTTCTTTAATCCGGTAAAATCGCTCATGCTGCTTACCCTCGGCTTTATGCCAGTTTCGCGGGTAAGCCTTCAGATTGGATTGAGTCGGCATTTTTCCCGCTTTCAGGACTTCCGCAGCTGCTTCAGCCGCCACCTGTCCGCTGCGCATTCCGGAGATTATTCCCCCTCCGGTTGTAGGATTAACCGTATGAGCGGCATCGCCAATCAGCATTAAGCCATCGGCTGTGATCTGCTTGAGTGTTTTGTCCACAGGCACACCACCAGCCACGGTTGTCAGGACCGAACAATCGGGGAAACGGCGCTCCAGAAATTCGTCCAGAAAACGGTGGGCGGCCCTACCCTGTTTGGCATATGTGCCTGAGATGCCCAGACCAACATTTGCAGAATGCGGTCCCTTGGGGAAAACCCACAAATAGCCGCCGGGAGCCCAATTTCGCGACAGGTAAAACTCGAACATGTTTTCATTCAGATCAATTCCGCTGACGGTTTTCTGAATGGCAGATTCCATATCTTTCAGTTTTAACTGGGTCCGGATACCTGCCCAGCGTCCGACCCGGCTTTCAACACCATCCGCTCCAACAACCAGGTTGGTCCGCAGCTCAAAAGGCTGATCCAGATAGTGTCCGGTTACACCGCAGACCCGGTCAGCTTCCAATATCAAACCATTAACATAAGCTTTGGTGACAATTTCAGCTCCCTGTTCGGCTGCCATATGGGCCAGGTCGTAATCAAACACTCGCCTGTCCAAGATGTATCCGGTCTCTTGCAGATCAAATTCAATTTCAGTAGAATTTGGTGCCACCAGTTTGATCCGGTTAATAGTCGATCGGATCCAGCGCTCGCGCGGTTCATGGAAAATCCGCAGACCTGCATCGCTTACTGCCTCACCACAGCGAACCGGCATACCAATGTCCCGGTCCTTTTCCAATACCAGCACTGACAGTCCGCCCTGTGCAGCATGATAGGCAAAAGTCGATCCCGCCGGACCGCCACCAACGATTATTATATCATACTTCTTCTTCATCCACATAACTCAAAACCTCAATTGGGCAAATGAATACACATAATTCACAGTCGATACAAATTGATTGATCGATTCGGATCAACGATTCCTGTAATTCGATACAATCGACCGGGCACACACCGACGCAGGCACCACAGAAATCACATTTCCCTTCGGCTATATTAATCATAATCGACGCGGAAGGTTGGTTGCGGAAATCCAAAACGCAGATAAGTATAACCACGCAGCACCCAGAAATTCAATCCCAGCGGTAGTAAAAACCAAGGATAACGGACAACCACCAGCATGGACAGGATGAAAATGGGGTATATCCGACAGCGCAGGATATGGCGAAAATGGGGCGGAAAGGCCAGTGCTACTAATAAAAACGGCAGAAAAACACAAGCGGCGGTACTGATAATCGGATCATCATTCAGATAACCCAGGATCGTAGCGCTGAGGTCAAGAATAATTGCAATTACCAACATAAGGATTCTCTGGCGGTTACTGGTAAGTTTCACCGGGGAGCCTTCTGCATTAAGTTCGATAGCTATCCAGTAAACCATGACCACCGCCATAAAACCCAGGACATATGGAAATCCCAACCGCAATCCTGAAAGCAATTGACCGTCTTTATAGAACCAGCCAGTCAAAAACAGCAGGAAAGCAAGACCAATGAAAATAGTCCCCTGCCGGATTGATGGTCGGTTCAACTCTAACGGGCGATACTGACTGAGAGGTCCAAGCACAATAACGATCAGCGTCACTGGGATTAAGATCAGCGGATTGGAAAAGACCAAACAGATCAGACCTGCAATTGATATAATCCAGAAAAACTTTTTCAACCAGGGAATCGCTGGTTTTTCGATATTGTTTTGCTGCAAATTACTAAAACCAAATAAGCCGGCCAGTAGCAGCGTAAAACCGCAAAACATCAATGTCGATTGAAAGCCCAACTCGGACTGCCAGTACAGGTAGCGGTCATTCTGCATGGCCGCAATGCTGAAGCCAGATAATAGCATTGACCACAAGCCAAAAAATAATTCCCAGCGCACCTGGAAAATACCGTCTAGCTTGGCTGACCAGGTTCGTGCTTTTTGATAGCGATTCGTATCCGGTGGTATCAAACGCGAAATGATCACAATTCAGTATCCTTGTGCAATAATATGTCCTGATTGGTTGTTAAAGGATGTTACTCTATCACAACTGTTCAAATTCTATCAAAAAAGGAATCTGAATTTAACTGAAATCCTTTCCAAAAATAACAGCAATGATGACTGCCAAAATAGCAATCGGCGCAACGTACCTTATGAAAATCCGAAACAGGCGATAGTTTAATTTTGGTGATCCGTCGGGATTGAATTTCCCAATTTCAGCTTCACATATTTTCCGGTCCAGGACCCAACCTACAAAAATGGTGACAAACAACCCACCGATCGGTAACATCCAATTTGCAGCCAGGTGATCCAGTGTATTAAGGATTCCTTCTTTGCCTTCTCCAAAGAATGAAAAGTTAGAAAAACCGGAGACCGCTCCGAGCGAGAGGGCGGCGAAAAAGGAGATAAAATAGGTCGCTCCCGCACCATACAAAGTTGCTTTATGACGGGGTAGATCCAGTTTGTCAATCAGTAATGATACAATAACTTCAAGCAAAGAGATTGTGGATGAAAGTGCGGCAAAACCAACCAGAATATAGAAGATCGGGGCAATGATCGATCCAAATGGTATTTCAGTGTAAAGCAGGTCCGGCAGGGTTATGAACAACATACCGACAGTCGATCCGGAAATACTGTCTTTGATACTCGGAACAGAAAATATAATCGTATACATGATTATACAGGCGCAGATGGCAATTATCGTGTCCAGAGCCACAACCAAGGCAGCATTTTTGGAAATTGACACATCATGCTTCATATAGGAGCCATAGGTAATCATTGCTCCCATTCCGAGTGAAAGTGTGAAAAAGGCATGTCCCACCGCTTCCAGAATCCCTTCTTTGGGCAGGTCGCTGAAATTAGGCTGGAAGATAAAATGGAAAGCTTGATCGCGACCGGGCAAAAACAGGACGATAATCAACAGATAAATAATAATGCCGATCAAAATGGGCATCAGGATCCGTGTCGCCCGCTCGATTCCCTGGTTAATACCCTTCCAGACTACCGCAGCTGTCGCACCCAGAAATATGAATGACAACAATAGCTGGAGCGGCCCATTGCCAATAAATGTCCCAAAAGCACCTTCTTCCGGTCGAACGTACCCGCTAAAACTCCAGTTCAGGCAGGATAGAAAAGAAGTAATTGTCCAACCGGCAATTACACTGTAATAACCCAGAATCACCAGACCGGTCAGGACACCCAACCAGCCGACCAGACTCCATTTTTTACCGCCCAGTTTTTCAAAAGCAGGGACCGGGCTTTCCTGAGACTTCCGGCCAATCAATATTTCGGCCATCATTATTGGCCAACCGATCAAAATTACCGCCACCAGGTAAACCAGAACAAAGGCGCCACCGTTATTATGCCAGGTAATATAGGGGAATTTCCATAAATTACCCAGTCCAACTGCAGATCCGGTTGCAGCCAATATAAATCCTAGTTGCGATTTCCAGTGTTCCCGTTGTTTTTTCATAGCGTGTCTTCTGTAGGTTGTGGCGTGATCTCAGGAGATTCCAAATCTTCCTGCATTACTTCATCAAACGGCGCCAGGTGGGCATCGACAACCGCGTCGAGCATTCCATAAACATAGGTAAAGAAAATCCACCAGCCATATTTGTTCCGTTTTTCCATATACCGGGATTTAGATCCAGTAGAATTCTCATCATAATTATTGTATGCTTGTCGGTTCTCACTGAATCGCCAGACGGCTGCGATCTCGGCACTTAATATAATACCAGCCTTTATATATTTGCCGTTATAAGCTTGACCGGCTCCGGGAATTAAGGCCCATAAGGCCGCTTTTTTCGGTGATTTAGTCTTTAGGGAATCGGCTGAACTCCCCAGGACCAGGGAGCTCAACATCCAACAAAATAAAAACTTTTTAAGCATCAAATCTTTTATCTGCAGACCAATTACCAATTACTGGTTGACAGGTCGGAATTATTTCAATTTCCAGTTTGCCGGAATCAAATTCCAGCTTTTCGCCGTCGACATGAACCGGTAAGCGCACATCACTTTCAATCGTAATTTTACTGGTCCGATAGCTGGTCATTTCAGGTGCCGTATCAATTGTGCCGTCATAAAGGCGGTTGAATATGGCCAGGATACGTGGCCGGGAAATATTTTTCACATAACACAGGTCGAACTTGCCGTCGTCGATTATTGCTTTAGGTGTCAATTGGAGACCACCACCAACATTCCAACCGTTACCAATGCTTAATAAAAACAGCTTATCGTCCAATACAATATCATCGAAGGATATCCGCACCGGTAATTTCCGATAGGATAAAAAAGTATACCCGATTGCTACAAGGTAGCGCGGCGCACCTTTGATAAATTCTACTGCCTTACCAACTTCATTGGCACGACCCTCAAAGCCCATTCCCATTACATTGATGAACCGGCGCCCGTTCACCGTACCTACATCAACTGTTTTAACATCGTGTCGCATGATTACTTTAATTGCCTCTTCGATTGAATCATGCGGGATTAAACAACTGCGAGCAAAATCATTGCCGGTTCCGATGGGTATCATACCAAATGTTTTATTTGAATCAGGTAATCCATTTATCACCTCGTTAATCGTACCATCGCCCCCAACCGAAATCACAACATCAAATTCATCGCCATATTCCTGTACCAACTCCGTGGCATGGCCAGGTTCATCGGTAAAATGAAATTCGAATTCTACTTTTTCCCGCCGCAGGATACGATCAATATCAGGTAGCGCCTGCATAGTGCGTTGACTGCCTGCTTCGGGGTTGACAATTAATAGATAATGGTGTTTTTTCTTCATCTTATTGCTCCAGAGCAGCGATACATTCGATTTCAATATCCGTATTCATAGGCAAAGCAGTAACCTGAACTGCAGATCGCGCCGGCGGTTCGATATCCGCGAAACAGGTAGAGAACACTTCGTTAACCTGGCTGAATCTGGATAGATCAGTAAGGAATACGGTGAATTTCACGACATTTGACAAATCTGTTCCGGCTGCCGATAGTACCGCATTCAGATTGTGCAGCACCCGCTGGACTCGCTGCTTAAAATCACCATCAATCAACTGCATCGTCGCCGGATCCAGCGGAATCTGTCCGGCAGTAAAAATAAAACCATTGGCAACGATTGCCTGGCTGTAAGGACCAATAGCCTGAGGTGCCTGAGATGTATGAATAACTTTTCTTTCCATTATTACCTCCCTGGGTAATGCTAAATGTAGGAAAATAATCCGTTGCTTATTCCAGCAACTTTCCGAGTGATTTGAAAATGTCCGAAGGCATCAACGTGCTTAAGGGCCAACAGATTATTCACAGCTGTCACGCATGACAATTCACTGATTACTAGTCAAAGGTCCCAGACAGCCAGACCGATTTTAGAATTCATTTCACGTTTGGCATCGCCAGCCAGCGGCAGTACGATGAATTCACCAACAACGGCCACCGTAGCAGCAAATAAATGCCCGCCTTTGATGTTGCAATCGTGATCTCCGATAGTTACATGAGTATGGATGAACGGCTTGCCTTCCAGCAGCGTAATGTTCCCCTGACAGGAGATCAACTCATAATCACCGGAAAATGTTTTCCGCGTATATTGTTTTGTGTCCGGATTATAGGCACCCAGCTGAATATTTTTCAGCGCTCCGATCCCGAATAACTGACCGTTCGAAATATTCTGGTTGGTACAAAATTCCGTCAGTGTTTCCAGAACTGACTCACCCTGCTCGACGTAAACAAAAAAACGGTCACCAGCTTTTCTGAATTGCACAATTACCTCCAGCGTAAATCAGGATTACGATTAGCCGCAGTCTCATCGAGACGACGAACCGGTGTTTGGGTTGGTGCCGATCGCAGAACCTCCGGATCACGATCGATTTCCGAATCAATAACCAGCATTGTATCGGCAAAGCGATCGAGGGTAGCCTTGGATTCCGATTCGGTCGGCTCAACCATCATTGCTTCCGGTACACTGATCGGAAAATATACCGTTGGGGCATGGAAACCGTAATCCAGCAGACGTTTGGCAATATCCAATGCTTTCCCACCGCGGTCTTTTTGTTCGACGGTGCTGAGTACGAACTCATGCATACAGTGTCCCGGAAAAGCCACTTTGTATTTCCCTTCCAGACGATGCATCAAATAATTGGCATTGAGAATAGCCATCCGCGTCATATCCCGCAGACCCTGTTCCCCCATGGATTTGATGTAAGTATAAGCACGGACCAGAACAGCAAAATTCCCGTAGAAACTGTGGATCCGGCCAATCGTATCCGGTCGGTCAGAAATCAACCGGTATCGATCGGTTTCCTTTTCAATAACAGGTATTGGTAGATAATCGCTTAATTTATCGGTAACGCCGATCGGTCCGGCCCCCGGCCCGCCACCGCCGTGCGGCGTGGAAAAAGTTTTATGCAGGTTAATATGCACAATATCAAAACCCATATCCACCGGTCGGACAATTCCGATCAAAGCATTGAGATTGGCTCCATCCATGTACATAATACCATCGACTGAATGGATCAAGTCGGTGATTTCCTGGATATTGGATTCAAACAGACCCAGTGTATTCGGTTGAGTCAGCATCATCCCGGCTACTGAGTCATCCAATTTGGCTTTTAAATCGGCGATATCAATCAATCCATCCGATCCCGACTTAACCTGGCGTGTTTTATATCCTCCAATTATAACACTGGCGGGATTGGTTCCGTGAGCGCTATCGGGAATTAAGATATGGGTTCGCTCGGTATTACCGTGTTTTTCATGGTATTTCCGGATCAGGAATATTCCCACCAGTTCACCCTGGGCACCGGCACTGGGCTGAAGGGTAAACCGGGTCATGCCCGTCACCGCTTTCAGTTGCTGCTCAAGCTCCCACATCAATCGCAGGGCACCCTGCGTCGTAGCTTCCGGTTGAGCGGGGTGCAGTCCTGCAAACCCATCCAGACCGGCCATTGTATCATTTATTTTTGGATTATATTTCATCGTGCAGGAACCGAGCGGATAAAAATCCTTATCGACATGATGATTTTTTATCGATAATCCGATAAAATGACGGGCCACTTCCGGTTCGCTTATTTCCGGCAGCTTAGGTGCTGCCTGGCGGAGTAAGCGCCGGTTAAATATCTGGTCCGGATCAAAATATGGTACATCAGAGTCAGGCAGGTTCACACCAACCTTACCCGCCCTGCTTTTATCAATGATTAACACCTGTCAATCTCCAATAATTTTGAAAAGTTCTTTATTAACCTTATTTGTAATCAGAATTTTTGCTGTATTTATCTCACTAATCGATTTTCCTCCTGCAGTTGCGAGGTGCGGTTTACCACCACCACCGCCTCCAAGCTGATTACCAATTAACTTAGCATATTTGTTGGCATCAAATCCTTTTTTAACTAAATCATCAGTGATTGCCACAACAACTGAAGGACGGTTGTCAAAACCTGCAAATAGGATACATACTCCTGATTTTGATGAATCTCTAAAAGCATCACCCATAGATTTTAGTTCATCTATATCACTCGCTATAATTTCTTCAATAATCAATAAACGATCGCCAATCAAATTACCACTGTTTATAAGATTTCCGATATTCAACTGCTTAACAGATTTCTTTTTTTGTCGGAGTTCTCGTTCCAGTTGCTTCTTATGATCCAGTAATTGATCAATCCGGTCCGGCAATTCATCCATCGGACAATTGAATCGACTTTGGATTTGAGCTGTATTTGCCGCAAGTTTTTGAACATAATCGACAGCACTAGCCCCGGTGATAGCGACAATACGTCGAACACCAGCCGCCAGGGCTGATTCCTCGACAATCTTGAAAAATCCGATGTCACCGGTACGATCCACATGAGTACCACCGCATAGTTCCATCGAAAAATCTGCGATTGATATAGTTCGCACCTCATCGCCGTATTTCTCCCCGAATAAAGCTTCCGCCCCCGCCTGTCGGGCTTCTTCATAGGCTTTTATCTCAACCAGTAGTTCCGAATTGCTGCGGATTTCACAATTGACCAGGCTCTCTACCTTCACAATCTGCTGATTGCTTAATTTTTCGAAATGCGTCAGATCGAAACGAAATTGTTCCGGAGTAACCAATGAACCGGCCTGATGGACATGATCCCCCAACACCTGTTTCAGGGCAGCATGCATTAAATGGGTCGCGGTATGATTGCGACGGATTGCCCAGCGGCGTGACTCATCAACAGCGCAACGAACCGGATCACCAGCAGTATCCGAACTGAAAGTACCGCTGCATTGATGCACGAACCGGTCTCCATCTTTCCAAGTATTTACAACCTGCAGATCAACATCAGCGCCGGATATTTTACCAGTATCGCCAACCTGCCCACCCGATTCGGCATAAAATGGCGTTTGATCCAAAATCAATAAAATAGCATCATCCTGTTGAGCCCAGCGCTTAATTTGGGCTTTAGCGGTCGTGCTATCATAACCGATAAATTTGGAATCAGGACCTTCACTGATAATTTGCCAGTTAATCTTTTGGGTATCATGCTGGAATTTACCAGCTGCTTTGGCTTTGGCCTTCTGTTGTTCCATTTCAGTTCTGAAGCCTGCTTCATCCACTTTTAATCCTCTTTCACGCGCCATCAGTTGGGTCAGATCCAGCGGAAAACCATAGGTGTCATACAACTGGAACGCAGCCGCTCCGGATATAGTAGTCCCTTCCAATTTCGATACCAGTTTTTCAAAATTATTGAGACCCCGGTCCAATGTTTCATTGAAAGAAATTTCCTCTGCGCGAATTACATTTTGAATATGCTTTCGTTTTTCAACAATCTCTGGAAAATCATCTCCCATAATTTCACTGATCGTTTCGACCAGTTTATATAAAAATGGTTCGTACAGATCCAGCATTCGCCCAAAACGGGCGGCCCGACGTAGGATCCGGCGAAGTACGTAACCCCGACCATCATTAGCTGGCCGGGCGCCGTCGGCGATTGAAAAAGTGAGCATCCGGATATGGTCAGCAATTACTCGGAATGGGACTGGATTTCTTTGATACGCATCAACACTTAGAGTTTTCGGTACCTTTGATCCATCTGGCATTAACATTAGTGGACCAGCCAAATTAGATACTTCTTTAATTATTGGTTGAAATAAATCAGAATCATAATTGCTGGTCTTTCCCTGGATCACAGCTACAATCCGTTCCAAACCAGCACCGGTATCCACATGTTTGGCCGGCAGATCGATCAGGTTGCCATCGGGTAGGCGCTCATTCTGAATGAAAACCAGGTTCCACAATTCCCAATATTCATCACTGACGTTTACACCTGCGGCACTTTGTTTATCTGGATCATCGCCAATAAAATAGTGGATCTCCGAGCAGGGACCACAGGGGCCGGTTTCGCCCATTTCCCAGAAATTATCCTTGGCACCGCAGCGTAAAATTCGCCCGGGATCGATATCGGTTTCTGACTTCCACAGATCAAATGCTTCATCATCGGTCTCATAAACCGTTGCCCAAAGACGATTCTTATCGAGCCCCCAGACCTCCGTAAATAATTCCCAGGCCCAGCGAATGGCCTCGGCCTTGTAATAATCACCGAATGACCAGTTACCCAGCATTTCAAAAAATGTATGATGGAAAGTATCAACACCAACTTCTTCAAGATCATTATGTTTGCCACTGACCCGAATACATTTCTGGCTGTTGACCGCCCGCACAAACGACCTGGTTTCCTGACCGAGGAAGATCGGTTTGAATTGATTCATGCCCGCATTGGTAAACAGCAGGGTCGGGTCCTCGACCGGAACAACCGGTGAACTGCGGACAACGCGGTGCTGCTTCTCTTCAAAGAAACTGATAAACTGCTGTCGTATCGTTTTTGAATCCATTTGAGAATCTACGTTAAAATGCGAAAGAGGTTTCGATGGCGGTGGTGTTAATTGTTTCCGACTTGCTTTCTATTTTACCATTGCCGTTCAGGTCACGGTAGGTGCGCTGGACAATATAGTTAAGGACAATCCCGGAACCAAGCTCCAATCCCAGGCGGTAACCCATTATTGTTCCCTCAGTCAACTCAAACTTGAATGGATCGGTCACATTCCGCTGTTCATAAAAAAGTTCGGCATGTTTCAATTTACTGATCGATTTCCGCAATTTGATATTCCCCAGTAAACTCTGATTCATTTCGGTAATAAATTGCTGGTCGTCATCACTCCAGATTTCGCCCTTCAGATTCTGGTAGCGGGCACCAACCGCCAATAATTGTCCCGCTTCGATCATTATACGCGCATAAACACCATTCTGTGGCCCGAATTTACCCAGGGATTGCTCTTTAGTGTTAATAGTCACCTGGTCGTTGGACAGGGCCAGAACCGCTCGTTCCAGGTCGTAGGACCGGTTCCAGTAACTGAAATCGAAGCGGCCCTCGCCGGGGATCATCCGGTATTCAAGATTAAAATGGATGGGTCCGAAACCGGCTGAAACACCGATTGGTATTAGTCCCATTCCCAGGTTTACGTCTTCTTTCGTCTTGGGATCGGTGGTCTGGCCAATCATCTTGGCTAATTGAGCATAGATCGATAATTTGAAAGGACCGTCAGTTAGAATCGGATAGCCAACATCCACTGACAAGGCTGAGATCGGATCGGTATTTTCCTTAATATTTATTGGCTCTGATTTCTTTTTTATATCCGTGTCCAGCACAATCATTGTATCCAACGGCCAGCCGGGAATCCGGTAATCAAGAGTATCGGTAAAATCGTCACCATCGATATTTGGATCGAGATGGTCGGGAGTTCCGTCCCCATCCGAATCCAGCCATAATGCAGCATTATCCGGGAAATCATCCACCAAATCCGGTCGGCCGTCACCATCCCGATCCTTCAATCCCAGGTATTGATTACGATCGGCAACAAAAGATAAACCCACCGGCAAACCAACCAGCACCGGGCTGGAGATACGGGCACCAAACAGGCCGGCATTTTCCTTGAAATCATTGATAAAACCCTGAATGGAATAGCGCTTGGTTTTCACAGACAGATCTAATCCGACTTTCCGCACCGATGGATATTCAATAGTATTGGTATAGCCGTTGACCAGGATACCATAACCCAGGTTCACGTAATCCAGTGCCCCGATCTTAAAATACAGTGGATCGGATTTTTTACCATAGCGGATATAGTATATTTTGTCGATCAGGGTATTTTTGATCGCTTTCGAATCCGAGAAATCCCACTCATCCTTATGAAGATTGCCCTCGGCATCGATATAAAAAACCAGGTCCAGGGCGACACCGAATTTCCAGATCGGTACTACCGGGCGCAGGGCGATCTGGTTATAGATTTTGCCGTCAATGGTGACCGCGCCAACAGCACCGCCCATGGAACGTTCACCCTGTGCGAAACCACCGCCGGATAAGAACAGAAGTGCAAATATAATAGTACCAAAATTCCTGTGCATGAAAACTCCCATTTCAGACGGGGAAGTTACCGTGACCGCACAAGCCTGTTCAATGGGAAATTTGATCTAAAACTTCCGATCTTTATTAGCCAATGATCATAGTGACTGTGCACGTCCAAAAACGTTTAATGTGGTTTTGGTTGCGATTCGCTTTTCTACCATAAGTGATTCAATGGAATTTATATACCGAGTAATCGCTCCTGATATTTATCTTTAATCCTTTATCTTTTATCTTGTTCTGCGATTTGTTTCTCTGCTGATAGAAGTATAAATTAATTTATGGTTTATTGGTTTAATATATTGACGTTGGGTTGAGTGGATTCAAATTCCATACTAACAATAAGGAAATAACAATAGATGGAAAATAGTTATCATATTTTCCATGTTTGCATAGCTAATATCGCAATAGGTGGAAATATTTTCCAGTTATCGGGGTGTTCAGCAGACAGAAAGAGGGATAGCAGAGAACCAAGATGGGACCCTATCAATACAGAACCGTCTTTGTGAGCATCGGGCTCTTTGGCAGAGCCGAGGACGGTGCGACGAAGATTCAGGAAAGGATCGACGAGTATGTTCGCGATGGGTGGGAGCTGTTCCAGTACCAACCAGTTCACACCCTGCTAGTGTGGGAATGGAACATCCTGATCTTCAGAAGGCCGACAGAGTAGGAGCGCGTGCGATCCTGTCCCGGTGTGCGTCCCAACCCGCTCGACCTTCCCGAGGGGGCTCGCTAGCAGCGCAGGCGAGCTGCCGAACAAGGCAATGAACCAGACGGTGCGTGATCCAGGTGGGCCGGCTGCACCGGCCATTGTCATCAACTCACGCCCAGCAAGTTATTGTCAGCGATATGAGTGAAAATTTTCCACCCATTGACAATGATGAGCGGCGCTCCGCGCCGCTCATCGGCGAACTTATACTCAACTTCGCCATTAGCAACAAAAGGAGAATACAAATATGTTAAAATTATTTATAGCATTCATTCTCTTATTTTTATCTAGCTCTTGTTCTGAGAATAAAAATCCGGTTGACTCACTTGATGAAAATGGTTTTAATGGAAATTTAAAAATCACTATCGAAAAAAGAGAGTATATCTATAGTGAAGATTTTACCAATTGGTTAAACGTAAGTGGTAATTTAATCAATAATTCCCAAGATACCTTTTATTCAAAATTGGGTGATGGATTTAATGGTAACTTAAATCAAAATCATTTATATGTTGCCGAAGGAAGTGATGCATATTTTGAAAAATTTGATTCAACGAATAATACGTGGTCTAACATATCACGAGGATTATTAATCGAAGGAACAAGAGTGATATCAATTTTACCTTCAAACAATTACTCTTTTACATCTTTTTCAAGAATGGACTCTACAGCAAATGGTATGTTTCGATTTTTGTTTAAGTATTATAAAATAGCTGGATTAACATTTTCTACGGATACTTTAAGGGATACATCTAATGTTTTTTACATACATTAATTTGTTGCTAACAAAGTTATCAACACGGACTTTACAGTCCGACGGTGATTTTCGGTTGGACGTAGATTTAATACTGTAAAGCAGGTTATACCTGTCATTAGACATAAATAATCGTACCAGTATTGGTATTAGGAGGTCAAGAATGAAAAGAATAATCGTGATATCAGCAATTTTACTTGGGTTAATGGTGGTACCGTTTATAATGGCAGCAAGCACGGGGGCATCCGATGATGGTCCACAGCCGGCAACCGAGTGGCAGTCTCCACCCGAAGAGTGGCTGGAGGTGCTCCACGCGCCGCAGCTTCCCTGGGTGTGGACGGCTCCAACCGGCAAGTACTTGTTCCTCGCCGATCCCGTGCTCTATCCCCCCCTCACTGAGTTCGCTGCGCCGATGCACAAGCTGGCCGGCATGCGAGTCAATCCCGCCATCAACGGCCGCCATGGTCGGCATGGGGGTACCTCCCCGCGCCTAGTACGCGTCGATGACGGAGCTACGACACCACTCGATCTGCCAACGGACAGTGAAGTTCACGACGTGGAATGGACTGTGGACGGCCAGCGCTTCGCACTCACCGTCGGGCACGCCGATCACTTTGGCCTCTGGGTCGGTTCGGTGGAAGGCGAAGTGAGCAGGATTGAGAACCTGGCTCTCAACCCGCTGATGGGCGCCGCCGTGAGCTGGCTACCTGACCAGAAGCGCCTGCTCGTCCGCCGCATCCCACAGCGGGGACAGGCACCCGAGCCGCCTGCCATACCGGCTGGTCCGGAGATCCTTGAAGGAGAGGGAGCAACGGCCCGCTCCACCTACGAGGCGCGCAATCTGCTCGAGACAGCTCACGACGATGACCTCTTCGAGTATTACACAACCTGCGAACTGGTAATTGTCAAACCGGCGACTGGCAAGCTGAAGGTCGTCGGTGCAGCTGCCCCCTATACCCTGGCCGAGTTCTCACCGGATGGTAAGTATCTCCTCGTCGAGCGTCTGATCGGTCCCTGGTCCCATGAGGTGGCCTGGTGGCGCTTCGCCAGTGAGATCGAGGTGTGGAACCGTAAGGGCAAACTGGTGGCAAGCATCGCCTCCCTGCCCTTGGCAAACGAGGTCCCGATCCACGGTGTGCCACTGGGCCCACGTTCAGTTGAGTGGCGCTCTAACACTTCCCATATGCTCTACTGGGTTGAAGCGCTCGACGGCGGAGATCCCGTGGCCGAAGTGTCCCACCGTGACCGGCTCATGCGTCTGGACGCTCCCTTTACAGCAGAGCCCAAAGAGGTTTTCCGAGCCAAACACCGCATCCAGCCTTGGCGGAACGCCTGGGGTGCCGAGGGTGGCACGCTCATGCTCACGCAGCGCGAGCGGATACGCCGCCACCGCTATGTCTGGCTCCTGGATGTGGACAAAGGCACGTCGCGCCTGTGGTTTGATCTTGACGAGGATGACCGCTACGGCGATCCCGGAAATCCCGTGTATCGCCCGCTGCCAAACGGTCACTGGGTGTTGCGCCAGCGTGGAGATGAAGTCTACTTCCGCGGGAGTGGTGCCACCGACGAGGGCGACCGGCCCTTCCTGGACCTGCGCCACATGCAAACGGGCGAGACCGAGCGTCTGTTCCGCTGTGATCCAAACCGTTACGAGTACTTCGTGGCGTTCGCTGGTGACGAGGACCGCTTCGTGCTGCGCTCTGAGTCCTCCGTCGACGTTCCCAACTACTATCTGGCCAATTTCGGCGAGCAGCTCGAGGCAGCCGAGGGTGAGGCCACCCGAACCCTGACACGTGCACCGATCACGCGCTTCGAGGATCCCACTCCCCAGCTGCGTGAGATCGAGAAGCGCATCGTTCGCTACGAGCGCGAGGACGGCGTACAACTCAGCTTCCAATTGCATCTACCCCCCGGTTACGAGCAGGGTATAGCGCTACCCACGGTGGTCTATGCCTATCCGCTCGAGTACTCCGGCGCAACCACCGCTGGACAGGTCAGAGGTTCGGCCCAGCGCTTCATGCGTATTTACGGCCCCTCCCACCTATACTTCTTGCTCCAGGGCTACGCCGTGCTTGACCGGACCGCCATGCCGATGCTCGGCGATCCCGAGACCACCTACAACACTTTCGTGCCCCAACTGGTGGCCGACGCTGAGGCCGCGGTGGCCAAAGCCATCGAAATCGGAGTGGCCGATCCAGAGCGGATCGGTGTCATCGGCCATAGTCACGGTGGGCTCATGGTGGCCAATCTCCTGGCGCACACCGATCTGTTTCGGGCCGGTATCGCGCGCAGCGGATCGTACAACAAAACCAATCAGCCTTTCGGCTTCCAGTCCGAGCGTCGTTCACTCTTCGAGGCGAGGGATGTCTACATCGAGCTTTCACCGACTTTCTTTGCCGACCAGGTCAACGAGCCCGTCCTGGTCATTCACGGTGACGATGACTCCAACCCGGGTACCCTCACGTTCCAGTCCGAGGTTTTCTTCGAGGCCGTGCGTGGTTCAGGCGGCACTGCCCGGCTGGTGCTGCTGCCCTTCGAGGACCACGGATACCGGGCCCGGGAGAGTGTGGAGCACGTACTCTGGGAGCAGCTCCGGTGGTTCGACAAGTATGTAAAGGATGCCGGGACCACAACGCCCTAAAACTCTGACTTGGACTGACACCAACAGGGGCGTTACAGCCTAGCTTCAACCGTCAACTAAAAATCAGGATGGAAAATGAAATTAATGAATCGATTGATCATACTTTTTGTACTAACAATATTCAACCAGGTTGGTCTGTCCCAAGAAAGTTCTGCTGATAAAATAGTCTTCCCACTCAATTCGCTTGAAAATATAGATCTGATTAATGTGAATGGGGAGATAGTAGAACACAATGGTAAATCAGCGCTGCGGGTCAGCGCCCCCGATGTCGCTGAAGCAACAGAGTATTTTGAGACAATAGTATTAATTCCGGAAATCAAATTTAAAAATGGTATCATCGAGGTTGAAGTAGCCGGCGAACCGGCTCCCGGTGCATTCGCTCAAGCTCGGGGATTTGTTGGGATTGCCTTTCGAGTCAATAAATCAGAATACTATAATTATGAGTGTTTTTACCTGCGTCCCACCAATGGCCGGGCCAACAGCCAGGTACAGCGAAATCACTCGATCCAATATGTTTCACACCCGGAGTATCCCTGGTACAGGATGCGTGAGGAATTCCCGGAGATGTATGAGTCCTATGCCGATCTGGTGCCCGGGGAATGGACAAAATTAAAAATTGAAGTTTCAGGGACTACTGCAAAATTCTATGTGCAAGATGCCGAGCAGCCCAATCTAATCGTAAATGATTTAAAACATGGTGAATCCGAAGGTAAAATAGCACTCTGGCTGCACTCGTCCACATTGGCCCATTTCAGGAATTTAGTAATTAAAAGAGACTAAAAACCGCTATCATAATCTAACCGCGGATACAGAGAATCAATCGGTGTATTTAAAATTATGTATTCTATAATTTCAACCAATCGTATAGCTATATTGAAGGCGGTCAAATGAAAAATCAGGATTGATTTTTCCGGTGTATCACAAACGGAAACTTACTTAGCTTTTAACAGGTTAAATACCCTATGCATCCACTGAAACTGATCCAAGTTCTGCTGCCTATAATAATGGGAACGGTAGTAATCCTGCCGGGCCAAACCAATATTACCGGTCTTTCGATCGAGAGTAAGAAGAATGGCGCATTCCTGCGAATAATTACCGATAAACCGGTCGATCTGCAGTATACCAGCGGCTGGATCCGTAAAGATATCTATTTTTATCTTACCGTCATGAACGCCAGGGCAAACTCAGACCGGATACTGGCAACACCTCTCTTAAAACCGGTCACCAAACTGGAATTGAGCCACGTCGGCGAATCAGCTCAGTTTGCCTTTGAATTGGACCGACCTCTGGAATCATTCGAGTTATATCAGTCCGACCGACCACCGGAAATTCTGGTATCGCTGCGTTTTCCAGTGACTGATGTTTTAGCTTCACTCCAGGCCGCCAAGGAAAAATCCCAGCCGACTATCACTCCACCATCGAAGCCATTTGCTTCAGTGACGGGGTCTACCTACAGCAAAGTCCGCTCAGCGCTCTACCTTACCGGTGCCTCCCTGACAGTTGCCGGGATTATTGCTCAAGATAACGCTGCCGGATTGAGTTGGGAATTCGGAACCGGGCTGGGATTAATTCTGGGAACGCTTTTATTTGATAAAAAAATCAAGCCATTATTAAATGAGTGATCTGCCGATATATTTTGCCTGGTATTATGTAATTGGTATGGTCTTGATGGGATTATTTATCCGCCTGTATCTACGGAAACGACGCCAACGGAAGCTGGAACCTCCCCCATACCCACCACCGGAAAATGATGCTGAAAAAGTTTAGAAGCATAGTTGTTTCAATTATACTTCCCGTTTGTATCTTCGCTGAATCCGTCGACATCCAAACAGTTCAGGCAGCCAATCACCTGATCGCGGCGCTGGAAGGTCGGGAAGCACCGGAATCCCTGCTACCCTACATGATGGAAATTGCCCGGAACGGGCATAATCTCCCCCTGGAGCAGCGACTGGCCCTGGAGCAATACAGATTTGATTTTTCCAGGGAATATGTCATCCGTTCCCGACCCCAGCTTAGTGATTCTTTGGATTTCGGTGAATTCCGGCTCCATTACACTACCACTGGATCTGACTCAATAAGTACAAATGATACCAGCGGTGTAATCGGTATTCCGGATTATCTCGAAACAGTGGCTGCTGCTTTTGAACGCACCTACTATGTGGAAATCGATTCAATGCAATTTACCCGACCTCCAAGTGACATCAATACCAGTGGATCGAATCATTATGATATCTATATTTTAAATTTAAGTCCGATTTATTACGCCCTAACCTGGGCCGATGAATTTGTCCGTGACAATAATAATTCATCGGTCACGGAAATTAATGCCTGGACCAGCTATATAGAGATTCGCAATGATTATTCAGGTTTTCCAAATACCGAAGAGGAAAATATTCAGGTAACAGCCGCCCATGAATTCTTCCATTCAATTCAATTCGGATACGATGGCTGGGACATCGGTGATTGGGAACCCAACGAACTTTGGCTGCTGGAAAGTACTGCTGTATTGATGGAGGAGATCGTTTTTGACTGGATCAACGATTGTTACCAATATATGCCGGGCTGGTTCAGTCGGCCGTATCTTTCACTAGACCTCGGAACCAGCCATGCCTATGGATCATTTATTTTCTTCCAATATATATTCGAACACCTGGGTGGTTATGAAACAATCCGGCGCGTTTTTGAACGCAGCATTGAACATGACAGTTATTTGCATGATTACAGCCATCTGGAAATTAACGAAGCGTTGGAGGAGGTTAACTCATCATTCCAGGAAGCCCTGAATAACATGGTTGTGGCTAACCTGATAATGTCTTCTTCACCTTTAGTGGGAGAATACAGTTATGAAGAAGCCGATGATTACCCGCTGTACAACCTACCGCCCATCCAGCAAACGATTAATTATCTATCCGGAGATACCCTGACCATCCATAATAATCGCCTGAATCGATTTGCCAGCCAGTATTTCAAAATAAATACCTTTACACCAGTGCTGGTATCATTAACTAATTTAAGCGGACCCCCGGAAGATTTGAATATGCTGGCAATCCTGGAAAAATTTGATGGCAGCTATAAGATTGAAAGTGGAGATTTACTAAATATAAATGCCGATTTTTATTCAATACATCTAGCAGTAGTGAGCCAGGATACAAATGCGCCAGCCTGGGATTTTAAGCTGTTTATCGCACAGGGTGACAGCAATGACTATATAATACCCAAGGATTTCGAAATCGCGGCCATCTATCCTGGTCCCTTCAATTCCCAACGTGGACCACTTACCATTAAAATTGCCAATCGCTATTCGCAAAAAATGCGGGTGAAAATTTATGATCTGATCGGAAACGAGGTGATCACACTAAATAGCAGCCTGGTCACACCTCCGGGAATCTACCTGTACTGGAATGGACGCTCTTCAAGTGGCATCCCGGTTCCATCAGGTATCTATATAATTTCAGCGATTGGAGAACGAAAACAATCCGGTAAACTTATAACATTAATAAAATAATCCTGACATTTAAAACGGCAACTGGCCAGCTTGGTCCAGTGCCATCAGGTTATCAAATCCACCAATCGATTTTCCGTCAATTACAATTTGTGGTACAGTGTGTCCGCCGGTTAATTCAGTCAATTTTTCGCGAGTGATATTATGTTTTTCGATATTGATTTCTTCAAACTGCTGCTGACGATCATTCAGAAATTGTTTTGCGGCCAGGCAGTAAGGACAATTTGCAAGTGTGTAAATTTTTAGCATAATATTTTAATAATTTTATTTGGTTTGATAACTGGTTACGAAAATCGTTACAGCCGAATTGACGTTTTTAATGAACTCTATGATGATCTTCCGTAAAATTCGCTATTGTTTATGGGAAATTAAAGGTAATTAGGAGTAAGAATGGTTAGAAGAATTGTAGTTGGAATCGATGGATCAAATTATTCCAAAACAGCAATAGACATCGCCTGTCAACGTGCTCACCTTACCGGGGCCGCGGTTGTTGGTGTCGGAGTGATCGATCTACCGGGGATCAGTAAACAAGAAGCCGGGGCCGCAGCCGGAGCCAGCTACTATGCACACAAAGCTGAAGAAACTAAAATCAAGGATGCGAAACAAAAAATGTCCGGATTTATTGCTGACTTCCGGTCTGTTTGCGATAAGTATAAGGTGAATTATGAAGTCCATTCAACTGAAGGTGTGCCCTTTGAGGAAATTATCAAGGTAGCTAATTTTGCAGACCTGATCTATATTGGCATAAAGACTTTTTTTCATTTTGAGACCACTTCGAAGCCCGGTGAGACAGTGATGCGAATTTTAAAATATGCTTCCTGTCCTGTGGCAGCCATTCCTGAAAATATTGAATTTCCTCAACATGTTATAGTAGCGCTGGACCATTCCAAGGAATCAGCCCGGGGCCTGCGTGAATTCGTCGACTTATACGAAGATAAAGATATTTTCTCTGATATTGATTTTTATCTGGTTTCAGCTGGGACAGAGCAGGAATTTTCTCCACTTCATGCAAGTGCACTACACTATTTGAAAACGCATGGCCTGGACGCCGTCTCAATCATCAAAGATGGTAAACCAAGTCAGGTTATCATAAGCGAGGCAAAAAAGCGGATGCCCAGTATGGTGGTATTAGGCGCTTATGGCCAGCAGGGTATCTCACGCCTGTTTTATGGATCTACAGCTAAAAAAGTGGTCGAGGACGGTAATATTCCGGTGATCGTAACCCACTGATTTAATACTACACTGTAAAGGAATACAGTACCGTTTATTTCAATAGCAATAGTTTATTAACCTGTTTATTATCAGCGGTCTTTGCCAGAACAAAATAAGTTCCAGAACTAACTGGGACACCGGCGGAATTGTTTCCATTCCAACTGATCGTATGCCGCCCGGCGGTAAATAATTCATTTGCCAGAATAATTATATTCCGGCCCAGCAAATCATAGATGGTAATATTGATCAGGTCATTCTGAGGTAGAACAAAACTGATCTGGGTTCGTGGATTGAAGGGATTGGGATAGGCTGGTAATAGAGTAAACCGGTCGGCCTGGAAGACATCATCCACTTCTAACGGAGCCACATAATGGGCTGGTTCCTCGGTTGTGAAACGGATTACCAATCCATCAACCAGTGGTGTGGCACCCGGAGCATAGATATTGTTGAATAAATACTGGAGACCTTCATTCTGGTCCAGTGATTCTATACCGACCGTACAGTAATTCTTACTGATATCCACATCGGCAATAGCTAAGTATTGAATATCAATGACGCCGTCACCGGAAACCGTAGGTCTGACTGTCTGATCATAAAGGATTATTTCGAAGGTTTCCGCCGTTATTTCGTCATAGCCGTTCAAGGCCTGGTCCCATTCAATGATGTAGCGCCCATTTGCTGCATCAAACCAGGTGTAAACGCGAATAGAATCAGTCCCAACCACCTCAAGATCATCCCAGAATGCAGCAACCTGCGCGGCCGGTCCCAGGGCCATCGGAATGGAGAAATTCCAGAAATAGTTAATTGCACAAGGGCTAAAAGAAATCCAGCCATTGGAGCTGATTGTGGCCTGATTATATACATTTCCAAAATACTGGAAATCAAATGGGAGGGTGACATTAACATGATCATCGTCATCCAGGCGATGCAGTTGAGCTAAATCGTTGCCGGATAATTCCACCCAGTAAAAATTTGGGATAGAATTATATCCCGTATCATAGTTATCGTAAGCCCAGTACCCGTAGGGTGTAGGTGGCACGGGATCGGAATTATCCCCAGGCAATACCATCAGATCCTGGTCTACCGAATATACCAGAATCGTATCCTGATAGAGCTTTAAATTGATCCCAAGTCCGCTGCCATAGGCTACAGATCCCACCTGTCCACCGAAAACAGCGGTTTCTTCAACCTGCTCCCAAGGTAAAATATCGAATGTAGCGGCCAGGGAATCGAGCAGGGTCAACGAATCTGTTCGATTGGATAACAGTGCCGTTAGACCGGTCCAGGTGACCCCGGTATGATTGATCAGATTCAAATTCCCGGAAAAACTACTCAGTGGTTGCAGATCATTGGCGATCTGTTCTATCTGAAATACCGGTCGTACAACCGGGACAATAACATGGCCGATTTCGCCATTATTATCGGATAGATCAATCATATAAGTGGATTGAGCGCCGTATGCCCGGACTCTGAATTCCAGTGGTGTTGTGGAAATAATCTCCTGGTCGGGGAGTATTTCAGGGTGGTCACAAGATAAATCGATTGCCTGCAGGCCAGCTCCGATTCCAGCATTGATTGTTCCTGCGGGGAGTGTAGTCGTTCCCAGATTCTTCAATCTTGGGAACAGCGCAATGATTTGACCGGGAGCCGCCAACTCCAGGTCCAAACCCGCCACATCCTCAAGTTCAATGCCAGTGATCACCAGATCACGGTTGGCATCAGCTACAGTTATTTCCTGATGGCCCTGTTCAAAACCGGCTTTATTAGCAAATAAATCAACCATACCAACCACCGGATCGGCCAATGCAATAATTAACCTTCCTACGTTATCAGAAATACCACGGCCAACCAGTTCGTTCCCTGCCAATAGGGCCACAACAGCCTCCGAGACCGGTTGACCATCGGCATCGTGAATTACTATATCAACTATTCCGTCACTTACTGATACGGGCTGGTTGATGATAGTAAAAACAGCCGGTGTCAACAGGTGAATCGTCAGCGACGGATCACCGAGAATATTATACACATGAAAATAGAATTCCTGGCCTTCCCCTGGTCCGTCCAATTGAGAAAATTCTGTCAGCAATCCTGACTGCCCGGCCATCATTGCCGGTCCCAACTCAAGCACCTGTTCGTCCAGCATGGCATCGTACATATAGGTATTGATAACATTATTGAATTTGGTGCTGGTATGAAGATCAGAAGGACCAACAATGGCCACCGCGCCTTTGGAAACGGTGGGACTACCGGCGCGGGTCAGTGCTTCCCCGAGACAGGGATCAACATTATTGGCAAAATCGGCTGAATTACAGACGTATGAAGTGAATACAGGAGTCATATTACCATTGTTGAGACCACCGATATCATCGACATGGAATTCCGGGTAATGCCAACCATTGGCATCACCCCAGCCACGATAATTAACCAGGCCGACTCCCGCATCGATGATAGTTTGAATCGCAGTTGCTCCCTGCAATACCGGCGGGTAGAATACTGTATCGATCTGTGCATAACCATAATCCAGCAGCCGGTCCCGCAGCCAGCGGGAAGTCCAGACCGGCGTGATTGGGATCGGTGTGGTGTTACTATAATTACCGGCTACGATCAGAGCGTTATCCAGCCAGTTGCCGGTGCCATCCAGCGGATAACGATGGTAATTGATCGTTTTATTGATCATTACCAGTAATTCAATAATCGAATCAACTGAAAAACGTCCAATGAAAAAATCAGGCAGAAAATCGTCACCCAGGATATGGGTAAATTTCTGATCGGTTACATCATTCTCCGGTCCATAATAAAACGAAGGTGTTTTGAAAACTTCATTATCTACATCACCGATCAATAACACATATTCCAGCATCGGATCGTCCTGTAAATATTGTGCCAGACTGCTTTTTATTTCATTCGCCGTCGTCCCGAATTCAGCCTGGGTCTTGATTAGTGTATTAAATCCCTGGGAACGCTTAAAAACTACCAGATCATTCAGATAGGGTACAAATATCTGCTTGGTTATAATCAGGAAGGTTCCACGTTCAAGATTCATTTCCAACCGGGGAATACCATACGCGGATTCCACCAGGTGGCTGAAACTCAGCGGTATTGGTCGGCTGGTAATTTCAGCCGGGGACAGACCACGAAAATTGGTTTCGGTGGCAAACATACCTGTCCAGCAAATGATAAATCCCAAAATGAATCGGTTCAGTTTTTCAGTATGATGCATTTTTTTACAGTAGTGTGTTTGGGTGATTTAATACGCAGGAAATATACCCCGGAACTGACGAGATTTCTGCTATTTGCAAAATCCAATTGCCAGGGATTAAGTCCGTTTATCGGGTCGGCAATATTCTCATGGTAAATTTGGCGCCCTCGCAGATCGAAAACAGTGATGGAAAACGGTCCTGTTATTCCGGAGATATCGATCCCCACCATCCCGGTCGAAGGATTCGGGTAAGGATTGGAAATTTTTAATCGGTTATCAGAATCGCTGCTTCCACCCTGAACTGCCATGTCAGTCATGGTAGCAGCCGATAGTTCAATACCCAGGATCTGCCAGCCCCGATAGTTCACGCTACCATCAACATTAAATAGCAGGGCTACGCGAATGGAATCCAATTCATCTCCTACTTTGCTGCTGATCCAGGTTGTGATCGTATCGCTCCAGTGCTGGTCAGCTACCGACCAGTATGCCAGGAGACTATCATTAACGTCAACCACCATCAGAGAGATCGAGTCCTGTTCCCACTCTGTTTCATAACGGTGTGTGAGACTCGCGACGATCTGGTTAGAGCCACTAACATTTATTGGTCGGGAAAGTAATTTAAAGGTATCTCTTGCGGAAGTGGAATTGGGATATAGCAAATCGGCTTGCGATTTGAGCGTGTCACTGGAAAAATCCCAGGGTCCTTGCCGAAAATCCCAGCTGTTTGAATCGGATAGATCTGCGACCCAGAGATGATCGGGCACGGCAAGCAGAATCGAATAATCAGCACCGGTGTATGAAATCAAGCTGCCAATCCAGGCTTGATATCCGGCTGCCTGTATCACAACCTGCCATTCTCCCGCAGTCAAACTGATTGTATTGGAACCCTCGGTAAGGTTAATAGTATCGGTGCTTCCGTCCGCCGTAAAGATTCCAGTGATTGATTGATTGATTGGCGCTGGAGATCCGGTGATATTTAAAACCAGATCATGATCCAGCTTTGGAAGTAGGCTCACCGTTTGACTAGTGATTGTGCTGGAATTGGCGGTTGCCATTACGGTGTCGGAATAATAACCCGGCTTACTGAAAACCAGCGAATAGGTTCCCGGTTCTACAATCCGGCGGAAGCGGCCGAATTCATCGGTTAAGCGCAGCTCCTGTACTGAACTAGACAATTCAATCAGCTTAACGTTCGCGTTTTCCAGGGGCGCACCACCATCCAAAACGGTACCTGTTATCTGAGTAGCGTCAGTATAATAACCAATCGAGCGATCCATCAAGTAAAGCATGCCGGGTAAAAGGCGATCAATAGTATCTTCAATGATTAAACTATCGGGATGCAAATTGGAAGTACCACATTCGACCAAGTACTGAATACAGCCGGTGGCAGCGTAAAACCAGTCATGTGCCTTACCGTTTCGCGAACCTCCATAGGCATCCAGATAGGTACCTTCCCCACTCTCATTCACAAGCAGACCGGCCAGTGTCTCACCAATCGTTGTGATTACAGCATCATCAGGAGTTACTTTGCCGTCCCAGGACCAGGGATAGAATACTTTTTCCGACAAATTACCGGAACGAGAACTGTGCCAGGTTATTGAAAACAGAAAATCATTTTCCCGAGCCAAATCACGAATGGCCCGTGTTTCGGGCTCGGAGAATGGCACCAGGCCCTTGAAATAATCATAATGGGCACCGTATGGCGACGGGTCCAATTCCAGAAAACCTTCACCGAATATCCAGTTGAAATCATAATTACGATTCATATCCACACCATCAATATCATTGCCTATGCTGGGATCGTAATCAAAAATATTATTGGGCCAGGGGCCATCTGGTGAAAAATCGTGCTTGTTTTTCCTGTAACTTACGTCCAGTCCGCTATAAACTACCGACATGCCCTCCGGATTATAGGATGGTACTATCCAGGTCTCCAATTCATTCCGAAGGATATTCATGTGGAGGGCCTGCGACGGTGGCGGATCCAGCATCAATAATATTAACTTCAGAACTGCCTCTACTCCCAGCACCTCTTCAGCATGAACCTGCCCCAGAAACAATACCCGTGGTTCATCTTCTTTCAGGCCGACATTATCAGATATTTTCACTGCCAGAATCGGCAACTGGTCATGTTGCGAATAACCGATTGTATCAACTATGTATATATCTTCAAAGGCAGGTACTGCCGCCAGGGAATACAGCATTGATTGAATCTCAGGATAAGAATGAAAGCGCGGATCCAGAGCTTGTCCATGCAGAGCAGGCAGTAGCACCAACAGCGGGAAGACTTGTTTCCAGGTTTTTAAATTCACCATTTTCGGGCTAATCCATGGTAAAAAATTCAGCCTTATTTCAGATATGTGATTTTCCCGGTATGGCTGGCATCAGCCAGGCGGATAGTATAAAAATATAAGCCACTCGATAATTCTGTCCAGAACTGACTGCGTCCATCCCAGTTTATTTGCAGATTTCCGGTTCGTAATGGTAGTATTTTTTCTTGATAAACAGTCTGGCCAAGCAAATTGTAGATCGATAAGGTAATTGGTGCGACAAACGGAATATCAATACTGAACCTGATTGAACTATTGAATGGATTGGGGTAGGCTGAATGAAGCTTGAATTCAACAGGTTGCCGGCTATCATTACTGGTCGCCAAGGCGTCAGTTACCCGGATTAGCTGGCTGTACAAACCAATAATATCCTCCTTACCTGAGCTACGCAGATCGCGCCAGTAAATCAGCCACCGATCCTCTTCCGGCACTGCTGCTGTATATAATTTAACGAGTTTGGGATCAAGCTGATTATGATACTCCTGTACAATCGGAATGCCTCCATCGGGATAGGCCAGACCCAATCCAATCTGGTAAACCTGGGCATAGATATCACTACCACCAGATACAACCGGAGTAGCACCGCTGACACCCCGTTCATCTTCCCAGGTTATCAGAAAAGTTCCGGGATATACATTCTGTACAAACGGATTCACCTGATGTTTATCAATATCACTGATTGCGAAATTCGTATCGACCAGCCCCGGAGAGTCAAATTCGAAAAACTGTCCCTGAAGATTGATATCACTGCTATCGCGAAAATCTTCCCAGACCACCAAAGCCCGTCCATAAGCAGGATCGTACGAAACAACCGGATTGCTCTGATCATTCGGTGCTAGCGTTACTGGAAGACCGTTAGCGTCAAGACCGAGACTTCCATCCCAGCCTAAAACCTGACAGTACAGATCAAGCGTACCGGATCGCAGGTCTTCCCAGATGATAAAAATACCAATTGTTTCATTAACAACAACGCTAACTGCATTTCGTTGATCATCGGCCGCGGTACAGATAGGTACACCATTGAATGGCCAGCCGGCAGCTACCAATCCATCAGCGGTAAAACATTGGGCATAGAGATCCTGAGCATGCCAGACATCTTCCATCCAGATAATTACAAATTCATCGTTGGGTGTAGGAAACACTGCTTGAATAAAATCGTTCCTGAATGAGGCGTCGGCCAGAACGACACCGTCGCTCGCCAGTTCGATCGCACCATTTTCATCGAAACGCTGGAGATATAGACCATAATCAATGAAATTTCTGATTTCAGACCAGATTACACCCAAATCATTTCCAATCGGGAATAACTTGGAATAGGTCTGATCGGCCAGCGACGCGAATACGGTTAGCCCATCCGGATCCCACAGGTTGGCAAGTTGATCGTCTAGTTTATTGATCCGTAATGATTTTGAACCACCGGAAATATCATATCTGCTGACGAAAATATTATTATTGTATAACAGGTAATCCGGTTCATTTTCATCGGGTAGCGAATAAACTGTCGATCCGACCAGTACGGTTCCATTAGCGGTATTGAAGCCGATATCTTTCAGACCGGATGTATCAACCACCAGACCATACTGCCGCTTTCCATTCCGGCCATCCTCCCAGAGCAGATAGGTAGACTCCTGGTCAAAAGCATAGGCGCTTGCATAATTCACGCCACCGTCCATACCCGGCATGATTGACATGCCTAAATCGCTAAAATTCAGTTCACCGGTTGAAGTCAAACGCTGGGTTCGGAGAGAAATACTACCGGTTGGCTGGTCGCCAATTGTAATAAAACTGCCATTACCCCCATCCGGCATAAGAATCGGACTGAATTGATAGCCCGGTAAATTGAAAGCAATTTGCCCGAAGTTACTGAGTAAAAGTGCGCCAGCTGAAGACAGGTGCTGTACTTTAATGTCGATTTCCGGGAATACACCTGATTCCCAACTGCACCACAGACCACCAGTTTCATCTGGAGCAAGGCGGGCCTGGCCATTACGTGTAATGCCATCATCCACAGCCACCGCTGAGGAATCCCAAGCGATATCACCTCCTGACAATACTTTCTGAGCAAAAAAACTGTATTCAATCGGATCCCGTCGGTAATCTTCCCAGATAACAAAAGCATTACCCTGGGTATCACGTTTTACACGCGGACTTGATTTTGGCTCTGGATCATTGGTCAATTTTTGAGCTACCGGAAAAACCAGCCCATCGGCAGTGACTAGCTGATAGCGAATCTGATCAATTACATCGGTGATCTGCCAAACGACAATATTAGTATCGCCGTTCAGAATTGTGGTTCGCGGTTGGCTTTCTAAAAGTGGTTCGTCAGAAACAGCTAATTTCTCTGTCCAGGGGAAGGTCATGTCAGGATTAAGGCGCTGGGAGAAGATGTCAGTATTGTTGGAATAGGCATTTTTCCAGACAATCAGTGCTTGTCCATTTCCAGCGTATTCGAGACTTTTTTCGCTCTGTGCACCGGATCCGAAAGCGATTGCTATTCCTTCACCGGCAGCAATAATATTATGAGCAGAGTCAATATGGGTTCCATAGATATCCTCATCCACACCAAACCGTTTATCCTGCCAGACAACATATGCACCGCCCAGGCTGTCGATGCACATCGAAATCGATATCTGCACACTGTCAGCTACACACAGCGCTTCACCATCGAAATTCATCAGCATCTGTCCATCTGAATTGATATGTTGGATATAGATATCACTCATATCGCCGCCACGATAATCAACCCAGGCAATAAAAGCACCACCATCACCATCGGTAATTGCCACCGGATCTTCCTGGCGTCCCGGAGATGTGGTTACCGCCAGGCCATCCATACCCCAGAGCAAAGTGCCGGAGGTGTCAATTTTCTGAGCATAAACATCCCTAATTCCATTACGGACATCCGACCATACGATTATAACCGTGCCCGGTTCGGAACTGGTAGTGGTACGCTGCCACTCGATATGCATACCCTGCCGTAGCGCAATCCCATTCTCCTGCCAATGAATTTGTCCCAACAGAATGCTGGATAGAATCATTCCAGACAGTAAATATTTATTAGCCATAAGTGTCCTTGTCACCGATAAATACTCAAATACTTTCGTCTTAGGGGATTAAATGCCAATATTAAAAATCTGTAAACCCTCGCGGGTGGCTGCAAAAAGATAACCATGTTTGAATATTGTATAGTAAACGTGCCCTACTTCGTGGACTCCCCTGCTCTCCGGTTGGGTTGGATCACTGATATCATATAGAGCAAGCCCATGGCTACCCAATGACAAAGCTGCTATAGTACCCGAGCAGGCAACATGATGAACACGCAGATCTCGGGCAAAATGTGCCTTTTCACTGGCAAGCCTGAGAGTATCGGCCAATATTTCAAAATAATAACATCCACCAGCATCGCTGGCTACAAACAAACCATCCTTGCCGTAGAAGGTTACACTCTCCGCGCTGCTTTCGGTATCTTTTTCATCTAACAGCAATGGTGCAGCGGTCAATCCCTGATAATTATAGAGTGCAACACCCAACTGATCAATTGTCAAAGCCATTAAACTATCTGATAGGTCAATACCGGTGGGACTGCCATTTACGGCAACTTCCAGATCTATGTCTGATGAGTACAGGATCGTCGTATCATTAATTACCAGCCCGGAAAAATGTGATATCTTAATACCATCATCGTCGTCAGCGGCAATGATAGTAAATGCCAGACTGTCATCAATGAAGGCGAATTCGACTGTTTTTTCGCTCATCAATGTACCGGTTGGGAATGGTTTATCGGGATTGGAATAATCAACCAGGAATGGTTTTTCAAAGGTTTCCAGACCAACAATCTGTTGAGTCAGTTTTGAATAGACGACCTGATTGATATCATTATTGAAACCTAAATCGGAATTAATTCGCAAATGTGTTTTCAAAATTGGATCTTCACTTGAACTGTAGAAGGATTCCAAATCCCAAACCTGTATCCCTCCCTGACCAGCTGCCAGGAATGCCAGGTTATTAACCAGATCAATATGGCGGCAGTAACCCATTGTATTCACTGTAGTAAGCCGCTCAAGAGACCAGATATTTTCAGTATTAGGTTCCAGGCAACCGGATAGGAAAAGTATCAATCCGGCCATTCCACCAATAATTTGATATTTATTCTTCAATTTATATCGTGTCGGTTCTTAATTATCTTGCCATCATTTAGCCAAGGAAATTAGGATAATTTTACTTCTCGATAAAGTATTCTACCTCACAAACAACAAAATTTTACACGGCCGTCAAACGATCCGGCGTCAATCCGAATCATGTCTTATATATTCTCGGTATATTTTACTTTTGACTGGTGCTTGATCCAACCTCAAAACCAGCTGGGCTGCCAATCCAGATCAAGCCAGGTTTTAAACTGATTGAAACTCTTCAGATCACTGACCCAGGTATATTCTGATTCTGACTTCCTGATTCGATAGCGAATATTGAGTTTAATCGTCAGTCCATCGGTAATAACCTTTTTAACCCACAAATCCAGTTTCCAGTCCTGATGGTAGCGTCCACTGTGAAGTGGATCATTTGGATTCTCGACCAGATAAGCGCGCCACTCACAGCGCAATCCCGTGCCCAGCTCATCCAATCCAAATGGCGATTTAATCAAGCGGACAGGCATAAACATCTCTACGAATCGATAGGAACGATCCATGCTACTCGAACGTGCTGTACCACCTTGAGAAATATTATCAGCAAAGCCGGATTTTAACTCAAATGCCAATCCCAGTAAGCGCGACCAGGTTCGTGAAAAACGAAAACCAGCGTAGACAATGTCCAAATCAAATTCTGTGAACGGTAAAATATAATATCGCTGCAGATAGCCGCCACTGAAGCTCAACCAGGTCCGGCGGGCAACCGGAAAAGAAAATAATACAGAATGATCAGCATCGGAAAAATTACAGACCTCAAGCATTGAGGCTGACACATCGCGATCGATATACTCCCGTAGATGATAATTATTCAAATGGTGAACCTTGAATTTCAAATGACGATAGGCTCCCCAGGAATAATCCAGTTCAAAAGTAAAGGTGGAATATTGTTTCTCCGGGGAATTCATGTACATCGTGTAACCAGGAGACAGGCGCAGGCTCAGCGAATGATCCGGTTGGCGCAAACGATAATTGGCGGTAAGTTTCACACCAAATCGGTAATAATACGCATCAAATGTTGTCATTGCACCCAGGATCCTGGAATCGATCGCTGCACGATCCTGCTCCAAATCCGACAGTCGCAAAACATTGCTGTCATAACCGTTTCTTACCTGGATAGTCAGGTCGATGGCCGGAGTCAGATAGTCAGCCCAAGTCTGGCTACAGACAAGTGAAATTAATAGATTGAAAAGTAATATCTTTTTCACTTGTATTCCGTAAAACGCAACAGAACAGTGCGGTCTTTCTCAAGTAATGTAATATCAAATGTCTGCTTTCCTGCTGGCACTTCTATTTCGCAGGTCCGCCATTTTGCTGGTACTAGCTCGGGTGCTTCCTTTATGGTGCTATTTGTAGACCGTTCGCTGGTGAAATAATAGGTTCCGATCACCTTTATCCCCTGCGAAACTTTCAAACGATATACTTCTTCCCGTCCCATGCGACTATTAAAGGCCAGACGGCTGGTAATTTTCAATAATCCTGGTCCGTCACCAGTAATCTGCAGTGGAATTCCAGCCTGCAGTTCATAATATTTGATTTCTTTGGTCCCGGTAACGATATGTTTCGCAGGCTGGTGAGCTGTGGGTACAAGGTTGATTTTAGTATCACTGGTTGAAGAAAATTCCTTACCGATCACACGGATTAAAACCGGAATTCTCTGAGCATCATTGGGAGCGATTCGAATTTCATGTTTGCCGGTAGGTATATTGACGAAATAATTCCCGGAGTAGGTAACATATTGATTGGGATGTTGAACGGATCTGATCCGTTTATCGGGATAATATTTATGATTTACATCAACCGTATCAGATCCATCGATGATAATCGTATAGGAAAACGGATGGGATTTCTTCCGCTTGGTATTGACGGGTAGACGGCTGATAAATTCCAATCTGCGGGGACCGAATACAGTATATGATAAGCCTTTATCTTCCATCGAATAATACAGGCGACGCTTGGAACTAATGATCAGGATTTCCTTATTCTCGCCGCCAATATTCGGTCTAAGAAGTTCGGCTGACAGAAAATCACTACTTACTAATAATGCCAGTATTGAAATGCAGATCTTAGATAACTGAATCCGGTTCATGTTGTTCCATTCTCGCTTTGATTTGTTGATGACTGCGGTAACCGATATAGGCGACCATTCCGACTACAATTATCAGACAGATCGTTGTTACCAGCAGGTTATAACGTTGCTCGGCATACAAATCACCACGGCCAATCTCCGGTAGCGGTATAGGTGCGTAGGGCATCCCCAATTGTCCGGTGAGTGCCTGGATATTCAGAATATGCACCACGGGAATATTCTGACGGGCAAAGTGGACCAGTGTACCATCAATACCCCCACTACGCGTAATCGATTCAACATCCCGACGCCGAACAACTCCTGGTGGCAATAATTTATGATTGAAGCTGGTTCCCAGGCTGGCCACCCCGCCACCGACATTCACAAAAGCCGAATATCTCTGGATTGACAAGGTTGATCCGAGTAATACCATTCTTCGGTTAACACTGGCTCCAAGACTGTCTTCCCGAATTACTTCAATTCCATGGGAAGTTACATTATCCAGGAGCATCTGCCGTCCACTGGGACTAAGCAAGCGGCCCATATCATTTCGTCCACCAATCGAGGCAGCGATTGATCGGCTGTTGGAGTAACCTTCCTCAAACAGGATTCGTTCCATATCAAGCCAGGTAAAATCGGGCAGGTTGGCACCCCACTGAGAAGCCCCCAGTGAAGTGATTACCACAGGATGAATATCCATCACATCACAGGCAATCAATACTGCCATATTTCCCCCGGGCATGGAACCGGTAAAAAGAACCGCAATTGTATCACCGGCGGTCAAATCGGCCCGGGTAAATAATTCAACAATTGCCGCAGCAAAATTCGGATCCAGGGTGGTAAGTTTGGAATCAAGGTCACCTTCATCAGTAGTTATCAGACTGAACTGTGTACCAACCAGACCGGTTTCATTGGGATCGTTTTCCGGGTCCATGAAGATACCGGCTTCCATCCGACCTGATTTCAGATGTTCCATGGCAGCCTGCATCTGGTGGGCTGCTTCCAATTTGGTCTCGTAGGAGTCGGAGATTATTAATACTTTGGACAATACAGCTGCCGAATAACACAGCAATCCTGCCAGGGCCATCAGCACCAGGGTCGATGTTTTCTGGATTGTAGGTCGAAACAGGTCTGGGCCGCGCTTATCAGACATTTATAACACCCCCCGAGATCAACATGACTGCCAGTTTTACAATCACTGCAGTTATGATCACCACCGCTATTGTCCGGATTATCCCCTGGCGGTCCATCCAACTGGCAATCAATCCGGGGATAATATTACCAATAACAGCCAGGGACAAATTGTCAATTGGTGAAAAGATGAAATTTCGTGATATATAACCACCAAGAAAACCGAGGATCAGTGCCAGGACCATCCGGCGCTTACCATAAATGAACATGTATTGACTGGCCAGTTTGATGATACCAACTACGATCAATGCGACAACAAAGGTAATCACAATCTGCAACGGTTGATGTAAATACAGGGCAATATAACCCGGGACAATGATCCCGCCAGCGGTCACTCCAAGACTTTCCGATAACAGCAAACTCAGAGCAATGCCCAGTCCGATTGTAATCTCAATCATGATTGATTGACCAACTTTTCCGAATCGGGTTTCGCATTATATCTGTTGCCGGTAGTCACGAATTCGATCGATTATTTTCTGTCCGGCACCGACCTGATTCCCAATTGCATAGATCATTGAGTCGTGTCGCAATGTTCGGAATGCATCAATCACCTGGTCGTAAGGCGCTTCCGGTCTAATAATATTAACCTTGGTATCCGGCGAGTAATGCTGGAGATGCCGGATCTGGGTTCGTATTTTTTCACCCCGGACTACAAATCGGTCCGGTTTAATATGCTCCATGGTCATTTGAAGTAATTGCTTGGTACGGTAATAGCGGTCATCTCTAGTATTTAAAAATACACAAATGTCACCTTCAACCGGGTAGCGGTCAATCACAAATTCCCATATATTCAGGGTCGAGACCGGATCGTTAGCAGACATGCTGTTAATAAAGGAAACCCCTGCTTCATTGAATCTTAATTTCCAAACCACCAATGCACCCAGATCAGGTTGAACGGTGACCATCCCATCCAGGGCTGTCTTGCGGTCGACTCCCGCAGTCTGGCAAACCTCCAGTGCCAGGGATACATTTTGGGGATGTTCAAGGTAGTTAAAACGATGTAGATCTTCCCGGGTAACTGCGCTTTCGTCGATTGTCACACAAGCACTGTTTCGTGCTTTACTGATTGCCGCCAATTGAGGAAGATATTCTGTTTCAGCTGTAATAAAAGTACCGTTAGGGGGAATCGTATTGCCAAGAGAGTAGGCAATATCCTCGGTTGTCGGCCCCATCTCATCCAGGTGATCCGGTCGTACATTAGTTATAACGCCTATCTGAGATTTTACCATCTGTTGTTCAGATATCCATTGGTACTGCGGTTGGACCGCCATGCATTCCATCACGACAGCATCAGGTTTTTCACGTGCGAAGAAACGCATTAGGCGAACCTGTTCTCCAATCGATGGTTTCCGCAGGCGGTGTATGATATGATCCATCCCGCCACTATCGATCACTCGGGGAGCTGTCCCGGTAGTCTTGGCAAAAGTCTTCAGACCGCCTGCACGCAGACCGGCTGCTACCAGCCGTGTCACGCTGGATTTTCCCCTGGTTCCATTTATGTGGATGCGAAGTGGAATTGCATCCAGGACTCGCTGGTGATTCTGAAACTCGACTAATCCAAGAACCAGCAGGATAACTACTACCGTCAACAACACCGCGATAGGTAGTAATGCTGGCACCATTTTAAATATCGATGACCATGCCTAAATCAAACTGATGCTTAATATTGCATGACGGTTTGCACAACCGAAATCATATCGAGTACGTTGACAATACCGTCGTCATTAACATCAGCCAGGTAAGGATTTATCGATCCCGGATTTCCCTCGAGTATATAATCAATCAGACCAATTATATCAAAAACATCCAGGGCACGATCGTTATTAATATCACCACGCAGACGCACCAGGCTACCTTTGGTGGTAACCAATATAGCAGTGCAATCCTGTAACGCCATTGCCGTTGGCGCCCATTGATTGGCAAAAGAGTACTGCAGGCCGACCGTCCCGGTATGATCTTCAATCCCGATTGTCGAGTAATTGCCATGGTTTGTAGCACTTGACGTGGTCTGGGAGGTGTTATTAAAATCCAGATACTGGATTACAATTTCTCCATCTCCAGTCGGAGTAAAATAATACTGCGGATCACGCAAAATGACCTGAAACGATTCAACATCATTATTGTAATAAGTCCGCACACCGGACCATTCAACAATATATTGATTCCGATCTGTATCGTACCACGAATAAACTTTTCCGCCATAAGTTGTTTTCAGATCATCCCAGAAAGCAGCGATCATTGGCGATGGACCTGCCGCACCTGGGATCGGATAATTTCTGAACGAAGCTGCCTGGGAGGATCCCATCCCGATCCAACCGTTACTGCAAACAGTGATTTCATTGTAATTAATTCCGTACATCCTGAAATTGAATGGTAATGTAATCGTGGTTACATCATCAGAATTATTTCCACTGTCATACAAATAGGTGTCGCTCCCTGGTCCACCCAGCGATGGATTAATTTCAATCCAATCAAAGAACGGAGAATTTGAATAGAGCAAATCACCTGAATCATAAATGTAATAACCATAAGCGTCCGGACCGGTGGGATCGTAAATATCCGGTAAACCAACCTCAAAAGGAATAATTGAGGTGTAATCCGAGCCATCACCGGCTATTAATCTCAGGGTAAGGTTTACTATTGTTCCGGGTATTAAGTCATTATCAGCATCAACGGAAAAAGGATTACTGCTGTTATTAACGATCATACCTACTGGAATCGTTCCCCATGAACCCTGGTCATCAATAATTCTCAACCCACTCGCCGGCGACGCGAGTGTTCCGGTTACGTTTGTCGCTTCGATCTGGCCGGTGTTTTTCAGCATTATCTGCATATCCGCCAATTCCCCAGGATCCAGTACGCCCCCTACCACCAAGACCTGCACCCCAACCGCAGAAATACTACCACCTGTAACTGCCAGATTTAGATTGCCGGTCCAATGATTATCGGCTGAATCGGAGATGGAAACTACCAGTCCCAGGTCCAGAGCATCACCCAGGCCGGCGGCCAATTCAAATATGAAATAACCGGCGCTGGCATTGGTAACTCCGGCAGCAATATCGCCGAAAAACAGGCTGTCTTGCACCATTGTTACCGCATTACTTTCCGTCAGCAGCTTGGCTGAGACCTGTTGAACATCGCTTGAACCGTAATTCTGAAGCAACACTAGGCATTCGATCCGTTCACCGGGATTGAGCAGGCCATCACCATTTCCCTGAGATTCACCCGTGTTGTCATCGTTAATTATTATCGGCAGTTGTGCTATATTGATATTTTCAACAGGATTCGACAGCAAAATCGTAGATTGGTAAGACAAATGATTCTTTTTAGTAACTGTAATATCGATGGGACCGGACAACAGAGAGGTGACAGGTAATTCTACTTTTCCATCATTACCCGTTAGGGTCGATTCGAATATTTCATTCGTTCCTTTTCGAATTGTAACCAGGGCATCTACTACGGGAAGACCACCTATCAAGGTGGTAACCTCAACCGGTAGATAATTTGAGCCCAATGGAATGGCCGCTGGAACCGAAACTGATATTCGTTGTGGCATATCGGTCCACATCCGCAGGGCTGAATCCCCCATTAAGCTGTTCCAATGCGAAAATATTTCAACGTAATGACTGGGATTGGTCGGATAAGTTAGATACAACTGTAATTTACCCCGCATCAGGGCAGCACCGGCTGTTTCAATGCCCTCTGAAAATACACCGCGGTAAAAACCCATTGAAACGCAGTTATTGAACATGGTATGGGTACCCAGTGTGGCTGTTCCAACAGCCGCCACGGCTCCTTTGGGATTACTGGCATTTCCGGCTCTGATACAGGCTTCAGCCAGAGAGGTACCGGAGCCAAAAGAGCCGGTTCCACAGGTTAGGATAGTCATGACCGGAAGTTTAAAGCCGTTGGTCAACATATTTACATCACTGGTAGAAAATCCGCTGACACCATAGTAGCCGCGATAATTAAAGAAAGTCATACCATCATTAAGTTCCGCACGCATTTGGGCAGCGGTAGGATCATTATAATTGTTGCTATATAAAGTACGAATATCGTTATAACCTTCATTTTCCATCAGCATGCGGACATATTCATTGGTGATAATCGTTGATATTCCGGATGGACTTGAGTCCGAAACCAGTAATGCACGATTAAACCAGTCTTCATTCATATACGGATTTGTTTCGTATTGCAGCGTTTTACCGATGATCGTCCCCAGTTCTGTGGTCGTTTCAAATGAGATACGCCCAAGAAATACCTCGGGTAATATGTCATTCCCGACCAATTGGGCATAGGGATGGTCGCCATCCCCGTGATAGCCGCTCCAGGTATCACCCCAGGTTGGGATGGCAAATGAACCGGAAGCATCTCCCACCAGAGTAACATGTTCCGGTGGATTATTCCATGTTGTATAGGCAGTATTAATATAGGTCTTTATACTGGCAGCCTGCGTGCCTGTTGTGGCTGTCGATACCTGATGTACCTCATAACCAGCTCGTTCCCGCCAATCCAGTAACATATTGACCGTTGGCAGAATTTGGCTGACATTTGTGGGCAGAATATACAGAATCGACGGTTTTTGATACGGGATATCCAGCATGTATTGATCATAATTGACTACCAGAGCACGATAGAGTGGTTCGAACGCCAATGAGCGTTTGGCCGGGGCAAAACCGGCATTAGCAGTTCCCGATTCAATTAATTCCAGCGATACCTTGGTTATAACTTCCAAATTTTGTGTTAACGGATAATAAATAAATGGCGTAAATGATACCTGAACCAGATGGAGATCACGCATCACCATGGGTGAGGATACAATTGCATTTTCCTGCGGGAAACTATTACTGAAATAAACATCGGAATTGCGGTTGAGGGATAATAGTGCACTTTCCTCACTTGGCTGCCAGCCTTGATGCGGTATTAAATCGACATTACGAATTATCTCTGATTCCAGGATCCTGACAGAAACGGAATAATTACTGCCTGGTTTAGCTGCGTAGAGTGTCGAAACACTGGGTAAATACGGTTCGCCGGCATTTACCATTGTACCGGCATCCGGAACATACAGTTTATGATACATACCGCCAAATTCGGTGACCTCCTGAAGCTCATAGTATGGGAGTTCAAATTCAATCGAGATTCCAGTCGCCGAATGACCGGAAACCGAAAAACCATTATGCGCTATTTCATTTTCCTGTGGTACATTACTGGCCTGAACCATCAGTATTGCGAGGAGTAAAACAATCAGTACTTTTACCGTATTCAACATTGAGTTTCCATCTTGACTAAATGAACAATATTCCTTCAATAAAATCGCTTTGATAATAACCTGTAATGTACACAAAGAAACTGCTAATTATCAAATAAGGAGCGAAAGGTAATGAGCGGTTGCGGTCCCATCCGGTTCTCAAGGATAGACCAATCCAAACGATTATCACCAGCAGCGAGGCAAATAACAAGGTAGCAACCATTTTATACGGACCCAGCCACAGCCCCAGGATCAATCCCAGGTGCAAATCGCCAAATCCCATCCCATAACGTCTGGTTGATAGGTACATACCACCCATAACCAAAGCCGGCATACCAATCCCCACCATGGCGCCATAGAAAGCGCTTTGCCAGGGTATGATATTAATAATCAGCGCTATGATCACAATCAGTAATGCGGTCGCTGAAAGTGCCAGTGGAATCAGCAGGTGTCGGCCATCGATCCACGCAATTGCTAGCAGAACAGATGCCAAAGATGCCATAAATAGTGCTGCTGGTATAGCATGTGTTGAAAAAGCCCAACCCCAAGCTAGACCGGTTAAGAGTTCAACAACCGGATATTGCCAGTTAATCGGTTGTTCGCAGTCGCTGCATCTTCCCCGCTGTAGCAGATACGATATCAAGGGAATATTCCGGTACCAGGGTATTAGTGATTTACAGCTTGGACAATGGGACCGTGGTTTAACGATTGATTCGCTACGCGGCAGGCGGTAAATGACAACGTTTAAAAAACTGCCAAGTAAAGTCCCGATCACAAAAAAAGTGCTAAAGATAATCCAGTGCACTATAATCCGGATTGGAGAGCGGCTCCAAGATAGAACACGGGCAGGTAAGTGACCACAACCATTAGCGCAATAATAGCTCCGACAAATAGAATCAGGATCGGTTCGATCAGGGTGGTCATCCGGGCAACCATAGCATTGACCTGCTTGTAATAATAATCCGATGCCCGGTCCAGCAGGCTGCTCAATTCACCGGTTTCCTCACCGGTGGAGGTCAGCTGGAGCATGATCGGGGGGAAAACCTCCGTACGCCGCATTGCTGTACTGATGTCAAAACCATCGCGGATATAATCCGAACTTTCCTCAACAGCTACCTCATAAACGCGATTATCAACGATTTTAGTCAACAGAGCCATAGACTCCAGAACTGGTACACCGGCACCCAGTAGAATACCAAAAGTTTTCGCGTACTTATTCAGGATGGATTGGTTAAGCAGTTCGCCGAAAATCGGGGTTTTCAATTTAAGTGCATCGATAACAAATCCTCCGCGGCGTGTTTTTGATACAAACCATAATGCTGTAATAATAATCAATATAAGAAAAGTAATGCGACCGAAGTTGGCACTTAACCATTGACTGACCTGTACCAATAGCTGAGTTGCATAGGGCAGATCGGCGCCCAGCTGGGAATAGACATCGGAGAACATGGGGATGATAAACAAAAACATTCCCCCCATCATTGCGCCGAGGAACAACATCATGAAAACCGGGTATGTCATTGCGGATTTCACCTTGCGGCGAGTATCATCCAGATTTTCCAGGTAAGTCGCCAGCTGATCCAGAATTTCCTGCAGGTTTCCACTCACCTCGCCAGCTTTTGACAGGGCAATATACAGACTGTTGAAAACACCGGGGTGTCGGGCCAGAGAATCCGACAGATTCAATCCCTTGCGAATATTGTCGGCCACACTCAATAATACTTTTTTCAGTTTGGGGTGTTTTTCTTCAGTGGCCAGCCCCTGAATGGAGCGTTCAAGCGTCAGACCGGCTGAAAACATGGTAGCAAGCTGACGGGTAAAGAAGACCAGGTTACTCAAGGGAACCCGGTTTTTGAACCGCTCGATCGATAACGATACCTCATCCAGGAATGGACCGATAAAGTCCCAGGATGTATCGACTTCATTTAGCTGGATAACCAGCTGACCTTCGGTGGTCAGTTTCTTGGCGGCATCATCGATACTACCTGCCCGGATTTCGCCTTCATTGCGCTGACCCTGGGAATCCTTGGTAAGGTAAGTATAAGTGGGCATTAAAATTCCTCGACCGTGGAGCGCATCACTTCATCGGTCGTGGTAATACCGGCGATCACTTTACGCAAACCGCTTTCGCGGAGGGTCACCATCCCTCCTTCCAGTGCTTTCTGGCGAATTGTATCCTCATTGGCATTATCGTAAACCAGTCCGCGGATAGCCCGTGTCATGAGAATAATTTCAAAGATTCCGGTCCGCCCGTGATAGCCGGTTTTGCGACACTTGTTACATCCTTTTCCTCGGAACAGTGTGCCACCTTCGATCCGTTCGGATTCGAGACCGATCCGCTCCAGAGTTTTAGTTGAAGGTGTATACTCTTCCTTACAATGGGGACAAATTTTACGTACCAGACGCTGAGCCATCACCAGATTCAGGCAGGAACCAACCAAGAATGGCTTAACCCCAATATCTAGCAACCTGGTTACCGTTGAGGCGGCGTCATTGGCATGCACGGTTGAAAACACCAGATGCCCAGTCAGGGAAAACTTCACCGATATATCGGCGGTCTCAGTATCGCGGATTTCACCGATTAACAGAATATCCGGGTCTTGACGTAGAATTGATCGCAGGCTGGTTCCGAATGTCAGTCCGATTGTTTCATGGACCTGAACCTGGCTGATGCCGGCCAACTGGTACTCGACCGGATCTTCCACGGTAATAATATTTGTTCCCACATTTTTAATATCTTTCAGGGAGGCGTAGAGTGAAGTTGATTTTCCTGAACCGGTCGGACCTGAGACAACGATCATGCCGTAGGGTTGTTTAATCACACGGCGAAAAATATCATAACTGTCATCATCAAATCCAAGTGTGCGCAACGTAAAATCAAACCCGGTTTTATCCAGCAAACGCAATACGATTTTTTCACCAAAAACTGTCGGAAGCACTGAAACACGAACATCAATTTCCCGATTCGGCGCTTTGATCGTAAAGCGTCCATCCTGGGGTAGACGTCGTTCGGCAATATTTAAGTTGGATAGAATTTTGACCCTGGTAACCAGACCGCTGAGCGAAGAAATCGGCGGTGACATGATGATCTGCAATACACCATCGATCCTGATCCGCACCACTACCTGGTTCCGCTGCGGTTCAATATGGATATCTGTTGCCCGCTCCTGAATCGCCTCCATTAGAATCATATTGACCAGTCGGACGATCGGGGCATCCTCTTTGGATACCTTATCCGGGGAAAGATCGACCTCCTCCTGATTATCCTCATCCCCTGAGATCACTGTTATACCCTCAAGTACCTCCTCGACTTCACCGGATTGTTTGATGCGGGCGTATAATTCATCCATCGCCCGGTTCAAGGCTGATGGCCCGGCAACATACACTTCCGGATTCAATTTCGTCAACCGTTTCAGGGCATCAATTCCCGCCAGATCCTCAGGATCTTCCATCGCTACCATGATTGAACGATCATTCTTGCGAATTGCCATAACCATATTCTGGCGGGCAAAATCCTCGGGAATCAATTTGACTACCGTGGTATCAGCCAGGAAAAGTTCCTCTTCATTGACCTGGGGGTAGCCGAGTTGCAAAGAATAAATACCGATTAATTCATCCTCGGTCAGGTATCCTTTTTCGATCAGGATTTCACCAAGTTTGTTATTGGTGGCTTTTTGATCTTCCAGAGCACCGTTTAACTGCGCTTCAGTAATCTGGCTCTGGTGAATTAGGATTTCACCGAGGCGCTTGAACTGGGGATTGAAATCTTTAGTCACGTTTAACTTTTATTTATTGCTGTTTCCATCTCCGTTTGCAGGCGGATTTGGTAATTGATAGGTTCGAACCAGCAGAACATCAACCGGATCGCTGGTGATCGGCATGGGATCCAAGAGAATTGCAACGCAGGATGCGGTAAAATCCGTGTAAAGCTGGGGATCCGAATTGGGGATTGGAGCACAGACGCCACTGTCCCATTGAACCACAATGCCAGCCTGACCGTTTTCATCGGTCATAGCCGGATTGGCTCCGAAAACCGTACCAGCTGGTACAATGAATTGAATACGGCCATTTTCCACCGGATTGCCATAATGATCGGTCAGGGTAGCTATCAACTGGGCGGTAGCTGTTAATCCCATCGTTGAGAAATCCCAATAGACAACAGTCGAAGTCAATAACAGATTATCGCCATAATAAGCCATTATTGCATCATTTTCCACCGAATCCATAACGACGACACCACTGTCGCCATAGGTATAGGCTTTAATGCGTGCCCAATCAAATATACCATGACTGGGATAGATCAACTTTGTGAATGCCATCCCGGGATAATTATCGCCATTAATATTTTCATTATTTGTAAAGCTGACGCCTTCAATTTGCACATCGATCGTATCATTGGCATCTTGAGGAGATACATCAATATTCCAGTAAACATAGGTTGTATCAGCCACTGGATTACCATGCAGATCATAGACCAGGGCGGCGGCTTCCATCTGATAGAAACCACCTCCGATCGGAGTCGTAGAAGTGACATCCAAATCCGGGAAAATATTAAAAGCCGGTCCGGTTACGATTATCACTGGTATGCCGGTAGCAGTGATCGTATCGTTGACGGTTGCCCGCACATAAACGGGGCCAGGTTCCTCTCCGCTATTCAGTGATACGCAGGCTACACCATCGGTACTGGTAGTCGTTATTGTGCTTAAATCATTACTAAAGGCAGCTCCCTGGGGAGTGGCAGGACCTAATTCAAAAGTTACATTAGTCGGGATATCCACCAATAGACCGTTTTCATCGTATACCTGAGCGCAGATATTGGTCGATTCTAATCCGCCACCACCAGTAACCATAATATCACCGGGATGCGAGGCGGGGATTACTATGTAAGCCGGAATCCCTGAGCTGGATGGATCGATAATTGAAATCTGAAGCGAGTCAGATACAAGGCCGAATGATGGATGCTGATAATTAGCTATTATTTTTGAGATACCGACATCATCCGGATCGCCCAGGTCGGTGAAAAATTCAACTGCTGTCCCGGTCGTGTCGGTCTGGGAAACATCATTAATAAAACCTAAATCGGCCGAGAAGGTTAATTCGACATTTTTAAGCGGTTTATTCAAACGATTAGATAAAACGGCGGTTATCTCAGCTTTGGTTGCACCGTTATCAAGGTTAATGAAATCGCGATCTTTATAAAGATTCAAACGATAGGGCCAGATATCCGAGACCTGGTCATAAACATTGAACCTGGTCGTTGCGATAACATCATCGATAAATCCAATAACCGTCACGCCTTCATAGGTCGGAGTACCGATATTATCAATAGCCGATTGCCCGTTATCTTCAAATTTTACCCAGGCCAGACCCTGAGCATCACTCGTTAGATAATCCAAATCAAAATTATTTTCAGTTGTATCGGAACCGAAAATGGCTATGAATTCGATCAGTTTCCCACTGACCGGGTTCCCCGAACCATCGGTCACGCTGGCGGTAATTCTTGTCCATACCTGTTCGTTAGCAAGGGGGGCGTTATCATTCACATCTTCGCCAACAATCACAAAATTATTGCTTGGTCCAACTACCGGTTGAGCCATTAAAGATAAATTTATTACGGTCTGGTCCTCCTGCACAATCACTGACACCTGTTTCGAGCGGGAAGCCGTTCCGAATACCGGGTGTGTAAAACTGGTGACGACATTGACCGTACCGACCGCATCAGGATCCCCGGTGTCGGTGAACTCAACTGTTCCATTACCGGTGGAATCGGTAACGATGTAACCGTATTCCAGCAGTCCAACTGTATCAGGATTTGCATCGACCTGAACAACCAGGCCTTCCAGAGGCTGATAGGCATAATTCATCAGTGTAACTGAAAAAGTTGATTTAGTATTTCCACCGTCAACATATATAACGTCCGTATCCTGGGTAAGCACCATCCGATATGGCCAGACCTGAGTAACCGTTGTGTCAATCACATTGAACATAATCAATTTGCTGATGGGATCACTGGCCGGAGTGCTGGTATTTGATGGTACCAGTTCAGCCGTGACCACAATACCCTCATATGGCTGGGTTCCGATATTATCGACCGCTGCCCCAGCATCGATAAAATCAACCACCATCAGACCGAAATCGTTAGTAACACTATCAGTTTCAAGCGTGAAACTGCCGACTTCCTGACCCCTGACCCGGGCGGTAAAATTGATTGTACGACCCACCACCGGCACCACCGGGTCATTTTCAGTATTTACCAGCAGGGCGGTTATCTGTGTGAATACTTGATTGCCCACCAGATCTTCCCCAACCTGAACGTTACTGCCGGTGATCGCTGCCATCGGCTGTGCTACCAGATAAATACTGTAATCGGCATCGCTGGTATCCGTACCTGAAGATGAATCGGTTGGAGTCCGGTCATCGCAACTGAACCAGACTAAACTGAGCGCTCCGATTATCAGCAGTACAGCGGTTTTTTGGATAATATTATTTATCTTCATTATCGTCATCCCCACCGGATTCTTCCGGTTCTTTGTAAAACTCTTCTATCGTATTTACCTCAAAATCTTCAACATTGCCAGTTTTTTTGATATCTGAATAAGCATCTTTTACTACGGTTGGTGTAATCTGAATAATCAGATCGGTTTTACGATCCACCAAATCTGTACTGGTAAACAGTTTTTTGCCCAACCAGGGAATCTTATGCAATCCTGGAAATTTCCATTCCGTCGATTTTTTATCTCGACTTATCAACCCCCCAATGATAATCGTTTCACTGTCCTTAACCCGAATGGTCGTAAAAGACTGACGGCTCTTTACCCGTGGTATATTCTTGTCCGGGCCGATAAACTCAAAAATAGTTGATACTTCCGGCATCACCCGCACGGTGATGTAACCATCGGTATTCACGGTTGGTAAAATATTTAATTTAACACCGACCTCCTCCCGCTGTACCTGGACCTGCCCGCCGACACCACCGGAGCTGAGAATATATGGCACAATATCGATCATTTTAATTTCCGCTTCACGGCCATTGAGTGTAACCAGTTTGGTATTGGCCAGGATCTCGGCCTTGTTCGCTTTGATCAGCATATCCAGCGTAATATCCAACGCCTGCATTTGCCGCGAGAAATTATGCGGAATCACATTCTGGTCATCCACATCATTCCAATATAATCGATTGAACTGCAGTTTGTCTGGTAATAGGTCCAGATCATCTTCTTCATAATACTCTTCTGGACTACCGCCTGGCCTTGTAGAGGGTTTTTCCATAAAATGAACCCAGCTTCCCGCACCTTCGTAAGGCGGCACACCATTCTCTGCCAATATGGTTGTGTACTGGGCCAGCCGATCCCAATCGATTCCCAGGTTCTCTTCATCATCGACACCAATCTCAATTAACCGTGTCTCCAGCTGGATCTGGATCGCCGGTACATCGATCTGTCGGACCACTTCTTCGATCTCAGCAATTTTTTTGGGACTGGCATTCACCAGAATTTTATTACCGGAGATATCAACCTGGATCTGTTTGGTCAAATCAGATAAAAAATTCTTAACCTCTGCTGCTTCAGCATATTTCAATTCGATCACCCGGGAAGTAACTCCTACTTCCTTGGCCAGTTTTTTGGGATCGGCAACCAGAAAAGAATGTCCGACCACTTCATAACTGAGACCGACCGCCCGTACCACTAGGTTGATGGCCTGTTCGATCGGTACTTCATCCAGATGAATCGATATCTGGTCTTGCTGGTTAACATTGGGATCGGTAACAATATTATAGCCGCTCTCTTCAGCCAAAATTGATAAAATACTAGGCAGATAAGCATCTTCGGCATGAATTGTTACCAGCGTCGGATTTACTTTTTCCTGGGCTGCAATCGTGCCGGCATCCTGGCCGAAAACGCTACTGTTGCCGATAAAGAGAAAAACCAACAGATAAACCATAGTAAAACGTTTCATTTGAATTTAAGCTCCTTCAATTCTTTTCTTGTAATGATTCACTGGGAACATATAAACCTGACAGCTGGTAATGCATTTCCTTATCGCCTTTTACGATCACAACTTCTTCTGCGTCGATCCAGACCACTTCACCGCCCCCGACCGAATCACCGACCACCACGCGGTAATTCTGCTTGTCATACTGGATCAGCGCCTGTTGCTGCTTACCATCGATAATGGCGGTAACACGCAATTTGTCTTTGTTGCGCATTCGATAAGCCATTCCACTGCCGCCATACAGGTAGATCACATTGGTCAAATGCATAGGTTCCGCTTCCAGTGCAAACTGGTAGCGGTTGCGCTGATCGAGACGTTGTTCCAGAAATTCAATAACGTCCTCCAGATCCTGGTCAGTTCCGAAACGCTCTTCATTGGCCCGAATCCGGGCATTGCGCCAATCGCGCTGGATCGGGTAAGCGACCACGACAGTGACTATCAATGATAAAACAGTCAGAAAAATCAGTAGATACCAGATAGTGCGACTGCGATTATTCATAATCATCCCGCTTATAATTTTTAACCAGTGTCAGAGTATACAGGTTCAGCTCTACTTCCTGCTGTTCAAGCTGGGCTTCCGTAACCGTACTCTTCAGACGCTCAATACCATTCTTGATAAAAAATTCTTTGATGCCCACCAGGCGCGGTGACCGCTCAACTTCGGTGATAAATGCACCAAGTTGACTGTAACTACATCTTATTACCAGTTCATAGGGCGATAAGATACGATTTCCCATATCATCCCGACGCTTGGGTTTGATGCTGATCAGCGTTATTTCAAGATCATTTAATATCCGTGTCAGGTCACTCATGAACGGCATCGAAGCATCCTCTGCCAGCGAATCGGACTTGGATAAGGCCAGGTTACCCTCGAACAGACTGTAAACCTGGTCCAGTTTATTAGCCAGAATCTGGGCGCTGATCAATTGTTCATTCAACTCAATCTGTTGGTCTTCAAGATCCAAAAGCGTATCAGCCTTGTCTCCCAGCAAAGCCTTTACCTCTACCCAGAAAAGCAATGTTAAAACAATTAATCCCAGAGCAAAAATACTATTTCTTTTGGTATTCATGATCTAGCTCCGGCGACGCTCTTTTTCGGTTTGGGTGGCGCGCTTCATCGATGCTTCGATCTGAAATTGCACGATATCCTGTCCCCGAAAATCCTGGCGGGCGAAGGAACTGAACCGTATCCTGGTAAACTCATTGGCAAATTCTTGATTACTTTTCAGTGTTTTAACATAGGAATTAACAATATCAAATTCTTTTTGATCTTCATAGATCACGGCAATTCCATCGATAGTCAATTTATTCTGGGTATAACGCAGCCCTGTTAAAGCCATATCATCCGGAGTCATTTCTCCCAGCAGCTCCAGATTCCGAGCCCACAGTATCCGATCATCCTCCAGTTCAGCAAGACCAAGAATATCATCCTTGGAAAGATTCTTACCCACCACCCTCAGGCGTTCTATTTCATCCTTAACCACTACAATCTGCTGCTGTTTGGTCAGTATCAGTTGACTATAATTGAAATTGATATAAAGTATAAGAACATCAGCAAAAAGCAGCAGACCAATCAGACTACCGAATATGATCCAGCGTCCTGATTCCTTCCAGCGTTCCATTTTACTTTCCCGGCTTTCAGCTTGATTGAGATTGATGACGATAAATTTATTCACTGGCCAATCCTCCACGGACCGCCAGCCCGGTTGCGATGGCATATTGCTGCGGATTGGGCAAGGTCAGTTTATCGACCCCGGTAAATTTTTCCAGCGGATTGAACAGGGCAACATCAATGTTTAATTTCTCTTGTAAATAAAGGGCCAGTCCGGCAGTGGTACTGGCACCACCGCTAAGAAATATCTTGAGGAAAAAACTCTGGCTGGTGGTCTTGGCATAATAGCGCAGAGTCCGGCGAATATCTTCCACAAAATTATCGAAAACGGTTCGTTCATCCATGGTAATGTTATCTTCTGCGCCTTCCTTGGGCGGCTTATGAATGCTCTTAATCCCGGTCTTAAACAATTCATCCTGGGCGCTGAGATAATCCATTGACCGGGCATCCGATACACCCCGCACGAAATGATAGGAACCGATCGGTATATCACGGGTGAAATAGGGATCAGTTTTACCACGGACGACCAGGCAGGTCGATTCCGCACCTATATCTATCAGAACCACTACCCCGTCCTCCGGTAAATCGCGAGTGGCGAAAAAAGCATTTGAAAGGGCAATTGGATCCGCATCCACCCAGCCGGGTTTCAGTCCGGCATCCTTCAGCACATCCATATGTATGCCGAGCACCTTTTTTGTACAGGCCACCAGCGCCACATCGATTTTATCAACATCGGTGGAATTGGCTCCCAGGATCTGAAAATCGATCACAGCATCAGTACCATCCATGGCAATATGCTTGCGGGCTTCAAAGGTCATGGCGCTATATAATTCATCGGCGGGCATCTCAAGCGTACTGATCTGCTTGATACTAATATTGGATCCACCGATTGCAGTAACCAGGTTCCGTAACCGGTTTGGTTTGAGTTTCATCTGCCGCAGCAGTTCCTTGATGGCCATCACCCATAACGTTTTATTAACCATCTCAGGATCAAAGGCCTTGTTGGGGTCCGGTACTGACCGTGACCCAGCATCAAGAACTTTATAACCGCCTTTGATTCGCTCAAGTAAAACAGCCTTAACGTACTGCCGCCCTATATCTAATCCAACGAACACTAATAATTTTCCTTTATGAAGAGGTTAACTGTCTTTTCCGCCTGTTTCCCCGGAAACCCACTCAGCGTATTTCATTATAGGTACGCATAGTCAGATTTACACCACCTTCAGAATTGGTCGTAAGTGGAAAATTAGGGGGTGGGTAAATCCACAGGTTATAATCAAAATGATAATCCTTAACATAACCAACGCCCGGAAAAGCTGAATAGGGTCCCGGTGAATTGCGTTTCATGTAACCGCGACGGCTCTGGTTAATGGAACCCCAGAGGTGGACAGTACCGCGAATATCACTGGCTCCCGTTAAAGTTGGTGTTGGCGGAAATCCATGAATATCCTTGTACGGACCGCGACCATCAGCATGCGAGAAAGTCGGTAGGGCTTCGTTCGGCTGATAATAACCAGACAATGTATTCTGCCAGTAATGGCAGACAAACGATTCATCCAGGGCCATCAGGGCCGCGTTAATCTTGATATCCTGACCTTCCTGTTGGTTTTTCCAGCCGTTAGAAGCGGTATTGGCAATAATTACATTTCCACCAGATATTAGTCCCAGCCGGTTGGGTGAGAGTGGTGTAACCGCACCCGTGATCGGATTGGAATCCTGGTAGACGATATCATCGGTGAGCCAGATATTATTATAGCAACGATCCCAACGATCTGAGCGGTCGTGGCGGCGGTACCAGGTTGGAGCATCGGTTACGATCGTGTACTGCCCATCAACGATTCCTTTGACCTGTACCTGCCCATCCTTGACATAAATGACCTTGGGGCCACCGACGATAAAAGATGTTGGCGGTAAGATCCAAGCCGATAAATTGCTCAATGCCGGTGGATCGAAATCAAAATGGTGAAAGCCAGCCGTCTGGCAGACACTGCCATCGTTGGGATGATTGTGATAATTGGCAAATTTTTGTCTCAGACCACCGACTGTCGGGGCTAAATAATGGAACAGCACTTCTTCACCAGCGCTGAATCCATGGCTACCGGCCGGGAATTGTTGTTGCCAAAACTGTACCGTGAAGATAAACCGCGACACCAACTCCTGTTTTGTCTGGATCACGCCCAGCCAGACTTTACCGGAATCGGGTGAGACAGAGGAAACGAAAAGCGTATCGCCGACATCGTATTGATCCAGTTCATCACGAACGGGATTCCCATCGAAATCTTCCAGCGTCGCAATTATGGTGTCGACCTGAACATAGCCCCCTAAATTATTGAAACTTCTTTCGAAACCGATTTTGCGATTATCTATTTGAAAAATTGTCGTGTCGGTATCCCAGGTATAGGTGATCGGTTCGGGACCATCTACTCCGAGTGGTGGAATTACATAAGGCCACTGACTAGCGGTAAATCCGTTGGAATGAAATTCGATCTCGGTCATGATCAGTGAATCTTTTTTATTAATACGACCCAGCAGATCACCGGCTGTAAAAGTATAATGGGCACTATTTTTAACCAATTCAACGGAAACATCTGGTGGATATGGATTTTCGGCAGCTGTATCGAGCCAAGTACCCGAAAATATATTTGTATCGCACATACCAAAATTGATACCACCGACAACGGTAACAGCACTTCGATCATCACCTCTAAATTCTGGACAACCAAAGTTGCTCATGGTCATCGTGCCATTGGTATGCACTTTTCCCTCCAGAACATCACTGGCGCCAAAGGTTACTGTGCCACCCTCGGTATATGGTCCTCCGCCTGGTTCCTCTGTGTTGGTAAAATACATGAAGTCGGAATGAGCCACACCAGCCATTTCAGCTACCACCGACCGGCGAATTTTTATCGGATCGCCGTAAGGGTTTGGAAGAGTCACAATGCCCCTGGCATAGCCGTAATAGACGGTCTGCAGATTTTCGTCCAGGTAGGTGCCACAGCCAACCGAATCGAAGGTACCCATCTCATGTTCCATCTCAGCCATATAGGGATAGGTGGCTTCGCGGTAATCGGATACAATTGTAGTATCCTGAGTTATCGTCGGCAGGGCTGGCATCGCCAGGTAGTTCAGACCGGTTTCAGCCATCAGTAATGCTTTCTCCCGGGCGATCCGCCGGTCCTGCATGGCCTTGTTGGATACTGAATATCGTAAAAATCCGACCGTCAGCAGCATACTTACCATCGTAAATATGATTGCAGTAGGTGTGACTGAACCACGCATCGATCGCATTATGTCGGCAACTCCGTAATACCGGCTAAGCCCTGAAATTTGCCAATATGCCGGTTAGGCACAAAAACACGGCGGGTAAATTTGATGTATTCCGGTTTGGCATTGGTGTAATTTTTTCTTCCGGGGGCGATTTCCGTTTCCAGCCCCAGAATCAGGACAATATCCAGCGCTGATTCCCAGTATTTCTGCTTGTTTGAATTCAGACCACGGTCATAGATAACATCAAAATCCACCAATTTAATTGTTCGTACTCCACCGTCAATTCCCTGGCCAAAATCCGGCAGCTCCAGATCACCACTTAAAGGAATTTCACCATTAATCAACAGACCGGAATTTTTCCGGGCCGTGATGCGAACATTTTCAAAAAAGCCGGTTTCAGGATCACGTTTAATACCAGTGATCATGCTGTAACCATTAAAATGGCCGGGAGGATCTAGTTGCACAATCGTATTCAACTCCTCCACCACCATGTTCATAGCCATCCGGCCATATTCATTAATATCACTGACGACTTTTTCCTCCTGATAATGATAATAAAAATTGGCCAGGCCAAACATCATTCCTAGTGAGACTGAACCAATAATCATGATAGTCGCGGTGACTTCCACTAAGGTGGTACCGGAATAAAAACGCTTCAGCTTCATCATTCAAATTTCAGCATTACCATTGAGAGGCTCATATCGCGATTGCGAGCCCGACCGAGCATGGTAAAATCCTGCCATTTAATATTAACCCGTAACTGATAACGCGAGGGATCGGAAACGCCGTCTGGTACGTTCATTATGGGATCATAAGTAATTATTGCTTCAATTGCATCATCGCTCCGGTCATTTCCTTCCAGGTATATCGTCTTCCCCTGGGGGTCGCCATTCAATTCACGGGGCAGGATCCGTCCATCGGCAATCCGCCCCCGCCAGCGTTCTAGTTCCATCCGTACTTCTTCAAAAGCCCGTTCTTTCAATTCCGTTGACCGTAGAATATTGTGGGCATGGACGACTCCGGTCAGCATGGAAACAACGCCGATATTCACTATCAGAATCCCGATCATGACTTCCATCAGCGTAAAGCCTTGTTCCAGTTTTTGACGTAGCTTTTTCATATAATATTGGAGGTAAATAATTTTGGATTATCGGCGATCTGAGCAGCCATCGTACGCTCGATCATCCCCTGTGCCAACAACCGCTGCAGATCCTGATCAAGGGACTGCATGCCTTCGGTACCACCAGACTGAATCACAGAAGGAATCTGATAGATCCGGTCCTCGCGAATCAGATTCCGGATCGCCGTGGTAGCGATCATAACCTCACAAACTGGAATCCGCGATTTTCCATCTTTTGCCGGCAGCAGCTTTTGGGCAATAACGGCAATCAAGCTTTCCGACATCATTGAACGAATCTGCCCTTTCTGGCTGGCCGGGAAAATATCGATTATCCGATCCACCGCTTTCACAGCACTGGAAGTATGGAGAGTAGACAGTACCAGGTGGCCGGTTTCGGCGGCGGTTAGTGCTAGTGATATGGTCTCCAGATCGCGCATTTCACCAACCAGGATCACGTCCGGATCCTCTCGCAAAGCAGCCCGCAGGGCATTGGCAAAACTATGAGTGGTCGCTCCCAGTTCACGTTGGTTGATCAAGCTGGATTTAGAGCGATGAAAATATTCCACCGGATCTTCTACGGTAATGATGTGGCAGCTGCGATTAGTATTAATATGATCAACCATGGCTGCCAGCGTGGTACTTTTCCCAGATCCGGTTGGACCGGTCAGCAATACCAGTCCACGGTCACGCATGGCCAAATTATTGATCACCGGCGGCAGTAGCAATTCATCGGCCGTTTTAGCGATCTCGGGAATCGTTCGAAAGACACCGGCCAGTCCCCGTATCTGGTGAAAGAAATTGACCCGGAAACGTCCCTTACCTTCCAGCTTGGCGGAAAAATCAATCTCTTTTCGCTCGCTGAACATCCGCATCTGATCTTCGTTCATCACCTGGGGCAGGATCGATTCCATGTCTTCCTGTACCAATTCCGGCATTTTCAGCGGCTTCATCGTACCGTTGATCCGCAGCATGGGAATTGATCCCACACTTAAATGCAAATCAGAAGCCCCGCTATTGAGGGCATATGACAATAATTCGTCAATATTCATTATAACGCTTATTGCTCTCCTGCATCCTTACCGAAGGTACCATAACCAATAAATTTACCTCGAATCAGATCGTAGCGGATTTCCTTGCCAGCGCCACCGGGCATTTCATCGGTACTGGTTGCTATAATTTCTTCATCCAATCCTGAAATGTCAAATGTCCATTGTCGCAGGGTACCGCGATCAATTTCCATATAGCCGTCACGGCGAAGGTCTTCCACATCGGACGGCCACTCACCCCGGTCCTGATAAAATACTCGAGCATTTTTATATAAAGCGCTAAGTGTACTACGGGCATCAGAAGCCCGCGCACTTTCAACATACTGGACGTATATCGGTACCGAAATCGCCGCTAGGATGGCTACAATTACAACCACAACCATGATTTCAATCATCGTGAAACCTGATTGATAGTTTTTTTGAATCTTATTCATATTCCTTTTCGCTCCTCATTCTAAAGGCACACTTACTATTATTGATCTAAACTTTTTCTGCATCATGCATAATTATCGAACGTCCAATTTAAAAACGGATTAAGTTGTCCGCAATCAGAGATACGAAAAAACAGCGCCTGATTTCGGTAGCCAACTCTGGATAGAAAACGTCAAGAATTATACCAAAAATGAAAGGCTGGAGATAATATACGGAATTTATAATTCAGCGAACCGATTGGTGTATTCGATCAGCTTCGATCGAATTCCCGGTTCTGTCATCGAGTGACCGGCATCAAGAATAATGTGAAAATCGGCTTCCGGCCAGACCTGCTTCAAATCCCAGGCCGTTGTGATTGGACAGACTACATCGTAGCGTCCCTGAACAATAACGGCCGGTAGCTGTCTGATCCGGTCGATATTATCCAGTAATTGATCCTCTGTTTCCAGGAAACCGCCATTGGTAAAATAATGGCACTCGATCCGGGCAAATGCTTCGGCAAACTGGCTCTGGGCAAAGCGATCCAATAGCGATTCATTGGGATGCAATTTACTAGTGCTGCCCTCCCAGACGCTCCAGGCTCTGGCTGCAGCCAGGCGAATCTCAGGATCATCATCCGTCAAGCGTTTATAATAGGCCGCTAAAAGATCGTTTCGCTCATTTGGCGGTATCGGCTCCAGAAATTTTTCCCAGGCATCTGGATAAATATTACTAGCTCCTTCTTGGTAAAACCAGTGCAATTCTGATTTTCGAAGCAGGAAAATACCCCTCAAAATTAAGGCTTTCACCTGCTCAGGGTGGGTTTGGCTGTAAGCCAGGGCCAGCGTACTGCCCCAACTGCCGCCGAATACAACCCATTTATCGATTTTCAGTTGAGTACGTATTTTTTCGATATCGGCAACCAGATCCCAGGTTGTGTTTTCGCGTAGTTCCGCAAATGGTTTGCTCTTTCCGCAGCCCCGCTGATCAAACAGAATCAAACGCCATTTACCCGGATCGAAATATTGCCGGTAAACCGGTTCAATCCCGCCACCTGGGCCACCATGCAAAAATACAGCCGGTTTACCGTTTGGATTACCCGATTCCTGGACATGGATCGTATGTAATTCAGATACTTTAAGATCAAATTCGTTGAAGGGTTCTATCGGGGGGAAAAGTTCATTCATGGAAGTAGTCGAATTTCGATTGATTAATTAACTTAGTAATTGTACAAATAAAAATGAATTGGTGCAATAAAATAAGGGGATCGTGCACGATCCTCTTGGATTGATATGAAAGGTTGCTGAATTAAAATATTTATTTCAGTTCAGCAACCAGTCGGGAAACCGTTTCTTTGGCATCGCCAAATAGCATGATCGTATTGTCGTTATAAAACAGTTCATTTTCGATGCCCGCAAAACCGGGATTCATACTGCGTTTGAGTACAAATACGGTCTGAGCCCGGTCGACATCCAGAATCGGCATGCCATAGATTGGACTGGCGGTATCGTGACGAGCAGCCGGATTGACAACATCATTCGCTCCGATCACCAGGGCAACGTCAGTCTCCTCAAATTCAGGATTAATCTGATCCAGGTCGTAAAGGTTGTCATAGGGTACATTCGCTTCCGCCAGCAGCACATTCATATGACCCGGCATACGACCGGCTACGGGATGTACGGCATATTTGACCTTGATCCCCTTGATTTCCAATACTTTTTCCAATTCATGCACAGCATGTTGAGCCTGGGCTACAGCCATTCCATAACCGGGAACGACCACTACCTGCTGGGCATTCTCAAATATCACGACCGTATCTTCCGGCTCATACGATTTTACTGGTTTGGTCGAGGTCTGAACGGCGCCTTCACCGGGAGCCAGATCATCACCACCAAAACCGGCAAACAATACATTCCAGATTGTCCGGTTCATTCCCTTACACATGATATCAGTCAGGATAATGCCGCTGGCTCCAACCAAAGAGCCGGATATTATCAGGGCATTATTAGACAGGACAAAACCGGTGGCGGCAGCGGCGATACCGGAAAAGGAATTTAACAGGGAAATGACAACCGGCATATCAGCACCACCAATCGGAATGACGAACATGTAACCCAGAATCAAAGCAACAAAAATGATAGCTGGAATATAAACACCAGCCCTGGCTCCAACCAGAACGGCCAATACCGTCAGGACGACCGTACTGATTAATAAAAAGCTGTTGATTAGCTGCTGGCCCCTGAATAAAATCGGTGCCCCGCGCATAATGCCCTGCAGCTTGGCGAATGCCACAATACTACCGGTGAAGGTGATACCACCGATTATGATGCTCAAACCGATAGTAGCGAGCGTGAATCCGGCAATGGTCTCCATTCCGGTGATCAAGCGATAAAACTCAGCGGTTGCCACTAAAACCGAGGCACCGCCGCCAAAACCGTTGAAGATTGCCACCATTTGTGGCATAGCGGTCATTTCCACTTTTTTAGCAGCGTAAGCACCGATCGCACCACCGATTATAATTCCGGCGATGATCAGGGTATAGTCGATCACATCCTTGTAAATCAGTGTTGCCACGATGGCAATCAGCATACCCACTGCAGCGGTCCGGTTCCCACGGGGAGCAGTTTTAGGATGCGATAGTTGTTTAAGTCCTAAAATAAACAATACGGCCGATAACAGATAGGCCACGGGAATAATCACTGTCTGTAATAACATGACCCCCTCACTTCCGCTTGAACATTTTCAGCATGCGGTCGGTAACCAGAAAACCACCAACTACGTTAATAGTAGCAAAAATGATTGCTATGAAGCCCAGCACTGCGCTCACATTCAGATCACCCCAAAAGGTCGCAATCCGCAGTTCGGTGAAACCGGCTGCTATCAGCGCCCCAACAATTGTGATTCCTGAAATTGCGTTGGAGCCGGACATGAGCGGCGTGTGCAGTGTTGGCGGTACTTTAGTGATCACTTCGAAGCCGACGAAAACGGCCAGCACAAAGACATAAATCTGAATTAAAAGGTCGGCAATCATTGCTCCTCCTCTGCGCGATCCAACAAATCCTGTACATGTTTATTCATTACTTTACCGGCATGGGTCAGCAGTGTGCCGCTGATAACATCATCATCAAGGTCTACTACCAGTTCACCATCCTTAATCATTTCCTGCAGCAGGGCCGTGACATTACGACTGTACATTTCGCTGGCATGGTATGATAAAGAACCCGGTAAATCGGTTTTACCATAGATGCTGACGCCATGTCGCTCAACGATTTTTTCGGCAACAGTGAGCTCGCAATTGCCACCGGCTTCAGCTGCCAGATCGACAATCACCGATCCGGAGCGCATCGACTGAACCATCTCTACAGTAATCAGGAGTGGTGCCCGTTTTCCGAAAATCTGGGCGGTGGTAATTACCACATCAGTATCCGGCAGATGTTTGCCGATTATTACCTGCTCATGTCGATAAAAATCTTCAGACAATTTGGTGGCATAACCGCCAGAGCTTTCCGCTTCCGAGTCAGTTTCCAGGGATACAAAATTGGCACCCAGACTTTCCACCTGTTCTTTTACAACCGGGCGGGTATCAAATGCGAAAACCTTTGCTCCCAGACGCTTAGCGGTGGCAATGGCTTGCAGGCCAGCTACACCGGCACCGATCACCAGGACTTTAGCCGGTGAAATTGTTCCAGCAGCGGTCATCATTAATGGAAATAATTTATTCAGAGAAGCGGCGGCTAGAACCACTGCTTTATAACCAGCAGATGAACTCATGGCACTCAGGGCATCCATACGTTGCGCCCGGCTTATCCGAGGCACCAGCTCCATCGCCAGGCTGGTGACACCTTTAGCGGCCAGCTTCTCCACATTATGGATATATTTGAACGGATTCATGAATCCGATAATGACTGAATCCTTGGGCAGTGGATCGATCATTTTCAAAGTTTCTTCATCGGATAGACAAACCAGTTGTGCCTTGAGAAAGACCGTCCCCTCTTTCAGCAACTGTTGATAATCAGCAACGATTATCGCCCCGGCCGCTTCATACTGCGACCGGGTAAAACCAGCCTGCTCACCAGCGCCCTCTTCCAAAAGGACTTTCGCGCCAAGTTTAGTGAGACGCTTGACACTTTCAGGAACCAGAGCAACTCGTTTTTCGCCAGCTGCGGTATCCTTTAATACTGCAATCGTTAACATCTATTCAATTCTCCTTGGTCGAATAATTAATTTTCTGATCGCTAAAAACCAACAAAGTTACAATGCATTATTATTATTTGCGAACGAATCTCATTAGTCTTCAATAGTTAACTAGCAAAATCTCTCTCAGATGATTGGTTTTCCCCAAGAATTCGATCTGTGACCTTCAAGATCCTCCACCAAGATCAGTAAAAAAGCCACCCAAACTGAGTGGCTTCATCACATACCTATTGACCAGTACCCAATGACAATTGATCTACTACTACCATTCTCCTTCAGTCAGGTACTCATGAATCCCGCGAGCGGCCTTGCGACCGGCACCCAACGCCAGGATCACCGTGGCACCACCGGTAACGATATCACCGCCGGCAAATACACCCCGTTTGGAGGTCTTCATCGTCTCTTCATCGGCAATAATATTACCCCATTTGTTGGTATCAATATCTGGTGTTGTCTGGCTGATCAGCGGATTGGATCCATTACCGATCGAAACAACAGCAATGTCGATCGGGACAATATACTCAGAATCCTTAATTGGTACCGGACGGCGGCGGCCCGATGAATCGGGCTCACCCAGCTCCATTCGGATGCATTTCATGGAATGTAACCGTTCAACATCATCACCAAGGAACTCGATCGGGGTGGTAAGTATTTCAAACTGAACGCCTTCATCCTTAGCATGGTGAATTTCCTCTTCCCGGGCGGGCATTTCCACCTCGGAACGCCGATAATATATAGTTGCTGCTTTAGCCCCCAAACGCAGCGCGGTTCGTACGGCATCCATGGCCACATTGCCACCACCGAATACCGCAACATTCTTTCCAGCACAATCGAGCACCGGTGAATCAAAGTCAGGAAATTTATAGGCTTTCATCAAATTAACGCGTGTCAGGAATTCATTGGCTGAATATACTCCTGCCAAGCTTTCTCCCGGGATATTCATGAACCATGGCAGTCCGGCACCCACCGCAACGAAAATAGCACTGAAGCCTTCATCATTAAATAATTCATCGATGGTGTAGGTCTGACCAATTACCATGTTAGTCTTGAATTCAACACCCATTTTACGCAGGTTGTTAACTTCCTGCCGAACGATCGCTTTCGGTAGCCGAAACTCCGGGATCCCGTATACCAACACCCCACCCAGTTCATGAAGCGCTTCAAATACAGTAACATCATAACCCATGTTTATCAGATCACCGGCGCAACTCAAACCGGCGGGACCACTGCCAACAATTGCTATTTTCTGGCCGAGTTTTGCAATCCGCGGCATATCAGGCTCCACGCCCTGTGCCATTTCATAGTCAGCCACAAAGCGTTCCAGGCGACCGATCGATACTGATCCGAAATTCTTGGTAATCTTACACAGTATTTCGCACTGGGTCTCCTGGGGGCATACCCGGCCACAGATGGCAGGTAATACATTATCCTCCTTGATTTTTCTAGCTGCACCCAAAAAATCTTCTTGAACAACCAGTTCCAGAAATTCAGTGATCTTAACCTCTACAGGGCAGCCATCCATACACGTCGGTTTCTTACATTGCAAACAACGTTGGGCATCCAGTACAGCTTGCTCGGATGTCAAACCCAGGTTGACTTCTTCAAAATTGTGAGCTCGCTCCAAGGGTGGTTGTTCAGGCATTTTCTGCCGCGAAATTTTTGTCCGTTCTTTAATCGGGAGTAATTCGGCCATAATATTCTCTAATTCTTGTGGGAGTTAAACGGATGAATGTTGCAATTGATCGGCTTGAGCAGCCAGCCGACAACGGTGTTCATAAGCTTTCAGCGATTTTTGCTCATGCTCATGGTAGACACGATTGCGATTGACCAGGTTAGTGAAATCGACCTGGTGGGCATCAAATTCAGGACCGTCAACGCAAGCAAACTGCACCTTGCCCGCAACCTGCACCCGACAGCCACCACACATGCCGGTACCATCCACCATGATCGGATTAAGGCTTACGACAGTTTGAATTCCATGGGGACGGGTTACATCGGCGACAGCTTGCATCATCGGGATTGGACCGATCGCAAGCACAAAATCAATATTACGGCCTGAGTCAATCAACTGCTGCAATTGGGTGGTGACAAATCCATGGATACCGTAACTGCCATCATCAGTGGTGATGTAGGCTTCGTCACTTACGGCTTTCATTTCTGCTTCTAAAATGACCATATCCTTAGAGCGGGCACCATTAATTGTGATCACATGATTGCCGGCTTTTTTAAGCGCAACCGCTGTAGGATAAGCAATCGCTGTCCCAACACCGCCGCCAATACTGACCGTGGTACCAAATTTATCGATATGCGAAGGCTTTCCCAGAGGACCGACTATATCAGAAATTGTGTCGCCGGCCTCTTTGGTATTTAATTCTTTGGTCGTTTTTCCAATCCCCTGGACAATGATTGTCACAGTTCCAGCTACCGGATCTGAATCGGCTATTGTCAATGGGATACGCTCACCTGTTTCCGTAACCCGGATAATAACAAATTGCCCTGCTTTTCGCTTGTGGGCGATCGGTGGAGAATGAATTTTAAACAATTTAATATCTTGAGCTATAAAACAGGCTTCAACAATTTCGAACATCATTTACCTCGAGCAGTGGGTAGTTCTAAGTCTTTTGTATACTAATTTTTATTTTTCAGTTGTAAAACAAGATCAGAATTTACAGGTATCTGTTTATTCAGTGAAATGGATATTTACAGCTTAAAATAACATATTACTGCTGATTGTAATTATAGAAAAAAGGCGCTGTGAAATCACAGCGCCTTCAAGGTTCTAATTGGCCAAATTTAGTTGCCGGGACGGATACTACGGTAAGGCAGCGCCCAAAAGACTGAATGAACAGCCTCATCCTCAGTATACAGCGTACCAAAATCAATAACATCAACAAAACTGCGGAAGACACGACGCTGGTGGGGCTGGTCCGGACGATGAGGACGGCGCCCGGGTCCATGTACCAGCCACAGACCGGTAAAGACATTGTCCAGCGCTGTCGCATCGGAAAATAGTCCCATATCATTTATCAGCCGGCGGCCTTTGTACCCGCGACCGTGCCCGTAGTGAAGCATAACGGCCTCACCACTGTTGAATGGGAATTCCGGACCGTTATTCGTAACCGTTACCTCCATCCTGATTAACCGCCAGGCCTGGAAGGTTGGCAACTCGGATCGCGGTATGAAAAAATCTGTGACATCTCCTTCAAACGAATAGATCGGAGTGGCTTCATCCTGGGTGAAAAATTCTATTTTTGAAATGTCTACTTTAGATCCCGTTTCACCAACTCCGATTGATATAGCGTTTATCCGCCAGCCGTCGGTACTGTCACTATCGACCGTATCGATCCTGACGAAACGCACCTTGCGGGTGAAATCGGTTATAAATGATTTGACCCAGTGGGTGGTGTCACCACTTACAGTATCCCGACTGAAAATGATGAAATCTCCAGTTATCGTCTTTGTGATAACACCAATGGCAGTATCATTATCCAAATCGGTGAAAACAACATCACGATCAATATTGGTAATCCGCCTGCCAAATCTGATTCGCAGGTCACTGTCCGGATCAAGTGTATCCCCCAAAACCTTGAATAAACCCTGCTGCTCCAGACCATCTTCATAATCACCATCGGCGGCGTCTCCGTCGTCAAATCCAGCCAGCCCCAATGTTTCATCAGTATTTATCAAAGTCAGTAAGTGCTGTTCCATGCTTATCGGATCCTGTTCTGCATCCTCACACCCGACAAACATCAGCAGGCTGAGACCGGTTAAAAGGATTAATATATTTTTCATTGTATTTTCCCTGGTTATGTTATTAATTACCAAAATCTTTTCTGATTTTTTTGTTTATTCTTCGGCCAAGGGCCACGATTATAATTTTGCCGTGCTTCACGCATATTTTTCTGCAGCTCATGTCGGTATTGATCCTTAAACACGGTCAATTTCACCCTTTGAACATTAGTGAGAGTATTTTCCATATCTTTAATATGCTGCTCACGGATATCCAGTTTCCGATGTTCGATCGCTTTCAGTTCCTTGATAAAGGATTCTAAATCCCGGTCAGTGATTTCCTCACCTCGTTCAGCTTTATCCAGCATCGTTTTTTGCATGGCGCGCTGTTCTTGCTCCAGTTGGTTGATCACTGCCCTGTTTTCACGCATGGCGGGAAAATATATTTCAGCCTGATCAGGCGTTAGCTTCAAATTTTCAGTTAAACGCCAAATCGCCATCATTTCCATCCGGTTTCCGCCCTGACCCAAGGGTGCTTCAGGTGCGGGAGGCACATCTTGCCCGCTTAGTAGGCCAACTACCCCGATTACTATTATTAATTGACTTATTATTTTCATTGTATTACTCCTTAATACCATTTACCAGATTAAAATTTATTTCATCAAAAAACACCAGGGTTCTCCATACATCATCGGTCTCGGCCAGCAGATAAATCGCTGTGTCTTCCACAAGTTGTTCATTGTAGGCCAATTCTTGCTCAGTTAAATAATTTTCTTCCAGATAGGCCAGGTGTGCCACGGTCGAATTGATCTGCAACTGGCTGAATAATCCAACTGCCAGTACCATAATACCGGCTAACACTCCGGATTTGATTTGCCGGAAGCTGTCGATCTGCCGCTGGCGGCGCGTATTCAAACGGGCGATAAAATCATCCGGATCAACTGTTGGTTCAATTCGATTTACCAGTCCAGCAAGCCTAGATTCAAACTGCATTTATTCTGTTCCTAATTCTGATTTCATTTTCGTTATACCATGATGGAAATTTACTTTTGCTGATCCGGTCGATATGGACAGGATCCGGGCAATGTCTTTGAAAGGCAGTTCCTGGGATACGCGCATCATGACAACCAGGCGCTGTTTTTTGGGCAAACCGGCCACCGCCTGCCAAAGTTCTGTTTTTGACCATTTGTAATTATCGGCACCGGATTGTTGAACCCGCTCAGGAATCTGGTCCAGGTGCAGTAAATGCTTCCAACGGTTGCGCCGGAGGTAAGAATTAGCGCGGTTGAGATTGATTCGGTAAAGATAGGTCTTGAAATCGGCCTCAAAACGAAAATTGGCAAGACTTTTATATAATTTGAGAAAAACATCCTGAGCCAGATCATCGGCCGCCATTTCATCGTTGGTAAAACGAAGGAAGAAACCCACCACCTCTGATAGATACCGGCGAACCAGGTCTTCGAATGCGATTCGATTTCCTTTTTGAAATGCCTTAATAAGTTCATGGTCAGTTTTCATTCAGTTATGCCCGATTAGACCCGCTTTGGTTGAAAAGGTTAAAAAAATAATTTTAAATATGAAAGGTGGAATTCCAGTTGGATTCCCCGCTAGCAGCAGCCATTAATCCGGCCTGATTATTCCTATTCGTAATTGATTATCCATGCTTCGTAATTTTCAGCATGTATTATTCCAGGGGAGCTTTCACCGCCAATCAAGCCCAAACCCGGGCCATTACCCATCCGCCAGCCCCACTAATGGTTGTGGCCGGTGCCGGGACCGGTAAAACAACGACCCTGATACAGCGAATTATTTATCTAATTGAGGTACAGTCTGTTGATCCAGCCGCGATCCTGGCGATAACCTATACCGAAAAGGCTGCTCAGGAATTGAAGGATCGGATTCTGGCAGAAGTTGGAACAATCGCTGAACCGCTTACGGTAGGAACCTTCCATGCCTTTTGTTATTCCATCGTACGTGAATTCGGTTATCCTTCCGACAATCAGCCAATTCTGATTGAGGAAGGCGACGCCATCTTTATGCTCCTGAACCGCTTCGATGAACTGGGGCCGTTTGCGTCCCGGGAATTGCCACTGGATCCGGTCCGGTCGGTCAGCGAATCAATTTTACCATTCATGAAACGCCTGCAGGATGAGCTGATCGCTCCAGAGCAAATTACAGTTCCGGGGGCCTCTGAAGATCCGGCTGAGATTGAATCCCGGGCTCAACTGCAGGATCTGCTGCGGATAACCCGACACTATCAGCAGTGGAAACTAGCTGCCAATCTGGTGGATTACGGCGATATGATCCAATATTGTTACGATCTCTTAAATGATCCCGACCTGCTGCCGAAATTGCAGCAGCGTTACCAGCATCTGATAATCGATGAATTCCAGGACAATAATTACGCCCTGAACGAAATAATTCAGCGGTTGTCTGGCAAACGTCAGAGTATCACAGTGGTAGGGGACGATGATCAGGTAATATTTAGTTTTCGTGGAGCAAGTTCCTATAATATATCCGATTTTCGCCAGCGTTATCATCTACATCCCGATTATGTAGAAATCACATTAACTGAAAATTACCGGTCCTGTCAACCGATCCTCACAGCGGCCAATGCTGTAATCGCCAACAACCGGGTGCGGATTCCCAAAAACCTTATGAATCCTTTGCGACCCCAGGGTAATCGACCACAGCTGATTCAGGGAACTACCGACCAGCAAAATGCTATACTGCCTGATCTGGTAAAGGATTATTTTGATCAAGGATCCACACCTGGTGATATAACAATTCTTTGCCGCACCCGATCGCAGGTCAAAGAAGCAGCCCACCAGTTGGAGCTGGCAGGGATACCGGTCAATGTTTTCATTGCTGAATATTTCCAGTTGCCGGTGATCCGGGATTTGCTGGCCTGGTGCCAGGTGGCCGGTGGCGGCGCGCATTCCGATGCAGCTTTTTATCGCCTGTTAAGTGCTGCGGTCGGGCCGAATACAGCTCGGAAATTCTACCAAACACATCCCCGCCGCGATCTGACCAGCCGCCTGGAATTGCTGCGTCCCCTGAGCAAGGAATCCACGGAATTGACCGACCTGTACCGGTTAATAGATCAATTCCGGAAACAGGCATTAGGGCAGAACTGGACGGCTGCCGAAATGGTCCTGGAAATCTGCCGGGAAACACGGCTGCTGCTACCTTATGTCCAGCAATATGAATTGACCGACCGCACCGCTCTGGTTAACGCTGCAGATTTTATCAATCGCTCCCTGGAATTCAATCGACGCTATCCGGCAAATAATTCTTTATTGAATTTCACGTACTATATGGAAACGCTGGAGCGTTCGAATATCATAGCAGCCCGGGAGCCGCGATCTTTGAAAGACCGCAACGCAATCCTGGTTCAAACTATTCACAAAGCAAAGGGATTAGAATACCCGGTTGTTATCGTTCCATATAACCAGGTACAACGTTTCCCGCTCAATTACCGACCGGGAAAATTTGTAACCGCGCCACCAAAAGAAAGTACACATACTGATCGCACTACTATTTCTGATCAAAAAGAATTGCATCGCCAGGAAGAGCGGCGGCTGTTTTACGTGGCAATGACCAGGGCAAAAGATGAATTACTGCTCCTGGCACCTCTAAAACGTACCTCACCATTTATCAAAGAAATACCTGCTGATTTAATCAGGATAACCACTATGGCTCAAACAAAAACCACCCCTGAATCCGTAAAAGAAAATGATTTAAGGATTATTTATGAACAACGACTGGCGGCTGCTATCTCCCAGGACCAGTTTGATATTTCACGCAATCTGGTCAATGCCCTGGAATGCATTGAGACTCTGGCCCGCGGTAAACAAGTGGACTGGGGCAATTCCGATTGGGAAAACGAACTACAAATCCAGTTGAAAAATCAGCCATCACTTGCGGTACCTGAGCATCCAGTGCTGTCTGCCAGCGCAATCGACACCTACGATCAGTGTCCCTTGAAATATCGTTTTGCCTATATTGACAATATTCCCGAGACTGCTGAGAAACCACAGCTTGTTTTTGGTAATATAATTCACCAGGTACTGGAGTATTTCCACAGCGATAATCTCAGCAAAGAGGGCGAATTGCTGGAATTGCTTGAGCGCTTCTGGCAGACAGAAGGATTCGATTATAAATCGCGGGAAATCAGTTTCAAGGAGCAGGGTGTGGATCTGCTTAAACGCTATTACCGGTATTTTATAGCTGACCCACCGGAGGTTCTGCAAACGGAATTTCGTTTCAAATTCGACCTGGATTTCTGTACAATTGTCGGCAAAATCGACCGGATTGACCGCATAACTGATGGCTTGAAGGTTGTCGATTATAAAACCGGCAAAACGGTAACCAAACCTCAGGACAGCCTGCAGCTTGCGGTGTACTGCCTCTATTTGGCTCAACAAACCACAACCGAACTAAGTGGCTTACCAGTCCTGGCCAGTTTACTTTTTCTACGGGAGCAAGATCAACCGGAACACAGTCACAGTTTTACCAGCGCTGAACTGGATGAGTTTAAAGCTCAAATTAATATGGTGGTAGATGGGATTAAGAGCGGCTTATTCGAACATAATAAAGGGCATCATTGTAACTGGTGCGATTACAAAACACTGCTCTGTCCAGCCTGGGAATCGAACCGCTAAACCAATATAATTTATTCCTTACCGTATAATTTTCTAATTTTCCGCTTGCTATCGGAGCTCATCGAAAGGTCGAGATTCAGTTCCTCGCGCATGGTTCGAAATACAGCTATCGTGCGCTCTATATCCTCCGGTAAATGGGAAGCGGTCGGAATCATCCGGAACATAATAAAACCCAGAGGGATCACCGGCCAGGTCACACCGGTAACAAAAATGCCATTATCACGTAGATAGGTCGACATTTGACGACCGACGGATTCCATCTCCTCTTCGGCTGCGGTTACATAGACCGGACAGATTGGCGATTCACCCCAGCCTACGGTAAATCCTTCATTCCGTAAGCTATCTTTCAGCAGATTGGCATTGTTCCACATCCGCTCCCGGTAATCAGATCCATTAACGACCAATTCCAATGTTTTTTGCAACGCCCGGACATAGACCATTGGCAGACTCTTGGCAAAAACTTGAGTTCGGGCATTATAGCGAATCCAGTCTACAACTTTCTCCGGTGCACTGGAAAATCCACCGATCGAGGCAAAGGCTTTGGCAAATGTTCCAAAATAGATATCAATCTGATCCTGGATGCCAAAATGTTCTCCAATTCCTCGTCCTTCAGCACCCATCACTCCAAATCCATGAGCATCATCGACGAACAACCGGGCATCATACTTATCTTTCAATCGGCAGATTTCTGGTAAATTTGCCAGGTCACCGGTCATGCCGTAAGTCCCTTCAATCACGATCAGCAGGCCACCCTTGCGATCTCGATTAACCCGTTTTAACAGTGTTTCAAGACTGTTCATATCGTTATGGCGATAAACCCGGAATGGTACATTTGACAGGAAAGTACCATCCACTATCGAGGCATGGGACAGTTTATCCATGATTATAATATCATCCTGCTGCGCTAGAGATGAAATAGTACCAAGAACTCCCAGGTAGCCATAATTAAACAAGATCGCGGCTTCTTTTTGCGAGTACTCCGCCAAACGCCGTTCCAGTTCAATATGATCGGAAGTATTACCGCTCATCATCCGTGATCCCATCGGCGCGCTGGTACTGAATTCCTTCACGGCCGCCAACGCGGCCGCTCTGATCTCCTTATTCTCCGCCAAACCTAAATAATTATTGATCGACCACATGATCTGGTTGGAATCATTATATTTCATTACACGCCCTGGGCTGGGATCCAGAATCGGCTGGGTGAAATATTTATCCCCTGCTAATCGATATTTACCAAAGTAACCACCATCAGAATGACACTTGTCAAAAAGATCCATCTCATATTTCCTTGTTTAGTCTGGTTACTACTAACTCAATTTCGTCAGGATTAATTTTTTCCCGCGGAATGGTCAGGTGAGGTTGCAGGTGGTAAATTCGGTGCATCCGTTTCAAACGTTCGATTCCGCCCCCGGTAATATTCAGCATTATGACCGCATCAGAATCGATTATTTTCATTTCAACCGCCTGAATCAAACTGGCCAGGGCAACAGCGGCCGCCGGAGCGATATCATTTCCTTCCAACTCCTGAAATAATTCTGCAGCAGCTCGAGCGGCAGTGTTATCAACAGCCAAAACAAGACCGTCAGTATCAACCAGTGCATCGTATAAACCACCAGGAATGCCGTAGGGTGGTTGACGGTTGGATAATACTTTGGCCCAGATCGCTTCTACTTGACGATGAGCGATCTCCGAATCGGTATCAACCAGATTCCGCTGACGGAGTTGCCAGGCATCATGGATCGGTAAAAATGGCGAATTTTGTGAAGTAACCAACCGCGGAATGTTTGTTCCGAAACGACCGTCCCGGCTTAATCTGATACCTGCTTCCCAGGCTGCAATCGAACCGGTTCCGCTTCCTACTGCCTGGAAATAATAATCGGGTAATTGTCCAATTGTAACGGTTGCGGACAGCAATGTAGTACCCATACCGTCTCGGCGGGCAATATTTTTAGCACCACCTTCCGGCATAAAACCTTGATGCTGGCAGATCAGATCAGCCAACTTTATAGCGTCATAGTAGTCGCTGTCACCCCCGGCAACTACCAATCGAACATTGGAATTGACTTGATCAATGAACCAGAGCGCGGGGAGATTTTGTTCAGGCACGACAATAATGACCGGGATACGATTATCAGAACAGACCTTGGCAAAGGCACGGGCGGTATTGCCGGCCGAGGCGACCACCAGTGTTTCCGATCCGTCCTGTTCCATACTGGCGCAGACACTGTAAGCCTCACACTCCTTGAAAGTACCGGTCAGCATGTTAGCATTGCGTTCTGGCCAGAAACCACAAAAGGTTATAAAAAGGTTTTTGAGTCCAAGCCGATTTGATAGTCCGCTACTACGATAGGTTACCGGGTAGCCTGAACCGGTTAAGAAGTGTTTGACCGGCAGCCAGTCAGCATAGCGAAACAGACCAGATTCTTCCCCCCGATCGGTAAGCTGCTGCCGATCGTAATCAGCCCGCAATAATCCCGGTTCGATACAACCGGAATGGTTTAAAAGTACTGTATTGGTTTCTAGATACTCACCACACCCCTGACAATGAAGTGAAAATTGAGTCGGCTGAAAACCGGCTGCTAAATTGATGTTCTCAGGCCTCATCAATCTGTATTTTACGGAGCGGCTGCGTGTGAATTCCGCATTCCCCGGCCATTTTCATGGTTCCGCGCCAGCGTCCATCACGCTCACTCTCATATTCATAGATTGGAACTGTGCATGGTTCACAGCCCAGGGATCGAATGCGCCGGCCATTTCCGAAATCCTTTACATACCAGGGATGGGGCGGGATATTATAATCTTCTAAATACTTCCAGACCTCATTTTCAAGCCAGTTTAAAATCGGATTTACCTTAACTTCCCGCTCACTGCGCTTTTCAATGATTTTAATGAATGTCCTGGTATGTCCCTCAGTGCTGCGCAGTCCACTGAACCAGGCTTTCAGCTCCATATCGTTATAGGCCACCCGGGTCGGCATTAGCTTCAACAGCTGGCAGCAGAGTTTGGGATCAAAGTGGTGGAGATTTTGGCCGGATAGTTGTTTGGCACGATCGGCTTGCCGGCAATATTCCCGGTCATCAATCAGTGTGACCGATAAGCCGTTTTGCTTCAGGATTGGAGGGATCGAATCAGCGACCAGATAAAATTTGGGATCAATCTTGAATAATTCAGAGATCTGCAGTGCATATTCGAGGGTTGCTGCCGGTTTATATTTAGTAAGGATTGAAAAAACCGGAACATCAGGATTGATGTCTAAAATCAGGTGCAACAGGGCTATACTATCCTTCCCCCAACTACAGCCAACTGCAATACGCTCCCCGTACCGATCTAAGGCTCCGGAAATGATTTTACGGGCCTGTTTGATCTTCGCTTCCATTCAAACCTCCATCAGCAGATTATCTCATTTCGGATCACCAGCTGATGACCCTTAATCAAATCGATAAATGTAATTTACGGCTTAATAAACTTTTTTTCCAACCGTTGAAATTTTCTGCTATTAAACAAAGTACGTCCGATAAAGGAATTGAGCGGATTGAATTGATATTTTGGACAATCCACTTACTGCCTCTAAAACTGATTACAGTTTATCTTCAATCGGATTTTATCCTAAATGCTATGCTCAAACTGTTAATGGTGCGTCACTGCAATTTGCGGATCCTGATCTCGATATCCTTTTGTTCTCCAAGGAGATTAACCAGATCCTGTGGGTCGGTTGATCCGAAATGATAAGGATACAGAATATTGGGACGAAATGCAAGGGTGGCCTCGGCGACCATTTCTGGAGTCATGGTGTAGGGTAGGTTCATTGGTAGAAATGCAATATCAATATTTTCAAGCCTCTTCATTTCCGGGATATTCTCTGTGTCACCGGCCACATAAATCCGTTTACCGCCAATTGATAGCACATATCCGTTACCAGCCCCCCCGGGATGAAAAGGCCTTCCCGGAGATCGTTCATTGACAATATTATAAGCAGGTAATGCCTCGATCTTCACCCAGTCCAGGTCCAGTTGATCACCATTGTCCATAATTGTGCCACCAGGATGCTGATTGGCACATCTCCCGGTATAAATCAATCGGGTAGTTTTTTTGGTGATCAATTGGAGTGCCTCCGGATCCAAGTGATCAAAATGCTCATGCGTAACCAGAATCAGGTCAGCTGCTGGTAATCGTGAATAATCTGCTTCCCGGGTAACAGGATCAATATGGATCACTCGGTCATTGATTTCGAACATTAAAGTAGCATGCCCGATAAATGTGATTTTCAAATCTCCAAGTGCTGTAGTAAATATATCAGCTTCGAATTGCTTATCCATGACTCCTCCCCACAATAGGATGCTGGTCATTATTAATAAGGAAATTAATTTGCGCATCCTGATTCCTCGATTGTTTTTATTTTGATAAAATAAATTCGAGTACCCCCGTTAATTCATTGCCGCTGACCTGAATTTTGCTTGGTTTGAAGGTATTGACAATATCCTGTTGAAAGTCGATCACGGCTTCGTTTATGTCCCACCGGCGAAGTAAGGAATCACTGGCGTCGAATAAAGTAACCGAGCCGGTACCACTGACAAAAGCACCAACGAATAAACTGGAATATATAATTGAGGTAGTATCTGAAAGATTTAACTCGACCGGATAACTGTGATTAAAAGTAAAATTCTGGGCATCCAGCAGATAAGTAAAATTATCATTCCAATCTACAATAACCGGTAGATTCACCTCTGCACCAAAGACCGGTCCTACCGTATCAGTTTGCTTGGTGATCATAAATGTGATCGTACCGGTAATATTATCACCCTGGATCTTTACACGGTGGGGCTTGATCAATTCTGCCCGGTAAATTGAATTCACAACTCCGTTTACAGTTATCGGGATATACAACATTAATTGATTTTCTGCATCATACAATTCGAGCAAAGTCGTATCCTTACCCTTACCGCCATACCCGGTCACTGTCAGGCTAATGGCCAGCAGATCCACCGAATCAACAAAAGTCAGTTCTAAAGGATAACTTTCGTTAAAGGTATAATTATTGGCTTTCAGGCTCAGCGAGAGCACATCCGCGGTATTAATCACCGCTGGCAGGTTTTCCAGCAGGCCATCATCATACTCTTCCGGTCCAACACAGGCTCCGGTGATCAGAATTAGCAGACAGATGAGTAAATAGGCTAATTGTTTCAATTGCTGTCCTCCAGCTTTTCAGGTTCTGTCTCAAATTTCAGGTTCGATATTTTCTCCATCGGTTTCTGCAATTGATTGCTGCGGGTGGTCGCCAGCTCATCGTAATGTTTCTGGACAACACCGAGTGATTTACCCATGGCATCGATTTTCTCCGTGAATTTCAGCCACTGCTGCCTGAAGCTCTGGACCAGCTGCTGCATCTCACCCGCCCTGTTTTCCATGGCAAAATTATCCACTGACTGGCGAATCAGAGATAGTACAGCATACAGCGTCACCGGTGAGCACAGAATAATCTTTTTGGACAAAGAAAAATCGATCAAATCATTATCTTCCCGGTTAAGGAAAGCATAAATACTTTCATTGGGAATAAACAACAGAACATAGTTGACGGTTCCACCGGCAGGATCGATATAATCGCGCTTGGCGATTTCACCAACCCGCTGGCGCACATCACGTAAAAAGAGTTTTTTGGCATTTTCCCTTTCCGCCTCCTGCTCCGCTGCCAGGTAACGTTCATAATGAGCCAACGGAAATTTCACATCCATATTGACTCTTTTATCATGGGGCAGATAAAAAGTATAATCCGGCTTGCCTACGCCTTCCATAGTCTGCTTGCTATAATTCTTACCTTCCATCAGGCCGATGAAATTGAGGATATCTTCCACCATTCGCTCGCCCCACTGACCGCGGGCCTGGGAGCTGGAGAGGATCCTTCGCAGCTGACCTGTGGTATCCGACAATTCGGACATTCCCTGCTGGGACTGTTTCAGGTGGCCCTTCAGGGCGGAAGTCTGCTGGTTAAGGTGCTCCAACTGGGCTTTCATATCCTTGACGGTGCTATCGATCAGTTTTTTCTTTTCGTCCAACTGGCTGTCTGACGATTTTAACAGATCATCAAACTTACTCTTGGCCAGTTCCAAGAAAATTTTCTGATTATCCGAAAGCGCCGCCTTGGACAGGTTGCCGAAAGCGTCCTCCAGTTGTTTGTTGCTGGTCTCCCGGGCTTCGGCTGCCTGATCACGATCCCGCTCAACCGCTGCCAGCTCTCTTTGACGAATGAACCAGATCAGGACGCCGCCAGTGATAAAGCCGATAATGAACAGGATAATTCCCATATAATTTGACATGGTTGAAGCTACGGAATTGTGAGGAAACGGGGAAAGGAAAGAAAAGGAAACGGGGCCATCATGTTAAGAGTCCAATAGATGATTTATGACCCAGAGCTCCGGAATGATATTCGAATTCAGTTTATTATCCGACTATAATAAAATTCCATTTGGATTCCAGGATTATTAAGCTTAATATCTGAATAATATAGAGATATAGGGGTAGTTGCATGAATTATTTTCATAGAGCTTTTCGCGGCCATAAGTTATTATACAACTCGTTCAATTACTAGTTAGGTGAATAATTATGATTATAAGAAATACTATGTGGGTAAAACTATTACTTTGTTCATTAATTGTTGTTTTGAGTGCAAGTGATGAATTGGAAATATCTACTATTGAGATATATGGTGAAGCATCACTTAAAATTCCAGCCGAAAAAATAATTATGATTGGCATTCTACATCATAGAAGTGAGAATCTAGAAGACATTGATTTAGCCTATAAGGATTCGCACAATAATTTGATTGCGGATTTGGAAAAGCATTCAAAATATACTGAGAGTGTTGAATTCTCACCCAGGCAAGTCACATCTGAACTAAACTGTAGCGATCAGGTTTTTTATTCCAAACAAATAGTAAGTGTAACAGTGACCGATATTTCTGTTGTTGAAGATATATATTTGATTTTTTCAAATAATCAGGGTTCAATCCTTAAGACAGAGCCTAATATTTCCAAAATTGAAGAACATAAATTAAATGCCTATCAATTGGCCATTAGGAACGCTAATGATAGAGCAGAAAAGATTAGTAATTCATTTGGGAAAAATATAGGCAAAATGATAAATGTCGGACCAGCGAATATCAAAACGGATCTTGATAGATATATGCTTGCATCAGAAAGAAAATTGGGAATTCAAGATTCTGTTGAAATTAAAGTTTCATTAAAAATTAAATACCAATTAGTCGATTAACAATTATTCACCTAACAAACACCGCACCGGACGCAAATAGCGGGCTGGACAATTTGAGAAAATGAGGATTTTGAACCAGGAATTGTTAATCAACCGAATAAAGTCAGGTCAAGTTACGCTCGGTGAGTTAAACCGTTAGATGCAACCATTAACCAGGAATCTGATGATAAAAATTAAACCAGTTTCCTTTTTCCTCTTTTTGTTGATATTCATTTTCAGTTGTGAGGACACAATTGATAATGCTAATCCTGATGAATCGCTTATGTGGGAGCATATTGAATTTGAGGGTATACGAGTTACTGCGATAGGCTTTAACTCTGATTCCGATATTTTCATTGGAACCAGTACTGACAATTCCGCTATTTACAAATCATCCGATGATGGGGAGAGTTGGTCTGAAATATTGTCGAACACAGGCTGGGTTAAATCAATTATAGTTAATTCATCAGATGAAATTATCGTACATTCGGCTAACACATTCTTGTCAATCGACAATGGCTCAACTTGGGAAACGCGAAGTACCCCTTATGGTTCTCCACAGGTTATGTCAATCAATGATGAAGATGTTCTATTTTGTGGAGGTTGGATTGATAACTATCTAGCGTTCACCTCACATAACAACGCTGAGTCGTGGGAGAATATTAGTGCCGGTCTTCCGCCGACCAGTCTATCCTTTTATGCCATTACATATGATACCCTGGGAAACATATATTATGGCTCTGTGGCTGTGAATAGTATTCCTGTTGGTGTTTTCCGGTACAGTCACGATCAAGCAACCTGGGAGCATGCAGGGTTGGATACGCTAAGTATCAAAACTCTTACGACAAGTCTTTCGGGTGTCATATTCGCAGGAACCACTAATGGTGTTTACAGATCAGTTGACAACGGAAATACCTGGGAAAAAGCAGGTCTTGTTGGAAAAAACATTGAGGAGCTTGCATCCAATGAATATGGAGATCTTTTTGCAGGAATTTTCTATGGTGATGGTGTTTTTGTATCAAATGACAATGGGCATAATTGGGATCAGGTTAATTCAGGTTTAAAAATCCCAATAGCAGTCCGATCGTTAGCAATTGATTCTGAAAATCGAGTTTATCTTGGTACTTACTATGACGGTCTTTATCGTGGTATTTATACTCATTGAAGTTGCTGGTGCATCTAACAAAGGCTTAGAGCTGACTCACACACAAGGGATTGGTTTACGAAAATGATGTGGCAGGATACAGTGAATTTACCAAGCAAGTCCGTTTCGAGAAGCAGCTCAAGCCTAGTGCGTTATACTATATTTGATATTTATCTTTATTTTGGATAAATATTTTTCATATTTGTTAATGATATTTCAATATCATAATTTTAATTAATTAGGCAAAGAGCTTTTATAGATAAAATAATAGGTTGAATATGAAAGCAATTAATATAGTTCTAATACTATTAATGTTATTAATTACAAATTGTATTTGGATTTCTAAAAATGGCTTGGATATAGCGACTAGTAAAAAGATTGATTTTGAAAAAGTGCAATGGTTTGCTGAAAGAGCAAATGCCGCATATAAAAGCCAAGGCTTTATAAAAGAAAAGTTTACTCAAACAGTACGAGTTGCAGAAATAAAAGATATTGATGTTCAATATTTTTTGGAAGTCTTTCCAAGTAAGGAATTACAAGTATTAAGTATTCGTGGAACCTCAAATTTAAAAAATATTAAAGAAGATGCAGAATACTGGCAATCAAAAAACAAAAAACTTAAAATTTATACGCATCGTGGATTTGATCGCGATGCTACAAAAGTTTATACAGATGTACATCCTTATCTTAACAAAGAATATAAAACTTCGGTTACTGGCCATTCATTAGGAGCTGCTATAGCAACTTTAATTATGATGTATTTACATGAAGATGGATTCAGCTTAGAACCATCCATTAATTTTGGACAACCTAAAGTAACAAATAATAAAGGTGTACAGGCTTATAATTATCTACCAATTACACGAGTTGTCGATGAAAATGACATTGTTCCACTCTTACCACCGATAACGCTATTAGATTCAATTCATGGTATTTATGAGCACCTTGGTGAAGAAGTCATATTATTAGATAAAAAATATTTTGTTTATCTTGAAAAGCATGATGCTACAAGGAAGTCTGCTGGTAGTTTTTGGAAAAATATTTCCCACGAAAGCTTTAAAGAACATTTCATGGTGAATTATCTTAAAAATATAGAAAGTAAAATTTCTGAATCAGTACAAGTACCATATAATCAAAGAGAGCAGTATATTAAGAAAAAATAGTTTAAGCCGATAGGATAGTGAATATGCAGAAGTATTATGATCCTGAAAATCGTTGTCTGGTGTTTATGAATAAAAAGGCTGATAGTGATTTTTGGGATTCTCATTGGTCGTTTTATTCACGTGACGATTTTGCAGAAGATATAAAGATAAAAAACAGGTTTGTTCTGTATCATACGAGCAAATGCTTACCAAAAGGTTCAACAATTCTTGAAGGTGGGTGTGGTAAAGGGCAAAATGTTTATACTTTACATAGTAATGGATACAATGTTTATGGTGTTGATTTTGCGGCAGACACTGTATCTAAAGTGAACCAGGCTGTGCCTGAATTGAAAGTTTCCACCGGTGATGTGAGAAAATTAGAGTTTGGTGATCAATTTTTTGATGGATACTGGTCACTTGGTGTAATAGAGCACTTTATTGATGGCTATGATGCAATATTAAGTGAAATGTACAGAGTGATAAAAAAAGGTGGCTATTTGTTTTTAACTGTTCCTTCCATGTCTATATTAAGAAAAGCAAAGGCAGCATTGGGGATGTATGCAGGTCTCGAAGATATTGAGTTGACTAAAGACAATTTTTATCAATATGCATTTTCACATCAAAGCATTATTAATAGTTTTACTGATAGTGGATTTGAATTCATCGCGCATAAACGTGCGGATGGAGTAAAAGGATTAATGGATGAAATAAAGATCATTCATCGTCCATTGCAAAAGTGCTACGACAGCAAATTGTTTTTGGTAAAAGTGGTAAAAAAGTCAATTGATCTTGCATTTAGGAAGCTAACAAATCATATTTCATTTTTTATTTTTAAGAAAAATTAGGAATATTGAATCCAGACTTTTGGCGAATTCTTTTCTTTCAGGATTAACAATTAACCGAACCAGACATAAACACGCTGCAATAATTGACATGTGAACTCAAACGTGAGATGCAGAAATTGAATGATATGACTTTCCACGAATTCAAACGGCTTGTTTACAATAAATATACTCCCTCAATGTATGAACTTTTTTGTGATGAAAGAGTTTATGCACACCGGCGATCTTATGCCTATTCTGGTATTGAATTATATTTTGAAGTATTTAAACTCATCGAACCATATATCGTCAGCGATTCCGGGATCATGGATATCGGTGCATTCCCGGGAACTTTTCTTCGACTATTACAGCTTATTCTCGAAGAAGAAAAAATAAAATTGTTTGGCCAAGGCCTTGTATGTGAAGATGATGAATTAGCTAAATACAAAGATCATGCAGACGCTAATCCTGCTATCAATTGTATACGAACCAAACTACCATTTATCAATTTTATGCAAAATGAGAAAATTGAATTCATTTATAATAATTTGGATTATTGTGAGTCCTCAATTCGGAGCTCAACCAAATCCGACGATATCCAGTTAGAATTTGATATAGTTACCTGCATGGAAGTCATTGAGCATTTACACACTCCATTTCTTTTATTTGACTTCTTAAATAAAATAACCAAAAAAGATGGAATTTGTGTGTTAGAAACAAACAATGTAGCCTATTTGCTGGGTTTGTTAAAATTGGTTAAAGGTGCAAGCAATTTAGATTTTGACCTGGTTAATAAATATTCACTCAATGAAGGGACTACCAAACAACCCCATATTAGATTTTATTCATTATCCGAAATAACTACTTTATTTGAAAAGGCAGGATTCAAAATTTTGAAATCATATGCGTTTAATTGGGGCTACCCACCTTCCATAATGCAAGCAAATAAATCAAAACTGTTTGCTTATATAAAAAGAATCAATTTTTTTATAAAATTAAACAGCCATATTATAGTACTTGCCAAAAAAATATGAATATCTGAATTTCAATGTAGCGATTGTAAAATGCTCGTAACCACACTACATCATGACTTCGAGTGGTAGGCTAATTAGAGAACATGGGATTGTAAAATTGGAATTGTTATTCAAACAGCATATAACCGGTCAAGTTTGCGCCGGTGATTTAAGCATTAGACAATCAAAATCTTTAGATTTGGGCAATAATAATGAAAGAACATGAAAAAGCTATAATCTGCGAAATTCAGGTCAAAGCAAACCTCGACGATGTCTGGAAAGCATGGACGACTGAGGATGGGATCATCGGTTTTTTTGCTCCGGGCTGCAACATTGATTTTCGCCCGGGTGGGAATTATGAAATTTATTTTAATCCCGATGCACCATCAGGTCAGCGCGGTGGTGAAGGAGTGCGTATATTGGCGATCCAGCCTATGAAGATGTTTTCATTTACTTGGAACGCCCCTCCCCATCTTCCCAGTGTACGAAAGCAGCATACACATGTGGTAATTCGCCTTTTTCCGGATGAATCCGGTACGAAAGTGACTCTCTATCATGATGGATGGGGTTCAGGTAGTGAATGGGACGAAGCTTTCGATTATTTTAACCAGGCCTGGAATCAGATCGTATTACCAAGATTGATATACCGCTTTGAGCGGGGACCAATTGACTGGAATGATCCGCCGGGTACTGATGAGTTGTTACATTGGGCTAACTGACCCATAGAATTAATGCTGGAGGAATCTAAATCTTAAAATAACGCAATCTTGTTTTACAAGTTATGGGCATTAAAATTCATCGTATTAATGGATTAATATTATTGGTTTTTATGGATTAAATTACTGTCGACATTTTTATAACAATGGGAGGAACAGACATGCGAAATACTAATTATTTAATCGGTATCTTAATTTTGTTGTTGGTTTCTGTTGGGATTTCGGGTGATGAAAGGGATATTCCCATTTCGGAAATTCCTGGGGCAGTACTGAAGGCCGCCCAGGAAGCTTTACCTGGTGTTCAGTTCACCGAAGCTGAAATGGAGGAATCAAATGACGGAATTACATACGAACTGGAGGGGATAAAAGGTGATTTCGAATACGAGATAGAACTTACTGCTGAAGGGATCGTCCTAGAAATCGAGCAGGAGCGGGATGCCGATGACCACAGCGGAGCACACACCGGTGATCACGGTGGTGACCATTCCAGTGACCATGACAGCGACCATTCCGGTGATCACGACGGCGACCATACGGGCGATCACGACCAAGATCACGACCTCCATCATGAAGATGATCATGATACCGAACACGAAGACTAGGATGATTGAACGGGTTTAGCTGCTGTATCGTTTCAGGGTGCAGTTGACCTGCTGAGGCGGCGACCAATTAGATAAAATCAATTTCCGGCCAGACCCAGTTCTTCGGCTTTTTCCTGCATGGCTTCAATAACAAACTGGATATGCTTAGCGCGGTCCACGCCTAATTCCAAGATACCCTGTTCCACATCCTCCCGGCTGACCTTGGCGGCAAAGCTGCGGTCCTTTAATTTTTTAGTCACCGATTTCACTTTAACATCCATGATCGATCTGGATGGACGAACATAAGTGACGGCAAAAATGAACCCGGATAATTCATCGCAGGAAAATAAGACTTTGGCCATCAATTTTGCACGGGGTACTCCAGTATAATCAGCGTGGCCCATGATTGCCAGGCGCATATCATCAGGGTAGCCTTTCTCCTTTAGGATTTCATTGCCTTTATAAGGATGTTCCTCGGCAGTGGGAAATTTTTCATAATCGAAATCATGTAACAGTCCGGTGATTCCCCACAATTCCTCGTCTTCGCCATATTTCCTGGCCAGCACACGCATTACCTGCTCCACCGCCAAACCGTGCTTTCGGAGCGATTCCGATTTTGTATACTCATAAAGCAATTCCAGGGCTTCCGCCCGATCAGGATAATCCGCCATAAGTCCTCCAATTAGAATGTTGAAAATTAAATAAATGCGGTCATAAATAAAATCGCCCCCGGATATGCTATGCGCAACGGGGGCGAAAACAATTGTCTATTATAGGGGTTTAGCTGGAATCAAACACCCATTACCTGCAGTACAGTTCGAATCACAGTTCCTGTGGCTGTTTTTTTAACGAAATACGGAATATCCTCATCGCTCCAGGCGCTGCCAGCGATATCGAAATGCACCCACGGAATATCTTCCTGGACAAATTCCTTTAGAAAGGCTGCCCCGGCGATCGTACCCGCCTGGCGGGCTTTACCGACATTTTTAACATCGGCAATCTTGGATTTCACATGCTCGCAGTATTCGTCCCACAGTGGTAATTGCCAGAATTTTTCACCGCTGATTTGAGCTGCTTCCAGAACCCGGGCAATCAATTTATCATCATTTCCTAGAATACCGGTGGCAATATGCCCCAATGCAATCAATACTGCCCCGGTGAGCGTAGCAAAATCAAAAATGAATTCAGGATCGTAATGTTTACTTACGTATGATAGCGCATCTGCCAGGATGATTCTTCCTTCGGCATCAGTATTCAGCACTTCAATGGTTTTACCATTATAGGCTGTGAGAATATCACCAGGTTTATAGGCTTTGCCACCGCTTAGATTTTCTGTGGCAGGAATCGCAGCCACCACATTCATCTTCGGTTTTAAGGCAGCCACAGCTTTCATAATGCCCAGTACAACCGCTGATCCACACATATCGAACTTCATCTCATCCATCGATGCACCCGGTTTTATCGAGATTCCGCCACTATCGAAAGTAAGGCCTTTACCGATCAGGGCGACTGGTTTTTCATCACCGCCACCATTATATTCCAAAAGGATAAACTTGGGTGGCTCATCGGTACCACTGGCAACGCCTGCCAAAGCACCCATACCCATTGTAGTAAATTCCTCCCGATCAAACACATTCAGCTTCATTCCACCTTCCTGGGCGATATCAGATGCTACACCAGCCAGGAAAGTCGGTGTGGCAACATTGCCCGGATGATTCCCCAAATCCCGGGCCAGACATACGGCATTACCAAACTTACTGCCTTTATCAACATCGGCTTCATCACCATTCAAAACTACAGCGCTTTTCAATTCAAATTGATCGTCATCGTCCTTCTTATAATCATGGAATTGATAGCTACCAAGGATAACACCCTCGGCCAGAGCCTGGCTTGCTGATAGATCGCCGCCGAATATTTCAAGAGCCAGTCTGCTATATTTCCTAGAGATTGCTGTTTTGGCAGCTTGGGCAGCTGCTCTGCGTACAACTTCAAAATCAAATTTTTCTTTTTTTCCCAATCCAACAATGAGTACACGAATATCAGTCCCGAAAAACTGAGTGGTATCCATTGCTTTACCTTTTAAATCACCTTTCCTGATAGCTGCACTAATTTGTCCCCCGAGCGCTGTATCAATTTCCTGGCCTAGCTGGGTCAACTCAATATCCTCAAAAACGCCTAGAGCAATCAGATCAAACGCTACATCTTTCCAAAGCTTATCGGTACTGGTTACTTGCTTCAAATGAGCCATGTTGTCTCCTGTATAATGACTTATTATTTCTTTATTAACATATTACGAGGCGCGGGAAATTAGATTATCTGCTGATAATTACTCAACATATATTCCAGATACCACTTGCCTAATTGATGTAACATTACTAATATTTGTACGCCTTTTGTACACCGCTGAGCAGATTTGAAAGGATTTATTATGGAGTACGCCACAATTAGACCTGCTATTTCCGAGGAGCATCAGTGTTTATATTACCAGAATGATTTGTATTGTGAGCACTGTGGTCAGCGCTGGAGTCCTAGTTATAATGATTATGCTGGCATGCAGGATCTGGATTTTATCGTATGCTCCTGCGGCGAAGCGATTTGCCAGGTCGGTGAATTAAAAAATGCTTAGTCCATCCCCAGTTTGACCTATAGGGACTTTTGTCCACAACTACATTATCGGATATAAAAAGGGGCTTCTGCGGAAGCCCCTTTATTATTTGCTGGTTTCGTTCCCCGGATTTATTTGCGACCTTCCACCAGCGAAGTCACAACACTGGGATCTGCCAGGGTTGAAATGTCGCCGAGTTTATCGATTTCATTTTCTGATATCTTCCGTAGAATGCGGCGCATGATTTTCCCGGAACGCGTTTTCGGCAGGGCCGGTGTAAATTGGATTTTATCCGGTGAAGCGTGGGGTCCAATCTCCCGGCGCACGGTCTGGATAATATCCTTTTCAATTTCCGGTGTCGGATCCACACCACTCATCAAAGTCACGTAGGCATAGATGCCCTGACCTTTGATATCATGGGGAAATCCAACCACAGCAGCTTCGGCCACATTGTTAGCTTTACCGATTGCCCCTTCCACTTCAGCGGTACCAATCCGGTGGCCGGAAATATTCAAAACATCATCGACTCTACCGGTAATCCAGTAATAACCATCTTCGTCGCGACGTGCGCCATCGCCAGTCAGATAGTAGCCGGGATAAAGTGCGAAATAGGTTTGCTTAAATCTGGGGTGATCGCCATATAGTGTACGCATAATACCGGGCCAGGATGATTTAATGGCCAACAGACCGGAGACACTATTTCCTTCAATCTCTTTTCCATCTTCCGTTAGCAGAACCGGTTGAACGCCAAAGAACGGCAGGGTCGCAGAGCCGGGCTTTAATGGTGTCGCACCGGGTAGCGGTGTAATCAGTATTCCACCGGTTTCTGTCTGCCACCAGGTATCTACGATCGGACTTTTTCCACCACCAACAATATTATAGTACCAATTCCATTCCGGTTCTTTGATCGGTTCGCCAACCGTACCCAGCAGGCGCAGGCTGGAAAGGTCATGCTTGGTTACCCAGTCATTACCTTCTCTCATCAGGGCTCGCAGAGCGGTGGGTGCCGTGTAAAAAATATTGATTTCATGTTTGTCAACGATATCCCAGAAACGGCCGAAATCAGGATAATTGGGTACACCTTCAAACATGACAGTGACAGCCCGATTGGCAAGCGGACCATAAACGATGTATGAGTGACCGGTAACCCAGCCGATGTCAGCAGTACACCAATAAATGTCACCTTCATGATAATCGAAGATCAATTCGTGGGTGTAGGAAGTGTAAACCAAATAACCGCCAGTGGTATGGAGCACACCTTTCGGTTTGCCGGTCGATCCGGAGGTATAAAGAATGAATAAAGGATCTTCCGCATCCATTTGTTCCGGTTCGCAGACTGCCGCTGCTTTGGCCACACCATCATGCCACCAGAGATCACGACCTTCAACCATATTAACCGGTTCACCGGTTCTTTTTACTACAATAACATGCTCAATCGAAGGACATTCATCAACCGCCTTGTCAGCATTGATTTTCATGGGAATATTTAATTTTGTGCCACGAACGCCGGTATCCTGGGTGATCAGGATTTTGCAGCTGGAATCGTTGATCCGGTCCCTAAGGGAATCAGAACTGAAAGCACCAAAAACGATTGAATGAACCGCTCCTATGCGGGTGCAGGCCAGCATGGCAATTGCCAGCTCAGGAATCATCTGCATGTACAGACAGACTCGATCACCTTTTTCAACGCCGATATCCTTCAGGAAATTGGCGAATTTCTGCACTTCAACCAGCAATTCGGCGTAAGTGTATGACTTTGATTCACTGGGATCATTACCTTCCCAGATCAATGCTTTCTGATCTCCATGACCGGCGATGACATGTCGATCCAGACAATTGTAACTGACATTTAGTTTTCCGCCGGTGAAATATTTAATGTTTGCATCAACGAAATCAAATTCCTGAACTTTGTCCCATTTTTTATACCAGGTGAGACGTTCAGCAATTTCCGCCCAAAATGCATCGGGATCCGCAACCGATTTATTATAGATCTCCTGGTACTGGTCCAGGTTGTTGATCCAGGCATTGTCGGAAGCATTTTTTGATGGCTTGTATATCTTTTCAGACATGGTTGTTTAGCTCCTGTTTCCTAATGTGATTGTTAGAGTAGAATGATTTAAAATATTATGAACTGGGATTTGGCAAACTTGATATTAAATCTGTAATAAGCAGACAAAAATTTACGCATAACCAAAGCCCCCAACAACTAAAATGGATAAGTTTATCCTGTTTAGTTCAACCTGGTTTTTTCAGACTGCCAGTACCATCAATTCGGATCATAAATAAAATCCATAGGACTGTTTACATTTATAATAATCGAATCAATCCGCATAAATCCGGAATAAACAATAATCCGGTGCTGACCTGCTTCCATCTGCAATTTAACTTTACGATCTTCCCAGGTTTGCCCGCCGGTTTCAAATTTCAAATCAGGTATTTTTGATGTAAACCGGACCGATAACAATTCATTCAGGCGAAATTCGATTTCCAAGTGTTTAGCTTCATGAAAATCAACCGTTTTGATAATTTTTGCATAGCCATCCAATTCCACTTCGAATGTGTAGCTGCCAGCCGTGAATTCATGATTATTTATCGGGGTTACACCAATCTCGTTAAAGTCCACAGTCACATTGGCTCCAGCGGGAATACTTAAAATTGTAACCGGTACCTGCGCACCGGTAAATGCAACCACAAAGATGCCCAGTAACAAATAATTGGATGACTTAATCATTCGCTTAATTCAACGTCCCGATCCTGAATCCATCCGTATACCGGCTGTACCTCAGATTCATTGCTGGTCACCATCTCAACGAATCCATACAACCGGTTTCCAGCTACTTTTATAACGGTAATAATATCTCCGGCAGCCAGAAAAAATTGTATTTCCGCACCATTTTCCGGTCCCTGGCGAAACGGGGTCCCATTTTCCATCACCCGGTAGGCAACACCATTGGCCCCAGCTTGACTTACTCCCAATAAAATTTCCGTATCGAACTGACGTTCAGCATCAAAACTAACTGGAACAAGCCGATTTGGGTATTGGAAATCGGTTTCAACCCGCAGATAATAGTCGGCTGCTGTCCCAAATCTGTTTTTCAATTCAAATCGGAAAAAACCGGTGCTGTCGGTTTGGGTATTACCGTAAACGGTATTTTGGGTGCGGGCGACAAGAGCCAACCGCGCACCAGTTACAGGCTGATTGTTTGCGCGTTGTAGCACTGTACCGGTCACCACAAAGGGATGTTCACGAATCAATACCTGGGAAAGGTTGATAACTGGAAGTTCTTCGTAGGAAAATAAAATCTTTCTGGTTTCGAAATCGCCTCCCAGCGGCTTTATTACTGCCAAATTACCCATCGGGTCAGGATTTAAAATGCCTCTGGGAACCAGCAACTGCAGTGACGCTCCGGCCGGAAAATCCTGCTCAATCAAAGTCAGTGATGGATCGGCACGGTGTGATAATTTGAAATTGATAATATCAGGTTGTCGATCTTCAATAAAATACGGTACACTAACCAGAACACTTTTGTATTCATAGCGAAATGATACTCGTGGCTCCCGATCCAGCAGGATCGGTTCCTTAATGCGATGAGTCATCAGGGAACAGCTGCTGAAGACTACAGCGATAACTGTAATTAAGATAGTTAACTTCAAATCTGAATAACCAAGCTTAGTCGGAATTTAAAATATTTTACCTTTCAATTCCGCAAAACTTGATTTATAAACCATATTTTCGGAATGAAAACGGAAGTGCTCGAATCTTGGGTTACAGACTGGAATTATTGTTCCAGTGATTCAAACCTTATATTAATAATGAATTCTCTATTCGGTGGAGTAAAAGAAAAGCCCCGCATAATACCCTCGAGAAAAATTTTTTCCTCTGAAGAGCACGCCACTTTTGCGGGGCCTGCGGTTGAAGTTTATAGCGCGAAATTATTACTGTCAATATTTTTTTGAAGTAAAATTTCCTTTTTTATCAAATACTGGTTCCACCTTTACTAGCACAACAATTGCCTGAACCACAGCTGGCAGATTGCTTGCTCTTTTTAAGCCAAGATTTTTTACTAACCTTAAAACCAGCTGTTTTTACAGCCATTTTCATCATATCCATTGTCACCAGATCGGCATCATAGGTCACGAGGGCTTTACCGGTTGAGTGGTCTACTGTTACATCATTGACACCATCAACCGCCTTCAATGCAGTTGACACTTTTGTTTCGCAGTCACCGCAGGTCATCCCCTTAACATCCAGGGTTGTTGATTTTGTGTCACTGGCCGGTAAAACTCCAACAAAGAGAATTCCAGTTACCAGTACAAATAGTATCACAGTGAGTCGTTTTTTCATCATTTATCTCCGTTATTTGAACGTTTGTTCAAACAGTAACACCGGCTCGTGTAGTTTTGTTCCAGCAATTCAGCTATTTAAATATAATTGAGTAGGGAGATTTCTATTTTACTCCTTAGCCAAAAATTCCTTAGCCATCCGCTCTCCTTCATCAATATCAACTTTCATAAGGAAGTAACCTCCAAAAATAAAAAGTAGAAGAATTGATAGAATCCCGAATCTCGGATTGCCGGTCACATAGGTTATACTCCCCATCATAACCGGTCCTATCACAGCGGCAAATTTACCCAGCATATTATAGAAACCGTAAAATTCAGCGGCTTTTTCTTTTGGTATGATTCGTGAGTAGATACTGCGACTCAAGGCCTGGATACCGCCCTGGAACATGCTGATTAATACTGCCAGGGCATAAAAATGCCAGACCGAATTCATGAAATATCCCAAAAAGGTGATAACTCCATAACCCAGTATCCCAAACATAATCGCTTTTTTTATGCCGACATTTTTGGAAATTCTATAGTATATCATAGTAAATGGGAATGCCAAGAATTGTACCATAAGCAAGGCGATTATCAGGGAAGACTGCGGAAAATTCAAATCTACCCCGAAACTGATCGCCATCCGGACAATAGTATCTACACCATCAATATACAGCCAATAAGCCAGCAAAAACATACCTACAATTTTCAGATGTTTAATGTCTCGAAAAGTGCTTCTCAATTGAATCCACCCCAGTGGTATCGCTTTAATAAGGCTAACTGGCTGATTAATCTTCGGTTCTTCAACCCATAAAAGCAGGGGTATTGTGAATGCTGCCCACCAAATTGCGACTGATACAAACGAAAGTCTGATAGCTGTTGACTGATCCGGTATACCAAACAAATCTGGTTTTAGGTACATAATTACATTGACTAAGAATAAAATACCGCCACCCAGGTAACCCAGAGAGAATCCCAGCGAAGAGGCATAATCTACTTTCTTTTTAGATGCTATACTAGGAAGCAGCGAATCATAAAATATATTGCTCCCTGAAAAACCAACTGTAGCCAGCACGTATAAAATCACTGCCATTTGCCAGTGCCCTTGAGCAACCATCCAGAGGCCACCGGTCATTACTACACCAAGGGATCCGAATGTTATTAAAAATTTTCTTTTGGCTGTCCCCTTATCGGCAATTGCGCCCAGGAATGGAGCCAGTGCCGCAACGATTATAGATGCAACAGAATTAGCGATTCCAAGATAAAAAGTGCTTTCTGTCGGATTATCGGGATTAGCCCAGTATGCTTTAAAAAAGAGCGGGAAAAATCCCGCCATAACTGTCGTCGCAAAGGCTGAATTCGCCCAATCATACATTGCCCATCCCCAGATGGTCTTCTTCTCTTCAATCATTATTTCTTCCTCTTCCAACGATTTGAATTAATACCCTGTAAGGATAAAGTAAGCAAAATTTACTAATTGATGCTGGAAATATTTTACCGTTTACCAGCTTTGAAAATAGGTAGTCAATCCGATCCAGATTGAATAATCCGAGAAAGCATGACGAGTAAAAAAAGGTTTGGAACCACCGATTTCAATTTCAAAAGGCACCGGTCCGATTTTCTTTAACGGATGCAGATTACGGAGTAACAAACTGATGCTTGGTGTGATTTGCACCATTCTTGTGTCATAAACAATTTTACCGGACATGGACCGGTATTGCATGAAATCGGCCCAGTTCCCATCGACTGAATAAAATTGATCACGAGTTTTAAATTTAGCCTGTACCACCGGTCGCAACCATAAACGGTCTGGCCAGATCTCTGCATTCACTGCAATTTTCCCGGACCATTCCCACCCGGGCCAGTAGCCATACTGATTACCATATTTCGCAATAATACTATCGGGATGGGTCATATTAGTGCCCAACATTGATACGGGAAAATTTTGAAATTCCCGATTGCTGATTCCTAAATCAGTAAACCAATTGACATTCATTCGGCGATTCATTAAAAAAGTATAAAATTCACCAAAAAATGAGATAGTCCACTTGGTTACGCCACTGCCAAATTGTATCTCGGAAAACTGACTAGGGACGTTATTTGCAGCGGTATCAGCGCTATTAAAACGGCTTAATTTTCTACCTAACGGTAATTGAACAGCTACACCGACGTAGGCCGAATAATAACTTTGCTGGGACCAAGCTGGTTTACCTGCTAATAAAACGGTCAATTTCATTGTGACGTCACCAAGACCGGAGGCATTGCGACCGGTCGGTAAATACCACGCGATTAACGAATCAATAGTGGTGCTACCGTCAATAAGTTCCGTAAATGGATTATAGGCTGAACCCACTATTCCGGTCTGTAATGGATCGGTCCCTCCAGCCAGTGCCCACAAGACGGAATTGATACCATCCCAAGTATATAATCGCTTCTGGATATCAAGTAAATCTTCCAGCGTATCAGCATTTATTGGAAAAATTTCAAAATGGGATGCAAAATCCTCAAAGGACTGGCGCGCAGAATCATGGTATGATATGAACTCCGGAAGTCCATCTGCGGCAATTCCCTGCCAGCTCCATTTCCGTTCTTCTTCTAAGCTCTGAAAATAGGGAATCTCAAAACTGAAGGTTACGCGGTTTGAAATACCATACTCAAGTTTAAAATCCTGGCGCGATATGGTGTGGCGTAATTTTGGATTATACAAATAACCGCCAATTATTACTGAATCAGGTCCAAAAAATACAGTCCGAAATTCAGGTAAAGTATCGCCCCAAAAAACAGCCGTGGAAGATCTATTGAATCCTTCAATTAAATCTCCGAATGTAGTCGATCCGATTGACAGGGAATCGAGATGTTGTAAATCATAGTAGGCATTGGGATGGAGATGATCATAATAACGACGACCATAACCATCCAGATTAAAATATTGTGGTCCAACTCCGGAATAACCACTGGCACCCTTCCAGTTCCCAATTCCTCCAGTCTGCTTAATTGATACCCGCCAGACATTATTTGGCAGGGAAAAATGGGTTTGTGAGCAGGCAGTGCTGAACAACAGTATCAGAAATATCTTTAAGTTGACTTGGTGCAAAATATCAATACAGCAGAAAACGTTCGCGAAACTCGTTGAACCTGATAACATCGTGGGTCCAGCGGCCCGGTAAATATTCCGGTTGTTTTTTCTGGGCAACGAAGGTACGCAAGAGATCATAGCCAAATAATTTATCAATATAGTCGCCGTTCCAACTGAATTGTCGGGGATACAACTGCTCGGTCAGAATTATAATTGATATGGCAGTAAGTAGAGGATCAAAACTTTCGCGATCCGTGATCTCAATTTCCACTCCATTGCAAACCTGATCCAGATAAGCAGGAATCTCAGTGGATGAACGTGCCTGATGGGGAGTAAAACTGATGGCTATGAATTTTACGCCGGGAAGTTTCTGGTTTTCCAGTACCTGTTGTAAATGCATACCGGCAATCCAAGGTGCTCCGATGCGATGATATGGTTTATCGGTTCCTTTTCCCACGCTTAGGTTGGTGCCCTCAGTCAACGCCGTTCCTACATATATCAGATTGGTGGCGGCAGTATCAAAATCAGGCGCCGGCGGAATCCAGGGTAGTCCGGTTTGATCAAACCACATGTCCCGCTCCCAGTTCACCATCGGAATTATAGTCAGGTCGACCCGTGCAAGATCTTTGACCCAACCCATCTCGTTAACCATCAGTATATATTCGCCAACGGTCAGACCATGTCTAACTGGAACCAGATGATACCCGACAAAAGACTGAAAACCGGTGCGGACAACCGGTCCATTGATCATATCACCCCGGATGGGATTCGGCCGATCCAATACAATCACCGGTATTTCCAACCGGCTGGCAGTTTCCATCATCTTGGTGATTGTAGTAACAAATGTAAAGTAGCGAACACCCGGATCGATCATATCGACCAGTATCAGATCGACATCGGTCAGAGACCATTTAGGCGGTATCACATAGCGACCAAATAAATTTATTATCCTGGCGCCAGTAACCGGATCAATATCATCTTTTCCCGATAGACGGACATCATCGGTCTGCCGGCCGAATAATCCGTGCTCTGGTGTAAAAATCGTTTTTACGGTTATATCCCATTGACTGTTGATGAAATCCAGCAGGTGTTCACCTTTCCGATTCACAGCGGTCTGATTGCACAAAATGGCAATTCGCTTCCCCTGCAACGGTTCAAAGTCCATCTGCTGAAGGATATCAAGTCCGGTCAATACACCTGGATAAAAAGAAAGATCGGGAACGGAGTAGATTTCACTGTGACGATATTCTTGGCCATAACGAAAAGTAGCCAGGATGACGATCACTAAAATGACCGTCTTTAAGTATCTATATTTTCCCAGGATCAAACTGCCCACAGACCAAATTTAATGCGGATCAGGGGAATGGAGTAACTAATATATTGTCAGAATTTAAAGCCTTGCGAAAATTAATTATAGGTTGATAGATTACCAGGCAGCTTTGAAAAATCGGTCCACTCTATCCCAAAAACCGGTTTCACGATGGCAATCAGAATGACCGCGATCCGACTGTAACCAAAACTCAGTTTTATCCGGATTTGATGCAGCATATAAATGCTCACCCTGTTCCACTGGTACCGTTTGATCATTTTCCCCTTGAATCAACAAAATTTTACCCTGCACTCTTCCAATATTATTTACCGGAGCTATTTTATCAAATTTGGCACCGATCCGAAATTCCATGAAACGGAATAGTAACCAGACCAGTGGAAAAAATGGAATACGTCGCCGCTGGAATTCCAATTTCATCACATCCGCCGGGTGCGAAAAAGCACCCACCGTCACTATTGCCTTGATCCGGTCATCATGGGCTGCGGCATAGATCGTACCAGCACCACCGATTGATAGGCCGAGCACGCCAATCGCTGCCTGGTCAATCTTTTCCTGCCTGGATGCAAAATCAACTGCAGCGGAAATATCTTCGGCAAATTTCAACATCGAAGCAAATGCGTCCTGATCGCTGCTGCCGTGATGACGGGTATCAAATGCCAGCAGGTTATAGCCCCTGCCATGTAAATTACGAATATAGGGCAGCATCCGTTCAACATTCCTACCCCAGCCATGCACCAGAATTAAAGTGGGAAATTTATCAGTATTGCCATTTCGTCCTGGAATCCACCAGCCGTATAGATTCCGGTTGTTTCGGGTAGGGAACCGCACTTCGCGGAATTCAATATCATACTTGCTTGGGGTGTTAATATGAGTAGTCTGGGGAGTACGGTAAACACGGGAGAGTGCGACAATCACTAATAAGATCGCGCCGGTAATAACTCCAATCCATATTCCAATCATAATTTAAACTCCAGCTTGATACAATTAATTTTTTCGTACTAATAGTGTTCGATCCTTGAAAGCCTCAGGGTCATTTGCATATTTCCTGAAGAATGCCTGAAGTTCAGGAGTCTTGGCTGTCAATATAATAGCATCATCAACCATCTCATAAGCTAAACTTTCAATCGATTCCGATAAGATGGTTTCAAGCCAATCATGATCCATCAGTGTGTAGTGGCAGCTATCGGTGAAAATCTCCATTCTGGCAAACAAATGCGCACCAACTAAATGCAATTTGTAAAAATCATTATCAACACTCGGCTCATATGGAAAAGTATCCAGAAACAGATGATCACCCAATTCCAGCAGATGGGTTTTAAACTGCGCTGGATGACCTTCCTCAGATACTATCAAATCATACTGATATTTATCCCCGACTGTAAATGTCCAAGTATTATTATCATCATCTAACCAGGTGCCAATCAGATCGCTGCTAAAAACCAGGTCATCAGCGGTATATAGAGGGTACAACGAACGGATACAGGCAGAAAAGCTGAGAAGTAACAATATTATAGCTAGACGCCAGTTGACTAATCGATTAATCAGCTTCATGATTCCTCCCTGTGATTTGATAACCTGTAGTGCTCTATTTGATATAGACTAACACTTTCGATTCAATGAGGAATTGGTTGGACAGCCAGCAAAACATCCCGCCTACTTACCTGCCCAGCCAATTTTCCATCATCCAAGACTGGAAAACGCCGGTAATAGCAATTTAGGAATTTCTCAGCCACGTTGTGGATGCTATCATGAATATCCACTGTGTCAACATCAGTGGACATCAGATCGGAAACCAAAGCACCCATACCATCATAATATGAGGATTTGACGATCGTTTTCAAACAATCCTTTTCGGAAATAATACCGATTAGTTTACCTTCTTCATCAATAACCGAAGCTCCTGAAATACATGTAGATACCAGTTTTTCAATAACTTCATGAACATTTTGATCCGGTTTAAATGTAACAATATTAGTGGCCATTATGTCTTTTACCGCTAATGGTTTACTCATAACTATCCCTTTCTTTTACTCAATTATTACCGCCTGCTGATTAAATTTATTGAAATTACGTCTATTTAAAAATCCCATTCCGGTTTTGGTTCCGGTAAACTTAGTATTTTATCCAGATGATTGAGCAAATCTATTGGAGCTGAAATATCATCGGTTACTGCCAGTCCAGTGGCTGGACGAACACCCAACCAAAGACGGGAAAAGGCGCCAACCGATGCCTCCAAAGTAGGCAGGTCGGGATCATATCCTGGTATTGCGCTGGATTTCTGTCCAAAATTAATTTGATACTCTCCACCGATCCCCTGCCAGTCAACTGACTCATCAAGATATTCAGAGATCGGATCACTCAATCGCAGATTAAATTGAGCTCCTCCAAATGGTATATGTGTTTTTTGCATGCAGCCGAATAAATCACAAATTCGAATCTGATAATAAGCTGTTGCCCGGTTGATATTCTCAAATTTGTTTTTCTGGGTCAGTTGACGCCAGCGAAATGGTTGTTTAATCAAGTCCTGGATCTGAATGCCGGCCGGTTCGCGCATCCGCACCATTCTGACCTGGTCGCCAAGGCTTTTGATCAGAGCCATCAAATCAAGAAATTGATCGCCCCCACGAAAAGCATAAATAACTATCTCGTATGGACCAATTTCACCATTCGATTTACACCAGATAAAATGCGACAATTCACCATTTTTACCATCGAAGTAACCCAGACCAAAACCATCTTTTATCCAGTGGAGTTCAGCCTGTACTGAGTTAATTTGAGTAATACTGATACTACCGTGTCCGCGCCGTCGATTTTCGAGTGCCTGTTGAATTTCATGGTAATTATCAGCTGTCAGCCGCCGGGGTGTACGCACTGGACGGTCGATAACCAGGTTGGCCGGATCGAAGTTAATCCAATTCTCATATACTCCTGACCCGAATCCCAGACGATTATAATAGCCCTGTTCGAAAATTCCCAGACCGGCCACTTGGGCACCTTTATCAACCGCATTAGCAATCGCCTGTGCGGTTAGTCGTGCCGCCAAACCCTGCTTCCGTGCTATACGACTGGTGACTACACCGGTAACGGCGCAAAAAGATAGATCCTCAGTCAGGTGCTTAATAACTCCGGGCATGGTGCCTGCGAAACATTCTGCCTCTCCATCAATTTTGGCAATTAGCGCCCGTTGACCATTAAAATAGATCCGTGCCGCTTTTTCCTGTTCCTTATTCTCGACCCAGCCCACTTCCTTAAAAATACGCATGACAGCCTTTTCATCCTGCTCAGGTCGGTAGGTGACAATATCAATCATATTCGCTCTCAACACCTGTTATTCAACCGGAAAATTAAAATAAGTTTCGGGAAACGGTTCAGCAATAAAATTGAAGTGCCACCATTCTTTGGAATAATTCCGAAAACCATGTTTCTCCATTATCGATTTTAATAGCAATCGGTTTTTCCGCTGTGTTTCGGTTAATTGCGGCCGAGCCGTATGGGACATTTCATGGAAGCAATCAAAACCTGAACCCATATCAATGCTGTTATCGAGCAAACGATATCGATTTCCCTTGGTACAATCGCATTGGTTTTCTATTTCAAATTTTTTCTGTTCAGGTATTGGTAAAGGCACAATTGTCAAATCCACCGCCGATCCTCGGGTATGACTGGAGCGCGTAGCAATATAGACCTCTTCCAGAAGAACTGGTTTTTCCAGAGTAGGATAAAATTCCCGCTTAGTCAGTGTATCCCCAAAATCAACTGCCCAGCGCACAAAATGATCAACCGCTTGCTGGGGACGGTAGGCATCGTAAATTTTCAATGACAGACCAAACTGGTTTAACTCAGCTTGAACCTCAGCAAGGGCATCTGCTGCCACTCCGGAAATAATGCCGACGGGTGCATGATATCCATCCACTGCGGTACCTAAAAAATTGAATTCACCAAAGTAGCGAATATCCAGGACTATATCGGGAATAACATCTTTGATATAGACAAAGCCATCCGGTAGTGAGCCTGCCGCCAGACACCTTAATAACAGAATTGTTGATAACAATAATTTATGCATATCTATATTATCAGTTTTATTTAAACAGCTTTGACTGCCGCCATGAATGAGTGCAGTTTTGCCTTATCGAGGGAATTACCGGACCGCACGCCGGAGCAAACATCAATTCCATAGGGCTGAACTATTCTAGTTGCCTCACCAACATTATCCGGATTTAAACCACCCGCCAGATATACCGGTATATCTACCAGATCAACAATACGACGACTGATTCCCCAGTCATGGGTCCTGCCGGTGCCTCCCAGTTCCTTAACCGGTAAATCAGGATTCCCAGAATCCAGTAATAAACCATCTACCAGGGGAGCAATTGCCAAAGCACTATCAATCGAGGGTGATCCAGTTACCTGAATTACCGGTATAATGTCAATCTCCGGCAACGCCGTTTTCAATTCACGGTAGTTACCATTGACCAGTTGATTGCATAATTGGACCGTACTTGTTCCACAATATTTAATCTGTTGAATAAGAGCGGGAATATCAATTTTTGAGGTCAATAAAAACGTATTCATTCGCGGTCCTATTGCTGCAACAATTTCAGCCACTTCAATTTCTGAAATTACACCGGGACCACTGGGCATTTCTGTGACTAGACCGATCGCGGATGCGCCGGAATGCAGAGCCAGTTCAGCCTCGGTTACATTCTGGATACAGCATATTTTGATCTTGATCGACATAATCAAAGTTAAAGCACTTCGCGGAAACAGCGGATATAAAATCCGACAAAGCAAATAAAACACGATTCTGATTACTGTCTGTAATCTATTGAAGGTTAGAACAGTTAACTGTCGCTATATTTGTCCGTCAGGAATTGTTTTAAATCAGCGAATGAATCGAACAGTTCGGTTGCACAGGCCAGAATCCAACCACTTATTTCGTCTGTTGATAGTCCGCAAACCAAATATACAGGCTTACCCGCTTGATAGGCAATTGTGACTTCCCCCTGAGTTCCACCACCCTGAGCGGCAGCCTCATCCCAGAAACAGATTATATAATCACAATCATTTTGAACGGCGGCTATATCATGTTCCACCAATTGCCGGATGAAGTTCCTGAATCGATTCAGATCAGTTTTTTTCCAGGTTCTGTACGTGTGGGCCTGTTGGCTGTCAACTCTTTTTTTAGTTTCGGAAACCGGATTGAACACAGTATGACCAAGTTTTTTGCTCAACCAAATTTCAATTCCAGACCGCCAGGATTGTCCCTCATCAGGAACATTTTCCATTGCGCCGGAAAGGTAGGCTTTCATTGTTTTGATTTAATTTTAAGCAGAATGCTGTTTAAAAAGAACCAAGCCAGAATCAGGACAATCGGATAGATAATTGTGGTCCAATCAAAACGGTCAAAAAATAAACACGAGCGCAGGCCACGCATCAATACACTGGTAGGGAGGCTGGAGAAAAATGTACTCATAATTGACGGATAAAATTCGAATTCAATTAGAATTCCGGATCCAAATAAAATGAATACAATTAAACCCAGGACCACTACCATATAGGTTGTTACTCGTTCTACCAATAGCCCAACTGTAATGAAAAGATTGGCCATCACACCGTTGAATATTGTTAGATACAGGATCAAAGTTAAATAATCGAGCCAGGAAAATGGAGTCGAGATCAGTATTGAAAGCACAGTAATACTAATCACAACATAGATTAGAGATTCAACGATGGCAGTTAATCCGATACCAGCCACTATTTCCATTTTAGTTACCGGTGCCAGTGTGATCGGTTGGAGAATTTTCCGGTGAATTCGCAAATCAAAAAAATCACGATACAACAGGGGAAACAGACCAATTATGGCTAAAATCATGACCAAACCCGGGTAAACCCAGTGATCATAAGCGATTCCATCGATAGAACGCACAATAACATTATTCAACACTGTAACAATTGATATATACAGAAGTACCGGTGTGACCAAAGCCAAGGCAATAGAAGATAGAATTCGGTTTTGAGTCAACCACCAGCGACGAATCAGAAAAGCGGTAATCATTCCAGTCCTTTCCTGGCGTAATTCGTATCCATCAAATCTTTCAGACCCAGAGTATTGACTGAGAAATCAGTCATAACAGCTTCAGTAGCTTTCTTGAGGACGTGAAAAAAAACTCGCCGTGAGCGGCCATAAAAATGGAAAGTTTCCCCAACGCGGCTGGGATTCACCACAGTTGATATATTTGACAATTGCTGATAAAGATCGTCAGTCAGATGTTCAAATTCAACTTTAAATTGGTGATAGCGACTGGTGGTAGCCAACAGCTTTTCCAGTGTTCCATCCAAAACCATATGACCATTATGCAGAACCAAGATGCGATCGTTAGCCAGCTCAACTTCGGCTAAATCTTGGCTGGCATAAATAATTGTGCGCTTTTTGCGCATTTCCATTAACAACTCCCACACCTGCCGTCGAGCATCTGCATCCATGAACGCGGTCGGTTCATCGATTATCAAAATTTGCGGTTTCTGAATAAGAGCACGGACTATCAGGGCGCGTTTCTGGATGCCTAAGGATATATCACTGGTAGTGGCATCGAGGAAATCCTCAATACCCAAACGTTTACAGTAACCAGCGATTCTGTGCTCAAGTTTATCAGTTGGTATCTTGTGCAGCATTCCAATGAACTGGATATTCTGTTGAATCGTCAACCAGGGATCAAAATCCGGTTCATGAGGTACATAAGCAACTAACCGACAAGTCTCATTCCGGCGTTTGACCATGTCCAGACCGTTTACATAAACGTTTCCGTATTCGGGTCGCTCATAACCAGCCAGGACACGTAACAAAGTGGATTTGCCCGAGTCATTATCACCAACAACCGCAACCAGAGAGCCTCGTTCCACTCCAAATGACATTCCGGCCAGAATCGTTTGGCCGCCGGCCAGTTTACCAACTTTCTTTAATGTTATACTCGCTTCCATATTCAGATAAGTAGATAGTTAATAAAGCGGGATAATTTTCAGCAGGTCTGCTGATCTCCAGCTTTGGACACCTGGTTCAATGGGCTTCAAACCAGTTTTTTCCTACGCCTAAATCTACAACGATTGGAATATTGAGGGGCAGAGCATTTTCCATTTCACTGACTACAATGTCACTCATCTCATCCAATTCATTCTCCGGTATCTCAAACAGTAATTCATCATGAACCTGCAGGATCATTTTCGATTTCAGACCACGCTGGATTAATTGCTCATCAATTTTGATCATGGCCAGTTTAATCATTTCAGCCGCCGTGCCCTGGATCGGCATATTAATAGCCATCCGCTCCGCCGCTTCGCGCCGCATACGATTATCACTGCTGCAATCCCAGACTGATCGTCTACGCCCTAAAATTGTTTGAACATATTTTTCGTTGCGAGCCTGTTCCAAAGTTCGATCGATATAATCCCTGATTCCCACATACTGTTTAAAATATGAGTCGATCAAGTACTGTGCTTCAACCCGTGGAACGCCCAGTTCCTGACTCATGCGGAAGGGTCCGGCTCCATACATGATACCAAAATTTACGATCTTGGCAGTACGACGCATTTCCGGCAGTACATCTTCCTTGGGAACACCGAATACCAAACTGGCTGTGCGGGTATGTATATCTTCGTTATTAGTGAATGCTTCAATCAGGCCAGGATCGGCGCTGAGGTGAGCCATAATTCTTAATTCGATCTGGGAATAGTCAGCTGCTAGAATTTTCCAACCTGGCTCCTGTGGCCGAAACGCTTTCCGGATTTCACGTCCCTCCTCTCTTCGGATTGGTATATTCTGGAAATTGGGATTGGTGCTCGACAACCGGCCGGTAGCTGCAATTGTCTGGTTAAAAGTAGTGTGAATCCGATCCGTTTCGGGATGGATCAATTCAACCAGGGCATCCAGATAAGTGGATTTCAGTTTCGCCAGTTTACGATACTCCAGCATCAAACCCGGTAAAGGATGATCGTTTTTCAATGCTTCCAGCACATTTTCAGCTGTGGAACGTTTTTTTACCGCTTTCAGTCCCAGCACATCAAACATAACTTGCGCCAGTTGTTGTGTCGAATTGATATTAAATTCCATACCAGCAGCCTGGTGAATATCCGCAATCAGGTCTGTGATTTTAATTCCAAATTCATTTGACATATTCAATAACATGTCCCGGTCAACATATACACCATTATACTCCATCCTGGTTAGGACAGCAATCAAGGGAATTTCAATTGTGTTATAAAAATCTACCAAGCCAGATTTATTCAATTCAGCCTGAAAAAGAGGCGTCAATTGCCCTGCTATATCGGCATCCTCTGCAGCATAGAAAACGGCCTTATCCAGTTCTACTTGATTAAAGGTGATCTGATTTTTTCCTTTTCCAATCAGATCAGTAATCGGCTGCATGGTATAGTTCAGATATTCCAAACTGAGATTATCCAATTTGTAAGAACGCAATTCTGGCTTTATTAAATGGGCAGCAATCATTGTGTCAAAAACGATCCCATGTAGATCAACGCCATGGCGCTTGAGGATCAATGCATCATATTTGATATTCTGTCCGGTCTTAGGCAGCTGCGGGTCTTCCAGGATAGGTCCGATAATTTCTAGCACCGCCGCCAGTTCATCATCACCGAAATTATTTCGGGTTTTATTCAAATAATCAACTGGAATGTATACACCAGTATCGGCCTGGTATGCGAGGCTGATCCCGACAATTTGAGCCAGCATTGGTTCCACCGATGTAGTCTCAAGATCTATGGAAAGGATTCCGTTCGATACAAGCTGGCCAAGCCAGGATTTCAAATCAGCCGGATCAGTTAACGGTTGGTAATCTTTTTTTATTTTTTTGTTTGTCTCGTTCCCACGTTGAATCTCCAATTGTTGATTCATGGCGCTGAATTCCAAAACGCGGAACAGATCCTCAACAGCATCAAAATCGAAATCCTGCCGTTCCAGGTCGGGTATATCCAATCCCAATTCCATGTCAGTTACAATTGTTACCAATTCCTTGCTCAACAGGGCGGCTTCCTGACATTCCAGCAAACCGTTCCGGACCCGTTTATTCGTTATTTTTTCAGCATTTACCAGCGCATCCTCCAGCGAACCGTACTCCTGTAACAGTTTGACAGCCGATTTTTCACCGACACCTTTCACGCCGGGAATATTGTCAGATGAATCTCCCATTAATCCCAGGAGATCAATAATTTTCTCGGGTGGAACGCCCCACCGGTTGATCACGCCCTGACGATCATAGATTACGGTTTCATGAGTACGGCGGACGGTAGTATAAAGAAATACGTGCTCATTTACCAACTGCATAAAATCTTTATCGCCACTAACGATATAGGCATCCAATCCATGCTTGGGAGCCTGTGTGACCAATGTTCCAATAATATCATCGGCTTCGAATCCCGGTTTGGTGATGGTAACAATATTCATTGCATCCAACAAATTCCAGAGCTGAGGTAACTGATCGACCAGTTCATCGGGCATCTTTTCCCGTGTTGCCTTATACTCCGGGTAGCGCTCATGGCGAAAAGTTTTCTCCTTGGCATCGAAAACTGCCACGAGAAACTCAGGCTTTTCAGCATTCAACAAACGGAAAACCTGATTCACGAATCCAAATAAAGCACTGGTATGGAGACCATAGCTGGTGATTAAAGGATTACGGATAAAGGCAAAATGGGCTCGATATAGCAGGGCGTAGCCATCTATTAAAAACAATTTCTTTCGGTCGGATTGCGGTTCAGTCATGGCAGCAAAATTACGTCTGTGTTAAACCAAGCTCAAACGCGGAAATAAACAATTCACTTAACAAATTATCACTTACTAATCTCTCGAATCGTCAATTGCATAAACGTTGGACTAATTTGAATCATTGAGATTTATTGTGCTAAATTACACAATTGGTATTAAGGTTTGTTTAGATTCTGGGGAGATACATGAAAATAACATTCTATGGCACTCGGGGATCTATACCGGTTTCCGAGCCAGATTATATTGAGTTCGGAGGAAATACAGCTTGTATCCTTATCACTTTTAACAATGGTCGGGTTGCTATTTTGGATGCAGGGACCGGCATTCGTAAGCTGGGTAATGATCTTATCGCACAGGAGAATAAACAATTCGATGATATGATTCTAGGATTATCTCATACTCACTGGGACCATATCCAAGGCTTTCCGTTTTTTAAACCGGCCTATGATCCCCGTCGACATTTTACAATATCCATTGGTAGCCGGGACAACACCCGTACTGGTTTACAAAGTATTTTTGCCGCTCAGATGGAACATGAATATTTCCCAATACCATTGCACGCCATGGGTGCTACTTTTTCGTTTTGGGAACCTGATGTGGCAAAAGTCAATCAATTACGGGGGATCAATTTGGATGCTTCATTACATAATCATCCTGGCGGTGCGTATGGCTACCGAATTGATGAAAACGGAAAAACCATAGTCTATTGTACTGATGTAGAACATGGAGACCATATTAATCCGGAAGTAGTAGAATTGGCACATAAGGCTGATCTATTAATCCATGATGCTCAATACACTCCGGAGGAGCTTAATTCCAAAGTTGGCTGGGGACACAGCAGCTGGGAACAGGCCGGCCAGGTTGCATCAGAAGCTGAGGTTAGGAAACTGGTGCTATTTCACCACGACCCGGAGCACAATGACGATTTTCTCTTACAAATGGAAAAGGATTGCCAATCAATCTTCGCAAATACCGTATCGGCCCGGGAAGGATTGACTATCACAATATAAACGGCATAATTCTTAGCTAATTCAGATTAGCCTATAATTAATTCGGTTGCCAATTTTTGCAGACAACTATTTACTCTCCTAATTGTCATATTATACGAAAACTGGAGATAATCATGAAAAAGTTAATCGAAATCCTGATACCAATTCTAATGATCGTGGCAGCGTTCAGTCCGTTCTTTTTTTAATCAATACAGAATTGAGTTTACTAGGTCTACTAAACTAATTTGAGCTTAAATTGACAACAACAATAAGACATTATAGGATAACATCATGGGACGAAACATCCTGGCAATCCTGACAATTACATTAATAACATCCTGGACACCGGCTGAAACAATCGAAAAAGAATTCACCGTTAAACCTGGGAATACATTATTCATTGATATCGAAATTGGCGGTGACGTCAAAGTAACCGGCTGGGAAAAAGAAATCGCAAGTGTTATAGTGACATACCATGGCACTGATTGTGATGATATTGATTTGAATATCGAGCAGCGTTCTGACAACATCTATGTAATAGCCGAAAGCGAATTTTCCAATTGGGATAATCACTGCAGCATGGATTTTGAGATCATGGTTCCAGACCATTTTGACATGGATTTGGAATCAAAAGGTGGCGATTTTTCCATTACTAATATCACTGGAAATATGGAAGGTGAAACTATGGGCGGTGATATGGAATTTGTAAGATTGACCGGCGACCTACATTTCGTGACCATGGGGGGTGACATCGATGTTAGAAATTCAGAAGTGGATGGACTGGTGAAAACGATGGGTGGTACGGTTACCATCCGCGACGTGGTTGGTGATCTTAAAGGTAAAACCATGGGTGGCAACGTTGTCTATAAAAATGTGACTTCGCGTGACGGTGGTTCAATCGAAACATCCACAATGGGTGGCAATATCGACATTCATTCTAAGAACCAGTCAGTGAGTGCCTCAACGATGGGTGGCAATATCGATGCCAGTGGAACCGAAGTAGATGTATCAACCATGGGTGGCGATATCGATGTTAAAGAAGCAACAATGGGTGCAGACGTCCACACCATGGGTGGTGATATTTATATTAAATCAGCCAACGTTTACGTAAAAGCCAAAACCATGGGCGGTGATATTGAAGTGGATGCCCTGGACGGGTGGATGAAAGGTACCACCATGGGTGGTGATATTGAAGTTAATATGATCGGTGATCCTAGCGTCGGTGAACGACATGTTCAATTAACATCTTTCGGTGGTGATGTCGTCCTGGTTATTCCGGATGGTATGGATATGGAATTTGACATTGAATTAGCCTTTACCCGTAAAAGCAGACATAATTATCAAATTCAAAGCGATTATGACCTTACGATCGAAGAATCGGATGAGTGGGAACGTTCATTCATGTTCGGGGAACCTCGTAAAAAAATCCTTGGCAGTGGTGTTGTTGGTAAAGGCACTCATCTAATAAAGATAAAAACCACCAACGGGAATATTACGATAAAAAAGAGTTGATTGAGACAATAACTATTTAAAAAGGGGCTGTCAATCTGATCAGCCCCTTTTCTTTATCTTATCGTCCCCAAACGATTATAATTTAGCAAGCTCCTGTTCAAATTTCGTCACCAGTTCATCAAGGTGATCAATCACAGCTTGGAAAGTGTCCGGTTGAGTCAGATCAACCCCAGCTTCCTTTAATTGTTCCATGGGGTAATCATTACCACCGGCTTTCAATAAATCCAGGTACTGCTCGACTGCCTGTTTCCGGTCCCGCTTTTTACCGGTGTTGATTTCTTTAAACAACTGTGCCGAGGAAGCAAAGCAAGTTGCATATTGGTAGACATAATAGGGATAGAAATAAAAATGCGGGATTCTTGCCCAGGTGATATCATACAATTCGTCGTGATAGACACCCTCACCGTAATATTGGTCCAGCAGGCCAGCATAGATACCATTGAGCACCTCAGCAGTAATCGGTTGACCCTGCTCGGCCAGACGGTGAGCCTGCAATTCAAAATCGGCAAACATCACCTGAGTATAAAAGGTACTGGCGATATTATCAATTGCGTGTGATAACAAAGTAATTTTCTCCTTTGGGTCCTTAGCCTGTGCTAACATATACTCCAAAAGCAGGGCTTCGGCCATAGTTGAAGAGACTTCAGCAACAAACAATGTATACCGCGTTGTGGCAAATGGCTGATTCTCATTTGCCTGCATCGTATGAATTGTATGTCCCATCTCATGCGCCAGAGTAAATACATCATCTATCGTATCGCTGTAATTCAGAAGCATATAAGGATGAACCCCGTAAACACCGCCGGAGTATGCACCGCCACGTTTACCCTCATTTTCATAGACATCTACCCAACCACCGGCAAAGGCTGTCTTCAGTTTAGCTTGATAATCTTTACCCAATGGTGCCACGGAATTAATAATAATTTCTGTAACACTGTCATATTCATATGTCTTGTCAAAATCAACCACCGGTATGGAACTGTCATAGAGATGATACTCATCCAGTTTCAAAGCTTCTTTCCTTGCCTGGTGATACCGTTTTAGTGGCTCGGTACCTTCACCGACCATTTTGACCAGGTTTTCGTATACATCGACCGGCACATTATCACCTTCAAGGCTAGCTCCCAGGGTTGAATTATATTTGCGCGCCTGGGCGAATGCCCAATCTCGCTGACAAATGCCGTTGTAGGTAGCAGCATAGGTATTGATATTTTCATTATAAAGTCCGTTCCGGGCTAAAAATACCATTTCCCGGTCTGCCTGGTTACGGTTGGTACTTAAAACCAGACCATATTGTCCGGGGGTAACGGTAATTGTGTCACCATCACCGAGTGTTACATCGGGGAAATCGATATCGGAGGTTGATAATTCAGAATGGATCGAGCGTGGGGTACGCGCAAAACTGGAGAAATAGGACAATAATTCTTCACCACGTTCATCCAAAACATGGGCTTGTTGCCGATATAGATTGACAATACCATGACGGTAAATAACCAATCCTTCTTCGATTTCCAGCCATTGCTCCATCGTATCCCAGGGAATGTTTAACATTTCCGGATCGAACCAGGCTGTGGCTGTTCCGAATTTCGAAAACATGATCTGCACTCGCTGCAGTTTGGCGGAGATATCATTATCACGGGTATCAGTATGAAGGCTCATAGACACAAAACTGTAGAGCCGATCTGCCAGCAATCCTAACTCATCACCCAGTTTGAATGTTTCCAGAAGAACAGCTGAGCTTTCAGAGAGACGACCTTTGTAGGCTGCATATTCGTCCATCTTCGTTTCTAATTCAGCAAACTCGGCTTCCCATTCATCCCAACTTTTATAAACATCAGTTAGATCCCATTTATACTCATCCGGAATCTCGGAACGAATCAATGTCTCCGGTTTAGCAATCAATCCTGATAAGACTAAAATCGCAATTAAAACTAAACTAATCATTAGGCGCATACGTTTCATTTTTTACCCACTTTTATTATTGATTATTAAAATTTTCCACCCTGAATTTCATCATTACCTGATTAGTATTCCAGTGCTTTCAATCACCAGATCAGTACTGGCCAAAACATTTGAGATACTATATGATTTACCTGTAGTTCGTGATGATTTGGGACCACTCATTAGGAAGATAGGGGACGGGAGTGAGTGGAAAAAGTGTAGATAAATTTTAGGTTCCAGGTTCTTAGTTCTAGGTTTTTGTACCGCACCCATTTGACTTCTGTCACCATACCAGGTTATAAATTTTCCATCGCAAATGATATTGAGGTTGAAATAATAATTCAATTTTGGGGATTATTTAGTTCTAAAACATTGCGCAAGTTCGAAACTTTCGAAAGGTTAGTGCTAACAACTATTAAACAAAATTGACAAAGAATAAACATGAGATGTCATTCTAAATCCTGTCTCGAACCGTTCATTTATCATGTAGACCCAACACTATATATTTTTCAATCAGATGTTATTGGATTCCATTCACCGATATGTTCAGTATAAATTTTACATTTTCCCATCGTAGTCCATTGTTCAGCGGAATTATAGGTCCAATCCAGATAATCCGATCCACCCCCGCCAATTGTTGTAATCAGACAACTGTTACTAAGATGTCCAATTGCGTCAGATTGTTCTTCCGGGGTAGGTTTATCTCCCCGTGATGGATCAACAGGTATCCAGCCATAACCAGGCAGGTAGACTTCCGCCCAACGATGGAAAACATCATCCAGGCTGGCGTCGTCACCGCGAATGGCTATCGATCCGGCATAACGGGCCGGAATTCCTGCCGCCCGACACATGGAAATAAATACAAAAGTATATTCCGAGCACGAACCATTGCCCCGCTCCAGTACGGCTGGTGCGATATTCCAACCACCCGCCAATTCATAATACATGTTGTCAATAATATGACTGAATATATTCCGCATTATCCAATAGGGATTCTGCTCATCACCAACACAGGCCTCAATGGCTTTTTTAATAACAGGATTTTCCATATCGAATTTCTCATCATTAACCAGATACTCAGATCGGATAGTTTTTGGTATTTGCTTCAGATTACCACATTTTTCAGGGAAGATGAACCAACGTGTATCGTACATCTTGGCCTGAACAGTCATACTGACACTTGATACGGAGCCGGCTTCTTTTCCAGAGAAATGGTAATGAGCTACTTTTTGTCCCCACTGATCAATCAGAAAATCCGTCGGTTCTGAGCTGAAGACCGGTTCGTCGATTATATCCTGATTCGGGAGCGAATGCGGAATTGCGAGGTAGATATCCAGGCTTTTCATCGTTCCCGGACCGTAATTGCGTACCTCATGGGTAAATTCCACCTGTTGAATCTTTTCCTCCTGGCGATGGAAAAGACCATCACCACCAATCACGATGCAATAGAGTGAATCAGACTGGAAATCAACATTCCATAGCTGTTGTCCATCCCAGGCCAGTCCATCCGCGTAGGGTGCCGGTGCGTCGAATAACAGGATAACTTCGCCGCCTCTGGGATTGACCATATATATCCGGTTGGTAATCCGGTCGGCCACCCAGAGGTACTTGCCATCGAACGCTAATCCCTGCGGATATCCGGCCGGTGCAGGAAAAGATGAAATTGTCGTTCCATCCTTAGGGCTGATCTGGTGAATTTCATCCGCGGAACGGCTGGCCACCCAGAGATACTTACCATCCCAGGCAAGTCCGGTCGGCTTGCTCACCGGAGATTCGAAAGTGTTGGTTACTAATCCGGTTTCGGGCAGTATCCGATAAATAAGTTCTTCCTCACCACAGACAACCCACAATCCTTCACCATCGAAAGCCAGACCCAGAGGACGGAAAGTCGGTGCGGCTAGGCTATGGATCACGCTACCATCATCAGCACTGATTGCGTAAATCGTATCCGTTTTCAAGTCAGCCATCCAGAGCAATCCATTATTCCAGGCTAAGCCAGTTGGACAAGCAGATGGAGCAGCAAATGATTTAAGAATATCACCGGTCATGGCCGAAATCCTGACCGTGTAAGACATTACAAATAGCACAACAAATACAATCCTAAATGCTATTACGCCCTTTTTCATTTTTCTATCTCCCTGGCTAAATGATTGTATCAAAGTAGTTACCAGACTTAAATGTCGCAACAGTAATATGCAACTCCAAATCTGAAAATAGCACAGAATTTTATGATGGAATTAATTTTTCCAAGTCCGAATTCAATTATTACCCTAGCATAAATAATATGTTTGTATTAAAAGGTCATTATTAAACCCCTCATAAAATCTCCCCAATGACAAAGGAGATGAAATAGGTTTCAACATAGCCGTTGAATTCACCAATGACAGGTGAAACACAAACCAGTCCTGCGCGATGTCGAAGGATACCCAAGACGATGATTTTAAATATATTAATCAATCTAAAATTATTTTGATGAAATGAAGGGATTTGTCATGACATTCCATTGCCAGTTTAAAATAGAAAGATAGAAAAATTTTGAGACGGTTATGTACCGGTAGGGACCCCGCTTCAATCCTAGTTTATAGAGAATTTGAACAGGTATGATTAATCAGGAATATTTGCTCTGTTAGCTATAAGAATCACGCCCCTATTCAGTAGTGAAGGACAATGTGTAGGGTTCTTTCAACCGACCGCCGTAATAATCACGTAAACTGGTGTTAAGAATAACTGTATAGGTCGTTTCTCCGATTAGTAGTGAATCGGGAGCAATTATGAATTCGGTGGTGCCTTCATAGCGATCCGTAGATAGCGTGAATTCTGTTTCCGGTGAGATCGCAATGGCCGACTCGATCGTAATCTCATCAAGGACATTATTCATTTTAATAATTACATAGCTTTCAACTGGGACAAAGTTCATTCCTGGATAAGGGTCTGTCGCGCGGATGGCCAGTGGTGGTGTTGTAATCGAGAATGTGGTATCATATGCCAGTGTATCACTAAAGATATCAGGCAAACCTTGCTTAATTGTAAACGTGATTGTTGTGTCGGGAATCCACGAAATTTGTGGGGTTATTCTGATGTAATTATCTATTAAATAATAATTATCTAATTTATATGGTATTTCCGGATTAATGACCAGATAATCCAAGACTGAAATTGGATTAATTTGGGTATTAAAATACAGTCGGATGTAATTATCACCGTAATAAGTATAGGGATAAAAATTAAATCCTACTTGAAACTCTTCTGTGGTAAATGAAAAATGAAACTCATTGTCAATTCGTTCACCGTCAATAGTTGAAGCGGAGGAATCGATTGTGACCGTATACTGTGTAGCGAAAAGAAAAACTCCACTACATTCAAAATATCTACCGTTGGGATATTGATCTTTATATCTACCGGATGAATAGCGATCTCTGATCTCGAAATCAACTACATCTGGATATATCGATACTGCCGAATTTATACTGGAAAAAATCATGCTTTCTCTGAATTGTAATTTTATTACTAAACTATGATAGCTATTTACAACGTTTACAGCACCATCTGCCGGTGATATATAATAAAGCGGGTATGGCATATTAATAAGATTGATTTCACCTGTATCGTAGACCTCTCCATCGGATATAGTAACACTTCTTTCATATTGAGTATATCCGACCGCAATGCAGAATAAACGATACCTACCAGGATCCAGATCAGCGAATATAAAATATCCATCTGTATCAACATCAGTTTCAACAACCAGCTTGCCCTGATGTAGTTCGACAACAGCATTTATGTCTGCAGGTAAAACATAGCCAACCAGTGTTCCGGGATCTTTTTCGATATGTACGGTGATTACATCCTGGCAAGACAAGGCCAACAAACCAATTAGCAATATTACATATGTCTTGATGCGCATAACTTACCCCTTTCAATAAACAGTTTGATTTTGAAGACTCAAAATTAAAATAATATCCAAATGAGTAATACCTAACTATAAAATATAATTTAGCTATTCAATTTCCTAATAACAATATTCAGTATCAATTAAGAAATATTCTCCAACATGTTTTCTTAAATGTTAATTTGCGCTTATCTTAGCTATAGGTAATTATCCTAAAACCGGTAAATCTATTGTGAGGATTTATGAATCTGGGACTTAAAGATAAAATCGCTGTTGTTCAAGCAGCTTCCAAGGGATTAGGTTACAGTGTGGCATTGGCTTTAAGTGCAGAGGGCGCCAAAGTTGTCATCTGTGCGCGTACTGCCAGCGAGTTGAATAATGCCGCTACACAAATCAATGCAACCACCGGAAATCCGGTTCTCCCCGTGCAATGCGATGTTTCCAAACATCTGCAACTCCAGACCTTGTTCCGCCAGTGCCGCAAAGAATTCGGCGATCCCGATATATTGGTTTGCAATGCCGGAGGTCCACCTCGTGGCCAGTTCAATGAATTTACTAAAGACGACTGGAATCAGGCTTTTCAGACCAATTTTCATTCAGCTGTTTCATCGGTGAGCCAAGTAGTGGAAGCAATGAAAGCCAATGGCTGGGGACGGCTAATATTCATCACATCTATGGCGGTTAAACAGCCGATCGACAGTCTGATTTTATCTAATGCTGCGCGCTCGGCATTGACGGCCTACGCTAAAACAATCGCTAATGATCTGGCTTCACATGGGATAACAGTCAATTGCCTGCTTCCCGGTCCCCATCGCACCAATCGACTAGAGCATCTAGTCAATGACATTATGGAAGATGATGGCTGTACGATGGAGGAGGCCTGGGAAAAACTAGGTACGGATACACCACTCGGTCGTCTGGGAATGCCGGAGGAACTGGGTGCCCTGGCAGCATTCATCAGTTCCAATCAAGCTGGTTTTATTACCGGTCAATCGATAGTGCATGATGGCGGTGCCGTGAAAGGATTGCTCTAATGCCCCAGAGGATATTCATCACCGGTGCCAGCAGTGGGATTGGCGAAAACCTGGCTTATCATTATGCACGCGGGAAAGCCTGCCTTGGATTGGCTGCCCGTCGGAAGGAACGCTTGGAAATAGTGGCGGATAAATGTCGGCAACTTGGTAGTGATGTATGCATTTACGAGCTCGATGTCACTGATCAGCAAGCTTGCCAAAACGCCGCTGATGATTTCATTGCCAATAATTCCGGTATTGACCTGTTGATCGCCAATGCTGGAAAAAGCGGGGACGATCATCTGGAATCCGGTGACCCAACCCGCATCAATGAAATATTACAGATCAATCTGCTGGGTATTACCAATACAGTATTTCCCTTTGTGAACCAATTTATCGAACAAAAACATGGTCAAGTGGTCTTGCTCAGCTCAATCGCCGGCGTTCGTGCATTACCCCGACGCGGCGGGTATTCAGCCTCAAAAGCCGCCGTACGCATAATGGCCAATGGTTGGCGGTTTTCGCTGTCTCCTCACAATGTCAAGGTTACTACTATCTATCCCGGGTTCATACGTACACCAATGACCTCCACTCGCAAAACGATCATGCCTTTTCTAATGGATGTTGAACCAGCCGTAATTAAAATCGCACAGGCGATTACTGCAGGAAAGAAAAACTACCTGTTTCCCTGGCAGTGGCGCATTCTGGTCCCACTGATTAAGATAATCCCAGATTGGATCGTTGGCAAAGTAGTTTGATATCCGCTGATCCAGTTGGTTGGGAACATTTTCACCACCAGGCGGATATTGGTGTACGGGGTTTCGGTCCAACTCTTGATGCCGCCTTTGAACAAGCTGCCAAAGCCTTGACAGCGGTAATCAGCACCAGCGTGATCAGACCTGAAAAGGAATACAAAATATACTGTGAAGCTGATGATCTGGAAGCATTGCTGGTGGACTGGCTAAACGAACTGATCTATCACATGGCAACCGATAATTATTTATTCGGCAGCTTCAAAGTTGAAATAACCGGCACCAGTTTATCAGGAATTATCTGGGGCGAGCCGCTAAATCGGACAGTTCATCAGCCAGTGGTCGAGGTAAAAGCTGCCACATATACTGAATTGAAAGTCAGTTCCCAGGATCCACAATCCTGGGTGGCTCAATGTGTTGTCGATGTATAGCAAAAGCTGATTCTTATTTCACACAGCCGATTTCCTGATTATATTTCTAGCTATGAACTTGAAACAGCTGGACCGGCTCAATGATTATAAATGGCAGTTAAAGCCGAAGCCCGGCCAGATAAATACTGGAATAATTTATAGTGATGACCGTTTGATCCGGGCGATGGACGATAAAGTTTATCAGCAACTGGTCAATGTTACTAAACTGCCGGGTATTCAAACAGCTGCTTATGCCATGCCGGATGCCCATTGGGGCTACGGATTCCCGATCGGAGGTGTTGCTGCATTCGATCCCCTGGCTAACGGTGTGATCTCAGCTGGTGGTGTCGGTTTTGATATCGCCTGTGGTGTCCGCACAATGCATACTGGTCTGACTATTGAAGACATCCATCCTATAAAAAAAGAATTAGCTGATCAACTAGCCCGGGATATTCCTGCTGGGGTTGGCAGCGAGGGGAAAATTCATCTGGACGACAAACAGATGAATGCAATGCTGTCCGGTGGTGCTCGTTGGGCAGTGGAACAAAATTACGGATCCCATGCTGATCTGGGAAGAATCGAAGAAAACGGCCAGATGACAGGAGCCGATCCAGCCAGCATTTCCAATCATGCCAAAAAGCGCCAGCAGAATCAAATGGGAACACTGGGATCAGGCAACCATTATTTGGAGATCCAGCAGGTGACGGATATTTATGACGCCACTTTAGCGACCGGTTTCGGAATAAAGGTTGGTGATATAAAAATCAGCATTCACTGTGGATCAAGGGGATTAGGGCATCAAATTGGTACTGAATTTCTGAAGCGAATGGTCAGTGAAGCACCCCGTTACGGAATTAAGTTACCGGATCGGGAGCTGGCCTGCGCACCGATAGAATCAAAACTGGGTCGGGAATATTTCGGTGCCATGAATGGGGGCATTAATTGTGCAATGGCCAATCGTCAGATTCTCACCCAGCTGGTCAGGCAAATCTTTGATCGGGTATTACCAAAAGCTGAATTAAAACTGCTATATGATGTTTCCCATAATACCTGTAAAAAAGAACAGCACACGATCGATGGAAAAGGAAAAACAGTCTATGTCCACCGAAAAGGAGCAACCCGGGCGTTTAGTCCCGGCCACCCTGACCTGCCCAATGATCTGCGTCCGTTTGGTCAGCCAGTACTGATTGGCGGTACGATGGGAACCGCTTCTTATATTCTTGCCGGTACTGATTCCAGCAAATACGAAGCTTTTTCATCCGCCTGCCATGGCGCCGGCCGGACAATGAGCCGGATGAAAGCGAAAAAACTCTGGCGCGGTAAGCAGGTCATTCAGGCACTGGCCCGTTCTGGAATTGAAATTCGTTCCGCTACTTATCGGGGAGTTGCAGAGGAAGCACCCGGTGCTTACAAGGATGTTACTGCTGTAGTGGAAGCTACCGATAAAGCCGGATTATCGAAAAAAGTTGCTCGACTGGTACCACTGATTGTAATTAAAGGTTGATGATAATGAAATTATCCTCGCAAAATTTCCTCAATATAATCGAAGCTGTGCTTTTTAAAAGTGACTTCAGGTTAATTTTTGGAATTAAGAAATGACTTCTTCTAAAGTCATCCGTTGGGGAATAATCGGTTGCGGGGATGTCTGCGAGGTTAAAAGCGGACCTGCGTTTCAACAGGCTTGCGGTTCAAAGCTGGTAGCGGTAATGCGCCGGAATGGCGATCTTGCGGCGGATTTTGCCAACCGGCATGGTGTTGATAAATGGTATGAAAATGCCGGAAACCTGATAAATGACACAGGGATTGACGCAATCTATATTGCCACTCCACCCCGCTATCACCGGGAATATGCTCTGGCGGTGGCCGATGCCGGAAAACCAGCTTATATTGAGAAACCAATGGGTATGAATTATGCCGAATGCATGGAAATAAATGCTGCTTATAAAAAGCATAAACTTCCACTATTTATAGCTTATTATCGTCGTGCTCTACCCCGTTTTCTTAAAATAAAACAACTTCTGGATGATGGCCGGATTGGTACAATCCGCAGTGTGAACACTATTTACAATCGACCACCAAAAGCAGAAGATAGCTTGAAACCGGTTACCTGGCGCCTGAATCCGGAACACGCACCGGGTGGTTATTTTGAAGACCTGGCACCCCATACAATAGATATACTTCAGTTTTTCTTAGGGCAAATTACTGAGGCCAGCGGTCGCTGCATCAACCAGGCCGGGCTTTACACCGTCGCTGATTTGGTCAATAGCTCATATTATTTTATAACCGGAGTTCATGGCACTGGCATCTGGAATTTCAACGCCGGTACTAAATTTGATCAGACTATTCTGGTTGGCTCAAGCGGTACGATAAGCTTCGCTACCTTTGGCAATGATCCAGTCTCTCTTACCAGTAATTCGCGAACTGAATTATTGGAGTTATCTAATCCGGCAACGATTCAGGGACCACTGATTCAAACGATAGTCGATCAATTGCATGGCCGTGGAAGATGCCCCAGTACCGGTGAAACCGCTGCCCGAACCAACTGGGTCATGGATCAAATCCTGGATAATTAAGTTGCAGTACGCAGGGTGTTGCAGCGCTAAATTGTTGACTAATTTTTAGCAAGTAGAAACTGGATTAATCATCTATGAATATAAATTACCCTATCATCGGTATGGATATCGGGGGGACAAATGCCCGGGTTGGTTTAGTTGAAGATGGACAAATTACCCGACTGGAAACAGTCTCGATCAAAGCTCAGGATTCGGTGGATGATATCCTGGACCAGATCTTCGAATTAATTGAAACTGTCAACATTCCGGCTGTTAATGGGATCGGGATCGCTTTTCCATCAATAATGGACATTGACCGGGGAATTGTTTATGATGTTCAGAATATCCCATCCTGGAAGGAAGTTCATTTAAAGGATATTCTTCAAAAACGTTTCAATCTACCGGTTCGTTTGAACAATGATGCCAATTGTTTCGCCTTGGGTGAAAAATTTTTCGGCCAGGGTAAATCCTATTCAAACCTGGTGGGTTTGATTGTTGGAACCGGTCTCGGTGCAGGTATAATTATTGACGGCAAAATATATTCAGGAGCCAATGGCGGTGCCGGTGAATTTGGTATGGTACCTTATCGTGATAAATATCTGGAATATTATTGCAGCGGACAGTTTTTTCAGAATACCGGTTCTCATACTGGCGAACAACTGGCAGCAGCGGCAAACAATAATGATCCTGAGGCTATTGCCATATTTAAGGCGTTTGGCTACCATTTCGCCCAGGCGATAAAAACGATCCAGTATGCAATTGATCCGGAAATAATCATACTTGGCGGTTCGGTCCGGAAAGCATTTCCTTATTTCGAAAAATCCATGTGGCGAGCCATTGATGACTTTGCTTTCCCTACCACACGAGAAAAAATCCGGATTGCAGTATCAGAGAATGATTCGATTGCTATTTTAGGTGCAGCCGCTCTTCATTTCACTACTAAGTAACTGGCATAGCATTCTCCCTCCCATGACCGTGGTGACTAAACCAACACTGATACTAAATGAGCAACAGGTTAAGGCCAATATTGCCGGTATGTCCGAGAAGGCCAAAGTCAGTAAAGTGACTTTCCGACCCCATTTCAAAACCCATCAATCAAAGGAAATCGGCAGTTGGTTTCGTACAAGGGGAGTCACCGCGATTACTGTTTCATCATTCGATATGGCAGAATACTTTATCAATGACGGCTGGAATGATATCACAGTTGCCATTCCAGTAAATCCTCGAGCAATAAACCGGATCAACAATCTGACTGAACGGGTAAAACTGGAGTTGCTGGTTGATTCGGAAACAGTTGTAGCTCAAATTGGGCATGAATTGACCCAACCCACCGGAATTTGGATCAAGATTGACGTCGGTTACCATCGCTGCGGATTGCAGTGGTATAATACTGATTCGGTCTTGAAACTGGCAGATAAAATACAGAACAGTTCCAATCTTTCTTTTCAGGGCCTGTTGACTCACGCCGGCCATACCTATCACCAGTCCTCAGCCGAAGTAGTCCTCCAGATTCATAATACTGCTGTACAGCGGATGATGGATCTGCAGCGAGAATTGAATGCCAATTCGATCGATTGTCGGATCTCAATCGGTGATACACCGGGTTGCAGTCTGGCAACTGATTTCAGTGGTGTCGATGAAATCCGCCCCGGGAATTTCGTTTTTAATGATCTGATGCAACTTCATCTGGGAGCCTGCCAGTCGACCGACCTGGCATTGGCGATGGCTTGCCCGGTAATTGGTAAATATGCCAGTAGAGGAGAAATTGTGCTTAACGGTGGAGCAGTGCACCTCTCTAAAGAATATCTGAAATGCAGCGACGGGAAACAAGTTTACGGTTACCTGGCTGATGGCACTGCCGATGGGTGGGGAGCCCCCGTCTATGATGCACCAGTGATCAGTTTGTCACAGGAACATGGAATCGTTCAACTTCCACAGGACCATCTAGAAAGGATTGAGATTGGTGGTACTGTCATTGTTCTGCCGGTACATGCCTGCCTCGCAGCCAATCTTCATCCTGAATACCTGACCACCTCCGGCTGCAAGATCAGCCGATTCAACAGCCTGAATCGAGATGGCTGATAGTTAACTATGATTCAGCAACAGGGAAATACAGTTTAAAAGTAGTTCCTTTCCCGAGTTCACTGTTACAATCAATATAACCGTTGTGCTGCTTCATTAATCCGAAAATCATTGATAATCCTAATCCGGCACCTTCCCATTTTGCCTTGGTAGTAAAAAAGGGATCAAATATCTGTTTCCGGGTTTCCTCATCCATTCCTTTGCCGGTATCGGTAATTAGCAGCTTCACATAGTCACCAGGTTCAGCACCTTTATGAATATTGCAGAAATTTTCATCAAGCACGATATTACCAGACTCTATTATTAGTTTTCCACCTTTGGGCATCGCATCGCGGGCGTTAATACAAAGATTAGTGATTATCTGATTTAACGCTGTTGAATCGGCGGTGATAGTTGCTAAATCGGGATCCAGTTTCGTATCTAATTCAATATCTTCACCAATAACCTGACGCAGGAATTTAGATGCTTCTGAAACCACATCATTTAAGTCAATCAGATTGAAATTCAATGGCTGTTTGCGACTGAAGGCCAGTAAATGGTTTACCAACTTAGCGCCATGGTCTGAACGTTTGATGATATTATTAAAATACTGGACCGCTGGTGATCCCCGCTCAGTTTTATTTATACCCAATTCACTGTAGCCGACAATTGCGGCCAGCAGATTATTAAAGTCATGGGCTATACCTCCCGCCAATTGACCGATCGCTTCCATTTTTTGAGCCTGCCGCAACTGGTTTTCCATTAACTGTCGTTCGGTTACGTCTTCTCCGAAGACAACAAATCCGGTGATCTGTCCACCAGGGTCACGGGTATAATCGCCGTGATATCGTACCGTTAATGTTTTACCATCACTTCTGAGGTTGATACTGGTGAAAGGTTCAATTCGAGGTTGGTCCTTGACAAGTGTTGCCAGTAAATCACGCTCTTTTTCCTGATTTTCAGGTGGTATCTTGATGTCAATATAGTTTTTACCAACCAGATCACTAATCTCAAACATCAGCAACTTACAGTAGGCCGGATTGACATATAAATAATCACCCTTGTGGTCATATACAGCAACACCCAAGGGACATAATTCAAATAGCTGGCTGTATTGTTCACGCGATTGTTCCAATTCACCTGTCTTTTTATCAACTTCCACCTGCAGCCGATCGGCAAAATGTTTTTTATTAAAATAACTCTGAGTGGTCAATATTGCGCCGGTAATGACAAAGAAACACATTATGAAAAACCACCATCTCAACCAGAACGGAGGTAAAATATTGATTTTCGGAGACGAAATTGTTTTACTCCAGATGCCAGCAGCATTTCGCGCTCGCATTTTAAAATAGTATTGCCCTGGAGGTAAACTAAAATAGCTGATTTTACGAATTGGAGTGGCAACCTCGGTTTGCCAATCAGTATCCAAGCCAACCAACTGTCTCTTGACTAATATATTTTGTTCATCAATGTAGGAAAAGATCGAAAAATGGAAGTTTAGATTACTTTGGTCATGTTTAAGATAAGAGTCTTCATCTATCGAAAGTTCTAAATCATCGGCATTGATCGAGCTTAACTCTACACGTGGCGGATAAATATTGATGTTATCAGATTCCTCTTGGTAGAGAGAAATTCCTCCATCTGTCCCAATCCAGATTCGTCCACGGCTGTCAAGCAAACCGGCAGCACGATTGGTTTCCAGACCGACGAGACCATCATTCACAGTGAATTTCCGGGCTTTTTCACCGTCCCAACGAATTGCGCCATTGTCGGTGCCAACCCATAGATTATTATTCAAATCCTCAACGAGGAAATAGACCGGCCGGTCAATCTGAAAATCCAATTCGTTATACTTCACCAGCATACTATCCTTGGCTATTAGAAGCCCGGCGGCGGAACCGACAAGTATCTGTCCGCGACTATCAACAAGACCACAATAAAGAGAATTATATTTACTTTTTTTACTGACAATTTGTCGCCAACGCTCTGGTCTGCCGATCAAGAGACCATCATAAGTGGTCATTAGCAGCAGGTCTGTGCCAGGACCCTGGTTAATTGCGCGAATTACCAGTGAGGTGAAATCTGGTGTTGCCAGCTTGTGAAATGATCCTGCCCGATAAATATAAATTCCTTTGGTTCCGCCTGCAAAAACATCTCCTTGACTGTCTACAAAGGTTGAATAGATTACGGACTGCAGACCTTTGTCTTTACCAAAAAAAGTTATATTGCCATCTGGTTCAAGTAAAGCCACTCCATAATTCTGTAATGCCGCCCAGACATTACCGCGGTCATCTTTTTCAAGATCCATTACCCGTAAAAATCCGGGTGGCAGGTGTTCCAGGTTCAGAAGCGAAACCGTTTGATATTCAGCTCCATTATAATGGGTGATTCCGCTGTTATGCCCAAAAACGAATTGTCCTGGTGACCTTTCAACAACTGCAGTTACTTCATCTTCCAGCAAGCCATTGATTTTCTGGTAATTGGCAAAACGCCGATTAGGCAGTTTATTCAATCCGCGCAATCCACCAATCCACAAATTCATTTCATGATCAATCAGCATTGAGGTAGAACCTTCGCCAATCAATCCGCTGTTCTTATTGAGGTATTGAATGGATTTGCCATCTTTTGTTATGTGATATACTGCTGACAGGTTTCCCCAATACAATCCTCCAAGATAATCCGGTTGCAGGACACTGGTGTAAAATTCTCCGTTGATCCAATTCAAGCGGTAAGTTTGATTAAGTTGAGCCTTGATTAGATTGAATTCAGAATTCTGCAGGTAACCAATCCAGCGATCACTTTTCAACCATATTACCGGTTCTGAGTTTGTGGCATTACTAAACTTGTTCAGGTCCTGTACAGCAATTCCGGTAATTTCCGGTGACAATGACCCTGATTGACCAACTGACCAGTTCTGTATTTTATTATCGCGGAGAATTGATAATCCTTTATTCGTACCGAAATAAAGCCGATCTCGATAGTTCGCCATGCAGTAGATGGTATCACTCAATAGACCTTGATCGGTCGTTAATTGGGTCCAGCTTTCATCCTCGTAGATAAAAACACCACCACCAATTGTGCTAACAGCACAAAGTGTACGACCATTGCGGACGGCTATCTCAAATGCGGTATAAGAAATATCTTCGCTTTTTAAATATGAAGGTATTGATATTGTGGTCCAATTATAACCATCATATTTCCATATCGATGAATCAGCGCTGTAAGAAAATGTCCAGACATTTCCCAGACTATCACATTTTATGGTGTGCAAATTTGAAACTGGCAAGCCATCACTGATACCATAATTTTTCCAGTCAGCACCATCATATACTGAAATTCCAGATCGAGTCGCAACCCAAATTCGTCCGTTTTCATCCTGAGCTACATCTTTTATCACCGAGCTGGGGAGACCATTGATTTCGGAGTATTGATGGACCAGGTAACTTTGGGAAAAGAGCACTGAACCAATGAGGGTAACTATAAGCAGCACCAGTTGGAGAGGACTCAGTCGCATATCACCACGTATTTAATAATATTGAAAATCAGCTGCAATTCCTGCTATCTAATTACTAATCAAAAATTAATGAACAGTTATAACATTCACAATTTAAATAGTTATTACAATTTAAGACGATTGAATGCAGTTCTCTAAGTGGTAACAGGTCAGTAAATTGTGATCCAAGAAACAAAAATGTCAAACCTTAATCAATTACACCATCTGATCTGGCATAAAGAAGGATTCCATTTCCAGATTAGCGCTGGTAATCTGCAGTGTAGGCAGCCATCACATATGCAGAGGATATAATTGAATCCTTCACTTTGATTTCTACTGTACTATCGATTATTTTCAACTAATTCAAATAAATGCGGAACAAATATTATGGGACATATTGCTGATTCTAAATCGAATCTGGTACCACTGATCGACCGCTTAAACCAGTATCCAGTCGGTCTGGTAGATAATCAACAACTACGGGAGTTACTGGCAATTCTATTCAGTGAAACCGAAGCATTTGCAGCCTCCAGGTTTCCCCTGCGGGATGCGACTCTGGAAGAGTTATCAGAGCGGACTGACATGCCGAAGGACAAGCTATTACCGGTTCTGGAGTCGATGGCAGATAAGGGAATAATCATGGATCTGCCCTACGGCAATAAAACTTACTATCTGCTGATGCCGGGAGTGATCGGTTTCTTCGAATTCACATTCATGAAGCAGCGCACCGACCTGCCGGTTGAGAAAGTAGCTCGATTGATGAGTGAATATTTTCATTGGGACACCAACGAGGGACAGGCTCAGGAATTTTTCGGCAGCAAGACTCAGCTCACACGTTCCCTGCCATACGAAGAACACATACCGGTACTTAGTGAAATCGTATCCTATGACAGCGCTCGCAATATATTGAAAAACGCTGATTTTCATGCTGTAGCAATGTGTTACTGCCGCCATAAGCGAGAGCATGAAGGTAAGTCCTGTAAAAAGGGTGCGCCGGTGGAAGGCATCTGCATGACGATCGGTCGCGGGGCGGAATTCCTGGTCCGTCGGGGATTTGCGGAGCGCAAGACAGTAGCTGAGATGCTTGATATCCTGCAAATGGCAGAGGATTTGCACCTGACCCACATCACCGATAATATCCGGCATAAACCAAGCTTCATCTGTAATTGCTGCGGTTGCTGCTGCGAAATTATGTCCGGTGTCAAGGCCGGTTATTATAAGGGCGTCAATAAAACACCATATATCGCGATTGTTAATCAAGATAAGTGTGATTATTGTGGTGATTGTTTCACCTCCTGCAATGTTAGAGCCATCAGGCTCGACAAATCTGCCAGTAACGGCAACGGACGGGTCAGCATGGTCAAATCGGAAATATGTCTTGGTTGCGGAGCCTGTATCTCAGCCTGTGAGCAGGGCGCTCTGTCGATGATTCACCGAGAAGATTATAAATCACCACCCAAGACCAAGCGTAATATGTTTATGAAGATCGCCTATGAAAAAGGACGCCTGGGACCGCTGTTGGCTGCGCAAGCAAAAAAGAAGCTAATGATGAAGTGATAAAACGTTTCACTATTGGGGTATAGTAACTAGACTTCCTTGCAGGAGTAATGTTACGTTGAAAGCTTCGTCACGATCGGTCTCCCCTATCGGCCAGTCTTCAAAAATTTAACCACCAATTTCCAGGGCGGCACTTGATTGATAGCAATTGATACTCCCTGTTCCCAGGATTCAACAGCGATAGTCTGATCATTCAAGGTTGCACTGATATAGGTAAAATCTGTAGGAATATAAACCCAAATCCGACCCTGCTTGCGTGCCAGGTTGGTGCCGCTAACCGTTAACCTGGTCACCCGCGAATCTATCTTACCAGCAATCCGTCCGTCTACCAGAGCAGTTAGGTGTAAATTAGTAGCAACAACCTGTGGAATACTGCTTTTGGGCGTAACCTGCAGTGCAAGAGTAGCGTGTGACTTCAGTCTGGCGGAAACTGGTTCCCAAAATTCTTTACCCCAAAAATCAAACGCAAATTGATCGATTGTCAAATATTTACCCAAATCGTATACCCGCGCCTTTTTTTCCCAATTGGTCAAAGCAATGACTTCCCCGCGACCCTTTAGGCGAATTAGATCGGGATATTCCCGGATAAATTGTTGATCCGGTAGTCCGGTCAAATCGGTCGGCGGTAAAACAGCTTTTACCCAATCCAATCGCTCACGACTTAAGCGGGTCAGATTATCACCGAGAGACAGAAAACCACCAGTCATACCCTG
>CAYTPW010000007.1:0-28101 GCA_964439935.1 uncultured bacterium | reverse complement strand
CTGGTGGGTTATCAGGGTGCGAACCTCGGACAGATTCAAATCAGTGTTGCGATCATGTACCAGCAGGCAACCCGGATCGTTCAACCACAATTTCCGGTGCATAACCGAGCGCTGGATATTATTCCGAATCCGGCCGGAAACAGATTTCACACCATAATCGCGTTCTAGCCATTCCCAGATCGGATTATGCCATTTTTCCAGTCCATCATCTGATACCCGCATAGCATCCACCAATCCAACTGAAGGTCCGATGGGAGCGCCACAGCCAATCAGGAAACGATCACCGATCACCTCCCTTATGATTTCCAATCCATGGCGGTAGGACTCTAACGGCGATAATGCCGGGCACTGACGTTGCCCATGTCGGATACCGGCGAAAATGTGATCGACCTTGAAATAGTCGAACCCCCAGGCGACAAATTGAGCGAAGATATTCTTTAACCAGTCTTCCACTTCAGGGTGTGTGAGGTCGAGTGCGAATACTTTTGTCTTCCAGCTGAGATTGAATCCACAATTCACAGCTTGGTCCTGCTCATCATTCAGAAACCAGTCGGGCTGTTCCCGAAATAGCGCTGAATTACGCCCGGCCACAAAGGGTACCAGACAGATTCCCGCTTTGAAACCATGCTGATGAATCTCATCGGCGATAGCTTTGAGACCCGATGGAAACTTATTATTCAATGAAAGCCAATCACCGATTGCGGTTTGATAACCGTCATCCAACTGGACAAAGGATACACCCAACTCCGGGTGGGAAACCAACTGGCGGGTACTGTCCAAGAGCTTCTTTTCACTGATTCTGTTCTTAAATTCAGGCCCGGAACACCAGCCTGCCGTTCTGGTAGTTCCAATTCTAGCATCCATATTCTGCCCTAACCGTGTCATATAATCATCAACCAACGTGGATAGCTTTCCGGTGTTGATTAACAGGGTTTCCGTTACCACTTCTTCGCATGACTCAATAGTTTTACCGCCATAATCCAGAAAAGACAGCAATTGGATCAAACCGCGGTTTCGCAGATAAAATTCACCCAAACCTTGTCTTTGTTCAATAAATCCTAGAAATAAAGCAGGCTCAAACTCTTCCTGAATCAATACGGTAAACAGACTGGAGGACATGCCATCCGGTTTTCCCCAGAATGGTGAGTCAACATTCTGATTCATTAACGCAAAATACTTCAGACGGGGATATTGCTGCAGCTTATCGGCCCGCCGGGGCCGGCTGGGTGTGCGGCTCTGGAAACCGTGTTGGAAGAATGAAAATGTGTCCAATTCCTCACGCAAATCTTCCAGATCAAATATCACCGGACTAATATTATGTAAGGTCAATTGCCTTGTGGAGAGGTTCTTCATTTTCAATATCAGTTCCAATCCATGTTTTGATACTGACCAGTTCAGGATCATCCTGATCTCTGGAGTAATGATCTGCCAGCCGTCTTTAGCCGGTTGAAATCCAGAACTGGTCTGCTGGGGAATATCTGCCGGGGGTAAATTAATTGTATAATTGGCACTGAGTGTGAATGGTAGGTCTAACTTCCACAGACCTTTCAACCAGAAGATATTCTGATTGGGATCGTAATCGATCATTGGTTGACTCATTTCATTTCAGCCAGTTATTACTGTTAAAAAATATTGTAACTCCAAGCTGGTTAGTTCCAGCATAATAAGCCATCAGTGCCGGACTGTCACTAAAAGAATTTTGTGGAAAGGTTATCCTCATCCCCCGCGCAGGTATAGGCAATTCTGCCGGGAATCGATCCATAAATATCACCAATTATAGTTGCTACCACCAAGCTATGGGAACAATGTCCCGATGGAAAGGATCGTCTATTCTGTTTGTTAGGACGTTCTCTTCCCATAGCTATTTTTATAAAACCAGTCATAGCTGAAGTTGACAGCAGAACCAGGCTGGCATATTCGAATCTGCGACAATTAAGCAGTCTGGAGTCCGGATTGACCAGCAATTTCAGACTGATTACACTAAGTAGCGCATACCCGGACCAATTGCCGTATTCATCACCAAAACGGTTTAGCAATTCCGATAATGGTTGCTCTGCACGAACCCGATTTGAAATAGACTGGTCCCAGTACAAACCGGTGAGAGAGAATATAGCTGATCCCATGATAATTTGACGATTAACTGGATCATGGAGGGAATATTGCGATCCTGCCAATAAGCGCTTGGGTATATCGCTACATTGTGAAGTATAATACCCAACTTCTGGTTGAACTCCTGCGGTTGACGCAGATAGCGCAAACAGGATCAGAATAATCAATTTAATTTGAAATTTCATATGTCAGGTGCTCACAAAGACTGGCAATAAAGCTCAAGTAAATTACATCAGTTCCAATCAGTGATTCAAAAAAAATGGCGAACAGAACCTGCTCGCCATTTTTTTACCTACCTCGGCATAATAATACTATTTCATCAGCATCACTTTCCGCGTCTGGGTGAAATCGGCAGAACGCATTTGCACCAGATAAAGACCGCTGGCCAGATCCCCAGCCTGCCATTGAATGATGTACCGCCCCGCAACCTGGAAGTCATTGACCAAAGTGGCCACTTCCACACCCAGGATATTGTACACCGTGACTGTGACCTGCCCGGCCTCCGGCAGGGCATATTCAATCACTGTGGACGGATTGAACGGGTTTGGATAGTTTTGAGCCAGATCGAATTCCTCCGGAATGACAGCGACTTCATCAACCGTGAGTAGAGTCATATTGACTTCAGCCGAGTAGCCACTCTCATTACCGTTGAAATCGGTGGCGCTAACCAGATAATAATAGGTATCACCAATACCGGCTTCAAGGTCGACAAAAGCAGTGTCAATTGTGTAGGCATACACTTCACCTGGTTCGAATCCAGCCACTGCACCACGGTAGACAGCGAAATATTCAAAATCAGCATCCGGTACCGGTTGCCAGTTCAAAGCGATACCACCGCCATCATTTGCAGATGCCATTAAACCAATCGGTACATGAGGCAACAAGTTATCAACTGAATAGCCGCTATGCCAGTTGGAATCATAGAATTCCCAGGGATTGAATGCATGTCCACTGATCAGGAAGGTTGACCAGAAATCACCAGTGGGACCAGTTACATGATTGGAATCGACCAGGGTTGGAGCCACATATGCATAATCCATATCACCATGATAAGGAACTGCTGCAATGAAATCCCATAACCAATCATCGACCTGACGCCAGACGCTGAAATGAGTCCAGTTCTGACCGGGCGGAGGTATTCCGGGACTCCACGCCAGGCGCACCTGGCGTCCCTGATCATTGGGGATGTCTTCCACGGTGTGGAGCATCGGGGGCATAAATTCTTGGGGCCATAATTCAATGGTAACCCATATGGATGAATCCGTCTCAACGAATACCTCATACATGTCTGAATGATGATATCCGGGTGCCCAAGCATCCAACCAGTAGATATCGCTGGGAACTTCAAAATAGAAATGTCCGTCCGGACCAGTCATTTCATCGATTCCGAAATAATTACCCTGCAGATGAACATTGGCGCCACCGAGCGGTGTTTGGAATTCACCATCAACAACCACTCCACCAATTGCTGCATCTACAGTGAAGGGATGGAGGTGATAATCATACTGAATGTCCGGCATACTGGGATTAACCACCAACGCGGAGTCCGGCCCTGCATCCGCAAAGCCTTCCATCCAGGCCCAGCCACCGTACACTCCGTAAGGTACACCAAAATGGTAGTAACCTGAGGGATCGGTAAAGGTTTGATCCCAGTAAAATTCATTCCCAATTTCTACTACAGCACCATGCAACGGGCTGCCATCGTTTTGATTGTACACAAAACCGGATATAGAACCGTCAATCGTCATTGGTTGCAACCAGTATTCCCGGTAAATGAAATCATCCATAATATAAATACTGTCATAAGTGGTATAGAAACCATCCGAGCCAACTATCACTTCATAGTCACCATTCGGGAGCGGCAAGTAAAAATTGCCTTCATGATCAGTACCCCAATTGAAGTGTTCAAATTCGTTTTGAACCTGGATCCAGGCCCAGATCGGATTTCCCATATCGTCATAAACACGGCCTTCGATACCGCCATCGAAAGTAGCGAGATAAATATCGATAGTGTCAGAACCGGTCATTACATTACCATGCCAATTCAATTGAACCGTTCCCGGTGGTAGTTCATCCCAGTCCCTGATATTAATATGGTAACCACCCATCGCATCCGCCTGGCTGGAAACGGATAATTCGTAGTAACCATCCGATCCCGAATAGGATTCGGTCCAGCCTAACCGGCCATCAGCACTAACCAGAGCACCTTCAAAAGGCATATCATTCAGATAAACCATTCCAGATATAAAACCGTCAGTGCTGTAAACTTCGAAATCCAATCCGACTGTATCATTATCCGGGACATAGATCATTGAATCCCGAGGTACCATATAATCGGGTATCAAGTCCTCACCATCGATACCAACCCAGTATTCACCTTCTTCGACATTCATAAAATAATAACCATTGGAATCGGTTTCAGCCTGGCGACCGGGACCATCACCCCATTCTTCATCAGCCCAGACATAGATATCTTCTATGGCCGTACCAAATTCATCTTCAACATAACCTTCGATTGCTGCCGTAGGAGTAATAAAATTGAAATCATAACCGGTTAAATGACCATCTACAAAAATATCAAAATAACCCGTATCGGCATACATCCCGTCCGTGACATTTAAAAAATCCTCAGCCATGAGAGCATAATTACCTACAATGGGAACGAAATTCTGATAATTACCCAGAGAATCTGTCAATGTCATCCACATATCCATATCATCATCATCATCACTGATACTATCCATATTAGCGGCTATAACGATTATGTTAGCTGTGGGTGGTGTGATAATCCCGGACACGGAATAGGGGCCGTTCAAGGGTTCAATATATTGGTAGGCAATATCATAACCACTCGTGTCCATCGCTTCAAACAGAATCCCGATATCACCAACCTGGTTAGGTCCATCATCGTTTCCATAAAATGTGATCTGGTAGCGACCGAAAGTCCGGTCTTCGTCATCGTAATCATTATCCAAAAAATGTTCGGCATCGTCAACGGCCATATCCACATCCGGATCGAGCAGACCATCACCATCCATGTCGATCCAGAGCTGCATATCGGCTGAATTACTACCAGTGGAAAAGTCAATTGTCAGAACAATATCCTCGCCCTGCGTGATCGTATCGGCATCGGCACCATTGACCTTGATATCCAGCTCACCGGGTAATGTGCGAGTACTACTCCGGGTTATTGGCTCTAAATCGATTGTATTAAATGGATTTGCAACTGTCGGCGTAACAGGGTTGCGTTTATGCACCCGGCCTTTAAGCTGATTATGGAATCCCTGCACCTGCCGCATCCGTTCGCTCAATTGTTGCATTTCCATATTTTTAAGTGCTTTAACTTCGGAATTGCGTAGCTGAGTTATTTTTTCAACATCCAGTCGACCGGCCTGGTTATCGGCTTCAGCCGCCACCAGGTATGGTATAAAAAACAAAACGACCGCTGTTAACAATATTGCCGGTCGCCAGAGTATAGTCTCTTGAGATGATAATTTCATGCTAATTCCTCCTTGCAATTAATTATTCATATCCCTGAAAAGGTTGTAAGAAGTTACTTCGATATGGGGATTCATATTGTGATTGCTCTCACAATTTCATTACTGCAACTTCAATAGCTGAATACCAGACTATTATTTTGCATCCTCAAATGTAAATAAGAATAATAGATCAATCCAATCTAATCGATACGATCAGATATTTTTAGTTTCGGAAGATTCAGCAGCGATTCGTTCAGCGACCCTACGGAATTCTACTCTTAACCACGTTAGCGATACAGTCACGGAAACCAGGACAGAAATAACGATCGCATACCAGACCCATTCGATACCTTTATCCAATATAAAAACAAACAGGCTGGCTAACGGGGCGGAAAGTAAAAGAATCCGGATTGCGGTAGTGACCAGCATTGGTGCCCCACGTCCGAAACCCTGTAACGATCGGCCACAGGTAATCCCGATTGCTATCAAAGGATAAACAAAGGTAATGATTCGCAAATAGGTGATCGCTATGGATCGGATTGCCGGATCTGGTGTAAATGAAGCAATGATTGGCGGACTAAATATGAAAACCGCTGCAGATCCTATCAGGGTAATACCTACTGCCCGCGATATGCCGTAGCGAATAATGTATTTCACTTTTAAGATATTTTTAGCTCCAACAAACATACCAACTAGAGTAACCAGACTGGTAGCTATTGACATGATCGGCAGGAATATCAGCATTTCAACCCGGCCGGCAATCTGATAGGCTGCAACTGCAGCTGAAGAGAAATGAATCAGAATGCGATTAAAGACCGTCCCACCAAACGACATGATCAACATGGAAGCAGAAGCAGGAACGCCAATTGCCAGAACAGCGCTTAATATTGTCCGACTGGGTCTGAAATCCTGCAACCGGAAAGATATATAGGAACGCTTGCGAATAAAAATGATGTACAGCATCGTCAGCAGAACCAGCAGTTGGGAAATCACCGTAGCCAGTGCAGCTCCTCGTAATCCTTGGTTAAATCCAAAAATAAACAGTGGATCAAGAACAATATTCAACGCGGTACCGGCACCGCCAACGATCATCGGCATTTTCATGTCGCCTTCGCCAGCCATGATCGACCGGAAGGTCCCGGATAAGATTATAAATGGTAGACCCATTGAGATGATTTTTAAATAGGACCAAGCCAGATCATAGAGCGAATCAGGCGTACCTATGACGCTCAAGATAATATCGCCCCACAAACCGGCTGCACCTCCTAGCACGATGCCCATGATCAGTCCCATCAGAATTCCGTGCAGTGCAGTATTGTCAGCATTGGCCTTATCTTCAGCACCGATATAACGAGCAATAACAGCTGTAACACCGGATCCGATTCCCATCGTAAGACCCATAGCAAAGAAAAATAGCGGCATATTAAATGCTACCGCCGCTAGAGCATCGGGACTTACCCGACCGATAAAAATCATATCGGTGATATTATAGATCATATGAATGCTCATTCCACCCATTACCGGTATGGCCAACGACCACAGGGCTTTGGAAGGATTTTTTAAGAATTGCTCTTTGCGAGAACCGCTTGCTAAACGATCATTCATGAGCTACAAACGTAGCTGCATTCAAGCATAAGATAAAACAAATTAATATTATATACTGCGACCGCAGAAATCAGGATGCTCAGGAAAAACCTGAGGATATCGGACAATCCGCACGACTATTGCAGCTGCTGTTTCCTACTGCGACAGCCGGTGCTGAAATCAATTTATCCGATTCATTTTTATTACAATCGGGGCAGACAATATCATTGTCGGACATTGTGCGTGAGAAAACTAATTCTTCAAATATGTTGCCGCAGTTCCGGCAACGATAATCAAACATTGGCATAATTAATCCTTTTCAATCGGTTTATCAGATGTGTATTCCTCAGACTGAGGAGCATTGGGGACACCTCAGGTATGGATTCCCAGCTTGGGTAATATATAGTGGTTTATTACAACCCAGGCAGCCAGGATACCAAAAAAGGTCAATAGATCAATCATAGGGCATCAATGGCGGCGGTTAATAGTTTGTTAATCCTGATGGCTGTTTCAGCTAAATCCTTGCGGCCGGTCAGGGTTAATAATTTTTCAGCATCGATGGCAGCTACTGTAGTTGACTTATCATCATTCTCCCAAATGACTACATTACATGGTAAAAGCAATCCGATCTCAGGTTCCAGTTCTAGTGCGGAGTGCGCGATTGGCGGGTTACAGGCACCTAGAATCCGGTAATTTCTAAATTCAACATTCAGTTTAGCCCGCAAGGTGGCCTTGACATCGATTTCGGTTATTATACCAAAACCCTGGTCCACAAGATTCTTTCGCAGGGCAAGATCAACGGTATTAAAATCTCTCTCAAGCACCCGCAGATAACCGTAATTCATTTTTTTCCGACCTTTCGCTTACCGGGATATGAAATTACGACTCCCATTAAAGCTCCGTACAAAGTACTGTTTATTGGGCTACCGGTAATGGCACAGTTTCCAGTATTACAACCAATGAAATAATAATATGAAAAACCTAATCCTGCTCCAAGACTCAATCCGATCGTCATTTTAAATAGGGTGCTGGAATTCCACCACTGTTTAAGTTTTACTAGCATCCTTAATTCATCTCCGAAATGAATCCTGTTTATCATTTATCCAGTTTCAAAACTTTGAATAGTCGATCCGATACATCCGCCGGGACTGAAGTATCACATTCAGTTACCCGGTAGAGCTTGATCGTTTGCTTTACACTATCAACATAAATCTTACAGTCCGGACAATTTTGCATATGCTCCGCTACTTCAGCAACCACTTCTGAATCAAAATCGTTACCTAATTGTTCCTCAATTTTATCGATCATTTTTGGATCATGCTGGTGCTTCATCGGTTCTCTCCAACACATTTTAACTGATGAGCCAATTTATCCCGCAGGAATAACCGAGCCCGCATCAGGCGAACTTTAACATTAGCTTCGGTAATACCTAATACGACGGCCGCTTCTTTGGTAGAAAGATTTTCCAAATCACGCAGCACAAATACGGCTCGATAATTCTCGGGTAAATCCTCCATTGCCAAAGCAAGACAATTTCGGAATTGTTCATCATTGATATTATCTTCGAGTTGACCCGGCCATTCATGTAATTGGGATCCGCGCAGTGCCTCAAAACTAGGTTCATGAATTGAGATCTCGGCATTCAGGCGCTTTTTATCTCGTAATTTTTGTAAAGCAATATTAGTGGCGATTCGATACAACCAAGTATACAAAGATGATTTGCCGGAAAATTGATGCAGTTTATTCAGCATGGTAATAAATGTCTCCTGCAGGACATCTTCCGCATCCTCCTCGTTTCGCATAATCCGCAATCCAAGGTTGTAGATCCGGGCGGAATGAGATCTGACTAATTCTGATTGGGCTCCACGATCCCTGCTCAGGGCTTTCTTGATAATTTCTGATTCGCTTGGCATTCAAGAAATTAAGTATTTCTAAAATTACCGACCTTATCAGATTTAATATGATCAGGCCTGGGCCGAGCCGCCGATATGGTATTTGATTTTGTCTTCCAAATGGCTCTTTGGTACCGCACCCACCACCCGGTCAATCTCTTCACCATTTCGCAGAAAGAGGATCGTCGGTATTCCGGATACTCCCAGCTGAGATGCTTTAACATTTTCATCGGCGTTTAGTTTTCCGATAGTAACCAGACCCTCATAACTATCAGCCAATTCCTCGACAATTGGACCAATCACCCGGCAGGGGCCACACCAGGGAGCCCAGACATCGACCATTACCAGATCATCACTGCTTTTTACATCTTCATTCCAATTGGAATCAGTAAATGTTTTTAATGCTTTAGAATCATTCATATTTCTACCTGTTTTGATTAATAATTAGTTGACACCAGATTGGATTAAAGAAAAATAAAAAGGTTACAACAGACTTGTTTAATGGTAAAAGGCCATTAACTTAAATCACATCAACACACAACGAATTGTCTATTATAGTTTTACAGCAATAATCTTTGCTGGAAAGCAATACCAAGAGCGATCGACCTGATTTTAGAATTCGCATCAGCTGAGCGAGAGACCAGTAAAATCGGAACTTTTGCCCCCACCACCACACCTCCGATCCTGGCACCACCAACCAATCGCAGTGCTTTAACTACCACATTGCAAGCGGTGGCATTGGGCATTACCAGTATGTCGGTTTCACCTGAAATTTTACTGCTGATTCCCTTTTGTTCTGCAGCCCTTTTTGAGAGGGCTATATCAAGGGAAATAGGTCCTTCGATGAATTCATTTTCAGCAATACGTCGAGTCACTTCCGCCGCCCTGATTGTAGATGTGATCTTGGAATTGATCGCTTCAATTAAGGTAATCATAGCTGTTCGCGGTTGATCAATTCCCAGGGTTCGGACAAAATTTATTGCATTTCTGGCAATTGCTTCCAATGTATCGGCATCTGGCCGCAGGTTTATGGCACCATCTGATATAAACAGCAGTTTATGATATCCCGGTGTTTCAACAGCCGCAACATGACTTAATAAAGATTCACCCCGAATTCCAGTTTTGCGTTTCAATACCGCCTTCATCAGCTCAGCTGTAGAAATACGACCTTTCATAAGTAGTGAACCCGGTCTTTCCCGTACAATCTGAATCGCATCATCTGCAATCAACTCGGGTGATGTATCATGCCTATCCCACTCCATTATTTCCAGTTCCTGACAACAGCGATCGAGATCCGCTTTTACACCAACCAAAATCGGCTCGACCAAACCCAATTCACCAGCACTTTTTAAGGCTGCCAAAATTAATGGATCAGCAGCACCGGCCACGACGACCAACCGCCGTTTCATAAACCGGACTTCTGACATAATAACTTTCCAGTTTCCCAGCATTAATAGTGCCCGATTACCATTCAGTTTGGGACTCATATTGGTGTAGTTTTTCTACACCCTCGAGTACCCGCCAGGCTCCCTGTGATAATGATTCCATCTCAAATTCGCCGGGGTAGACGATTAACATGCTCAATTCTTTCAATCTTACTTGCAAACCATCAACGATATAATTCGAAAATGCCAGTCCGCCAGTGATGATTATACCATTAATTTCACCAGCTAATACCGTATACATGGCTCCGATTTCCTTGGCAATCTGATAGATCATGGCATCGACAATTAATTTTGCTTTATTATCACCACCGATGATTCGCCTTTCGATTGTGACCATATCATCGCTATCGAGATACCCCTTTAAACCGCTGGATTTACTGAGTTGATATTCCACCTTGGGTCGTGGTTTAGAATAAGCCAGATCCAGAATTCCCCGGAGCGGCAGAGCGCCGGCCCGTTGTGGTGAGAAAGGTCCCATACCAAGTAATGCATCATTCACATCCACCATTCGGCCTTTTTTCAAAGCTGCCACCGATATTCCACCACCAAGATGAGCCACTACGAATCGGACTTTTTCAAAATCAAGTTTCAGTTCACGGCAAGCTTTACGCGACACAGCCTTGATATTTAAAATATGACCGCGACACACCCGCTCTATACCAGGAAAGCCCGATACCCGTGCCAGCGGTTCAAATTCATCGGTAGTGACCGGATCGACTACATATACGGGAACTTCAAATATATTACCCAATTCCGAGGCTAATATAGCTCCCATATTGGAGGCATGCCGACCATATTTTTCCTGTTGCAAATCATTTAACATCGCTTCATTTACATCATAAACTCCCCCAATCAGGGGTTTCAATAATCCACCACGGGAAACGACTGCCAACACCGTTGATTCAGTCAGGTAGGAATCGAGTAATTTCTGCAACCCGGGAACGGTTGGCGGTGAACCGGGAAATTTCATAGTGAATATTTCCTCAGTGCGGGAATAAACACCCAATTTGGTCGATGAGGAACCGGGATTGATAACAACAATAACTTCAGACATTTTACTAGCTGACATAGGAGTTCAGCTTTGAGAATTAATAGCGGTCAAATCCTAAATCGGTACTTCGTCTATCTGACTTGGATCAAGATGATCCTGAGCATATTTTTCAAATATTCGCTCATTAACGAATATGTCAAATAAATCAGTGTCTATATGAGCATCATTTTTCATGAATCCCAGGATACGCATGGCTTGACTTAGTGTTTTACCTTTTTTATATGGCCGGTCCCGGGCTGTTAGCGCTTCGAATATATCAGCAATTGCCATCATCCGTGCCTGGATTGACATCTGATCCTTGACTAAACCCTTGGGATATCCGGTGCCATCCATTTTTTCATGATGACCACCAGCAAATTCCGGGACGTTGAGTAAATGTTTTGGGTAAGGCAGCTGTTCCAACATTTCGATCGTCATGACAATGTGGTTATTAATAATATCGCGTTCTTCGTTAGTAAGTGTACCCCGTGAAATCATCAGATTATAGAGTTCATTTTCATCTAGAAGCGGCTTGGTTGTACCATTCTCTTTCCAGCGATAACGGGCAATCCGTTTGACTCGATCCTTTTTATCGTCAGACATGAATTCGCCACCAATATTGGTGGTCCGGATAAATTCCAGATCGCTATCCAGTTGTTGCAGGCGTTTGCGATATAATTTTCGGGCGTGGGCGAGTTCAGTTCTCCTGTCTACTTCTGATACCGTTTGGTTGTTGGCAATTCGATTTTTCTTCTTGATGAATTTTATTTCTTCATCACGTTTGATAATTTCGAATCGCAGAGCAACCGTCTCAACCCGATCATAGATCGTTTCCAGCTTGGTAGCTTTATCAACCACATATTCCGGTGTAGTAACTTTTCCACAGTCATGTAACCAGGCTGCGATGCGTAATTCATACATTTCCTGTTCAGTAAATGCCACATCCTTAAAAGGACCATCGGTAGCAGCATGTACAGCTTCGGCCAGCATCATGGTAATTACGGGAACCCGTTCACAATGCCCGCCGGTATAGGGTGATTTGGAATCAATTGCCGATGCAATCAATTTGATGAATGATTCGAATAGAACTTCCAGGTCTCTGATCAGCTTTTTATTGGTGATTGCTACCGCCGCCTGACTGGATAATGCTTCGACCAGATTCTGGATTTTAGAGGAAAATGTTATTGTTTCGCCCGACTCTGGATCTTGAGCGTTCAATAACTGAAGCACGCCTATAATTTCGTCCTCGTGGTTCTTGAGGGGTACTGTCAGAAAAGATTGGGAACGGTAACCAGTTTTTTCATCGAATGCCTTGGTTCCCGAAAAATCAAAGCCCTCGGCCTTATAAGCATCCGGAATATTGACCGTCTCCCCATACAGTCCTACATAAGCTGCATTCATATGTTTATTTGGTTCGCCATCATCAAGATATAATTTTACCGGATAAAACGGAATATCCTTTCCTGATGTACCGCCCATATGAAAGTTCAAAGAATCGGTCATCATAATTTCAAATTTCAGACTTTTTTCATCAGTCATCATATAGAGAGTTCCACCGTCGGAATTGGCGATCCGCTTTGCTTCCAGAAGGATCATTTCCAGCAGAATATCCATATCCTTTTCTTTGGACAGTGCCAGACCAATTTCAGATAAATTATTTACCTGGTCTTCAAGATCACAAATATAGGAACGGATATTGGCGGGAACCTGTTTCAATAACTCTTTGATTTGATCAGGCGATAAATGAAGTGATACTGGAGTTTTGGCTTTATTTCTATCGTTCATTTAGTAATTACCAATGGATATTTTAAGCAAACTTACTACACGATATATTTTTTCCCAATGGGAAGTTCCAATGTATTGATGATTGAATATATTTACTTTATTTTTTGGATCTGCCGTTCAATCCAATTTTAATATATCATAAATAATATTTACCGCACGATCACCAGTTGCCGAACAAAAATAAGATAATCTTTATTTATATATAATAGCGGTCTTTGTCGACTTCATCCCTGAGTATTCGAAGTTCATCATCACTCGGTGGATCATTATTACTGATTTGATCAGGAATGATCAGCTCAAAACCGGTATTTTCGATTACCTGATCCACCGTGACACCAGGATTCAAGGCCAGTAACTTCATCCATTTGGTTTTATCATCGAAAGTCAGGGTGCACAGACTGGTTACCACTCGATAGGGACCGGTATTTGGTGGCAATCCTGCTTCTTCACGAGCTCCCGGACCACTGAGAAAGCCTGGCGTAGTTATGAAATCCACTTGTGGAATGAAACGTCGCTTGTCGTGTTGCATGATGATAATCGTCCGCCAGCAGGTTGATCCCACATCATTGCCACCACCAGAGCCTGGCAGGCGTACTTTCGGATTGGCCTGATCAGGGCCGATGATTGTAGAATTCAGATTACCGAACATATCAATCTGTGCGCCGCCCAGAAAACCGTATTCCACAAAACCACGGCTGGCGGTCTCCATAATATCGCAGATACCGGCAGCTGCCAGCCCCTGGTTGAATGTACGCATGTCGCCTACGGCTAGAGGTAACTTATCCAATTGTGCACCTACCCCGCCAAATTCAAATATGGAAATCAAATTCGGAGCATGCATTTTTTGAGCCAATGAAGCTGCCAGCATCGGTATTCCTGTACCAATGAAACAGGTTGCATTGTCAGTCATTAACCGCGAGGAAAGACAGATTAGTAATTCGGGTGGATTATAGCGTGGTTCGGTCATCAGACACCTCCCCGATCAATTTTCAAGGAATCCAGTGTTTCATCACCAACCAGGTTAAGGTATTCCCTTTGATTTGCCAGACCATAAATCCATTTATCAAGATAGTGTATCACCTGTTCCGGATCCTTAGAAACGTTTACATAATCCTTGATATGTCGTTCATCCCGCTCATAACAATAACTCATTTCCCCCGGGTGAGAGCCAAAGGGCGCTTCAACGACAGCATCAACCAGGTAATATGGTATTATTGTCCTACCCGGATTTTGCCGGATCAGATTTTCATCAACAATTTCTTCTGCCGATATTATTAGACGCTTGGATGCCCGCGCCATCTCAGCTGCAAAACCGGTGATACCGTCTATCTGGGCATTTCCATATTTATCAGCCCGATGAACATGGATCAAACCCACATCAAGAATCAGGGCTGGCAGTAATGCCAACTTCATACCGGTAAAAGGGCATTCGGCAACTTTTGCGGCGCTGTAATTGAATGTATCAGTTCCCAGCATAACCCTGGTTGGCAAAAATGGAATGCCCATGGCGGCTGCCTTAAATCGCCATGTAAGCGCGGCGTTGGACCATTCCACAACTTTATCTACATACCCACCTTCTACTGCTCGACGTGCGCTGGCTGACAAACCGTAGACCTCAAAACCGATGTATGTCCAGTCCAGTTGTTTGACTGTATTTGCCGCAGCCAGTAAATCAGATTCAAAAACACCCTGTCCGGCACATTTTAATTCTTTGTAACCTTGGCGGATTATTTCCCGCACCAGCGACATTGGCGCCCGTACAGTTCCATAAAGTTCAATACCGATATAATCACCATCCACCAGAAAATTGGATATGGCTTCCTGTTCGGTCGTTGTTTTATCGATTAGTGCCTTGGATTTCTGAGTGCGATTCCATTCCCGGAAGGCATCCATATCCGGTGGTTGAATCAGGTCACGCTGTCCTGTTTTCAATATATTCATTAATCTACCTTACTGAACGATTTAAAAAACTATTCCTTCGGCAATTTATAGCTATCAAAATTAAAACTTGTGACAATTATAACAGATTTTATTCAAGACCTGGAATTTAAGTGCTGCTTTAAGGGTATAGTTCGCTCGGTTGCCTAAAGACTGAAATCGTTGTACCGCCAACTACTTGCTTCCACTCCAAAAACCAGTCAATTTCAGTTCCTCGACCCACCCCAGGTATCATACCAAAGCAAATTTGACAGCCCCCATAATGAACCGCGGTACGGTCAATAATCGAACGGATTGTATTTTTTAAGCTAACAAAATCAATGCAGGATACTGCTTCATTTCGCGGATTGGTCAAGCTGGTGACGGGTCACATATTCCTGTGCCTGAAATGATGCTTTCTTGAGCGGCAATGTTCCACTTTTAATTGATTCAACTTCATCCATAATTCGTTGATAACCAAGAGGATGTTTGTGCTTGTATTCAGCAATCGTCATCCGGCCATGGATCCAGGTCATGCTCATGGGATATTCCTTGGGATGTAGTATCACAAAGAAGAAATGCCACACTATAATAGCCAGGGTTGCCAGCCAGGCTTCATACAAATGAAAGACTTCTGCAACTTTTACCATCCAAAGCGGCGAATACTCGGTAAAAAAGACCGGGAACCATAAAATGAATCCAGTTACAACCATTACTACCGTACCCCAGATCAATGCCCAGTACTCGGCTTTCTCGGTATAATCATAGTCATCAAATTGAGGTTCTTCCTTTGAAATGTGCAGACTGTATAACATCAGTTGATAAAATCCTTTGATATCACTTAAACCTGGCAGCAGGGCTTTGAAAAATCGACGTCCACTATTAATCGCCATTGCTTCGATTAAGTGCCAAACAGACACTACAATCATTAGAATAGCAGCTGTCCGGTGTACGATTCCACGCACCGTTTCCGTCAATCCGACCATGCTAAGCAGGTCAGCCCAGAATGTATCCAGATATTTTAAAGCAAAACCTGTAACTACCAATGTAATAAAGGAAATTATCAGCAGAATATGCTGCCAGATCTGTGATTTGGTGTAACGTTGAATATAATCCTGTGGTCCCTCACTACGGTATTTCTGAATCATGAGCTCCACAAAGATTATTAAATTGTGGATGAACATACCACCGATCACCACCACAATCAGTATGATGTAAACGATCTTCACATAGTATTCCACTGGCTTTTCAGCAAGAATAACGGACTGATGGGTATAGGATTGAGAAAACTTATCCGATGCACCCGGGTGACAGGTACCACAGGTTTCACTCAAATTAGCTATATTAATCGCGGACTTTGGGTCATCAGCTGGTAGAATTAAATGGGCCAGATGACAATCATAACACGTGGCAGCATCTTCATCGCCTTTTATGACTGCCAATCCATGATAACTATCCTGGTAACTGGAAACTTTCCCTGCTATCAGGCCATATTTATTGATTATCCGCTCATCAGTATGACAGCGGGCACAGGTTTTTTCCGCTGATGTTCTTTTTAATACCGGCGAGTTCAGATCATGCGGGTCAATGATTTCATGTTCGCCATGGCAATCAGTACAGGATGCAGACTCACGCTCTCCCCGCGAAAGAGCGAGCCAATGTATACTCTGTGAATATTCTTTGTAAATCTGCTCGTGGCACTGTCCGCAGGTTTCGGATACATTAGAATGACTGATTGTAGAAGTCGGATCCGTGCTGACCTTGATATCATGTACACCGTGACAATCATTACAGGTAGCTGCCAGAAGATTGCCATTATCCGCAAGTTCCTTTGCATGATAACTTTTTGAAAAAAGCTCAACCGGATGCAGATCGATTATATCGTATTTTTCAACCAGCTCAGGTCTGGCATGACATACCCCGCAGGTGTGGGCTAAATTAGGTGGATAAACCAGGGAACTGGGATCATCGGAAGGCAGGATATTATGACTGCCGTGACAACTGTAGCAATATGCCGCATCCATGTCGGAACCTTCCTGCCAGATAGAAACACCGTGGACACTGGTTTTAAATTCGTCATTGGCCTCTTCATGACAGGTTCCACAGGATTCGCAAACATCCTGGCAATCGGACTCATAGCCTTCGGAATGATCAATACCAAGTTCCTGAACCACAAGATGACAATCCAAACATTCCAAATCAGCGTGAACTGATGCATCAATAGAATTATCTTCATGACACTCCTGGCAGGTCTCGCTGTCGATAAGTTCAATATCATCTTGCGCGAACACCGATCCTACCAGCAGTATCAGCACTCCAACCAGATACTTGGCAAACGAACTGTAATGCCTCATATTAGCCCCCTTATTTTCTCCCTATGTGAAAGTTCCAACCAGAATCAAAATCAGCAGTGCTAAACCTACCAGTAGAAATGTATAAGCAGCAATTCGGAATATCCAGCGCTTCCAGCTAGGGAGAGGATTGGTTAAAATGGCCTGATATTCATTTTCAGTCAGGGCCTCTTTTTGAAGAGCACGTTCTTCCTCGAATCGCTCTTCTGTCATATGACCGGAGAAAATTGCTTCGTCCATGGGAAAAGTACCCGGACGCAGATGGGTATTAAAGAAATGGACTGTGAATATGAATGCAGTGGCAAGCAAAGCTTCCTCAGAATGGACAATGTGAGCCGCATTGATAAGCCATCCCGGGAAAATTCTTGAAATGAATTCGGGGAACCACAATGCAAGTCCGGAAGCACCAATAGCAAACATGCCCCAAAAAACAGCAAAATAGTCAAATTTCTCCCAATATGTCCATCTGCCAAATTTTGGTTCTTCTTTCCGAAGGCCGACGAAATAGAGCATGTGTTGAAAGAAATCAATGAAATCCTGAGGATTTGGTACTAGACTGTTCGGTCCCCAGAATACTCCTTTTTTCTGTTGCAATACAGCCTTACGGAATAAGATAATCAAATGTGCCCCAAATACCAGCCCCATGATACCCGCCGCCACCCGATGAGCAATTGAAGCAAACTGGAAACCAATTATATTGTGAACAAACCAGTTGGCCATTTCCGAGTGACTGTATTTCAGCGGTAAGCCAGTTGAAGCAAGGGTAAGAAAACTGACGATCATTCCAATATGTAGAATCCGCTCAACCGGTGTAAATCGTTTGACTCGATGTCCTGTCTTAGTTGGTTTGTTCAGAGGTCCATGTCGCAAGCGTTTGACTAGAAGTCTGATCAACCATAGTAAAGTATGCCCACCAAAAATAATCAGCACACTTGTCAACAAGATCACCATCGCATGATGAATGATATCCAGAATCAGGTTTGGTTCCTGCGCCATTGGAGTATAGTGCTGCAGGTACTGAACAAAATTCTCGTTCACATCCTCATGGCAACGGGAACAGGTTGCTATGATATGGGTCTTATGAATTGTCGATTCCGGATGATCACTGGGCAGAATTGAATGATTGTCATGACAGGATATACAGGTAGCAAATTTTTCACCCTGATAACCAAGTTGATACATTTGGCCATGATAGGAGGTGTTATATCCTTCCAGCACGTTGAGATTAAGCTGGAATTTCATGGTTATATCACGGTCAGTATGGCAGCGGGAACATAGTGCGATAACCGATTCGCCTAAAAATTGTTCTTCCGATCTTTTTATCCTTCGGTCATCGTGGCAGGAGATACAGGTAGGTGCCTCAGCATGACCTTTTTGATAGGAAATATAATGGGTCGATTGTTCGTACTGCTGCTGTTCTTTCGGATGGCAATCAACACATGATTTCTGGAGTGCATGGTCACCTGGATGATTAGGGGCCAGATAATGATAGGTATGACAATTACCGCAATTGCTGGCTTGACCATTTGAAACTTTCGTTAATTCATCCCGGTGGATACTCCCGTGAGCATCACCAGCATCTATCAGCAGATTACCGGTATGGCAGCGCAGACAGACCTGATCCAGTTTAATATCAAAAACACTGGTTGCCGCAGTACCAACCATCTCAGTCTGGTGGCCAGTATGGCAGACCACACAAGTTTCCAGTCGTGGATCACCACCTTCAGCCGTACGATGAATTGAGGCTTCATATCCAACGTGGCAATTTGTACAGATCAAATCAAGACGGGCCACCGATACTTCACTATCTGAATCCCGAGGCGATAAAACACGATGGCGGGCATGGCAATCGGAACAAACCGGCGCTTTAAGATTGCCCGCTAATACTTCCCGGTAATGACCGCTCAGATCATAATTCTCCACATTCTCGAGATGGCAACCACGGCAAGATTCAGTCAGGTGAATTTTCCATTCACCAGGCGTATAGTCAGCCTTTTCTTGTTTATTATGGGGTGAATGACAGGATACACAGGTAACATCGGCAGTTTCGGTTTCCTCATCCCAGTGAGCGGAGTAATAAAAATCTTCTACAATATCCTGATGACAGATTCCACAGACCTGTCGGGGCTGCCCTTGCCAGCTGACTTGATGCTTACCATGACAATCAGCACAGGTTGGGATAGTAGTATACCCTTTATCCTTTAGAGGACGAAAGAAACCATCTATAAATTCTGTTTGAGCATCCTCGTGGCAGTTACCACAATTAGGCAGCTCTACCAGCGGGTCATGTGGAAAATCCTCAACACCTTCCAGAGCGGTATGACATTCTACACAATCAAAACCTTCATGAGGGGTCCCCTCCAGGTGCTCATCTGTTACATATAAAGATAATTCCAGACCTCGACGAAGGACCGACAGGTCTTCGTCTTCATGGCACATGATACAAGATTCATTATCCTGCCCAAAAATAACCAGGGGAAGCCATAGCAGGATTGTGAAAAATAGCGGCATCCCCCTCCGCATCATTTCGATCATTAGATTCCTATTCAGTCATTTCAGGCGGGTACGGGTGCGCAATTTCCTTTACTTTTTCAGCAAACACAAACGATTTGAAGGTTGGGCTTTTTTCGTTGTGGCAGGTTTTACAAACCGCTTCATCTGGCACTATCAATCCGACTGTTTTTCCATCTAAAGTGCCAGCATATATTTCCTTCATCACCTTGCTGCTTTTATATTTGTCCCCCGCGCCATGGCAGGCTTCGCAACTGACTGATTGCAGCCCGGACATTCTTTTTGCAGCCTTGGTAGGTTTGCCTTTTTCAGTTTTTTCTTCCCAGAACGCGGCATCTTTAACTTCATATCCACCAGCACCATAACCGGTAGTGTGGCAGACTAAACATTCACCAGCTTCATAAGCCGGTACTTTTAAACCCAATTTTTCAGCAATTTTTGTTGATTCGTCGCTCTTTAATGTCTCAAAAGCGCCTGCATGAGAACCTGCTTCCCAAACCTTGAGCTGGGCGCCCTTTTTATCACTTTTATGGCACATTCCACATTTACTGGTTCCTACATAATCAAAGCCCTGCCCAAAAACAAATCCGGCAATCATTATTGTTACCATTAATTTTTTCATTTTCGCTCTCCGCTGAGTAGTTTAAGGCTTAATATTAATCATATCGGATACTAATGGCAAACAGTTCAAGTGTGTCCGATTATCCTATTTACGGCTTTCATGACTGGTCGGTATCCGATCTCAATTAGTTGGAATGACAACCGGTGCAGGACTGATCCACTGCCGGCTGGTGACAGACCAGGCAAATATCTGGATCATCCATGGCATTTTCTGCGTGCAAACCACCAGATTGCGTAGCCCAATCAGGAAAACTATGATCTAAGGGCATGACCAGGTTTTGAGCGTGACACCCGCTGCAATCGTTCCGGCTGTGGCAAATCGAGCAATCAGACAGTCCGGCATAGGCTTCCAATCCATGACCAATTAGAAAACCTGCGGGATGGGATCGAGGTTCAACTTCCTGGGCCTGGTGGCAGGCATCGCAACTGGCCTGCTGATGACAAGTGTTGCAACTGCTACTGGTCTGAATAGTAACATCAACTCCATGAAGCCAGAGCCATTCGATCGTATGAGAATTTGGCGCATTATTCTCATGGCAGTTTTGGCAGTCATCCTGATGCCAGCTGGACGGTAATGCACTTCCGTCATCGTTAGCTATTGCAGCATGACATTGCTCACATCTAAGCGCAGTAGCCAAATGATTTTGGTGGGAAAAGTCCATACCTGACAGAATTTGTGATTCGGAAAATGGCAGTGGATCATCGCTGTCAGCATGGCAGGCTTCACAATCTTCAGTGGCCGTATCGCCGTCATGGCAACTCAGGCAATCATCCTTTTCAGGCAAAAGTCGGACTGCTAAGTCGACCGCTTCAGTAACTCCCCCATGACAATCATCGCAGGACAGCTCCATATCTTCAATATGAAATTGATGGGGGAACATAATATAGTCCTGGGGAAAAATTGAACTGATCAAAAACAGAAGAGCAATTAACCTAAAGCGCCACATCGATTACCAGCCCTCCCCTGCTGTCATAATTGAAATAGGGATTCTTAAAATACCGGACAAATAACCGCACTGCAACCATTTCCAAAGGCTGCCAGCTTAACGACCAGTATCCACCGACTGAATTTGCCGGCTCGATGATATCATCATAACTGAGTGTATTCAGGGATAGACTTCCGGCAAAATCCAGTTTTTTTGTGATAGCCATTTTTGCACCGATATTAGTCCCCATCAGAGTTTTGTCACCCTGAGATCCGAAGATTGCTGTAATTGAATATTTACCAATTATTGCACTGCTGCGGAAATAAGTAACACCTGCTTCGTTTAATCGGTGGTTAAGTTGATTCCACAGAACCAGGGACCGGCCAAGTCGAGATGTCATACCTAAATTAATTACTGGACTGGGAATGACAGCTTCATCCACCCAGGAATAGGGATTATCAGCCAGGTACCGTTTTTGTCGCAGCCCTGTTGTCAGAATATTGTTACCGAGTTTTTTGGATATTTTTAATTTATTGTGATAAATCTGACCGGCAGATACCGACCAAGCAAGACTGCCGCTAAAACGTAAATCAAAAAATATATTTTTGCTGAGAGAAGCACCAGCGTAGTAAAAAGTCTCATCACCTTTGATATCCATCCAGTAGGATACATCCAGATTATTTCCGATCCGGCCTTTGGACCAGGATGCAAGCATCGAGATATTCTCAGTGAAAGAAGTATCGCTGAAATCAGTGACTGCATTGAATCCACCCAGCAACCGCATAGCCCCCCAATTTGGGGTGGTCAATGTATAATCAATTCCGTCAACGCGAGCATTAACCAGCCGACTCCAATGGGCGATCCGCCCCATACGAATGATATGAGGTCCCAGATTTAGTTTTGCGGTCAGGTTATATAATCTAAACGGATTGGGGTAGCCTTCGGTCTCGACACCGTATTCGAATTGTGACTCAATCGAAAGTCGTTGATTGAACATTTGCGAATAGTTAACTACTGTATTCCAGTCGGTCAATTCATTTTGCTGGAGTTGGCTTGTTCGAGGCGTAATAATTGTGGTCGACAATTTTACCTGTGGTTGTGAAAGCAAAGCTCCATTAATTACAAGTAAAAACAATATATACGGGGAGTAGAAGGATAACGGCTTTATCATAGATAGAATTTATTGAATTGGATGGCTCTTTGACAAGAGCCATCCAATCGGTCGATCAACGAAATTGGTTTATTTAATCAATCCCTGCTGATTAAGATCCCGTATCGTAGGCAAAATCCATTGAAGCTGACCATTTATGTCCAGCAAGATCATCGTAGATCATGGAGTTTACGCCAAACTTCAGACTTTTAACTTCATATCCCAGTACAGTCAGCCAGGCGGTGACCATGGCAGATGTCTGACCAGTCCAACAATAGGGTACATTGACTTCATCAGGATTAATGGCTCCCAGACCTGCTTCTATGCCCAGTGTGCCGGGAGTCACCTGATAGGCGTCAGTAATATGACCGTAGGTATCCCAGTCACCAACCGCCCAGTAGTTGATCACGTTGTAATTAGCATAGTTTGTAAGAATTTCCGAACCAGCTACACCCAGAAAACCATTTGTCAGCAGATCGTCAACCCGCGCAGCCAAGATAGCATCCCCATCTTCTTCACCGGTATCCAGAGTCGGAAAACCATTGGTTGGCAGTGTTGCCGGCGCATCGGTGGACCAGCCTGTTGGATTATCCAGTTTAGCATTGCCAGTATTGCCGGTCCAGACATCAAAATCACTGTGCCAGGAACTCATTCCGAACTTCAGATTCTGGACATTGCTGTAACCACTCAAGCGCAGGGCGACATTGGCGAAGCCAGCAGATTGTCCTGAATAGCAGACGACAAGGATGGTATTGGTTCCGGTATAATTCGCGTCAACATAATCCACCACATCAGCGAAAGGTACCATATGGGCACCGGGAATATGTCCATCCTCAAAATCAGTGGTACCATTGGCCGGTTTGCTGTCACCAGTGCGTACGTCAACAATGAAGTAATTTTCAGTGCCAGTATCGAAAACAGTTTGCGCATCAACTATCCAGCCTGCCACTACATCCGGCAAGTCTAGACTGTTATCCACCATGTAATCGGTCATGACCTCAAATTCATTGATATCATCCTCTTCGTCGCAACCAACAAAAAACACGAAGGTCAGAGCGAAAAGGATAATAAACAGTTTATTCAGATTCATTTATATCCTCGTTTTGGTTATTAGTATTGTGGCCAAGAAGGCGGCAGATGATCGTCAACTACTACCGCTGCATTGGCCCTAGTTTCAGTGCTAAAGGCTGAGTCAATCAGACTTTGCCATAGAAATCTTTGGGAGTTTTGATCAGAATTAGCCCCAGCCAAATGACAATTCTCAAAGCAGGAAACAATACTTGTTGTATCAGTCTGAGCAGTGAACCGGCGGATATTATGGGGGCTGGCATATTCCCAGGTAGGTCGATCATCAAAATAAGTTAAATCTGAATGACCCCACGGTTCATATGAATCAACCGCAATCGGAATATGCCGAACCACAATCCATTTACCCAGATGTAGATCCTGATCATAATTATACCCGATCCTGAAATCGGGATATTCAATATAACCGTTACCACCGGTGTGTGTATCGGTATCACCAACCTGGGCATAGCCATCTTTCCATTCCCCTGCGGTATGGCAGCTGGTACAGTTATAATATGGTTGTGAGTGACAGACATAGCAACTCAATCCCGAGCCAATTTCGGGCCAGTGAGCATCGTGATAGTCATTGTTGGAGCGGGAATGGCAATCTATGCAATTAGGATAACCGGGCATTTCCGCCATATGATACCGGGTAGCATAGGCCGAGGCATCAGCGTGCATATCCTCTTTATGACAATCCCAGCAACGTTTTCCTGCCAGATAGTGAACATCAGGTCTGTTTCCAGCTAAACTTCCCTTAAAATCAACTGCCACCCGGGTTCCATGGCAAGCCATACAGTTATTGGTCTGATCGGGAAATCGATTAAAAGCATGATTATTGATTAATCCACCGTGGACAGTAATGGGGCGACTTACATGGCACTGGCCACAGGTGGGATGACAGCTGGTACATTCATTATCAAATCCGTCGGTTAATGCTGTCGGACATTCATCAAAATTGGTGTGGTTATTCCCCGCTCCCAGTTCCCTCTGGGCAATTGTGGTTCTTTCACCCCAGGCCATTGTGTGCATGCTGTTTTTATTACCTTCAACAATCTGTTTATGACAGGGATAGCAAATCTGTTCAGGATTACTGGATGGATCACGGACGAGTGTTGAGTCATGGGCTTCTTCAAAACTGGCTGGCTCTATTCCACCATGACAATTGACACAGCCTATAGGGGCATGAACCTGATCAATATCGGTAAACGAAGTTTGATTCTTGCCCAATCCAATATATACTTTTTGCCATGGCTCCAACGGAGTCACTTCACCCCCTCAGCCACCTCCCCCACCATCGGAAGTATTTTCAGATGCATTATTCTTAAGGGCGGCTTCATTAGTATGGCAACCTTCGCAGGTAGTAGGATCGGAACCGGTCGCAGTATTAAGCCCTGGATCACAAGCCCAAAAAATTACTACCAGTAATCCGGGAAATAATGCACTAACAATTTTGCTGTACTTAATCATATTCTTTACAATGTCAGACAAATTTCATTCAATTTCCCAGCTTTACAGGCCGTACGATAGACATTACATTTCTGACATTCATCAGTGGCACAGGATTCCGATCCATGTTCGGAGGATGACCAGCACACCAGTTCACCATTCATATAAGCCGGACAATTAGAGCGTTCTTCTTCCGTACATGGTTTTATGTCCCAGCATGGAATCAATGCCAGTAAAACCCGTATCCCCGCAAAATTCAGACCACGCTCGGTAATTTGACGTCTGAAACAATCAATCCACTCCAGATCTTTCTGTGAATAAAGTCGGCGGTTGGTTTTGGTTCTATAAGGTAACACTAACCCTTCCCGTTCATATAGACGCAATGCTTCTGGTGAAATACCCAGTTTTTCAGCAGCCACACCGATCGACATGATGGGTTCGTATAAACCGGTCTCGGAAGAAAAGTTCAATGTCATTTACTATAAAACCTGTACCGTACTATTTAGAAAATACAAGCGTGGAAATACATATTGCAAGAATTAAGGATGCACTTATCCTGTTTTTTCAAGTATTTCAGACCAATCTGTCGTAAATTCTCTTGAAAGTCGCACGGCAGCGACACTATTTTAGACAAACAAATAATTCCTAATAACAATGCTATACTCAAAATCAGCAGAATACGCTATTCAAGCCATGATTTATCTGGCAGAAAAAAATTCACCTAATCCGGTCATGATCAGTGAAATCGCCCAGGCCTACAATATTCCACAACAATTCCTGGCTAAGATTACTCAAATTCTGGTTAGACACCGGTTATTAACCGCCATACGCGGACGCAATGGCGGTGTTAAACTGGGACGCCCTGCTTCCGAAATATACATTCATAAGGTGGTCGAAGCGGTTGATGGTCCACCACCCGAGCAGCAGCAATGCATAATTGGTCTGGATTATTGCTCGGATGAACAGCCCTGTCCATTACATAATAAATGGTCAGTTATCAGCGAAGAAATCAAGGAAATGTTAGAATCGGAAAACCTCGAGCACTTGGCCAAACGGGTGATTGAAAAAAGATCCGCCATGCGTGAATTAGGGATTAGAAATCTGGTGGGGGCGATAAAAAAGGACTAATCGGATTCGGCCAGTAATGGCAATAAGTTTTGAAATAAAAAAAATTCTAGTGACCACCGATTTTTCGGGTTATTCCAGAGTCGCCTTCCCAAAAGCGATCACCCTGGCCAGAAAATTCGAAGCTTCTATTTCATTATTACACGTGATTCAACCGATTATAACTCCATCGGAATATACCTGGGGAGTTCAGCCGATCGAGTTACAGCGTGAACATGAACAGTATTGTCATACGGCCATCGAAAAATTAATCAAAGAACATTTTCCGGCTGACTTGAAAGTTACCGGATGCATTCTGCACGGGATTCCATTTAAGGAAATCATTAATTTCAGCCGGGACGAAAATATCGACCTGGCCGTTATATCTACACACGGATTGAGTGGAATCAGTCATATCTTTTTTGGCAGTACCGCGGAAAAAGTTGTCCGTAAATCAGTTTGTCCGGTGCTAGTAGTGCGGGACCCAACCCATAAATTTGAGATGCCATAAAATTACCCAATGTTGATTACGCGCTCCTCCGAATACGCTATCGAAATTATCCTCTATCTTGTTAATAAAGAATCCAGGAAATTTACTCCACTCCGCCAAATTGCCAAAGATACCGATCTATCCTATCATTTTCTGGGAAAAATATCACAAATTCTGGTTAAGTCTGATTTATTGACCACCTATCGCGGCCCCAATGGAGGAGTTGCTCTGAATAGACCAGCTTCCACAATCACTTTATTTGATATCGTCAATGCAATCGAAGGAGACATTTTCCTTAATCAATGCATAATACGACCGGGAAACTGTTCCGACGTGGCACCCTGCCAGATACATCAGGTATGGGCTGGAATTAGAACCGATATTCAAAATATATTTCACAATGTAACCATGGATGCCTTCACCGGAAAAGAGGTTAAACACGCCAGTTAAAGCAATGGTATGAAACCCGGTGTAAGCCCTGGACCCACTATTCCGCCGCAAGCAGCGGGGAATTTAACCTACCCTTCCTGTCCGCCGTAGTCGGACGCAAAGGCGGATTAAACTGTTTGAATTAGAATTTTTGTTAATCTGTAAATTGTTTTTCTGTAGTACCACACATTAACCAAGTTTCAGGAGAATCATATGACTGTATATGGCCAGGAATTGAAATTAACCACTAAAGGTTTTTCAGATATCCTCAATATAACCACTGACGTTAATAAAATTGTACTGGCAGCAAATATCAACGACGGACTGGTTAATATTTTTCCCATCGGATCAACCGCATCGATCACAACAATTGAATATGAACCGGCTCTGGTAGCGGATATGCAGGAATTACTGGAAAAATTTGCTTCACGCAACATGACATCACGACATTCACAAACCTGGGGGGATGATAACGGATTCTCGCATCTGCGAGCCAGCTTCATGGGTCCGGGGATTACAGTCCCTGTTACGGACGGGCAACCTGTTCTGGGAACTTGGCAACAGATAGTAGTGATCGATCATGATAATCGACCGCGACAACGTAGAGTATTTGTTCAGGTTATGGGAGGATAATTAGTAAATCTAAGATACAAATTATTATATTATTTAATAGTGCCTGATGCAAATCTCTAGCTTCTCAAACAATGTACCGGGGATGGGACTCGAACCCACACAACCAAAGGTCACCAGATCCTAAATCT
>CAYTPW010000006.1:0-169826 GCA_964439935.1 uncultured bacterium | reverse complement strand
AGGCATTTTGATAGAAAGCCGGTAGTACCGGCATCAGATTTAATCCCAAACCGCCTGAGATATGCACCCCAAAGCGCCAGTCCTGACGCCAGTCCTGTCTGATAACTGGACGATAATAAAGTTTATATACCTCCCAACTTGGAAGTCCATAGATCGGTTGCAGCAGGAAATTGCGCGGCCAGCGATTATTAAAACGGTTGGAATCAAAAGTACGTTTGTCCGGATCGAGTAAAACCGATTTCACCGGATTATCGGTAATCAGGTTGATATCACCGCCATTCTGTAGCCGGATACGGTTAAAACGAATCGTATCACCAATTTCAGTTACCGCTTCGAAATCTATCGGTAGACGCCAGGTGCCATTGAAGTCAGTGATTACCTTTGTCTCCCAGCGCCGATCTTTGCGTCCCGCTGTTTTCACATCGACAATTTTATAATCGGGACGCAGGTTGGTCGTAAGGGCCAAACGAAAATTATTTCCGATTTTGCGATCTGCAAATCGATTGACTGTATGAATAAATGTTTCAGTATTAACCGAATTCCAGACATTTTCTGTTGTATAAGTATGCATAATGATCCGCATCAGGCTGTCGCCGACTGCCGATTCCAGCATTTGCAAAGCGTGGCTGCCTGCGATATAACGGCTTACTAGCCGGGTGCGGTCTTCCCAATCCGTTCCTTTACCGGGTTGGTAGATTGGTGGAATCAGTGTCCGCCCGAACAGATCGTAGAGCCGTTGCATAATTTCTTCAGCGGTCAAATCGAAAATATCCTGCCAGATTAGAACAACCGCCCTGGTCGATTCTAAGAAATTTGTTTCAACCGGCGTCTGCTGTGATTGCCTGAATTGCCAGCTGGCATATTCGGAGAAGGATTCGAGTAGCCAGGTTTCATAATTGGCATCGGTAATGATAGAATTACCGAACCACTGATGGGCAAATTCGCGGGGCAAGATGCGATGGGCGGACGTAAAACTGTCTTGAAAAATGATATAGCTGGCACTGGAAACAGCACTGGCGTCCAGGGAATATCCTATTGACAGTGTTAATTGGTCGCTGGGGCACGGGCCGAATCGATCTTGGTAAAAAGGGATCAGATTTTCCAGCTGGCTGACGATTTGTTCAACCCTCTGCTGTTCACCCGGTGTAGATAGAATATCGACCGTAATTCCATCGATATACTCACGCCGTGAAACAAATTCAGATGATATTATCGCTGAAAAACTGATTGCCTTCGGACTTTTAAAGCGTTGACGCACCAGATCGGTTGTCAGAGTATCGCTGCTGATCAAGCGGGCGGATGCTCCAACCTGGTAGCCGGTTGGAAATGACAGGCTGACAGTATATTCAGCCAGATTCACGAATGGTTCGATTTGGTTAGTATGATTCCAGCTATGCCATCCGTCTGAATGAAAAAACTCCAAGATCGGGTAGAAATGAATCAGATTATATATTACCGTATCGCCCCGACTACCAACGGTTGGAACGTAGGAATTTGGCGATTCCGATAAATAGGTGGTGAAGGGTATATTCAAGACAACCTCCTCACCTGGATCCACGGCAGGAAATAAACCGACTCGCATTGAAATGGTGTTATCCGCACTAATTTTCCCCAGATGCGAACAACGCAGGTTACCGATGGTTGAGCGAGAGCGGGTCGGTTGATTCGGGTCTAGATTTCCGTTTGCGGAATTATGGATATGCAATTCCCCCAGGGGCTGGCTCCAGTTGTTTCGTATCCATAACCGGTTAGTGCCGCATACTTGAGCCGGCCGACCATCCCCACCAGGATTAAAAGTAAGCTCCAATTCATAGCGTATATCAAGTTCGGCACCGGTAACCAGTGTACAGATGCACGACATTAGGGAAATTAAGGAATTAAGTGTATGCGATTTGGAACTGTGGTTCAATTAAATTGAAACTCCCAGACCCAAACCACTGCCCCAAGCACCGGGACCATAAAAATAGCTCCCTATATCAAAATGATAGTTTTTAATTGAATAGGACAGCGCAAAACCGCTCGCAGCAAATAAATCGCGGGCATCCTGATTACCAGGTCCCTGTTCAATTTTCGCACTGGACGTTCCCCAAAACAGGCTAAAGCCGAGTGGCAGCGTGAAAATCCCTCCCAGCCCAAAGAAAGGCAATTCATCATTCACATGATAACCTAAATCTAAGTTCAGCTCCAAAGGCAGGTAAGCCAAGTTACGTGAAATACCAACTACCAGCTTGGTGGGTAATTCTTCGCTGGCAGTGGAATAACCATCGAGTATAATACCACCATTCTGCAGGCTCAGTCCGACTTTTATACCAATCTGCCGCAGATTGAGTAAAATTCCCGGCGTGAGAGTGAGTATTGTGGCCTTGTATTTTTCAAGCTGGCTAGCGAATAAACCGGTTGTGATACCATAATCCAGAAGCTTCTCCGGATTCTTGCGGGCAATGGAAATTGAAAACCAGGTATCACCGGAAAAATAGGTGCCGGTTGGTTTGGCGTCAGCGGTATAGCCGTCGAATGTTCCATAGCTCAGGTGACGCAAACTGACGTTGCAGTGAAAACGATTTTTCCGGAATTTCAAAGCTATCCGGCCACTCTCAATTCCCGCCGGGTAATTTAACCAGCCGAAGTTAACCTGACGGGAAATCGTATCGGTGGTTGCTGGATTCATCCGATCATTACCGGTCCCAACCAGTAGCGACCCACCGCCGGCCAAGGCCAGATTTTTTATTTGATATCCAACCTCCAGACCACTGAATGATGCTTGCCCAACAGCCGTTGTTAGCAAACATATTAAGGCTATTATTGAACGGTATCCTGCAGCCCGGGTTTGAATGGTATTATTCTGTGCAGTCATAAAATAGAAACAGGATCAATGTCGAGGATCATGCGAACCCCGGAAACCTGACGTTCGCCCGCGCCAAAATTCTCTTTTAAGAACAGATGCATTAACCGCCCGTTGATATCTTGAGTTTTAATTGCTTTCATAACAATTTGAAATCGGTAATTATTGCGTAAACGCTCACGGTAGCAGGGAGCCGGCCCCAGAATTTCTAGTCCACGGAAAATTTTCTTTATCCGCTTCCGGCAATCCCGGGCAAATGCCTCAACTTTATCCCGGTTGCTACCGTAGAATTCTACGCGTACCATCCAACTGAATGGCGCATAGTTTAGTTCCCGACGCTCACTAAGGGCAATATTATAATACTGTTTCAAATCCAACCGGGCAGCATGTTTGATTACTGGATTATCCGGATTATAAGTTTGCACGATTACTTCGCCGGGTTTTTTATGGCGCCCAGCTCGTCCTGCTGCCTGGTAAATCAACTGGAAAGCCCGTTCGCCAGCCCTGAAATCCGGCAGAAATAAGCCCGTATCGGCATTGATTATCCCAACCAGAGTGGCATTTTCAAAGTCGAGTCCCTTTGCGATCATCTGGGTACCCAGTAGTATGTCAATTTTCCCATGGGAAAAATCCATCAGGGTACGGGTAAGCTGCTTGCCGGAGCGGGCTGTATCTAAATCCAATCTTGACAGGTGGGCATCCGGAAATGCATCCAACAGAATATCTTCAACTTTCTGAGTCCCGGTTCCAGCCAGACGCATATTAGAACTACTGCACTGGGGGCATTGATCGGGAATAATGCGTTGTAAATGCCCACAAAAATGACACTGCAGAAAATCGCCACGACTGTGATAGGTCAGCGTTAACTGGCAATTTGGGCACATCAGCATATCGCCGCAATCACCACAGCGCATTATCGGCGCGTACCCACGGCGGTTCTGCAACAGGATAATCTGTTCCTTTCTTGCCAGCCGCTCTTGAATTTTTTCCAACAGCAGACCTGAAAACACCTGACCCAGCTTGCCGGTATCTTCCTGTTCCTGATTCATGTCAACTACATGCACCAGCGGATAACTGGCGCCGCCGAACCGCTCCGGCAAATGCAGGTAATTCAATTTCCCCTGTAGCTGGTTATAATAACTTTCCAGGCTGGGAGTGGCGCTGGCCAGTACCACCACTGCTTTGCTCAGCTTGGCACGCATCAGCGCAACTTCCCGGGTATGATAGCGTGGTGGCGGGGATTCCTGTTTATAAGAATGCTCCTGTTCTTCATCGACCACAATCAATCCCAGGTTTTTCAGCGGGGTGAAGATAGCGCTGCGGGCACCAACCACCACCTTGAATTTTCCGCGGCAGATCTGCTGCCAGGTCCAGGAACGAGTGGCAGATGACATTTTGGAATGCCACAACGCTACTGTTTCGCCGAAAACCGCTCGGAACCGCCCGGCTATCTGGGGTGTCAGCGATATTTCGGGCAGCAGCATAATGGCAGTCCGATCCTGCGCCAGTGTCTGGCGCACCAGATCAATATATATTTCAGTTTTGCCGCTGCCAGTGACACCGTGGAGCAGGGCGGGATAAAACTGCTTTTTCAGTAAAGCGACTGATAGTTGTTCCAATATTGCCTGCTGCAGCTCAGAAAATTCAATAATTTTCTCAATTGGGTCAAAAGTAAAACCGGTTGCATCGGGATAGCGGATTTCTTCGCTGATTTTAACCAATTCCTGCTTTTCTAATTTGCGGCAAATACCGATTGGATTGCTGACCAATTCCTTTAGACTGATGATTGGAACAGCTTGCTGCCTTTCCTGCAGATATTCAAGTACTCGAGCCTGGGCCGGTGCGCGTTTTTTAGCCTGATCGAAGTTCCCTCCAAATGATTTGAAGGCTACCAATCGTCGGACTGGCGGACGATAGCGAGTGGTCAAACTGCGGGGTAGGGCTACACGGGCCACCTGTCCCAGGGGCGTTTGGTAATAATGGCTGACCCACTGCAACAGCTCCCACAACTGTTGGTCGAGCACTGTCAGATCATCAACCAGGGCACTAATTGATTTATGCTTACCTTTGAAATCAGATTGTTTGGAAAGACCAATTATAATACCTTGTGCTTTCCGATGACCAAGTGGGGCTTTCACGCGCAAACCAACCTGAACCTGGCTGGTCAGATCGGCTGGGATGAGGTAAGTGAAAGTTTGGTAACTGGAGATTGGAAAGGCAACTTCGGCATACATAACGGACGAAAATAGCTGGTTCTCAGGCACGGCGCAATGATTATATAGTGGGTGTTCCAGTAGTTATTCCGGAACCAGAAGAATCCCTGTAAAAACGATCTAGTCCTAATCCTTTTCTGATGCTTGTTCCACCGCCCTGAAAACCCGTTGAAGATTACCGCCCCAGATTTTGGCAATCGCGGCCTCAGAATAACCTCGCCGGACCAGTTCCAGAGTAATATTACCAATCTCACTAACATCGTAGCAATCGGCGAGACCACCACCACCGTCAAAATCAGTTCCGATTCCGACATGGTCGATCCCGGCGATTTTAACTATATGATCAATGTGATCAACCGCATCTGAAACGGTGGCCAGGATTTGCGGATGATCCAGTTTGAACTGGCGGTATTCTGCATCGGCCAGTTTTTGCTGTTCTGCTGGTAGATTATCGTAATCATCCCATTTTGCATCCAGAGCTGTTTTCAGCGCATCCCGTTCCGGATCCTGGGGAATATTATTAACATAGTAGCTGAGAATATTCATTTGAATCACACCGCCATTATCCACCAGAGCTCGCAACATGGCATCATCCAGATTGCGTTCATGTTTCCTGATCGCGCGGGTACAGGAATGGGAGGCCATAATCGGAGCAGTGGACAGCTCCAGCACATCGTAAAAAGCTTTATCGCTGATATGGGCTACATCCACAATCATGCCGATCCGGTTCATTTCCGCAACTACCAGGCGACCGAATTGGCTCAAGCCGTTATGTTCGGTTGAATCATTGGATGAATCACAAATATCGTTATTTTTAACATGGCAGAGAGTTATATATCGAACACCCAGATTATAGAATGATTGGATATTGCTCAAGTCATTCCCAATGGCATATCCATTTTCAATACCCAGGTAGATCGCACGTTTGCCAGCTTTCCTGATCTGGTAGGCGTCTTTTTCGGCAAAGGCCAGGGCAGCCAGGTCAGGATATTTTTCAACCGACTGGTAAACACTCTGGATCAAATCCATTACCCGAGCCCGTGCTCGATTATTGCCTTTAGGAGCCCGTTCACCCTGGCCAACATAAACAGCAAACCAGGCCACATCGAGTCCCCCTTCTGCCATGCGGATGAAATCCAGCTTGTTGCCTCCCTGCCGGGAGTCACTACGCTGACCTAAATCAACACCTTCGCCGACAATCCGCAGTGGTGTATCGACATGGGTATCGATGGTTAATACCCGTTCATGTATTCTGGCGGCTTTTCGTTTCATCCGTGCCTCCCGGTCGGTAATCGAGCAACCATTATTCAAAATAACTAATCCGATCATTGGTAATAATATTTTCTTCTTCATTTTCAGTACTTTTAGCTATCAGGGTTATTATCCCCGAACCGGCGCCTGGCTTCATCTGCCAGTGTGGTGGGAGAAAAATCAAATGTTTCGCATAGCGTTTGGTGGTCCGCGGCCGCTTCTGCCGCCAGATCCTGCGGAAACTGGTTCAATAAAGTGACGCTACCAGCCAGGTAACGCAGGTAGGGAGTAAATGGCCAGGCAAAAATTGAAGCAATTTTAATTGGTAAAAGCGGGATTTTTTTAACTTGAATTGAGTGTCCCACAACTGTGCTGATGATTTCCGCGGCCTGCTTGAAGGACAGAGCGGCCGGTCCGGGCATCCGAAAACGGCAGCCGCCGAGGTCGTCTCGGAGGGCTGCTTGAGCTGCAATTTCACCCACATCGATCGTGGCTATGGTCGGTAAAGCTGGCGGACCACCACCGGGTACCAGCATTTTATTTTTCCGCAACATGGCAAAGAAAATATCCATCGATGGCGGTGCGCCCAGGATTGTCCAGTTGAATTCACTGGTTGCCAATTGCTTTTCTATATCCAGTTTGGCAAAGGCTAGATTGGCAAATTGAGTGGTTACCTGTTTAAGCGCATCCGGCCGGATATCGTAAACCGAAAGATAAACCAAACGGTTGATACCAGCCAAATGTGCTGCTTTCAGTAACTCCAGAATAGAATCATGTTCAATTAATTGAATCTGGCGAATCAGTTTCGGCGTGAAAGCTGAAATACTGATTATAACCGCGCTGACATTTTCCAGAGCGGAATTAACACTATCGGGAGCAGTAATATCACCGGCGAGTAATTCAACCTTTTCACTAAGTATCCCTCGGGCTCTATTGATATTTCGGGTCAGGATGCGGACCGGTACCTCGCGTTGTACCAGGCTGTTAACAATATGCTGACCGTAATGGCCGGTGCCACCTAATATCAAAATTGGTTTCATAATTAGTACCCCCGGTTATTATATAAAACTAAGTTACAAACTTTTTATCGCAAAAAACCTGCTTAATCAAGTTGAATTTTTTGAAATTGTTTTAACAACAGCCACAACACCAGCCCGTGCATGGCGAAACCGGCTAACAGATAAACGATCCAGTCAGCGTTTCCTGACACCGCCAACCAGAATGTCTTAACCGGCCAATAGGTTGGAAACAGGCCAGCCAGTAACTGCCATTTGGTCTGGATAAAAAAGACTGCCAGGGGTGCAAAATAGAAAATGCTGAATCCCTTGTACAGGGCAAGTCCGACGACCTTATTTCGGGCAAATACCGCCAGTAACAAAGCAAAAATCGGTGCCTCGATTGAAGCCATAATAGTTATAGCTAGTAATGGCAGGGTCGGCACCGTGACTAATCCGGCAATTGGAAAGGCAACCATGGTCAGGAGAATGCTGACAATCACTGGAGCCGATATCCGGTAGGCTAGATAATCGGTGATTTGCAGGGGGGTGACACGGAGGGCTGTTAAGGTACGGTCATCTCGCTCATCCAACAAAACGAAGCCAATCACTACCCCAACCAGCGTTGGTATAAACAACACAAAAAAACTCATGATCAATGAATAATACGGTACCAGATCAAAAGAATAAGCCTTTACCAGCCAGTCAGTCAATTCCGGGATACCCCAGCGCACAATCATAGCTGGCAGGAGCGGTATAATTAGCATCCACCGCAGCAGAGAATCACGCAGAATGCTGCGGACGTCAACTGGTCCAAGCGCTCTGAATACTTTCAGGATATCCATCACTGAACACGGCCTTTAATTATATGCCGGTCAAAATTTCTCCCGGCCCAGCGGAACAGGATGATACACCATATCACAGATAAAACGATTAGCCATACTAATCCGGTTGATTGCTTGCTGTCAAAGGTTCCGCGCATTAGCTCAAGCGGTGCCTGCAGCGGGTGTAGGTAAAACAGCCATGAACGCCAGATATTGAAATAATCAATCAAAGGCAGAGCCAGCGGAGTCATCAACAACGCTCCGGGAATTATGAATTCATTAATCGAATCGTAACGGGCTACGACCACAAAGCCTATAAAAACCAGCATAATTGCAATAAAACCCAGACTCAGAATCAGTCGGAATGGATTATACGCAAAACCGATTACTGCCGATATTATCACTAATCCTTCCAACAGGGTCAGAATGGTCAAACTGACTGCCTTTGACCATAAATATTCCCCACGACAAACTGGTGTGACCACGATTGCATCCAGTGTCCCCTCGCTTTTCTCAAACAGAAGCAATCCTGCCACAAAGAAATAGGCCGTAATGGTTAGATTGCTAAGTAAAACGACCGGTAGAATAATAACCACGATCTCCAGGGACAGGGTTTTCAGAATGACAATATACAGCAGCGCCACAAAGACAGCGGCATAGTAAAAACCATAACGCAACTGTAAACGAATATCCTTGATAATTGTTGAAAGAAACCGACTCAAGTTAAACTCCGGCCGGTAATCTCAATAAAAATGTTTTCGAGGGACATTTCCAGAGAATGAATTGTCTGAACATCCTCATTTCCCAAGAGTGTTAAAAAAGCTGAATTTGCCCTCAATCCAGTCAATGGAAAATCTTTGTAATCGACTTTGCCAGTGCTGGCATATTCCACCCGCACCTGATGTTTGCCATATTCAAGTTTGAGATTACGGGGAGAGTCAATCAATTTGAGCTCGCCATCCACAATAAAGGCAACCCGGTCGCACAGCTGATCGGCCACGGTCATATCGTGAGTGGTAAGAAAGACGGTTGTACCGGCCTGTTTCTTATCATGAATGATATCCTTGATGATCCGGGCATTGACTGGATCCAGACCAGCAGTGGGTTCATCCAGAAAGATCAGTTCTGGATTTGCCAGCAGGGCACGGGCAAAACCCAGGCGGACCTTCATTCCCTTGGAATACTGTCCGGCCGGCAGGTTAGCATCTCCCGTGAGGCCGACCATATCCAGTAATTCCCGTGGTTCTGCTGTGGTTCCGGAGTACAACGAGCGGAAATAATTAAGATTCTCCAGGCCGGTCAATTTCAAATAATGGTTTGGTACTTCGAACGCTACTCCCACGCGCTCATAATAATCATTATGCCACTCTCGTAGATCTCGTTTCCAGACCGATATATTGCCACTAAAATTATCGTACAGACCGATCAGGATTTTCTGGGTAGTGCTTTTACCAGCGCCACTGGGTCCAAGAAAACCAAAAACTTCGCCGGGCTCAACGTTAAAACTGATTTTTTTAATAGTCGGCTCAGGATTTCCGTGATAGACAAATTCCAATTGGTCAACTTTAATCATTCCAGCATCCTATTACATTCTTTTGCCGTTGCCGTCCCAGGTAATAATATATTCACAATTTTCTGGATGTAATATGTTCGGTGGTTGATCAATCCACCGGCCATCTAGATTGATTTCCCTGGCCGTTAACTCAAAATGACACATGGCGATTCCCAGGTCCACCCGTTGCAGATCAGCGGCTTTGATCAACTCTGAATATTTTCGGGAGCGCTTAAGATAAAAATGTACCGCAGTGCCGGTTTGAATGGTCCGCCAGGGTTGGCGGTTGGAGGCAGAAGGAGCCAATCGTACCATTTCAAGGGGCAGGACAAAATCACCTGTAGCCGTTTTGGAAAGCGGTCTGGTAAAATCATCCGTGAAAAACAATTGTTCCCAGGGCCGGCGTGTTCGTGATTGGGCGCCTCGACGGATCAGCAGGTCCCGCAGGCTGCGGTGGTCAGTTCCATAACCTACCGGCGTAATGGCCGGGATAACTTCATTTTTACCGATTTTGATCAAAGGACCGAACTCACTGCGCTTGAAAGTTCCTCCTAGCCAGCAGGTTCCCAAGCTGAGGTCGGTCATTTTAAGGATAATTTTTTCCAGCAGATAACCATAATCCTCCCAATGCCGATGATCTAATACAACAGCCCCGGCAATGAAATTCCGGGCATTCTTGATAAACCCGTAGGTTCCCAAACGGGTATTGTCAAACCGCGCCGGATCATCCTTTTTGATCAACTGGAAGCGAACCGAACTGCCGAGAGGACCGGATTTTTGATCATCAAGATAACTTACAATTTCCTGGTACAAGTCAGTGTTGAAAGGTTGTGATGTATAGCTGCGCCAGGATGATCGGGATTGGATTAATTCGGTGACCGGCGATGTAAATTCAGAAAGAGACATTGATAATACGCTTCAGGCTGCTGTATTACCCAAGAGCCACATCTAGGCTCATCATAATCGCAAAGCCGATCATGGCACCGATTGTGGCAGTATCCGTATTTTTTTCAAGCTGAGATTCAGGTATTAATTCTTCCACCACCACATAGATCATGGCTCCCGCCGCAAAAGCCAGGGCATAGGGTAGGATTGGCCGCATCAGGAGTACGGCTGCGGCGCCGATAATGCCGGCAATTGGTTCCACCGCGCCTGATAGTTGTCCATACCAAAAACATTTCATTCGCGATAAACCTTCCCGGCGAAGGGGAACGGAAACAGAGCTACCTTCCGGAAAATTCTGGATTCCAATTCCGATTGTCAATGCAATGGCACCGCCTAAGGTGGCTGAAGGCAGTTCAGCAGCCAGAGCACCAAATGCCACACCTACCGCCAAACCCTCGGGAATATTATGAAGGGTAATCGCTAAAACTAACAGAACACTGCGCTGCCAACTGGTTTTGAGACCCTCGGCTTCTTCCATTGGAAAACCAAGGTGAAGGTGCGGTAAAATTTTATCAACCGCAAACAGAAATGCACCACCCAGCAGGAAACCGATTACCGCTGGCATCCAGGAGATCATGCCCATGGACTCCGCCATTGCGATTGCCGGTGCCAGCAGTGACCAGAAACTGGCGGCGATCATTACACCGGCCGCAAATCCCAGCATACCGTCCAACAATTGCCGGTTCACGGTCTTAAAGATGAACACCAGGGAAGCTCCCAGGGCGGTCAAAAACCAGGTGAAACAGGTTGCCAGCAGGGCTTGAAGGATCGGATTAAGTTCGGTAAACCATTCCATCCTATTATATCCTTGTGAAAATTACCTTATTCGTCGCTTACTAAACGTTTGCTCAGAACAGAGACGGGATCTGTTTTATAACCGATCCGTTGATAAAACTTGATTGTCGACTGATTGGAATTGCGAACCATCAAATCAATCTTGGGACAATCTTGATCCCGTAAAATTTGTTCGGCATGTTGCATTAGTTTAGCGCCGATTCCCCGACGGCGGAATTTCGGATCAACTGCCAGATAGTAAATCCAGCCCCGATGACCGTCATAGCCCGCCATGCAAGTGGCAATGATGGTTTTTCTGATCTCTCCCACAAAAAATAGCTCAGCACTATCTTTCAATTTTCGTTCAATGTCTCGGCGGGGATCATTCCAGGGTACCACCAGATCGCAGCTGGTCCATAGCTCAACCACCGCGTTAGTATCGGCGAGGTTGATTCTGCGAATTGAAAGTTTTTCAATCATTAGCTCAGCTAATTTTCACCAAATTTCATCAGGCAAAATAACTTCCAGGCGTGTGGTTCAGAGGCTCGATACCGTAGCTACAGCCAGGGCTGCCAAGCCCTTGCCCTGGCCAATAAAACCGAGCTGATCGGTGGTGGTGGCCTTTACCGATACAGATTCAATACTCAGTGACAATAAATCGGCTATTATCTGGCGCATTTTAATCAGGTGATCACTTAAATGTGGTTGCTGCAGTATGATTGTGCCATCGATGTGATCAATCCGAAATTTAGCGTTCCGAACTTTTTCCGCAGCAGTTAGCAGAAAGATACTGCTGTCGGCATTTTTCCACTGGGCATCAGCGCTGGGGAACAGGCTCCCGATATCACCCAGAGCGGCAGCGCCGAGCAGAGCATCCACAATAGCGTGGATTAAGACATCACCATCAGAGTGTCCCAGGGACCCGAATTCATAAGAAATCTCAACTCCCCCAATTACCAGCCGCCGTCCCGCAACTAATTGGTGTACATCATACCCAATGCCGGTTTTAACCATTTTTGTCCTCCATAATCGCCTGCGCGTATTGCCAATCCTCCGGTGTTGTGATTTTACGATTACCGCGAGAACCCATCACCACGGCGACTCGGTATCCCAGCCGTTCGACCAGGGCGGCTTCATCAGTGCCGGAGATATTATTTCTTTCCGCTGCTTGAAGAGCTTCAAGCAATATAGCTTTTTTGAAAGCTTGGGGTGTCTGGGCCAGCCAGATTATTTCCCGGGGAATCGTTTTGGTGATCAAGTTTTGCCCGCTGCTTACCTCTTTCACCGTGTCGTGCGCCGGGACAGCTACTATTGCTCCGGGGTGGTTTTCGCAGGCCAGCAGGCAGTCAATAATCATTTGTTGGGAAGCAAAGGGGCGACCGGCATCATGTATTATTATAATTTCTGTATCGGTGGCTGTTGCCTTAACGGCGTTGAATACCGAATCCTGACGACGTTTTCCCCCAATGACGAGACCTATTTTTCCTTGAGGATCAATTTTATTAATTTGCTTTTTTAGATCAGTGATCCAATCTTTGGGGACAGCGATAATAATTTCAATGATCCCAGGCAAGGCCAGAAAAGGCCGCAGCGTATGGAACAAAAGCGGGCTTCCGGCAATAGCTTTAAATTGCTTGGGTGTTGATTCGCCGAACCTTAAACCCTGTCCGGCAGCGGGTATTACGGCGCTGATCTTACTGGTTTTGACGCTGGCTTCCGTACTCCCGCTCATTACAGGATCAAGGTAGCGTCACCGTAACTCAGGAAATTGTAATCCTTGGCCTTAGCTTCTTTATAGGCCTGCATGACGAAATCCCGCCCTGCAAAAGCCGAAACAAGAATAACCAGGGTGGACTTAGGCTGATGAAAGTTTGTAACCATGCCGTCCACCATTTTAAAATCGTAGGGTGGGTAAATAAATTTGTCGGTCCAGCTCCGTTTCGGTGAAACCTGGAATCCAGAAACCACCACTGTTTCCAGCGCTCGTACTGTGGAAGTACCCACAGCGACAATCTTACGTCGCTTGGCCCGGGCTTCGTTAATTGCCATGGCTGTTTTGGGTGAAACTTCGAAATATTCCGAATCCATTTGGTGACGGTTCAAATCTTCCACCTGCACAGGCCGGAACGTACCCAGCCCAATATGCAGGGTAATAAATTCGACAATTACACCTTTATCCTTGATTTTCTGAATCAGTTTTTCGCTGAAGTGCAAACCGGCAGTAGGTGCGGCGACGGCTCCCCGTTGTTCTGCAAACACGCTTTGATAGCGGATCTTATCCATTGGTTCCGGATCGCGCTTGATATAGGGCGGGAGCGGGGAGATACCAATATCATCGATAATTTTGTAAATGTCCTGGTCACCGTATTCAAACCGTACAACCCGGCCGCCGGAAACGGTATTATCAATCACATCGCAGTGAAAAGTATCGGTGAACATCAATTTATTGCCAATGCGTACTTTTCTGGCCGGGCGAACCATAACTTCCCAAAGATTATTTTCAAGTTCCCGCAGTAGAAATACCTCAACCCGGGCATCAGTCCGATCTTTACTGGCAAACAGCCGGGCGGGAAAAACTTTGGTTTTATTTAAAATCAGCAGATCATTTTTACGCAAATATTTATCAATATTTTTGAAGGTGGTATGTTCAATGGACTCATCTTCTCGATGCATAACCATCAACTTAGATTGATCACGCTGTTTGGCGGGATACTGGGCAATGTGTTTTTCGGGTAGATCGTAATCAAAATCAACCAGCTTATACTTGGGTTTTTTATTTATCATGAAAGAATCCTTGTTGTGAGTTCCGGGTATCCTCTCGGCCCAATAAGCTGAATGCCTTAGGCTGAGCTACACGTCCCCGGGTTGTGCGCTGAATAAAACCTTCTTTGATCAAGTACGGTTCATATACATCTTCAATTGTGGTAGCGTCCTCACCAATTGCTACCGATAGTGAGTTGCCGCCGACCGGCCCACCATCGAATTTATCGATCAGGGTTGAAAGAATACGCCGATCCATAGTGTCCAGGCCGTTTTCATCGATTCCCAGGGCAGTCAGCGATGCTTGGGCAACTTCACGGGTGATCCGGCCACCGGCTTTTACTTCGGCATAATCGCGAGTCCGGCGCAATATTCGATTGGTAATCCGGGGAGTACCCCTTGAACGACTGGCGATTTCTGAAGCACCGGCATCATCGATATCGATGTTCAGAATATCAGCTGAACGGTGAGCAATCAGAAATAAATCTTTGGGATCGTAATAATCCAGGCGCAGGATAACGCCAAACCGATCGCGCATCGGAGAAGTTAAATTACCCAGACGGGTGGTGGCACCGATCAAAGTGAATGGTTCCAGGTTGAGTTGAACGTTGCGGGCATTGGGTCCTTTATCGATCATAATTTCAATCGTATAATCCTCCATGGCCGAATAAAGGTATTCCTCAACCACGCTGTTCAGGCGATGAACTTCGTCGATAAAAAATACATCCCGATGAACCAGATTGGTGAGCAGACCGGCCAGGTCACCAGCTCGTTCGATCACCGGTCCGGAAGAATGCTTCAGATTCACCTGCAATTCCCGGGCAATAATATTGGCGATGGTGGTTTTACCAAGCCCCGGAGGACCAAATAGCAGAACATGATCCAACGCATCGCTGCGTTTATTGGCAGCTTCAATATACAGTTTTAAATTAGCTACCACTTCTGACTGACCGACAAAATCATCGAAATAAGACGGGCGTAGCGATTTATCGACAACGAGGTCATCGTCAACAGGTGTGGGATTGGTTATATGCTGATCTGTCATTATTCTAGTGCAAATACACCAAAATCGGTCTCTTAATGGCGTGAAAGTTACAAATTGGTTCAAGGGATTGCCAAGGGGGGGATTTTGCGGTCCGGCCTGGTTATAGTTTATAGAATTTAACTGATTGTATTAAATTTATTTGTTTTTATCCATTCATTCCGACGAATAATAACCAAAAGGGAACTTGGCATATGTCAGTAAAAGCTTGTTTACTCCGGGAAGCAAATTGGAAAATGATTCAAGAAAATAAATATCGGCTAGCCCTCCTGCCCTGGGGTGCTTGCGAAGCGCATAATCATCATCTGCCCTATGTAACTGACACGATAGAAACAGAACATATTGCGGCACAGGCGGCACGGTTGGCATGGGAAAAGGGCGTTAAGTTGATGGTTCTGCCAACAATCCCAATTGGTGTTAACACCCAGCAACTGGATATAAAATTCACCATCAATATGAATCCCAGTACTCAAGCCCTGGTTCTCGCTGACATTGTGGATAGTCTGGAAGGGCACGGGATTGAAAAACTGGTAATTCTGAATGGTCATGGCGGTAGTGATTTTCATCAAATTATCCGTGAATTGCAGAATCAGACTGATATTTTCCTCTGTCAGGTTGACTGGTTCCTAATTGCACCAGACCCGGAATTATTCGAAGAGATCGGCGACCATGCCGGAGAAATGGAAACCAGTCTTATGTTGCACCTGGTGCCAGAGTTGGTAGCTCCGCTGGATCAGGCAGGGGAGGGCCGTGCCAAATTGTTCAGCGTTACTGGAATGAATCAAAAATGGGCCTGGGCTCCGCGCCAATGGACCCAGGTTACAACTGATACCGGGATTGGTAATCCAGTCGCGGCAACCGCGGAAAAAGGTGAACAATATTTTAAGACTATTACAAACACAATTGCTGGCTTTCTGATTGAGTTGGAGCAAACTGCGCGCGATGAGCTATATCGATTTAACCATGATTAACCTGAGTCCTGCCCGGTAATCGGGGAATAGCTGTTTAACAATAATCTGGCAGGTGGCAACCAAACTGTATTTTGGATGTCTTATTTATAAGGAGCGATAATCATGAAAACACAGCAGATAAAAACAGGAGCCAGATTATTAGTCTGGCTATCGACAATATCAATGGTAGTTGGTTATCCGGTGCTGCATATCAAATTCGATTTTCTGGATAACGTATTACGTGCCCTTGCTCTACAATGATCACTGAATATTATTATTAACAGGATATAAGAATTCGGAATACAACTATGGATTATGAAGCGCTGGTTGATTTAGTAAAAAAGAATCAAGGACACCTGACATTGGATTTGGAAGCCGTAGATGTGAATCATGAGGCAAAATTAAATTTTCCGAAGTCAGGATTAAATTGTTCGTGGACCAAGAAAATGCGGGGTGGCTATAATGGTGCACTGCCGGTGGAGTTGGTTACTACCAATACCGGACGATATACCAAACGGAATATACTTGGTATTGATTACGGATTTGCCTGGGCCAAAACAATGCGCGGGAAACTGGGTAATCTGGAATTCGATCTAATTGCCACCCGCGTGATCAAAAAACGTGAAAAAAAGCTGTTGGCATTTGGCTATAGTTATGGCTGGGTGGAGCAGATGACCGGTGAGATTGGACCCAGATTAAAACTACGTTTTACCACGACTGACGTTGGTCAGGAAAAGAAATCAAGCTTCCCCGGATTCGGGAGTGGTTTCGGTTGGTCCAATAAAGCTGAACTGGTCATTACACTGCACGAGACATTACCGCGGCGCATATAAGCCGAAGAGATTTAAGAAATCAACTCCATCTAAATGGTTGCTCCGAAAGCAACCCTTTAATTATATCTGCTTATTCCGGTAGAACGGAATGCAATTTTTTCATTCGGCCGGGACGTGCTTTGGCAAATTTAATAATCGCTTCCAGCTGCCAGCGGGCACTTAAATGGGCTTCGTCGATCACATCGTCCAGTGTTCCACCGGATCGCCAGCGATTGTCCCAGTCAGCCGCGACCGAATATTCCTTTACCAAGGGCGACTTGATCCAGTTGCTCATCAGGTCCATGGCCGTATTGGTGATGATCATGGCATCACACCATTCTTTATCAGCAATGATTGAGCGCTGATATTCTGAGCTTTGCAGATCGAATAAATACCAGCTGAGAGCAGCTACGATCTTAACATTGGGTCCGGCCTTCCGCAGTTTGGGCAGGATCGATATCAATTCATCGATCGCCTTAGTGCCACGGATCAGCACCAGGCCTTCTTTGGAACGGCCTGGATCGTAGTCCTTAATGATATAGGCACCTTTGGCAGCATCCCAAAAGGGAGCCATGCCCAGGGCTTCCCGGTCCGGTATCTCCACACCGGGACGTGTAAGGTGGAGAGCGATGATCGGAACATCAGTTTGCAAAGCAGCGGCCAGCATGACCGGAACCTCGTTGTATTCATATGGATGCAGATTGATGATCTGTCCCCGGGGGAATAACTGGGTCACACCGGGAGCAAAAATACCGAAATGGGTACGGCTGTCCTCGGCTGTTTCCGGTCCGCTGTGGCCGGCAACCCAGATTGTCTTTCCGACTTGGAACTGAGTATCTTGAGCCACCTGGCTGAACAGTCGCATCGGACCGTATTTAAGATAGCTGAAAGAACCATAGGTACTGCAGGCGGTCAGATATCCATTGTAGGTGCTGTTGTAGGCATCCTCATTAAAATTAACCGATGAGACACCAACATTGATACCGGCATTAGCAAATTCGGTAATTCCTTGAGGCATTAAGGTTCCCTTAGGATTATCGTCCCGATTATACATACCGGGATCTTCCGCTCCAGCCCAGCCTTTGGCAAATCCGGCGATATTGGTTGATCCGGCCAAGTCGGCACTGTTCACCAGGAAAAGCGGTCGTCCGTATTTTTGCTGGCTCCAGGTATTAACCCAGCTGCCAAAATTACCGAATCCCGCTCGGTTTGGTGCTTTTTCACCGGCTTTTTTATACAGATCAACCGGATAGTTTTTATAGTCGTAAAGTTCTGGATCATCCAAGGGATTGAGATCGTATTTTTCTGCGCCCGGCAATGATTCGGGTACGCCGTTGCCAAGTTCGATCAGGCGATCTGCCAGATAATCAGTGAGGCCGGGTGTAGTATCAAACAGGGAAAACACGGATTCGAATACTTCGGCCATCTGTTTTTTATTTGATTCATAATCATCGTACCCAGGACGACCCATATGGGCGATATCAACAGCATATTTTTCGGTGAAATCCCGCTTGGTATGCCAGAATTCTTCGGAGTTGCGGGCATGGGGAGCTCCATGACTGGGAGCGTCATATTTATAATAGCCGCGCCCCTTACGAGCTTTGTACCACAGAATTTTAGGCTGGTTGGGATCGGCTTCCGCAAATAGAGCTTCGTAAGCGGCGAGGAGCTGTTCCCAATCTTCGCCGTCCTCAGCACTGGTTACTTTCCAGCCATATGGCTTGAACCAGTCTGTAGGTGTGCCAGCCATAACGGAGCTGAACCGGCGGGCATCGATACCCCAGTCGTTCCAGTCTACCAGGGTGATGAAATTCCCGAGTCCCAGACCATAAGCAGAGTTTTTAGTTTCATGCACCACACCGGGAGTCAGACCGCCTTCGCCTTCAATTGCAAATACTTTAATTTGATCAAAACCAGCATGCTTTAACGCAAAAGCTTCCCCAGCAGCGATTGGAAAACCATGCCCGCTGGGGCCGGTATTGGTTTTGAAAAAGAGGGTTTTACCTTCCATCTCGGCGTGGCCCGGTAGGCCGCCACGACGGCGCAGGCTTAACAGATCTTCCCAGACAAGGGTGTATTCGGCGCCCATTGGATTCAGATATTTTTCATCACCGGTTAATTTATACTTACGGCGCAAAGCTTCGTTAAAAACAGCTAGTATAGCATAGATCATGGGATTGGTATGGCCGGCGCTGAGTACAAAACGGTCGCCAAACCGTTTGCCGGGATTACGTATATCCCACTGCATAATACCAGACAGCAGGGTCACCAGGGTAATATGAACCTTAGAACGCGATCCACCTGGATGACCGCTCTGACTCAGGTTAAGCATGATATCAATGCATTGGTCGGCCAGGTCTTTTAGAATTTCCCAGTATTTAAAGACTTGGCGCTGGTCAGTAAAAGTTGTCATATATTACTCCTATTTGAATCGATATTTGAAAAGGTTATTCCTGAAAACATTGAATAGATAAAAGGCTGATTTACAGTGGAATTCCAAAATCGGCATGGCCTGGGTCTAATTAGTAATTCACCTTTTTGTTGGGCAATTGAATAAAAGCTCTCAAAATTAATATATTTAAATATCATCATACCAGACTTACTGTTGGACATTTGAATTTTAGTGTACCACGCAAATATTATAAGACCAATCGATCTATAGCCAAATTTCACAGGCCCAGAAGAAGCTTTACCCGTGGCAAAAATTTGTGCTATTAGCAGTTTAATAAAAAGCTTTGATTTACTGATAATTATAACTACTATTTTATTAACTTTTCCATGCAATCCCACCGACCATTCACATTAATCGTACATTGGTTTATTAAGGCTTCTCTAATAGCGGTTTCATTCTCCGCTTTTCTTTCCGGTTCTGAAAAAACGCCGGTTATTTCAGCGGGGCAACTGGATCTTCGCAACTGGGATTTTGCTCAGGATGGCAATCTGCAATTAAAGGGGGAATGGAATTTTTATTTTCAGCAGTTTGTTGACCCCATTGTTTTTTCGTTCCCGAATCCACCATCACCGGATGGAATGATAGCCGTGCCGGGTCCCTGGGATGATTTTAAATTCGAAGGACAGCCAATTGGTGGTGTTGGATATGGGACTTATCACACCAGGCTGTTATTGGCCGATCGCAACCTAAAATTAGCATTGCGGGTGAAGTCAATCAGCACCGCTGCTCGTATTTTCGTTAATGGTCAAGAAATCGGCCAAGCCGGCGCACCAGCCGCTACCCGGAAAGAGATGAAGCCGGACTATTACCCAATGGTCATCGATATCCCCGGCGGTTACTCGGAAATTGATTTAGTAATTCACGTCTCTAATTTTTACCATACTCAGGGTGGTTTCTGGACGGTGGCTTCAATTGGGCTGGAATCGGAGATCCGCCAGCAGAATAACTTTGATCTGGTTATTAATCTGCTGATCGTTGGCAGCCTGATTATTATCGGGTTATATCACTTGTGTATGTATGTTTTACGGGAATACACACGAACACCTTTTTATTTTGGTTTGCTGGCCCTGATTATCGGTATCCGCGCGCTGGTGACCGGCGATATTCATTTACACCATTTTTTCAACACGTTTTCCTGGCAATTACTGATCCGGGTTGAATATTTGACTGTATACCTGGCGGTTCCGTTATTCATGAAATTCCAGCAGTCGATTTTTCCGGAGGATTTCCCCAGAAAACTGGCGGATGTAATTCTGGGAGTCTGCTTGACCTTTGCCCTGGTCGTAGTGGTTACACCGGTCTATTTTTTCACCAGAACACTGGTTCCATTTATCCTGGTGGGTATAACCGCCAGCGTTATATATATGGTAATAACAGCACAATCCATCCGCCATCAGCGGGTGGGCGCCCGGTTTTTCCTGATTGCCTCGGTGATTCTTTTTGCCACTTTTATCAATGATATTTTGGTATCCCTGGAAATATTATTTACCGGCTACGTTGCACCGTGGGGCTTTCTGGTTTTCATGATTATCCAGGCATTTTTGTTATCTTACCGATTTTATAATTCCTTTAAAACGATCGAAAATCAGGAATATGAATTACGACGCCATAAAGATAGTCTGGAAGAGACGGTTGAGAAACGCACGGCCGAATTAATGGAAGCCAATCGCCAGTTATTGTCCCTGACAATTATTGATGGGCTGACCCAGATAGCCAACCGGCGCCGGTTTGATAGTTACCTGGACATAGAATGGCAACGAATGAAACGCGAGAAAAAACCGCTGGCATTGGTTTTAGGTGACATCGATTTTTTTAAAAATTATAATGACAATTACGGCCATCAGGCTGGTGATGATTGTCTGACAGCGGTGGCTCAAGCCCTCGAAAAATCGGTTAATCGTCCGGCAGACCTGGTAGCCCGTTATGGTGGTGAAGAATTCTGCGCAATTCTACCTGATACAGAGTTGGAAGGTGCCACTAAAATTGCTGAGCGAATGCGCCATAACGTGGTTGATCTGCATTTTAAACATGAGTTTTCCACAGCCAACCAATATGTAACCCTTTCGCTGGGTGTTGCCGCAGCCATTCCCGATGATAAAAGATCGCGGGAGGCACTGGTTAAATTGGCGGACAAGCGTATGTATAAAGCAAAAAAAAGCGGCCGGAACAGCGTGGCCCACAGTGGCTGAAAATGGCGCTAATTATTATTTAGAAAGGGCTACTTTAAGAAAAGGTGCCGTATAGGAGTCAGGACATCTGGTCAATTCCTCCGGTGTCCCGGAAAAAACCACCTGGCCGCCATCGTCACCCCCCTCGGGACCCAGATCGATAATCCAGTCGCCGCATTTGATCACTTCCAGATTGTGCTCGATTACAATTACGGTATGACCCTTATCGACCAATCGCTGGAGGACGGCCAGCAGCATGTTTACATCTTCGAAATGCAGGCCGGTGGTGGGTTCATCCAGAATATAAAGCGACCGGTCCCGGCTCTGGCGCGATAACTCCGTTGCCAGTTTTACCCGCTGGGCCTCACCCCCGGAAAGGGTAGTGGCCTGCTGCCCTAAACGAATATAACCAAGTCCGACTTCGTAGAGCGTGTCCAGCTTTTTCTTGACCGAGGGGATATTCTTGAAAAATCCCCGTGCTTCCTCTACCGACATACTTAGTACGTCGGCAATATTCTTATTCCGGTAGGTGATTTCCAGGGTCTCCCGGTTATAGCGGGCGCCATGGCAGACTTCGCAGGTGATATAAACATCCGGCAGGAAATTCATTTCAATTTTTATAATTCCGTCGCCTTCACAGGCGTTACAACGCCCACCCTTGACATTAAAAGAGAACCGCCCGGGTTTATAACCGCGAATCTTCGATTCCGGTAGTTTGGCAAACAGATCGCGGATGAAAGTGAATAAACCGGTGTAGGTAGCCGGATTTGAGCGGGGTGTGCGACCGATTGGTCGCTGGTCGATATCGACGACCTTATCAAGATACTGTAAACCGTCGATCGTGTCGAAAGGTAAAGGGTATTTACGTGCTTTATGGAGGTCGCGAGCCAGGATCGGGTAAAGTGTTTCATTGATTAGTGTGCTTTTACCGCTTCCGGACACACCCGAGATGATAATGAATTTTCCCAGCGGAAATTCCGCATCAATCTGCTTCAGATTATTGCCGCGACAGCCTTTTAAGATCAGGTTCTTCCCAAAACCACGGCGCCGGTTATCCGGGACTGGAATTGATTTAGTACCGGATATATAGCGGCCGGTTATTGAATTTTTACTGGCGATAAGTTCCTGTGGCGTGCCATTAAATATGATTTCTCCGCCATGCTCGCCGGCGCCGGGACCCAGATCGATAATCTGGTCAGCCGATACGATCGTCTCCCGGTCATGTTCCACCACCAAGATCGAATTGCCAATATCGCGCAATTTTTTCAATGTATTCAGCAGACGCTGGTTGTCCCGGGAATGAAGACCAATCGATGGCTCATCCAGAATGTAGAGGACACCCATCAGCTGGGAACCGATCTGGGTCGCCAGCCGGATTCGCTGGGATTCGCCCCCGGATAGAGTAGTAGCCGAGCGTTCCAGGGTCAGATAATCGAGACCAACATCCACCAGGAAACTGAGGCGTTCACTGACTTCCTTTAAAATCTGATGGGCGATGATCGCCTCATTCTTGCCCAGTTTCAGGTGATTGACAAAATGTAAGATTCCCTTGATCGACAGACGGGAAAGCTCACCCAGGCTTTTTCCCCCGATGGTCACAGCCCGACTTTCGGGACGCAAGCGGGTTCCGTTGCAATCAGGGCAGGGCTGCATGCGCATAAATTGTTCGATCCACTCCCGGATACCACCGGATGAGGTTTGCTTATAGCGTCGCTCGAGGTTGGGAATCGCACCCTCCCAGCCGCCTTCGTAGACACCGGTCCAACGGTCGGAACTGTATTTCATTTGCATTTTCTGGGAACCGGTACCGTTGAGCAGTATGTCCCGCACGTTTGGATCGAGTTTGTACCAGGGGGTAGTAAAATTAAATTTATAATGCTGAGCGAGACTTTTAAGAATACTCCCGTACCAGTTACCCCGGGGTTGTTCCCCCAGGGAAACGACAGCGCCTTGAATCAGGGATTTACCCCGGTCCGGTACCACCAGATCAGGATCGATCTCCATGTGGTAACCAAGACCATTACATCTCTGGCAGGCTCCCTGAGGTGTATTAAATGAAAACAGGCGCGGTTCCATCTCCGGTAGCGACGCCTCAGGATGCTTCAGGCAAGCATAATTCTCACTGAACAGGTGATCGATTTTCGGCAGCTCGTGGATGATTACCAGGCCGGAACCGATTTTCAGGGCCAGTTCCACCGATTCTGTCAGTCGCTCCAGAAAATCATCTTCCAGAATCAGGCGGTCCACTACCACTTCAATATTATGTTTTTTATTTTTTTCGAGTTCGATCGTTTGATCAAGTGTCATCACTTTACCATCAACCCGGACCCGGAGAAATCCCTCGCGCCGGATCTCCTCGAAAACACCTTTATAAGCACCTTTCCGGCTGCGGACAACCGGCGCTAAAACATAAATTCGTTTTTTGGTTTCAAATCCGGCGACCGTGTCCACGATCTGCTGGACGGTCTGGCGCTGGATCGGCCGGCCGCAGAACCAGCAGTGCGGTTTCCCGATATGGGCAAACAGCAGACGCAGGTAATCGTGGATTTCAGTTACGGTACCAACCGTGGAGCGGGGATTGCGCATGGTGGCCTTCTGTTCAATCGAGATGGCCGGCGAGAGGCCTTCGATGTAATCCATATCCGGTTTTTCCATCAATCCTAAAAACTGGCGGGCATAGGCCGACAGCGATTCCACATACCGCCGCTGACCTTCGGCATAGATTGTATCGAATGCTAGGGATGATTTTCCGGAACCGGACAGGCCGGTGATCACCACCAGTTTATCGCGCAGAATTTCCACATCGATATTCTTGAGATTATGCTGGCGGGCGCCTTTGATTATGATCCGGTCGGCCGGTTTTTTCATACCCGTTCACCCATTACCAGTAGGTCTGATACAAGATTAAACACCCCCGTAGCCTGGATTTGCTGCAGCCAAATCATCCTTGAATTTACTTTTTGATTATGCGGATTAGAATTACTATTTGCTGAATTATACGCTGATGTGCTGCAGCCGGCAGAAACCGCAAAATAGCCGGAATGGCCCGCATCGGCTGTTGTAGTTAACTGGACGAATGTTATAACTTGCATTATGGGTTCGCTGAAGAATCATCTGCTGATATCAATGCCGCATCTGACCGATCCTTATTTCGGACGCTCGGTGGTCTATCTCTGTGAGCATAATAAAGAAGGCGCCATGGGCCTGGTTATCAACAAACCGCTGGGTGAGGCGGACCTGAAGGAGATATTTGCCCCGGACACGGAAGAGAATGAATTCCTGATCGCGATCCCGAAAGTTTATTTCGGCGGACCGGTGATGCTGGAGCGGGGTATTGTACTGCACTCAGCGGAATATAAGCTGGAAGATACAATGACGGTCTCGGAGCAGATCTCGATCACCAGCAGTAAGACGATCATCCGGGACATCCGTAATACCAAAGGACCCCTGCAGTATCGCTTGATGCTGGGGCATGCCGGCTGGGATAAGAATCAGCTGGAGCGTGAAATCGAAAACGGTGACTGGCTGGTCCAATCCACCGGAATCGATTTCATTTTCGATACGCCGGACCAGCAGATGTGGAATACCGCCGCCAGCTCCTTCGGCATCGAAACGTCCCAACTGCCCGGATTTGGCGGTATGGCCTGAGCCCCGACCTGCCGGCGACCTAAACTCCTGTTTTTTACCATCGTTTTAGTGTATATTGTAGCAATATTTGCTGCAACAGGGGTACTTAATATGGGTTGTTTTCGTTACATCATATTGTTTGTAATGTTTTCTGCCATGGTATTGGTGGGGCAGGAAATCCCATTAAAATTGCAGCTTCCGGACGATAATAACTATCAGTCATTTATAGCAGCCCAGATCTCCGACCCTGATATCCGGCCGGGTAATCAGGTAAGTCGAATCAGGGAGCACAATCACCATCGTGATGTGGCTGATACCATGTCATATTCCGATACCTGGGGCTCGGCTTTTATCCAGTCTCCCGGTGATGCCATGGTAGCAGTATTTCAGATGCCAGCCGATGGAATTATCAAAGGCGTAAATGTTCCTGTAAACGAATGGGGTACCGGTGATCAGGAGTTAATTGTAGCGCTTTATGAGTTGACTTATCCTTTAGGCATTGACACCAATGGTGATTCTATCCGCTATCCACAAACCACAATTGATGGAGCGGGATGGATCGGCGGTTATGATATGATTCCAGATTCGGGAGGGATGTCTTTTTTGACAGGTGCTTATACTCCTCCAGGAACACCTCCAGAATGTGATGGCGGTGTATCAAATGTGGCTGATTGCGCTTATGATCCGCTTGGTATGGTAGATTATCCCTTCGGGCCACCTCCCCCAATACCTTTGCAGGGATTGATCTGGCCTGATGGCTTTATATATCCGACACTGAATCCGGTTAACAACCCTGGCAATAGTGATGAAATTCTCGATAATTGGATAAATACAGCCGATTATGGCACGGAGCCGGTTTTAACTGCCGGTACCTGGGTAGGAGTGATGGTTTATTTTTCCGGTGCTGGTGGCGGCGATGATGAACCAACTGCCTTCTGGTATGCAGATGCCCAACCACTGGGATTGAATGATCCCTGGGTGGCTCTGAAATTCTATGCTGGTTGCGGCGGCACATCCGGCAGCGGCGGCTGGCATATCCGTCACTGGGTATTCAATTTTGAACTGGCTGTATTGCTGACGGGCGATAGAGGCCCAACCTTCGGGGAGGAAGCAATGCTATCCACAACTATTCCCGAAGAAGCCGCTGATTACTGGATCGAGGTTTTTGATGATGCTCTTTGTGCACCAACTGGAGTTGTTTCAGTAATTCTACATTACCAATTGGATTCACTTACGGCGTCTGTACATGATGTAGTAATGACAGGGAACGAAGATATATATTCTGCTTCAATTCCCGGACAGGCTGGTGGATCAATGATTTATTACTGGGTTGAAGCAGCTGATGTTGGTGGAAATGTCACTTCAACATTTAAGAAATCCTACTATGTATTTCCGTCGCGGCAAGGCAAATTCCTATTTTTTGTTAACACTAATGATATCATCTATGGTCCTCCTGTAAATTATCCCTATATATTTTATGAATGGGGCACTGATGCCTTTGATGTGTGGGGTAATCCCTATGGTAATATCGGGGCAGATGTAGTTGCTAATTATGACGTAATTGTTGAAATAACATCGCCTGGAGGTAGCCCGGAGTACGATACTGATGCGATTCTGCAACCATGGTTCGCCCTTGGAAATAAAATTTACGTGGCAGAAGGCGACGAATGGTTAATGAAGCGTTACGGTTGGCCTGGCAGCGATATTCCGGTCGGTGACTTCGCCAGAGATATCGGTATAGCTCATTACTACGATGATATTAATGGAGGTGATATATCCAGATTATTTCCTGTCGCGGGCGATGAGGTTGGCGGGCCAATGGCCGCATTTCTTGTGGACAGTAATTGTGTACTGGATTATGATCCTCAATATGACCCGGGGAATGCTAACTGGTTGGATGGTATTGATATTGAAGCAGGTGCAATTGTTGCTTACGAAGGTCATAATGGGGAGGTAGATATAAATACTGGAGCATCATCGGGTACGACGACCTATATTACAGGTATTTATGGTACTTACGGATCCAGTAAAGCGGCCTTTTTTAGTTTTGATATCATGAGTTTATATGCACGGGATTACAGCACTACTTCTACAACTGAATATTGGGTGGGCGCCTGGGATAATCACCATGTCAGCCCTATCCGATTATTTTTAGATTGGGCAGGAGCTGAATTAAATGTGAATGATAGAACGGATGCAGCACCACAGGAAATTGTGCTAAGGGGTAACTATCCTAACCCCTTCAACCCGGTAACGACCATTCGCTATGAGCTGCCGGAACGGACAGATCTGCGATTGACTATTTACGATCTGCTCGGCCGGGAAGTGGCTGTTCTGGCAAATGGTGTTCAGGGGACGGGGATTGGGGAAGTCCGCTGGGATGCCGCCAATGTTGCCAGCGGGATATATTTTTATCGCCTGCAAGCTGGCGATAAAATGATTACCAGTAAGCTGGTGGTGTTGAAGTGAAATCAATACTTCTCCTTTTGGCATTTTCTTTAGCATCGGCACAGCTCACCGATCCTGATATCCGGCCCGGTAATCAGGTGAGTCGAATCAGGGATCACAATCACCAGCGTGATGTGGCTGACACTATGTCCTATTCCAATACCTGGAGTTCGGCCTTTATCCTACATCCCGGCGAAGCCATGTAGGTAGCTTATCAAATGCCCGCAGATGGCGTTATTAGAGGCGTAAATATCCCGATTGCTCAATGGTGTACCGGTGATCCGGAATTAACAGTAGCGCTTTATGAATTGACTTATCCCTATGGGCTGGATAGTAATAGTAACCCGATCCGTTACCCACTAATCACACTTGATAGCACTGGTTGGATTGGTGGTTATGATATGGTTCCTGGTTCAGGAGAAATGGTGTTTGACGGAAACATCTACACTCTACCTGGAACACCGCCCGAATGCTCCATTGGAACACAACCTGTTGCCAATTACGCCGCTGATCCGTTAGGCCAGGTAGATTCTCCCTTCGGACCACAGGGAATCCCTCAACAAGGTCTAATCTGGCCCGATGGTTTAATGTCTCCCACGCTTGACCCGATTAATAACCCAGCCAGTAATAGTATAATCCTTGATAATTGGTTAACCACTTCAGACTATGGTACCGACCCTGTTGCTACTGCAGGTACCTGGGTAGGTATCCTGGTGTATTTCTCAGGTACTGGAACTGGAGCTGATTCACCTGCTTTCTGGTATGCAGATGCTGATCAGTTAGGGTTGAATGATCCCTGGGTGGGCTTGAAATTCTATAGCGGCTGCGGCGGAACCTCTGGGAGCGGTGGCTGGCATATACGTCATTGGGTATTTAATTTTCAGCTGGCCGTACTATTAACAGGGCAAAATTATGATGTTTGGTATGAATATATAGCTCATTTACCCACCACTCTATCCACTACAGATCGGTATCTTTCTGCGGAAATTTATGATAATACCCTGCATGGTCCTGGTCTTGACTCAGTAAAATGTTTTTATCAAGTAGACACCATTTCTGGTGATTGGCATGAGATCCCAATGATTTTGCAAAATGGTGGTGTATATGGTGGGGTATGGGATTGCTGGATACCGGGACAGGAACCAGGGACAATTGTATCCTGGTATATCGAAACATATATTACTGATCACCCCTTTCCTTCGACCGTTTTTTCATATGAGATATATGATCCGATTGAATCCAATCTCTTCTTGCTCAATACTGCTAATTACCCAATTGTCAATCATGATAACTATCTAGATGGTTCTGAATTGCAAACAGATTTTTGGGATGCCAACGACAATGGGCTGGGTTCCGTGGAATTATTCAATTTTTACGATTTGATAATCGAAATAACAGGCTCATTGCCAGCGCATATTCATAGTGATTCTCTGATAACAACCGGGTTTTTTGAACAAATAAATAGTGGTTATATCCTCACTGGTGATGAGTGGCTGGGATACCAGTCTGGTTATACAGACTTAACCTATACCTCAGGTTCATTTCAGTATGATATCCTTGGAATTGCAGCTGATTATAATGACATTAACTATTTAGAAAGCGGAGCCCATAGGAAGATTAGCCGCATTCTACCAGTGGAAGACGATCCTATCAGTGGACCATTATTTGACTATCTTGGGGATTCGCTTGATCTGAATTATGATCCGTATAATGAATTGGGATTCTATAACTGGCTTGATGCCGTTGAACCTACAGCTGGTACAAATGTGTGTTTCTACGGTGTGCCCGGTACTCTGGATAGTGTTGGAAATCCTACCGGGAATGATACACTGCCAGTGGGTATTTATCGAGAATTGGATAATGGCACCCGTGTAGTATTCTTTGCATTCGATCCGCTGGCTACCAATACAACACCGTCCTATCACTGGATAGGTGTGGAGCCATTCGGTCCGTTGCAGGCTGCCGTTAGTTGGGTTCTGGGAACTGCGGCTACCGGAGAAGAGCCCCTCATTATCCCGCGACGGATTACTCTGCATCAAAATTACCCCAACCCCTTCAATCCGGTCACAACAATCCAGTACGGATTACCGCGACGATTAGATGTCCAGATTACCATCTACGATCTGCTCGGTAGGATGGTAACTACGCTTGTATCAGAAACTCAGGATGCTGGTTTCAAATCGGTTGAGTGGGATGCTACAGATGTATCAAGCGGCATGTATTTCTATCAGATCAGAGCAGGTGAGTACGCCCAGACCAGGAAGCTGGTGGTGTTGAAGTGAGATTAATAATCTTCCTTTCAATTGTATCTTTTGCATCGGCTCAGCTCACCGATCCTGATATCCGGCCTGGCAATCAGGTAAGTCGAATCAGGGATCACAATCACCAGCGTGATGTGGCTGACACTATGTCCTATTCCAATACCTGGCGTTCTGCGTTTATCCAATCACCCGGTGATGCCATGTTAGTTGCCTACCAAATGCCGGCTGATGGCATTATCAAGGGTGTGAATATACCCGTTAATGAATGGGGTACCGGCGATCAGCAGCTGACAGTTGCGCTTTATGAATTGACCTATCCCTACGGACTTGATGCTAGTGGCAACTATATACGCTACCCACTGACTACAGTTGATGGACAGGGTTGGATTGGTGGTTACGACATGCAGCCCGATTCCGGAGCGATGGTTTTTGATGGCGACATCTACTCTCCACCTGGTACAGCACCTGAATGCAGCAGTGGCGTGCTACCTGTTGCTGATTATTCAGCCGATCCACTCGGTCAAGTGGATTCTCCCTTCGGACCTCCGGGAATCCCCCAGCAGGGACTGATCTGGCCTGACGGATTCACAGCCGCTACACTTGATCCAGTCAATAATCCAGGCAGTAGTGACCAAATCCTTGATAACTGGATTGCCACCGAGGCCTATGGAACAGAGCCGGTTTTAACTGCCGGTACCTGGGTGGGTGTTCTGGTTTACTTTTCCGGTTCTGGTGGCGGAGATGATGAATCATGTGCTTTCTGGTATACGGATGCCGACCCACTGGGATTTAATGATCCCTGGGTGGCATTGAAATTTTACAATGGCTGTGGTGGAACTTCAGGTAGTGGTGGCTGGCACATTCGTCATTGGGTATTCAATTTTGAACTGGCGGTATTATTTCCGGGGTGTCCTAATTACCCGCGTATCTTTGAATGGACGCATCTAGTTACGACTCTATCAACTGAACCACGTAATGTGGATGTTCATATTGCTGACGGCAATCCTTCCGGCGGTCCCTCAGGTATAGATAGTGCATCCGTGTTTTTTCAACTTGATTCATTAACGGCTGCAGTAAATGAAATTCCTTTATCTTTAACTGCGGGTACTGTCCAGGATGGAACTTGGAGCGGGGCGCTACCAGGGCAGGAACCAGGCACAACGGTCTACTGGTGGATTAAGGCGACCAACATAAATGGTATTACGATATCAATTCCAATCCACTCCTATTATATCTTCCTATCACGACCTAGTCATTACCTGCTCTTTAATAATACCGATCCACTGTACGGTAATGTGCTGTATGTGCCCTATCTCTATTACGAGTGGGGTACCGATGCATTCGATATCTGGGATGCTTCCTATGGCAATATTACTGGCGAGCTTGTTGGAAATTATGACGTGATTATTGAAGTAACGTCGGCCGGTGGGGGTGCCAGTTACAACACCGATGCTGTCCTGCAGCCCTGGTTCGCTACTGGAGACAAAGTCTATATTGTCGAAGGCGATGAATGGTTAGGCGCACGTTACGGTTGGATTGGTGATATGGATATTCCGGACGGTGATTTTGCCAGGGATATCGGTATCGCTCATTATTATCCTGATATTAATAGTGGAGATATATCCAGGTTGTTTCCAGTTGCCGGTGATGAGATTGGCGGGCCGATGGCTACCTTCCTGACTGATAGTAATTGTGTACTTGATTATGATCCCGAATATGATCCAGGACATACCAACTGGTTAGACGGTATTGCTGCTGGACCTGGAGCGATTGTTGCCTTTGAAGCTCACGACGGTGAGGTCGATACGACTACTGGTGCAGAAGATGGAACAACGCTCTACACAACAGCTATCTATGGTACTTATAGTACAAGTAAGGCAGCTTTCTTTGGCTTCGATGTTATAAGTCTGTATGCTCGGGATTACACAGCTAGTCCAGTTACTGAATATTGGGTAGGTGCCTGGGATTATGATAACTATTTAGTCAGCCCCTTCCGTTTGGCGTTGGATTGGGCTGGAGCTGAATTAAATGTGAATGCTAGAACGGATGCAGCACCACAGGAAATTGTGCTAAGGGGTAACTATCCCAACCCCTTCAACCCGGTCACAACCATTCACTATGAGCTGCCGGAACCAGCAGATGTGCGTTTGGCGATCTATGATTTATTGGGCAGAGAAATTGCCGACTTAATCGGAAACAATCAGATTACTCCTGCCGGACAGCACCAAATAAAATGGGATGCATCGCATCTGTCAAGTGGAATATATTTTATTCGGTTTAGTCATGCGAAGTTCACTCAGACAAGAAAGATTCTATTACTCAAATAAAATACAGTTTTATTTTTTCTTAGTACTGTTCTTGATTTTTCGACTCCCGGCTGCCACGATCAACCTGCCGGTCGATGGTGGTCTTATTCAAGATTTGATTGATTCCGCCATTCCCGGGGATACTATTTTGTTACACCCTGGAGTATATCAGGAAAATATTAATTTTAATGGAAAAAATATTGTTGTTGGCAGCCTCTTTCTCACTACCGGCGACACCGCATATATCAGTCAAACGGTACTCGACGGGACCAACAACGGCACGACAGTCACCTTTAACAGCGGTGAAGACACAACCGCTGCCCTGATCGGCTTTACCATTACCAATGGCCGCGGCCAGATAACCTATCCTGGATTCTCGGCCGGGGGGATAATCTGTGATACAGCTTCCAGTCCCCGTCTGTCCCATTTGAATATTACTGGCAATATTGGGTCGCAGGGAGGGGGTATTGCCTGCCGCTACTCGGATCCGATCATTGAAAATATTTCTATATCCGGGAATAGTGCTTCAGTTGGTGGGGGAATAATGCTATTCTATTCTTCCCCGGATATGTCAGCGGTTACTGTAGTATCAAATACTGCCCTAAACATGGGTGGTGGGATCTTTTGTATAGGATCGCAATTAAATTCACAAGATTTATCGATAATTAACAATCAGGCTGGACACGGCGGCGGCGGTCTGTTTATCGCGTATTCCACGGTACAAATGGCGGTGACCGCCCTAATCGACAACCAGGCTGAGAATGGCGGTGGACTGTTTTGTTTTCAATCAGATCCAATCCTCGAACAAATTAATATATTCAACAATAGCGCATTAAGCGAGGGTGGCGGAGCTTATATAACCTACAATTCTCAGCCCCATTTCATTGGTTCAGAGATTTATGACAACTCGGCGGATAATAATGGCGGTGGGATTTATTGTAATAATTTTTCCAATACGATCCTTTCCGGTACCCTCGTGTCTGGTAATTCGGCCGGTACCTGGGGTGGGGGCGTTTATTGTAATAATAACTCATTTCTTGATCTCGATGATGTAGACCGCTCCAGTATCTACCTTAATTATTCGCTTCCGATCGGTAACGATATTGTAGTTGATAGTACATCCATTTTCCCGGTAATCCTGGATACATTCACTGTTGTCTCCCCCACTCTTTACCATGTTGTGCCACACGATCTATTTACCTATAATATTCTAAATGGCAAAGTGCAGCAAGTCCAGGGCGATTTGTTTATCAGCCCGGCTGGAAATGATAATAACAGCGGATTATCGGCTGCCGAACCGCTGAAAACAATTCTGTTTGCCCAGTCCATCATATTGGCCGATAGTGCCAATCCCCGGACAATTCACCTGGCAAACGGGATCTACAGTCGGACCGGTACCGGTGAATACTTCCCAATCGAACTGAGCGACTATATCGGGCTGGCAGGTGAATCTAGAAACGGGGTCATCATTGATGCAGAAAACCAGGGTAGTTCCTTCATATTTAACCAGGATCACGGTACTTCATTATCGAACTGTACGATCATCAACGGCGCTGCCGAATACGGTGGCGGCATCTATTGTAACCAGTCTAATCCGGAATTGACTAATTTGTTGATTACCGGTAATCAGGCGGTCGATGGCGGCGGAATTTATTGTACCGAATCAAGCCCGGTTCTTACGGATATTTCCATTCAAGGCAATTATGCCAGCGGCTATGGTGGCGGGCTTTATATGTATCTTTTTTCCAATCCCTATTTAGCAAACGTATCCATCCGTGAAAACAGCGCTGTCTATCAGGGTGGTGGAATGTGCTGCGCCCTTTATGCAGCGCCTGTTATGGATTACTTGAACCGTTGTAACATTCACAGTAATACCGCTGGTCCCCTGGGTAATGATGTAGCCAGCAGCAATGCTTTAGCCATCGCTGTATTTGTCGATACCTTTACCGTCCTGGTGCCCTCCGATTATCACGCCTACCCGCTTAATCATTTCAGTTTCCACATTCTTAACGCGATTGTCAACCAGGTTCAGGCTGATCTATATGTGAATCCACAGGGTGATAATTCCAATACCGGTCTCACCGCGGATGAACCATTGCAGACGATTTCAGCGGCAATGAGCAAGATACTGGCTGATTATTCCTCACCCCAGACCATTTTCCTGGCCGCTGGGAATTACAGCCCTTCTACCAACGGAGAAAATTTTCCTATCAGTATTCCCAGTTATGTTAGTATAAAAGGTGAATCAGAATCCGCTGTAATATTAGACCCGGAACAACAGGGAGCAGCCCTGGTATGCGACATTTCAGTCGGCAATACCATAGAAGACCTGACCATTACCGGTGGGCTGGCCGCTCAGGGGGGCGGATTTTCCAGTAATTACTCCAGTCCGGTACTATCTAATATCACAATTACTGACTGCCAGGCAACTAATTACGGCGGTGGGATAGCCGGGTTCTACTCTGATATAACTATCAATAATCTGACAATACTGGAAAACCGGGCTCGATTGGGTGGCGGACTTTATTTCCGTTCAACCAGCTCCGAATTATCCAACACATTGATAGTTGAAAACGAGGCTCGTAATGCTAATAATGCCGGTGGTGGAATCTATTGTTTCGATTCTGATTTGAACCTGCAGAATGTCACTATCAGTGAAAATTCAGCCACCCAAAATGGTGGTGGTATTTATATCGCTTCATCGAACCTGACAGTGATTAATTCTATTTTATGGCATGACCTTCCCCAGGAAATCAGTTTTTCGGAAAATTTACCAACAAGTTCATTGATACTGGCCTATAACGACATTCTGGGGGGAGTTGCTGCTATTCAAACCGATAACAATACCATCATTGAATTGGACGGCAATATTTGGTCAAATCCCTATTTCTACAACGCCGGATTCTCAAATTATCATTTACAGGACATGTCACCCTGTATAGATGCGGGGGTCGCTTTCTACGTTTGGTATTTCGATACACTGGTAAATCTACCCCCGGAAAGTTATTACAGCTATAATCCTGATATGGGTGCCCTAGAATCGGAATTTGTGGAAATCAAAGCTGAAATGAACCTGGTACCACAATCATTTGCACTTCATCAAAACTACCCCAATCCCTTCAATCCGCTAACGACCATCCGTTTTGAATTACCGGAACCCACAAATGTACGCTTGGTGATCTATGATTTGCAGGGTAAAGAAGTTGCAACGCTGGTAGACGGGACTCAGGAGCCGGGTGTCAAGGAAATAAACTGGAATGCCGGATTCATCGCCAGTGGTATTTATTTCTATCAGCTACAGACTGAAAATCGGATTATAACCAAGAAACTTGCAGTGCTAAAATAATAGTTTACTGTCTTCCCGCCAGATAGTAATTTATACGAAACAATGGACCTGCTATGAATCTAACAGTTTTCGATATTGTGGCCCTGGCCGTAATAGGAGTGTTCGCTTTTATTGGCCTGCGCAAAGGTTTGATTTCAGAAGTTTTAAAAATCCTGGGAATTGTGGTCGGTATTACCCTGGCCTTGCATTACACCAGCCGGGTTGCGGCTGTGCTCCATAATTTTGCCAGCCTGGGTCCCAAAGTTGAAAAAGTGCTGGCTTTTATTCTGGTCCTGCTGTTGACGATCGCCGCCTTCATTTATCTGGCGCGGATTGCCAAAGCTATTTTCCGCGTAGCTATGATGGGCTGGCTGGATAAAAGCGGCGGTCTGCTGGTAGGCGGTTTAAAAGGAGCTTTGATCATCTCAGCTTTTCTGCCCCTGTTCGCCTTCCTGCCCAGTTCAATCGATTTCGTAAAAGAAACCAAGCGACATTCGATTGTTTATAAATATCTACAGGGTTTTGCACCCAAGGTTTACGATACGATTGGCAAAGCCATACCGGGTTCGGAATCATTTGCGGCCAAGATCAAAGATGCATTTCCGACTACAGGTACATTAAATGAACTGAAAACCGGCCAGATTGACGAGCAGCAGATCAATATGTTCCAGAAATTCATGGGTTCCGATGAAAGCGCCATGCTTAAAGAATTGCAGAATCAGCTGGGCGATGATGCTAAGGTTGAGGATCTAAAATTTGAGGACCTAAACCTCAGTGCCGACGATCAGGCTAAAGTTAAAAAGATGCTGGAGCAGGCCCAGACCGGTTCAAAGAAGGATAAGAAAAGCTCGCGGCGCAAACGACAATAGTATTTTAACCTGATTTTTGCTGCATACGTCGCCGGTAGATCAATAAACCACTGCCTACAAAAATAATCGTTCCACCCAGAACTTTCACCTCAAACATCAGAGCATTCACGCCTTCCGGTGGAATTAAAGCAAACAGCATTGCCAGGGCAGTGGCGGTAAAACCCAGAATTCCGGACCAGCGACCGCGCGGATCCGATTTACTCAACCGATAAACGGCAGCGAACATGTAAAGGTAGGGTATAAAATACAGAATAATCTCCGCATCCAGTAAAACCAGGTAGGCTTCCTCAACGGTAGAGCCGGCGACACTGAAAAGAATAAATAAAGTAGTAAGCCCACCCTGTACCAGTAATGAGATGTGGGGTGTTTGCCACTTTGGATGCAGTTTCCCCAACGCCGCAGGCAGGTAGCGATCCAGACCGATTACGAATGGTACGCGGGCCACGCCAGCGATCCAGGCACTCACACCACCGGCGCCGGAGAGGGCGATAAACAGAGCTGCTATTATTCCCAGCCAGGCCAGGTCAAAATGCTCTCCCAGGGTACCGATCGATTGGATGATGCCTGCCAGCAGACCGATTTCGCTTTTCGGCATAGCTACTAGCAATGCAAAAGTACCCAATACATAAACTGCGGTAATTGCTATTCCCGAAATGATAATTGCCCGGGGGATATTTCGGAGCGGTTTCTTGATTTCTTCTCCCAGCAGCGACATCAATTCCAATCCGGCAAATCCGAAGCACATGGTAGCCCAGAACGACCAGGTTGAACTGTTACCAAAGTCAGGTACCAATGCTCGCCAACGGAATGGCTCGGCCGGTCCTTCTTTGATTAAAAATGCGCAGGCCAGGGCGATTAGCGCTCCGATCGGGATCCAGACACCGATACCGCCAAAATTATGCAGCCATTTACCAACAGAAAGTCCACGGATATTGATCAGAATAATGAGCCAGAGCATTACCAGGGAAAACAGGGCAATATAGAGTTTATCATTGGTCAGGTGGGCGTAACGGCTCCCAAATATGAATAGGGCATTCCCGGCCAGGAACATCAGCAGGGCCGGGTAATAGATCAGGTTATTGATCCAGTAGCACCAGCCGGCCACAAATCCATGTTTGGTTCCGAATACCTCCCGGGCCCAGACGTAAATGCCCCCTTCCTGTGGATATTTCCGCGAAAGGATGTGAATGGCATAGCCTTGGGGAATGAAAAATACGGCCAGCGCTAATCCCCATAAAACCAGGCTGCCGTAGCCGGTGCGGGCGGCGGTGAGTAGCCAGCGCAGACCAACGATGGCAACAATATTCATGAATACCAGGTCCCAGAGACCCAGCGTACGCTTTAAGGAAGTGGCCATGGGTGGGAATATAGTACGATTTACCGGTAACCGCCCACCGGTTCTGTTTTCTACAGTTACTATGGTGTAATTTCGGCGTTAAAACAATGATTACAGATACAAATTTCAGAAAGTAATTCAATGGCCTTGCCGAACAGAGTGAAATTGATCGGGGCCGGGGCAATCTGTCTGGCGGCTGTACTATGGGGACTGGATGGCGTGGTGCTTACTCCCCGGCTGTACAATTTAAACGTCGGTTTCGTGGTCTTCATGGTCCATCTGATTCCCTTCATCCTGATGCAGATAATTCTATATCGCCAATATGCACAGTTTAAAAGATTCAACGCGGGTGACTGGCTTACCCTGATCCTGGTGGCATTTTTCGGCGGGGCGCTGGGTACCCTGGCGATTGTAAAAGCGCTGTTCCTGGTGAATTTTCAGCAATTGTCGGTCGTGGTTCTGCTTCAGAAAACACAACCGATATTTGTTATTTTATTGGCCGCAATTTTGCTAAAAGAGCAAATACGATCCCGTTTTCTGGTCTGGGCCGCAGTCGCTATTGCTGCCAGTTATTTCCTCACCTTTGGCTTTAAATTGCCTAACCTGCAAACCGGCACCGATACAATTCAAGCTATCGGTTGGGCGCTGGTTGCTGCCGCATCGTTTGGATGTGCCACGGTACTGGGTCGCAGATTTCTCTTGAAATATTCTTTTACCACCGCAACTTTTTACCGGTTCGGGATCACCAGCATCCTCATGTTGATATATCTGGTTTTTACCGGCAATTTGAACCACTTCAGCAATATCACACCCACCAACTGGTTGATCTTTCTGATCATCGCCTTTACAACCGGATCCGGGGCAATTTTCCTGTACTATTTCGGTTTGAATCGGATCCGGGCTTCGGTGGCTACGATCTGTGAATTGTGTTTCCCTGCTTCGGCAATTCTGTTTGATTATTTGATTAATAAAAGTGTTCTTGCACCGGTCCAGCTGCTGGCCGCCGTAGTACTGATTTTTGCCATTGTGCGTTTATCCCTCCAACGGCAGCGCTGATCACATTTCATTATGGCAGAATCGGCACCGAAACGCAATCTTGGTCTTAATTGCCTGCATGAGGCATCCTGGGGTTTCGGGATTGCTTTTCATAATGCCTATGCTGTAATCCCGCTTTTCCTGAGTTTGCTGAACGCCCCGGACGGAGTCGTTATTTCAGTTGCCGGCCTGTTCAGTATCCTGATTGCCATTCCCCAACTGGTCAGCGCCGTGATCGGCCGGAATATCCGCAATATTCGCCTGGCAGTCATGAGTATTCATTCCCTGGTGTGGCCACCGATCTTTATTGCCGGTTTTACCTTTGCCTTCTTTGCACCGACTGGATCATCGGCCTGGATTTTTTACTATATCTGCTTTTTGCTATACGGACTGGCGATCGGGATGATCATTCCGATTTGGGCTGATTTTCTTAAACACGTCACCCGACCTGAAAGTCGGGGAACTTTCTTCGGGATTTCATTCGCATTCAACAGCCTTGGCGGATTCGCCGGGGGCATATTGTCGCGTCAATTGCTGGCCAGTTATTCCTTCCCGCAGAATTTCGGTTTGGGCTTTCTTATCTGCTTTGCGTCGCTGGTTGTTGGCACGCTGGTTTTCTTTTTTTACAGGATCAAGGAGCCGACCGAGGTTCAACCGCATAAAACGGTTCGCCAGTTCTGGGAACAAACTCGGTTGATCGTTAAGTGTGATAGAAATTTCAGGCGTTATATCTTCAGCCGGATATTCTTTACTGCTAATTACCCGGCCATGAGCCTATACGTGATTTTTACCAAGGACCGTTTCGGGTATGATGTAAGTGAAGCCGGGATATTCACTGCTCTCACAACAGTGGCCTTTGGACTGGCCAGCTATTTGGCCGGTAAATTTGGTGATCGTTACGGACATAAAAATGCTATTGCAATTTCAATTACCCTACATTTATTCGCGTTGATTGTGGCATTGTCCGCCCGGAATATGTGGTGGGTCTATGCCATTTTCCTGTTTCTTGGTGCTGGACAGGGATCATTCTTTCCCTCATCAATGAGCCTGGTTTACGCCTTTGCCGGTACCCGGGACAGCAAGACTTATATGGCTTTGATCGACACATCGCTGGCACCATTCACTTTCATTTCGATCCTGTTGGCCGGCAGCCTGATCCATGTTGTGAACACAGACTATCTTATGCTTGGAATAGGTACTCTAATTGTAACCAGCATCGTTTTAATGCTGTTTACGGTACGTGACCCAAAACACGTTACCAAAGAATAAACAGTCGAAAATTCAAATATGCCAATCGTTTTGATAAATATCATCTGACCATGATTAGTCGATGAATTTCGGCGATTTACAATTATTCCTTGCTTTTAGGCTATAGGTCTTTGAAATTAAACCTGTAATTCGCGAATATGTTGGTACATAAATATAAAAATATATTGATTTTTTTGACGGCATTGCTATTAGTGGCAGGGTGTAGCGACAGTCCTCAGCGCCATCTTAAACTGGGTAATTGGTATTTTCAAAAAGGTTTGATGGATGAAGCTATCCTGGAATACCGGGAAGTTACGCGGATGTTGACCATCGACTCCGCACATTTATCCCGCCAGGAATATGTGACGTTAGCCAAGGCCCACTACAGTCTGGCGCTGGCATATACAAAAAAAGGCTGGTATGATTACGCTTTACGCGAGTCTGAACTTTGCTTTAACCTCCAGCCAACCGATGAAAACCTGGAACTGGTCAAATTAATTCAGAAACGCCTTGCCTTGAGCGAGGCGGGTTCCGATTCTTAGTTTTTCGTCAGACGCAGCCTGCTGAATAACCAGGGGGCACCCAATCCGATCCACAAACCCAGCATTCCGTACCTAATCCAATCAGCCCACAATTCCAGTGGGAATAGCGCCTTGATGCTGCTTTTCAAGATCAGTAGCCCGGCTACACCAATTATAATTTTCAGGCCTTGTTGCCACCAGCGCACCCGGGTGTTGATATTCAGCCACTCCGACTCTATGAGCATGCCCCCGACCAGACCGGCGATCATCCCCCCGACCCGCACGGCGATCCCTGATGGGGACATCAGCGCCAGCATCATACCGGAAAACAGGGCCAGGATAGCAGTTGGTAGAGCCGGGAATACAAGCTCTTGGCGCCGGATGCTGACTGTAATCCAGATACCGCTAAATAGAATTAAAAAACCAATCGTCCAACCACCGACCACGTCCCCTGGAAAATGAACACCCAGATAGATACGGGAAAGCCCGATACCAAAAATCAACGCTCCCAGCCAACCATATATTTTCCGTTGGGTGCCGCTCAAGATCCAGGCCAGGTAGCCCCATAACACCATCGCGCCCTGGGCATGACCGCTGGGAAAGCCAAAATGCTCGGCGGGAATCAAAGCCACCCCAGCTGGTCGTGGTAACTGGAAAAACTCCTTGAATTCGTAATTTAACCAGAAATTCAGCAGTAAAATAATTGCCAGTGGTAAAACATAATTTTTGCGCCAACACCAATACAGAACCGGCAGGATCAGTAGGTAAAATTCCTCGTTACCCATAAAAGTAATGGCCTTCATTGTCATCACTAACCAGCCAAAGTCGAATTGCTGTAAAAAAAGAATCAAGTCCATGAATTACTCCACATTTCTTTGGTAAAGTTAATCGATTCCAGTGCTTAAAAAATAATTGTAATCTTCCATAAGTGTGGAATACTTTTGATCCCTGAATTTGCCTGAGGAACTCCGGTATCGAGATTGACTTGCTGGATTAAAACCGGGAAATGCCCAGGCATATTTTTGTACGCATTGCACTAATTTTTTAATGAAGAGTATCAAATGACAAGTGAAAATCCAATTCCACTGCTTGGCCTTGACCAGGAAATGCAATCGATGGTCCTGGACACAATCCGTTCGTTACGTAAAAAACTGCTCACCAAAGACCGGATATTGGAATGGGATAAACAGGAGTATTTCCCTGAAGAAGTAATCCGGGAAATGCTGGGGCCGGAAATTGGGCTGCAGCTGGTCTTCATTCCCGAAGAGTACGGTGGTATGGGTGGTGGTGCCAGGGACTCCTGTGCCGTGACCCGGGAAACTTCGAAAATATGCCTCGGAATCAGCACGGCCTTTTTTGCTCTACAGCTGGGCTCAGACCCAATTTTGGTCGGGGCAACTGACGAGCAGAAAGCCAAATGGCTGGGGCTGATTGCTGATGGAGAATCCCTGGTGGCCTACGCTGTAACCGAGGCCGGTGCCGGCAGCAACCTGGCAGCCATGAAAACCAGGGCTGAAGCTGTTACCGATGAATCCGGCGAAGTTACGGCCTATAAACTGAACGGCAGCAAACAGTTCATATCAAACGGTGGTTATGCCGATATTCTTACTGTTCTATCGAACACGGACGACGGTCCGGCTTTCTTCATCGTAGAAAAGGGAATGCCAGGGTTGCAATTGGGCAAGGGCGAAGAAAAGCATGGTATCCGCGCTTCCAACACTTCTCCGATTGTTATGGATGATGTGCTGGTTCCGGCTGAAAATCTGATCGGTGGCGTACCCGGCCAGGGAATGAAACAGGCCAATAAGGTCTTTGGTTATACCAGGTTGATGGTCGGGGCTATGGCGCTGGGAGCGGCAGAGGAAGCTATGGAGATCGCCATAGCCTATGCCAAGGAAAGAATCCAGTTCGGTTCACCTCTGTCTGAGAAGCAGGGTTATACCCACAAATTGATTGTCCCCAATGTTGTACATCTTATTGCCGGTGCCGCCCATATCGAGCTGGTCGGTCTACGTTTTGATTCCGGCGAAAAAGGCCTTCTGGAAGAGGGCTCGATCGCAAAATATTTTACTACCGAAGTGGCCAATATTGCCGCCGATAGCTGTGTTCAGGCATTGGGTGGCTACGGTTATATCAATGAATACGAAGTGGAAAAAATCCGACGTGATGTGCGCATAACCAATATCTATGAGGGTACCAGCGAGATCCAACAGAACATCATCAGTATGTTCCGCTGGAAGAAGACGGTCAAAACCAAGGGTGCGTTCTACGAAGAAATGGCCGCAAAATTGACCGAACACCACGGCAAACATGATCAACTAGGTGCCCAATACCTGGCTGGTGCGGCACGGGTATTGAATGAAACCATCCAGCTGGTTCATAAAAATAAATTATCCAAAAGCCAGCATGTCATGTTTCTGCTTTCCGATATGATCGCCTGGGTGGAAGTTGGTGATGCCCTGGCACGGAAGGCTGGTACGGCGACCGCCGAAAATGATCCACAGGCCCGCGAACTGCAATTATCCTCGCTTATTTTCTCCAATGAAGTGGCCGACCTGGTGACCACAAAAGTGAAGGAAATTCTGCTGGGCAGCGGTACTTTTAATGACCGGGCTTATGCCGTTTTTAAAGCTGCCGTGAGGTTGGATGACCTGGCTGCCAGCGCTACCGGTGTCGTTGCCGCCATGGATGAATTGAGTGATATAATTTTTGATCGCCAGTAGCAGGACAATATAACTCAGCCGGAACCAGAAAAATTCCCGATTGTTATTGCAGATGTTCAACGAGCGGATGTTAATTAAGGATACAGATAAGGAGCAGATAACTCAAACAGCATGAGTAAAGACAAACCAAAATCAACTTTTAATGAAGCTGAGATAAAAGCCGCCGGCGAAGGCACTCTGCCGGGCGATTTCAGTGCCAAGCTGCCATTACCTCCCATGTTGATGATCGACCGGATTCTTCATATTTCCAAGGAAGGTGGCAAATTCGGCAAGGGTAAAATTATGGCGGAACTTGATATTAAACTGGACAATTGGTTTTTTAAATGCCATTTTAAGAATGACCCGGTCATGCCCGGCTGTCTGGGCCTTGACGGTCTCTGGCAATTGCTGGGCTTTTTCCTGTCCTGGGCCGGTGGCGAGGGCAAAGGCCGCGCACTGGGCTGTGGTAAGGTGAAATTCAAGGGACAGGTCCGGCCCTATCATAAGCTGGTATCATACGAACTGAATATTAAAAAGCTGATCACCAGACCGGTTTACATGGCCTGGGCTGATGCGGTCATGAAGGTCGAACAAAAAGTAATTTATTTCGCTGAAAATCTACAGGTGGGGCTCTTTCCAAAATTAACCTGGGATTACGGCGACGACCCGGCTCTCGATCCGTTCTAACCGCGCGCTAAAACTAATAATCTGAGGGGGTTTTATGGCTTTACGTTGTGGCATTGTTGGTTTGCCCAATGTGGGGAAATCGACTATTTTCAATGCCCTCACCGCCTCATCCGTTCCGGCGGAAAATTATCCTTTTTGCACGATTGACCCGCATGTGGGTGTGGTGTCAATGCATGATAATCGACTGGTTGAGATCGCCCTGATTCATCAATCAGCCAAGACCACTCCCGCCACCGTGGAATTCACCGATATTGCCGGATTGGTACGAGGCGCCAGCCTTGGAGAAGGGTTGGGCAATCAATTCTTGGGCCAGATCCGGCAGGTGACGGCTATAATTCATGTAGTACGCTGCTTCGAAGACGATAATGTAGCCCATGTTGAAAACACGATCGATCCCGTCCGGGATGCGGAGTTAGTAGAAACCGAATTGCTGCTGGCGGATCTGGAAACGATTAATCGGAGGATCGAAAAAGACACCAAAGCAGCCAAGGTGGGTGACCGCACCGCCCGCGCTGATTTGGATATACTCGAGCGTCTTCAGGAACATTGTAATAATGGAAAAATGGCTCGAACCTTCAAGCTCGCCAGTGATGAGATTGCTCTGATCGATTCTTTGTTTCTGCTCACCGGGAAACCGATCCTGTATGTTGCAAATGTCGACGAAGCCGAATTTACCAATCCCGGTCGCAGCGGCCTGCCGCAACAATTATTCGAATTTGCCGAGCAGGAAGGTAATGCTGCTATCCGGCTTTGCGGTCAGTTGGAGGAGGAATTGTCCACACTGGATCAGGATGAGCAAATTTTATTCGCTGCGGAATACGGCCTCACTGAATCGGGTTTGGATAAGCTGATACATGCTGCTTTCAAATTACTGGAACTGAAAACCTTTTTTACCGCCAATGAAAACGAAGCCCATGCCTGGAATATCCCTGAAAATGCTACCGCCTATGACGCTGCCGGTGAAATCCACACCGATTTCCAAAAAGGCTTTATCAAGGCGGAAGTATTCAAGTACGCTGATCTTGTCCGTTTGGATTCTGAAAAGGCGGTCCGGGAAGCAGGTCTGGCGTTACTGGAAGGTAAAGAATATCACGTGGAGGATGGTGACTGTATCCTGTTCAAGTTTAGTGCATAATCCTGTAAAAGTTATAAAATAACTATGTTTTGTTTTACTTTACGATTCGATTCCTGCTAGTGAAAATTATGCAGATCGGAAAAGGTGGGGATACCGAGTTTTTTATTGAAAACAAGGAAGCGCAGTCCCAGCTTGAAATAGAGTCCGGTAGGATCGAATTCCGGTGCAGCACCGTCCCAAACGGCCGGGTAAGAATTGGACTCATCTGAATCTTCGTCGCTTTCGGAATATTTCCATTGGCTCATACTGTGAGTTGGGCAATAACCCACCGTGGCCACCAGGTCCGTTTTGGCGCCCAGCATAAACTCAAATCGAGCTCCAATCACCGGATTAAACAGTAAGGCGGTAACTGTATTTTCATCAGCATCATCGTCATCGCGGAAACAAATATTTAATGGTAAGGAAAGCGAGGCCGCCAGTGAAAAGGGCAGGGTATCGACCAGCTTGATATAAATATCGCCACCCAACTGAATGTTAAAATCACTATCGTCGCGACTGTCGACTAAAGTCCCGATACCGCAGAAAATTGAACTGCCAACCTTGCCCAGCGGATTGAAATAGCCCATGAAGCCCAGCGCCAGATCCGAGCTGCCAGTACCGTATTGCAGGCCTATTCCGGTGCAGATGATTTTCCCGGTCGATTCCACAGCCGGAAAACCCGGTTCGATTGGTGCCCATTTCCGCAGGATCCACCCCCGGTTGGCATCCTGGCTGAGCTCAGTAACTTCAACGATACCTACCTGGTGCCCGGGTACGGTGATCTCACGCGCGCCGATAATCCGTTTGGTCGATGGTGAGCTGATAGAAAACAGCGTTCCTTTCTTCAATCCCATATTTTGGCCCAAGAGGAGTATGACCTCCCGGTCACGCACGTCCACAATTTGACTGCTGAGCAAATATAATTCCCGCAATTCCCGGTCGACTTTCCAGGCGGCGATATTCAATGTTTTTTTAAGCGAAGCTCCTTTGTTGCCACCGGTATGTTCCGCATCAATGCTAAAAGCAGCCAGGGATTGGCCGGTTTCCAGGTTAACTTTATGCACTCGGCAACTCAGGATCGTCTGAATATTATTGGGATAGCGCTCCACATCCTCCAGTTCTTTATCGATTACTGCATCAACGATTCCTTTGGTTATAATACCAAACAGACCGAACTCACGGGCTTTTTCACGATCCTTTTCGTCTTCTTCCTCCTCATCGTCCGGTGGAACCCCCTTCTGACTATAAGTCAATACCGTAACAGTTAATGCTTCCGGAGCGGCGGCAATATTCCCGATTTCAACCGCGTCTGAATCATTAATTATCCCCGATAATTGCAGTGCCTGTTCACCCATGATCGCTTCCAGCTGGTTGCGGTCGATGATTTCAAAACGCCCCAACCGGGTGGCTTCGCTGGCAACTATGGCCGAAACCCGGTCGCCGATTTCCTGATATTGCTCAATTTCGTTCGATGGTAGAATTACCAGTCGCATTTTTTCCAGGGTAATTTCAGGCTGAACCTCCTGGGCAAATAAAATCAGGGGTAACAATACTGGTAGAAATATGATCTTTTTCATGCTAACGCTTCCCGAATTACGAGTGGAATTTAAGGTCAGGTCTTTTAATTAAAATACTATTCTCATTAACATTATATCTACCAGCCAATTTATGTGATCGAGTGCACAAGTATGGCTACTGTTTTAACTTACGGCCGCTGTGCATCAGAAGTATGGCTGCGGCTGTGAAACCGGTAGTTAACAACAATGCCATAAAAAAACTGATCAGCGGCGGTGAATCATAAACACCGATAGTGGTATAGCGGATGCCATTGATCATATAATAGATCGGATTGACGAAACTGATGGTCTGAGCCCATTCTGGCAGCATTTTGATCGAGTAGAAAATTCCACCGAGAAAACTCAGGGGCGTCAGGAAAAAATTATTCAGCATAGCCAGTTGATCCCAGGTATCGGCCAATTGACCCAGTAGCAATCCCATACTGGCAAAGCACCAGGAAACCAGCAAGATGAATCCGATTGTCATTAGTGGGTGCTGGATTGGTAGCCCAACCAGCGCCACACCCAGCAGCATGACCAGGATGCCGTTCACCGTTCCCCGTACCGTGCCGCCAATTATGTAAGCCAGGCTTAATTCCAAACTGGACAGAGGTGAAGTGAGGATATCCGGTAATTGTTGAAGCAGCTTCATCTGCAGCATTGAGGACGATGTATTGGCGCTGGCATTAGTTAGCGTATTCATCATAATCAAACCTGGAATTATGAATATTGTATAGCTGACACCATCGATTTCCGCAATTCGTCGCTGGAGGGTAAAGCCAAACACCAGAATGTACAGGGTCGACGATATTAAACCGGGCAGTATCGTTTGCCGGTACACTGAGAAAAAGCGACCAACTTCACGATGGATCAATGTCCATAGCCCGACCCAGTTTATCCGCCCCATCATTGTTTAATTCCTTTACCGGTTAAAGCTAAAAATACATCCTCCAACGAAGATCGTTCAGTTTCAATACTGTGAATATGACAGCCTTTCTCAACCAGGATTTTTATGATTTTAGGCAGTGCCTGTTCCGGATTACGCATCGTGAAATGAAGACGACCCTGGTCGCAATCGGTACAGGTATATTCGCTGAGCAGGTCGGGTAGATCCTCATGCCATCCGGATAGATGAATTGTTACTCCGGAACGACCCAAATCGCGAATCAGTTGTTGGGGCTGGCCCTGCTTGATGATTTTACCTTCATCAATTATTGCAACTTCCTCACAGAGCAATTCAGCCTCTTCGATGTAATGAGTGGTGAGTAAAATTGTTTTACCGGCCTTATGGAGCTCTCGTAAATAATCCCATAATTCATGGCGTAACTCAACGTCCACCCCCGCAGTCGGCTCATCCAGGATTATGATTTTGGGATCGTGCACCAGGGCCTTGGCCAACTGGTAACGCCGCTTCATACCACCAGACAGCTGCCGTAAACGAGATTGGCGCTTTGCAGTCAATCCCAACCGCTCCAGGAGTTCTTCAATCCGTGGTTGAGCCTGTTGTTTGGAAATTCCATAATACCCGGCCTGGAAGGTCAGCAGTTTCTCGAGGGGGAAAAACCAGTCCACCGGTAGTTCCTGGGCGGCAATGCCCAATTGAGCGCGGGTAAAACGGTAGTCTGTTATTGTATCCCGGCCAAATATACTGGTACTGCCCGTCTCCCGTCGAACCAGGCCGGTTAGAATATTGATCGTGGTTGACTTCCCAGCCCCATTGGGACCCAAAAGTCCATAGAACTGCCCCTCCTCGATGCGGATATCGACACCCCTGAGAGCGGTAACCCCGTCATAGGTTTTTGCCAAGCCTTGAATTTCAATCGCTGGTGGCTGGTTCATCCAGTTCGAATCCGATTTGATGTTCAAAAGGATTGGGGAAATCAAATCCCTTAACATTGGGGAAATGAACGATTGAGAGAACGAAATTCCAGGATATCAAAACAGTTGATACCACCGTCTGATATTTTGGTTTTTCGGGGATTTTACCGGCTTTGAGAGTTTTCTCATCAGGCAGCTGAGGAATTTTCAGTCCCGGATGCTCGATCCAAAGACCGTACTCATCGTATCCTTTGATGCGGGTGTAGATCGAACTCTGATTCAGCCCTAAATCTTTCAGCGGTTCAGGATTGTCCAGAATCAGCAGCACGATATCATCAACAATATTTTCAATTTTCATCATGTCAGCTGGCCTCAATGTAATCAGTAAATTTAGGACGGACTTTTTAAATTCCGTTAGTAAAACATGTCAGTGTTTTATAATATCGACTGGCGAAGTTAAGCTAATCGTTCGTTTAGTACCTGACCGGTTATTCCGGCTCATTAAATAGGGAGGAAATATGATTAAACGTATCATTGTTTTCATGGTATTGGTTCTTTGTGCAGTTCAGGCCGCGGATGTTTCGGTTATAATCACTGAAAAAACGGTTAATGATTTTATTGCTTCAGTTGGCACCGTGAGCGGCAAAGGAAAAAGTAATGGGGTCAAATATAAATGGAAGGTCAAGAAAGCCAGTTTTGATTTCGAACCAGGTTCGGCAGCCTTTCTGGCAACGGTGGATCTGGATGCCGGTGTGTTCAAATTCAGTGATAAAATAAAGAGCAAGGTCAATGTGAACTTCGATGGGAAAAAAAATATGATATTGATGGAAGTCGAAGAGGCGATTTTCAAAATTTATATTAAAGTTCTGGGGAAAAAAATAAAGGTGGGACAAGTAAATATTGCCAAGTATTATAAACCCAAATTTGAGTTTAACGGTCCGCAGCCGGTCCAGAAAACGGTTGAAGTCCAGACTTCAAAAACAAAGACCCGGAGCATAGCCGTAACCACGACCTCGCAGGAGCTGGTTCTGGAAAAGGATCAGATCCGGGTTTCGGTCGGTCTGGCCTATGCTGGTACAGACATTTAAATTGCGCTGAATAATTACCTTTACTACCAGATCAAGATCCCAACCAATTTGTGGTTAATCCAGGCGGTTTTAATTTAAGGCAGTTACGTCTATAAAATAGCTGACTAGTCCTCCCAGCAATATGCCAGCCAGTACATCGCCGATAAAATGATTCCCAACATAAATCTGGCTGTACCCGGAGAGCAGAGTGAATCCAGCCATAAGCGGTGTATAGCGGGGATATTGCAGGCTGATGAAAGTGGCATAAGCTGCCGATGAGGCGGTATGCCCGGAGGGGAGGGATGGTGTAATCCGGGTATTCCAGAGTCGGGGTTTGTAGGTACGTTCGGGACGGTCCCGGTGGATCAGGTATTTTAAGCCGACAGCAAGGACCTGGGTGCTGATCAATGTGATTGCGAGCGATTTGTAATTATCGGAATCTGATTTCAGCTTGAAATGGAAAGCATTGCCTACTTCAACCACCGGTGTCAGGAGCGATATTGATTCAAACAGGTAATCCGCATGTGGATAATTATTACTGCCTTCCAACCGGCTGGATAAATCTTCGTCCAGCTTCTGCCAGTCCACGGCAGGGAGGATGCTAAATGTAAATAGAATAAAAAATATAATTTTTCGCATTGTAACAATTAATCAGGCTTTAAGCAGGTCTAAAAAATCAATTTCTGATAGGACCGCTATTTCCAGCTTTTCAGCCTGTTTCAATTTCGATCCGGCCCCCGGCCCTGCTACAACATAATCGGTTTTAGAACTTACCGAACCACTGGCGCGGCCGCCACGGTTTTCCACCATTTCCTTGGCCTGGGCGCGGGTAAACTGCTCCAGACTGCCGGTGAAAACAAATGTTTTCCCGGATAAATCAAGTCCAGTGGGAACGACCGGCTCGACAAGTATTACTCCTGCCGCCAGACAGGCTTCGACAACCGATTGGTTGGTTGGATCGGACCAGAAACGAACCACGCCCTCTGCTACGATCGGTCCAACTTCGTCAATTTCGATCAATTCTTCAGCGGTTGCGGCCATGAAGCGCTGGATGCTGCCACCATATGCTTTTTCCAATATCCGTGCCAGGTGTTCGCCAACATTACGAATGCCCAGAGCGTAGACAAACCGAGCAAAGGTGGTTGATTTTGCCTGATCAATTGCCTGAGTGATATTGGTAGCGGATTTATCGCCCATTCGTTCCAGCTTGGCCAATTCTTCGTGAGTCAGGCCAAACAGTTGATCAACCGATTCGATTCGTCCGATCTCGACCAGCTGCTCAACTAGTTTAATACCGAAACCGTCGATATCTAAAGCGCCTTTAGAGACAAAATGCTCGATTCGACCGCTAATCTGAGCCGGGCAGGCCAGGTTCTGGCAACGAGCCACTGCTTCATCAGGTGGCCGGTAAACGGGGTGGCTGCAAATTGGGCAGACAATAGGTAAATTATAGGGCTTGGACCCTGGCTGTCGTTGTTCGGTAATTACTTTAATCACCTTGGGAATGACATCACCCGAACGCTGGATCAGGATAGTGTCGCCAATCCGGATATCCTTCCGATCAATTTCGTCTTGATTATGTAAGGTCGCGTTAGTGATTAGGGCTCCCATTATGTTCACAGGCTTCAAGCGGGCGACAGGTGTTATTGCACCGGTTCTACCGACTTGCGCTTCAATTTTTTCGATTTGAGTTGTAACCTGCTGGGCTTTGAATTTGCCGGCGATTGCCCAGCGCGGCGACCGGCTGCGGATTCCCAGCCGCTCACGATCGGCGATGGAATTGACCTTGATCACCACTCCGTCAATTTCATAGGGCAGATCATTGCGCTGCTTTTCCAGGCCTTGATGATAATCGATGATGTCAGTGGCAGTTTTCAAAATTTTAATATGTGGATTGACCGGGAAGCCCCATTTTCTTAAATCATACAAAAATTCCCAATGCGTGGAGTATGATTTCCCGTCGATTACACCAGCCTGATAACAGTAAACCGATAGCGGCCGGGTGGCGGTAACAGTCGGATCAAGTTGCCGCAGACTGCCGGCTGCTGCATTGCGCGGATTGGCAAAAACAGGTTCTTCATTTTCCAGACGTTGTTGATTCAATTGCTCAAAATCGGACCTGGAGATGAATACTTCACCGCGCACTTCCAACAAATTTGGGGCAGGTAATTCAGATGTACGCAATTTAAGAGGAATGCTGCGAACTGTGCGCAGGTTGGCAGTGATGTTTTCACCAGTCGTGCCATCCCCGCGCGTGGAGCCGGTGACCAGCTGACCATTTTCGTAGATCAGTTCCACCGCCAGTCCATCCAACTTTGGTTCACCGACATATTCCACCAGTTCTTTATCGGTGAGGCCTTTACGGGTGCGTTCATCAAATGCCAGCAATTCATCTGTGTCCATGGCATTAGCCAGGGATAACAGTGGTATTCGGTGGGTCACGGTACTAAATTCGGTCAGTGGGGCCGCGCCAACGCGCTGGGTAGGAGAATCCGGGGTAATTAATTTGGGATGTGATTGTTCCAGATTTTCCAACTGGTGTAATAAAGTATCATATTCACTGTCGGATACTATTGGGTCATCCAGGACATAATAACGATAATTATGTTCATTAAGCTGACGTCGCATGTCGGCTATGCGCCGGTTAATATCAGTCATTTTTTAAATAAATTACGGTTGCGGTAATAGATTTGTGGATCGATCAAAATACGCTTCACGGGAACCAGATTGCCGTTTTCATTCAATGGCGCAGCATGGATGGATTTACCCAGCACAGTTACCAGAAAATAATATTCGATACTATCAGCCGGTGTCTCAGCGGGAATAAAACGATAACGATGGCGCTCACGTTCAAAAACCATTGGAATTTCCTGGTATCCAGGTGAATCATTGAAGCGGATAAACAGTAGTACCGACTGAATTGAATCGGCCGGATAATCTACAATCAGGTCGATATCCTGAGGGTAACCCTGGAGGAAAACAGCCTTAGGGTGATGAAATACACGCGGTATCCGTAGGGTTGAATCAGCTGAGTTGATAGTGATCGGTTGAGCTGCCAGCGACCCAATCAAAAAAAATAAAAATGTAGTAAGACGGTAATTCAGGATTCTAATTCCTGGTTTAGAAATTCGCGTACAGTGAAGTGATTCGCTTTCATCATGTTGAACTGGCTATGGACATAGTTCCCCCGTTCATCGATATGATAGAGGGTATCATAACTTGCTTTATTCTTCTGGATGTCGATCAAGGCAGCTATCAGCAGATCTACGTCTGCCTGAGTATTGTATAGCCCGAATGAAGCGCGTACCATACCTGCTTTTATTTTCAAATCAAGATCAAAGTCATCGAAATCCACCTGGCCGACCCGCGAAACCAGATAATCCATGATCATTTCTTTAACATAGGGGTGAGCGCAGAAACATTCGTTACGAACAGCAATTCCGAAGTAATCATTTAATACAGCTGCTACCAGGCCGTGATCCATTCCAAGAATATTGAAGGAAATCGAAGCGGCCCGTGGACAGCGATTGCAGTCGGTTTCGCCATAAACGGCAATTTCGGGTATTGTCAAGATTTTGTCCAAGGTATAGCGGATTAATTCATCCTCGTCTCGATAAATGACCTCCATACCGATTTTATCCATAACCTCAATCGCGGCGGCCAATCCGATCGCACCGGGAATATTCGGTGTGCCAGCTTCCTCCCGATCCGGGAAATCAGATGAAATAGTGTAGCGTTCCACGAAGACTTGATCGACCATTCCGCCACCAACCTCTTCCGGCTCCAGGGCGGCGAGAATATCTTTGCGACAAACAACGACACCCGGTGAACCGGGAACATAGGTTTTATGACCGGAAAAAATAAATGCATCTATGTTGCGAGCAGGATTTTCATGTCCGCTGATCTGAACCGGAAGGTGGGCGGCCATTTGAGCGCCATCTACCACTATGAAAGCCCCGTAACGATGGGCCAGTTCGGCAATATCGTAAACCGGATTGATTATGCCGGTTACATTACTGACCCCAGTGACGGCGACATAGCTGGCACTTGCTTTATGGCGCTCCAGCTCTTTTTCCATTATTTCAAGGTCAATGCAACCAGGATTTGCAGATGTCATTTCGAAGGGAATATGAACCACTTTGCGAGCGTGTTTACGGTGCGGTAAGTCGTTGGAATGGTGCTCCATCAGGGAGACGAAGGCCGTACCTCGATCCGGGCGGTAATCGCGGAAGATGCGGGCGATCCGGTTAATACCGGCAGTCGATCCGCTGCCAGTGAAAAAGCAAGTATAATATTCCGGGTCGGCCCCTAAAAAACTGAGAATCCGATCGTGGGCCCACTTATACTGCTGGGTTGAAATTTTTGCAGAAAAATGTAGCAGGCTATGGGTGTTGGCATAATGCTGAAAAAATTCCTCGATTGCATTATGGGCGGATTTCATCATCAAAGTACTGGCGGTAGAGTCGAGATAAATGCGACGGCTGGATTCGCCGGTGGCCAATACATAGGCGGTGTCGAGGCCAATAAAATCAGTTCGTATTTTTGCTAACAAATCCATTAGATATCCTCAGGTCTCAAAATCCTTTGAGTCGCGGTCTGAAATTAACACTGGTAACAGATTATTTCGTAATCCAATTGATCCATGGTGTGAGGCCGAGTAGTTTAAAGTTGAACCTGATACAGGTAACGATCAAGCCAGGTTTGCAGATCAATGTTCTGATGGATAAAACATTCCCGGGTTTTCCTGGCATCACTGACCCAAATTTCCGGTAAGCGGGCATGCTGGTTGAAATGCAGGCTCACGATATATTGCTTATAAGGTTGCTTGGTCTTTGGGGCTATTTTTGCCAGAGTAGCGAAAGCCATAATCAGATGATTTTTTGCCCGGTTGCGGTTAGCGTGTACATCCAGCCGGCAGTATTTACCGACGCGGTCGGAATAGACACTAAATCCCAATACCTTCGGCGCATAGGGATAACGCTCCAGCCGTTTGCTGGCCAGCGCCTGGATTTGTCTATTACTGATTGATTTTTGAGCGGCTGCGGGAATTAGAAGAAAGACGAGTAGTAGAATAAGACAGATTATTTTGTTTTTAAATCTGAAGCACATGCTGATCAACACTAGGTCGATTTCAATTCAGAAAACAAAGGCGACCCATTTGGACGGGTCGCCTCGGTAACATTTTAACTATATTATCGGTCAGTTTAGAAAGTCTGCCGTAGTGAATTCTGAAGGGTTCGAATGATCAATAAAGCATCGGCACCGCTGATGCTGCCAGTGGGATTAAAACCGGAAGTGATCACATCCGCCTTCATTATGCCGCGCTCAGTACATAATGCCATAGCATTGTATGCGAAATGAGAGCTAGGCACATCGGCGAACCGGGACGGGGATTCACCAAAATAACGTGTTTCCAGCGTATTATCGCGGGTGGCAATTACCAGCAAACGCTGAACCGCCATTGCGTAATTTGCTCGGGTGATGAATTCATCGGGGTAGAAATTGCCATCGGGACTCAGATCGAGGATACCATATTGCATCATTTCTTCGACCCAACCGGCTGCCCAGTGTCCCTCGGTATCGGCGGGTTTCAGTTCCGCCTGATTGGCGGCAACCTGGCCCGGAGTCTGGAAACCCACCGGTGGAGCCGGCAGTTTGGAGATCAATTCACCAACTCTGAGCTCTTCGGCCAAGAGTACTGCCAGGTCAGCCCGGCTGATTTTCTCCTGCAGAGCGATTTTTTTGCCGGCCATAGTACCGGGTACTGCCCGGACTACTTTCTGGGAGAGTTCCCATTTCCCGTCGGCTTTGGCGGCATATTCACCTTTCCCGTCAACAACACGTTTAAAGAATCCCTCGGCATTGCGGAAATCATAATTATATAGATTAGCCAGCCCTAGATAGTATAAAGCTGCTTCATGATTCTCGTCCTGCCGGAGGGCTTTGGTTAGATATTTTTCGGCTTTATTAAACCAGGTCCGGTCCAGTTCCCGTAATTCGATCCATACCCGACCTGATAACGCCAGCACATCAGCGTCTTTGGCTGCATACATTTCTGCCTTATTGAGGTTTTGCTTGGCATCTTGGGCATTTTTCTCAAGGGCACTTACCAGTCCCAGGCCGACATAACCGGGGGCGAATTTCCGGTCCAGGTCAACCGAGCGCTGGAAAGAAGTGCGTGCTCCGGATAAATTTTCACTGTCGACAGCCCGCATACCAGCCTTAAAATGGTATTCGGGTGTATCCATCGCACTCTCGGGTTTTTGCGAACAGTTAAAGAATAATACCAGCAAACCTAAGGATAAGATTAATCTGAGGACATTTTTCATGTTGAATCCCCTGTTGTTTTTACAAAATGTGTACCGAATATAACAGGAAATCTGCTGAAATAAAATATTTCAGCATGAAATTTGCTGCATATCACAATCAATTGTTATTGATAAACATCACAATAGCCGGGAATGTCATTGCATTGTGTATATGAAATGAATAATTTAAATTCATCTAATAGATAAAGCTTCGTCGAGGGAACATGCAAAAATTAAAACACACCATTTTTTTATTAGCAATTGGAATCACGTTTATATGCGCTCAGACACAGAAAGTTACCGGAGAAGGCATGGCATTAAATCGCGATGCCGCCATCGAGCAAGCTAAACGCAATGCGGTGGAAAATGGACTTGGAGCGGTCATGTCATCTGAAACTGTGGTAAAAAATGCTATGGTTTTTTCCGATAACATCTACTCCAAGGCCCAGGGATTTGTGAAAACATTTCAAGTGCTGAGCGAAAGCCAGGGACCGGATGGTCTGTGGGAGGTTACCATTGAGGCGGAGGTAACGCAGATACTGGACCAGATCCTCCAGGATGAGACCGCTTTGCAAGTGCTTTTGAACAGCATGAATCGCCCCAAAATTATGTTCATGGTCAAAGAAGAAAACCTGATTGATAATATTCCCACTGATTTTGCCGAAACCAAATTACTGGCTATGTTTTACGAAAAAGGATTTGATGTGGTTGATCGCCAACTGGTGGCTGCCCTGAAAGGTGAACCGGATTACGCCCACGCCTTAGAGGGCAATGTCGCTGCTGCTTCGAAGATTTGCGCGATGCTGGGTGCGGAAGTAATCGTTGTTGGTACTGCCAAGATCAGTTCGGGTGGCAAGATCTATAATATGTACTCCGGACAGGCCGATATGAATGCCAAGATCATCCGGGCCGATACAGGTGAAATTCTGGCGGTTGTTCCCCAGGCCCGGGGCAAAAAACCGCATATTTCCGAATCAACAGCTGGAGTGAATGCCACCACCCAGGCAGCTGAGGATCTAGGAAATCAGATCATTAGCCAGTTGATCCGTAAGTGGAGCACTCAGCAGGCCAATTTCATCAAGGTATATATGGTTGTCAGTAATTCCGATTTTGGTTCATATATGATGTTCGAATCATTTTTGAAAGCTCAGACTGTTTCCGGAATCCGCAATGCATACGCGAAGAGTCTGAATGAAGGGATTGCGGAATATGAGATCGAATTTGAGGGTAAAGCCCAAGATCTGGCGATGGGTTTGACCCGCACATCCCCGGATGGATTTAACTTTAAAATTACCGGTTTGAGCGGTAATCGAATTAGCGCTGAAATCGTACAATAATAATATGGAGGCAATAATGAACAGACTTTTTATCATCCTGTTATTATGTTGTTCTTTTGGTCTGGCCCAGTATGGTTACGGGGTAGTTCCCGGTGCCGTAATTGAAGAAACCGACAATGGTGCCATTAATTATTCCCAAGGGATTATTACCGCCACTGGGATTGGAGCGATTCCTGAATACGCAGTCAATGCCGGCCAGGCTCGGGCGATGGCTATCAGAGCGGCCAAGACCGATGCCCGCCGCCAGTTGGTGGAAATGGTTAATGGAATTACCCTCACCAGTGAAACCACAATGCGTAACCGGATGGCCGATGAAGTTGTCAAGGAAAGTGTTTCCGGTGTGATCCGTGGAGCCTATCAGGTTGGCGACACCCGCTATTTAAGTGATACGTCGGTGGAATTGACCATGGCTGTTTCCATGAGTGGAATTTCAGAAATTATTACACCACCGATCGGATTTGCCGAACCAGCAACGGCCGGTGAGACAACACCACCGCTATCAACAACGGCCGTAGAACCAACAGCCGCAGCAATTACTGGAATAATCGTCGACGCCCGGGGCTTGGGTATCCGTCCTGCGATGGCGCCTAAAATCCTTGATCAAAATATGGGTACTGTATACGGACCAGGTAATTATACCCGGGAATATGCCGTGACCAATGGAGTGGCCGGTTATTCCAAATCCCTGGAATCAGCTCAGGAAGATATGCGCGTCAAGGGTAATCCGCTGGTCGTTAATGCAACCAGTGTGAGCGGGGCCAACCGGACCGACGTGGTTGTTGTCAATGAGGATGTGATGAAGATTAACCAGGCCAATTCGGCCAATAATGTGCTGCGGGACTGTCGGGTGCTGTTCTTGCTTGATTGACGAGTCATCTGCAATAAAATTGGATTAATATGAAAGTTCACATTGTGACGCATAAAAGAATACTGCTAGTTCTATTGATTTTTCTGTTTAATCTGGGCTTGACTCAAGAGGAAGAGGTTGTCGTGCCTGAGGATTCAACTACTCAGAAAAATGTGCTGCGGGTTGGTGATATCGCCCCTAGTTGGGCATTGATGTTTGCCCCGGCAAAATTTGAGTTTTTAAAGAACTGGACAATCGAAAAAGGTGAGCGGCTGCGGCGGTTTAAAACACAGCCTGACCGGCATGTGGTTGTGATGAGCTTCTTCGCAACCTGGTGCAAACCCTGTATGAAAGAATTACCGCACCTGGAAAATCTTTACCAGAAATACGACAGTGATAAAATTAAATTTTTTCTAATCGATATAACCGAAGCAACCCGGAATTCACCTGGTTTCGAGGATTCGCCTAAGTCTGGTCCGTTTCTTGCTGAAAAAGGGATAACAATCCAGGTCTTAAATGATAATCGAGGCGTTGTTAAGGAAAAATATGGGGTGGCAACCCTGCCACGTCTGTTTGTTATTGATAAACAACAGACTATTCGCCTGATGAAACAGGGTTTTCATGAAGGCGAGGATTTCGAGGGGGAATTATCCCAAATAATCGAAGAATTATTACCGGAGGCGGTCGAAGAATAAAATCCGTTTCCAGTTCATTAATATCTGTGAAATCAGCTTCCCCGGACAGGGGAAAGAGAGAGGACTATGAAGAGATCTATTTCTACTTCGGGAATGCGCGTATTCCTGAGCACTCTAATCCTACAGATCAGTTTACCGCTAGTAACCTACGCCCAGGATAAAGAGACGGTAGCTATCCTTGATTTTGAGGGGCGCGGGATATCCCAGATGGAAGCCCAGACATTGACGGATCGGTTTACTTCCGAACTGGCCGGCACCAACGCCATGATTCTGGTTGAGCGTAACCAGATGAATGAAATTCTTGATGAACAGGGTTTTCAGCAATCCGGCTGTACCAGCGCCGAATGTGCCGCTGAGGTCGGTGCTTTGCTGGGTGTACAACATATGGTCGCCGGATCTTTCGGGAAGCTTGGTAACAGTTATACGATTGACGCCAAGATGTTCTCAGTGGAATCTGGGCAGACGGAAAAGACCGTCAGTGCCACTTACAAAGGTGAGATCGACGGACTTTTGACCGAGATTGAAATCCTGGCCTGGGAAATCATGAGTCTTAATCCTCCGGAGGAACTGCTGGCCGCTCAAAGGGCCGGGGTGCAGCCGGTTGCTACTGCTCCCGCTGAGAAAAAAGGCGGTCTGGGCTGGTTGTTTTGGACCGGGATAATTGTAGTCGGGGGTGCCGGAGCGGCCTATGTTCTCTTAGGCGAAGAAGAACCGGCAGTTCTGCCGAATCCACCGGCGTTACCGGAATAATCATTATTTTTATTACCATGAAAGAATTTAATCCAAACCAAATTTCTTGCGAGTGTCCTATGAAGACCAAACTAGTTAATCGTGACCAAAACAATAATTCACGAATTCCAGCTCCGAATAAGTTTCTATTAATAACTCTGGTTTTCTGTCTGGGGTTTAGTCCATCTTACGGCCAGATAAATAATGATATTCTGGACAAGTCTTTTGATAATGATGGATGGACGAATACGGCCATTAATGCCAATACAGAGTTTGTCAATGCAATAATAATTCAGGATGATGGCAAGATCGTGGCCGCCGGTTCTTACCATAATGGATTTAGTTTTGATTTTGCAGTTGCCAGATATAACAGTAATGGCAGCCTGGATACCGGATTTGATACCGATGGCATAGATACATTTGCTGTAGGCAGCGGGCATGATTATATCAATGCCATGGCGCTTCAGACAGATGGAAAAATTGTTGTCGCCGGAAATGCAAATAACGGCTCAAATTTTGATTTTGCTCTTGCACGATTCAATAGTGATGGCAGCCTGGATACCGGCTTTGATTCTGATGGTGTCGTTACGGTTGCTGTCGATACCAGTGATGATTATTGTCAGGCTGTAGCGATACAGTCAGACGGTAAGATCGTTGCCGTAGGGTTTACGGCTTATGGTGGTGGTACAACCACGAAGGTGGCGGTGGTACGGTTTAACAGTAATGGCAGCCTGGACACCGGTTTTGATACTGATGGGAAGGTAATTACCGATCTGGGTTTCGGGTTGAATTATGGCCAGGCAGTAAAAATTCAGTCAGATGGAAAGATCGTTGTTGGTGGTTATTACATGAGCGCCAGCAGTTATGATTTTATGGTGGTGCGTTACAACAGTGACGGCAGCCTGGACACCGGTTTCGATTCCGATGGTATAGCCACCAAACATTTTACCGGTAGCAGCAGCGAGGGTGGTTATGATTTATTAATTCAGAATGATGGTAAAATCGTTCTTTTTGGACACGCCACCTACTCCGGAGAAAAGGATTTTGCATTAGCACGCTTTAATAGTGATGGTAGTCTGGATACCGGATTTGGTAGCAGTGGAGTTGTGGTTACCGATGTAAACAGTAATGATGATGTAGGAAACTCGGTCCTTCTCCAACCGGATGGTAAAATCGTTGCGACCGGCTACAGCAATAATGGAGCCAATAACCAGTTTTCATTGGTCCGATATTTAAGTGATGGTTCATTGGACCCGGGTTTCGCAACCGGCGGGAAATACAATTCCTGGTTCAGTAACAGTAATAATCGGGCCAATTCCTCAGCCCTGCAGAGTGATGGTAAAATTGTTTTGGGCGGCCGCATTAATACCGGTTCGGGCAATGATTTTGGTCTGGCCCGTTACTCCGGGGCAACTCAATTGCTGCCCAGTGCCCAGGATCACTGGGTCGGTGGACAGGCCAGCGGTATGCCATTGAACACTTACATGCATGATATCAGGCATCAGTCCTTATATTTGGCTTCTGACCTGACAGCAGTAGGTATTCCGGCCTGGTCGACTATTACGAAAATTGAGATCATACCATCGGATATACCCGGTCAAACATTGAATAATTTCAGGGTTGCATCAACTTCGACCAGCAATTCACAAATAACCAGTTTTGAGAGTACATCGGTAGTTTATGGCCCAACTGTGCACAACCCAGCTGATTTCAGTGTCTCCAACTGGTTTGAACTGGACATTGATGATATATCCTGGAACGGCAGCGATAACCTGGTGATCGAATTCAGTCACGATAACAGCTCTTATACTGATAATGGTGGTGTCTATCTGCGTCAAGCCGGTGTGAACCGTGCCGTACGAGGTGAATCCGATTCACAGGCAGGTTCATATCCGTTTGCATTTGGTGCAACTGCTGAGGATAAAGTTGCCGCATTACGGCTAACCTATGAAGCTCCGGCAGTATTGCCGCCATCGGACCTTACCTTAACCGCCCGTCATGAGCGGATCGACCTGTCCTGGACTGCCTCGACCGACGGCGATGTTGCAGGCTATGTGATCTACCAGGGTGATGCATCGGACAATCTGTCGCCCCTTGATTCGGTGGCCTCCGGAGTCACCAGTTATGCCAGCACCGGACTCACCAATGGTAATACTTATTATTATGGTGTAAAGGCCAAGAACAGTTCCGGTGAATACAGCCCGTTCACGAGTATTGAGGATACTATCCCGGCTTACGATGGCCCAGAAGGCTGGACAGCAGCCAATGGTGATACCAGAGTTGCTCTTAACTGGGATGCAATGTCAGCCGGCACACTGTCTGGCTATTTCCTGTATCGTGGCACCACAGATGACCCGACCACAGTTATCGACAGCATTGTTACCGGGAGTCCACGTAATTCGTATTATATTGATGAAAACCTGACCAATGATACAACCTATTACTATCGTATCCGGGCCCGTTTTACCGACGATGTTTACAGCGGTTATTCCGAATCAATCGAGGTAACTCCCGAGGACTATGATATTACTGTTGACGGGAACGTGACCGATTGGGCTGAAATCAGGCCGATCGTGAATGATGCTACCGGTGATGTGGGGTCGGCTGACCTGGATTCAATAAAGATCTATACCGACGGGTATTATCTATATGGTGCTCTGGTGACAAATACAAGTCTGGATAATGATAATGTGTTTATGTATCTGGATGTCGATTTTAATGCCGGAACCGGTGAATCAATTAACGGAATTGGCGCTGATTATTCAGTGAATCTGTCTCCCTGGAGTGGTGATAATTTCAGCTATTACAGTGGCAATTGGAACACTGATGGGGACGCTGATTTTACAGCAATTCATACTAACAGTAACCGTTTTCATGAATTCAGTGTTCATCTGGATGAACTGGACAGTCCCGATCTGATCAGGTTTAATTTTACTACCAACACCGGCGACATGGCCCCGGAAAGCGGCTATCTGGCCTATCAGGTCGACCCGAATGATTCACCGCGTAATTTGACAGCAGCCAACAGCGATACCCGGGTTGCCTTGAACTGGGATGCCAAGGACCCCACCGGATTGGCAAAATATTTCATCTATCGTGGTACTGCTGCCGATCCAACTACTGCAATTGACAGTATTGTTACCGGTAATCCCCTGAATTCCTATTATCTGGATGAAGGATTAACCAATGCCACCACCTATTATTACCGTCTGCGGGCTGAATATTCCGATGGTTCATTCAGTGATTATACCGATAATGTATCAGTGGTCCCCAATCGATATGCCATGACAGTGGACGGGAATGTTACTGATTGGCCTAATATCAATCCTATTTATTACGACGACACCGGCGAAGTTGGTTGGGCTGATATTGACTCAATAAAGATCAATGCTGACGGATTTTATCTGTATGGTGCGATAGTTACCGATGATTTGACAGATAAAGAAGTGTCGGTTTATTTCGATACAGATTTTAATGCTGCCACTGGTGAATCATTTAATGATCTCGGCGCTGATTTCATGCTTTCCATTGCACCATATAATTTCGGTGACAACCACCAGTTTAAATTTCGAAATCAGTTTAGCAACTGGGAATCTGACGGCAGTGCTGATTTTCAGGTGAACTCAACCAACAATAACAGCTTCCATGAATTTTATATTCATCTGGACAACCTGGATGGCCCCGATTCGCTCCGGTTCAATTTAAAGAGTGACAACAATGATGTGGCTCCGGCCAGCGGTTATCTTGTTTATAATCTGGATCCCAATGATGCCGTCCGAAATTTCACCGCCGCCAACGGTGATACAAAAGTCAACCTGAACTGGGATGCCAAGGATCCCAGCGGCCTGGATGCCTACTTTATCTATCGCGGTGCAGCTGCAGATCCCACAACAGTGGTCGACAGTAACGTGACCGGTACACCACTTAACTCCTATTATCTCGATACTGAACTGGTAAATGGAACCACTTATCATTACCGCATCAGAGCCCGATATTCCGACGACACCTTCAGCGACTATACGGAGAGTATCGCAGTTGTGCCCGATCAGTATACCCTGACTGTTGATGGCAACATTGGCGCTTGGGCCAATATCCGGGCGCTATATTACGATGATTCTGGTGAAGTGCCCCAGGGTGATATTGATTCAGTTAAGCTGTACGCAGATGACTACTATCTTTATGGTACGGTCGTTACAGCCACAGCATTGGATTGGGACGAAGTAGTGCTAAAAATTGACGTTGACATGAACGCATCAACCGGACAGTCCACCAATGGGATCGGTGCGGATTACCTACTTAGAATATCACCGTATAATACCAATGAGTTTAAATTTTACAATAATGGAAACTGGGATAATGTTAACGGAGGATTCGCTGATTTCAATGTTGTTAGCGCCAATAATAATAGTTTCCATGAATTCAAGATCGGCCTGGAGGAACTTGACAGTCCAGACCAAATCAAGTTTTTCTACAGTTCCAACGGTGGTGAGCAGGTTCCTGAAGAGAATTATCTAGCAATTCATACCACCAAAGTTGCACCAGATGCCCCAACCGGATTGACCGGTCTGGCTGACAGTGCCCAGGTTACTTTACGCTGGAATGCCAACGCTCCCGCCAAGTTGCACAAATACCGGATATACCGTTCCAGCAGTGCACCGGTGGATATTGCTAACAGTGCCAACTTGATCGACAGTCTGGTAGCGGCTTCCCCACCGGACACAGTTTTCGTGAATACCGGCCTGACAAACGACCTGATTTATTACTACGTGGTTATAGCTGTGGATAGCACCGACCGAGCGAGTGATAAATCTAATGAGATCATGGCAATTCCCAATCGTAATCACGAACAATTAGTGGAATTATTATATTCCAATACCTCCTATTCGCCTACCAATGACTGGGGTTATCCGTTCAACACCTTTCAACATGAAGATGTTCTGCACCAGTCGCTGTATCTGGCGGAGGATTTTATTGAGGTTGGAATTCCCAGTAATGCCTGGATCAGTGCAATTGAATTGAAGCCGGTTACGGTTACCGGCGAGATGAATAATTTCCGGATTGCCGCCAGTGCGACCGCCCTGACAGAGATCAATAATTACCAGTCGCTGCAGAACAATGTTGTTCATGGACCGCTGTATTACGATCAGTCCGACTTTACTGACAACCAGTGGGCGCGTTTCGGGATTACTTCCTATCAATGGAATGGCAGCTCCAACTGGCTATTGGAAGTCAGCCACGACAATGACAATACATCTGGTAGCAATGGCGGTGCTCATATTCGCCAGGTTGATGGTAATCATCGTGCTTTCCGGGCCGGTAGCTGGGATACCTACCCGTTTGTAGACAACTGGGCGCAATGGAATACTGAGGATAGGGTGTTGGCTCTGCGGTTAGCCTACTCAACGGTTGAGCCAATTGACAATCTAATAGTGACAGAAGGGCATCGAACAGCAAATCTGACCTGGAGTGCACCTGGCTCAGGAACAGTTCAGAATTATCTGATTTACAGTGGTACCTCCACCGATTCGCTGGAGCGGATTGGCAGCACCACTTCAACCAGTTACACTGTATCGAATTTAACCAATGGCCAGGATTACTATATCGGCGTGCAGGTGGTCACCAGCACCACATCCTACAGTAGTATCGTCTTTGATCGTGTTACGCCGATTTATGATAAATCTACCTGGTATGTCGATATTGATAATGTATCTGGAATCAATGAAGGTTCACCGGAAGCACCGTATACCACAATTAAGTCAGCATTTGTAAATAACGGCTTATTTGACGATGGTGACACGGTTCTGGTTCTGCCCGGGACATATTCGAATTTCGAAGACCGCGACATTGATCCACCAGAAAACCTGACTTTTGTACTTCAGGGTACTGAGGGCGCTGACTCAACCATCATTAACCTCAACAATCTGACCAATTCATTTATTGAAATCGGGTATAATGTAGATCAATCTACTATTATTGAAGGATTTACTTTTCAGAATGGGAACGGAAATACCAGTGTGATCGAACTCATTGCTGGTGCCAACCTTTTAATCAGGAATTGTGTTTTCAGTAATAATACCAATTTCAATGGTTACGGTGGTGCTATCAATCTAAATCAATCATCGCCGCTGTTCGAGAATTGCACGTTCGAAAATAATCAGGTCAGTTCAGCTGGTGCCTGGGGTGGAGCGGTCTATATCTGGGGCAGCAATTCTCAGACAACGTTTAATGATTGCAGCTTCAGTGGTAACCAATCCATTGATGGCGACGGCGGTGCCTTACATGCCGATGGTATCAACCAGCTGACTCTAAATCGCTGTAATTTTAATAACAACAGCGCCAATTTCAATGGCGGTGCCTTATACGCCTACAATTATACTGAATTGACAATTGATGGATGTACATTCACTAATAACAATGCCGGCTCCGTTGGCGGAGCAATATCTACAACTTATGATCAATTTCAGTCCCGCTTTCCGGTGATTAAAAACTCACTGTTTTCTGGCAATTCTGCTTCCGGACAGGACAACGCGAAAGTGATTTATGTTGGTGGTCAAAACGAAAGGTTATTGTTACAGAATGTTACAATGGTTGACAACGGTCCCGGCAACAATAATGGTCCGGCCATTTATGTTGAAAAAGGCGGTTACTTCGTTAACTCGATAATCTGGAATAATTCGGTACCCAGTTGGTCTTCCCTATCCATTGACTGGAATCAGAATCCACCCACAGTGGTTAATTCGATCCTTGAAAACGGTGAGGAACTGCCCTATGACTTCAGCACCTGTCTGAATGTTGATCCACTTTTTACTGATCCGGCCAATGGGGATTATACCCTTTCGACCGCTTCCCATGCCATCGGAGCCGGTACCAACTCATTCACCTACACAGGCGGGTCGGTCACGATTGACTCAACCGATCGGGATCTGGCAGATAGTTCCCGGGTCCAGCCGGGCCTGTCAGCAGTAGATATGGGCGCCTATGAAAATCTGTTAGCGGAAACTCCGTATCCCGGCTGGCCTACCGGATTGGTGGCTGAAGAAGGCCACCGTGAGGTTATTCTGGGCTGGGATGATCCGCTTAATACCCCCGATGTTGATTACTACATTGTTTACCAGAGCCCTGATTCGGCTAGTTGGGATTCGGTTAGCACCGTTCTATCCATGATGACCCGGGCAGCGGTTTATGATACCATTACCGGACTGACTAACAAATTGGAATATTATTTTGCCGTTGCGGCAGTGGATACATCCGGATACGAAGGCTTGATGTCCGAAGGTGTTTCGGCCATGCCCCATTACCAGGGACCGGTCTGGTATGTCGACCCGATTAATGGTGTTATTGATGGTGAAGGCAGTATGGAAGAAATGGCTCAGACCATCCGTCCGATGATCATGGCTTCCAGCGACGGCGATACAATTTTACTGAAACCGGGTACCTATTCCGGATTTGACAACCGAAACCTTGATTTACAGGAAAATTGGAACCAGGGTAATGTTAGAAATTTAGTACTCGTCGGTGAAGAAGGTGCTGATTCAACGATTATAGATATTTTCAATAATGGTCACTTTCTGAATCTTACCAGTGGCGAGTGGCTTGATTCCAAACTAATTGGATTGACTATCAAAAGAGGTAGTGATGCCGCAATAAGATTAAATAATAATAGCAAATTGACATTGAAAGATTGCATACTGAGTGATAACAATGGCGGCAGTGGTGGTGCGGTTAATATTTTAAATTTCGCATTAGCAAAAATAATCAATGTTCTTTTCGAGGGAAATAGTGCTGATTCCCGCGGCGGTGCTGTCTACATTAATGCCGGAGGTTCAGCTAACATAAAAAACAGTATTTTTTATAACAATCATGCCAACCATGAAGGTGGAGCAATCGCCATTGATCAAGATCAGTCAAAGCTCCAGATTATTCATTCTTTGATATTGGACAATTCCGCCGATACTGGCCCTGGAGGCATAATGAGCTACAGCTTCAATGCTTATGTTGGTATTCATAACTCGATTTTCTGGGACAATATTCAGACTCCGTTTAATAGTTATGACTTGAATGATGCATCGGTTGTAGAGCATTGTATTCTGCAGGAGGGTTCTGCGGTATTCAACTTAGGCACTAATTGGACCTTTGATCCGATGATTGCCGATGCTGAAAATGGTGACTTCGCACTTTCCGAATATTCTCCGGCAATTGGATCAGGATTAACTGAATATGACGATTTCTGGCAAGGTGTTGATACGCCGGTGCCGGCTACTGATTACTTTGGCAATGATCGCCCCAATCCGGTCGGTTCTTTGCCTGACCTGGGTCCCATCGAACACGAACGGTCTGAACAGCGGCGCTGGGTCTACCTGGTTAATGATGTGACCGGAAATGACCTGATTGGTGATGGCGGGATTGAAGGCTTACCTTTCAAGACCATCCAGCGGGCGATCGACGAGACCGATTTCCTTGATACAGTGCAAGTAGCCGGTGGCACCTACATCGGTGACAACAATAAAGATCTGGACTTTGGTGGAATGGACATTGTACTCCGTTCATCCGCAGGTCCCGATGCAACGATTATTAATTGTGGCGGCGAAGGCAGGGGCTTCGAGTTTAGTTCCGGTGAACCTGCTTCCACCAAGGTGATCGGCTTTACGGTCCTGAATGGTAGCGCTGATGAAGGTGGCGCGATCGCGATCTATCCGGATACATTGGGTAATCCGACCTCACCCAGTTTCTGGAATATGAAGCTGGTGGATTGTGGCGCTGCAGATGAAGGCGGGGCGCTCTACGCTGATAATTCAAATTCTATGTTTGCTAATACAATTATTGCCAATAACAGTGCCAACAGCGCTGGCGCGGCCTATCTTGAAGGCGGTGCCGTTAATTTCCTCAACTGTACGATTGTTGGAAATATGGCCAACGACAATACCGCTATTGTCTATGACAGCGGTGACCATGGAATCTTGAATTCGATCCTGTGGGATAATACGGTCAACGGCGATGAAATCTGGTTTGATGATGATACACGCCAGTCGATCGACGTGCGTTTTACTAATGTCATGGGCGGGCATGCTGGAGAAGGCAATCTGAACCTGCGGCCGGGCTTTGTTGATCCGAGTGCCCGCAATTTCCATCTGGAAGACTGGTCGCCAATGATCGGAGTGGCTGATACTTCCACTTTCGCCGGTATAGATTATGATTACAACGCCCGGACCGTATCCGATACCACCTGGCCTGATCTTGGTGCCTTTGAATCTAATTTGAATACACCAGATTTGGCCGGTTATCTATCTATGGATTGGTATGTTTCGGCCAGTACCGGTAATGATGATAACGGTAATGGTACTTTGGGAGACCCTTTCCAGTCGATTCAGTATACCACCCATTATGCTCTGTACAGTGATACGGTTCGCGTGATGGCCGGTACCTATGGTGAGAATGTGAAGGTAGATGATAAAGTCTTGCATCTGGTCAGTCTGGCCGGATCGGACCAAACTGTGATTGACGGCAATAGCAACGGGCGGGTACTGTCTGTGGTGAATGGCGGTTCGGACTCATTTTATCTGGATGGCTTTACGATTCATAATGGTACAGACATATTCGGAGGCGGTATCAGACTCCGGAATACCAGCGCTACAATCAGGAATTCAGTGCTGACGGATAATTCAGCCACGGCTGGTTCCGGCGGCGGTCTCTGGGCCTTTACTGATGATTCGTTGAATACATACGCACTGGAATTATACAACACTGATATCGTGAACAACTCAGCGATAACGATTGGTGGTGGCTTCCGTAGCGGTGATATGGAAGTGACCGTTCAGGATTGTGAAATCAGTGGAAATACGGCCGAAGGTTATGCTGGTTTCATTGTCCGTGGTGAATTAGCCAGTCTGAGTATGTACGATTGTATTATTACCGGTAATGAAGCGGTTTATGGCGCAGGTGGTGGAATCTCCCATTCTGCCAATGGCACCATATCCACAACCTTGATTTATGGTAATATAGCAGACATCGATGGTTCCGGTGGCAACTCAGGCGGTCTTTCTGTCTGGAATGGAGCCGATGTGGATATTGAAAATTGTACTATTGCCGATAACACGGCTGATCATGGTTCAGGTCTTACTGTTGGTGGCGGTGCAATAGCTACGGTTAGTAACTCCATATTCTTGGGTAATCAACCTGACCAGCTTGGTCTGGCGGTCTGGGAAAGTAACGGTGGTGATCTGAGCGTAGAGTATTCACTGGTCGCTGGCGGTGAGGATTCGGTCTTTATCGCCCTCGATGATGACGTGTCAAGCCTGAACTGGGATACCGGCAATATCGATGCCGATCCAGACTTTGTTGCGACCGATGATTATCATCTGCTGGCTTCTTCACCGGCGATTAATTCTGGCGATCCCGGACAATCTGATGCTGATGGAACCCGCCTAGATATGGGTGTTTATCCCTACCTCAACACTTACACCGGTCCCGTTTTTTATGTCACAGGAGATGGTGACGATCAAGCCGGTACCGGCGATGTGGATGATGAGTTCGCTTCTGTGCAAGCTGCCGTTAACTTCGCCCTGGCCAATGATACGGTTTGGATCGATGAAGGTACCTATCTGGGAACGGTCAGCCTGCGTGATTATGATATTGTTTTAAGTGGCACAGGTAACGAGACAATAATTGATGGTGACGGTCTTGGACCAGTATTACGAATTGGTGATGGTTTTACCAGTGCTACTATCGTCCGTGACCTGGTTATCACCGGTGCACCCTCTGGCCGTGTAGCCATCAGAATCGACGCTAGTTCACCCAGCCTACAGAATCTGTGGCTGCAAGGCAACGACGGAGGAGTATACATTGATGGTGGCAATCCCACGATTGAATATAGTCTGATCACCGATAATACCGGTGATGGAATTATTGTGGATGCAGTTACCACCGGTAACCTGGCAGTCGTGAACAATACAATTGCTGCCAATGGCGGTGTTGGAATCATCAATAATTCTAGCGCCACGGTTGATGTGCGCAACACAATCCTGTTTGACAATACCGGCGGTTCAAACACTGGTACAATCACTGCTACTTTTTCCGATGTGTTTGGTGCCGGATTGTCGACCGATGGCAATATTGATGCTGATCCGATGTTTGTTGGAGATTCAGCAAACAATGATACCTATGCCCTGGCCCTGCTCAGCCCCTGTGTCGATACCGGTGATTCCACCGATACTTTCGATCCCGACAGCACAGTACGGGACATGGGTGCCCTACCATTATTCCGCACTTTTGTGGGTGGTAATACCGACGGTGATGATATTATCGTTACCGGTGATACGACTGTTGTTGTCAATGCTGACCTGACAATTGATGGTACCGACTCCCTGATTATTGAACCTGGTAGTACGCTTTATCTTGGTGATGGCGTTACCTTGACAATAGTCGGTGTGCTTGATGCATTCGGTCTGCCGGGTGTACCGATCAGTTTCAGGACTCTTTATCCCGGTGATCTGTTTTATGGAATAATTCTGCAAGGTGGCTCTACTCGTGAAGTACCAACCTATTCCTACCTGTCAATTTCCGACGTGGCTAGCGGTGAAGTTCCACTGACCGTTACTGAGAGTGCGGTCCTGGAACATGTGACAATTGCTGGTAATGACCGAACCCAACCATCATTATCGGTTACCACTGGCAGTGTTGAGTTAATGTACTCTATCCTGGAGAGCGGGACTGTGGGTACGGTTAACCAGACCAGCTCAGTTGTAGATGACACCACTCATTTTGTTGATTTGTCTGGTGACAATTATAATCTGGATCCAACTTCAACTGAAATTGACATTGGTGTCGATGAAGCGGGAACCAACATTGATCCGGATTATACTTATTCTGATGCCGGAGCGCTGTACTTTGATCAATCAACAGAACTGACAGCCACGGCTTCAGTACTTTATCCCGCTTTTGGCGATACCGTAGATGTTAGTCCGGACACCAGTTCCACGACCGGGTTGGCTGCAACGGTTCAGATGTTCAACCAGTACGGGCGGTTCAAAACAAACGCTGCCATTGATTGGAGTTTGAGTACACTCGGTGACTTTGCCATCGATGCGACCGATACCACCGACCTGGAAGGCCGCTGGACCAACACCTTTGTTACCAGCACTACTGCCGGTGAACTGAATCAGTTTACCGTATCATCCGATGCTGCCAATGCTGCTTCCGGTGTGTTCCGGGTGGTCCCCGGTGTGCCGGATTCACTGTTTGCCCTGGTCCATGAATCGGTTCTTATCCAATTAGACACATTAACCTTGGTGGTCGAAGTTTTCGATCAATTCGATAATGCAGTCAGCGATGGCGAAACAGTGAACTGGACGGTTGTACCGGTGACAGCCGGTTTTGTACTTGAGTCCAGCGCAACAACTACCGCCAGTGGTGTTGCTACGGTTGATTTAATGACCGATCCGGATACCACACTTGCGGTCGGCGATGTCATCAGGATTCAGGCTGAAAGCAATGGCGCAACCGTCCTTTCAGAGACGATCACCGTCGTACCGGATAGCATTTTTAACTTGAGCATTGACTCCACCTTGACGACCGATCCAATACTCCTGTCGGCCGATACTGCTGCGATCACCATCACCGCTACCATGATCGATACATTCGACAATCCGCTGGAAGGCGTTGATATCAGCTGGCTGATAACGGCTGAAAGCAGTCCAGGTGGCCTTTTGAATGACAACACCACTGCTATTACTGTCACCGATGCTGCCGGACGGGCGACAGTGGATCTCACCACCGGTACGGATGCTGCGTATGAATATTGGGTTGAAGCTTGGATCAATGAAGCTTCCCTGGTGGCAGCATTGAACGACCAGGTGAATGCCGATGCGATCCGTATTGCTGGTGATATTCGCACTATCAGCAAGAAAAGCAACGTTACAAACCGGCAGATTGCGTTGCCGATACATATAGGCCGACCGGTTTTCCCCGAAGATTGGGACCGTGAAGCCATCTTTGATCTTGAAGATACTACCAATGTCATTAGGATTATCCCCGGTGTTACCGATGCAGTAGTATTTGAAATAGCAACCGATACCGTAATGACACAACAAGACACGGTAGAATTTGTGGTTGAAATATTTGACCATTATGGGAACCCGGTGGCCGATAGTTCCCTGGTAACTTGGGAATTGGACATCATAGTTGGTGGCGTGGGGGATGGTTTAACATTTTCACAGCCGACATCAATAACGGAAGGTGGCTTAGCAACAGTAGTTTTAAGTACGATAAATACTTTAGATCTTAATGTTGGACAACAATACAAAGTTATAGCTACCTGCGAGGGCATCGAGAATCGTAGTGGGCAAATATACATTGTTGTTGACTATCCTTACAACTTGGCCATAGACGATGCTTACGACCGTGCGCCGGTGGCTGATGCCAATTCGGTATCATTAGCGGTAACCATAATCGATAGGTTTGATTATACCGTGGACTCTGTTTCGGTTTACTGGTCGATAATCCAAGGAGCCGGTGGCATTTTGGATTTCGATTCCACTTTAACAGACGAAGAAGGGTTGACTACCAACACGCTGATAACCGATACTCTTTCCAACAGTGAATATAAGATCAGGATCTGGGTTGATAATGAAGGTGGTTACACAGCGGCTGCCAGTTTTGGTGCAATTCCCACCGTTGAAGCACGAAATACTAAAGAAATCAGATCGCAGAGCAAGCAAAGGAAGGATTTAGCTGCTATAGCGCCCCTGCCGATGTTTACTCATAGCCGGGCTGATTTCAGTCTGGATGACACTACCGATGCAATCATTGTCCAACCAGGCGCTCCCGCGCTGATCACCTCCGAGAAACCGGATACGGTTTATGTGGTTCAGGGTCAGTCCGATACGCTTGAGATTGTAGTTTACGATCAGTTTGATAATCTGGTATCCGATGGCAGCAATGTGATCTGGAATGATACACCCACGGATGAATATACTATTGATGATCAGGAAACTGTCACCAGCGAAGGTAAGGCCGAGTTGGCGCTGACCGCCAATAGCAATGCTCCCTGGTTGGCTCAGATTGATTTCGGTGTTCAGGTCGAGTCGATATTTGATGGCAATTTTGCCAACCATGATTATACTTACATCGTGAAAGATACGATTCCGCCGGCAATGGTGGATAGCCTGACGATCGATCCCGCGGTGTGGACGTCCATCAACAGTTTCGACTTGTCCTGGAGTAATCAAGAAGAGCATTCTCGTGTAGCTGGAGTTTATTATGATATTGAACAAAATACTAAACCCTACGTTCCCGGTCTGGATATCACTGCATTGCCCGATGTTAATGTCGACGTGCAAGGTGTTTCTACCATCCGTTTATGGTTGCAGGACGAGGCCGGTAACGAGGATATCGCCAATGCTGCCAGCGTGGTTGCAAAGTGGGATTCCGCAGCGCCGGATGCTTTTACCCTGGTTTATCCCACTAATGGCACCTGGATGAATATAGACGATCCGGTTTTTGACTGGAATGCTTCCAGTGATGCAACATCTGATCTGCGTCATTATCGCGTTGATCTGGATGGAACTGAATACTTTCCGTTTGTGGATACGTTGGCAGCACCAGTTTTATTGAGTGAACGCAGCTACACGTTGACAGTATTTGCCGTGGATAGCGCTTACAATGAAACCGAAATGACCGGGGGTCCGATCAGCTTTGATGTGGACTTTACGAATCCGAATATATCCCACCAGATTCCGGAGGGTAGTGTTAATCAGGCCATTACAATTACAGCAACAATTACTGATGACGAATCTGGAATTGCCGCCAAGGGTTTTTACTATCGGAAAGGAGGTCAGGGTGATGATGATTGGTCCTACGTTGACCTGACCCTTCAGCCTCAAATACCCAGTACTTCGGTGACCAGCGTAGGTGTTGAATACTATCTTGAAGCGATAGATGTTGCAGGAAATATCACGACTAATCCTGTAACAGGGTTTCACTCACTTGAAGTCAACATTCCACTGGGTCTGACAAGCTCGGATAAAGATGGATGGACTCTTGGGATTCCTAATGGAACTTCCGTTGCTTCGTATCAACTGATCGCATTCCCGGGTATTATAACCAATAAATCACCGACCAATATACTGGTTGATGACCTTGGTGCTTATGATAATACCCAATGGCGCTTCTTTGAATATGGTACTGATGGTTTATGGAATGAGTTTGCCAACATTTCTTCGATCGAGCGAGGGAAAGGCTATTTCTTGATTGTGAAGGATGCCGGATTGCACATTAACACTGGTATCACCCGCTCGGTTGTTACCGATGAATTATTTGCGATTAATGTACCTGCGGGTGAATGGGTTGTACTGGGGAACCCCTTTGATTTCGCAATCCCGCTGGCGAATGTCTTTGATCAGGACACTTTTTCTGTGGCTGGAAACGCCAATTTCCAGACCTATGATGGTGGCTTTACAGAAGCAACCAGCATGGATCCCTGGCAGGGATATATTTATAAAGCAGCCTCAGGTGGCACTTTGTACATAAATCCACGAGATGCTAATGGAGGAACTGCTAAGATTCTTGATAACGCAATTACCATCATGGAAGATGATGAATGGTTGATCGATATTACTGCTCGGAATGGATTTGCCCGGGATCTGCGTAATCGGGTAGGTGTGCTCCACCGGGCTCAGGATACCTATGACCGGCTGGACAGCTTTGAACCACCGGTCCTGCCGGGTGGTGTATCCCTGCGGATTGACAATCGTCACTGGTCTGAAAACAGTGACATCTACGCCACCGACATCAAATCAGTTAATCCTGAAGGGAGTTTCTGGGATATGGAAGTGGTGGCATCCGATGTCAATAACAATGTCAACCTGACTTTTGCCGGCCTGGAAGATCTGCCGGAGGACTACGACATCTTCCTGATTGATAAATCGATTGGCACAGCAAAAAATCTCAGCGTTAGTCACGATTACTATTACGCAATTGGCAGTGCTAATAGCATCCGTAAACTGCGGTTGGTGGCCGGTACGCGTGATTTTGTCAAGGCTAATAGTGCTGGCGTGGCGCTCTATCCCGAGTCTTACAGCATCAGCCAGAATTTCCCCAATCCGTTCAATCCCAAGACGACGATCTTGATTTCGATTGAGGATGACGCCATAGTTGATCTGGTAGTGTACAACCTCCTGGGTGAAGTGGTTACCACCCTTGCCCGCGATGAATACCTCCCGACTGGCTATTATAATTATATCTGGTCTGGCAGGAACGACCATGGGCAACGGGTGGCCAGTGGGATTTACTTCTATGCCAGCCGCATAAAATCGCCCAGCGGGAAGTTGTTGCTGAAATCGAATAAAAAGATGATTCTGATTAAATAAATCCGAATCAAGCGATTCTTACAAAGGGCGGTTTATCCCGCCCTTTGTTTTTTTGTGAACTGGCTGTGTCAGTTTTTTGTTAGGTTTGGTTATGTTAAATTTGGGTAAGCGCTAATAAATAAAATTAATTAATGGGGTTCGCCGTGAAACGATTCGTCAGAATATCTCTGTTGACATTAATTATTCCGATCATTTTGTTTTCCCAGTTTGGCATGGCAGCCGAGTTCGGTAAAATTTCGCTGCCATTGGGTAACGTGGAAGTGCTGGTGGCTGGTACAGAAAGCTGGTCCAGGGCCATGCCCCGCCAGGCGTTGAATGTTAACGATCAGATCCGCACTGCGGCCAAGTCCCGCTGTGAAATCACCCTCACCGGTGGCGGTAAGGTACGGATTGGGGAAAATTCTGAACTGGTTCTGACAGAAGCTAATGTAAAGCCGATGACCAAGGAATTCAACGCAACCCTCAAAAGCGGCAATGCCTGGGTATCGGCCAAGGCCGCATTCGGTGAAAAGAAAAATGTATCGATTCGTACTCCTACCGCAGTTGCCGCTATTCGCGGTACGGTTTATCGTACTCAGGCAGGGGAGGATGAAAGTTCCGTACTGGTTTATGAAGGTAAGGTTGACGTGAATCAACCCTCGAATACGGAACAGGAGCAACAGGATACCGAGCCTGGTGGTAAGCCCAAGTTCAAATTAGGTCCGGTTCAGGAAATTCAAGCACCAACCGAAGTGGCTGGACCTTATGAAGTCAGCCTGGAAGATTGGATTACGCTGGTGGAAGGCATGCAGATCAATGTCCGGAAAGATGGCAAATATAATATGTTTGAGTTTGATAAGACGGTTGATGCTGCCGATGAATTCGTTCAGTGGAATAAAGAACTGGACGGTGAGGAATAAGGTTAGTACCAACTGTCTAAATCGGGAGTCCCATGCCTGATTGGTTGAAACGTACAGGCATCGGTGCTCTGATTGGTCTGCTTGCCGGTCTGGCCATAGCCATCGGGACCAACCTGGATGGTTTTTTTCTCAAGACTGTTTTAGATGGCTATGAATTCCGTTCTTATGATTCCCGGATGAAAGCCAAGGTTACCGGCAGTGAAGAAGCATCAATTGACGATATTGTCATCGTGGATATTGATCTCAGCTCGGTGGAAGGGCTTGGAAATTATAAAGACTGGCCCCATGCCTACCATGGTCAATTGATTGATGTCGTTTCCTCTGGCAATCCCAAAGCGATCCTGTTCGATATAATCTTTGATGTTGAAAATTCACTTGATTATGAACTGGTCAATGCCCTGGTCACGGAGAATCCGCCCCAAACCGACAACCTGGCGGCGGTTAGCGAACAGTTTCTGCTTTCTCACGACCCGCAGCGCTTTGTCCAGTCCACAGCAGCCAGCGGTCAAGCCTATCATGCCCTGGTATTCGAGGCGGCTGACAGCAATACTTTCCTTTATCCGATGGAAAGCGAGCCGGAGGGGTTTGATTCTGAAGGGCATATCCTGGATATCCCCATGGAGCAGGCGCAGCAGCTACCCCGTGCTGAGCGCATTGGGAATACCCACCTGGATTTACTGTCTGCTGCCCGGCGGGCCGGCAGCGCCAATTTCCCCCAGGATGAAGACGGTATTATTCGACGTGCGCCAACAGCGATTTTCTTTGAAGGCCCACAGCATGTTTATCCATCGCTGGTAATGGCGGCAGCCATGGATATTCTCGATATTCCGGATGATGGGTTTTCCTATGATTTTGACAACCTGATTTTAACCCTGACCAACCGCGCCGGCGAAATAGTCCGGGAGTTGCCAATCGATAGGCAGGGTCGCATCTTTGTCAATTATTATGGATTTTTCAAGACCTTCTATTATTTACCTTATCTGTATTGCTTCGATCCGGAGATGCTGCCACCGGAATACTGGCAGGATCGGGTTGCGATCGTTGGTTCTTCACTCCCCGGCTTGATGGATCTGCGGAATACACCGGTTCAGGAAACTTTTGCCGGGGTTGAGATTCATGCCAACGTAATGCACAGCATTCTGAATGGAGAATTCATCCGGTTGGTCAACAAACAGGCTAATTTCTGGGTAATTATAATCGCCTGTCTGCTGATTGGTGTGCTGGTATCACTGATAATCTCGCGACCGATTTTATCGATGATAATTCCGTTAATCGCCGTAACGGCCTGGATCATTTTCGCTTACAGCCGTTTTCTGGCTGACTTGGCCATGTGGGAAATTGTCCGCCCGGTGCTGGCTGTCGGGACCACCTATTTGAGCGTATTCCTGTATAATTTCCTGGTATCCGAGAAAGACAAACGTTTCCTCAAAGCCACCTTCGGCACCTATATTTCACCGGAACTGATCGATCAGATGTACGAATCCAAGCAGGAACCCAAACTGGGTGGGGAAGAAGGTTACCATTCAGCCTTCTTCTCGGATATTCAGAGTTTTTCCTCCTTCTCGGAAGTCTTGACACCCGAACGTATGGTCAGCCTGATGAATGAATATTTGACGGAAATGACCGAGATACTGCTTAAAAATCAGGGAACGCTGGACAAATATATCGGTGATGCGATCGTATCCTTTTTCGGAGCGCCGATGCCGGTCGATAACCATGAATACCTGGTCTGTAAAACTGCCTTGGAAATGGCTGATCGTCTTGACGAACTGCGCTTGAAATGGCAATCAGAACCGGATTGGCCGGAAGTCGTTCATAATATGCAGCATCGAGTCGGCTTGAACAGTGGTAAGATGGTCACTGGTAATATGGGTTCCACAATGCGGATGAATTATACGATGATGGGGGATACGGTTAATCTGGCGGCCCGGCTTGAGGCATCCGCCAAGCAGTACGGTGTTTATATACAGGTAGCCGATGCCACCTACCAGGCTGTTAAGGATGACTTCGTGTGGCGGGAACTGGATTACGTGCGGGTTATGGGTAAAACTGAACCGGTCAGGGTCCATGAATTAATTTGTGACCACGATCGGCTTACCCCGCAGTACAAGAAGTTTTTAAAGGCTTATGACGAAGCACTGATTCTGTATAAGGAACAAAGTTGGGACAGGGCTGTCGCTGCTTTTAAAGCCTCCGATGAACTGGAGGATATGTTCCCGGGTCGCAAGACTAATCCCAGCCGGATTTATATCCCCCGCTGCGAGCACTGGAAAGCTAATCCGCCTGGCGATGATTGGGACGGCGTCTGGACCCTGACTAGCAAATAAGATTATCAATCACACTCTACCGGTTGTCGAGTTGCTCATCGCTGATAAATTCAAATTCAGCTAAGTTTATTATCTTTATTAAGGTCGAGTTACCCCCGGCTTGTATTAGACCCGATAACAAGCGAAATTTCCACCCCTGCCGAGACGAACATGAGGAAACAATCAGAAATAAAAACAGTTAGTTTTCACACCCTGGGATGCAAACTTAACCAGGCTGAGACCGATGCCATTGCGACTGATTTTAAGGCGCAGGGTTATTCAATAGTGCCATTCCGACAGGCAGCCGATCTTACGGTAATCAACACCTGCACTGTGACGGATAAAGCGGATAGCAAGAGCCGTCAGGTAATTCGCAACGCGATTCAGGCTTCGCCTCAGGGACGAATTGTAGCAATGGGCTGTTATGCTCAGATCAGACCGGAGGATTTAGCAGCTATCGACGGTATTGATCTGGTGCTGGGGATCAATGAGAAATATCGCCTGCTCCAATACCTAGAAGAGTTCAATAACAGTGAAAAATCTGAACCACTGGTATATGTGAATGCCACTGGCGATATAGAAAATTATAATGAAACCGGTTTTATTTCCGCTACGGGGCGGACCAGGGCTTACCTGAAAATCCAAGAGGGCTGCGATTATTATTGTTCATACTGCATTATTCCCTTTGCCCGCGGGAAAGCTCGCAGCCGTCCCTATCAGGATTGTCTCGATGAAGCGTTGAAACTGGTCGACCAGGGCTACCGGGAGTTGATACTTACGGGCATTAATGTTGGTACCTGGCAGCATGAGGAGCAAAAACTGGCGGAGCTGTTGGCTGGATTAAGCCAGATCAGTGGATTAGAGCGCCTTAGATTGAGTTCGATTGAACCCAATACTGTTTCGGATCGGCTACTGGATATAATCGCTGAGCGAACCAATATCTGTCCCCATCTCCATATTCCGCTTCAGAGTGGCTCTCCGACTGTCCTTCAGCGCATGCGACGTAAATATCAATTGGATGAATATTATCAGCTGGCGGAGCGAATTGCCAATCGGATACCCGGAATAGCCTGGGGTACGGACCTGATCGCCGGATTTCCCGGTGAAACGGAACAGGAATTCCTGAGTACCGTCGCAATTGTTGAAGAATTACCATTTACTTATTTGCATATCTTCCGCTATTCCGGTCGCGAGGGAACGGTAGCCTCCAAGCTGTCCGACCAGGTTGATTTTCATGTAAAGAAAGAGCGTGCTGCTATCCTGCGTGAACTCGGCGTCAAAAAAAGCCAGCAATATATCAGTGATTATCTTGGTACGATCCAGCCGGTTTTATTCGAGTCGCTTGATAACCGGGAGTATTCTACGGGGATGACCCCCAATTATATCCGTGTGAAAATTGCTGGCTCGGATGATTATACCAATACAGTCAGGTTGGTGAGGTTAAAAGAGTTTGCAGGCGCGGGTGTCAGCGGTGAAGTCATAGTGTGATCATCAATGATTAAACTCGAAGCCATCTCCAAGGAATACGCCGACGGAATTCTATTTAATAATACCGGTCTGGTTATTAAACCGGGGATGCGGATCGGTCTGGTAGGGCCCAATGGCTCTGGTAAAACCACTATCTTACGATTGATGCTGGGCCAGGAAACGGTTGATAGCGGGAGCGTCCAGGTGGATAAGGGAACGGTGATCGGTTATTTGCCTCAGGATATCATACCCGGGTCGAACCGGTCTATCTTGGAAGAGGTTATGAAAGCTTATCCGAAGGTGGCTGATCTGGAAGAAGAAATATCAGCCACGTCACAGCAAGTAGCCATTGAACCCGACAATCAAAAACTTCTCAACCGGCTCAGCAATCTCCAGGAAGATTATGAACGGATGGAAGGGTGGAGCCTGGAGGACCGGGCGGCCCGGATATTAAGCGGACTTGGTTTTTTGCCGGAACAGTTTCACCGTCCCCTGGAAGTATTTTCAGGCGGCTGGCGTATGCGCGTAGTTTTGGCAGGCATCCTGCTGTTAGAACCGGATATGCTGTTTTTGGATGAACCCACCAATCACCTGGACCTGGAGGCTACCATCTGGCTGGAGAATTTCCTGGCGAGTTGGAAAGGCGGGCTGGCAATGATCAGTCATGACCGCTCTTTTCTGGATAGAGCTATTTCACATATCGTGGAGATTGACCGGAAGGAGCTGAATTTATATACTGGCAATTTCAGCAAATTCCAGGAGCAAAAGCTATTACGCCAGGAACAACAGGCCGCTGCCTATCGCAATCAACAGCGCAAAATCGCTTCCACCGAGCGTTTTATCGAACGTTTTCGCTATAAAAATACCAAGGCCAGTCAGGTACAAAGCCGGATTAAACAATTGGAAAAAATGGAGCTGGTCGCCGCCCCGGCCAGTGATCAACCTCAGTTACGACTTTCCATTCCTCAGCCGGATCGCGCACCATTGAAAGTAGCTGAATTAAAGGCAGTTCGCAAACAATACGATGATCTGGTTGTCTATCATAAATTAGATTTGACAATTGAGCGCGAACAAAAAATTGGTCTGGTTGGTATCAACGGGGCCGGTAAATCAACGTTATTGAAAATGTTGGCTGGTGAGACGCCCATCACCGCTGGTCAGCTTCAATTCGGTGCCGGTGTTAAACGAGCCTATTTCGCTCAGCACCAACTGGAGATACTGGATCCGGGTAAGACGGTTTATGAGAGTATTGAAAGCATTGCCGGGGGCTGGACGATCTCGCAGATTCGCGGCTACCTGGGTGGTTTTTTATTTCCAGGTGACACGGTTGATAAGTTGGTAAAAATACTTTCAGGTGGTGAAAAATCGCGCCTGGCCCTGGCCAGAATGCTGGTAGAACCAGCCCATCTACTATTGCTGGATGAACCCACCAATCATCTTGATATGGTTTCCCGTGATGTGGTGGAACGGGTTTTAACCGGATTTAAAGGAACCCTGGTTTGCATTTCACACGACCGGCATTTTTTGAATACTGTCACTAATACCACCATCGATATACATGGTGGTGACCTTAAAATATATTCGGGTAACTATGATTATTATTACTGGAAATCAGGTCGCGAAACCGGTATTGTTACCAAGGCGGGTGAAAATTCGTTGATAGCCGATCAGAATGCCAAACAGACCCGGATTTCTGATCGTAAAGAACGGCGCAAGCTGGAGAATGAATACAAAAAACTATCCCGGGAAATGAAAGTATTGGAGAATGAGATAACTGAACAGAATAAGATTATAAATGATCCGGTTAATATCAGTAATTACCAGGTTATTCAACAGGCTTTGCTGGCAGAGAAACGGCTGGAGCAGGATTATTTGGATTTACTGGCACGAGTTGAACAAATTGAACAATCTTTGGCCTGAAGGATTATCTTCAGTTTGCGAACGTGAACCGGGCGGGGGATTGATATTCGATATTTCTATAATCTAAACAGGTGTAAACGGCCACAGAACCGGAATCAGCAGGATTGCAGTAATCCATAAAATTATAGCCAGGGGAGTACCGCTTTTCAGATAATCTGAAAATTTATAGCCACCCGGCCCGTAAACCATCATATTGGTCTGATAACCAACCGGTGTCATGAATGAGGCCGAGGCAGCGAAACAGATTGCCAGAATAAATGTCCGCGGCATTAATCCAATTTGAGCGGCAATATTAATTGCGATCGGCACCATGATAATTGCCGCTGCAGCGTTGGAAGAAACCTCGGTTAAAATGGCAGTTAGTAAATAGAGTAATCCGATAAGTACATAACCCTTGAGTGGCTCCGGAACGCTGGTGGTCATCCGGTAGATATTACTCCCGATCCAATCGGCCGTGCCGCTGGTCTGGATTGCAATACCCAGGGGAATTAAAGAAGCGATCAAGATAATTACCGGCCAGTGTATCGAATGATATACTTCATTGGGTGTTATAACCCGTACAACCAGCAGTATTATTACCGCTAGTAAAGCATTTTTTATGATTGGCGAAATGCCAAGAGCTGCCAGGAATACTGCACCAAGCAAAACGATTATACTTAACCACCAGAAGCGATGCCGTTTCAACTTAGCTTCGATTTCCTGCAACATGATAAAATCGCCGGTGGAGGCCATCTCCTGGATTTTTTCCCGAGGCCCGTACACTAAAAGTGTATCATAAGCCCTTAAAATAATATGGGCAATTTTGCTGCGGAGGATAGCACCTTCACGCCTAATAGCTAGAACGAAAGCACCAAAATGACGCCGGAAGTTTGATTCCATTACACTGCGACCGACTAGATTGGATTGATCTGTCATCAAACATTCCACCAGAATATTATCTCGCTGTACCAGCTCAACATGAGTCAGCTTTTCATCGGTCAATAGTGTTACCTTTTCAATCTCCTTTAACCGTAGTATATCTTCCACGGCACCACGGACAAAAAGAATATCACCGGGCTGGAGTTTCGCATCCCGGATGTTAGTAGTCAGACGAACATTATTACGGAGAATATCCAGAACCACGACGTCGTAATTTTGACTTATATTACGCTCAAGACAGGATTTTCCAGCCAGATTCGATTCGTCGGTGATTTTAATCTCAGTCAGATAACTGCCCATGTGATAATTCTGCGTCAAACTGCCGGTTATGGTGCGGGAAGGTAACAGCCGATACCCAATCAGGGTGATATAAGCTATGCCAACCAGCAAGAGAATGATTCCGTAGCGCGTGAATTCAAACATTCCCAAAGCTTCTTCCGAGGAGGAATTAGTCATTATTGAATTGACCAATAAATTGGTGGATGTACCTATCAATGTTAAGGTTCCACCCATAATGGCAGCATAGCTTAGGGGTATTAATATCTTTGAAGGACTGATCGAATATTTCTGTGCCATTCGGATAGCAATTGGTATAAAAATGGCTACAACGGCAGTATTGTTTATAAAAGCAGATAGGATTGCGATTGAAAACAAGAATACGACCAACCCCAGCGTGGTGGAACGCTGTGCCAGTTTATTAAGGGTGATTACAAAATATTCCAATACACCGGTTTTCTGCAGAGCATAGCTCAGGGCAAAGAGCATGGCGATTGTCAATACTGCTGCGTTGGAAAAACCGCTGAAGGCGGCGTCTATGTCCAGCGCACCGGTTAATACCAGCATTCCCAGACAGACCATCGCCGTGATCTCAATTGGCAATGCTTCTGTGGCAAATAACACTACCGTAATGAAAATAATCGCCAGAACTATGATGATTTCAATTGTCATGAATAACTAGCAATCCACTACTGTTCCATTGTTGTATAATCAAGCTCCGAGCCTAGCATACTGTGCGGGATCATATAGACCAGGAACAGGACGATACTGGCTGCCAGAACCCAGCCCCGGTTCCCGACCCGATCCTTGTTTTTCCAAACCGCCAGCACCCAGGCAATGAAGGCAACAATTGTTTTATTGTCCGTTAGATCGTTCCCAAATGGCCACCCGGTCCAATAGGCACCAAAGGCGTATTTCTGTACAATAGGCCCGAGAATCAGACCTCCGACCAATAACAATCCGGTAGTCCACAGAGCATAATTAAAAAGGTTCCCGCCCCTGGTCAGTGCCTGCAATCCACTGCGATTTGAAATCAGCATGGCGGTGAACATAATCAAAACATGGGGCAGGAGGATGAAACCGGGCACTGCATCGTTGTATCTTAAAATAACCGGTATATCAGTCAGCATTGTTTCTGTGCTGGCTGCACCAACCAAGCTGATTGTGTACATCACCTTGCCGGCCGATGGCTGTTGGGGGAGATAACCCAGCAGATCATCCTGTTCCCGAACAAGGGGCACGGTAGACCAATCGTCATGGCTGCGATAGCGCCGGTAACTTAATTTACCGGTGATCAGGTGATCGGGGATCGATAATTGTATTTCGGCGTCATTCCCCGTATTATATGATCGCAGGAGTGAAAATTTATATGTAGTTGCATTAACGGTTACCTGTCCCTTCAATGGGTGATTGGGACCGGTCAGGCGCTGATACACTGCCGAAGACAGAGTGATTATAAGAGCCGTTATCCATAGCAGCAGGCTTTGGTATCTTTTCATCGCTTATTTATCTGAATTGTATTGTTTAATGTGACTTAATTCCAGTATTCCCCACACTCATTAGAAGGCTAATTTCAGTTTATTAGACGGTTATTTCAAAGCAATAGAAATACGAATTGAGCAATAGGTCCAAGGACGTGGGATAATAATTACCGGTTAATTCTGATGATAGGATGGTGTTGCAACCATATTTAATGATTGTTTGATGATTCCAGTTTTTATTATCTAAGCATCAACTAATCAAGAGTTTGGTACAATGTCTGCATATTTAATGTTGAGGATACAAGAGCGAGTTGAAAAATTAACAGCTTAACCGTAAATTCGCCTGCTTTTTGTGAAACGAAACGGTATTATATGTACCTGATAAAGTTACGTACGGTGAGAAAGCTAATCTGAGCCGTAGCCGTTAATCGGGTACGAGTGATCAGGATCTGCGCGATGCCTTGCGGAACTCAGGCCGGTATCGTTCAACGGGTACCTCGTTTCACGCCGACAGTACAAATTTGTTGATTGATATTACCGAGGATGACCGACAAGCCGATCCGGAGGCATCATCAATGCAGGATTCTTTGAAAAATGAAATTCGGCAGGCTCTTGGCAACCTCAATGAACGCGAACAGCAGGTGATCCTGATGTATTTAGGGATTGGCCGGGAGTACGCGCTCACGCTTAATGAAATTGGACAAGAATTTAACTTAACCCGTGAACTGGTTCGCCAAATCAAGCAAAAGGCGATTCGGCGCCTGCGCCACCGTTCCCGGAGAAAAATGCTGAGAACTTATCTCGGATAATCCGCCACCAAGGGAGGTGATTCTATGGTGGAAGTGACGGTCAGAAAAGACGAACCGCTGGAAAGGGCTTTACGCCGCTTCAAGAAGAAGTGGGAACGGGCTGGTGTACTGCGCACACTTAAGGCCAAGTCGTTCTATGTTAAGCCCAGTGATGAAAAACGCGCTCAAAGGAAGAAGACCGCTCGTCGCCTCGCTCGAATGGCGCGTTATTATTACTAAGCGACATTTGTGTAATTCTGGAAGGCTCGGGAAAATCCCGAGCCTTTTTTTGTACCTTGTAATTAAGTTTATCGATGGTAATAGTATTAATCAATAAGGATTGAATGAATGCTGATTCGTAGTATATCCGGGGTACGTGGGTTAGTCACCAGGGATTTGACGATTGAGGTCGTACAGTCATATGCACGCGCATTTAATGATTTATTGCCGGATGGGGATATTGTTCTGGGGCGCGACAGTCGACCTTCCGGTTATGAGTTATTAACTGTGATTTCCGGTGAACTGGTAGCCCTGGGCAGGAATGTAGTCGATTGCGGAATAGTACCCACCCCCACTGTCCAATTTATTACGGATCACTGTACCGCTGCCGGTGGTATTATTGTCACAGCCAGTCACAATCCCATAGAATGGAATGGCTTGAAATTCGTTCGCTCCGATGGCATTTTCTTTCATCCTGAGCAATGTACTCGTTTGTTTGAGCATGTTGACGAAGGTTGTGCCACCCTTCATGTTGGTCAAGCTGGCGAGACCCGGATTCGAAATGATGCGATAAAAAGCCATATTGAGCATATCCTGAGCTTGGATTGTATTGAGGTGAGCAGAATTCGACAGCGTCAGTTTAAAGTGGTAATTGATGCCGTGAATGGTGCTGGTGCTGTTGCATTACCGGATCTATTAAAGGCGCTGAACTGTGAAGTCGTACCACTGTATTGCGAGCCTACTGGTGAATTTTTGAGGGGAACCGAACCGCTGCCCGAGAATCTGCTGGATTTGGGTAGTGCGGTAACCAAGCACAGCGCGGCAGTCGGTTTTGCCGTTGATCCGGATGCTGATCGGCTGGCACTGGTGTCAGAAAAAGGTATCCCCTTAGGGGAAGAAAATACGCTGGTGCTGGCTGTGGATGGTTACTGGCGAACGACCGGCATGCCGGAACCGATCGTGGTCAATCTCTCAACTACAATGGCACTGGATAAACTCGCTGAAATCTACGGTACCAAAGTATTACGCTCAGCGGTGGGCGAGATTAATGTAGTACAAATGATGCAGGCCCAGGGAGTTCCACTGGGTGGTGAGGGGAATGGTGGTGTAATACTGCGCGATGCTCATCTGGGGCGTGATTCTCTGGTTGGAGTGGCAATGGTACTGAACCGTATGGCTCAGTCTGACCAGTCCCTCAGCGAAATAGCGATCACCCTGCCAAAATTTATAATTGTAAAAGATAAAGTCAGGTTAGAAAGCGTCGATGTTGATTCCGCTTTAAAAAATGTGAAAACCGCTTTCTCGGAAGCGGAAGTAAATACGATTGACGGAATCAAATTCAGATGGAGCGATCGTTGGGTTCATCTGCGTAAATCCAATACTGAACCGATAATGCGAATCTATGCCGAGGCTGAAACCGGGGAGCAGGCGACAGAATTAATTAACAGCGTAAAACGGTTGATTTAAACGGTGGTATCTTCTTTTGTACACTTCCTTGGATGCGACAAATTATTTTTTTACTTGACTTTATGATGTATAGCTGGTAGGTTTGCACATATGTTATCACAACATGAACATATGTACGGATAGTTGAGATGGATGCAGAGCGGACAGCAATGTTAGTCGAGATTGCACGGCTATACTATGAACATGGCTTGTCGCAACAGCAGGTTGCACAGAAATTTGGCGTGTCCCGACCGGGGATTTCTAGGATGTTGCAGTCCGCTCGCGACCAGGGTATTGTAACGATCACAATCAACGACCCTGACAGTAGAGGTACGCGCCTGGAAACTGAATTAATCGAAAAATTCAGCTTGAACCGGGTTGTGGTAATTCCGGATGATGGTGAGAGTTACGGCACAATTCAAAAGCGACTGGGGCAGGCGGCGGTGCAATTGCTGGACAAATTGATCTGTGATGATCTGACTCTAGCAGTTTCATGGGGTACAACCATGCAGTCTTTTGCCGCTCAGATCAATCGCCAGATTGTGAATAATATGACAGTGGTCCAACTGAACGGCGGCATATCGCGGGCGGAATATGATACTCATGCCAGTGAGATTGCCCAGACTATTGGCGAAAAATGCAGGGCGATTCCTTATTTATTGCCGCTTCCGGCAATTGTTGATGATCCTGAAGTGAAAGCAGCCATAATTTCTGACCGACATATTGCCCATACCCTGCAATTGGCGCAAGATGCAACGGTAGCTTTTTTCACAATTGGATCATTTAGTTATGATTCAGTGCTGGTGAAAGCCGATTATTTTGAAGAAATTGAGGTTGCGGAATTGCTTAATCAGGGTGCGGTGGGCGATATTTGTTCGCGGATTATCGATCGGGAAGGTAAGATTTGTTCACCCGCGTTGGATGATCGAACGATTGGGATCGATCTGGAAGAATTAAGAAAAAAACAGCATTCAATAGCCGTGGCCGGTGGCCGGGATAAATTACCAGCGATTAAAGCCGGACTGATTGGTCGTTGGTTCAACACCCTGATTACCGATGAATGGGTGGCCAATCAATTGTTGCGGCCCGCGGAAGAATAGTTTGAGCAAAGTAGTGCTAATTATCAGCTGATAATGGAAATACAAAAATTGAAAGTAGCGATTGGTGCCGACCATGGCGGCCGGGATTTGAAAAACCAACTCAAAGAATTTTTAACCGGCCTGCTGGCGGAGATCCACGATTGTGGTACCAATGATACTACAGCGGTGGACTATCCACGATTTGCCCTGGCGGTAGCGCGCCGTGTACAGTCGGGAGAAGCAGATTTTGGGATTATTGTGGATGGGGCAGGGATCGGTTCGGCCATGGTCTCCAATAAAGTGGCTGGCGTCCGGGCTGCCCTGTGCTATGATGTCTCCACCGCCCGCAATGCGCGGGAACATAACGATGCGCAGGTCCTGACTTTAGGGGCAGGATTGATTGGCGTGGCCCTGGCTAAGCAGATCGTGGAAACTTTTCTTACCAGTGAATGTAATGTTGAGCGTCACCAGCGCCGGGTACAGATGATTAACGATATTGATATACAGCCGGACATTGAATTAGATGAGCCTAGACCAGCAGCAAACCAGGTAACTGAAACTGAGATATCTGAATCTGACCTGGAACGGATAACAGACCGAGTGACCGAATTACTGAGCCAGGTCGGTGTAAGTCTTTCACTTGCTGGTGATTCCCAGTCACTGGAAGCTGATTATATCCGCGGTACCAGGATGGTAAAACAGCCGGAGGCCGTCCGGACCTTCCTTAATTTTGGCGTGGAGCGGGTTGGTTATCACAACGGAACTGGTTGCGAAAATGTACCAGAGGATATTGCCCGCTGCATTGATCATACTGTTTTAAAGCCGGACGCCACTGAAGCAGATATCAAGAAATTATGTGCTGAAGCGCGGGAGTTCAATTTTGCCACCGTCTGTATCAGTCCCAGCTTCGTCATGTTGGCAGCTAGAGAATTAGATGGATCAGATGTGAAGGTCTGTACCGTTGTTGGCTTTCCTTCCGGCGCCCATGCCTCAGAGATCAAGGCTATGGAAACCCGCCAGGCAATCCGTGATGGAGCCAAGGAGATCGATATGGTAATCAATATTGGTGCCCTGAAAAGCGGTTTAGACGACCTGGTTTATCGCGATATTCGAGCTGTTGCCGAAGCCTGTGAGGATGGCAGTGCCACCAGCAAAGTGATTATTGAAGCAGCCCTGTTAACCGACAATGAAAAAGTTCGGGCCTGCGAGCTGGCCAAGCAGGCACGGGCTAATTATGTTAAAACTTCCACAGGTTTTGGTCCCGGTGGCGCTACCGCAGAAGATGTGGCTCTGATGAGCAGGGTGGTGGGAGCAGCCGGGCTTGGTGTAAAAGCCGCAGGTGGAATCAAATCCTATGAGGACGCCAAGAAAATGGTTGAGGCTGGTGCCACAAGGATCGGAGCCAGCGCTAGCATTGGAATCGTCAAAGGTGCCAAGGAAGTAACCATTACGAATTAATCTGAAGGAGTCTGATTGTGGTCGATTTACGCGCCTATTGTTTTCTCGATAACCTGCAACCCCAGTATGCAGCATTTTTAGGTACGGTGGCAAAAGGATTTTTACCGATAGCTGGCATGGCTTCGCTCTATGTTGAAATATCGCCGGGGATCGAGATCAACCGAATCACTGATATTGCCCTGAAGTCCACAAATGTGACCCCCGGAATGCAAATCGTAGAACGGCTGTTCGGCATGCTGGAAATTCATTCTAAATCCCAGGCCGATGTCCGCCAAGCCGGTCAAGCCATACTTGATGCACTGGATTTGAAGGAAGAACAGCGCTGGAAGCCGAAAATCTACTCGCAGCAGGTGATCCGGCATATTGATGATCATCAGACCCAGTTAATTAACCGGATGCGACATGGTAATATGATTGTTCCGGGTGAGACCCTGTTTGTGATGGAGGTTCAGCCGGCAGCCTATGCGGCTCTGGCAGCCAATGAAGCTGAAAAGGCGGCGGAGATCAATATTCTGGAAGTGCGGACATTTGGCAGTTTCGGCCGTATCTATCTGGGCGGTGAGGAACGAGATATTGATGTGGGCTGGCGAGCCGCTGTTGAATGCATCAAAGAAATAACCGGCGTCGAAAAGAATAACTAAAAATTTATTATCAACACTTAATACTGGAGGAATGAAAATGGCAGAAGCACTTGGTATGATCGAAACGCGCAGTTTCCCCGCTGTGGTTGAAGCTGCCGATGCGATGGTGAAAGCCGCTAAGGTGGAGCTGGTATCCTACGAAAAAACGGGTGGTGGTTACGTGTCAGCAATTGTACGTGGAGATGTAGCCGCAGTTAAAGCCGCCTGCGATGCCGGTAAAGCCGGTGCCGCCAGGGTTGGTGAAATTGTAGCGGTACATGTGATTGCCCGTCCACACAGCAATGTTGACGCAATTATGCCGATCGGCCGTGATGGTCGCCCGAAAGCCAAACTGAGCGAGGAATAGGACTCAGGAGGTAATATGGTTCTGGCTAAAGTAGTGGGTACTCTGGTAGCCACTCAAAAAGAACAGAGCATGGAGGGCCTCAAGTTTCTGTTGCTCCAAAACGTCGATCTTAACGGTAGTTCCAGCGGTGGCTTCGTTGTCGCCGCTGATGCCGTCGATGCGGGAGTAGGCGAAATGGTCCTATATGCCAGCGGCAGTTCCGCGCGACAAACGGTAAAAACCGATCAACGCCCCTGTGATGCGGTGGTAATGGCGATCGTTGATAACTGGGAAGTCGGCGGAAAAATCCGCTATAAAAAGGGCGTGAACGATTAGTTGAATCTCGCGGTCTTGTCAACCTGAACGTAGTGACGGATCTCTGACCAAGGTGTTAATTATGCAAATACCAGAGATTTTACATCCCGATTCTGATCGGGATTCAGAATGACAGCCATAGTTAAACTATTCATTTTCATGCTGAAGGACAGGAAATGGCACAATTAACCCAGGAACAGGTTGACTGGATTGCCGCTAAACTGGCGCGAAGGGTAGCGGAAGCACCGGTCACCACGCAATCCGTCTCGACTGCCCATGGTGGAATTGAGGTGGCTGAGACATTGGGGCTTGGCAGCTTTGCGACAATCGAGCTGGCAGTGGCTGCCGCTGCTAAAGCTCAGGCTCAACTGGATAGCATGTCCCTGTCCAAGCGGGATGATATCATCGCATCGATCAGACGGAAAATGCTGGATCATAATGATGATCTGGCTCGGCGGGCTCATAGCGAAACTGGACTGGGAAGGGTATCCGACAAACTGATTAAGAATAAACTGGTAATCGAAAAGACTCCCGGGACAGAAATATTGAAACCCTGGGCCAAGACCGGTGATCACGGCCTGACCCTGATGGAATGGGCCCCTTATGGAGTAATTGGTTCGATCACGCCTTGTACCAATCCGACATCCACGATCATCTGTAATACCATTGGTATGCTGGCTGCCGGAAATGCGGTGGTATTTAATGTACATCCTTCTGCCAGGCAGGTCAGTATTTATAATGTGGAATTATTGAATCAGGCTATCGTCGAGGCTGATGGACCGCCGAATCTGGTAACCACAATTACCGAACCCACAATTGCGAGTGCTCAGGAATTGATGCAACACCCGGGAATCAGATTGCTGGTGGTGACTGGCGGTGCAGCAGTGGTTAAAGCGGCTATGACCAGCGGTAAACGGGCTGTCTGTGCTGGTCCCGGAAATCCACCGGTTGTAGTAGATGAAACGGCCGATATCGAAAAAGCCGCCCGCAGCATTGTCCAGGGCGCATCGATGGATAATAATCTGATATGCATCTTGGAAAAAGAAATTTTCGTTGTGGAAGCCGTGGCACCACAATTATTGTCAGCCCTCCTGCGTTATGATGCCTACGTTCTGAAAGAGCATCAGGTAAAAGAATTGGAAGCAATTATATTCGCAGAAATGCGCGGTCCCCGTCAGTCGGCGGTAATGAATAAGGAACTGATCGGCAAGAATGTCCAGGAAATCCTGGCGAAGATCGGTCTCAAGGTTGATGAGCACATCAGGTTAGCGGTTGCACCGGTGGAACAGCACCATCCCTTGGTTTGGACCGAGCAGATGATGCCGATTATTCCGTTTGTGACCATGCCGGATGTCGACCAGGCCATCGATCTGGCACGGGAAGCGGAACATGGCTATGGACACACGGCGGTCATGCACTCACGTAACCTGGATAGCCTGAGTCGAATGGCACGAGTTATGAATTGCAGTATTTTCGTTAAGAACGGTCCTTCTCTGGCGGGATTGGGTTACAATGGCGAAGGTTACTGCTCTTTTTCGATTGCTAGCCCCACCGGCGAAGGTATCACTAATCCCCTGAGTTTTTCACGGGAACGGCGCTGTGTGCTGGTGGATCACTTCAGAATAGTATAATCAGATGTCAATTTCATAATGACCACTGACCAATAACGAGCAAATCATGAGTCAAAAGAAACCAACTCCCGGAGAATTGAGGCGGCAAAAGGCAGCCCAAAAAAAGGCTACTGAACCCACAGTCTCGGAAGTAATAATACCCAAAGCGGACGAATCGGAAGGATTAATCGAAAAGGCTGGATCGCAGCCTTCTGAGCCTGATCCCCAGCTTCAGGTCAGTGATAAACGCTATCCCGCCATTGCCTTGATCGAATATTCCAGTGTTACCTCCGGCATTCACGGTGGCGATTCCATGATCAAGCGGGCGTCGATCGCGGTTATTAAATCGGGTACGGTCCATAATGGCAAATACCTGATCTTGATTGGTGGTACTGTCGGTGCAGTGGAAGAAGCCTTTGCCGAGGGCTTGCTGGCTGGTGGCACCCAGGTGGTTGATTCGGTGATCCTGCCGGTGGTTCATGAACAGGTCCATGATGCTGCCCTGGGTACGCGCCGTGAATGTAAACCGCAGGCGCTGGGCATCTGTGAAACCTATACTGTAGCCGCAACTTTGCGGTCCGCTGATGCTGGTGTGAAAGGTGCGATTGTCAATATCGTAGAGCTCCGCTTGGCGGATGATATTGGCGGCAAGGCATTTACAATTTTTAATGGCCAGCTTCATGAAGTGGAAGCGGCTGTAAACATCGCCCGGGAAGCCTGCACCAGCGCCGAAAACTGGCTGCGCGAAACAATCATTCCCAATCTGCACCCGGAAATGGCCGCCCAAATAGATGCCACAACCTATTTTTCAAAAGCTAGTCTTGATAAATTAGCGGATAGTGAATGAAGCTTGGTAAAATTATTGGTACCCTAACCCCCTGCGTGATATATGATGGGCTGGATGGAGTTCCAATGCTGGTGATGCAACCATTGGATAAGCACCGAAAGCCGATCAAATCACCGGTAATAGCAGCTGATTGTACCCGCATGGCTGGACCAGACGAGCTGGTGTATTATGAGAGCAGCCGCGAAGCCGCCCTGGCTATGGATCCCTGGTTCGTTCCAGTGGACCATGCCGTGGTGGGGATTGTCGATAATGTTGAATTATATGATCCGGAGGGAGCATGATTCTGGGGCGCGTTTGTGGAACGATCCATTCCACGATCAATCATAAATTTTATGAGAATCGCCGCCTGCTAGTGGTTGACAAGCTGACTCTGGACGGTAAACCCACCGGTGACTATGTAATTGCCGTGGACTGGGCGGACAGTGGTGCCGGTGAAACAGTGCTGGTGATCGACGAGGGTAATTCCGCTCGTCAGGTGGTGGACGACCCCATGGGCCCGATCCGGTCGATTATTGTGGGTGTGGTGGATGAGTTTGGCCATCTAAATAATTAATTTTTTAGTGTTTCCCGCACTTATTTCTCAGGATTTTTGCTGCAGTACTTGATTAGCATTCCGACTTCGGTGGGTACTGGCGGTAGCAAAAACAAACAGCAGTCCCCAGGTTGACATAACAAATAGCGATTATTCATTAGCTGCCTGTTATTTATTTATAATTCATTATAGAGGCGCCGGAATTCAGCCACGATTTCCGGCTTGATTCCATAGACCGATTTACCGATAAACGTACTGTTTTCAAACAAGTAGATTTTATTGAAATAGCCATTCAATGAAATATGATACAGCCAGGCGTTCCGGTCAAGCGGATAGCTGGTATCGGAATCAGAGTAGTCGATCAGATCCATACCCTGGAGAAAATCAACGATCTGTTTTATCTGCTTACAATCATTGATTGTTTTTGATTCAGGTTCTCCTATAGTGTTATAAGCATCAATCGTAATGTAGCCCAGGGAATCGGTGGTAAGGTCGGCAAAGCGCGGATTATCAGCAAGTGCTATTGGAATCAATACCAATCCGATAAGCAGTATAAATAAAAAGATTTTATTCTTCATTTTTGCCCCGCAATCGTTTATTGAATATACACTTCACTGCATTTCCAGGTTCCGGTTATTCGATTTTTATTTATTCCTGGTTTTGTCGCCAGCCAGACAGATCGCTACGTTCCGGCAAGGTAATATTTCCTATGATCAAGGTATCAAATAAAGATTCTATCCTCAATAAATCGCTGATGCCTGTATGAGAATTTTAATAAACAGTTACGGTTACGGGTCGGTTTACTACACGACGAAGCCCCGACATCTTACGTATATAAATCCTCCAACCGACCCTGACCGTGGCTGTTCGGAATATTATTCACTTGGTAGGATTAAAAAAGAAAAGGAATAAACATTTTACTGCGCCGCATATAATCTGAATATTTGTCACCGAAAAATGCCTGGTTCTCACGCTCTTCGATTTTTGCCGTTGCGTATAAAAAAAGGCTGACCAATATAGCCACCAGAATCAGGTCGTAGCGAATATACTTCAGACAGATCCCCCAATTAAGAAATAATAATGAACCATAGAGGGGATGGCGCACATATTTAAAAATTCCTGTTTTAATCAGATTGGTGGTCTTTTCAAATTGGTACAGAGTTGGATCTTTCCTGGCCTTTTGTTGTAGTCCCTGTTGGTGCATGATCTTGAATCCACTGATCAGCAGCAACGCTGAATAGATCAGGCAGGCCCAGGCCACAAGCTGGTTGACGCTCAGTGGATTGTCAAACCAGTAGATATAATTATTGAGTGCCAGCCACAATATGCCTTCCCAGGCAAACCAGCGATAAAACCCATGGCTGGAAGGTTTTAATAGCGCTCGGTGTGAAACCGCAACCAGCGGAACGCTTAAGATTATAAATATAACCAGCTTTCCCATTTGAAATCTATCCCATTTACCGGTTCAAAACTTAATCTGATCGTAACGATAAGAACAAATCGTGAAAAATCAGGTGCAGTTTAATAAAGCTGTTTAAATTACAGATAGGCGATCAACTGTTACCTGGAAAATAACTTAAAGAATACTTAAAGCGAGGTCTGTGTGAAAAAAAACTGTTTATTAGCAGCGATATTGTTGTTGGGTTTGATACCAACAATCAGTGCGGGTCAATTTTATATTGTCGAAATTGTAGCGGATTCACGCAGTACCAGCACTTTAATCAATGATCTAAACCTTGATGCAGTTAACGAAGGCTTCGGGAATACGGTTGAAATTGTTGCCGATCAAGGCACTATTGATCGACTTGTACAGACTGGTGTACAGCATCAGGTGATCCGACTTCTCTCTAATGTGAGAGTTCCAGATTATCAGAGCTACGATGAAATAAATCTATTATTGAATGCTTATCATACTTCTTTTCCAAATATTACTGAAATCGTGGAAATTGGCGAAAGTACGCGTCATCATAATCCGATCTATGGGATCAAAATTTCCGATAATCCGACAGAGCGGGAAGATGAAACGGTGGTTTGGATCGATGGTGTTCACCATGCCCGGGAACCTATGGGAATGATGAGCTGTATGGTGTTAACTGATCATCTCTTGAATAATTACGTCCTGGATACTACAATTGCGCAAATTATCAACGAAATGGAAATCTGGATAGTGCCAATTTTGAATACGGATGGCTATATATATTTCATCGAAGAAACCAGCGATTATCCTTGGTGGCGCAAGAATCAGCGCGATAATAATGAAAACGGTCAATTTGATTATGTCTATGACGGGGTGGACTTGAATCGTAATTATGATTCGGCCTGGGAAACGTCAATGTCCGGCTCCCCTGATCCTGACAGCTGGGTTTATAAAGGCCCTTATCCATTCTCCGAATCTGAGGTGCGTGCCAAAAAACAGTGGGTTGAGTATCTGCGACCAATTGCCGGGATCACTTATCATTCTTATGGTGAAATAATTTACTATAAAAGTGGTATAAACAATCATGCCGTCGGTGAAACCGCCTTGATCAACGATTTTGCCCAACAGATGGCAAATCGGCTACCGCAACAGGATGGAACCGGCCACTATTCTCTAGGCGGCAGTTGGGAAGAAGCACCCATGAGTTATTACTGGGCCTATGAAAAAATCGGAGTATTCGAGATGCTGGTTGAAACCGGGATTGAATTTGTGCCGGAGTTTGCCATCGCCCAACAGGTAGCGGCTGACAATCTAGACGGTGCAATGTATGTATTGGAACGCAGCTTCATTGGACCCGGCATTCGAGGGCATATTTTTTCGAATTTTGACAGCTCTGCTGTTGTCGCTCAAGTTAAAATCAGTGAATATTGGGATCCCGGTATGACTCCAAGGATGACAGAATCCGAATATGGACGGTTTAATCGATTTACATCCCCGGGCAGTTTTACACTCGAGATTCAAGCCCCTGGTTTTATGAATGATAGCCTGACCAATATCCCAGTCAGTAATGGCTGGACCGATGTCGCTGTTTGGTTGGAACCCCTGTCAATTTTACCGGTAACGGCATTAACCATCGACGATGATTCCATCGGCAACAGCGCGGGTAATAATGACGGAAACTGGAACAGTGGTGAACAGATTGAATTAGGCTTTGAAGTAACAAATTTAGGAGTACAGGTTTCAAATGACATTAATGTGAATATACAAATCGATGACTCCTACATTACACTGGTTGATAGTACCCAGGCATTACAACCCATACAACCGGATTCAATCCAGGAAGTTTTGGCTGCATTTGTGATTGAAGTCTCCGCAGCTTGTCCAGACCAGCATCAATTTGGCTTAAGGATTAGTACTTCTGATTCTTATGGCGTACCGTGGGAATCCGTTGTTGAGATAACAGTACATGATCCATCAGTAGCAACAGATAATGAGCACATAACAACACCACCGGTTGAATTTGCCTTACATCAGAATTATCCTAATCCATTTAATCCCAGCAGTACTTTGACCTACAGTCTGCCGGAACAGGCTCAAGTAAAATTGACGATATACGATGTTTTGGGAAATACAGTAAAAACGCTGGTCAACAGGTCTCAGGAATCCGGCCACCATTCGATTAGCTGGAATTCCACCAATGAGGCTGGTGAATCGGTCAGTGCGGGTATTTACTTCTATCACTTAAGAGCAGGCGATTTTTATGCGACTGGTAAAATGCTGCTGTTGAAATGATAGTCGGGCGACCGTGAGTAGTATCAACTAAGCTGAATTGAAGCAATGCCTGAACCAACACCCCCAGTAATTCGTAAAGGCGATATACTGGAACTGTTCATAGATTCTCTGGCCTACGGCGGTCGGGGTGTGGCACGAATGGGCAAGCTGGTGGTTTTTGTCAAAAAGGCGATCCCCGGCCAGACGGTAAACGCCTTGGTTTACCGCAAGAAGAGTGGTTATGCTGAAGCCCGAGCCCTGGAGGTGATAGACGAATCGCCGCACATCGTTGATCCACCATGTAAGCATTTCCCTACCTGCGGAGGGTGCGCGATACAGCAATTGGACTATACTCAACAAGTGGAACAGAAACGGCAGCAAGTGGAAGCCACTTTTCGCCGTCAGGCCGGATTACTCGATTTTGAAGTTGATCTGGTTGTACCGGCAGATAGGATTTTCAATTATCGAAATAAGATGGAATTCACGATCTCCAATCGTCGCTGGCTTGAAGCGGGTGAACCGGAACCTGTCAATCCAGACTTGGCCCTCGGACTGCATATTCCCGGCCGGTATGATAAAATTCTGGATATTTGCGAATGCCATATCCAGCCGGCGATTGGCAATGCAATCATAAATCTGGTGCGGGATAGGGCTGTAAAACTTAAACTTAAACCATATGATCCCAAATCGCACGTCGGTTTTTTACGTCATTTGGCTCTGCGCTTTACCGATAACGCCGATACAGTAATGGTTAATATTGTCACATCCTGGGAAAATCCGCAGGCACTCGAACCGCTGGTTGTGGCTCTAAAGGACCAGTTTCCTCAGATCATTTCGATCGTGAACAATATCAATACCCGTAAGGGTGACACCGCGTATGGTGAAAAGGAACTCCTGTTATTCGGTAACCCAACAATCGTCGAGCATCTGAGCGATCTGACCTTTGAAATATCGGCGAATTCCTTTTTCCAGACTAATTCCCAGCAAGCGGAAAAACTGTATGCGGCTGCTTTAGAGGGTGCCGCGCTGACCGGCGATGAAGTGGTGTATGACCTGTTTTGCGGGACTGGTTCGATTGCTCTGTTTGTAGCACGGCACGCTAAAAAAGTCTATGGTTTTGAACTGGTCCAATCAGCGGTCGAGGACGCGACCCGCAATGCTTTAACAAACCGGATTACCAATGCCCATTTTTTTGCCGCTAATCTGGAACATTATTTTACCAGAAACGATATTCTCAAAAAAATTCCGGTTCCTGATGTAGTAGTGCTTGATCCGCCACGGGCTGGTATCCATGAACGGCTAACCCGGCAGTTGCCGGTACTGGGTGCCCGGCGAATCGTTTACGTTTCCTGCAATCCCACCACTCAAGCTCGCGATATCCAGCTCATTCTGGCCAGTGGATACAAATTTGAAAAATTGACCATGGTTGATATGTTTCCCCATACGCCACATATAGAAACAGTCGCGGTTTTAAGCGCTGGTAATAATTAATTCTTTCAATTTCACTTCCAATTTATATTGTTAAAACGATAATCACGGGCCAGTGGTAGTCAAACGTCGAACTCATCCATATAATTTTATTTAAATACTTCGTAAGTTTTTAGTTATGCGAAGATGGCTGCGATACATAATTCATAATCGATTTATCCAGGTTGTTGGTGGTATTTTTATCGTAATGTCAATCGGTGGTGTAATTTTACGTCTGTTGGAACCCGGACCGATCGCTGAAGGGGGTAATCCATTCTGGTGGGCGATTGTTACGATGACCACGGTCGGATACGGTGATTATGCACCGGCTACAGCCACCGGTCGGTTATTTGCCGTGGTAATCATGTTTGCCGGTATATCATTAACAGCCCTGCTGACAGCAACCATTTCTTCAATTTTTGTGGCACGAAAAATCCGGGAGGATAAAGGCTTGGAAAAATTAGATATCAGTGAACATATTATTCTTTGTGGATGGAATAAGACCGGTGAACAGATTGTCGAATCCGTTCAGCATCTGACCGAAAGCCAACACCGCGACCTGGTCTTGATCAATGATTTAGGTGAAGATGAAATCAATCGCCTAAAAAGTCGCTTTAATCAAATTGAGCTGCATTTTGTAGCCGGCGATTTCACCAGTGAAACGATCCTTGAGCGAGCCAACTTGGTTGCAGCGGATACGGTCATGATCATCCCTAATCAGACTGATAGTAATATGGGTGGCAGTCCTGATGAAAAGACTATTTTTGCCACTCTGACCATCAAAGCAATGTCACCCAATATTCGAGTGGTGGCCTACCTGAACAACCGTGAGAATCTGACCCATATCAGACGGGCCAATGTCGATGAAGTGGTGCTCAGCGATGATTTCGGTGCTTTCATGGTGGCAGCCCATGTCATGGATCCAGGCATTCCTCAGGCCGTAAAAACATTGCTGGACAGTAAATCCGGAACTCATTTCAGGCGGGTGGATATCCCGACAAATTTTATTAATAAATCATTCAATGATCTGTTCACTCATTTTCGCGAGAAGAACGGCTGGATTCTGGTAGGTATTTTTTCCGAAGAGGAAAATCTGGGTATTGGCGAAATTTTGTCAGCGGACTCATCAGCTTTAGATGCTTTTATCGAGCGTAAATTGAAGGAGGGGGGAATATCGCTCCAGGATGAAAGTCGTGTATCTGTGGTGGTTAATCCTGACTCAGATTATTTGATCAATCCTAATGAGCGCGCAATAATTATTCCCTGAGGGTAAAATGAAAACTACCGATCTGAAAGAGTTTACTTTATTCCACGGTCTCGGCGATGAGGAGTTGGCCGAGTTCAACGATGTGACCCGCGAGATACAGGTTACCGCCGGGGAAAATTTTATTATCGAAGGTGAAATTGGTGATTCGATTTTTTTATTGCTGGATGGTGAAGTAGAAATCAACCAGGCCTTGACCTTACCGATGGGAAAGGGCAGTGTTGATAATCGCGAAAAGGCAATAATTAAACTATCCAGCGTAATTCGTCCCATGTTTGGCGAAATGTCCCTGTTCCACGACGAGGATCGCCGTTCTGCGAGCGTGAAGGCACTGACTGACTGCAGACTGGCCAAAATACTTAAAAGTGACTTATTTCGAATCTGTGGTGGTCATCCTGAAACCGGTTATAAGATAATGCGTAATATGTGCGGCGTCCTGTGCGGTAACCTGGTTAAAGCTAACCGCAATGTATTAAAATTGACCACTGCCTTCAGCCTAGTACTGGAACGTTGAATTTGAATCAGAGTTTTTAAGAATTTCCCGATGGAGACGCAATTAGCCAAAATTTATGACCCGCGACAAGTGGAGGCTCACTGGTATGACTACTGGCTGAAACATAATTATTTCCACAGTGAGCCAAATCCCACCAAAGAACCATATACTATTGTAATTCCCCCGCCCAATGTGACCGGTATGTTGACAATGGGCCATGTTTTGAATAATACAATTCAAGATATTCTGATCCGCAAGGCGCGCATGGAAGGACGGGAAGCCTGCTGGGTTCCAGGTACCGACCATGCTTCGATCGCCACCGAAGCCAAAGTAGTCCGGATGCTTCAGGATCAGGGTATATCCAAGGATTCACTTACCCGGGATGAATTTCTGGATTATGCCTGGGAGTGGAAACAGAAATTTGGCGGTATCATCATCCAGCAGCTAAAGAAATTGGGTTGTTCCTGCGATTGGGAGCGGGAGCGGTTTACCATGGATACTGGGTATTCTCACGCAGTCCTGGAAGCATTTGTTCGCCTTTATAATAAAGGATTGATCTACCGTGGACATCGGATGGTGAATTGGTGCCCCGTGTCCAAGTCGGCCATTTCCGACGAAGAGGTTCTCTATCGTGAAGTCCAGGGCAAATTATGGTATTTTAAATATCCGATCAGTGGCAATTCCGCTGAATTCGTTACGGTGGCTACCACGCGACCGGAGACAATGCTCGGTGATACGGCTGTAGCGATAAATCCAGATGATGAACGTTTCCACCATCTGGTCGGTAAAACAGTGGAATTACCACTGGTTGGTCGTCAATTGTCGGTGATCACAGATACATTTGTTGATCCTGAATTTGGTACCGGTTGTGTAAAAGTGACACCGGCTCACGATCCAAATGATTTTGCCATTGGTGAATCTCACGGACTTGAATTCATTAACATTATGAATGATGATGCCTCACTTAATGATAATGTACCGCAGAAATATCGCGGACTATCACGTGAGGCTGCCCGCGAAGCGGTAGTTGCCGATCTGGAAAGTTTGGACCTGATCGAGAAAATCGAGGATTACACCAACAAGGTGGGTTATTCAGAGCGGGGTAATGTTCCGATCGAAAATTATATTTCCGAACAGTGGTTCCTGAAAATGACCAATCTGGCACGACCTGCCATTGATGCGGTGAAATCGGGGAAAATCAGATTCCATCCGCGACACTGGATCAAGACCTACGACCACTGGATGAACAATATCAAAGACTGGTGCATCAGTCGTCAGTTATGGTGGGGGCACCGCATTCCGGTATGGACGCATAATGAGTCCGGCGCCATCCATGTGGCTGTCGATCCACCAACCGACGTGGAAAATTGGACTCAGGATCCTGATGTACTCGATACCTGGGCCAGTTCCTGGCTATGGCCTTTTGCTACCCTTTCCTGGCCGGAGGAGTCAAAGGACCTGAAGTATTTTTATCCCACCAATACACTGGTGACCGGTCCCGATATAATATTCTTCTGGGTGGCTCGGATGATTATGGCCGGGCAGGAATTTGAGAATGATATCCCATTTACTGATGTGTATTTCACCAGCATATTGCGAGATGAGCAGGGACGGAAATTCAGCAAATCGCTCGGAAATTCACCAGATCCGCTCGATCTTTTTGAAAAATATGGCACCGATGCAGTCCGTTTTGGAATCATGCTCATGGCACCCCAGGGATTGGATGTATTGTTTACTACATCACGGCTGGAAGTGGGACGAAATTTCATGAATAAACTGTGGAATGCCGCCCGGTTTGTCCAGATGAATCTGGAAGATCAAGTCCCGGAGTTGGATGATGCCTTACGGTTTGGGTTGGAACTACCTGAGCGCTGGATTCTCAGTCGCCTGAACAATGCAATTTCCAATTATAATCGGCAGATTGACCGATATTATTTTAATGAAGGCGCCAAAGTAATTTATGATTTTACCTGGAATGATTTCTGTGACTGGTATATAGAAATTGCCAAAACCCGGTTCTATGGTGAAGACCTGGAATTGGCTCAAACCACCCGAATTGTGGCTGTGCATGTCCTGAAATGTATCCTCCGGTTGTTACATCCCTATGCACCGTTCATTACGGAAGAATTATGGCACCATTTCTGCCGCCCCGACGATCCTGATTTGATTGTGGCTGACTGGCCCCGATGTCACAAAGAGCTGATGGACGATAACCTTGAAGCTGAAATGTCCGTCTTGCAGGAAGTGATCACAGCCGTGCGCACGATTCGTAGCCGGATGAATCTGCCACCTAACAAGCGAGCAAATCTGGTAATCCGTGGCCCAGAGTCTGCCACTGGTCAGATTACCGGTCATGTGGGCGTCATCAAGACATTGGCCCGCCTGGAGAGTGTAAATTCAGGAGTCGATATAGCCAAACCGGAACACTCGGCTACCGCAGTGGTAGGTAAAATGGAATTATTTATTCCTCTGGAAGGATTGATTGACCTGGACTTGGAACGAGCCCGGCTTGAAAAGCGTTATTTGGAACTGGAAGACCATTTAACCACCTCGAAGAATAAAATGGCCAATACCAATTTTGTGAACCGGGCACCTAAGACAGTTGTAGAGAAGGAGCATCAAAAAATAATTGATTTTAGCCATGAACTGGAAAAAATTAAATCGAATCTGGATATGCTTTTATAATTCAAAGGTGATCTGATGGGCATGATAAAATATAACTGGAATAAAATTTACCATAACCTTGCAGCCGGTTATTTTCTGGTGGCTGTCGTACCTATGTTTGGCCAATCAGATAATGCTGCTATGACGCTCTATAAGGATGGTACGGCTCTGATCAAGCAGCCGGTGGAATGGGCTGTACAAACCGGGATCACCAAGGTCAGTTATGACATTTTCCCTGATGGGCTTTTGGAGGATTCACCCTTTTTAACGCTTAAGGGCGTCCGAGTAGGTTACCAGCGGCTGAATCGGGATGTGTTTTCCTGGGAGCAGTATTTTACCGATCAGGTGGGCCAGGAAGTTGAATTGCGGACAATCAATGGGGAGGAAGCGGAAGGAATTATGCGGTATTTCAATTCCCAACGGGTCGTCCTGCAACAAAAGTCTTATTTAAAAATGTTTGCCCGCAACCAGGTCGAGATGATATCAGTCGCTGGCCTGGTGGAATATCCACAGTATAAACCTTATCTTGGTTGGGATCTTTATTCACGTAGCGCTAAAACGGTTCAGGGGAATCTGATCTATCTAAGCAATGGTTTTACCTGGGGAGCTATTTATCGCTTGGTTCTTGCACCGGACACCACCCAGGCCGAGCTGGTTACCGAAGCACTTATCACCAGCCGCAGCAAATTGGATTTTACGAATTTGGAGTTGCAGCTAGTTGAAGGGAATCTCAACCGGGCTGGGAAGCGACCGGGTCCTTCAAAACGCACATACCTCGCCGCTGGAACGGTTACGGTTGCAGGCTCCGATGCTCCATCCAGACCTGCCCGGGAAAGTCTGGGAGACTATCACATTTACTCTCTGCCGGAGCGTATCAATCTAACCGGACAGGAAAGTATTATGGTCCGGCTCTATAATCCTTCCAAGGTAAATTATATTAAAACCTACCTGTTCCGAAATTCCGAACGCGGTCACCGTGAAGAACCATTAACGGTTGAATATAAATTTGCTAATTCCGAGGAAAATCAGCTCAATAAGCCACTGCCACAGGGTAAGGTAGAAATTTATCAGTCAACCAGCCGGGGTGGACTGGAATTCATCGGTGAGGATAAAATCGGTCAGGTGCCCAGAGGCGAGGAAGTGACGCTGATTGGCGGACGGGCATTCGATGTGATTGGTAAACGTAAAGTTCTTAATTATGACCGCCAGCGTAAAAGTGAGCAGGCTACGATTGAGCTGACCGTAATCAATACCCGTTTAGAAGATATTTCCGCCCGATTGATCGAAACGATTCGCGGTGAATGGGTGATTCGGGATGAATCGAGTATGTATATCAAAGCTGATGCCAATACGATCCATTTCCCCCTGATGGTACCCGCAGGTGAAACCATTTTAGTCACCTATACATACCGAAAAGCGTGGAATTAATCAATTTTTGGAAACCGGTTATTCGCCTGACCTGAAATCTCCCATCCAGTTTATTAAGGGTGTGGGGCCCGCCCGCGCTGAAGCGCTGGAGGCGGCTGGTATCAAAGATGTGGGGGATTTAATATATTATTTCCCCCGACGCCACCTGGATCGAACCACCATTTTACCTTTAAGGGCGTTAAAAAAGGAAATGACCGTAACCGTAGTTGGCGTTGTTCAGGTTTGCGGTGAGCGTCGTGCAAGGCGCAGAAAATATTTTCAAGCTGTTATTTCTGATGATACTGGCCTGTTAAACCTGCTGTGGTTCAATGGCGGGAAATATATCAGTCGCATTGTGAAAAAGGGTCAGAGGATTGCTGTGCATGGTAAAGTTGAATTTTATAATGGATATCAGATCGTCCACCCTGAATTCGATATTCTGAATGATGATGACGATCCTTTAAATACCGGAGCGGTGATTCCCCTCTATCCTCTGAATCAAGCCTTGAAAAAAGTTAAAATTGATAACCGCGGTTTCCGTCGGTTGATTCGCTCGGTACTTGATCAGGTTGATTCTATTCCGGATATCTTTCCGACGACCTTTATAAATGATCTGGGGCTGGTGGATCTAAACGAGGCTTTGCATAGTATCCATTTCGCTACAGACAAACAGGCTCTGACTAATGCTGTGCACCGCTTGAAATTTGATGAGCATTTTTTCCTGCAATTGTTGATGGCCTTGAAAAAATCCCGTCTGCAGATGGCTGGTGCCCCTGCAATTTCAGTAACGGGAGTATGCTTTCAACAGATTTATGAGCAGCTTGAATTTGAATTAACTGCTGCTCAAAAACGCGTACTAAAGGAAATCCGTGCTGATCTTGGCAAACCACTGGCCATGAATCGTCTCCTGCAGGGTGATGTCGGCTCCGGGAAAACAGTGGTGGCCCTGCTGGCGGCAGCCATGGCGGTAGGCAACTGTCGTCAGGTGGCGGTAATGGCACCAACCGAGATTTTAGCACACCAGCATTACCAAAATTTCAGTCGTTACGCTACAGCGGCCCGAATTACCTGCGCTTTATTGGTGGGTAAGCAGCGAGCAGTTGAGCGGCGTAAAATAATAGCTGCCCTCGCGGCCGGACGAATTGATCTGGTGGTGGGTACGCATGCCTTGATACAGAAAGATGTGGAATTCGCAAATCTTGGTCTGGTAGTGGTTGATGAACAGCACCGCTTTGGAGTTGTGCAGCGAGGTGACCTGGTTGCCAAAGGTTTGAATCCCCATTTTCTGGCTATGACAGCCACACCAATACCCCGCACACTGGCAATTACCTACCATGGTGATATGGATCTGTCGATTATCGATCAACTGCCGGCAGACCGCCAGGGAGTGATAACTAAAGTGGTAGAAGCTGAGCGCCTGGCAAAAGTATATCGCTTTATCCGGGATGAGGTGGATCGAGGAAGGCAATGCATGGTGGTTTATCCGCTGGTGGAAGAAACGGAGAAATCGGACCTTGCTGCTGCTACTGAAGCATATCAGACTTTGGCCACAACTGAGTTCACAAATCTGAATGTTGGATTGCTCCACGGCCGGATGAAACAAGTAGAAAAAGACCGTGTGATGGATGATTTCGCAAAAAATAAATTACAGGTTTTGGTGGCTACTACCGTTATTGAAGTTGGTATTGACATACCCAACGCTACCGTAATGCTGGTTGAACATTCCGAACGATTTGGTTTGACACAACTCCACCAGCTCCGGGGCCGGGTCGGGCGGGGCAGCGATAAAAGTTATTGTATTCTCGTCCGGCGAAAAATAACTGAACCTGCATTGCTCCGCCTGGCTATTATGGAGCGGACCAGTGATGGATTCGAAATTGCCGATGAGGATTTGAAGCTCCGCGGTCCCGGTGAATTCTATGGTGCCCGCCAAAGTGGTTTTGCCAAGCACAGAATAGCCAATATGGTCACCGACGGACCAATAATCAGGGCTGCCCGGAAAGCGGCTTTCCAGATAGTGAAGGATGATCCACATCTGCGGAAACCGGAGCATACTGCTGTCCGGCAACGCTTCATTAATGATTACCAGCAGATGTTGGATTTAGTCAATATTGGCTGAGAAATAATTGAATATATTTACCATCATCGCCATCGCTGTAAGTCTGGCCCTGGATGCTTTTGCCGTATCATTAGTTGCAGGAGCAACAGTAAGACCGCTGACTTACCGTCATGTTTTCCGCCTGGCCTGGCATTTTGGATTATTTCAGTTCCTGATGCCGATCATCGGTTGGCTGGCAGGTAACACGGTAATCGTCTACCTGGAAGCCATTGATCACTGGATCGCTTTTGGTTTACTAGCTGTGATCGGTGGAAAAATGATTCGTGAGTCTTTCCAGCGGGTCAAGCACTATAACAAAGATATGACCCGTGGCTGGAGCCTGGTTGGTCTGTCGATAGCTACCAGTATCGATGCCTTGGTAATCGGATTAACCCTGTCGGTGATTCAGGTGCGGATCTGGTATCCCAGTGTAATAATCGGTTTGGTGGCCCTGGCGTTTTCGGTTATTGGTGTGTACCTGGGCCGGCGTTACGGCCAACTGTTCGGGCAAAAAATCGAATTGGTCGGCGGCATAATTTTGATTGGTATCGGTTTTAAAATATTAATTGACCATCTTTTTATTTAGACTTTATTTGGCAAGCAGCTTTTAGTTTCGCACCTACATAAAAGAATCATTTGAATTAAGAAGAAAAGGATTGTAGGATAAGCTTATCCAGTTATATGTTTCCCCCTTGTTATTGATACTAATTCTCATTAACGTTGTCATTTAAAATCATATTCGAAAATGGCAGATGAATGATAAAGTGTATAAAACCGTTTTATTTGTGATAAGCTTGGTGCGCAGACTGATACAGAAAAGGAATTAATTAATATGCGGAAACGATTATTATTGTTGATAATCAGTGTAATGGCAATCTGGCAGTGCAAAACAGTATTACTGCCAGACTCCGGTCCTGCCGGAGCAGAAGCACTACGGAATCATGTTGTTTTTCTATCCTCTGATGAATTAGCAGGTCGAAAGCCGGGCTCGCCCGGCGGACTAAGGGCTGCTGAGTATATCCGTCAGCAATTCCAAACCAGTCAATTAGAGTTGCTCGGTGAAGATGGCTTTCAATCATTTGAAGTGGTTACAGCTGTCAGCGCCGGAGAGAATAATCAACTGACATTTGGTGATTTTACTGGTACTCTGGAAGAAGATTTTATTCCTCTGGCCTTTACAGAGAATGCAGCATTGTCAGCATCGATAATCTGTGTGGGATATGGTTTTGATTTCGAAACGGATAGTCTGAGCCGGAATGATTATGACAGTATCAATGTAGCCGGCCATTGGGTACTTGTTTTCCGGGGCGATCCCGATCTGGACAATCAGGACAGTCCTTATCTGCCATTTAGTTCCCTGCGTAGCAAAGTGTTGACTGCTCGCGATCATCAAGCAGCCGGTGTATTATTCGTGTCTGGTGTTGAGTTTGATGAACAGGATGATTTAATTGATCTGTATTACTCTGGCGGCCAGAAAGCGGCTGGTATTCCAGTGCTACAGATCAAACGTACAGTTGCCGACCTGATGTTGGCCGAGAAAGCACTTTCGGTAGCTGAATTAGAACAGCAACTTAACGCCCCAGCCCCGCCTGAGCCCTTTGTGATCGATGTCGAGCTGAAGGCGGTTGCAGAAGTGTCGAGAACCTGGGTTGAAACACGCAATGTGGTGGCTGTATTACCCGGTAGCGACCCTGTACTAAAGGATGAGTTCGTCATACTGGGAGCCCATTATGATCATATCGGTATGGGTGGAACGGGGTCCGGCTCACGGCGCCCTGATACGGTTGCGATTCATAATGGAGCCGATGATAATGCTTCGGGCACAGCAGCCATGCTTGAATTGGTGGCAGCGTTGAGCAAGCGCCGAGCTGATCTCAAGCGTTCGGTTTTGTTTATCGGCTTTGGCGCTGAGGAGATGGGTTTGCTGGGCTCCAAGCATTTTACTGCTAACCCGTTGATTGATCTTGAACAGGCAACGATCATGCTGAATTTGGATATGCTGGGTAATTACTTTCCTGACTCTAACACAGTATCCATTGGTGGCACCGGCACGGCCGTCGGATTGGCCGAAATGGTGCTGGAATGGGCCGAGATGGCTGCTATACAGGTCAATTTGTCTCCGGAAGGCTATGGTCCTTCTGATCATGCCTCTTTTTATATTGAAGATATTCCGGTACTGTTTTTCTTCACCGGCGCTCACGAGCGCTATCATACGCCAGCAGACGATGCGCAGTTTTTAAACTATCTCGGTGAGCATGTGATAGTAGATCATTTGACTGATATGATTGTAGAATTAACCAACCGGTCTTCCCAGCTGGTGTTCCAGGAAGCAGGACCCAAGGCTCAGACATCTTATCAACGTCGGTTCAAAGTAACCTTGGGAATTATGCCTGACCATGCCGCTCAAGGCATTACCGGTCTGCGGATCGACCTGGCTATTCCCGGAAGGCCTGCTGCGATTGCCGGAATGAAAAAAGGTGATATTATTGTTGCCATGGAAGGAAAACCGGTGGGTGATATCTATGAATATATGCATCGTCTGGCGGAGTTCAGAAGTGGTCAGCGGATCAGTGTTGAGGTAGTCCGCGAAGCAGAGATAATAATTTTGATTGTTGAACTGTAATTTCCGCTTTCAGGATCCGGTACACAATGCACGGAAAAGGATTCGGTCGTTGGCGTCGCCAGCGAAAAAACAGGCTTACTGCAGATAAACCACGTTTATGTGATATAAGAGCGGGTGATAAAGCCAGGGTCCTGGAGATCGGTGGGAGTGAGCAATTTCGGATTCGTTTGATGGAATTGGGACTGCTGGTTGGCGATCTGGTGGAAGTTGATAAATATGCTCCGCTAGAAGATCCGCTGGAAATTATCGTCAAGGGCTATCATCTTTCACTGCGGGTGGAAGATGCTGCAAAGATCAAAATGGAACTCATAACTGAATGATCGTATCCGGTAAAAAGATTGCCATCGCCGGAAATCCCAACAGTGGGAAAACTACCATATTCAATGCTCTGACCGGTGCCCGCCAGCATGTGGGTAATTGGCCCGGGGTTACGGTAGAGAGAAAAGAAGGACAATTTCTCGAAGAAGACGTGTCCTATACTGTTATTGATCTGCCCGGTACATATTCGCTGGCATCGTACTCAATCGAAGAAACGATCGCCCGAAGCTATATTATTGATGAACACCCGGATGTTGTGGTCAATATTGTTGATGCAGCCAACCTGCAGCGTAATTTGTTTTTAACCACCCAGTTGATTGAGCTAGGCGCCCCGCTGGTAGTAGTCTTGAATATGATGGACATGGCCGATGAAAAAGGTTTTACTATTGATATTCATACGCTTAGTGTATTGCTGGGTGTTCCGGTGGTCAGGATGGTCGGACGGACCAGCGAAGGATTAGCCGAATTGAAACGTACGATCGCTGGTGTGGCTGGTAGAGAACTGGGAAATCGTAAAATTAAAATTCCTTACCCGCGCGAATTCGAAGAAGAAATAACCAATTTAATGGGTGAGCTTACCGATCGTCAGGTCGCCCCGGATCGTCTGAGGTGGCGCGCTGTTAAATTGCTGGAGCGGGATAAAACTTCTACCGAAAAGATCCAGAACGTTACCGATTCCGAGGAACTGTTAACGCGGATTGAAGGGGCCGTTAAACGGATTGAGGCGATATATAATGATACCAGCCGGGCGATTACCAGTCACGCCCGTTATGGTTTTATACAGGGTGCCCTTCGTGAATGCGTCCAGGAGACTAAGACCGCACCCTCCGACTACAGTCGCCGGATTGATAAAATTCTGACCCATAAATGGCTGGGATTACCAGTTTTTGCCGGTATGCTGTGGTTGATGTTCCAATTAACCTATTCAATCGGTGCCTATCCGATGGATTGGATAGACAATGGCGTGGCCTGGCTGATGACTGCCATGGGGCGCGCGCTGCCGGACGGAATGCTGTCCAGCCTGATCATTGATGGGGCGATTGGCGGGGTGGGGGCAATTGCCGTTTTTCTGCCGAATATCTTCATCCTCTTCTTCATTATTGCAATTTTGGAAGATAGCGGTTATATGGCACGGGTAGCATTCATAATGGACCGGGTAATGCATTCCATTGGTTTGCATGGTAAAGCATTTATACCGATGATCATGGGATTTGGTTGCAATGTCCCGGCCATTATGGGGACTCGAATTCTTGAATCCCGCCGTGATAGAATTCTCTCCATCTTAATTAATCCATTCATGAGTTGTTCAGCACGGTTTCCCGTTTATGTGCTGGTGGCTGGTGCTTTTTTTCCTCAGCATGCAGGAACGGTAATTTTTACAATGTATATATTGGGTATTTTGGTTGCCATCGGCTCCGGTAAACTATTTAGTCGTACGATTCTGGCCGGTATCTCGCGCCCCTTTGTAATGGAACTACCTCCCTATCAACTGCCAACAGTTCGCTCCTTGATGATCCATACCAGTGAGCGGGGGATCATATTCATCCGCAAAATGGGGACAATCATTTTAGCCGGTTCGATTATTGTCTGGGCATTGGGGTATTTCCCCCAGCAGGTTACCCTTTCTAAAGATTATGCGCAGGCAGAATTTGAAGTCAAGCAAGGGATACAACAGCGGCAGCAGGAAGTTGAATGGCGATTTTTGGAATCGATTGAAATCGCCGAAAATCAATATTCATCAATTTTAATTCCCTTCCAGGAAAGTAGCACTTATGCACAGCTGGTCCGGCAACGCAATCGGCTTCTGACCGATATCTCCAATGCTGAAAATGCAGCCCTTACCGATATCAGTTTTGCACGGATGGCAGAGACCATGGAGAGAAAATTGATCGGCCGTCTTGGCAAGCTATTGGAACCTTTATTGGCTCCGCTCGGTTTCAGCTGGCGGGAAAGCGTAGCCCTGATCACCGGATTTGTAGCGAAAGAAATTGTTGTTTCGACCTATGGAGTTCTATTTGGTGTTGGCAGTGAAGCTACCGAAGATAGTGTCGGTATTATTGATAATCTACGTAAATCAGGAATGACACCATTGGTTGCTATGGCCTTTCTGGTTTTCACGCTTCTATATACACCTTGCCTGGCTACCGTGGCCGCTATCAAGCGAGAAACCGGTAGTTGGGGGTACACGTTTTTTTCTATTGCCTATTCACTGAGTCTAGCATGGCTGCTGGCTTTTATAATTTCTAAATCTGGGTCCAGCCTGAACTGGCTGACATGATTTCAATTCCCGCCGCTGGAAATAGGAGTCGGACTATACAATATGTGCAAACTAATTTTATTACTAATTCGAAATAAAAAATATATAGATAGTCGTAATGCAGAATAAAAAACCGCAAATCGTATCCAAGCCGTCTTTAATGCTGGCAACATTATTGATATTATTATCTATTCCGGCTGAGGCCTGTACTACCGGTCTGGCTGCCGGTGGAGCCAATCCTGACGGCCGTTGCTTGCTCTGGAAAAACCGCGATTCAGGTCATCGGAATAACGAAATTGTATATTTGAATCATGGCCAATTCAAATTGATCGGGGTTATCAATGCAGATGACACCACTCAGATTTGGGCTGGCGTCAATAATTATGGTTTCGCTATCATGAATGCCGAAGCGCGGGATATGGCATACCCGGAAGGAAAAACCCTGTACGATGAAGAAGGCTATTTCATGAAGGCGGCTCTCTTAAGCTGTGAATCGGTGGCCGATTTCGAATTGCTATTACAACATACCAATAAAGTGGGGCGGGGAGTCACCAGTAATTTCGGCGCTATAGATGCCGGCGGGGTAGCAGCTTTTTTTGAGACCGGTAATCATGAATATTTCCGGTTTGATGCCGGTGATCGAGAAATTTGTCCGACAGCATTTTTGGCCCGTGCTAACTTTGCTGAACATGGTTACAATGAGGAAGCTTATGGACATGGACGTTTTCAAGCTGCCGCCGATCTGGCCAACGCCCGGTCCAGTGATCAAAAATTATCACCTGAATACCTAATTACCCAAATTACCCGCGATATTGCTACAGTCGAGCCCACTGCATCCGATACAAATCTGTTTTACACTGGGGGCACGGTGAATCGACATCGCACTGTATCCTGCTCGGTTTTCGAAAGCAGCCTGCCTGGGGAAAATCCACTCCTGACAACTTACTGGATCACCCTTGGAGAACCAGCGGTTTCGGTGGCTGTGCCATTGTGGGTACTGGCCGGTGAAGTGCCGGGTGTCATGGATGGGGAAGGTGCCGCACCGCTTAACCTGCTTTTTCAGGAATTGAAAGCTTACGTCTATTCTGACACGACCCGGCCTGAATACATCAATGCCGCCCGCTTGGCCGAGGTGCAGAAGCAGACTGATAAAATTCAGAATTGGGTATTTAAGAAAACGGAAAAACAATTACGGAAGTGGAGGAAGATTTCACCAACAGCTGCCGAAGTGGCTGCTTTTCAAGGAAAAGTAACTACTGAGGTAATGAAGAAAGTGGAACGGATTAAATTGTAATCAGTTTGTGATCCGATTTTAAAATATCAGTCAGGGATGAACCCCAGTATTTTTACTGCACCCAGATTTTCCGCGCAAGCCCGGCAGGCTGTTAAATGCACGCCGTGTTCTTTCAGTTCAATCAGCATTTGTTGAACGTCAGGATTTTCTATCACCAGTTTATCAGCCCCACCCCAGATAATTAGAGTTACCCGTTCCCACCAACCGTGCAAACGCGAATTTCTGGCATAGGGGAAGACCATTTCCACGGTAGTAGCGTAGTCGGGTGAAGTCCATAAAATGTACAGTTCTTCCATAGTAATATCCAGTTCCAGTCTAGTTGTTTAATCGAATTGACTACATTTGAGCAAGCTTTTCATTCAGTTAATTTATCGGGATTATCGAATAATTCAATTACCTGATCCGGCGACTGCTCGATTTCAATTTTTGTAGTATATTCCATTTAAACGCCTGGCTATCAAGCAACCTGATTGAAATAATTACTCCTGTTTACCAATACGATTATTGGTTGGTAGCTTGCTTCCGACCGACTAATTTAACAGTTAAATACGTTTTGATAATTGTAAGTTGGATGGTAAAAAAAGGACTAAAATTGTTGATCGACTCTCATTGCCACCTGTATCTTAAAGAACTGGTCACCGATTTATCGAATGTGCTGGAGCGAGCTGCCGAAAACGGTGTTACCGATGTTATTTGTCCCGGGCTCGATTTGGAAACCAGCGAGAAGTGTGTCGCGATTGCCACAAACCACAAATCTGTCTTCGCCACGGTTGGTATCCATCCCAATTATTCCGGTGATTTACCTGACGATTATTTGGATAGCTTGCGGTTGCTTACTCTTGAAAAAAAGGTGGTCGCTATTGGCGAGATTGGTTTGGATTATTTCCGAAATTACAGTACGCCGGACCACCAACAGGTAATCTTCCGCGAGCAATTGCAACTGGCGCTTGAGCTGGACCTGCCGGTGATCATTCACAATCGGAATGCCGATAGTAATCTAATGGCAATTCTGAAGGAATCTGGTGTTCGGCATGGTGTTGCACACTGTTTTTCAGGTGGCATACAATTGGCCAAGCAATTTCTGAAACTTGGTTTTTACATATCCTTTGCCGGTAATCTGACCTACAAGAACAGCGATCTGCCCGTCGTAGCCCAAACAATTCCCCTGGATCGTCTACTGGTTGAAACGGATGCACCATTCTTGAGTCCGGTACCATTCCGGGGTAAGCTTAATGAACCTGGCCGGACGCGCTATGTGGCCCTGAAGCTGGCAGCGATCAAGGGAATGGAATTAAATGAACTGGCGGTGGTAATCCGTCGGAATACTGAAGAATTATTCGGCCTGAAGAAATAATGAGCATCAGGCATTTTGCTAAAAAGAAATGGGGCCAGAATTTTTTGGCCGATACCAATCTATTGAAACGGATCCTACGTACTATCGATCCGCAGCAAACCAACAATATACTAGAGATTGGTCCAGGAGAGGGTGCCCTTACGGAACTGCTGTTGCCGGAAGCAGGCCGACTAGCGGCTATTGAAATTGATCCCCGACTGGTAGAATACCTGAAAAACAGGGATGATTTGCGAGGCTGCCATTTCATCCATGGTGATGTTCTTGATCTGGAATTGTCGGACTTACCGATTCCCCAACCGGTGCGGATTATGGGCAATATTCCCTACAATATTACCTCACCAATCCTGTTCTGGCTGATTAAACAACGTAACTATTGGCAGGACTCATTTATTATGGTTCAGCGTGAACTGGGAGAACGATTAATCGGCAAAATAGGCACGAAAGCTTACGGGCGATTGACGGTAATGATCGGCGCCTTTCTGAAGGTGGATTATTGTTTTACCATACCGCCGACTGTGTTTCAACCCCGGCCGAAAGTTGACTCGGCTTTTATAGCCCTGCAGAAACTGGAACCACCATTAGTAACCGATGAAGACTTTGGGAAATTTGAGAAAATCGTAGGTGCCGCCTTCTCCAAACGGCGGAAAATGCTGCGCAATTCGCTGGCAGGTTTTAATCTGGCGCCGGCAGGACTGGAGGTAATTGACCTGACTCGCCGTCCAGAAACCCTGTCGGTTGAGGAATTTGCCAGTCTGATTCCCTGATTTCTGCCGTTGTTGCTGTCTTGGCTAAACCGATTTTGCTATGGATGGAATAATCTTTACATTTTAAGCTCCCGATATGGTTAATTTCGAAGGCTTAATTATCAGTGAAACAATCTTCCATTAATCCGTTTAATTAATTAGACTTTTATGTCAAAAGATCAACCAACAAAAAGCGAACAATTATTTTTACAATTGATTTCATCCTATTCAGCTGGTGCCTGGATTGGGCTGGGGAAAATGAAAAATCCCGTTTCCGAGCAGATTCAACGCAATTTGAAACAGGCTCAGTTTTCGATCGATATGCTGGAAATGCTGAACGAACGGATTGTCGATCTAGCTAATTGGGAAACCGAATATCTCTCCAAAACCATTAACGAGCTGAAGATGAATTATGTTTTTGAGTCCAACCAGGAGAATTCCGCTGAAACTCCTGCTGAAAACGGACCGTCAGAAGAATCTTCAGAAACTCCCGAGGAATAGAATCGTGGTTAACAAAGTTTACGCCCGCTGGAACCAATTTACCGCTGGATTTACCCTGGTATTTTCATTTATAATCTATTTTGCCACGATGGCGCGAACCGTGTCCTTCTGGGATTGCGGTGAATTTATTGCCACTTCCCATACCTTGGGAGTGCCACATCCCCCAGGCAGTCCACTTTACTTACTACTGGGTCGTTTTTTTTCAATGATACCGTTTCACCCTGATGTGGCTTATCGAATTAATATTACCTCGGCTATCATCAGTGCCATTGCGGTAATGTTGTTGTATCTGGTCACCGTTAAGGTGATTACCCACTGGCGTGGCGAGGTTAGTAGTACCAGCGATGCCATCATTGCTTTTGGTGGTGCGCTGGTGGGGGCTCTGGTATTTGCTTTCAGCGACAGCCAATGGTTCAATGCCGTGGAAGCGGAAGTTTATGCTTTGAGCACTTTTTTTACTGCTATTGTAGTCTGGCTGGTTCTTCACTGGTCAGAGCGGGCCGATGAAGCAGGAAATGAACGTTATATCCTGATAATTGCCTATATGATTGGTCTGGCGACGGGTCTACATTTACTGAACTTGCTGGCCCTGCCGTTCATTGCCCTGATAATATATTTCAGGAAACAGGAATTCGACTGGAAATCTTTTATTATAACTGTTGTGATTACCGGTGTCACCTTTTTAATCATCCATAATGGGATAATTAAAGGCCTGCCTCGACTTGCCGGAAGATTTGGCTTGATTAGTATCGCTATTGTTATTGCAGCGGTTGTGATTGGCACTGTATGGGCAATTCAGAATAAGCACCGGATATCTTCCTTAGCTTTAACTTCAGTAATTCTCATTTTAGTGGGCTATTCCACTTATACATTGATATTTATTCGCTCCAATCAGAATCCGGGAATCGATGAAAACAACCCCGAAACAGTCCAGGGAGCCATTTCATATCTTGAGCGCGAACAGTACGGCGCGTTTTTCTTTTTACCACGGCGTTTCAAGCAGTTACCCCATAAACAAGAAGTAGTGGGTCGACCAGCCAATGGACGCGATTTCTCTTCCTCCCAGAATCGTAAATACATGTTGTATGATTTCTCACAGCAATGGAAATACTTCTGGAATTATCAGGTCTATAAAATGTACTGGCGCTATTTTCTCTGGCAATATGCCGGCCGGGGAGCTTCGACTGATCCGGGAGTAACTGCTTTTGGGGCAAACAGCAGTGAGGATGGCGTGGATTGGTTTCAATTTGGCCTGCCCCTGGCCCTGCTATTGGGATTGGCGGGCATGATTCACCATTTTTACCGGGATAAAAAGGAAGCCTTTTCTATCTTGACCCTGTTCTTCATGGCCGGTCTGGCTATTATTCTGTACATCAATCAGGATAACCCACAACCACGGGAACGGGACTATTCCTATGTCGGTAGCTTTTTTGCCTTTGCAATCTGGATCGGTGTCGGTGCAGCCGCTGTGAGTGAGCGCATCCAATACTATTTAAAAGAGAAGGAACTGGGACATAGATTATCAGTGGCGGTTATGGTGGTTTTAATTTTACTGATTCCGGGCGTGATGCTGGTGGCAAATTATGATTCACATGATCGTACCGGTAATTCAGTGGCCTGGGATTACAGCTATAACCTGATGCAATCCTGCGAACCAAACGGTATTATATTTACTAATGGCGACAACGATACCTTCCCGCTATGGTATCTTCAGGAAGTTGAGAACCTACGGCGGGATGTAACCATCGTTAATTTAAGTCTGCTGAATACTCCCTGGTATATTAAGCAGATGCGTGATCGCCGACCTTCGGGTGAACAGTTTATTAGAATGTCGGATAATCAGATCGACGATCTGGAGGTTCGGGGTTGGAAAAGTCAGAAGATTCGGATACCGGTTAAAGATGATCCCTTGAATCAAGATGGTTATCTAGAATGGACTGTAAAACCGACCTACATGAAGGCAGCTTTAAAAGTTCAGGATCTGATGATAATACGGATCATCAACGATAACGCCTGGCGTTATCCAATCTATTTTGCCGTAACTGTGTCACCGGATAATCGGATCGGCCTAGACAAATATCTGGAGATGGAAGGGCTGGTTTTCCACTTGGTATCCCACAAGGGCAATAATGTCAATATTGCCAACATGGAAAACAATTTAATGTCCGAAATTGATGATTGGGATTCCGAGTATCAGTCAGGATACCTTTATCGAAATCTTGATAATCCGGAGGTTTATTACAATCCTAATATTGTGAAATTATTGCAGAACTATCGTAGTGCTTATATGCAATTGGCAGTAGCTAAATATTTTGATTACATGGATACCGGTGAATCAGCGGCTGATACGGCTTTCAAAGAGGTTTTACGCGGTGATGTACTGAAAGTATTGAACCGGATGGAAGATAAAGTGCCAATAGCCACGATCCCTATGACCTCGAAGGAGTTGTATTTCCAATACGGTCGCCTGTATGGTGCTATTGGTGAGAATGACCGGATGCGCAATATTGTCGATGATCTCATGTCACGACCGCGACTTTCACTGCGCGATCGTATTGATTATGGCATGACTTACCTGGAATTGAATGAATATGAACGGGGTCGGGAAATATTCGAAGAATTGTATTCACAGAATCGATCAAATGCCCGGATTGTAGGTGCCCTGATTCAGATATACCGTCAGTTGAAGCTGTATGATGATGCGGAAAACTTATTATCGGCCTGGCTGGAAAAAGCACCTCAAGATGAACAGGCGCGAAAAATGTTGACTGATATACAACAAATGAAAGCTGGCAACGAGTAGCTGTTATCTTGTTGGACCGCGTCATAACGGTGTGCAGTGGATTTAAATTCGTGAATTGAAATGACATCCCACCCCTTGATATCGATCATTGTCCTGAATTATAATGGGCAGAAATTTCTGAAAGTATGCTTCGATTCCCTTTTGAAATCTACTTATCCAGCAGTTGAATTATTGATGGTTGACAATGCTTCAACCGATGACAGTGTTGAATATATGGAGCGGTACTATCCCCAGGTGAAAGTGATTCAAAGCGGAGGTAATATCGGCTATAGCGCCGGGAATAATCTGGGTATTAATGTTGCCAGGGGCAAATATGTATTGTTGCTGAATAATGATATTGAAGTAACTCCGGGCTGGCTGGAGCCGATTGTTGAGGAGTTTGAATCGGATGAGCAGATTGCTGCTGTTCAACCGAAGATACATCATATGATCGATCGGGACTCGTTCGAATATGCCGGAGCTGCCGGTGGCATGATTGATATTTTCAGTTTTCCATTCATGCGCGGCCGTGTTTTCTACACGATTGAAAAAGATTCTGGGCAATATGATACAAATATTGACCTGTTCTGGACCTCGGGAGCGGCCATGGCTATTCGAAAGGCAGTGCTTGAAAAAACCGGTTTGCTGGATAATGATTTTGTCCACCACATGGAAGAAATCGATTTATGCTGGCGGATATTACTGCAGGGGTACCGCCTACGAATCCGGACCGACTCACTGATTTACCATTATGCCGGCGGTACAATTAAGGCTTTAAGCTTTAAGAAGGAATACTGGAATCATAGAAATAGCGTTTTTATGATGATGAAGAATTATTCTTCACGGCGACTGATGTATCTGCTGCCGGCCCGTTATTTACTGGATATTCTGGTGGTTATTAAATCGATCATGGTTTTAGATACATTGAAAATTGCCGCTATTCTCCATGCCCACGGCTGGATCTTCCGGCAATTGAGCCTGATATTGCAGAAACGTCGGGAGGTACAACGCGATCGCCTGGTCCCCGATTGCAGCCTGGATAAATTCATGTATCATCGCAGCGTTGCAATCGATTATTTTCTCGGTAGAAAAATGACATTTGGTGAATTATGGAAATAAGACCTGGCCAGGTTCTTTTGACAGGGGGTAAAGGCCTGCTGGGATTTGAACTGCGCAAACTTGAACCCGGGCTGCTGTCAACGGATCTTGAAGATTTTGATGTTACCAATCCTGATCAAATGTCAGACTACCTGGCGGGATACAATGTAACCACAATTCTGCATGCTGCCGCCTTTACTTCGCCACCCAAGATTGATGCGGATCCGGTAAAAGCCCTGCAAGCGAACATAATTGGCACTGCTAATGTCGCAACTCTGTGCATTGAACACCAACTTCGCATGGTTTATATTTCGACCGATTATGTGTTTCAAGGTGATCGCGGGAACTACCGTGAGCATGATGAATTGTTGCCGCAGAATCGCTATGCCTGGTCAAAATTGGGTGGTGAATGCGCTGTTCGCATGCACCCGGATTCTCTGATAATCCGCACTTCCTTTTGCGAACCTGTGTTTCCCTATCCTAAGGCTTTTATCGATCAATATACTTCCCGCGATTCAGTTACCGTGATCGCCCCCTTGATTTTAAAGCTGGCGTTATTTCCGGAATTGACCGGCACCATTCATGTGGGTACGAAGCGAAAGTCAGTAATCGAATTGGCATGGAAACTGGGCCGGACCGATGTTGGTGAACTCCGGCGTGATGAGATGTCTTTTGAGGTGCCGTTTGACACTTCTTTTGATCTGTCAAAACTGGAAGAAATTTTAACCAAGGAGCAACGATGAAAATTATTGTTGTCGGTGGTGCCGGTTATATCGGCTCCCGACTGATCCCCGATTTACTGGTTCACAATTATGAAGTTACTGTTCTGGACCTCTTGTGGTTTGGTAATCATTTACCGGCGGAAGTTGAAGTGGTTAAGAAAGATGTCTTTGATATTGACGCATCCTATCTGGCAGATTTTGATCAAGTCATTTTTCTGGCTGGTTTATCCAATGATCCCATGGCCGAATTTTCACCGGCTATGAATTTTATATCCAATGCCGCCGCCCCAGCCTACCTGGCCTATATTGCTAAACAGGCCGGAGTTAAACGCTATATTTTTGCTGATTCGTGTTCCGTTTATGGCTATACAATCAATCAGTTATATGACGAAGAATCGCCGGTCACCTGTGATTATCCATATGGCATTTCAAAGCTGCAGGGTGAATTCGGCGCCTTACAATTATCTGACAAGAATTTCTCTGTTATCTGCCTTCGCCAGGGTACTGTTTCCGGCTATAGCCCCAGAATGCGCTTTGACCTGATCGTCAATACAATGTATATGACTGCCATGTCCAAGAACCGGATCACGGTCAACAATCCGTCGATCTGGCGACCGATTCTGGCAATTGAGGATGCTGTAAGTGCCTATACCCGGGCAATTCAAGCAGATCAGTCCATTTCCGGTGTGTTCAACGTTGCTTCCGCCAACTATACTGTTGGTGATGTTGCCGATATTGTCTGGAACAAGCTTACCGGGAAATCCGACCGTAAAATTGAGCTGGAGATTAAAGATATTCAGGATTTCAGGAATTACAAAGTCAGTAATCAAAAGGCTCAGGATATTCTAGGGGCACGGTTTCATGGCTCGGTCGAGGCGATCGTTGATGAACTGGCCGATAATTATCCGCCTGATTTCGATTTTGATCAGGACAATTTTTATAATATTTGCGTTTTTAAGAATATTCTTAAGGAATAGTTGATGAGAGTAGAAAAGACATCCCTGGCAGATGTATTGATAATCCACGCCAAAGTCTTTGAAGACGAACGGGGCTTCTTTATGGAGGTTCACCGGCAGGATGAATTTGAAGCTGGCGGATTGACTTTGAATTTTGTACAGGATAACCATTCACGCTCCCGGTTACATACTTTGAGGGGTCTGCATTTCCAATGGGAACCAGCGATGGGAAAGCTAATGCGGGTTACCAGGGGCAAGGCTTTCCTGGTGGCGGTTGATATTCGCCGTAATTCACCAAATCTGGGGAAGTGGATCGGGATTGAAGTATCGGAAGAGGATAAACGCCAAGTTTGGGCTCCGGCGGGCTTTGCCCGTGGCTTCTGCGCCCTCAGCGATGTGGTGGATATTCAATATAAATGTACCGGTACCTATAATCAGGACTGCGAATCGGGTATCCTATGGTGTGACCCGGAGATCGGTATTAAATGGCCGGTATCGAATCCTATATTATCGGCCAAAGACACCAAAGCACCAACCTTGGCTCAGTGGCTAGAGCGGCCTGAAAGCGGTAATTTTCATATTTAAAACGGCGGCTTAAATTACAAATTTTCCAGGGTTGACTGGTAGATCTGCTCATTATCGGGATCGAGTTCTACCAGGTCCATCAATAAATCTTTTTGCCCCAGCATACCCAACATACGGCTTAACTCATCAGTGTGGGCTTTCATGAAAATACCAGTCTGATGCTCTCGTCCGGTTTTTTCATAGACCATATCCAGCCCTTTGATCATGTCCTTAAACTGGATCAAGGCTTCATCGAGACTACCCTTATTAAATAATTCCTGGCCATAATAAAAGGCGAAACGGGCTTTACGTAAACCATAGTTGGAACTTAATTCATCGACCTGTCGCAATCGGTCCGACCAGCCCTTGGAATATTCTGATGTATTTCCCCGCAAGGCAATTTCGCGGCACTGCTCATAAAAAATATTACCACCGTTGGGAACATAGGTGTCTGCCTCCCCCGCCAGCACCAAATATCCGGCGTAAGCCAGAAAACCGGGCAGTGGCTCGAAATACCCGGGACTGTAAATCAGGTTACCGGCTGATTTGTAGGTAAACTGGAAAGATTTATCAAAATAGCGCTGATCGGTGCCATTAGATATTAATATTTGTGAAAGAAAGATCGTTTGGGAACCTTTGGTAGCCGTACCTTGCAGGATTAACTGGATATGTAATGGGATTGCCAAGTCGCCATAATCACCATCCCAGGCCATGTTAATGAAAAATAGACCGATCTCATTCTGCAATGTTTGTAGTTCCTGCCGTTCATAATCTTTCAATAATCGATCGTCTATAATAGTATTGACTTCACCAAATTGAGCCCAGGTTTGTGTTGCGGTTATAATTAATAGAATGACATGGATAAAAAGCTTGTTTCTCATAATAGTTAAAGATAGCCTTTTTTATTGCCTTCAGCAAGGATAATGATGTAAAGCTGTTGATGATTTACATTTGGCATCAGTAGTGTGAAATTGGATTTTTCCATGCAAGCGATTGATTAATTCAATTCCAGCAATTGAAAATGTTAGGTTCGTGCTTTTTTCGGACCTGCTTATGTAATTTTAATGGTGACAAATCTCAAAGAATTAATTATCCGTCTTCCGATTGTCCATGAAACATTGACAGTGGCTGGTAAATTGGGAGTTGCCCTAGATCTTGAGGTATATGTTGTCGGTGGCGTGGTGCGTGATCTACTGATTGATCGGCCGATCGTGGAGATTGACCTGATGGTTGTAGGCGATGGAGTTGAATTTGCACGTGAATTTGCTGAAAAGCTGGGAGTAAAAAAAATCGTGCCGTTTGAAAAGTTCGCTACCGCACATATTCCCTATCGCAGGATACCGGTTGAAGTCGCCTCGGCCCGAACGGAAGCCTATCAGCCAGATTCCCGAAAACCAAGCGAAATGCGCTATACTGACCTGAAAGGTGACTTGGTTCGCCGTGATTTTACGATCAATGCCATGGCAATTGATCTTTCACCGGATCATTACGGCGATCTCCACGATCCGTTTCAGGGCGTACAAGACCTGGAACAACGTCGGTTGATTACACCGCTTGATCCCGATGATACTTTTTCCGACGATCCATTACGAATGCTGCGAGCGGCCTATTTTGCTGCTCAACTGGGTTGCGTGGTTGAAGAAGCAAGCTTGGGAGCCATGCAGCGACAGGTGGAACGAATCAAGATTGTTTCGCCGGAGCGGATTACCGGGGAGTTGATTAAAGTTTTAAAGACGCCTGAACCATCAATCGGATTAATAATCCTTCAGAATACCGGTCTGTTGAAACATGTGTTTCCGGAAATAGCAGCTATGCATGGCATGGAACAGCCGCGGGAATGGCACCATAAAGATGTATTTCATCATACGCTCCAGGTTGTCGATAATGCCGCCCATCTGTCGGATAAGATGGAATTACGTTTTGCCGCGCTGGTGCACGATATCGCTAAACCTGTTACCCGGCGAGTGGATCCTGCTTCCGGCGTCAATTTTCATGGTCATGAAGAAATTGGTAGCCGCATGCTGTACCGCATAGCCCGCCGTATGAAACTGCCGGGTAAATTGCGGGATTACCTCCAGACGATGACTAGGCTGCACTTAAGGCCGATTGCCTTAGCCAAGAAAGGTGTGACCGATTCAGCTGTGCGCCGCCTGATGGTTGAGGCTGGTGACTATCTTGATGATCTAATAACTATGTGCCGGGCCGACATTACAACAAAAAATCCCCACCTGGTCAAGCGCTATATGGGAAATTTTAACCGCGTCGAAGTCTTGATACAGGATGTGGTAGAACGGGACGCGATGCGCGCTTTTCAATCACCAGTGAGAGGAAATGAGATAATGGAAATTTGTGGTTTGAAAGAAGGCAAATTAGTTGGTAAAATAAAATCGGCGATTGAAGAGGCGATCCTGAATGGGGAAATCAAAAATACTTATGCAGCATCTAGAGCCTATTTGGATAAGATTATTCCTGAATATCAGGCTGAAATCGACCGCACAAAAACTTGACAACTTTTAACACTTTTCCTAGTCTAATCGGATTGCTATCCGATTAGACTAACAAGGAGACTGAATGTCATTCATAAAACGCTTAATCAATGTGTTTTTTGCACCTTCCGGTGCCTTTGAAGCATTTGTGGAGCAGCGCGACTGGAAAGATCTGTGGATTCCATTGATAATTCTAGGGCTGACCGGGCTGATTTCTGCTACGATCTTAAAAGATTTAACAATTGATTATCAACTGGACCGTATTGAAAGATCGATCGAAAATAGTGAGCGTATTCCGGAAGATCGGAAAGATGCTATTTTAGAACAGCAGTATCAGAGGGTTCTGGAACCGTCGGCACTGCAAAAGATTTTAGCTCTAACGTCTTCTGTTCTGGTCACTCCGATCAGGGTCCTGTTTCTGGCTTTCCTGGCCCTGCTGGTGGGTAACTTAATTATGGGTGGTGAATCCAAATTCGCGGATATGATGGTGTTAAGCGGCTATGTATATCTGATCACTATCTTGGAAATGGCTGTCAAAGTACCCTTGATGTTGAGTAAGTGGGACATGGAAGTGTTTACCGGGCTGGGACTTTTAGGTGTTGGAGAATTTGGAGATTTCGCCTATCACTTTCTGGGCGGTATTGATATTTTTGCATTTTGGCGCGTCGTTCTATTTGGAATTGGAATGGGCGTAATTTATAAAAAGGCCACCGGGCCGTACCTGATCGCCATGACGGTGGTCTGGCTGGTGCTGGTTGCTATTAGCGCAGGTTTGGGAGCTGCATTCGCATAATTATGAATAAAACAATTAGTTTAATTACAGGAATCATTTTACTGGCTCAAGTTTTGACCCCGGCCCAGTTCTACACATTGGACCAGTGCATTGAACTGGCCTTGAAGAAAAAGGAAACGGTAAAATCGGCTGCACTGGATGTAAAAAGCGCAAAATATGGAAATAGAGGCTCGTATTCAAATGCCCTTCCAAGTCTTTCGGCCAGTGGAAACTGGTCACAACGGACTTATTCGGATGATACTGTTCCTACTGTTTCCAGCCAGGGGACTAATATTTCAGTGAGCCAGACACTCTTCGATGGTGGAGTAATGTGGAATTCCATTTTCCGGGCTAATAATAATTATCAAATTAATCAGGAAATGCAGCGCCAGACCCGGAGCCAAGCAATCTATAATGTTACCCAATCGTTCTACACCGTACTGAAGTCCCAACAATTACTTGATGTAGCACGGATGAATCTGATGCTGGCCAACCAGCAGGTTGAATTGGTTACCAATCAATTCGAAATCGGCTCTGTGGCCAAAACTGATTTGCTAAAAGTAAATGTTCTCAAAGGACAAGCGCAGATCCAGGTCATACAGCGTGATGCTGAATTAAGCCAAGCCATGCGTGATCTTCGGAATGCAATGGGTTTGAACGATGAAGATGCCCCAATCCTCCTCGATGATTCAAACGATGATGAGATTATGCTACCGGATTATAAGGTGGCAAATAACATGATGGAATTAAACAACCCAGTTTTACTGGCCAGTCGTGCTCAGATTAAAGATGCCGAATTAAATTACAAATTAGTACGTAGTGCTCACCTGCCAAGGCTAGGACTTAGCTGGAATTATAATTCAGTACCTTCGGGATTTGGGGCTGCCCTTTCGGCATATGACGAATATCAATTATTATCGGTTGGAATATCAATTCCTTTATTCACAGGTTTTGCTAATAATACCCGGACTCAGCAGGCTAAAATTGCGATTTCTAAACAGGAATACAACTATCAAACCCAGACCAGTAATTTGAACGTTCAACTCAACGGTTTGATGGAATTATTAACAAATTACATTGAAATCATTCCTATCAACGAGGAAGTACTGGCATCTGCTGAAGAAGATCTGAAGCTGGTACAAGAGCAGTACGCACTCGGTTCGGTCACTATCCTGGAAGTCCTGGATGCCCAGTTATCGGTTACCCAGGCACGCTCATCGCTGGTCTCGACCAAATATGATGCCCAGATTCAAGCAGCTGCTTTGAAAGCGTTACTGGGGACATTGGACCAAGAGCTTTAGGAAATATTGCTGCTTAAACTAATCACATTATTTTATAGAAAGGCAGGACAGGTTGTCTAAAAAAACTGGTAAAATGTCCAAGAAAAAACGTTTGCTGATCATTATTGGTGTTGTGATTGTATTGGCTGTAATCATAATTGTCAGCATGAATCAGAATAAATCGGACGCAATTTCCATTGAGACCGAGAAAGTCAAACACCAGACTGTTATTCATAAAGTGAATGCCAGTGGTAAAATCCAACCGGAAACCGAGGTAAATATAAGTGCCAACATTTCCGCCTATATCACTGAGATCACTGTCGAACAGGGTGATTGGGTTCAAAAGGGTCAACACCTAATTTCTTTAGATGAAAAACAATATCGCGCCATGCTGGAACAAAGCCGCTCGTCGGTCAAATCTGCTAATGCCCGCCTGAAACAGGTTAAGGCACAGAAAGAACGCACGGAAACTTTATTTTCCCAGAAACTGGTTTCCACCCAGCAGTTGGAAGCGGTGGTAGCTGAATATGAATTAGCCGAAAGCCAGTTAGAGCAGGCCCAGGCTGCACTGGTAACCAGGGAGGATGAACTTTCCAAAACCCGTATTTTGGCGCCGCAATCAGGCCAGGTAACTAAAATTAATAGCGAAGTAGGTGAAATGGCTCTCGGTTCGATGTTTCAGGCCGATGTATTAATGATGGTGGCCGACCTGAACCGGATGGAGGTCGTGGTCGATGTTAATGAAAATGATGTTGTGGATGTATTCCTGGGAGATACGGTAGAAATTGAAATCGATGCATTTCAGGATACCTTGTTTAAAGGTTTGGTGAGTGAGATTGCCCACGTGGCCCAGACAACCGGCATGGGTACCCAGGAACAGGTTACCAATTTTGAAGTACGCGTAAGAATGCTGGAAGCTCCGGAGCGGATACGCCCGGGAATGAGCGCCACCGCCGACATTATAACAGCTGTTCGTGACAGTGTGTTGGCGATACCGATCCAGTGTTTGACGATCCGTCAGGAGGGATATGACCAACCTGATGCCAGGGATAAACGGCGGAGCCGGGGTGCAGGGCGGAAAAAAACTGAACTGGCTGACGATGACACGACCGAGGCCGAAAACACCGATGTAAAGCCGTCCAAGAAAGAGAATCTGGAAGTTGTTTTTGTTGTGACTGATACACTGACAGGCCAATCGGAGCGGCGAGGAAAGAAGAATAAAGATCAGCGTTACGTCCAGATCAGACCGGTGACGGTGGGTATTTCCAGCGATACTCATTATGAAGTATTAAATGGATTGATAGCCGGCGAAGAGATTGTGGTTGGTAGCTATCGAGCCATCAGTCGTGAATTGAAGCACAATTCGGAAGTTAAGATCGGAAAAGAATTCAAACGCCGGGATTGATATTTAGTCAACAATTCAACAGGAGATCATTTGGAACAATTAATCTCACTGCATGGAATATCACGGATTTACCAGGTTGGGACAGTTGAAGTCCGGGCTTTACGTGAAGTGGATCTGGATATTAAGCAAAATGACTACATGTCGATAATGGGCCCATCAGGCTCCGGGAAATCCACCCTGATGAATATAATCGGCTGCCTGGACACACCGTCCACCGGTCGCTATGAGTTTGAGGGCGAACTGGTTCATGAAATGGATGATAACCAACTAGCTTCTATCCGCAATCGTAAAATCGGTTTTGTATTCCAAACTTTTAATCTCCTGCCTAAAGCCACAGCCTTACGGAACGTGGAATTGCCGCTGATCTATGCCAATATTCGCCGCTCCGAGCGTCAGGACCTGGCGGCAGAAGCCCTGGGAAAAGTTGGTTTGGAAGACCGGATTACGCATAAACCCAATGAACTTTCCGGCGGCCAGCGCCAACGAGTGGCAATTGCCCGCGCCCTAGTGACAAACCCATCGATTATCCTGGCCGATGAACCAACGGGTAATCTGGATTCAAAAAGTGGTAAAGAAATCATGAAGGTCTTCAACAGTCTCCATCGTGCCGGGAATACGATTATTCTGGTTACTCATGAACAATATATTGCTGAAAATGCGCATCGGACGATCCATCTGTTTGATGGACGTATTACTGATGATATTTCCAATCATAAAGCTTAGTAGTGGTAATTGGAAGGTGGATTTTGAATATCGGTCAACTATTAGTGATTTGTAAAGTTGTGATCGGTGTAGTAATGCTTCAAAAATCGTTATCGAGTAATCGGTGTTGAACATTCGAGAGCAGTTACCACCGGATGGTCTAATGCAGCTAGTCTTTGCAATCAGCCGATTATTGCCAAGCAGTTAATTTATGTTTAGTCTATTCATAGAGGATTTCCGTATCGCCCTGGAGGCGATAGTCACAAATAAAGTCCGTTCATTTCTGACCCTGCTGGGTATTGTGATCGGCATTCTGGCGGTAACGCTGATGGGCACTCTAATTTCTGGTTTAGACCGTTCCTTTGATAAGAGCATGGATTTTTTGGGCCGGGATGTATTATTTATCAGCAAGCATGCCTGGTTTGATAACCGCAGTTGGTGGGAGATCCGCAATCGGCCAAACATTAAACCAGAATATGTTGATGATATCAAGCGCTTCTCACGTTATGCCAGGGCAGTAACCCCCAGTGTATCACGACGCGTGACGGTCATTCGGGATGAAAAAAGTATTATGGGAGTCGAACTGGAGGCCACTACGGTCGATTTTCTGCAAACATCGACTGCAAATGTTGAATCAGGCCGCTTTCTTACCCAGGGTGAAATACGTTCCGGATCACGTGTGGCAGTTATCGGTTATGATATAGTCCAGGAATTGTTTCCAAATGAAGATCCTCTGGGCCAGAAAATTAAACTGGGTAATTATTCTTTCCGGGTGATTGGAGTAATGGAGAAGCAGGGAAAGTTTCTGGGCATGATCAGCATGGATAATTGGGTCGGGATTCCCCTGGGAACATTCGAACGCTTGTTTTCCCGACGCGGCTGGTCTCAGATACTGGTGAAAGTCGATGGTGAAAAAATCACCGAAGCCAAAGATGAATTAACCGGTATCATGCGTCGTATTCGTGGATTGAAACCGGGGGAGGAAGATGATTTTGCTATTAATCAGCAGGACGCATTTCGCCAGCAATATAATATGATTAAACTGGCAATCGGTGGCACAGGCGTCTTTATTACAATTCTGTCACTGGTTGTTGGTGGAATCGGGATTATGAATATTATGTTCGTCACGGTCCGTGAGCGCACGCGGGAGATCGGTATTCGAAAAGCGATTGGCGCCACACGGACGATGATTCTGGGACAGTTTATGCTAGAAGCGATTATAATTTGCCTGTTAGGCGGCTTGGTTGGTTTGGCCTTTTCATATGGTGGCAGTCTATTGATCAATAAATTTGTTTTTCCCTCGGCCATGCCCCTGTGGCTTGCACTCTTCTCCATTTTACTCAGTGTGATTGTCGGACTGATCTCAGGATTAGCACCCAGCTATCGGGCAGCCAAGTTGGATCCGATTGAGGCTTTACGTTATGAATAAAAAACGCCGTGGTCACCTGGGTTACACCCTGCGCGAAAGTATGCGGATGGCGATAGAAGCAATCCGTAGCAATAAATTACGCGCATCACTAACTCTGTTGGGCATAGCAATAGGCGTTTTTTCTTTCATAGGTGCCATGACGGCGATTCGCACCCTGGAGTCGTCGATAAACAAGGGCTTGAGTATCTTTGGCAGCAATACATTTCTGATTCAGAAGTATCCGCTAATTCAAATGGGCGGTCACACCCACTTTAAATACCGAAGCCGTAAGAATATCACTTACCGGCAATATGAAGAACTGAAGGAACGGGCTCAATTGCCGGTTCGGGTAAGCGTTATCGATGGCACCGGTGGCAAAATTATTAAATATAAGGATAAACAGGCTAAAATAAGTGCATCGGTCAATGGCGGCGATGAAGGTGCGATGCAAAGTCTAAAGACCTATATTGCTGATGGGCGCGACCTGACTAAGCAGGATATTGATTTCTCACGCAATGTGGTTATCCTGGGAATGGATATTGTTGATCAGTTATTTCCTTTCGAAGATCCCTTGGGAAATTCAATTACCGTAAACGGAATAAAATATCGCGTCATTGGAATCACCGAACGACAAGGTAATCTGTTTGGCCAAAGCCAGGATGATTTTATTCTTATGCCAATTTCCACCTATCTGAGACAATTCAGTAGCCGCTGGACTTCCCTATCGATTACCATCGAAGCTGAATCTGTGGAACTGTATGAAAAAACGCAGGATGAAGTAGTGGGGATTATGCGGTCGATCCGTAAAGTGCCACCAGGGGACGAGAATGATTTTGAAGTTTCTTCCAATGATGAATTGATTGACACATTTGGTCAATTTACTGGTGGCGTAAAGCTGTTTGCTTTTGCCATTAGTATTATTGCACTGGTGGTGGCTGGAATTGGAATCATGAATATCATGCTGGTTTCTGTTTCCGATCGGATAAAGGAAATCGGTATCCGAAAAGCGGTGGGGGCGAATCGCCGGGATATCCTGACCCAATTTTTGACAGAAGCCGTATTTCTGAGTGAAATCGGAGGTTTAATCGGAGTGATTCTTGGGGTGGTTGGTGGTAATGCGGTTGCTCCGATATTTAATATACCAGCGATAGTTCCTTTGGATTTGGCATTTTTTGGTCTGCTGGTATGTTCAATGATCGGTATTGGTTTTGGCAGCTATCCGGCTTACCGGGCAGCCAAACTGGACCCGATCGAATCGCTGCATTATGAATAAAATATATTATTTATGGTACTCATCTTCGCTTCCATGAAACAGAGATACAAATAACAGATATATAGTTACTTTCATTTTTTTCCTTTTACTTGGACGTACTGACCAGTTGTGATAAATTTTTGCTTGATAAGAAGCATAATGGCACGGAAATTGTAAAACGAGGTCGATTTTTGGGTAGAGGATCAACTAAAAGGCATCAACCAAATATAATATGCCCGGGTAGATATTCGATTAAGATACTGTCGATCCGCGGGGTAGTTAATTGTGGAATTAACAGATGACGAATATTGGAGTAATTCCTGCCCGGCTGAACTCGACTAGATTTCCCGGTAAAATTATGGCGCCGCTTGCTGGTCAACCAATGGTTATGCACGTCTACCAGCGCGCTCAACAGGCTAAGCAATTGGACGATGTTATAATAGCTGTTGACGATAAAGAAGTAAAGACGGTTCTGGAACGCTTTAAAGCCAAAGTAGTCCTTACTAACAGGGAACACCAGTCCGGCACTGACCGGGTCGCCGAGGCGGTGGACCAATTGGATGCGGATATTGTTGTTAATATACAAGGTGATGAACCGCTCCTGGATCCGACCATTATTGATAAACTGGTTGCGGTATTTGATCATAGTGTAAGCAACATGGCTACGGTTGCCAGCCGTGGCTTGACCACGGGCGATATCATCAATCCAAATATAGTGAAGGTATTCCTGGGACAAAATATGAATGCGACAGATTTTATGCGCACCATCCCAGATAATATAATTGGTGGCTGCTACCGGCATATTGGTATTTATGCATTCAGGAAAAAATTCCTAATGGAATTCACCAGGCTGAAATCCACGAAAAATGAACGGCTGCACCACCTTGAACAGCTGCGAGCTTTGGATAATAATCTGCCTATCAGAACAATTCTGTCCGATTATGAATCCTTTGGGGTCGATACACCGGAGGATCTGGATATGGTTGCCGGTATTTTGAAAAAAACGGAACCAGGATAGCGGAAATGGCACCAGCTGGCCCAACTAAATATATTTTCGTTCTCGGAGGAGTAATCTCCGGCCTGGGGAAAGGAATTGCTGCTGCTTCGATCGGGTATCTGCTAAAAAGTTCTGGCCTGCGGGTGACGATTATGAAGCTTGATCCGTATCTCAATGTCGACCCAGGTACAATGAATCCGTATCAGCACGGTGAAGTATTTGTGCTGGATGACGGTTCTGAAACCGATCTGGATCTGGGGCATTATGAACGTTTTATTGACGTGAACATGGCTAAGCATAATAATGCTACCACCGGCCAGATATACAGTACAGTTATCGAGCGAGAACGAGCCGGTGACTACCTCGGAGCAACAATTCAGGTGATTCCCCACATAACCAACGAGATTAAAACCAGGATTAAAGCTGTTAACACACCGAAGCGTTTCGACGTGGTTATCTGCGAGGTGGGCGGCACCGTCGGCGATATTGAGAGCCTGCCCTTTCTGGAAGCCATTCGTCAATTATCGGTGGAGGTCGGATACCACAACCATTTGATCGTTCATGTGACATTGGTGCCCTACGTCAAAGCCAGCGAGGAACTGAAAACCAAACCAACCCAGCATTCAGTTATGCGCCTGCGGGAAATCGGTCTTTCCCCGGATATAATTTTATGCCGCTCCGAATTTCAAATTGACCGCCCCACCCGCAATAAAATTGCGCTGTTTTGCAATGTCGCTCCGGATCATGTAATTGAGGGGACTGAAGTAAAAAGTATTTACGAAGTACCGCTTATTTTCCATCAGCAGAAAGTTGGTGAAAAAATTGCGGAACGATTGAAGCTGAAGCGGAAAACGGATATTTCCGAATTGGAATCATTCATTGGTCATTACCGCAATCCGGATTGCGAGGTGACCATCGCGATGTGTGGTAAATATACTGAGTTGCCCGATGCCTACAAAAGTGTGCTGGAAGCTTTCATCCATGCCGGTGTTGAAAATGATGCACGGGTAAGAGTACAATGGATTCGTACAGAAGAAATTAAAACTGACGCAGACGCTACCCGGATTTTCAAGGATATTAACGGTATTTTGATACTTCCAGGTTTTGGGGAGCGCGGTTCAGAAGGCAAAATATTAGCAAGTAAATTTGCCCGTGAAAAACAAGTGCCTTTTCTGGGCATCTGTCTTGGTTTACAGTGTGCAGTGATAGATTTTGCCCGCCATGTTTGTGGTCTTGATGGAGCCAACAGTACCGAGTTCAACCCCCAAACACGCTATCCTGTCATTGATCTAATGGAATCCCAGCGGGCTATAAAAGCCAAAGGTGGCACTATGCGCCTGGGAGCTTACGACTGTCAGATCACCGCTGGGTCCAAGGCTTTTACGGCCTATCATACCCACAAGATATCCGAACGTCACCGCCATCGCTGGGAGTTTAATAACCGCTATCGACAGCGGTTGGAAAAAAACGGGCTGAAGATATCAGGAATAAATTCGGAGTTGAATCTGGTTGAAATCGTGGAATTATCCGACCATCCCTGGTTTGTTGCCGGGCAGTTTCATCCCGAATTAAAAAGCCGGATCAACCGCGCCCATCCCATGTTCCGCGATTTCATTGCGGCCGCAGTCGCACATTTGTCCAATGTCGGGGAGGCAACATGACTGTTAAAACAGTAGGCGTGGAAGGTATAGAATTTGGCAGTGAAGCGCTACCGTTAATTGCCGGCCCTTGTGTGATTGAAACCAGGGATCATAGCCTGCGGATGGCGGAGAAGATTAAATCTATTTCGGGCCGAGTGGGATTACCATTGGTATTTAAGAGTTCATTCGACAAGGCCAATCGAACAGCTGGAACAGCCTACCGCGGACCGGGTATTGATGATGGATTGAAAATTCTTGCTGAAGTTAAGGATCAGTTCAATCTGCCTCTTCTGACCGATATTCATTTACCTGATCAAGCTGCTGTTGCGGCCGAGGTTGTTGATATAATTCAGATACCTGCTTTTCTGTGCCGCCAGAGTGACCTGCTTGATGCCGCAGCCCTGACCGGCAAACCGGTCAATGTGAAAAAGGGTCAGTTTTTAGCTCCCGGTGATATGGTCAATGTGGTGAAAAAACTAGAGCAAGCCGGCAATTTTGACATACTGTTAACCGAACGCGGTACCCAGTTTGGATATAATAATTTAGTGTCCGATATGCGTTCGTTGCCTATCATGCGTGAGAGCGGTTACCCGGTGATTTTTGATGCTACTCACAGTGCGCAGTTGCCGGGCGGAATGGGCGCTGCTACCGCTGGAATGCGTCAGTATATTCCTACTACGGCACGCGCTGCTGTAGCCGCCGGTTGCGATGGAATCTTCCTGGAAGTGCACGACGAACCGGCTGAAGCCCGTTCCGATGCAGCCACCCAGTGGCCCCTTAATAAGCTTGAGGGATTATTAATTGAATTGGCCGCAATCAGATCAGCTGCCAGACCATTTTTTGGAGAAATGAAAGATTAATTAGCGATGGACCAGCGGGAATTGCAACAGAGAATCAAGCCGATTAAAATGTTGATCACCGATGTTGATGGTGTTCTTACCGATGGTACGGTCTATTTAGGATCGGATGACCTGGAACTGAAACGATTCAGTATAATCGATGGAGCCGGTTTTTTCCTGGCTCGGGCCGGTGGATTAAAAACTGCTCTGATCTCGGGCCGCTTCTCGCCGGCAACGGCCGCCCGTTTCAGTGAACTGCCGATCGACCACTTGTATAATGGTGCGATTAATAAATTGAAGCCCTATCAAAAGCTGAAGATAAAATTTAATTTGCATGATGATCAGATCGCATATATTGGTGATGATCTAATTGATATTCCGATTCTGGAAAAAGTGGGTTTACCGGTGGCGGTGCAAAATGCCTACCCTCCAGTTAAAGAACAGGCGGTTTATATTACCGGAAAAAATGGTGGAGAAGGAGCTGTCAGGGAAGTGATTGATCTGATTTTAACCGGTCAGGGGAAATATGATTTGGCTGTAAATACTCTGAGGTCAAACCGTTTTGGAGAGGAATTTGAACAAGACTAATATTACCGTCGGTAAGCGCGCTATTCGCATTGAGGCCGATTCCATTCGTGCCCTGGAAGAACGGATTAATTCTGATTTTGACCAGGCGATAGTGGCTATCCTGAGTTGCGGCGGACGCGTAATTGTAACTGGAATGGGAAAGGCCGGATTAATCTCTCAGAAAATTGCCTCGACCCTGGCCAGTACTGGTACGCCGGCTAACTTTATTCATCCTGGTGATGCTCTGCACGGCGATCTGGGAATGGTCACCCGCGATGATATGATTGTGGCTCTTTCCAATAGTGGTGAGACCAGCGAAGTATTGGAAATTGTCCATGTTTTTAAGAATATGGGTCTTACGGTAGTAGCCTTTGCTGGTCGTCGCGATTCTTCACTGGCACGATTATCGGATATTGTGCTCGATACATCAGTGGAACGTGAAGCTGGAAGCCTGAACCTGGTTCCCACTGCCAGCACTACGGCCATGCTGGTGATGGGTGATGCCCTGGCTGTCTCACTGCTGGAAGCCCGTAAATTTAAACATGAGGATTTTGCATCGCTGCACCCCAGCGGTACGCTCGGCAAAAAACTATTGTTAAAAGTTAAGCATATCATGCATACCGGCGAGGATATACCTACCGTGGAGGATAGTATAACCGTCCGGGATGCGCTCTTTGCAATCTCTGCCAAGGGACTGGGTGTCACCGGTGTGATGAATGCTGATGGTGAGATGGTAGGTATAATCACCGACGGCGACATCCGGCGGGGATTTGAGACCGGCAGCAAGGAAATCTTTGATCAGCCGGCAAAGATATTAATGACTCAGAATCCCCGGTGGGTCAATCAGGATATGCTGGCGATCGAAGCTTTGGAGGTCATGGAAACGTACAGCATTACCAGCCTATTTGTCCACAATGGCCCTGGTGAGAGCACTCCGATTGGCATTGTCCATATACATGATATTTTGAAAAGCGGTATTATTTTACCCTGATCCGGTTCCTTATGCAGCATCGAATTCCAATATTAGTTCTGATAACCAGTCTCTGCTGCTGGTATTGTAGCGGACCGGAGGATGATCAGTCAGCTGAAACCCGGGAAGGTTTACCAGACCAGGAAACCTGGGATGCCACCATTAAATTAACCAGGGCGGGTGCCAGACAAGCTATAGTTCAATCCGGGCACCTGGAAAAATTCAATGAACGGCAGTATATTTTACTAGATGACAGTGTCATAGTTGACTTTTTCGATCAGGATGAAAGGCACACATCTTTACTGACGTCCCTGAAGGCAGAAATTGATGAAAAGTCGGATTTCATGACCGCAATCGGCAATGTGATTATTATTTCTGATAGTGGTGTTACCTTATATACCGATACGATTGATTGGAATTCTGAACTGGAACTGATTTATACTGACGATCCGGTGATGCTGACAACTGAACAGAATGATACCCTATATGGGATCGGATTTGAATCGGATGCCGGACTTGATCACTGGAGAATTCTACAACCGCGGGGAGTAACCGACCGGGGGCAGAATGAATAAGAATCAGAAAAAACTCAGTGCCCAGGGGCTGTATAAGCGCTATGGAAAGCGAATGGTAGTGAGCAATGTGGATGTATATGTTCAGAAAGGCGAGATTGTTGGACTCCTGGGACCGAATGGCGCCGGTAAGACCACCACTTTTTACATGATTACCGGAATGATCAAGCCTACCCGGGGCCGGATATTCTTGGATGATCAGGATATTACCAATTTCGCCATGTATAAGCGGGCCCGCAATGGGATTGGTTATTTAAGTCAGGAACCATCCATTTTCGGCAAACTGACTGTCGAAGATAATCTAAAGCTAGTATTGGAAATGACGCCTCTGACAAAAGGTGAGCGTCAAAAGAAAATTGACCGGCTCCTGGCTGATTTGTCTATGGAGCGTCTGCGAAAAAATCGCGGTTATAATTTATCCGGCGGCGAAAGGCGGCGAGTTGAAATTTGTCGTGCCCTGGCTATGGATCCTGATTATATTTTGTTGGATGAGCCGTTTGCGGGTGTGGACCCGATCGCTGTGGAAGATATCCAATCGATAGTCCATTCCCTGAAGGAAAGAAAAATTGGTGTTTTAATCACCGATCACAATGTGCGCGAAACGCTGTCGATCACTGATCGATCCTACCTGCTATTTGATGGTCGGATTCTGAAATCGGGAGATTCCAATTTTCTGGCTAATGATAAAGAAGCCCGCCAGCTTTACCTGGGCGAGCGCTTCAAGTTGGACTGATGCCGAGACTCGAACAACGCTTAGAACAAAAGCAGATTCTGGCCCCCCAGCAGATATTGCAGGCTTCGCTGCTGCAACTGCCAATGGCCAACCTGGAGCAAAAGATCGTTGAAGAATTGGAAACCAACCCTGTTTTGGAAGTGGTCGAATCGGAAGAAAAAGGACCAGAACAATCAGAGACAGGGGAAAAAGCCGAAGATGAAATTGATTGGGATTCCATTTTAAATGATCCTGACCATTATACGGCACCCAATACTTATGATGCCAGCAAGGAAACGGTGGACATACCGGTTCCGGACCGCCAGGATTTTCTGGAGGGCTTGATCAATCAACTTAATATTTATGATCTGAATGATTGGGAGCGAACAGTAATTGAAGAGATCATCTGGAATCTGGATGATCATGGTTACCTCGGGATCGATCTGGTCTTGATCGCGGATCGGTTCGACGCTACAATTGAAAAAATTGAACCATTGTTGAATATAGTCCAGCGATTGGACCCTCGTGGAATAGCTGCCCGGTCGTTACAGGAATGCATCACCATACAACTGGAGGATAAATCCGACTCACTGGCCTATAAGATTGTTACAGAATATTTCGATGATTTTGCTAATCGGCGCTTTGTACCAATAAAGAAAGCATTGGACTGCTCGGATACGGAACTTAATCAGGCAACTGCCGTTATTGCGGGACTTAATCCGAGACCAGGAGAAGGACAGGGAACTGAGGCTAATTATGTTGTTGTACCGGACGTTACGATCAGGGAACATGATGGTCGCTGGGTGATTATACCAAATGATAACTGGTTACCGGATTTGAATATCAGTTCGTCATACCGGATGATGCTGCGGGAAAAACATAATCCTGAAGTGGTTCAATATGTCAGACAGAAAATTGATTCGGCCAACTGGTTTATTCAGGCAATCCACCAGCGACGGCGGACGATGACAGCCGTTATGGAGGCCATAATCGATAAGCAACCGGATTTTTTCAATTCCGATGAACGACAGTTGCGTCCAATGAAACTTCAGGATATCGCTGATGAGATTATGATGGATATTTCAACCATCAGTCGCGCTACCCGCGGAAAATATGTGGATACACCTTTCGGTATATTTGAATTGAAATCGTTCTTTACCGAAGGTATTGCCCTGCAGGATGGACGCGAGATCAGTAATCAGATTATAAAAGATGCACTCAAGGATATTATTGAAGCAGAAGATAACCATGCGCCTTATAATGATGAACAAATCGTCGCATTGTTGAAAGAAAAAGGTTATCCGGTTGCCCGACGAACAGTAGCGAAATATCGAGAACAATTAAAATTACCGGTAGCGCGACTACGCCGGAAATTATAAAATGTTGTAAACACAGAATGGAATTCCTAGTGAAAAGGAGATAAAAATGGCATATCGTAAAATAATAATAGGTGATAAGGAAGTCCGTATACCGGACAAGCTGCTTGCCTTTGGAATCGTGCCGATTATATTAATTGCCTTGGGGCTGTGGCTGGCCACTGGTATTTATGTTGTCGGACCGGATGAAGTCGGTGTTGTCCGAACCTTTGGCAAGGCAACCCGCGTTGCACAATCCGGCTTAAACTGGCATTTTCCCTATCCGATTGAAATGGTTGATACACCGAAGGTTACGGAAGTAAAACGAATCGAGATCGGCTTTCGTAATATTGGGAAACAGGGATACCGGAAGTATGAAAAAGAAAGCCTGATGCTCACTGGCGATGAGAATATTGTCGATGCGGAAATGATCGTTCAGTACAAGATCAAAGATCCCCAGGCCTACCTGTTCAATTTTGTTAAGCCGGAGATTACCGTCCGGGAAGCATCAGAAGCCAGCTTGAGAACAACAATCGGTTTTCACAAGATTGACGAAGCTCTGACTGATGGGAAATTCATCATCCAGGAAGAAACAAAAGATTTATTGCAGGATATCCTCGATAAGTACGTTACTGGAATCCATGTCGTAGCCGTCCAGCTACAGGCTGTCGGACCGCCCCGGCAGGTAGTGGCAGCATTTAAGGATGTAGCCTCTGCCAAGGAAGATAAAAATCGCATGATCAATCAGGCTGAAGGTTACCGCAACGATGTGATTCCCAAGGCTCGTGGTGAAGCCCAGGCTCAGATTGAGGAGGCTCAAGGTTACATGGAAGCCCGGATCGCCCGAGCAGAAGGTGACGCGGCTAAATTCAGTGCAATTCTGAAAGAATACCGCAAGGCCAAAGGCGTTACGGAAACGCGCCTGTACCTGGAAACGATGGAAGAAATCCTTCCGGGTATCCGGAAGTATATTATCCCTGATAAGGAGGGCGGTAATTTGCTCAACCTCCTGAATCTGAGTGATCAGAAAGGAGGCCTAAAATGAAGAAATTTCTGATTGGTCTGATTGTTGTCGCATTACTGATTTTAATGACTGGTATCTTTACCATCGATGAAAAAGAGCAAGTGGTAATCCTGCAATTCGGTAAACCAGTACGCACAGTCATGGAACCGGGTCTCCATTTGAAAATACCCTATCCAATCCAAGAACTGGTGGTTTTTGATGATCGCTTGCTGGAATATGACTCACCGCCCGAAGAAGTATTGAGCCGGGATAAAAAGACCCTGATCGTCGATAACTATGTACGCTGGCGCATTGTGGATCCGCTCCTGTTTCTCCAGACGGTACAGGCGATTCCAACTGCTTTGACTCGCCTGGATGATATTGTTTACTCCGAACTCCGTCGGGAATTAGGTACTCACGATATGTCAGAAATCATCACTCAGAATCGTGAGTTGATCATGGAGGTTGTTACTAAAGAAAGCAAGAAAGCTACAGCTACTTATGGTATTGAAGTGATCGATGTGCGGATTCGTCGGGTTGATCTGCCTCCGGAAAATGAAGCTTCAATCTATGCCCGTATGGACGCGGAACGGAAACGGCAGGCTAATAAATTCCGCTCCGAGGGAGAGGAAGAGGCTCGTAAAATCCGGGCGGCAACTGATAGGGATCGGACAATTATCCTGGCCGAAGCTTATAAATTGGCTGAGGAAAACCGGGGCACCGGAGACGCCAGAGCGATCGACATCTACGCCAGCGCCTTTTCAGCTGACCCTGAGTTCTACGAATTCCTACGCACCCTGGAAGCCTATAAGTCGATTTTAGATGAAAAGACCACCGTGGTTTTACCCGCGGATTCGAAACTGTTTAAATTATTAGAAAGCGGTAACTAGCATTCAAATATATACGCACTCGGGATGCCATTCTTGTTCAAGGGTGGCATCCTGATGATTTGAACGAATTTAAAATATTCAGGAAATGGAATGAAAAAACAATTTAAGTCAACTACCATCCTGGGTATCCGTACCCGTGGCTCAGTTGCAATTGGTGGTGATGGCCAGGTGACTTTTGGCGATATGGCTCTCAAACAGAAAGCAGTGAAAGTACGAAAATTTGAGGTTGAAACCGGTGAAGTGCTGGGTGGTTTTGCCGGTGCCGCCGCCGATGCCCTGACCCTCTTTGAAAAATTTGAAAAAAAATTGGAAGAATATGGCGGTGATCTACAGCGGGCGGTGGTGGAACTGGCCAAGGAATGGCGCACTGATAAATATCTGCGCAATCTGGATGCCCTGCTGGCGCTGATGGACCGTAAAAGCAGTTTTATCCTTTCCGGCGATGGGAATGTAATTGAACCGGACGGACCAATTATTGCTATCGGATCCGGTGGTGGTTTTGCCCAGGCAGCTGCGACTGCTTTTTTGAAAAGCACAAAATTGTCAGCGAAACCGATTGTGGAGAAATCACTGAAAATAGCAGCGGATCTGTGTATTTATACTAATGATTCGATCACGGTGCTGGAGGTGGAATGAAGGAGCTGACACCCAAACAGATCGTCAAGGAATTGGATCGCTATATTGTTGCTCAGGACGCTGCCAAACGTTCGGTGGCAATCGCCCTGCGGAATCGTTGGCGCCGGCAGCAGGTAACCAACGCAATGCGTGATGAAATTGTACCCAATAATATTATTTTGATCGGACCCACCGGTGTTGGTAAAACAGAAATTGCCCGACGGTTAGCCAACCTGGCTAATGCACCTTTTTTAAAAGTTGAGGCCAGTAAATTTACCGAGGTGGGATATGTAGGTCGTGATGTGGAATCCATCATCCGAGACCTGACCGATACTGCGGTTAATATGGTCCGCCAGGAAAAAGAGGATGAGGTGATTGAGCTGGCTGAAAGACTGGCTGAAGAGCGGATCCTCGATATTTTATTCCCGGGTGACGTTAAAGCGGAGCGGATAAAATCGCCTGAGTCGGAGAAACGCTACGAACGGACGCGCGCCCGACTGAGAGAGAAGCTCCGGAAGGGTGAATTCGAAGATCGGGAAATCGAAGTGGAAGTATCCGAGGATGGTACTCCCATGATGCAGGTTTTCGGTCCAATGGGCATGGAAGATCTGGGTATGAACCTGAAGGACATGATATCCAATGTGTTGCCACAGTCCAAGAAAAAACGCCGGATGCAAATTGTTGATGCCCGGGAACACCTCATCGAATCAGAAGCACAGAAGCTGGTGGACCAGGATGAAGTTGTACGGATAGCCAAAGAACGGGTTGAGAATAATGGAATTGTTTTCCTGGATGAAATTGATAAGATAATCGGTAATGATGGATCGGCCGGACCGGATGTCAGCCGTGAAGGCGTCCAGCGCGATCTGTTGCCGATTGTAGAAGGTTCCACCGTACCTACCCGCTATGGAATGGTCCGAACTGATCACGTCCTGTTTATTGCCGCAGGTGCTTTTCATGTCGCGGCGCCCTCGGACATGATTCCCGAATTGCAGGGCCGGTTCCCAATCCGGGTTGAAATGGATAAATTAACCAAGCGTGATTTTATTAAGATTCTCACTCATCCGCGCTCAGCCTTGATCAAGCAGTATATGGCTCTGCTGGGAGCCGAAAATGTCACTTTGAAATTTGAACGCCCTGCAATCAACGCGATTGCCAAATACGCTACCGATGTAAATGCTAGGATGGAAAATATTGGCGCGCGCCGGCTCCATACAATTATGACGACACTACTGGATGATATCCTTTATGAACAACCCACCGGCAAAGATACGGAGATCACGATTAACAAAAAGATGGTGGATGAACAACTGGAGGGCATTGCCATGGATCAGGATTTGAGCCGCTATATCCTTTAGTCAATTGAATCTCCCTGGAAAATCGCCGTAATTTCAACTTGATTCAGGGACACTAAATTACATGAACAATGGTCTCTTCGGAGACCATTGTTATAATGGGAGACGTTATGACAAATAATTTTATCCATATCACCGATTTCAGTACTGCTGAAATCTGGGAAACGCTGGAGCTGGCCAGGGAAGTCAAAGTTCGACTGAAGAGTAGAGAAAACTACAAACCTTTCAAAGATCACTCAATGGCCATGATCTTCGCCAAGCCGTCAACCCGAACCAGGATTTCCTTCGAGACTGGTTTTTACCGACTGGGTGGACACGCCCTGTACCTCGGACCCAACGACATCGGGATCGGGAAACGAGAGGCCGTCAAGGATATTGCCCGGGTAGTCAGTCGCTATAATGATGTAATCATGGCCCGCCTGTTTGCCCATGAACACATGATTGAAATGGCGGAATATGCCACCGTTCCGGTGGTAAACGGTTTGACGGATTACAATCATCCCTGCCAGATAATGGCCGATATATTGACGGTCTGGGAACATCGTGGCAATCTCGATGATCTGAAAATCGTCTACATCGGAGACGGGAATAATATTGTTCATTCGTGGCTGCACCTGGCGGCGCATCTGCCGTTTGAATTCGTCTGCGTTTGCCCCGCGGGTTATAATCCCGATGAAACAACTCTTAAAATGGCCGAAACTGCCGGCCTCAGTTCGGTCAGTATTTCCAATGATCCCCAAAAAGCAGTGAAAGGTGCCGATGTTATATATACGGATGTTTGGGCTTCCATGGGGCAGAAGGATGAACGGGATGAACGGATCAAACGCTTCCAGGGCTTTCAGGTCAACTCAGATTTGATGGCCGCTACCGGGAAAGAAACCTATTTCATGCACTGCCTGCCGGCAGAGCGGGGTACCGAAGTTACCGATGCGGTATTAGAATCGAAGAATTCGATTATCTTTGACGAGGCGGAAAATCGGATGCACGCCCAGAATGCGATTATGCTGAAAGTAATGGGGTTGGAATAAATTACTGTGTTTCGGTCCAGCGGACGGTCTGGGTGCGGTACTCAACCGGATACCCAGGCCGGATGGGCGCTATAACCTGGAATTGAGCCGTTGCCCCGGGCTCCAGGGATGTGTCGGTAATTACGCCGGTTTCAAATTTTATGCGTTGACCCCTAATAAAGGCTGAATCCCGGCTGGCGGAATTTGTTGAACTGGTCCACAAGTCAGCGATCACCCGTACGAAATCCGCACGCTTCTGACCGATATTTTTTACCATTCCGGTAACTATCTCATGATCAGGATACACATCGATCTGTGGTTCGCCAATTATTTTCACTTCGGCGTGTATACCGTAATTCTCATCGACGCGTACCACTAGATTCTTGCGGATCACCAAGCGGCCGAGGCTGGTCTGCAGACTGATCTCCTGGGCCGACTCGCTGGTGACGGTGCCCACCACGACAGTGCCGTTTTGCAAGATGATCCGCTGCTGATTTTCGGGGATCGGAATCATATCCAGCAGTTTTTCATCCACCGGTGGTAGGGTATTGATTTTTTCGTAAACTTTAACGATTGCTTTCAACGAATCAATTTGTTGTTGTAGCGCCTTGAAATTATTCTGATATTCGAAAAAGGGCGCCGTTTCCGGTTGTTGCTCAGTCTGTTTTTCCGGCCTGACCTTTGGAAGCTTGGTGTCCTCATCGGTCCGGCTGGTCTGACCGATTAAAATTACCAGACTGAAAACCAGGCAGCACAGTAGTCTAATCATTGCTTTTACCTCCCCGGTGCGCGCGATAGGCCATCCGACGCAACGTTTCCTGGTAACCACCATCCTGGTCAAAATGATCGACAAGCAAACGTATTGCCTGGTATAAATGGTAATTTTCCGGTTCTTCTAATAAAACGATAATCTGCGGAACGAGGCTGGGATCGTTAAAGCGTACCAGTCCGGCCAGTGCTTTTTCCCGGAGTAAAATCGGGTACTCTTCATTCATAATTATTTCAACCACCGCCGCCTTAATCTCCGGATCATCGAATTCACCTAGGGCATCCAGCAGCGTGTTCAACAGGGCGTAATATTCCTCTTTACCACTGTTATAAGTTTCCAGCAAGGCCAGGATTAATTTTTCCTCTTTGACTCCGGCCATGGTATTTAGAGCAAAATCGCGAACTTCGGCACCGGTAGCCGGATCACCAAGTAATTCTGTAAAAGTGCCGACAACATCAACGGTTTCTTTTTTACCCAGAATTTCGATGGCTCGGTTGCGAACGGCAATATGTACCTTGGGATCACGGGCAATGCTGGTTAGGATTGGGATTACCTGATCATCTCCCAGTGCACCAAGTGTTTCCGCCAATAGATTTTCGGTCCTGGTGAGGTTGGCTTTGCTGATTTCATAGAGATCAAGCAGCGATAGAATTTGATCCTGGGTCCGGATTTTCCCAAGTGTTTTAACCAGCTCAGCATGGAGTTGGTTGGTTTTGGCCTCGATATTATGCATTGCTTGAACCAGAGCATCGGCAGCGATAGGATCGTCGGTGAAATCACCCAGAATTGCGATGGATTCCTCCATAAAGTTCAGATCTAAACCATCAGCGGTACGGACAACTTGAGCTATCGCCTCCAATGCGGATGGGTGATGGGATTCCGCAAGGGCCCGTCCGGCGATAATTCGCACCTCGACGGTCTGTTGGTTGTCAAGATACACTGCGATCAACCCATCCAGAGATTCGATATTGCCGCCCTGGTACGACAACCGCAATTGTTCCACTGTATCATATGTGGATGAGCGGTCCTTTTTACGGAATAAGCCCAGCCGGGAACAGCTGGTGACCAGTAGGCTGGCAGTAATTAGAGTCAGGAGCGCCGATCGAGTAATTTTCATTGTTTATCCCAGGTTTTCATGTACAGGTCTTGGCCGTCAAATACAGCGTAGGAATAATAATTGATCCAGTCGCCAAGTATAATCAGTTTTCCTCCCGGTTTATCCACTTCACTGACCTGATGGTAATGACCGGTTATGACGTAATCAAATCCTTTTTCAAATTGGGCCTGGGCAAAAACCAGTAAATCATCGACAATCCGCTTATTGTATTCGTCGGCATGGACAAAATGTTGCCCGCGCTTAGATATCCAATTAGCAAAGCGGTATCCCAGACTGGGGTGCAATCCACCGAAACATTTGATGAACAATGGATTCCGGATTACCCGTTTAAGCACCCGATAAGCATGATCCCATGATAGTAATCCATCACCATGAGTAATAAGAAAATGTTTATCATTCAATTCTAGGATTGCGTCATCGAAATAAGTTTTGGTCATGATGGTATCGGTAATGAATTCCCTAACCCAGTAATCATGATTACCCAGTATATAATGAATGTCGACTCCATTGTCTCGCACGGCTTGAAGCTTGGTAAGAAAAGGAAAATATACTTTTGGTATCACATGTTTGTATTCAAACCAGAAATCAAATAAATCCCCAACAATAAATAGAGTACCTTTGGATTCGATGACATAATCGAGGAATTGAAATAATTTTGCTTGTTTTATATTTTCATTTTCGTGCGGATGCAACATTAGGTGAACGTCTGAAATGAAAAACAGAGGTAAGTCCATAAGCACCGAAAATAATGTATTAAATACTGGTTTAGCAAATAAATTGTCGATTGTTCGCATAAGCAGTATTGCTTGTGTAATGAATTTATAGTATCTTTTACAGGAAGTTCCCCTAAGTAGGGAACCGAAAATATGCGGATTTCGTTAGGCAAACAATGAAACGAATTATTTTAATTAGTTCAATTATCATGACAGGTATTGTTTTTGGCCAGTCATTCGGTCAGAATAAAGTTCAATATAAGCATTTTGATTGGTCATTTATCAAATCACCACATTTTGATGTCTATTACTATGGCGATGAAATTTCGCTGGCCAATTTCACGGCCGGTGTACTGGAAGAATCTTATGGACAAGTATCCAAACATCTGCGTTGGGAATTGAACAAACGCGTTTCAGTCATTATTTATCACTCCCATAATGATTTTCAGCAAACCAATGTAGTCTGGTCCTATATGAGCGAAGGAATCGGGGGAGTTACCGAATTACTTAAAAACCGAATTGTGGTCCCATTCGAAGGTTCTTATGCACAATTCCGTCACGTAATTCACCATGAGCTGGTGCATGCTGTAATCAATGATATGATCTATGGCGGGAACATTCAGTCAATGATATCGGGTCGTGTCCGGTTAAACATTCCATTGTGGGCTAATGAAGGTTTGGCGGAATACCTGTCAAGCAACTGGGATACCAATGCCGATATGATTATGCGGGACTTGGCAGTTCACGAATATATTCCCAATATTCAGCAATTAAACTATTATTTTGCATATAAGGGTGGTCAATCAGTCTGGCGATTCCTGGCCGAGAAATACGGTCGGGAAAAGATCGGCGAAATTTTCGTTACCATGAAACACAGTCAGAACGCCGAAGCGGGCTTTAAAAAGGCGTTGGGGATGGATTATGACAAGCTGACCGAGCAATGGAATAAATATTTGAAGAAGGAATACTGGCCGGATGTAGCAGGTCGGGATGAGCTGGAAGATATTGGGAAGCGGATAACCGATCACAAAAAAGACCAGAATTTCTTTAATACTTCGCCCGCTCTTTCACCAGACGGCAGTCAGATAGTAATACTGACTGATCATTCAGGCTATGCCGATATTGTGCTAATCGATGCTATCAATGGCAAACGGATAAAGACTTTGATAAAAGGTAACCGCTCGGTTGATTATGAGGAACTGAAATGGTTGCAACCGGGGGTGTCTTGGTCACCGGACGGGGAAAAGATCATTGTGGCGGCCAAAGCTGGTAAGAGTGATGTTTTCTATATCATGAATATTGAATCCGGTAAACGAGAGAAACTGGAATTCGATATGGACGGCCTGTTTACCGCCACTTGGAATCCGGATGGTGAACGAATTGCTTTTGTTGGCACAGTCGGAAACGCCAGCGATATTTTCATCTATAATTTAAACACGGCCGAGTTGATCAATATTACTGACGATATTTTTTCTGATTCAGAACCAGCCTGGAGTCCCGATGGAAATACGATTGTTTACGTTTCTGATCGGAATGATATTTATACCGGTGATACTGAAGTGGAAATTGCTGAACTTGACTATAATCAAACCGATATGTTTCTCGTCGATGTTGGTTCCGGGAAAAAACAGCAGTTAACCGATACAGATTATAATGAGAATTATCCCGTATGGGCCAATACGGAGCAAAAAATACTTTATACGGCCGATTATGAGGGTGTCTGGAATCTGCATATGTACAATCTGGAGACCAATAGTTACTTTCCGGTCACGAATGTATTGACCGGGATTCAACAATTGAGTTTATCAGATGATGATCGTACCCTGATTTTTTCTGGTTATTCCGGCTGGGGCTGGGATATTTATTCATTTTCCGATCCACTTGGTTTGGAAATTGTCAATGTAGATCCAACCAATTATGTCTTGAATAAAGATTTAGATGATTCGCTGGTTGACATGCGTATCAGTACGGGCCATAATGAAGAACTCAGCCAGCATGTGGCGGGGGATTTTTCCAATTATATTTTTGCCGAAGAGTATGATCAGAAGAATGAATTGATATTTGCTCAGAATAAACCTGCCATTGAATTATCTGATGACAGCACAAAAACACCGGACGGTGAATATATTTCTCATGCTTATAAAACCAGGTTCTCACTGGATTTGGTGAATGGTCAGGCCACCTACAGCAATGTATTCGGTTATTCAGGGACAACCATGTTTTTGTTCAGCGACATACTCGGCGACCATCAAATCGCGCTGGGCACCGAGTTGGTATTAACACTTGAAAACAGTGATTATTTCTTTCAATATGTCTATTTAAAACGAAGGGCAGATCTGTATATAACCGGATTTCACACCGCCAATCTATTTGGTGATGGCATCATTAACATCCACCGCTTACGAAATTATGGTATCATTACCGGCATATCGTTACCAACTAACCGTTTTAATCGGTTTGAATTCGAACTGACCTGGAGTCAGATCCAGTATTCAATAATGCAACGTGAGGATTTATATAGTAATAATTTTGTTAAGGTATTTGAGAAACGGTTGAATTCTGTTTTACCAGCAATCAGCTGGATTTTTGATAATACCGCCTACGGCTATACCGGTCCTGTCGACGGTTTTCGCCAGAATCTGCGTTTCGTAACCAGCCCAAAAATAAGCGATGATGGTCTTGCTTTTAATACAATTACGCTTGATACACGTAAATATTATCGTTTTAAACGGGATTATTCTCTAGCGGGTAGATTGTTGATTGGTACCAGCTTTGGTCCCGATGCGCAGAAATTCATGCTGGGTGGTGTGCCAAATTGGTTAATTGGCTACGGCGAAACTAATGGCGTGGAAGATAATGGCAGTTATCGTCAGAGCATCCTTAATACTGACAATGATGAGGATAATCTCCTTAAAGAAGCTTATTTTTCGGTATTCGCCATGCCGGTACGTGGTACACGCTATTATGAGCGCTTTGGCACAAATGTAGCCCTGCTGAATCTGGAGTTCCGCTTCCCGTTTATTAATTATTTCATTCTGGGCTTTCCGATGAAAATTAGATTACCAAATGTTCTCGGGCATGTCTTCCTCGATGTGGGAGCCGCTTGGGATAAAGGTTCCGAATTTAACGATCTGTCAGAGATGCAATTAAAATATGGAGCAGACATTCCCAGCTCCTTAAAACCGAGGATAAGCAGTTTTGGCTATGGCGTAAAAATAAATCTGGGCTATTTCCTGCTGCGCCTGGATTCGGCCTGGGACATTAATGCCAATGGCTACTCCAAACCCCAGTATTATTTATCATTGGGACCTGACTGGTAATATTAGCTACAAGCGGGAGGCTTAGAACAAAGAGTAGCATGGGGGGGGGGGGGGTCTGTGGTATCCGGGCATAGATATTTTTCTTACTATTTTGACACGGTCACCGAATCTTTCGCTCCGTTTGAATTGTTGACATTGGTCTAAATCCAATCCAATTTCATATCCGACTATGGTTAAGGCAACTACCAAAACGGTATATCTGTGCTCACAATGTGGCGCTGACTTTCCTAAATGGCATGGCCAATGTCCCACCTGCCGGGAGTGGGGTACACTGAGTGAATTTAAAACCAGGTCCGGCGGAAAAAAGCGCAGCAGGGGCGAACAACGGCCAGCTGTCGAATTAGTTGAATTAATGCAAGCAGACCAGCAGGCGCGATTGTCCACGCAAATCGGTGAAGTGGATCGTGTATTGGGCGGAGGGCTGCTGAGAGGTGCTTTAATTTTGTTGGGCGGTAACCCGGGGATTGGGAAATCTACTCTGGCTCTCCAGATTGCTGCCGGTGCCGGACGGTCAGTCCTCTATGTTTCGGCCGAGGAATCAGAGGAGCAGATCGCCCTGCGAGCTCGGCGACTAGGCATTGAGGGCAGCAATCTACATCTGTCAGGTGAAAACCGGATTGAGGCAGTTCTGGAAGAAATCAGCATGTTGAAATCTGAGCTGGTATTCATCGACTCGATACAAACGGTATACAGTGATGTTTTGGATTCGTTGCCTGGAACGGTGAGCCAGATCAGGGAATGTGGCCAACAGCTGCTGCAGGCCTGCAAACAGTGTAATGTGACTGTTATTATTATCGGCCACGTCACCAAGGAGGGTATAATTGCCGGCCCTAAAATGCTTGAACATATGGTTGACACGGTGCTTTACTTGGATGGTGACGACCGTTACGATCAGCGTATATTACGTTCAGCCAAGAACCGGTTCGGTGCGACCAACGAGGTGGGTATTTTCCGTATGGAGCCCCAGGGAATGCTGCCGGTGGAAAATCCTTCCGAACTTTTTCTGTCAGAACGAACCAGCGGTATTTCCGGAACTGCGATCTATCCAGCCCTGGAGGGCAGCCGGCCAATTTTGTTGGAAATCCAAGCCTTGGTTTCGGCCGCTAATTTCGGTACGCCGCAGCGCAATGTGAATGGCTTTGATCTACGGCGCCTGGCAATGTTACTGGCGGTATTGGAAAAAAGACAGGGATTAGTACTCGGCACTCGCGACGTATTTATCAATTTGGTGGGCGGATTGAAAGTGAATGATCCGGCAGCGGATCTGGCGGTGATCGGAGCTGTGGCCTCCGCAACAATGGATAAGATCATCCCTGCTGATACGGTCCTGGTTGGCGAAGTGGGCTTGGCTGGTGAAGTGCGATCGGTATCCCAATTGGAGAAACGGGTGAGCGAAGCCCAAGCTCTGGGCTTCAAACAGATTGTTGCTCCCGCTGGCAGTGTTCAGCGTTTGAGGAAAAATCGGACAGACTTGCGTATTAATGGGATAAAAACAGTTCGGGAAGCGTTTGAGCTGGTGTTTTAATTTATGAGTAACTTTCAGGTTCGTGATCTGGTAGGTTGCCTTCCCAAGATGTAAATTACTGCTCCATGAGCCCTTCCCAAAATAAACCGAATCAGCCAGAAACAGTTATTACCATCACCGATCTGCGCAAGAATTTCGGTGATCTGCAGGCAGTGGGCGGTATTGACTTTAATATTTTTAGGGGTGAAGTATTTGGTTTCTTGGGACCTAACGGTGCCGGAAAAACCACCACCATCCGCATGATCTGCGGTTTACTGCCAGTGAGTGGTGGCAGTATTGAATTCACCGATCCTGATATCCGTCGTTATGGGATCAAAAATCATCTGGGAATTTGTCCTCAAGAGAATATCTTCTGGCCTAAACTGACCTGCAGAGAACAACTGGTTTTCATAGCCAACATGTACGGATTCAATGGCCCGAAAGCCCGCCAACAAAGTATGTATCTACTGGAATTGATGGGACTGGTTTCCAAAGCTGATACATTGGCCAGTAAACTTTCCGGGGGGATGAAACGGCGCCTGAATATTTGTCTGGCCCTGGTTCACGATCCTGAAATACTGGTTTTGGATGAGCCGGAGGCCGGGCTGGATCCCCAGAGTCGTTTGCTGGTACGCAGTTTTATCAAGGATTTGGCACGGAAGAAAACGGTTATTCTGACCACTCATAATATGGATGAGGCTGATCGCCTGGCTGATCGGGTGGCCATCATCGATCATGGTAAATTGCTGAAACTTGACACCCCGGAAAACCTGAAGCAAGCTATTGGTGAAGGGGATATGCTGGAAATCACGATAGAAAAGCCCAAGGGTGGTGCCGATGAGCAGACAATTGTAGAGGCAGTGCGACCATTATGCGAATCAGCAGTGTGCAATAATGATGTGTTGATTCTTAGAGCACCACGACTGGTTGGTATCCTTCCCGAGATCACCGCAATGCTAAGCAAATTAGATGTTGTAACCAAGGAAATCACGCTGCGGGAAAACACATTGGAGGATGTCTTTATCCACCTTACCGGTAGAAAGCTGCGATCATGAAATTGCTTGGTGTTATTAAAAAGAGTTTATTGGAACAGGCGCGCAGTTTCTGGATACTGGTCCTTACCGTAACAATGGCGCCGTTTTTTGTTTTTGTCTATTACTTGATTAACGAATCATGGCAACCGCGCTACGACCTGTTGATTGTTAACCGTGATTCAGGGATCGAAATGCAGACGCAATCGGTGAATCATGGTGAATATTTGATTGAAGCAGCCCGCCAGCTCGAAAGCGATTCGCTGACAATTCCGATAACAGTGCGCATTGCCGCGGATAGGGAAAAAGCACTGCTAAAACTGCAGAATAAAAAGGCTGATGCTTTGGTCATAATACCGGAGAATTTCTCAGTTGCCATGGAAGTAATGTTAACTACCGGTACAGGACCAGAATCCCGACTGGAGCTGGTTGGTGATTTGACGGATATGAACTATATGGTAACCGCAATCTGGGCGGGGGAAGTTTTCAATCGCTATCTCACACAAGTTTCACCAATGGCCATGCCGATAGGAATTATCGAAACCAGTCTGGGAGTATCTGGAGAAATCAGTGAATTCGATCTGTGGATTCCAGGACTGCTGATCTTGTCAATAATCATGCTGATGTTCTCAGCCACAATTGCTATTGTGGCAGAAGTTGAGAATGGTACAATCATCCGGCTGAAACTATCACGAATCGGTGTGTTGAATTATCTGGGCGGCATCAGTGTGGTACAGGTAATCGTAGGATTGATTTCAATCATGTTGACGCTTCTGGCAGCAATGCTGATGGGCTTTGATTACACCGGTTCAATTGGGGCTTTGCTGGTGATAGCTATATTAACTAGTATCTCGATGATTGCTTTCAGCCTGATATTAGCCGCAGGTACAAAGACGGTAAATGAGGTACTTATCGTAGGAAATTTCCCGTTGTTCCTATTTATGTTTTTCACCGGGGCAGCCTTTCCGTTGGAAGGCAAAACGCTATTCACTATCGCCGGTTACTCAATCACAGCCCAGGGATTCATGTCCCCGACCCATGCCATTATTGCTGCTAAAAAAGTACTGATTATGGGGGCTGGCCTGGGTGATGTATTACCGGAGTTGACCGCGCTGATTGGCTTGATTGTAATTTATTGGGTGCTGGGCGCCTGGCTTTTTTACCGCCGACATATGCGAGTAGAGTAGTATTTGATATCACAGTTACGCTGAAAAATAATTCATTGTTACAATTAAATTAAGTAAAAATGAAGTTCACTGTTAATTCAGAAGACATAAACTGCTCGGCGCGTACCGGCGTGTTGGAAACTTCCCACGGTGAAATCTTAACGCCTGTTTTCATGCCGGTGGGTACAATGGGAGCAGTCAAATCAATTGCACCCGATGAATTGGTAATGGCCGGAGCAACCATTATTTTGGGAAATACTTATCACCTCTATCTGCGGCCGGGCATGGAGATTATCAGTGCTGTGGGCGGATTACATAAATTTATGGCCTGGGAGCATCCAATTCTGACCGACAGTGGTGGGTTTCAGGTATTTTCCCTTGCTAAAATGAACAGGATCAGTGATGATGGGGTGGAGTTCCAATCCCACTTGGATGGTAGCCGACATTTTTTCTGCCCGGCAGTATCGATGGAAATCCAGCGGAATCTGGGCAGCGATATAATTATGGCCTTCGATCAATGCCCGCCGGGCGATTCGAATATCCAAATTGCCGAGGAAGCCGTAAAACGAACATCCAGATGGATCCGTGAGTGTGTGCAATATTTGCAGGATAATCCAACATTCTACAGCCAGAAACAGACTCTTTTTCCTATTGTTCAAGGCAGTATTTACGAGGATTTACGCAGTCGCAGTGCCGAAGAAGTGATACCCTATGCTAGCTGTGGAATGGCCATTGGCGGACTGGCTGTAGGTGAGGAAAAAGGTGCCATGTTTGATATGATCGAATTGCTGGACGGTGTTTTACCAAAAGATCAGCCGCGCTATTTGATGGGTGTGGGGCGCCCAACTGATCTGGTGCGGGCAGTTCGCCTGGGGATCGATATGTTCGATTGTGTCATGCCAACGCGCAATGCTCGCAACGGACAATTATTCACCAGCTATGGTGTGATAAATATCAAGAATAAACGCTATAAAACTGATTTTGACTCCCTGGATGATCAGTGTGATTGTTATCTGTGTAAAAATTTTTCACGTGCTTACCTATGTCACCTGATTCGTGTTAATGAAATTCTGGGCCTTAGATTAGCTTCCCTGCACAATATCACCTATTACCTCAATCTTATGAATAGCATTCGCGCAAAGATTACCGCAGGTAATTTCACCGGGTGGGCAGAGGAATATTTGAACACCATGAGCCAGTATAAGGGAATGTAATGCCGAAAACCACGATTCGTGTAATTGACGCCTATGTATTCCAAAAGACCCAGGCAGGTTTACGGTTTCTGATGTTGAAGCGCAATGTCAATAAAATATATGAGCACCTATGGCAGGGTGTGGCGGGTAAAATTGAAGCCGGGGAGACGGCTGGAGAAACCGCTGTTCGTGAATTAAAAGAAGAGACTGGCTTAGATCCCAAACATATATTTGTAGCCGATCATGTAAGCAGTTTTTATGAAACCCATGGTGACCGGATTAATCTGGTGCCGGTGTTTGGGATCGAGGTTGACACAGATAAGGTGGTACTTTCAAAGGAACATTCCAGCTATCGATGGGTTGATTTGGATGAGGCTCTTCGGCTGCTTATCTGGCGTGGACAGCGGCAGGGTATCAAGGTAGTTCATGATATGGTTATCAGCAATGACAAGCGGATCAAATGGTCGGAAATCAAATAAGTTTTTACGTTTTCGAGTGGGGGCACAAAGCGAAGAACCAATAGATGAGAAACAACAATCATTAGAACAGGAGAAAATATGTTAGAAATAGGAGCAATAGCCCCCAAATTCAATTTACCGGACCAGGATGGGACTCCGGTAGCGTTATCAAATTATAAAGGCAAAAAAGTTTTGCTATGGTTTTTCCCGAAAGCCAGCACTGGGGGCTGAACGCTCGAAGGACAGGGATTCCGGGATGAATTCCGACAGTTTGAAGAAAAGAACATAGTTGTGTTAGGGATGAGCGCTGATCCACCGGCACGCCAGAAAAAATTCGTAGAGAAAAACGGCTTCCAGTATCCTCTGCTGTGCGATGAAGGAAAAGATATATTACGAGCCTACCATGCCTGGGGACCCAAGAAAATGGCCGGCCGCGAATATGAAGGTATCTACCGCATCTCGTACCTGATTGATGAAGATGGTAAGATCGAAAAAGCCTATGCCAATGTAAAAACCAAGTCCCATGCGGTTGACATACTAGCAGAATTGTAATAGAAAGCGTGCTCAACCTTTGATATTTGTTTCATTAGCAATATTATACTTCAGTAAACTGAGTTTTCGGGAGATCAGTAAATGCTAAACAATCCGTTTAAAATTGTGTATTTGGTTGGATTTTTAATCATTACAGTCATCCGGAAAATCTTTACCGCTCGTCTTCGAAACGAAAAACTCGCCGTTGATGATAAAACTGTACTGGATATTACTTTCCTGGCATTAAATGGAATTGGAATGATCATCCCATTGGTATATGTATTCAGTGCCCTGCTGGATTTTGCCGATTATCAGCGACCGGATTGGATCGGCTATCTGGGAGCAGCGTTATTTCTGGCTGCCAGCTGGATGCTTTACCACTCCCATGCTGATCTAAATCGCAACTGGATTCCAATAGTTGGTTTAAGGCCAAATCATAAGTTGATAACTACCGGAATATATAAGAATATTCGTCATCCCATGTATTCAGCCCATATGATCTGGGCCATTGCCCAGGCAATGATACTTCCTAATTGGATTGCCGGATTTTCTTTCCTGATTATATTGACTCCCCACATTATTTTCAGAATGGGAGTTGAGGAAAAGCTGCTGATTGAGCAGTTCAGCGATGAATACCGGGATTATATGAAACGCAGTGGGCGGTTACTGCCACGATTACGACAATCAGCTGGCAATCAGTAACATTTAAGTCTGCGATTCGTATTGTTCGGACTTGTTAATCGGGTAACTGTATCCATCCGTTAGTGCCGTCTCCCTGCGCAGGTGTGCCTGAATGTACTGTCCGCAATTGCTGCCGATCAGGTTTTCTTCCGGTTCACCAATTGACAGGATTACCTCGTAACCGGCATCTTTTAACTCATTAACGATGGGATAACCGGTTGATTCATTATAAGGATCGATGGCAGACACCAGCCCATGTTCCAGAGAGTGATAAGTTGGATTCAAAGGTGTCAATTTTATTAAATACTTTGCAGGGTCAAAATGATTTAGAAGTATGTTTGGATCGACGGGGGTTGTATTTGTTAATACGAAATTCAGAGTGACTTTCCGATCGCCGGATTGGTGAAAACGATCAATGTATCGTGCAATTTCGTTAAATTTCCATTTTTGAACCGGAATTAATTTATCACGATATTCCTGGTCGGTGGAGTGTAAGGAGAACTGGATCTGGAAATTTCCCTGCCGGTAAAATTCCTGTTTCACTTCCAGTAAATGATCGAAAAATTGATTAGCACCAGCCGGTGCCACCGTTGATAGGGATGGTAAAAGGCCCGGAGCATCATAACGCCTGGGCAATTTCTGTAATATTGTCAACACCGCTGGGTTAAAAGCAGGCTCACCCATTCTGGCTAATTGAATCTTAAATTTATTTGCTGGTATTTTGCCATCTGGGTAGCGGGATTTCACGAGGTAATCCAATTGAGCCCATAATTCTTCTTCAGACAATCGTCCATGATAGAACTGGCCGGCATCACAAATTGAACAACCAACCGGACATCCGTACAGCGTTGAAATGATCAGCACCCATTTGTCTGTCCGTGGTATCGGCGGCTGGACCGATTCCACAAATTCGATCAGTCGGCCTGCACCAAGATCGGCGAGGTAAACAGTGGCGATATCAGGATTTCCGCTGGTGGATATGATTTGCATTATTCGCTGTTTAGAATTGTATTTATTTGCATTGCTGCCCGTATACCATCAGCTACCGCTATGGTAGTCTGGCGATAACGTCCGTTAATGATATCACCGACCGGATACAGAAGTCCCTTTTCAACCATCTGTTCCTGGCAGGATCGCAGTTTCGGGGAAAGGCAGGCATAATTCGGATCACGGCCAATTGCATAAACAAGATAATCAGCGCTGATTGAGGTCTTGACTCCCGACTGAATACAAGTGATCTTAATCTGCTCGGCAGGCTTTTTTTCAATCCCAGTCACGCTGGTATTTTCCAGATATTTTATATTCTCATTGCCGCTTGCCCTTACCTCAAGCAGGGGTAGGCATTTGATCTGATGACCGCGATTAAGTATAATGACCCGGTTTTTTTGTGCCAAGTTCAGGGCATAGTCGAAGGCAGCATCGCCCGCGCCAACTATGACAATCTGTTGACTGGTGACATCCATAATTTCTATAATTTCATACAATACTGATCTATTCAAGGACGGAGGGATTAACAGCTTGGCCATAATCGCTTTTGTTCCAGTAGCCAGGATCAAATATGCTGCTTGCCATGTTTCAGATTTTGTTAGAATGCTAAATACTCCATCAATGAAATCAACCTGGATTACCCTTTGGTTGATTAACGGAACAGCCCGATTATTTAGCTGTTCTACAATTTTATCAACCAGGAAACGACCAGCGATTCCGTTAGGATAACCAGGATAATTCTCTACAAAGTTTGCGTTATTCAATAAACCGCCAACCCGCCCCTGCTCAAATATGAGGCAGTCAATACCCTGCCGGTGGCATTGAATGGCAGCCGCGATTCCGGCGGGCCCGGCACCGATAATAGCGACAGTGTGGGTCATTCCGGTGTCCCCGCCACTTTGATAAGCTGTTCAATGGTTGGAATAACTGCAAACCCGTGAGCCAGGTTGCGCAGAGTCGCTAGGTGAAATTGCTCGTTATAGGTAGCCGTTCCATCGACTGGAAAAATCACATTGAAGCCCCTGACAAACGCTGACCGGGCGGTGGTCTCACAGCACAGGTGCGTCATTACACCGGTTACGATAACACTGCGCACATTCCACTGCTTCAGCAGCTTGTCCAACTCCGTTTGATGGAATGCATCGTATTGGCTTTTGATTAAGATTGTTCCAATATCGGGGTTCATGCTACTCACAATCTGGCTGTGAGGATTGTGTTCCATAATCATTTCCCGCCACCAGTGTTTCATTGACCCGGCATTCTTCGCTGTATTCAAATGACGGGTGAAAATCACCGGTCGGCGGGCGTTAGCAAATTGGTTTATCAGCCGGTTAATACCCGCTACAATAGCCGGCGCGCTGGGAATAAAGGCATGGGAAACCGATGATAGAAAATAATCCTGCATATCCAGTACCAGCAGGGCACAACCAGCTAACTGATAAATATGTAAATCTAAGTGTAAATCATTTTCCACACCTAACAAGAATTCTCTCGATTTGGCGCTAATGTTTGCTGTGGTAAAATAAGCTGTCTTCATTGCTCCAGGATGTAGCACTTAAACAAGTATTTCGAGGCCGGATTCAGTGAATGATTGTTCATTACTTTTATCATCAGTATAGCCCATCATTACCGAATGACCCGAAACAATGATTTTCCCGGTGTTCTTTTCGGATATTTCAGTGAGTGGAATGGGCCGGTCACCAATTTTCAAAACTGCGGTTGCTTCTGGCAGAATGTGGATTTGTCGATCGTCAATCGAATTGGATGTCAAATCATAATTCAAGCAATAATCGGCAGGCTCAGATTGATCCAAGCCTATCCGAAAATTTCCTTCGTCAGGGGACATCCCAATTCCGGCATAGATTGGTAAAATTGTTTGCAGAACAGCCCAGGCCGATGAATCAGTGGGCAGGTCAATGTGCAGGATGGAATCATTGATTGGCGCAAACTGAGATAATGTGCCGCTGGCATTAATCAACAGATTGTAATGGCTTAATCGTACACCGCTGCCAGCAACCCAGAGAACCAAAGCTTCATCACTTAACAGGGCTTGATGCTTAACCTGATATTTACCAGGTATTGTCCGGCAGGCTTCGGCAATTGATCCAGGTGTTGTATATTCAATTGTACCGACTGGATTTAGATTGGTGGCAATAATCAATTTGGGTTTGGTCGTTGTAATTGCCCCGCCGATTTCTTCATCACCAGCCAAAACCAGCGTTGCTCCAATACTCCAAATACCAAAGGCTAATATTTCCGTTTCCGGTGAAGGGCAGTTGACCAGCAATACACGATCGTGGTTTGAAATATCTTTACTCTCCAACCAATTGGCAGTTTGCTGAATCTTTCGGTATAACTCGGCATAAGTCATCTCCAACGGGCTGTACCATATTCGATCAGCCAGTTTAATGTTTTGCCCTACAACAAGAGTACCGAGATTGGGGTAAGGAACCATGTATTCGATTGGTTCCACCGAACCGTAACACTGGGCTTGATAGATTCGGTCCTGTAAGGATTTTTGGGGTGACATCAGCTAATCTGTAGTTTAATATGGTGCAGAAATTACATTCGAAAAAGTGTTATAGTGCTAAGGTGCTCAAGCGTAAAGGAATTAATATTTACAGGTATGTTGGTTTGCCTGATCTTGGGGTGATAAATAAAGTGTTACCTAAGTACTGGTTTCACAGGCTACCTCACATAACTATTGACCAGTACCCAATGACAAATGACCAATGACTATTGACCAATGACAATAAAGCTAATGCCCTTTGAATGAAGGAGTAACTGGGGTAAATCGAATCCGATTATCCGATTGGTTCAAAGCGGGCCTGGAAAAAGCGCAGGTAGTCCGGCTCGTAAGTGAAACGGAGTCCTTTAATGCTGTTTCTACGAGCATAAACATCGGCAACCGATTCAGCGGTAACATCCATATGGGACTGAGTATATACCCGGCGTGGCAGAGTCACTCGCACAAGTTCCAGTTTGGGACGATTGTGGTCACCGGTATCTTTATTGCGGCCGGCGGAAACAATCCCTCGTTCCATGGTACGTACACCACCCTGAATGTAAATTTCGGCGGCTAGAGTCTGAGCCGGTAACATATCCTGTTCCAAGTGCGGTAAAAATTTCTTCGCATCAATAAAGACGCCATGGCTGCCAATCGGTTTCACAATCGGGATACCAAATTCCAATAGTTTCTCACCAAGATATTGGGTTTGACCCACCCGCGCCCGGATGTGATCATCCTGCACCGATTCGACAATACCGATAGCTACTGCCTCCATATCACGACCAGCCATGCCACCATACGTATGGAGACCCTCGTACACCACCACCATATTTTGAGCCTTGCCATAGAGATCTTTGTCATTAGTAGCCAGGAATCCACCAATATTGACAAGCGGATCTTTTTTGGCGCTCATTGTTGCGTGGTCAGTCAAAGCACAGATTTTATAGATGATTTCAGCTACTGTTTTGTCGGCGTAACCGGTTTCCCTTGTCTTTATAAACCAGGCATTTTCGGCTACCCTGGTCATATCATGTACGATTGGTATATTGTATTTACTAGTCAGCAACCTTAATTCTTGCAAGTTGGCCAGGGATATTGGCTGGCCACCCGCCATATTTACGGCTGTGGCGATAGCTACGTAAGGTATTCGTTCTGCACCTACCTCATCAATTAACGACTGCAATTTGGCCAAGTCTACATTTCCCTTGAAGGGAAAATCATTTTCAGTATCATGGGCTTCGTCAACGATTACATCCACGAAATTGCCACCGGCCAATTCCTGGTGCAGACGGGTGGTGGTGAAATACATGTTACCTGGAATGTAATCTCCGTCTTTGATCATGATCTGTGAGATCAAGTGCTCGGCCGCCCGGCCCTGGTGAGTGGGCACCAGATATTTATAGGAATAATAATCCTGGATTGCTTTTTCCAGATGATAGAAATTCCGGCTCCCGGCGTAGGCTTCATCGCCCAGCATCATCCCCGCCCACTGGCGATCGCTCATGGCATTGGTGCCGCTGTCGGTAAGCAAATCAATATATACATCCCGTGATTTAAGTAAAAATGTATTATAACCGGCCTCCTTTATTGCTGCTTGCCGCTCATCTTTGGTGGTGATTCGCAGATGCTCCACCATTTTTATTTTCCAGGGCTCGGCCCAGGAACGTCGCTCAGTCATTGTAATACCTCATAAAAGTTTTCAAGTGTTTAAATGTACCGGTGTACATACCGCTCATTTATAGATTGAAGCAGACAACCTTTGGTTCAGTCATTTCCTGAAGGGCAAATTTGATTCCTTCCCGTCCCAGGCCGCTATGCTTAACGCCGCCGAAGGGCATCAGATCCACCCGGTAATCAGTGGAATCGTTAACGATTACGCTGCCGACATCGAGCTTTTTGATGGCATGAAAGGCCTGATTCAGATCCTGGGTAAAAATAGCTCCATGTAAACCATAATTGACGGCGTTGGATTTTGCAATTGCTTCATCCAGAGTATTAATTGGATAGAGCGATACTACCGGACCGAATACCTCCTGGCAGTCCAGTTTGGCCGAGGCTGGCATTTCTTCAAGTACAGTTGGTTTAACCAGGGTGCCGGTACGAGTTCCGCCGGTCAGCAGAACAGCTCCCATTTCGAGCGCTTCCGAAACCCATTCAATTACCCGCTCAGCCTCTTTTTCGGAAATCATCGGTCCCATGTCCGTATCTTCATCAAGCTGATAACCGGTTTTATATTGATTGGTTCGTTCCACAAAACGATCACGGAATTGGGTATATATTGCTTCTTGGATGTATATCCGTTGTACACCGATACAGTTCTGGCCCACTGCCCAGAAGGCACCGGAAACACAGGATTCCACCGCATTTTCAAGGTCGCAGTCATCCATCACAATCACCGGAGAGTTTGAACCGAGCTCCATCCCAACTTTTTTCAGACCGACCTTTTTCATTATTTCCTGGCCGGCGTCTACACCGCCGGTGAAAGAAACCATGCGTACTCGTGTATCAGACACCAATGCGTCACCAATCTGATTGCCGTGACCGGTAACCACCGATAAAATTTGCCCCGGAAGACCAGCATCCAGAAGAATCTCAGCCAGCTTCAGGGCTGATAGGGGTGTGACGGTAGCCGGTTTTAAAACCACTGAATTTCCACCGGCGATTGCCGGCCCCAATTTATGGGCAACCAGGTTCAGCGGATCATTGAAAGGTGTAATTGCTGCTATTACGCCAATAGGGAATCGGTAGTAATAACCCACCCGGTTTTCTGATCCCTCGGCACTGTCGAATGGTAGTGTTTCGCCACAGATACGCCGGGCTTCTTCTGCGGAGATTGTCATCGTATTGATAGCCCGCCCGACTTCCTTACGGGCTTCTCTGATTGTTTTTGAGCCCTCGCTGGCAATCGTTATTGCCAATTCTTCGTAGCGCTGGTCCATTATTTCACAGGCTTTTTTCAGAATACTGATCCGCTGGTGGACCGGCAGGTTGCGGTTAATTTCATAACCACTAACAGCAGCTTCGATTGCATTAGCAATATCTTGACTGGTACCAGCTGGTACCGTATCAATCAATTGGCCGTCAAATGGATTGATTACAGGAATTGTGTCGGATTTTGCGATCCATTTACCGCCGATTAGCATTTTCATATTTCAGTTTCTCCGTGTTTGAGGTTTAGATCAGTGCCAGACAGTGTGCCAGGTCGTCTTCCAGATCCTGTACGTCTTCACAACCCACTGATAATCGAACCAACCCGGCCGTTATTCCGGCTTCTTCCTGGCATTCCTTGCCCATACCAGCGTGGGTCATGGATGCTGGATGCTGGATCAGTGATTCATATCCGCCCAGCGAGACCGCTAGAGTTGGGACCTGAACATTATCCATAATCGTTTTTCCTGCTTCAGCGCCGCCGACTACACCAAAACTGATCATGAAACCAGGACCTTTCATCTGTTCTTTGGCAAGTTGATGCTGGGGGTGTGATTTGAGACCCGGGAAACGTACCCACTCCACCTTGGGGTGTTGTTCCAGGAATTCTGCCAGTTGAATGGCGTTGGTTTGAGCTTTATTAACCCGTAGTGAAAGTGTTCGCAAACCGCGCAATACCAGCCACGCTTGATGGGGATCAATAGTGCCGCCCATGGACCGGAGCACCGGTTTGATCAGCTGTAACAATTCTTCATTTTTCGTCACGATTATACCTGCCACTACATCAGTATGGCCATTTATTGCTTTGGTCATACTGTGAACGATTATGTCGGCACCCAATTCAAAAGGTTGCTGCAATACCGGGGTCATGAAAGTATTATCCACTACCAGTAAAGCACCGTGTTCGTGGGCAATATCCGCAGAAGCTTGAATATCGGCTAATTTGATTGTGGGATTAGCTGGTGTTTCGATGAAAACAAGTTTGGTGTTCGGTTGCATTGCCTGGCGGACTTGCTCTGAATCTGCTGCGTCGATAAAATCGAATTCCACTCCGTAACGGGAGAATTCTCGCTCGATTACCACCCGGGAAGGACCGTATACCGAATCAGGACCAACAATGTGGGCACCCTGTCCCAGCAAAGTCATGTAAACGGTTGTGACAGCCGCCATTCCAGTGGCAGTTGCGAGGGCGCCAAAACCGCCTTCCAGAGTTGCTACCGCCTCCTCCAAAGCATTAATTGTAGGATTGCCCAATCTGGTATAAATATACCCTGATTCAGTTCCGGCAAAGCGACCAGCACCCTGATCGGTCGACTCAAAACTGAATGTGGATGTTTGGTAAATAGGCACTGTTGCGCTGCCGAAAGTTCTATCGGGATTGGTACCGGAATGAGTTACTTGAGTATCGATTCCTTTGTTCTGTAAGTCTTTCATCTTGTTCTCTGATTATTTAATTAATTATTGCGATGAATTGCCAGAATGTCAGTCAAGATTGAATAACCGGTTTCAGTCCGTCCAGCGCCGGCACCGACAATTGTGATATCGCCCATCAAGTCAGTGCTAAATGTCAATGCATTGGTGGCATCCATAATACCTGCCAGAGGGTGAGTCATTGGGACTAAATCCGGTTTCACTGACGCATTAATGCCGTCAGCTGTTTTTTCGATCGAACCAATCAGTTTCCAACGTGCGTTTTGATCCCTGGCCTCTACAATCATTGCCGGGGTGATTCCGGTGATACCTTCCCGTACCACATCCTTGGCGGTAATGGAAGTAGCCATTACAACGTTAGCCAGGATAATCACCTTGGCCATGGCATCGTAGCCTTCCACATCGCCGGTAGGATCGGCTTCAGCATAACCCAAATCCTGGGCTTTTTGCAGAGCGGTGGAATATTCCATACCAGCTTCCATTTGAGTCAAAATATAATTGGTGGTACCATTCAGGATTCCCTTGATCGATGAAATGTTACAACCGGCCAGGGGTCCTTGCACCAGATTGATAATCGGTGTGCCGGATACAACCGTACCTTCAATCATGAATTTTGCTCCATTTTCGTCTGCCAGTGCCTTCATCCCGGCGAAATCAATGGCGGCAGGGCCCTTATTGCTGGTAACGATATTTTTACCAGTTTCGAAGGCGGCCATGCAATGATCAATCGCCGGCTGACCGGTTTCAACATTTGTGAATGCCAGTTCGCAGATCGTATCAGCGTTGGATTCCCGGATGGTTTTCAACGCATCCCAGCCGAAATGACATTGGCAATCGCTGTGGCTACATTGATATTCTTCCAGCGTGGTGCCCTTGGTCACCAGGCTTAATAATTGTTTAATATCCAGACCATTAGCACAGTAAACCGATCCTTTTACCGGATCAGACACCGCCACAACTTCCCCGTCAAATCCATATTTTGTTCTTAGTATTTCCTTTTTATCAATCAATATCTCACAGAGCCCCTGTCCAACCGTTCCAAATCCTATTAAAGCTATTTTGTGACTCATTTCAGTCTCCTAAATTTGATTTAGACCTTTCTCCAGATCGGCAATTATATCGTCTGGATGTTCCACACCAACCGCTATCCGAACGGCATTCGGCTTGATTGATGCCAATATCCGACCTTCCTCTCCCTGTTGCTGATGGGTCGAAATAGCGTTTATCGTGGCCACTGTTTTAACCCGTCCCAAATCAGTAGCACGCCAGATCATGTCTAATCCATCATAAAACTGGCGTGTTTTGGAATTACAATCCTTTTCAGCCTCCTTTATTTCGACCATTAACATGTATCCGTAAGCGTTTTTATCACTGTCGACAAGGTGCATATATTTTTTGGCCAGATCGTATGCATGATAATGTTTCAGGCCGGGGTAGAAAACACGATCGACTTTGGGGTGGTTATCAAGAAATTGAGAAACAGTCAGCGCTGTTTCACTCATTTGGGCGATACGGGAGCGCAGGGTACGGATGTCATTCAGGGTCATTATGGCAGCCATTGCATGCAGGCTGGGACCATTATCGCGGAAAGGCCAGAATTTTGTCCAGGTGGCAAAATCTGCTTTCATTTCATCAGGACCTACCCTGCTGGTGATATTGTGTCGGGCGATAAGTAGCCCGACAATTGCAGTTCCACTGGCGGCCATGACTTTAGTGGCTGACTGCACTACAATATCTGCACCGAAAGCCAGGGGGCGGGTTAGTGCTGGCGAAGCACAAGTGGAATCCACAATTAATGGAATTCCATTGCTATGAGCCAGCTTGGCCACCGCTTCAATATCGAATATATCAACCGATGGATTGGAGGGGAATTCACCGTAAACAAACCGGGTCCCGCCATCGATCTTTGCATCCCATTCGCCGACATCGATGGGATTTGTTACCCAGCGGATTTCAATGCCTTGCTCCTGCCCGCGCCGGACAGCAAACTGCTGAAAAGTGCCCCCGTACACTTTGGCCGAAGTTACAATATTGGGTGGCGGCAGGGAATCATCCTTGATGAGAAATGGTTCGGTTGCAGTTCGAATGGCACTCATTCCACTGGCTGTGGCCACGCAGCTGGTCTTCAGATTTGTCCCATAACCCTCCAGTAAAGCGGCTGTTTCTTCCAGGAAATAGGTCGATGGATTGGCGATCCGCGAGTAACACCAGTTAGGCATCTGGTATGATAAACCGGCCTCCATGTGAAAGGAGTTTTCATAAGCCTGAGCGGTGCTCATGTAAACTGGCTCCATGATCGAGCCACTATTCATTCCCAACGCTTGTGTTAGATCATATAGTCCATGGGTTGCGACCGTATCAAATTTCCAGCCTTTGGCCCGGTCAATCCGCAGTTGACGATCGGCAATCATCTGTTGACCGATTTCAATCCAGTAATTCAAATCTTTTTTTGACATAATCCCCTCGCTATTTCTATACGGATTTGACAGGTAATCGGGTTTCCTGTTTAAGGGTAGATAAAACAACCAGTGTTTTCAAGTGTTGAACGTCCGGTAGAGCGGTCAATTTATGAATAATAAATTTCTCGTAAGCCGGAATATCACGTGTGGCTACTTTCAGCAGAAAATCTGCTTCACCAGTGATATGGTGGCATTCCAGCACTTCTGCAATTTCAATAATTGATGAGGTAAAGCGCTCCAGTGCGGCACTGCCGTGGCGGACAAGTGTCACTTCAACATAAGTAAAACAACGGATACCCACTTTATGGGGATTGACCAAGGCAACATATTTATCGATATATTTTTTCCGTTCCAGTTTTTTGACCCGTTCAAGAGTGGGTGGTGGTGATATTCCCAGTTGTTTGGCTAATTCGGTATTGGTTATGCGACCCTGATCCTGAAGTATATCCAGTATTTTACAGTCGGTAGCGTCAATATCCTTATGATTATTTGGCATTATAGCAAAATTCCCTAATATTGTTTGGTATTTAAATGTATATAGGTAATGTTTTATATGCAATCTGATTTTGCATAGCCACTGTATTATCTGCATTCATTGAATGCATATCGGTTTTAACAGTTGTGTAAAAAATGCTTTATTGGGTTGCGCGATGATGATCACAAAAATAAAATACCAGCTTGCTCGGGTCAGTAGAAGGAGCTATTTTGCATGGTTATGCGGAGACTAATAACCGGTCTGTTTTTTCTGTTTGCTTTGAATTGCTTCAGTGCCGGAGCGCAGGTTGAAACGATTGATTCCACCTTATTCATCGAAGCACTGACTAGGAAATACGACAGAGAACCGTCAGGGAAATATTTATTCGGGTACCATAGTGATCGAATATTCCGACGCCGCGAATTCCATCAACCGATATCAATAATACCTCTGGAAATTCACTATGGGGTGGGATTTCTAGGCGGCGCCGGTGCCAATTTTAATCAGATGCCTAAAGGCTGGATGCAATTTGAACAGCCTGTCTCTGAATTATCCAGTGAGCAGACTCAGCGAATCTATCAGCAACTCGATATTGATCTGATAAAAACCAATATGAGTCATTTTCTTTCAGGGGCCAGCGCGGCTGATCTTAACACAGGCATCAATTTCCGTTATAGCACCTTGTTCAATGCACCCGATCTACCGACCAGCGGATGGGGTACCACGCAGGCCAGTTGGGACATCGGTGAGAAACAATTCAGTCCCCGGTTGTTGGAGATTGGGATTAGCAATTCAGCCATTATTCAATGGGATGAATGGTGGTTTATTAATCTGCGTTACTCATATGGATTAGCAACCGCCAGATTCTATGAATCGGGTGAAAGCGGCTTTGATCCAACTCCCAGTGGTTGGGGTCCATCGGTGAGCTATGATCTGGGTGTCAGGTTTATTTTGGATCCTGGGCAGCAGATCCGCTATGCCTTTGGAGTTGAGATGCGTCATTGTTATACCCGGATTGACCGGATCACAGATGAGGGAGATGTTACACCGATCAGTGGTTTCGTATTGCCGGGATATGGACTTTTCTTCACCCTGTCGGCTTTCTACGGCGGTAAACTTAGTTCAGGCGATCTGGGGAAACAGTATTACTACAGGCGCGATTATTTATCGGCACGGGATAAATTCACCGCCTTTTTGGAGGAATACCCCCGTCATGCCAATCGTCGCCGGGCTCAAAAATTAATCGATAAATGCAATGAGTACATACCTATTCAGCTATATCGTGAGGGCCGCCGCTTTGAGCAGGATGGAAATGCTATCCAAGCTTTGAATCGCTACCGACAAGCTGAAATTAATGCCGATTCTAATCTTACGCTGGTAATTCTGGCAGCCTATGAACGTTTGGCTGAAGAACCGCTAAAACAGGCGGAATCACTGTCAAGCTCCAGTAAAGCACAACAGGCCTTTGATCTGGTAGGTCTGACCGCAGCTTATTCAAAAACAGCCAGAAAGCTATTGCCGGCCTATGAGGCCCGCAACGCAATTTTCAGGGGTCAGGCCGCTATGAAATACGGTTTTTACTCTAAGGCTTTGGAACAATATGACAGGGCAATGGACTTAGACCCCAGCCTGGGTTTGGAACTGAACCAGCTGCGTTACCAGGTGGCTGCAGCCCTGATTAAAGAGGCTAATGAAACCGAAGACCTGTACACGATGCAACTGGCTATTCAGTCTCTGGAAAAAGCCGCTGAATTGATGGGGGGATTAAATCCTTCCAGTGCACAGGTCTTACTGGAGTTGAGAGATCGCTTGGCAATCTATGATGCAGGTAAATTGCAAAAGCATATTGATCGTCGTATGGCCGAAGCCCGGGAAAAACTGAACCGGGAACAGAAAAATGTGTTAATTGGCATGACCATCCCGGAAGTCCAGGAACTGCTGGGTGAGCCCACCGAGATTGTACAGAAATCCAAGGGTGATGGTATCAATTACCAGCTGTGGCTATATCGAATCGATAAGTACAAGTCACTGGAATAGCTTCGATCTCGAAGGGCGGGATGCACATCAGGCCGGCGACCGGAATGTCGGCATCGCGCGCCTGTTCGAGCAATGCGGGTAGCTCTGCAACCG